>NZ_JABBGJ010000033.1 GCF_012927345.1 Paraburkholderia polaris
GTCTCCAGCACCACCCTGAACTTGTCGGCGCTTGACCATCGATCGCTGGTTTTGCCATTGCCCGGCATGAATTTCCCTGTCTGTCTTGCACTTTGCCGCCAGGTCCGTAGCGTCACCGTCGTGATGCCCGTCGCTCCTGACAACTCGATGACCGCACGATTGAACGGCGGCATCATCTGCTGGATTGCCCATTCCCGGGTTTCCGCTGAATAGCGTTTCATTTCCCATTCGCTGTCCGCCCCCCATCTTTACATCAATCGGTTCGGGTGAGGCGACAACTAGCCTGACATGGAGGGCCGGCTGCAAAGAAAAGTAGGCAAAAGAAAGCAGCTCAAACCGCTAATTCTAAGTGGGAACCGTGGCCTGCAAGGGGGAGTGGCTCCGTAGAGTCTGTGCTCGTGCCCCGCATGCGCTGGTGACAAGGGCGTCATACTTCCGGCGACGCTGCGCGCGCCGAAGAGTACTTCAGAAAACCAACCACTGCGTTTTCGCACCCGCGTCTCGCTACCAGACCGTGGCTCGTCATTGCACCACCGTCACCGCGATTAGGATTGGAGCAGCAACTGCAACTGCAACTGCAACTGCAACTGCAACTGCAACTGCAACTGCAACTGCAACTGTGATTGGAGCACACCGACATATCATTTGGAGCGAGGGTTTCCGGGTGAATGCAGAGGTGCGTCGCCGAGGCGAAGCCGACGGCTCTCACGACGCGCGAACGAGGCCCGTGGTTTCCTTGGCAGACCCATCCGCGACGCACGTAGTGCGGAGTGGGAGCTGATGATGCCTTTGTCACTAGCGCCTGAAGGTGCGAGGGCCCGGATTCCACGGAGCCACTACCCCTTGCAGGCCACGGTTCCCACTTAGAATTAGCGGTTTGAGCTGCTTTCTTTTGCCTACTTTTCTTTGCAGCCGGCAAAGAAAAGTAGGTGCCTGCCCCGCACAGGGGCGAACGCTAATAGACCACTAACAATTCAAGGAAAGGCCAAAGCCCTAAAAAGCACAGACAAAAAAAGCGCCGCACAGGCAACCAGCTCAAGCAAGGCCCACCCCCGCAGGCAAACAGACAACAAAGCGCCGCGCAGGCAAAAAACCACTAAACCGTGACCCCCCGCTCACGGGCAAGCGTAATAGCCGTATCCTCGATCATATCCTCCTGCCCGCCAACAAGCCGTTGCCTCCCCATCTCAACAAGAATATCCCTAGCCGGAACCCGATACTTCGCTTCAGCCCGCTTGGCAAACAGCAAAAACGACGAATAGACCCCCGCATACCCGAGCGTCAACGCATCGCGATCAATCCGGATCGGCGCATCCATAATCGGCACAACGAGATCCTCAGCAACGTCCGAAATCTTGAACACATCGACGCCAGTCTGAATCCCCATCCGCTCGCACACAGCGATAAAAACTTCCATCGGCGTATTGCCAGCGCCAGCCCCCAGACCGGCCGCAGCGGCGTCAATACGGTTAGCCCCCGCAGCGATAGCCGCAATCGAATTCGCCACCCCCATCGCCAGATTGTGATGACCGTGAAAACCAAGTTCGGTCTCCGGCTTCAGCGTCGCCCGCACCAGCCCAATCCGTGCCGTCACGTCATCAGGCAGCATGTAACCCGCCGAATCAGTAATGTAGATACAGTTGGCACCGTACGATTCCATCAGCTTCGCCTGGCTTGCGAGTTGTTCGGGCGGCGACATATGCGCCATCATCAGAAAGCCGACGGTATCCATCTCCAGCTTGCGAGCAAGGCCAATGTGCTGCTCGGACACATCGGCTTCCGTGCAATGTGTCGCGATACGAATCGTATGCACGCCAAGCCCGTGCGCGAGCCGCAAGTGATCGACCGTGCCGATGCCCGGCAGCAATAGCGCCGATACCTTGGCCTGTTTCACTTCCGCAATCACGGCGCTCAGATACGCTTCGTCCGTATGCGCCGGAAAGCCATAGTTGACCGATGCGCCGCCCAGGCCGTCTCCGTGGGTCACTTCGATCAACGGTACGCCGGCAGCGTCGAGTCCGCGCGCAATCGAGCACATCTGGTCGAGTGAAATCTGGTGGCGCTTGGGATGCATGCCGTCACGCAATGTCATGTCGTGCACGGTAATGCGGGTTCCTGCTAAAGACATAGTCGGTTCCTCAGGCGGTGGCAGGCGATGCGGCAAGCATCTGTTGGGCGAACAGCTCGGCGGTGCGCGCGGCAGCAGCGGTCATAATGTCGAGATTGCCGGCGTATTTCGGCAAATAGTCGCCGAGGCCTTCGACTTCCATGAACACGGACACGCGGCGGCCATCGAACACCGGGCCGTTTTTCAACGTATAGCCCGGTACGTATTGGCGTACTTCGTCGATCATGGCGTGCACGGAAGCCGTAATTGCCTCGACATCCGGATCGGTTTCGGTCAGGCAATGGATCGTGTCGCGCATGATCAGCGGCGGCTCCGCCGGATTGATCACGATGATCGCCTTGCCCGCCGCCGCGCCACCGACCTGTTCGATCGCCTGCGCCGTGGTGCGGGTGAACTCGTCGATGTTCTTGCGCGTGCCGGGACCGACCGAGCGCGACGACACGGTCGCGACGATCTCGCCATACACCACGCGCTGCACGCGCGACACCGCGTACACCATCGGAATGGTGGCCTGGCCGCCACATGTGACCATGTTGACGTTCATCGCTTGCTGGTCGATCTGCGCAGCAAGATTGACCGGCGGTACGCAAAACGGACCGATCGCGGCGGGCGTCAGGTCGATCACGCGCACGCCGCGCGCGGTCAGCTTGTCGGAATGCTCGCGGTGCACGTACGCGGACGTGGCGTCGAAGGCAATACGGATATCGTCGGCGGCCAGATGGGGCAGGAGGCCGTCAATGCCGTCCGCAGTCGTTCTCAGCCCCATTTCGCGGGCACGTGCGAGGCCGTCGGAGTCCGGGTCGACGCCCACCATCCACACGGGTTCGAGCACCGCGCTGCGGCGCAGTTTGTACAGCAGATCGGTGCCGATATTGCCGGGCCCGATCAACGCGCATTTGATCTTGCTCATTCAGTGCATCCTCAAGGAAAAGACGGTCAAACGGTCAGATGAAGCGCACGGAACAACTGCCGATGCCTTCAATCTGCATGTGCAACTGGTCGCCGCAAACGACCGGAATCAAGGCCGCCAGCGAACCCGACAGGACGACTTCTCCGGCGAGCAGCGGCACGCCGAGTTCGCCTAGCGTGTTCGCGAGCCATGCCACTGCATCGGCCGGGTGGCCCAGCGCGGCGGCGCCGATTCCTTCCGCCGCACGCGTGCCGTTCTTGTCGAGTGTCATGCGGCAAGCGGCGAGGTCGAGCGCGTGCGGCGCGACGCGTTCTTCGCCTAGCACGTAGACGCCGCATGACGCGTTGTCGGCCACCGTGTCGCCGATACGGATCGCCCAATCGCGGATGCGCGAATCGACGATCTCGAAGCACGCGCCGACCGCTTCGGTGGCGGCAAGCACGGCGTCTCGCGTGATGCCCGGGCCGCGCAAATCGTCTTTCAGATAGAACGCAATTTCGCCTTCCGCGCGCGGCGCGATCAGCTTTGCGATCGGGATGTCCTCGCCGGCGACGTAATGCATGCCGGAAAGCAGCACGCCGAAATCGGGTTGACGCACGTCGAGCATGTCCTGCACGGCCTGGCTCGTCACGCCGATCTTCTTGCCGACGATCGTTTCGCCCGCTTCGATGCGACGCGCGACGAAGTGCTGCTGCACGCGGTAAGCGTCGGCGAGCGACAAACCGCCGGCGCGCGCCGAGAACGGTGCGATAGGCGCGCGCTCGCGCCATGCGTGGTAAAGCTCGTCGCCGAGTGTGGTGTGAAGTGTCGAAGTCATGACGACCGCAATTGGAAAGGGAAAAGCGCCGGGGCTGAACCTGAATTCGTCCCCGGCCGTGGCTTCAATAGAGGCGCAACGAAATCAATTGCCCGCGCCGCGAATCGCATCAGGCGAGAAGTACGCTTCGGTCAGTTGCGAGCCGCGTGTGAGTACGGGCATCGGTTCCTGATTCGCCAGACGGTCCGCGTAATAGGCGCCCGAGATCAGGTCGTGATAGAAGACGGCGGTCGAGTAGAACGATTTGGCGTCGTACGCGTAGAGCGTCGGGGCCAGGTTGGTGCGCCACAACGTACCGCGTGCGTCGTAGTTGTCGGCGGCGACTGCGTTCCACGTGTCCTCGTCGAGATACAGCACCCGTTTCGCGTATTGATGGCGATAGCCGGACTTGAGTGTGGCTTGCAACACCCACACGCGATGCAGTTCGAAGCGCATGTACTGCGTGTTCTCATGACCCTTGGTCAGGATATCGGTGTATTTGATCGACGGGTCCATCAGCTTGTAGTTGTCGTACGGCACATACACTTCGCGCTTGCCGATGATCTTCCAGTCGTAACGTTCGCCGGAGCCATTGAAGAGGCGGTCGTCGTCGACGGTACGAAAGCCGCCTGGACCTTCGGGCTGATCGAAGCCGAATTCCGGCGCTTGCCGCACGCGCCGCGTGCCCGGGTTATACGACCACGTGCGGCGAGTGTCGGAGCCTTCCTGGTCCCACATCTCGAAGCCGGTGATGATCGTGCCGCGATCGGATAGCGGCAGCATCGTGGTCTGACGGAAAAAGCTCTTCGCGTTCAGCGCGTTCTTCGGATCGAAATGGTCCGCGCTGCGCGGCCCGTAAATCGCATACTGCACCTTGCCCCATGCAATATTGCCGTCGGGGTAGACCACGGCCTGGTCGTAGGTTGCGGTTTCGCCTTCGACTGCGGATGCGAAGCGCAGATTCCACATCGCTTCGACCCCGTTCTTCGGCACCGGGAACGGCGTGACCGGCGGGAAATCTTTCAGACCGTTCTGGTCTTTCGTCATCGTAGTGGTGGGGGCGTACAGGCGGATGTCCTTGTACACGGCGTCGCCATAGCTGAAATCGCGGTGGCTCGGATAGACCGGAATCTTGAAGCTGTCCGGATACTTCTTGAGCATGGCTTTCTCGCCGTCGGTGAGGCGCGCTTCGTATTGCTGCATGTTCTGCGCGGTGATCACAAAGAGCGGTTTCTCGTTCGCATACGGATCGGGGAAGCGCTGGCCCGGTTTGTAGTCGACGCCCGGCGGCGTGCCGAACCATTTGCCGCTCCACGCGGGGATCGTGCCGTCGGCGTTGCCCGCGCGCTCGGCGCCCATCGGCGTGAGCGGGCCTTCGAGTTTGGCGAGATCTTCCGGGCTGGTTTTGGCGAACGATGGGGCGCCTGATGCGGCGGCGAGCGCGGCGCCTGCCGCGAACACGCAGACACGCAATGTGGGATTGAAAATTCGACTCATGACCAAATCCTCTTGCAGTAAAAAGACGGCTGATTCAAAGGGCGCAGCATGTTGTGATGCGCCGGAGACTCGCCGCAGCGGTTCATTCCGGCGCGCAACATCAGAACGAGTAGGTCGCGGTCGCGAGCACATAATCGCGATCGGCGAGCGGCCGGTTAACCGGATTCGGGTTGCCCAGGAATTTCGCGTAGACGATCCCTAGTTTCAGGTTGCTCAGGCGCGTGAAGTTCACACCGACCGTCACGCGGTGGTCACCCACGCCCGTCAGCGAACCAAGTGCGCCGGATAGCGCGGATTGGCCGGTGAAGTCGTCGGCATAAGTGAGCGGCACGTCGACGTCCCAGCCGCTGAACACGTTCTTGTAGCTGAGCGTCCATGCCACCTCGAAGGCGGCGGAATTACGCGTGTTCGTGAGCGTCGTCGAGCCCATAATCGGCGTGAGGTTGCCGGCGTGCACATACGAGATTTCACCCACCAGCGTTTGCGATGCGGCAAGGAAGGTCGGTCCGATCGAATAGATCGCCGAGAGATTCGATTGCCATACGTCGCCGCGCGTCGATTGCGCACCCGTGGGTGTGTTCACGAGCACCGCGGCGCCTTGCCGGTACGACGTTTCACCAGCGACGTTCACGCCGTTCAGATCGGTCGAGAAGCTCAGGCCGGTGAGTTTGATGTGGTCGAAGTACTTCTCCTGGTACTGCAGCGACGGGAAGTACGTCGTCACGACACTCGGATTCATGTCGTTGTAGTGCAGGTAGTACGCACCGATTTCGGTGTCGCCGAAGACGCGCCAGCGTGCGCCCAGGCCCCACTGATCGTCGCCGTTCGGCCGGATGTCGTTGCCGCGCGGAATCTTGATGCCGCCGGGGCCGATGATGTATTGCGCGCCGGGACCGACAACGTCCGAGTAGCTCCAGTAAGCGCCCGGCGGCACCAGCTGGTTAGGCTCGAACGCGAACTGGTAATAGCCGAGCAGGCTGAAGTTAGGCGCGAGTTGCCACTGCGTCGAAATCTGCGGAACTGGCAGCAGGATGTCCTTGACCTCCGCTCCGGCTACATACGACGCGGTGGCATTGGCAGGCCCCTGGGCGCCCGCGATGTTCGGAAAGAACACGCTTTCGCCCCACGCGACGACCTGGTCCCCCACCTTGACGTTCAGACTCGTGCCGCCCAGGTGGATCGTGTCGTACGCGTAGGCTGCGAGCAACTGCGGGTGTCCGCCGGCAAAATAGCTCGCATCGCTGGTGAACTGGTTGTACGCGCCGCTATGGTTGACGGTGTAAGGCGCGTCGTTGTTGTTCGGGTGCTGGTATGCCTGATCGTAGAACACGTTGGCCCGCACGAAGACACCCCAGTCGTCGTGCTTGAGGTTCACTTCGCCGAGCAGGCTCACCTGATTCTCGATCAGCTTGTTCTTCGCGAAGTTGCGGTCGCCGTCGTCGCCGTTGATGTTCTCCGGTGTCAGCAGATTGCCGCTCGGCGCGCGCGTGCGCATCCCCAGGCCATAGCCGAGTGTGAAGTTGTAATCGAGCGTGGTGTCCGTGCCGAGATTCACTGTGTCGCCCGCGTAAGCCGGGGTGGCGAACGTTGTTATCGTCGCTGCCGACGCCGCTGCCAGCACGGCGAGTCTGCATGCCGCGCACACCGCGCGCATTACCGGTACGCGCTGTTGTGTTCCGTTGATCTGCATCCTGTCTCCTCTGTGGTCACATCTGAAATTTGTTGTGATCAGAGGTTAGGGGGCACGTGCGGCGCGAGAATCGTCAAAACGGACTAGTCGCTTGCCCCAGGGACGCGAGGTGTGCGCGTGTGAATGCGTCTATGGCTTTGTGGCGAACGCCTTGTGCAGGTCGGTGGCGGCGAGAAAGGCGGGCACTTCGCCGCCACCTTCGAGAATCAGATTGCTGCCCGATGCGTAGGCGGCGTGTGGCGAAGCGAGGAACAGGCACGCGGACGCGATATCGCCGGGTTTGGCAAGACGGCCTGCGGGAATCGTCGCGGTGATGTTGTCGAGTGCGGCCTCGCCGTCTGCCGGAGAGGACCCCGTATGGCCGCTGGTGGCGGCTTCGGTTTCGACGAGACTCGGGCTCACCGCGCACACGCGAACCTTGGGGGCCCATTCCACCGCGAGCGAGCGCACCGCATTCAGCAGGCCGGCTTTCGCTGCGCCATAAGCCGCTGTTCCCGGCGACGCCCGCAAACCGCTCACGCTGCCGATGAACAGCAGGACACCGCCTTCCGGTTGCTGTTGCATCAGCGCATTCGCACGTTGCGCGATGTGTAGCGGCGCCACCAGGTTCAGGCGGATGACGGCTTCGGTAAAGCGCGGCGAGGCCTGCGCGGCGAGCGCGAACGGCGCACCGCCGGCATTGCTGACGAGCACGTCGAGCCGGCCGGATTCGCGTTCGATCTGCGCGAGCATGGCGTCGATAGTGTCGATGTCACGCACGTCCGCGGCGATGAAGCGCGGGGCTTTCTGACGTGAGGCCGAATGCAGGTTCGCCTGCGAGCCCGTCTGCAAACCTGTCGGCGAATCAGGAGACCCCGCAGGAGACCCCGCATGTCGATCTTCGTGCTGCCCTGCCTGCAAACCCGCACGAAGACCCTCCTGCGCCCCCGTCTGCAGGCTCGTTTGTGAACCCGCCGCTACGCTCGCGGGCGGCGTGCGTCCGCACACGTACACCGTTGCGCCCGCATCTCCGAAAGCTTGCGCGATGGCCGCGCCGATCCCTTTGGTGCCGCCCGTTACCAGCACCACCTTGCCGCTGAAATCGAACCCTGTCATTGCCGCTGTCTCCCTCTGTTCATGTGGGGCCGATGGTAGGAGAAATGCGGCGCTGCCTCGTAGTCTGAAAAGACGATGCCCCGCTGCGGATTCGAAGGGATGATGTTTTCGCTGGCGACCCTCATACAATCTGCCGCGCCGACGAGCGCGGCGCGAGCTAGGAGACAAGCGCGCATGAACGCAACGCCCACGGAGTCACAACACGCCGACGCGCACGGTAACGCGCAAGACAAGTCACGCAGCGCGCCGCCCACCCTGCAGGCGCCCAAGGGGATTTTCACGGAAGTCCCCGGCGGCCTGACGCTGCATCACTTCGAAGCCGGCAGCGGTGCGCCCGTTGTATTCATCCATGGCAGCGGTCCTGGCGCGAGCGGCTTCAGCAACTTCAAGCATAACTACCCGCAGTTCGCCGCGGCCGGTCATCGTGCGATCGTGGTCGATCTGCCGGGCTATGGCGCGTCGTCGAAGCCCGCGGACGTGAACTACACGCTCGATTTCTTCGTCAGCGCGTTGCGCGCGCAGCTCGCCGCGAACGGCATTGGCCGGGCGACCTTGCTCGGCAATTCACTCGGCGGAGCGATCGCACTGCAATACGCGCTCGACTATCCCGACGACGTCGACAGCCTGATCATGATGGCCCCAGGCGGTGTCGAGGAGCGCGAGACCTACTTCAAAATGGAGGGCATCCAGAAGATGGTGTCGCTCTTCACGAACCGCCAGATGAACCGCCTGACGATGCGGCAATTGCTCGAACTGCTGGTATTCGATCGCAGCCTCGTCACGGATGCGCTGGTCGAAGAGCGTCTCGCCGTGTGCGAGCAGCAGCCGCCCGAAGTGCTGTCGACGATGCGCGTGCCCAACCTGACTGACCGCCTCGGCGAACTCAAATGCCCGGTGCTGGGTTTCTGGGGCACGGACGACCGCTTCAATCCGGCCAGCGGCGCGATGCGTTTTCTCGAACACTGCGCCGACGCGCGCTTTGTTCTGATGAATCGCTGTGGCCACTGGGTGATGGTCGAGCATCGGCGATATTTCAATCGCGAATGTCTGGAATTTCTCGCGGAGCAGCACGCCGCTTGAGGCATGCTTCGGATGCGGCGCGAATGGCGCGAATGGCGCGAATGGTGTGACCGGTGCGGCCGACCCAACGCCATGCGCCGCAGAAACCCCAACTACAACATGACGGAGACGGTATGACATTTCCCCATCAACTATTCGACATGAGCGGCAAGGTGACCGCCATCACGGGCGGTGCGCGCGGCATCGGTGCGCAGACAGCACGCACGCTGGCGGCGGCCGGTTCGGCGGTCGCGGTGCTCGACGTGTTGACGGAACCGGGCGAGCAGCTGGTCGCCGAGATCAATGAGTCGGGCGGCCGCGCGGCGTTCTGGAAGATGGACGTCACGCAGGAAGACAACGTGCAGCGCGTGTTCGGAGAAATCGCCACCCGCTTTGGGCGGCTCGACGCGCTGGTGAACAACGCCGGTATCGAAGGTGCGAATCTGCCCACGCACGAAATGACGCTGCAGCAATGGCAGAAGGTCATCGACGTCAATGTGACGGGCGTGTTCCTCTGCACCAAGTACGCGATTCCGCACATGCTGACGGCGGGCGGCGGCTCGATCGTGAATCTGTCGTCGATGTATGGGCTGGTTGGCGGCCCGGACGTGCCGGCGTATCACGCCTCGAAAGGTGCGGTGCGGCTGATGGCGAAGACCGACGCGATGCTGTACGCCACGCAGAATATTCGCGCGAATTCCGTGCATCCCGGCTTTATCCGCACACCGCTGCTGGAAGAGGCGTTCGAAAAGCTCGGTGACCCGGAGCAGATTTTCGCGCATATGAAAACGCTCGTGCCGCTCGCGAAGATCGGCGATCCGCAGGATATTGCAGCGGGCATTCTGTATCTGGTGTCGCCGGCCGGCCGCTATGTGACCGGCACGGAGTTGGTGATCGACGGCGGCTACACCGCACGCTAGGAGGACGGATGAACACCAGCGAAAACATGAAGGCCCGCCTCGTCGACTATATCGAGGCGTTCAATGCGGCCGACGCTTCGCGCGTCATCGCGCTGTTCGCCGATAACGCGAGCATCGAAGACCCGGTCGGCACGCCCTTGAAAGAGGGCAAAAGCGAGATCGAAACGTTCTATACATACGCGACGTCGGTGGGCGCCCGGCTCGAACTGATGGCGCCGCCGCGCGGCTCGCACGGCAATAGCGCGTCGATCAGCTTTCGCGTGCATATCACGGCGCAGGACGGCCGGCCCGCACACATCGACGTGACCGACGTGATGGACTTCGACGCCGCCGGCAAGATTCTGCGCATGCGTGCGTACTGGGGTGCGGACGATTACCACGTGCTCGCGGACGCGAGCTGAACCGGCACGGCGGCACGATGGCGCTCTACGAATTCAACGGCAAGCGGCCGCGCGTCGATCCGTCGGCGTACGTTCACCCGAGCGCCGTGCTGATCGGCGACGTGACGGTGGGCGCCTGCTGTTACATCGGGCCGCTTGCGAGCCTGCGGGGGGATTTCGGCGCGGTGGTGGTGGAGCGCGGCAGCAACGTGCAGGATAGTTGTGTGCTGCACACCGGCGTGGCGAATGCTTGCCGGCTTGGCGTCGACAGTCATGTCGGGCACAGCGCGATCATTCACGGCGCGACCCTGGAACCGAACACGATGGTCGGCATGCATGCCGTCGTGATGGACGGCGTCGTGCTCGGCGCGACAAGCATCGTGGCCGCTTGCGCGTTCGTCAAGAAGGACTGGCGGGTGCCCGCGGGCGTGCTGGTGGCCGGGGTGCCAGGGCGCGTGGTGCGCACCCTGAGCGAAGACGAGATCGTGGCGAAATCGTCCGGAACCCGGATTTACCAGCAACTCGCGGCGGATTGCCTGCGCACGATGCGCAGCGTTTGAGGTTCGCCGCCGCGCATCGTGCGGCGCTAAGGTTCAAAGACTGCGGCCGGTTCGACACGCGCGCCGGCCGCAGCTCGCTTTTTTGTCTCTCCTACGTCACATACCCCTGCGCCACGTTGATCAACTGCACGCGATTGCGCACGTTGAACAACTGCCGCAGACGCCGCAAGTGGTAGTCGACGTTATGCGGCGACAGCCCGAGGAAGTAGGCAATTTCCTTGTCGCGCTGCCCCTGCACGACCGCCTTCAGCACCGCATGCTGCAATTCGCTCAGCGAGACGCGCTGCTGCTGCGCGGGCGCGATGCCGATCACGCTCTTCGCGTGCGTCCAGATGAATTCGTGGATCGTGTGCGCGAACATCAGCGTTTCGGCCACGATCGATTCCGTCATCCAGCGCGGGTTGCCGACCTCTGAGTTGAAGCACAGACTCGCGCTCAGTTCCGGCTCGGGCAGCGGCATCTGCGTGAGAATCCCGCTTTTGCGGCCGGTGGCCTCCAGCATGTCGATCAGGCCGCCGAGCCTTTCACTGCGCATTTGCGCGCGCGGCAGGTCGGCGCGCATGTCGACAGTGTTCCAGAGGAACGGCATGCCGGTCGGCGACGCCAGCGCGACGCGCGGGTCGAGCTCGAAATAACGCTCGCGGAAATAGCGCGTGAGCCATGCCTGCGACTCGTAGCTGGTCAGCACGAACATCGTCTTGTGATGCGCGGTGGTGCGCGTGGCCGAATAGCTGAACGAGTCGAAGCCGAGTTGCCTGATGCGCCGCCGCACGAATTCGATGCGGTCCTGCGCGCTGCCAAATCGAACCAGCGGACTGATTATCGGCGCGGCCCGCCGCGCGGCGGGCGAGGGCGTGCCGATCTCCTCCTCGGTGAAGAGCGTGAGAAAACCTGCGGGCGCCATGCCTGATGCGGTGCGGGTGGATGCCCTGGATGCTTCAGCCGCGTGGGCTGATTTCTCGGGTTGCCGCGTGCCGGCCGGGTAAGCCGGTTGAGCGGTAACCGCTGAGTTGTAAGCCGCCGACACGTGGCTGGCTTCGCCTTGCGGCGAGCCGGTCAGCCAATGCGGCAGCGTATCGCATTCGTGTTCCATGAAACGGTAGCTCCGGCGTTCGAAACGCGTGATGGACGACAACCTGGATGATTAACTATTTCCAAATATTACGGTAGCCGGTTCCTTGCTATCATTTTTGAGATCTTGCGCTGACCTCTAACCGGCGACGTGGGTGTGGCAGGGTTTGCTCATGTGCATATAGGACCTCCCAGAAAGAGACGTGATGGCAAAAATTCCAAAGCTGACAACGACGCTTGCCTACGACCGCTATATGGCGGGCCAGAAACTGGTGTCGAGCGTGGATCGCCCCTGGCGGCACCTGGTGCTGCGCTCGTATCTCGAACCGGACGAGCAGGAACTGCTGGAGGCGCCTGGCCTGCAGGACGTCACGCTGATGACGCTCGGCAGCGGCGCCGAATATCTCGAGCGCAACCTGAATGGGCGCTGGGAGAGCGCCGAGCTGCGCGTGGGCGACGTCTGGTTCGTGCCGCCCGTGCCGATCTCGTGGCGCTGGCGTTCGATCAGCGATGAGCCGCTGTCGACCGTCCATTTGCACCTGGAGCGCAGCCTGATCGACAGCGTCGCCGACCAGATGGAGCTGGGCGGCTCACGCGAGCTGTCGCTTGGCGACGCCATGCAGTTTCACGATCCACTGATCGCCGCGATGCTCGGCGCGTTGCATCGCGCCGCGGGCGACCCCACCGACTCGCGGCTGTATGTCGACGCGTTGGCCCACGCGCTCGCCGCTCATCTGTTGCAACATTACTCGCGCGGCGGTCACGCCGAGACCGGCCTGCCGCCTCATCCCGAGCGCCTGGTGCCACGCCGCATCCGCCGTGTAACGGATTACATTCGCGCCAATCTTGCCGCCGATCTGGCTATCGGCGAACTGGCTGTGCAGGCCGGGTTAAGCAGCTTCCACTTTGCTCGTGTGTTCCGCCGCGAGACCGGTGAAACGCCTCATCAGTTCGTGACGCGCTTGCGGCTCGAGGAGGCTGCGCGGCTGCTGCGGGCCACCGATCAGCCGGTGCTGCAAATCGCGATCGCGGTTGGTTTCGAGAATGCCAGTCATTTCTCCGTGCAGTTCAAGCGTGGCTACGGCGTGACGCCGCTTGCTTACCGGCTGCGCGGCTGAGAGTCGGTTGCGCGGCTGGATATTGTGTGGCTCGCCAGCATGCGATGGCCGGGCAGCGTGCCGACGATTGAGGACACGCAGGCGTTCGCCGATCGCGATATGCTGTGCTGCCGTGCAGCGCGGAATGGCCGGTCGCCGCGCGGCACAGCGTATCGGGGCCGGCCGCGGTGGGTCATCGAAGGCGGGGTTCAATGAATCGCCGCAACGGAAATTACGCACGTTTCGCAGTGTGCTGTGCATTGCGCGGCTTGCAAACTACGAACTTTCGTGGCGCTGTTCGGGATGAACCTGGCATGGACAGGCCTCGATGCTGATCCGGCCAGTCCTGGAGCCTTCGGATTCAATATGGTGAAGCACGAAGCCGCGTGCAACCGTTGTGCCTGCTGGGTTGCGGTGGTTCGCGCCGGGTCGCCACTGGCTGGTGGCGGCCTGCGCGATGTGCGGCTGCCGCAGCCACTGGATCAACTGGCCTGACCAGATGCACGGCAACTGTATCTGTCGAAGCATTGCACCGGCCGACAGAATGTTGCGCCTACAGCCTGGCCCCAGCCGGCGTCTGACCGACCCTTCCATTCAACCCGTCACACCGGATACCTAGCGATGACCCGACTTCGAATCACCTCCTGCGGCCACGTCTTTACCGCCGAAACCCATCCTGATGCGCCGGAAACCGTGGCTGCGTTTCTGAAGCTCCTGCCATACCGTCAGAAGATCATCCACGTGCGCTGGAGCGGCGAGGGCTGCTGGGTTCCGCTTGGCGACTTCAAACTCGAGAACGACGGCGCGGCAGTCGGCTTCGAAAATCACACAAGCCATCCGTCGGTAGGCGACATCCTGTTCTATCCGGGCGGTTACAGCGAAACGGAGATCATTCTCGCGTACGGTTCGTGCTGCTTCGCCAGCAAGATGGGTCAGCTTGCGGGTAATCACTTCCTGACCATCGTCGAAGGCAAGGAAAAGCTGCGCGAACTTGGCACCAAGGTGCTGTGGGAAGGTGCGCAGGATGTGTTGTTCGAGAAGATCTAAGGCGGCGGTGTGGTGTTTGCGCCGTTTGTGGATAACGCGTCCTGATCCTGGTTAATTTTCCCTGCATAAAATGAGTACTGGAGGCGCCCGGGGCGGTCTAACCGCTCTCGCGCCTCGACACTTAGTCGTGTCTACCTCGGCGAGCGGCATCAGACCGCTCGCTTTTTTTCGCTCGTTGCCCGTGTGGCGCACGGTGTCACGTCGTGATCTCAATGCCCGCTCCCCTGGTTTAAGAAGCGTTAAGAGCGCGTCTTAATGTCGCCTAAAGATATCCCCGTCGATCTAAGACGTTTGGCACTTTGCGTCCTAAACGGGGTATGTCGTTTGTACTTATTCAAGCGAAAAAATTGCTTTTAGGAGTTTTCGTATTCGCCAGCTTGTAAGCGGACGGCAAACTATGGCCTCGCGTTTGTCGACCAGGTGAAAGCGCGATGCATTCTTAAGTTCTTCGACGTTTCGGGTAGATATGTATGTCCGTCATCTCGTTGAGTGGCGGCAAACGAGCGGCGACGTGTTTGTCGGTCAGTGAACGTGCGGTGCATTCTTAAATTTCTCAATGTTTAAGTTAAATGATTAGGATTTCTTAAGAAAAATCTTGGTGGCTGTGTTTCGATAAAAATGATTGGGAGGAATGTTGAATAAGACTTACAAGACTGTTTGGAATAAAACGACCCGTACCTACGTCGCGGCATCCGAGGTGGTGAAGAGCCGTGGCGCGAAAGGCACATCGGCATGCGGGGCGCTGGTGGCGGCCGGCGCGGGGTTGTTGGGCGCGTTGGCGTTTTCGCTGCCGGTGAGTGCGGCGGACTGTGGGGTAGAGACCCAAGGGTGTATCAATATGGAGGGAACGCCGGCAACGCAATCTGCAGACTCGGCAAATCTGGCTACCGGCGATGCCGCCACGCCCGAACAGTTGGCGGTGGCGATCAATAATGCAAGCGCGTTCGCGGGTCATCCGTCGGTCGCCGCAGTGCAGCGGGTGGGCAGTGCTCAAGCTAGTTCGATGAGTCTCGCGGCGGTTTCTGCGGTGCCTCCCGTGACCGACTACATTGCCGTGAGCGAGAACGTCACGGTTGGCGTGGCGACGCATACCTCAACAGACATGAATGCGATGGCGGTCGGACCGACCGCGGCAGCGACCGGGGTCAATGCGACAGCGGTCGGCGCTCAGGCCGCCGCCGGCAGTAGCGGGTCGACCGCGATCGGCGCTGCTGCGGCGGCATTGGCGGTGAACGCTACTGTCGTGGGAGCAGGCGCATCAAGTGGCTTCGACGCAACCAACGGCGTTTCGATCGGCTACAGGGCTGATGCTGAAGGTGCCGATAGCTTGTCGCTTGGAACGAGCAGCATGGCGAACGGCGATGGCTCCGTCGCCATGGGAACCAACACCTTCACAGCAACTAGCGCAACTAATGCGCTGGCGCTGGGTACGAACGCGCAGGTCAACACACCAGGCTCGGTGGCACTCGGTAGCGGATCGGTGGCCGACCGGGTAAATTCGGTGGCCGTGGGTAGCGCTACGCTGCGCCGTCAAATCATTAATGTGGCCGATGGTACGTTCGATTCCGATGCTGCGACCATAGGTCAACTCAAGGGCGTGACCTCGGCGCTCGGCGGCGGTGCGGCGATCAACCCGGACGGCTCGATCGCCACACCGGCTTACACCATCGCCGGGACGACCTACAACGATGTCGGCGCGGCTTTGGCTGCGGTTGCGAAAAGCAGCGCGGCGGGCAGCGCTGACGCGCTCCAGTACGACAGCGCAAAGCACGACACCGCGACACTGGGCAATGCGGGCGCGCCGGTCAAGCTCACTAACATCGCGGATGGTGCGCTGTCAGCCTATAGTTCGGACGCCGTCACGGGCGCGCAGCTTTACAGTACCAACCAGGCGGTCGCGCAGAACACCGTGGATATTGCCGGCATCACCACGAACATCAACAACGGTACGATCGGTCTCGTCCAGCAAGACCCCGTCTCCCATGACTTGACCGTTGCAAAAGGCACGGACGGCAAGCACGTCGACTTCACCGGGACCATCGGTCCGCGCGAATTACTCGGCGTAGCAGCGGGTACGACGGCAGGTTCCGCGGTCAATCTCGGCCAGCTCAGTCCGGTCGTCTCGTCGCTTGGGGGCGGGGCCGCCGTCAATACGGACGGTTCAGTAACCGGCCCGACCTATCATGTGCAAGCCGGCACCCAGACCACGGTGGGTAGCGCACTCGGTTCGCTCGACACCGGATTGTCGTCGTTGCAGACGCAAATCAACGCCGGCACTGTCGGTTTGGTGACACAAGATCCAACGTCTCATGATTTGCTTGTCGGCGCGACGACTGACGGGGCGCGTGTCAATATGGCGGGCACTGGCGGCGACCGTTCGATATCTGGTGTGGCTGCAGGTGCGATCAATGCCGTCAGCGATCAGGCGGTGAACGGCGCGCAGCTGTATGCGAATACTGCGAGCACGGCGGCAGCGCTAGGCGGCGGCGCGAAAATCAATCCGGACGGAACGCTCAAGCAGCCCGTCTACAACATCGGCGGAAACAGCTATAACGACGTAGGCGCGGCCCTCGCGGCAGCTGTGACAGCCGGCGTTTCGGCGAGCGCCGACTCGGTTCAATACGACTCGACCTCGCACGACACGGTGACGTTAGGCAACATTGGCACCCCGGTTCGAGTCACCAACGTGCGCGCCGGAGCACTCGCCGCCGACAGTTCAGACGCCGTCAACGGTTCGCAACTGTTCGCGACCAACCAGGCGGTCGCGCAGAACACCAGCGACATCGCCGCTAACACCGGCAGCATCACCAACCTCGATCAGCGTGTCACGGACAACACCACCCAGATCACCAACCTCGACGCGCGCACCACGACGATCGAAGGGGACGTGAGCAACATCACGAATCAGATCACGAACGGCGAGCTCGGGCTTGTCCAGCAGGATCAGATGTCGCGCAATCTCACTGTCGCCAAGGACACCGACGGCGCCAGCGTCGATTTCACCGGCACCGCCGGCGCACGCGAACTGACGGGGATCGCGGCCGGCACCACGGATACGTCCGCGGTAAACCTCGGGCAGCTCAAGCCGGTGGCGGCTGCACTCGGCGGCGGCGCGCAGATCAATGCCGACGGTTCGCTGACCGGTCCCACCTATCATATGCAGGGCGGCACGCAGACCACCGTCGGCGATGCGCTCGGCTCGCTCGACAGCGGGCTAACCACCTTGCAGCAAAACATGGAGACCGGCGGCATTGGCATCGTCACGCAAGATTCCGTGTCGCGCATCATCAACGTCGGCGCGACGACGGACGGCACGCTGATCAACATGGCCGGTACGGCGGGCAACCGTGTGGTCACCGGCGTGGCGTCCGGCGCGGTCAACGCCGCGAGCGCGGATGCGATCAACGGCTCGCAACTCTATACGCACGCGGCAAGTACTGCGGTGGCGCTCGGTGGTGGCTCGACGGTCAATTCGGACGGCTCGGTGACGGCGCCCTCGTACAGCGTGGGTGGCACGGTCGTGAACAACGTCGGCAGCGCGATCAGCAATCTGGATGGCCGCGTGACCCAGAACACCAGTGACATTGCCGGGCTGCAAACCACGATTAGCAACATCAGCGGTTCGGTGGCGAATGCGGTCCAGTACGACAGTTCCGCGCACGACAAGGTCACGCTCGGCGGCACGGCAGCCAATGCGTCGAAGGTCACGCTCACCAACCTGCAGGATGGCGAGGTGTCGTCCACCAGCACCGATGCGGTCACCGGCGCGCAACTCTGGAACACCAATCAACAGATTGGCAACCTCGGTCAGCAGATCGGGGACCTCGGTCAGGCGGTGAAGAATACTCAGGTCACGGGCAGCTCATATGTCGCCGTCAACAGTTCGGGCAATGCGGCGCAGGCGATCGGCAACGGCACCGTGGCGATCGGCGGCGGCGCGAAAGCGAGTGCACCGAACTCGGTCGCGATCGGCGAAGGCTCGGTGGCCGATCAGTCGAACACGGTTTCGGTTGGTTCGACCGGCAACGAGCGCCGCATTACCAACGTCGCAGCGGGGCAGGCACCGGGTGACGCCGTGAATATGCAGCAGTTCCAGGGCGGCATGAACGATATCGCGCGCAATGCGTATTCGGGCACGGCGTCGGCTATTGCGTTGACCATGGTTCCGGAGGTCGATGCGAACAAGAACCTCGCAATCGGTGTCGGGACGGCCGGCTTTAAGGGCTATCAGGCAGTGGCGGTGGGTTTGTCGGCCCGTGTCACGCAGAGCATCAAGGTGAAGCTCGGGGCGGGCATCAGTTCTGCTGCGACGACAGTCGGCGCCGGCGCGGCGTACCAGTGGTAACCGCAGAAGGAGGGTAGGAGAACGCGCGCGGCCTGCGCGCGCGTCGACAAGCTTTTCTGACGCCCCGCACGTTCGATCGTGCGGGGCGGCGGTGCAACACTTACTTGAACAGCTTCGTCGCTTGCGAGAGTGTATTGATCACACCCCATGCCAGCGGCAGCGTCACATACAGCCAGAAGACGGCGAGCTTGACCTTGTTGGTCGGATGAACGGCTTGAATGGTCGACATGCGAGTCCCCTTAGGCGCCTTTGGCGAGTTGTGCGTCGGTCATGTGGTGCTTGTCGTCGACACGCTTGACCAGCAGGTTGCAGACGAAGCCGATCACCAGCAGCACAACCATGATGTGGATCGTCATCGTGTAGGCATCCGCCTTTGCAACGCCGTGCGCCACTTCATACGCACGGATGTAATTCACCAGCACGGGACCCGCGACACCTGCCGCGGCCCAGGCGGTCAGCAGGCGGCCATGAATGCCGCCGACGAACGCGGTGCCAAACATGTCCGCAAGATACGCGGGCACCGTCGCAAAGCCGCCGCCGTACATCGACAGGATCACGCAGTACGCGAGCACGAACAGGGCAATCTGGCCGGATGCGGCGAAGCCGGGCACGAGGTAATACAGCACGGCGCCAAGCGCGAAGAAGATGAAGTAGGTGTTCTTGCGCCCAATCCAGTCCGAAGCCGAGGCCCACACGAAACGGCCGCCCATATTGAACAGCGACAGCAGACCGACGAAACCGGCCGCCGCGGCAGCCGTCACGGTGTTCTTGAAGCTTTCCTGAATCATCACCGAAGCCTGGCCGAGAATGCCGATGCCGGCGGTCACGTTGAGGAACAGCACCAGCCAGATCAGATAGAACTGCGGCGTCTTCAACGCCTGATCGATGTGCACGTGGTTGCGCGAAATCATCTTCTTCTGATTGGTCGCGGGCGGCGTCCAGCCGGCCGGCTTCCAGTCTGCCGGCGGCACGCGAATCGCGAGTGCGCCAATCGACATCGAGATGAAGTACGCAATGCCGAGCACAACGAAGGTCTCGGCCACGCCGATGCTGGTCGCGCTGCGGAAATGGTTCATCAACGCCACCGACAAAGGCGCGGCAATCATCGCGCCGCCACCGAAGCCCATGATCGCCATGCCGGTTGCCATACCGCGACGGTCCGGGAACCAGCGGATCAACGTCGACACCGGCGACACGTAACCGAGGCCGAGTCCGATCCCGCCGATGACGCCGTAGCCGAGGTAGAGCAGCGCGATCTGATGCAGATACACGCCGAGCGCGGAGACCAGGAAGCCGCCGCCGAAGCAGCACGCGGCGGTGAACATCGTGCGGCGCGGACCGACATGTTCGAGCCACTTGCCGGCAAACGCCGCCGACAAACCCAGGAACACGATCGCCAGCGAAAAGATCCAGCCGAGCGAGGTCAGCGACCAGTCGTCAGCGGTGGATTGCGTAATGCCGATGACTTTGGTCAGCGGACCGTTGAACACGGAGAAGGCGTACGCCTGGCCGATACAGAGGTGAACGGCGAGGGCCGCGGGCGGAACCATCCAGCGCGAAAACCCGGGTTTCGCGACGGTGGCCCGTTTGGAAAAGAATGGGGCGGAGCCTGAATTCCCGCTCGGCTCGGTGATGCTACTCATGGTCGGTCTCCCGTGACGAATTCTTTGTTATCGGCGTTTCTTACATGATGCTTTAGTGTCGCGGCGCAAAAATTGCGAGTCTGCACGCCGCCGATATATGTATTAATATTTCATATAACGTGCGTTAATTTGATATGGAACCTCCTGCGACGAACGATAGGACGCGAACTTGACCTTTGCAATATGAGATGCAAATGCATAAGGCATTAGCCTGGTGAAATACGACCGTAATCTGTCGAGTTGCGGCAATGCGGCACGAACGCCTGGAACGGACTACCGAATGCCGGGCAATCAGGGTCCAGAATCGGAAAAAAAAGCGGAGGAAGGGGGCTGGGGAGACAGGGGGGGTGTGAAGCCGGTGAAGTACCGCTATCCGCAAGAAATCCAGCACCCAAAAGCAAACGGGCCGGCACTGGCGCTTTCGCCAAGCCGACCCGCCGCAACAGTCACCGATGAGAATCAGGCGACCGCGCGCCCGGTCTTCATTTTCGCCGCCACCAGTACCGAGATCAGGCAGCCGATCGCGAGATAAGCCGCCACCGGATGCCAGGAGCCGCCGGCAAAGCTGACCAGCGCCACTGCGATAAACGGTGTGAAGCCGCCGCCGACCACGCTTGCCACCTGATAACCGACGCCGGCGCCACTGTAGCGGTACTCGGTGCCGAACAGTTCGGTGAACATGGGTTGCTGCACGCTCACTACCATGTCGTGGGCGATGTTGGCGAGCATGACGGCGAAGATCACGATCCACACCGTCGAGCGGGCTTCGAGAGCGAGAAAGAACGGCACCGCGCTGAACATACCGACCAGCGCGCCGACGATGTACACGCGCCGGCGGCCGAAGCGGTCCGCAAGCCACGCGAAACAGGGGATCGTGACGCAACTCACCGCACCGACCAGCAGGCCGATCGTGAGGAAGAACTCGCGTGGCATGTGCAGATTTGCAGTCGAGTAGTTCAGTGCGAACGCCGTCACGATATACATCGTGAACAACTCGGCAAGGCGCAGCGCGATGATCAGCAGGAAAGCCTTGGGGTGCTTCAGCAATGCCTCAACGATCGGCAGCCGCACGCTGCGTTCACCGTGCTGGCCGACCTTTTCGACGAACTCCTTCGATTCTTCCATGCTCGAGCGGATCCACAGCGCGATCAGCACCAGCACCACGCTGAACAGGAAGGGCAGGCGCCAACCCCAACTCAGGAACGACGCGTTGTCCATCGAGCGGCTGATGATCGCGACCAGCCCGGTCGAGAGCACGAGACCCACGCCATAGCCGACCTGCACGCCGCTGCTGTAGAACGCCTTTTTCTTCTCCGGCGCGCTTTCGACTGCCATCAACGCCGCGCCGCCCCATTCGCCACCGACCGCAAAACCCTGGATCGCGCGCAACGTCACGAGCAACACCGGTGCCCACCAGCCGATACTCGAGAAGGCCGGCAGCAGGCCGATCGCCGCGGTGGAGAGGCCCATCATCATCACCGTGAGGACCAGCATGCGCTTGCGTCCGAGCCGATCGCCGTAGTGGCCGAACACGAAGCCGCCGAGCGGCCGGAACAGAAAGCCGACGCCGAAGGTCGCGAATGCGGCGAGCGTGCCCATCGCCGGGCTGACCTTCGGGAAGAACTCGGCGTTGAAGACGAGTGCGGCGACGATGCCGTACAGCAGAAAATCGTACCAGTCGACCACGGCGCCGACGAAGCTGCCAAGCGCCGCTTTGCGTGCCTGGCTGCGCGCCGTGCGGTTACCGGCGATGGCCGCTTGCGGCGCTTTTGGGATGGTGGTACTCATGACGGTGTCTCCTTCGGATTCTCGGGATGCTGTCTGGAAGCGCGCGGCGGGTGCAGGGCAGTGGCCGCTGCGAGCCCACCACAGGATTCCCCGAAGGTTAATGATGGGAAGCCGTTCCCACAATCCACATACGGGTGAAATTGCGCGATCATCGAACGCAGCTGCGCGCATAGCGCGCGTTTTGCGCGTTTACACCGAGCATCATCTGTTTGGACAAGCAGAGGAACCGCCCGCAGGCTGCTCGTGCTACCTTGAGTATGCAATCCTAAAAACAACATCGACTGATATACTACATACGGAATATTGATTTTTGCGGCGCTGCAGCATATGATTGAGTCATCTATTCGCTCAATCATTCGGAGTTACAAATGGAATTTGTTCCTCTCGCGCTGCTTGCCGTTGCTGCCGTGGGTTTAGGCTCTGCCGCCACCGTCCTGTTGACCCGCTGGATCCCGCAGCCGGTTGCGCAACTTGCAGCGCAACATGGCCGGTTCATCGGCTTGGGCGAGCAAGACGGCGGCATGGCTGCAGCGGCGCCGTATCGCGCGCATGTTCAACAAGAGGCGATGAATGTCGTCAGAACTTCAAACTGAAGCAGTGGCCACACCCTTGACGTTGTCATTGCAGCCGATCAGCGCGAGCGTGAGCTTGCGCGATCAGGCGTATGCCATGCTCCGCCAGGCCATTGCCGACGCGGATATCTATCAGACCCGCGAAGAAATCCGTCTCGACGAGCGCGTGCTGAGCGAATCGCTGGGCGTGAGTCGCACGCCGGTGCGCGAGGCGATGACACTGCTTGAGCAGGAAGGTTTTCTGCGCATGGTGCCGCGGCGCGGCATCTACATCGTGCGCAAGAGCAAGCGTGAGATCGTTGAAATGATCCAGATGTGGGCCGCGCTCGAAAGCATGGCGGCGCGTCTTGCCACGCTGCATGCCACGGACGAGGAAATCGCCCGCCTGCGCCACATGTTCGACAATTTTCGCGACGCCACGCCGGCTGAGCACATCGCCGAGTATTCCGACGCCAACATCGCGTTTCATCAGGCGATCGTCGAGTTGTCGAAGTCGCAGATCATTCTCGACACGATCAAGAACATCTTCATCCACGTGCGGGCGATTCGCCGCATGACCATTTCGCAAAGCGACCGCGCGTCGCGTTCGATCGTCGACCATCTGCGCATTATCGAGGCGCTGGAGCAGCGCGATACCGAACTGGCTGAGCGGCTGACGCGCCAGCATTCGCTCGATCTGGCGGCGTTTGTCGAGGCGAATTGCGATTTTCTGGATTGACGGCTGCTTAGGCGCCTGATTGGCGCTACGGACGGAAAAGGCCTGCGGTGATGACATCACCGCAGGCCTTTTTGTTTTCCGATCCGTATGTGCGGGCGAGGCTGACCGGCAAGTAGTGCCACGCTGCGGCACCACGATGGTCTCCCAATGCCGCGTTCAGCCGGCGTCTTTGATTCATATCCGTGAGCAGTCGCCATCTCCTTGCTTGGATGCTGTCAGCCTGCAGTACGGGATAAGCCCTGCTTGACGGTCGATGAAATATGGTATGTGATATATCAAACGAGGTCGAGATAGGCGATAACCTGGTGTTTTCCCTTGGAGCAAGAGAGTGTGCACGGCGTCATTTCGCTGCAACGTAGGCCAGGCAAGCATTTAGTACAGCAACACCGGAACGGGCGCATCTTGAAATCGATCTTGATTGAATGTGATATATCACATACCGTGTGTGTCAAGGCTAATCCGGCATCCGCGCGAGTGGACGTTATCGAAGCAGCCGCGTCCGTCGACAACCGTTGTAACGACCGATTGACAGCTGTGCATGGGACCGGAGTAAGCGCTGAAGCGCTAACTCCTGTCGACATACGGTGTATGGGACCGGAGTAAGTGCTAAAGCACTAACTCCGGTCGACAGCTGTGCATGGGACCGGAGTAAGCGCTAAAGCGCTAACTCCGGTCGACACAGGAGACGACCATGTCTGCAGTTGCTTCATCCCTGAAGGCCGCCACGGGCAGCACGACAGCCGAAGACACGCTCAAGCAGAAGACCCGCAATGCCGGTGTCGTCTCGGGTGGTCATCTGGTTGCCAAGGCGCTGAAAAACGAAGGGGTCGACACGATCTTCACGCTGTGCGGCGGTCACATCATCGATATCTACGACGGTTGTGTCGACGAAGGGATTCGCATCATCGACGTGCGCCACGAGCAGGTCGCCGCGCACGCAGCGGATGGTTACGCACGGCAGACCGGCAAGCTCGGTTGCGTGGTGACGACGGCGGGCCCCGGTTGCATGAACGCGGTGACGGGCATCGCGACGGCGTTCCGCTCGGAAAGTCCGGTCCTGCATATCGGCGGACAAGGCGCCCTGACGCAGCACAAGATGGGCTCGCTGCAAGACCTGCCGCACGTCGACATCATGGCGCCGATCACCAAGTTCGCCGCCAGCGTGCCGAGCACCGAGCGGGTCGCCGACATGATCTCGATGGCGGCACGCGAATGCTTCAATGGCGCGCCCGGTCCGGCGTACCTGGAAATTCCGCGTGACGTGCTCGACCGCGAAGTGGAATTGACGCGCGCGGTGGTGCCGCAGCCGGGCCACTACCGGGCGTCGACCAAATCGATCGGTGATCCGCGCGATATCGAGAAGCTTGCCGACATTCTCGTCAATGCCGAGCGGCCCGCGATTCTGTACGGCCAGCAGGTGTGGACCGCGCGCGGTCATGAAGAAGCGATTGCGCTGCTGCGCGGCCTCGACATTCCCGGCTACTTCAATGGGGCAAGCCGTGGACTCTTGCCGCCGGGCGATCCGCATCACTTCGACCGCACGCGCTCGCAGGCCTTTGCGAATGCCGACGTGCTGATCGTCGTCGGCACGCCGTTCGATTTCCGCATGGGTTACGGCAAGCGCATCAGCAAAGAGCTGACGCTGGTGCAGATCGACATGGACTACCGCACGGTCGGCAAGAACCGCGATATCGATCTCGGTCTGGTCGGCGATCCGGGCGCGATTCTGGCTGCTGTGCTGCAGGCGGCGAGCGGCCGTCTCAAAGACGATAAGCGCCAGGCGCGACGCAAATGGATGGCGCAGTTGCAGGACGCCGAAGCCACCGCGACCGAAAAGCTGATGCCGCTTTTCAAGTCGGACAGCATGCCGATCCATCCCTATCGCGTCGCCTACGAACTCAACGAATTCCTCTCCGACGACACCGTGTACATCGGCGATGGCGGCGACGTTGTGACGATTTCCGCGCAAGCGGTGCGTCCTCGCCGACCTGGTCAATGGATGGACCCCGGCGCGCTCGGCTCGCTCGGTGTCGGCACCGGCTTCGCCCTCGCCGCCAAGCTCGCGCATCCGCAAAAAGAAGTGCTGTGCTACTACGGCGACGGCTCGTTCGGCATGACTGCGTTCGACATGGAAACCGCCAACCGTTTTGGCGCGCCGTATCTCGCGGTGATCGGCAACAACTCGGCGATGAACCAGATCCGCTACGGCCAGCTCGCGAAGTATGGTGAAGAGCGCGGCAACGTCGGCAATCTGCTGAGCGATGTGCCGTTCAGCAAGTTCGCGGAAATGCTCGGCGGCTATGGCGAAGAAGTGCGCGACCCGGCGCAGATAGCCGGCGCCTTGCAGCGCGCTCGCGAAGCGATTCATCGCACGGGCCGTTCGGCGATCGTGAATATCTGGGTCGACCCACGCGAATACGCGCCGGGCACCAGGAATCAGACCATGTACAAGTAAAACACGCGAACCTTTTGGAGACTTGAAAATGAGCAAAGCACTCGACGGTGTGCGCATTCTCGATTTCACGCATGTGCAATCTGGCCCGACCTGCACGCAGTTGCTCGCATGGTTCGGCGCGGACGTGATCAAGGTGGAGCGGGCCGGTGCAGGCGACATCACGCGTGAGCAGCTACGCGATATTCCCGACGTGGACAGCTTGTACTTCACGATGCTCAACCACAACAAGCGCTCGGTCACGATCGATACCAAGAACCCGGAAGGCAAGCAGGTTCTCGAGGCGCTGATCCAGAAGTGCGACGTGCTGGTGGAGAATTTCGCACCCGGCGCGCTCGACCGGATGGGCTTCACGTGGGAGCGGATTCAGGAATTAAATCCGCGCATGATCGTGGCTTCGGTGAAGGGTTTCGGCCCTGGTCCTTACGAGGACTGCAAGGTCTATGAAAATGTCGCGCAATGCGCGGGCGGTGCGGCCTCGACCACCGGTTTCGACGACGGTCCGCCGGTAGTGACCGGCGCGCAGATCGGCGACAGCGGCACGGGTTTGCATCTGGCGCTAGGCATTGTCACGGCGCTGTACCAGCGCACGCAAACCGGACGCGGTCAGAAGGTGCTCGCCGCGATGCAGGACGGCGTGCTCAACCTGTGCCGCGTGAAGCTGCGCGACCAGCAGCGGCTCGAACGCACCGGCACGATGAAAGAGTATCCGCAATATCCGAACGGATCGTTCGGTGAAGCGGTGCCGCGCGCTGGGAATGCTTCGGGCGGTGGCCAGCCAGGCTGGATTCTGAAGTGCAAGGGCTGGGAGACGGATCCGAATGCCTATATCTACTTCATCACGCAGGCGCCGGTGTGGGCGAAGATCTGCAAGGTGATCGGCAAGGAAGAATGGGCCACCGATCCGAACTACGCGACACCTGCCGCGCGCTTGCCGCATCTGAAGGACATCTTTGCCGAGATCGAGCGCTGGACCATGACCAAGACCAAGTTCGAGGCCATGCAGATTCTCAACAAATACGACATCCCTTGCGGGCCGATTCTGTCGATGAAGGAAATCGCCGAAGAGCCGTCGCTGCGCAAAACCGGCACGATTGTCGAAGTGGATCATCCGACCCGCGGCAAGTATTTGACGGTTGGTAATCCTATCAAACTGTCGGACAGCCCGACCGAAGTCACACGCTCACCGCTGCTCGGTGAACACACCGACGAGGTGATGACTGAACTCGGCTACTCGCCCGAACAGATCAGCGCATTGCGCACCGCCGGCGCGATTTGAGAACTCAAGGAGCGACGTATGGACACATGGATGCGTTTCATGTCGAGCGACGGTGAAGTCGTATTTGGCCGGGTGGAAGGCGGTTATCTGCACGAATACGAGAGTCTCGATCAACCGGTGCCGACCGGCGCCGTGTTGTCGACACGTGCACTCACGCCGCTCGCGCCTTGTGCGCCCAGCAAGATCATCGCATTGTGGAATAACTATCACGCGCTCGCGGCGAAGCTCGACAAACCCGTGCCGGCGCATCCGCTATTTCTGCTGAAGCCGGCGGGATCAGTGATCGGCTCGGGAAATGCGATCCGGCGGCCGCTCAGTTACGCGGGCAAGATCGTCTACGAGGGTGAACTCGGCATTGTGATCGGGCGGCGCTGTCGCGATGCGAGCGCTGAAGAGGCGGCTGAATCGATCTTCGGCTACACGCTCATCAACGACGTGACCGCAGCCGACCTGCTGAACGAGAATCCGCACTTCCCGCAATGGTGCCGCGCAAAGGGCTTCGATACGTTCTGCTGTATAGGGCCCTCGATCGTGTCCGGTCTCGACTGGCGCTCGGCGCGTCTCGTGACGATGGTCGATGGCGTGGAGCGGCAGAACTATCCGCTCGACGATATGGTTTTTTCGCCGGCCGAGCAGGTGCGTCTGATTTCGCAGGACCTGACGCTCGAGCCGGGTGACGTGATCGCTTGCGGCACGTCGGTCGGCGTTGGATCGATCAAGGACGGTGCGACCGTGACGATCACAATCGAAGGGATCGGCACGCTAAGCAATACCTTGACCGCTGCGTGTGAGGTAGCGCTATGAGGCGACGGCCCGGGCTCGTCGCGTTGCTTGGCAGCGCCATCGGGCTCGCTGTCATGTTGGGCGGATTTGCCTGCTATCTTTTCGCAACGCGGACGGCGACGGGGACGGCGACATCGCAGGCGAATGTCGAGCGTATCGAACTCTATGCCGCGGTCTTCATCGGTGCGCTGGTCTTCGCCACCTCCGCAATCGCATTCTGCAAAATGCGCGGTACGTTGGACCTGAGCGCGGCGGCGCATCCGGGGCACGGCATTGTCAATGTGTCGGCGCTGCTGCTGTGTGGATGGCTCGGCTACGGCTTCGTCACTGAACAGGCGCCGCCGTTCGGGCTCGCTGCGCTGCTTGCGATGAGCGTGCTAGCCGCTGCGCTAGGCACGCATCTGATGATCAGCCACGAGTACTGGAAAGATCGCGATTCAAACACTCATGCGTTCGCTGGACATTGCCAGGGATTGGCGTTCGAGCGGCGCGGACTGTTGGCGCGCATCGAATGGCACGGTGGCGAAGAGCAAGCATGGGCGCTGCGTGAAATAACGCCGGGCATGGTGCGCGCGGCAGCATACCGGCACCGCCGCGGCTGGCATAACACTGGGAACATGGGCGCACAAAAGCGTGGGTCGGTCCGTCAACGCTCCAGTCACCGCGCGATCCGCCGTCAAAGATGAATACACCAACGCGTCGAGCGGCAAATGGAGCGAATGGCGAGACGGTCTCGCCGAAACCCTCAATCGCCGGTCGCCGCGAATTCGCTGTAGTACCTGGCTTTTTTGCTCAAGATCATCTGGGCGAGAAACTCAGCATCGTACGCCCTGTGAAGATGGGCGTGAAACCGCTCGATGTAGGCAGTGATGCGAGCCGCTTCACTGTTGAATTCCTTCAGCACGTCGAGTGTGGACTGGTCCCAGCGAAACCGCAGGCCAAGGTCGCTGAAGGCGGCGTTGTAAGCGCTCAGATGGGCGTCATCGGGACTATCCATGGTCACGCTTGCTGGACGCGTGCTGGCATGAGACTCAACCGAAGCGTGATTCATGATCGGCCTCCTGGGCTGACAAGTGAGAGAACTAAAGCGGGAACTCACTTGCAGCATAGGGATGCCGATCAATTTCCAATAGTTAAAGTTTTATTGGCTTTCCATAGCCTACTGCTTATAGACGCTCAATTCCTTCACGCGCGTGATTTTCTCGATGAGACTCGCGCCTTCCTCCATCAGGAAGCGTTTGAAGGCGACCGCGACCGGCGGCAGGCGCTTGTTCTTGCGGTGCACGACGTACCAGTTGAGCATGACTGGAAAGCTCTCGACGTCGAGCACGACCAGATGGCCGAGTTGCAACTCGAGACTGATGGTATGCGCGGACAGGAAGGCGATGCCCATGCCGGCGATCACGGCCTGCTTGATCGTCTCGGTGCTCTTGATCTCCATTGCGATCTTGAGATTGGCGAGACGGCCGGCGAAGCCTTCTTCCATCGAATTCCATGTGTCCGAGCCGCGCTCGCGCACGATAAAGGCCTCGTTCGCCAACTGGTTCATCTTGATGTTGCGTTTGTGCGCGAGCGGATGCGTGGGCGCCGCCACGATCACGTAAGGGTGCGGCGCGAACGGCTCATTGGTCGCGTCGGTTTCGTGCGGCGGGCGCACCATCACCGCGAGATCGGTCTGGTTGGTCGCGAGTTGATGCAACAGTTCCGCGCGATTGTGTACTGCGAGATTGAGCACGACGCCCGAGTAGCGCCGCGTGAATTCAGCCAGCAGGCGCGGAAAGAAATAGTCGCCGGCGCTGATCACCGCGACGTTCAGCTTGCCGCCGGACACGCCCTTGAGCTGACCCATCGCCTCGTCGACTTCATGGAACTGCTGAATGATCGCGCGGCTGTAGTGAAGCATCTCGGTGCCGGCCGGCGTCAGATAGATTTTTTTGCCGAGCTGCTCGAACAGCGGCAGCCCTGCGTGTTCCTCGAGTTGCCGGACCTGCGTGGAAACGGCGGGCTGCGTCAGATGCAATTCTTCCGCGGCGCGCGAGAAGCTCAGGTGGCGCGCCACCGTTTCAAAGACCTTCAGTTGCCGCAGAGTCGCATTGCGCATCGTCATGGCCAATGTATAAGCAAACGTGAATCAACATAATAACAAACTTTAATTATTAGTAATTCAGCAATGACCCTAGCATGGGTCTGTATAAGAAGCGGAATTGTTGGCGCGGCACTCGGGTTAACGCTTGGATTCGAGGCGCAGCGGGGGCGGCAACAAAAAATTGATGCAGTACCGATGCTTAATTGATCGGAATAAAGAACTGGCCTGTAAAGCGATGATTCAGGCGGGACAGTTTTTAAATAATGTGAATTAAAGACGCAAATATTAAATATTCCCGAATGGCAAGGCTGTTCGGGTCATAACCATAAGGCGAGACGCATAACTGTGCGGCGCGACGGGCGGCCGCACTCTATAAAAAGCGGAGACAAAGCGCATGGACGATATCACTCAGCAGACCACGGCTCGCGTATTCTGGGCGAACCGTTGGTGGCAGCTCGTCATCGGCATGATGTGCATGGCATTGGTGGCCAATCTGCAATACGCATGGACATTGTTCGTCACGCCGATGAATACGCGGCATCACTGGGGTGAAGCATCCATTCAACTCGCCTTTGCTATTTTCATTCTCACTGAAACATGGCTCGTGCCGGTAGAGGGCTGGCTGGTCGACAAGTTCGGTCCGCGCCCGGTGGTCGCCGGCGGTGCGGTATGCGCCGGTCTCGCGTGGGTCATCAATTCGTATGCGACGACCTTGCCGATGCTGTATGTGTCGGCGGTCATTGCCGGGATCGGTGCGGGCGGTGTGTACGGTACGTGTGTCGGCAATGCGTTGAAGTGGTTTCCGGATCGCCGCGGTCTTGCGGCCGGTCTGACTGCAGCGGGTTTTGGCGCCGGCGCGGCCGTCACCGTCATTCCGATCGCCAACATGATCACGCGCACCGGCTATGAGCACACCTTCTTTTTCTTCGGCATCCTGCAGGGTACTTGCATACTCGCGCTCGCGTTGCTGTTGAAGAAGCCGAACTTGCGCCAGCAAGCCGCACCGAAGAAGAAGTTCGCAGTCACCAAGGTCGATTACACGCCGGGCCAGATGATCAAGACGCCGGTGTTCTGGGTGATCTACGTGTCGTTCGTCGCGGTGGCAGCGGGCGGCCTGATGGCGACGGCGCAAATCGGTCCGATCGCGAAAGACTGGGGACTCGCACGCATCCCGATGACGATCTTCGGCATGACCTTGCCGCTGCTCACTGCCACGCTGTCCATCGACAACATTTGCAACGGCTTTACCCGTCCGCTGTGCGGTTTCATCTCTGACAAACTCGGCCGCGAAAACACAATGTTCGTGATCTTCATCGGTGAAGGCCTCGCATTGCTCGGCCTTATGCAGTACGGCAGCAACCCGTATGCGTTCATGACGTTCGCCGCGTTGATCTTCCTGTTCTGGGGCGAAATTTTCTCGATCTTCCCGGCGATTTGCGCCGACACGTTCGGCAGCAAATACGCGGCGGCCAATGCGGGCACGCTTTACACCGCGAAGGGTACGGCGTCGCTGCTGGTGCCGATTGCTTCGGTACTGTCGGCCACCGGCGGCTGGAGTCTCGTCCTTATCGTTTCCGCCGTCGTCACGATCGCCGCGGGCATCTCGGCGAAGTTCATTCTTGCGCCAATGCGTTCGCGCTGGATCGAAGTACACAACGAGCCCCAGGGCGCGCTGGCCGTTGCCGGCAGCAAGGCCTCGCGGCTTAGCCACTGGCCTGAGCAGACAGGGGAATAGGGTGACCGGCCCACACCCGGCAGTGACCTCATGAATGTCTCGTTGCAGCAACTCAAGGTGTTCGTCGCCGTTGCGCGTGAACGGAGCTTCACGCGCGCGGCGCGCGAGTTCGATCTGACACAGTCGGCGGTGAGCCGTTGTGTGCGCGAACTTGAAGACGCTGTCGAATTGAAACTGTTCGACCGCACCACACGCCAGGTCGAACTGACTCATGCGGGCGCGAGTCTCGAGCGCAGAATCGGCCGCCTGCTCGATGAAATCGACTTGACGCTGCGCGAGGAGCGTGCCGCTTACGACGGACACACCGGCGTGGTTGTGCTGGCGAGCAATCCTGTGCTGTCGTCGAGTTGGGTGGCTCAGGGGCTTGCCCGTTGCGCATCGGCATTTCCCGAACTGATCGTGTCCGTCAAGGATCAACCGCAAAGCAGTGTGCTCGCGAGTGTCGAGCAGGGGGAGGTGGACTTCGGCGTGGTCTCGGTGGCGGAGCCCCTGAGCGCCGATCAGTTGCACGCACAAGTGGTTTTCACGACGCCACTGCACGTAGTGATGCCGCCCGCGCATCCGTTGGCGCGGCAAGCCAGCGTCGCATGGAGCGCATTGCAGGAATGGGCGCTCGTCACCCTGAATGCCGATGCGGGCATGCGCGCCGCGCTTGAGCTCGCCTTCAGCGCGCATGGCCTGAAGCGACGGCCGGTGCAGGAACTCGGGCACGTCGCGGCGGTGTCGCGCATGGTCGAGCTGGGTATCGGTGTTGGCGTCTTACCTGTCGGTGGATATTGGCCCGCGCCCGCCGCGTCACTGGTGAGCCGGCCGCTGGTTCCCGAGATAAATCTGACGACGCTGCTCGTGCATCGCCGCAACCGCTCCCTCAGACCCAACGCTGCTGCGGCGTGGGCGCAGTTCGCTGCGCTCGCCGATCCGCTGCCAGTTAGCCCACGCGACATTCCACGCAAGGAGCTTCATGATGGAAACTGAAACCGACCTCAGGCACCATGATCTGCTGATCGACGGCAAGCGTTTGCCGCCCGGCACCGGTGAATATTCCGTCGACATCAACCCGGCGACTGAAGAGCCGATCGCGCTGGTCGCGCAAGGTAGCGCTGCCGATGTCGATACCGCGGTACATGCGGCGCGCGCCGCGTTGAAGGTATGGAATTCGATTCGGGCAGCCGAGCGAGGCCGCATCCTGATGCGTCTCGCCGGGCTGATGCGCGCAAATCTGGAGGAGCTCGCCGCGCTCGAAAGCCTCGACGCCGGCAAACCGATCTCGGCGGTGATGCGCCAGGATATTCCTGCAGCGATCGATACGCTTGAATACTACGCAGGCTGGTGCGACAAGATCAATGGACAGGTCGTGCCGGTACGTCCTGACGCATTGACGTACACGCTGCGTGAGCCGGTCGGCGTGGTCGCCGCGATCGTGCCGTGGAATTTCCCGCTGATGATCGGCATGTGGAAAATCGCCCCCGCGCTGGCGTGCGGTTGCACGCTGATCGTCAAACCTGCGGAGATTACGCCGCTGAGCGCGTTGCGCATCGGCGAACTCGCGCTCGAAGCGGGCTTGCCGCCGGGAGTACTGAACATCGTCACCGGCAAGGGGCGGGTGGTCGGCGATGCGTTGGTGGCGCATCCCGGTATCGATAAAGTGACTTTCACGGGTTCGCCTTCCGTGGGGCGGGGCATTCTGCAGGGCGCGGCCGGCAACTTCAAGCGCGTCACGCTGGAACTCGGCGGCAAGTCGGCAAATCTGATCTTCCCGGATGCGAATCTCGACAATGCGGTGCGAGCCGCGGCGTCAGGCATCTTCTTCAACACCGGCCAGGTATGTTCGGCCGGCTCGCGCATTCTGGCCCACCGTGATGTCTATGACGAAGTTGTCGAGCGTCTCGCGGCGCGTGCGAAGGCGATCAAGGTCGGCGATCCGGCGGCGCGCGAAACGTCGATGGGGCCGCTTATCTCCGCCGCACAGATGAAAACCGTGCTCGGCTATGTCGAGGCAGGGCGCGCCGAAGGGGCGTCGCTTGTGACTGGCGGCGCGCGTGTGGGCGAGCGCGGCTTCTTCGTCGAGCCGACGGTGTTCGCCGATGTCGAGCATGAAATGCGCATTTCGCAGGAGGAGATCTTCGGGCCGGTGGCGACGGTGATTCGCTTCAACGACGAAGCCGATGCGATCCGTATCGCCAATGGCACGTTGTATAGCCTCGCGGCCGGCGTATGGAGCGCGGATATCGGCCGCGTGCATCGGGTGGCGCGCGACCTGAAAGCGGGCACCGTGTGGATCAATACCTACGGCTATACCGACGTGCGCTTGCCGTGGGGCGGTTCCGGCGATTCCGGCTTTGGCCGCGAGCATGGCGACGTGGCGATTGAAAACTTCACCGAGCCGAAGGCGGTGTGGCTGGCGATCGATCAATAGCGGTGAAAAAAAGGATCGAACGCGTGGCGTTCGATCCTTTCGTCCTGAATGCTGAAGATTGAGATGTTGGTCGAGGAGCGAGTTGGCGCTCAATCGCCCTGCAATGCCATCCGTTCGCGCAGTTTGACGAGAGCGAGCACGACGTCGATAGTCGGGGTGGGCTCGGCAACGAGACGCCCCATTTCCTGCACCACCGTCAAGAGCGGATCGATCTCCATTGGACGGCGGTTCTCGAGATCGACCAGCGTCGAGGTCTTATGTGCGCCGACCGCGCCCGCACCGTCGATGCGTTTCTCCACATCGACGCGAAAATGCACGCCGAACTGATCGGCAATGCGTTTGGCTTCGAGCATCATCGTGCGTGATACCGCACGCGTGCCGGGGTCGCTGGTGAGGACATCGAGCGTGGCGTGGGTCAATGCGCTGATCGGGTTGAAGCACAGATTGCCCCACAGCTTGAGCCAGATTTCATCGCGGATATTGTCGCGGATCGGCGCGTCGAATCCCGCTGCCTGCATGATTTCGTGCAATTGCTGAATGCGCGGCGTGCGTTCGCCGCTCGGCTCGCCGATCGGGAATTTCTTGCCGTACACGTGTTTGATGACGCCCGGTTCGACGATTTCCGCGGCGGGATACAGCACACAGCCGATCGCCCGTTCGGGGCCGAGCTTCGTCCATTGGCTGCCGTCCGGGTCGATGCTGGCGAGGCGCGTGCCGGCGAATTTTCCGCCGTGCCGGTAAAAGTACCAATAGGGAATGCCGTTGACGCCGGTGACGATGGCCGTGTGCTTGCCGAGGAGCGGCTGCATCGTGTCGACCACGCCGGGCAGCGAATGCGCCTTCAGCGTGACGATCACGACATCCTGCACGCCGAGTTCGCGCGGGTCGGACGTACAGCGTACCGGCGCGCTGTAGGTTTCGCCGTCCATGATCAGGCGCGCGCCGTGTTCGCGCATTGCCGCAAGATGCGCGCCGCGCGCGACGAAACTCACATCCGCGCCGGCACGCGCCAGTTGCACGCCCATCAAACCGCCAATCGCTCCTGCTCCGAAGATACAGATCTTCATAATGCCGCCCCTATGACTATGAGAACTCGCTTGCCCGATGCCGCATCTCGTTTTGCCGCGGCGGCGGGTCACTCTTCGAGCATAAGGATGCAGGACGATTACAGACAGTTAAAGTTTCTGTGACCGTGTATTAGCTATCGTTTATGGTTGCGCAAATGGGCCGGATATCATGCCGGTTTCCGACGGTGCGAGAGGGTGCTGTACAGCCGGAGCGTCACTGGCGAGATAGTTCGCTAAGCTTAGTATTGGGCTTCGGATCAGGCGTGTTATGTCCGCCGAACCAGCAGAAAGCTCACGCCGATTGCCGCCAGAAACGTCCCACAGCAGCGATTGAACCACCGGCGAACCTTGGCGCGAACCAGCCATTTGCCAAGGTGCATGCCGGCCCAGGAATAGAGCGCGATCGCCACCCATTCGAGTACCAGAAAGCTCGCGCCGAGCACCGCGAACTGCGGCAGCATCGGTTTGGCGATATCGACGAACTGCGGCAAAAATGCGGTGAAAACCAGAATCGCCTTCGGATTGCCTGCGGCCACGAGACACTCCTGCCGCGCAATCCGCCACAGCGACGCGTCGTCCTGCTGGGTCGTATCGATGGCCGGCGCGTCGCTGCGCCATAACTGGATGGCAAGCCAGATCAGATACGCGGCGCCGGCCAGTTTGATCGCAAGAAAGAACCACTCGGATGCGTGCAGCACGACGGCGAGGCCGGTCGCCGCCAACACCAGCATTAACGCGAACGCGACAAGCCGGCCGGTGCCGCCGACGAACGCCGTCATGAAGCCGTGACGCGCGGCGATGTTGATCGATAGAAGATTGTTCGGGCCGGGCGCGAGATTGATCGCGAAGCAGGCGGGCAGGAAGAACAGCCAGGTGGTGATAGACATGACGGCTCGCACGGAGAAGGGGCGGGACTGCAACGAATCGGGCGCGCGAGACGGCAGGTGCCCATGACGCCGTGACTCTGCGCGATTCTGCGCGATTCTGCGTATTCCCGATCTTTCCCGATTGTAGCGAATCGGCGGAGCGTGCCGATTCGGTCCGTCCGCTCAATTCACCGATTTAACGAAGCCCGGGTCGCTGATCAACGCATCGACACTCAGCCTGACCGTGTCTTCGATGGCGATGGTATTACTGGTGAATTTAGGCGATTTCTGCCGGACCGTCTTAGTGGTTGAGAACACAACTTTCTGGGTCGCGGCATCGGTCACGACGTAGCGCATCTTCAGTGTCCAGAATGCCGGCGACCGCGTGTCGTCTACCGTGAACTTCTCGATGCTGCCGCTCAGAACCTTCCTGCCCTCGGTGAGATGAAACCCGGCGACCTGCAAACTGCTCGCGATGCCGTTGCGAACGGCCTCGTTGATGTCGTTTTTTAGCACGATGCCGGTCATCGCCGTGTTTTCGATCCGGTTCGGCGAAACCTCGCCGTTGCGAGCCGGCATGTAGACGAAATCGCGGGCGGGGGCGACGCTGAGCCAGCCGGTTGAATGCGCGGCCGCGCGCGGTGGGCTATTCAGCCCGAACCACGACCAGGAGCAGGCGGATAGCATCAACGGCAGTGCGACGGCGCTGCAACCCTTGAGCACTGCGGATCTCAGGGCCGGACGCAGGGGGCCGGGCGATTGCCGCAGAGACTGACTCTGTTGCGGCGACGCGGGCGCTGTGCTGGAAAAAGCGGCGGTCGAGGTCAGAGGAGTTGCCTTTTAAGTTGAGTCATCCCGGTACAGAGCAGCATGGTAACAGCGAGCCAATCTCGTGCATCCTCTAAACAGGATCGGGGGCCGGAATTCTCGACCGATCGAAACAGTCCCCTCTCAGAGGGCAGCCCAATCAAAAGAAACCGGCTTTGCCCTGAGTCATATCCACCAGGGCTAGCCGGGCGTCATCTACCGCGTTGACGGGTAGGCGGACAGTCATCTTCACCAGCATCCCGTAGGCGCTGTCCACGAGCCCGTAACCTTCAGCCTCGATCCATCTGCGCACTTTCGCTTCATCGGCGTAACTCACTTCGACGACCAGCGTAACCTGAGCAATCCTTTCCACCCGCGGCGCGTCCAATAGCGCCGAGGCAATCGCATCGGTATAGGCTCGCACCAGCCCACCGGCGCCCAGTTTCACGCCGCCGTAATAGCGCACGACGGCCGCGAGCACGCCGTCCAGATCATGATGCCGCAGCACTTCGAGAATTGGCCGGCCCGCGGTTCCGGACGGCTCGCCGTCGTCGGACATCCCTGACTGGCCACCTGCCAGCAGCGCCCAGCACACATGGGTCGCGCCAGGATGCTCGTCGCGCAGACGCCGCAACTCGGCCATCGCGGCGTCGCGGTCGGCGACCGGTATCGCATGCGCGATGAAACGGCTCTTGCGAATCTCGAGTTCCGCGGAGAGCGGCGCGGGCAAGGTATAGGTGGGCAAGGCAAAGACTTCAGTGGATGAAAAATGCGGCCTCATGGAGGTCTCATGCGGCCCTGTGCTCGCAATGGTAACGGATCGCCGACGGGTAACCGGCGAATGTCTATAATCGTCCGCTAAACGCGTGCCTGTCTGCTGAATCGGGTGCGCGACCAAGGAGACGACATGCTTGATCTTTCTACGCTAGGAACGTTCGTTGCCGTTGTATTGGGGCTCTTTCTGATTCCCGGTCCGGCCGTGCTGCTGGTTTTGACTCGCACGGTGCATGGTGGGCGCAAGGCCGGCATTCTCACCGGTCTTGGTATCGCAGTTGGCGATTTCATACACACGTTAGGCGCAGCGGTGGGGCTGTCGGCTCTGTTGATGACGTCGGCACTCGCCTTCAATGCCGTGAAATTCGTCGGCGCCGCGTATCTCGTCTATCTGGGCATTCGCGCCTTGCGCGAAAAGCAGGCGAGCGCCCATTTGCCGGCGGCGATCGCGCCGATATCCGCTTCTAAAGCCTTCTTTCAGGCGATTCCCGCCGAAGTGTTGAACCCCAAGACCGCGCTGTTTTTCCTCGCGTTCCTGCCGCAGTTCGTTCGCCCTGAGCATGGCTCCTCATTCCTGCAGTTCACAACACTCGGACTGATTTTCGTGGGTATGAGCGCGCTTTATACAACGCTGATCGTGCTGACCATTCGTCCGCTGGGCAAACTCGTCAAACGCCTGACATGGCTTAGCCGCTGGCAAAACAAGATCATCGGCGTGCTGTTCATTTCGCTCGGCCTGCGCGTCGCGACGCAAACGCGCTGACGCAGCGGTATTGACCTAGCCGTGAGGCGTTTTTTCGTTCGGGCGCGCGGAAATACGCTGGCCCCCTTGAGCTAGATATTCCGGCGCTGCCGCCTCAGGCGGCCTTCGCGTGCGTATTCCATCTGGCCTTGGGTGCGCACGGCGAGCCTTTCCTGTTGGGCGCGGCTGATCTGCCGCGTATCGTCGATATCACCAACACGCAGCACTTCCTGCGCGATCCGTATGCGTAGCGTCATTAATGGTTCGCCGCGCTCGACCAGCGTGCGGTCGGTGGCGCGCGCCTGCTGGACGCCGCTGTCGATCAGGTTGCGCAACTCCAGCAGCGTGAGCCGTTGGCGTTGGATTTCGAGGATGAGCCGCTGGATGGCCTGCTCGTCGCGCGTGCGCCACCAGGCGCGCAACTCGGCGAGCGTGGGAGGGTCGAAGGGAGGAAGGCGCATTGCTCAGACGAAAAGTACTGTATATGCGTACAGTATATCCCGTCTTTCCACGGAAACGCGTAGCGCGCGTTCACCGGCTCGCAACCTCTGCAAGAGAGGGTGTTACCACGCTCAGGTGAGCGCGAGCATGATGGAGGTGGAGACCACGATGATGAAAAGACACGTGGCGGTAATCAGGTCGTATGGATAGCTCATGTCGAAACCATAAGGTGTCGGGGAGGATGAGCCCATCATAGGCATAACCGGTCTCCGTGACTGTCAAGCATTGCAAAGGCGCTGCTATCCGGTTGCCTATGATCTGAGTTGGAAACTGAACGACGCGCGCGAAACACCTTCCGCCTAGCGTCCACGTCCTTTCGCTGTCGCTATACCCGTTGGCGGCACAGGTGACTCGCCAGCATTGCCGCATAACAACGCTACCCCTGCAACCGCTGTCGCCCGCAGCGACGCGCGCGAGTCGCCCGCGCGAGCGCGTAATGCGAGGCTATGCAAGATTGCCGACGCGAGCTTCGCGAGGAGGGATGGTTGCGCATCGGCGGCCAGTTCGCCCGCGACCTGCGCCAGCTTGAAGCGTTTCTCGAAGGCCTTGTCGTAGGTACGCAGTCCTTCGGCAAGCGCTGTGCGGACCTCGGCGTCATCCACTGCTTCAACCGCGGCGGTGCCGATCATGAAGCAACCAAGTGGATCGCCGTCGGCGGGCAAGTACCACGCGAGTGCGCCGTCATAAACGCGCAGCAGCGCCTGCGGCAATGGCAGGTCCTCGCCGAGCGCATGAACCATCGCGAGCCGGCCAGCCTCGATATAACGTTCGAGCGTGGTCAGATACAACGCATGTTTGTCGCCGAATGCGCCGTACAGGCTCGGGCGGTTCATGCCGGTCGCGGCGCTCAATTGATCCAGCGAGGTGCCCGCGTAACCGCTGCGCCAGAACACGTCTGTTGCATCGGTGAGCGCCTGGTTGGAATCATAGGCACGCGGGCGGCCGCGAGGGCGAATTTCTTTTTTTGTACTGGTCGGCATAAAAATGTGGCGGAAGTGATTTATATGCAATATAGTACAAAAACACTAACGACAGGGAATTCCTCATGGATCTGTACTTCTCGCCGCTCGCTTGCTCACTGGCCACCCGAATCGCGTTGTACGAGGCGGGGGCGCAGGCTGGGTACATTCAGGTCGACACGAAGTCAAAGCAGTTGCCGGATGGCTCGGACTTCTATCCGATCAGTCCGCTTGGGCAGGTGCCGGTGCTGCGCACGGACGAAGGCTGGCTGTTGAGCGAAAACACGGCGATCCTGCCTTATGTGGCCGATCATTTCCCGGCCGCACGGCTCGCGCCCGCCGCAGGCACGGCGCAGCGTGCGCGGCTGCAGCAATGGCTGGGTTTTATCAGTACCGAGTTGCACAAGGCGGTGTTCGTGCCGCTACTCGATGCGCGCGCCCCCGAAGACGTGAAGCGCTATGCGCGCGACAAGGCCGCGTTACGGCTGGGCGTTCTGCAAGATCATCTGGCGCAAAGCGAGTTTCTGCTCGACACGTTCAGCGTGGGCGATGCCTATCTGGTCACCGTGCTGAACTGGGCGTCGTATGGCGGGATCGCTCTGTCGCAATGGCCGGCGGTTGCTGATTACTACAAGCGATTGATGCAGCGCCCGAGTGTCGCAAAAGCCGCTGCGGAAGAAATCGCCCTGTTTGAAGAAGAAGTGGCGAAGCGCGCGAAAAGCTGAGGGCAGGTTGCAGGCTGCGCGATTAGTCGTCGCTGTGCTGGCAGAAGCGGCGCCCCGGAATGTGCGACACGACCGCCTGTGCAATTTCGAGTGGCGTGCTTTCCGCGGGCACGACGCGGCGGCTCGACTCGGGGGTGTGCTTCATGGTCCATTCGACGAGTCTGTACGAGCGTCCCCAAGGGGGCTGCAAGGGGTCCGAGACCTTGCACGAGTGGATCTGGCGCACCCATTCGTTGCCGGGCATCGCGCGCAAATGCTCGAATACCGTGTCTTCCACCATCGTTTGACTCCTTCTTCGCAGGCATGCTGTCCATCTATCGGCGCGTCGGCGACACCCCTCTAGAAAAAAGCGCCGCCGATGTTCTGGCGGCTCAACAGGGGATGTTGTGCGTGATAGTTACAGGCGAGAATTAAGCCAGACTTAAGATCGCGCTCAAAATCCCGCGCTTGATCCCTCTGCCTGATTGTCTTGCCTGATTGTCTTGCCTGAGCGCCTTGCCTGAGCGCCTTGCCCGATCGCCTCGGTGAGCTGCTGTTTTGCGTGGCGTGGTGATCCAACCCTCAAGACCTCGCGGAATTGGCCGTTATTAGAGCGATTGGGGGCGCCGACCCCGCTTCGCCTCCGGGCCCGCATCGTTGATAACGTGACGAATCTCGCTCAAACGCCTCTTTCAGACCGCCTTCGCTCGCTCGTCGATACTGTGCAGCACAACGAGCGCACGCTGCGCCGCTTCCAGAACGTCGAGTTGAGGTTGATAGGCGCGCGGGATTTCGCGTCGTTTCTCGACACGCTGTTCAGCCATCTGCCGCAAGAATTCTCGTTGGCGAGCGTGGTGGTGTGGCTCGACGACCGCGCGCCGATGTTGCTCGAACTCCTTGAGCCGGGCGCTTTGCATGCGCTCGATCAGCCCAACCTGAGAACGTCACGCGAAGGCGGCCTCGCTGCTGTTGGTCTGTGCGACGACGGCCGGCCGTGGCTGGGCAAGCTGGGCGAGCTGGATGAGACGGCGCGCCGCGCGTTCTTCGGCAATGCCGATACGCCGGGGAGTGCGATCTTGCTGCCGCTTGCCGCCGGCGATACCGTCAGTGGCTATCTATGCCTCTGCAGCGACGATCCCGGCCGTTTCGCTGAAGGCATGGCCACGGATATTCTGGAGCGCTTTGCGAGCATCGTTACGGCGAGTCTTGACAATGTCGCGCATCGCGAGCGGCTCAAGCAACTCGGCATGACCGATTCGCTGACCAGTCTCGCCAATCGCCGCTACTTCGATGAACGGATGCGCGAGGAGATCATGCGCGCTGTCCGGTATGGCGTGCCGGTTGCGTGTCTTTTTATCGATATCGACAGTTTCAAGCGTATCAACGACACCTACGGACATCAGACCGGCGACCGCGCTCTGGCAGCGGTGGCGGCCTGTGTGCGGCAGCAGGTGCGGCTGGGCGATACCGTGGCGCGTTACGGTGGCGAAGAATTCACCGCGCTGCTGCAAGGCGATCGGGCCGATGCGCTGACGGTGGCCGAGCGCGTGCGGCTGGCTGTCGAAAGGCTGCATTTGCAGGACGACCACGGCGAACGCATCGCGTTGACCGTGTCGATCGGCGTCGCGGCGCGCACGATTACCGGTACGCCGGCCGACGCGGCCGCGCACGGCCACGCGATGATGGAAGAAGCTGATCGGGCGATGTATCAGGCCAAACGCAACGGCCGCAACCGCATCGAGGCGCTGGCGAAAGCGGGCAGCGAAAACGCGCTGCGCTAACCCGCTGCGCTAACCCGCTGCGCTAACCCTCGCCGCTGAAACGGCGCCGCGCGATTCACGGAAGCGGGGCCGCCTCACGCATCCGGCGGCACCCCCAGCAATTGCAGCGCTCCACCCGTCACCGCGCCGAACACCGGGCCGGCCACCGTCCCACCATAGAACACCTTGCCGGCCGGGTCGTCGATCATGACGGCGACGATCAGTCGTGGATCGCTCATCGGCGCCATGCCGACAAACAGCGCGCGGTAACGGCTTTTCGCGTAAGTGGCGCCGACCTGTTTGCGCGCCGTGCCGGTTTTGCCGCCGATCCGGTAGCCTTCCACCACCGCGGCGCGCCCTGTGCCGCCCGGGCCGGTCGCCATTTCGAGCATCGAGCGGATCGCGCGCGCGGTGGCGGGCGTGGTGACCGCATGGCCCTTGTCGCTGGCCTGCGCCGCGCCACTCGCGCCCGCGTTCCCGTCCGCGTCTTTGTCCGCGTTTCTGTCCGCGTTTCTGTCTTTACGCACCAGACTCACGTGATGCATGGTGCCGTCACCGGCATAAGCGGTGTAGACCTGTGCGATCTGCAGCAGCGAAGTGGACAGACCGTAGCCGTACGCCATGGTTGCCTGCTCGATCGGACGCCAGCGTTTGTACGGGCGCACCTTGCCTGACGCGACACCCGGAAAGGTCAGCTCGGGCCTCAACCCGAGCCCGTATTCCTGATACTTATTCCATATCTTTTCGGCGGGCAGATTCAGTGCGAGCTTGGCGAGCGCGATATTGCTCGATTTCTGCACGGCTTCGGCAACCGTCATCGCGCCATGATTCGACGTGTCGTGAATCACGGCCGGGCCGATCTTGTACCAGCCCGGTGCGGTATCGATGATGCTTTGCGGACGCACCTTGCCTTCGTCCATCGACAGCGCGACGACGACCGGCTTGATCGTCGAGCCCGGCTCGAAGGTGTCGACTACCGCGCGATTGCGCAGCTGCCGCCCTGTGAGACGGGCGCGGTCGTTGGGATCGAAGCTCGGATAATTGGCGAGCGCGAGAATCTCGCCGTTGCGCGCATCGAGTACGACCACGCTGCCGGCTTCGGCGTGATGTTTGGCAATGGCGTCCTTCAGTTGCGCGTAGGCGAGCTGCTGAATGCGCCGGTCGATCGTCAGATGGATGGTGTCGCCGTTCTGCGCGGGCACGAGCGGCCGGGTCTCGGACACCACCCGGCCGAGGCGGTCGCGAATCACTTCGCGCTGGCCTGGCATGCCAAGCAGTTGCTCGTTGGCGGCGAGCTCGACGCCTTCCTGGCCGTTGTCCTCGATATCCGTGAAGCCGACCACGTGCGCCGCCGATTCGCCTTCAGGATAAAAGCGCTTCGAATCTGCGATCTGCGTGATGCCGGCGAGGCCCAGTTTGTTGAGGTGATCGGCGGTGTCGGCATCCACCTGGCGCTTGAGGAGCACGAAGGTCTTGTCGCCGTTCAGACGCCGGCGCAGTTCCGCCAGCGGCAGCTCGAGCAGCTTCGAAAGCGGTGCGAACGCGGCTTCGTCGAGCAGCTTGGGCGAGGCCCAGATCTCATAGGTCGCGAGGCTGACGGCGAGCATCGAGCCATTGCGATCGACGATGCGCCCGCGCGTCGCATCGAGTTCGATGGTGCGCTGATAGCGTTTTTGCCCCTGATCGACGTAGAAGTCCTGATTGACCACCTGCACCCAGAACGCGCGCCCCGCCAGCGACGCGAACGCGCCGAACACCAGCAGGATGACAAGTTTCGAGCGCCACATCGGCAGGCGCGCGGCCAGCAGCTGGTTCTTCGCGACGGGTGCGTACGGATCGTGCGACTGCGATTTCTTCTTTTGGACCATGAGTGCGGATAACGAACAGCAATGCGTTACGAGCGGAAACCGGCGACGCCGGCGGCTTGTTGCGCGTGACTGTCGAGCGTGCTCCTCGAGTGAAAGCAGCACGCGTGGCGTGCAGCGGGATTAGCTTGCGCCGCCCGAATCGGCGGCGGTGAATACCTTGAGTTGCCAGCGAAACCGCACGGCCAGCACGACGATCGCCGGGCGCACTTCCAGCGTCGCGGCGGCATCGCAACCGATGACCGTGAACGACGCCGTCGACCGTGACGAACAGCCATTGCCAGTTGCGCAGCCATTTGGCGCCGGTCGCGGCAATCGGCGCTGCCCTGATTGTAATCAGAACGTAATCTGGATGCGAGATCCATGCAAGGGGAGAGTGGCTAGGCAACACGTCGCGCACGGTGCCGCCGCCGAGCGCGGTGACGGTGCGGACGAGGCACAGGCCGAAGCGGTCCAAAGTGAGCGAGCATTCGCGCTCCCATCAGGTGGGAGAGAAAAATCGCGGCTGTCGGCCAATTGCGCTGTGAATGCGAGCAGTCGTCCGTAACTCGCGCTCATGACGTTTTAGGTGCAGGAGGGGGAGCACCTTCTCGTTGTCAATGCCGGTGATCACCACCGACGTCGGCACGGGATCATTTGCCCGTTGGCCCGACTTGCGCCGACTTGACGGCGCCAAGCGGCGCGACTCGCCACACAGCGTTACCCACGTCGTCCGCCACGAGCAGGGCGCCATGCGCATCCAGCGTGACGCCAACTGGCCGCCCCACTGCGTGGCCGTCCGGCGTTAAGAAGCCGCTCAGAAAGTCCTCAGGGGCGCCGGCAGGCTTGCCGTCGGCGAATGGCACGAACACCACCTTGTAGCCGGTGCGCGGCTTGCGGTTCCATGAGCCGTGCTGGCCGACAAATGCGCCGCCCCGGTAATGCGGTGGGAACAGTGTCTGGTCGTAAAAGACAAGGCCGAGCGACGCCGTGTGATTGCCGAGGGCATAGTCTGGTGCAATGGCAGTGGCAACCAGATCGGGACGTTGGGGCTTGACTCGCGTGTCGATGTGCTGGCCGTAGTAGCTATAAGGAAATCCATAGAACGCCCCATCTTTTACCGCGGTCATGTAATCGGGTACGAGGTTGTTGCCGAGATCGTCCCGCTCGTTGACCGTGGTCCACAACGCGCCGCTCTCCGGTTGCCAGGAGAGGCCATTGGCATTGCGCAATCCTGTCGCATAGGGACGCAAGCGGCCGGTGTCCACGTCAAATTCAAGGATCCGCGCGCGGTCCTGTTCGGTATCGACGCCATTTTCCCCGGCGTTGCTATTCGATCCCACCGTGACGTAAAGATGTTTGCCTGAGTGATCCGCAAGGATATTTTTTGTCCAGTGATGATTGATCGGGCCGGCTGGCAAATCGGCGACCTTCGTTCCAGGGAGGGTGATCTGCGTGGCGCCCGTCACGTAGTCAAAGCGCAGCAGGGCATCTGTATCGGCAACGTAGAGTTGATTGCCAATCAGCGTCATGCCGAACGGCGAGTGCAGGTCGCGGAGAAATACGGTTTGCATCTGAGCGACGCCGCTGCCGTTCGCGTCGCGCAACAGCACGATGCGATCGGGACTCGGCACACCCGCGCCTGCGCGCTTCATGACTTGCCGTCTGATCCAGCCGAATATGCCACTCCCTTCGTCGTGCTCTTTGGGTGCATCGCTTTCCGCCACCAGTACGTCGCCGTTGGGCAACGTATAGAGCCAGCGCGGGTGCGCCAGGCCGCCGGCGAACTCGGTGACCAAAAAACCATTTGGAGCGGTGGGCATGAAGCCGGCGGGGCGCGCCTGAACCGGCGCGATATTGACCGTGGGAATCAATGTCGATTCTGCAGCCGGTATGGCAGGCGAAGCGCCGAAACCGGTATCGCTCGAACTTGATGGTCCGATCGCGCAGGCGGCGAGAGGCAAAACCGATAAAGCAGCCAGATGTTTGAGCAGGCGCATGGTCGAGCGATGAGGATTATTGGGTTGTGATTGATCGGGCAGCAAGAAACCGGCCTGCAAAGAATGCTCGCCGACGGGCCCCTCCTTGTAAAAGCAGCATGCCGGGTACAGCGCTTGCTGCGAGCTAACATTATTACGAGCTTTGGTGATGCCATAGGGAGCCGTGGCACCCCAAGGGCGTGCGCGCCGAATACGACGCGGATCGCCCAGCGGCGGAAGAAGTGGAATCACTAACAGGAAGCAGTCATCGCGAAGAGGACATCATGGGACACATGGCAGGCCACGCTGACGAGCGCGGCAAGGAAGGTGAAAAGGACATGCGCGCAGGCGGCGGTCGCGGCACGAGGCCGGCTGACGCACAAAGGGAGGCCGGCACGAACCCGCTATCAGATACCGTGCAAAGCGCGCGGGATGCGCAGGAGAAGGCCAAACATAGCCGCTCCGAAAACGCGCTGCAGTCTGCGCAGGACAAGAATCCCGTGCCGCCGGGCGCGGTTCGCAAACCATAGTTGCGCGCTGGCCGCGGCCAGCGCAGCAGTGCCCGTCGGCTCGGCGCGGATGTCTGGGTAAGACGCGGCGTCATTGCCGAGTTGTTCATCTGCATTGCACCATCGCCGACTGAACTGCACCCCAAAAGTTGGACACCGATCCAACCTCTGGGGTGCGGTTCATTGTGCGGCCCATTTTTTGCTACTTGCCACACGCAGGACGTTCTCCGTTCGAGGCGTCTGCCGCGAAACCTGGACTCACGGAGACGGGACAGATGCGGATACGGCGGCGGTTCACGATGGCACGGTGCGGCTGCCCTGCAATGCGCATGTGGGCCGCACCGGCATGGCTTGCCGCGACGCCGGCCGCCGCGCAACCGGCGCCGGGCATCGCACCTCTCAACTACTTCCTGCACTCGGCCGGTCCCGCCGCGGCGCCCACCATGCACTTGGGCTGGATGCTCACCGCGCTGGCGGTAGCCGTGTCGTCGCTGATAGCGGTGCTGTTGCTCGTCGCCATTGCGCGCCGCCGGCCGCGTGCCGATCCGGCTGCGCTGCATGCGGATAGCGGCGGGGTTGCGTGGATCTATGTCGGCACGGGTGTGACGTCGGTCGTGCTGTTCGTGACACTTGCTTATGTGCTGGTGACCCTCGAAACCGTCGCGGCACCTGCCCGGCAGCCGAACCTGACGATTACCGTCACAGCGTACGACTGGTGGTGGAAAGTGACCTACAGCGACGCGCCCGACGCGGCGCGCAACTTCGTGACGGCCAATGAAATTCATATTCCGGTCGGTGAGCCGGTGAAGATCGAACTGCAGAGCGCCGATGTGATCCACGCATTCTGGGTGCCGCAACTGGCCGGCAAGACGCAGACGATTCCCGGTCAGATCAACGAGCAATGGATCGAGGCCGACCGGCCCGGTACTTATCGCGGCCAGTGTTCGCAGTTCTGCGGCGCGCAGCATGCGCACATGGCATTCGAAGTGATCGCGCAAAGCGCCCAGGATTTCGACGCGTGGCGCCTCGCGCAGGGGCAGACCGCGCAACCGGTGGGCGGCGCTGATGCAGCCGCGGGGCAGCGGCTCTTCGGCGAGCGCTGCGCGGGCTGTCACACGGTGCGCGGCACCGACGCGCTGGGCGTAGAGGCACCCGATCTGACGCATCTGGACTCGCGCCGCCTGCTGGCCGCCGGGGCGCTCACCAACACGCCCGCGCATCAACTCGACTGGGTCCAGCACGCGCAACGGATCAAGCCTGACTCGCTGATGCCGTCCATTACGTTGAGCGCAGCGGATGCCGCTGCGCTCTCCGCGTATCTGTCCACGCTGCACTGACGAAGGAGCCCAGCCGATGGCCGATACCACAGTGTCTCCAGCGCAACCCGAGGGATTGAGGTTGACGCGCACGCTGCGCATCGGCCGCATCGAACCGGGCAGCGTTGAGGAAGCGCGCCTGCGGGAACTGTGGGAAGCGCGGCCGGGCTGGCGCGGCTGGCTCTCCACAGTCGACCACAAGACCATCGGCCTGCGCTATCTGGTGACGGCCTTTGTGTTCCTGTTGGCAGGTGGCATCGAAGCGCTGCTGATGCGCGTGCAACTGGCGCGCCCCAACGCGACGCTGCTGACGCCTGAACAGTACAACCAGCTCTTCACGATGCACGGCGTGACGATGATTTTCCTGTACGCACTGCCCGTGCTATCCGGCTTTTCGAACTATCTGTGGCCACTGATTCTCGGCGCGCGCGATATGGCGTTTCCGCGTCTCAATGCGTTTTCCTACTGGGTGTTCGTGTTCGCGGGCCTGTTTCTCTATGCGAGCTTTCCGCTTGGTGAAGCACCGAATGCGGGCTGGTTCAACTATGCGCCGCTGTCCGGGCTGGAGTATGACACCGGACCCAACATTGACGTGTACGCGCTCGGCATGGTGCTGCTCGGCATTTCGACCACGGTCGGCTCGATCAACTTTGTCGTCACGCTGCTGCGGATGCGCGCGCCGGGCATGTCGCTCGACCGTATGCCGGTGCTGGTGTGGGGTACGTTGACCGCATCATGCGCCAACCTGCTCGCGGTGCCGTCCGTGAGCCTGGCGTTTTTTATGCTGTGGCTGGACCGGCGCGTGGGCACCCATTTCTTCGACGTGCTCAACGGCGGGCGGCCGTTGCTCTGGCAGCATCTGTTCTGGATTTTTGCGCACCCATGGGTCTACGCGGTCGTGCTGCCGGCGATGGGGATCGTTTCGGATGCCTTACCGGTGTTCTGCCGCCGACCGCTGGTCGGCTACGGGCCGGTGGCGCTCTCGACGGTGGCGACCATGCTGGTGGGATTTGTCGTGTGGATCCATCATATGTTTGCAACCGGTATCCCGGCGCTCGCACTGTCGTTTTTCGGCGCGGCCAGCATGGTGATCTCGGTGCCTAGCGCGGTGGCAACGTTCGCGTGGATTGCGACGATCTGGACGGGCAGGCCGGTTATGCGCGTACCGTTCCTGTTCTTCGCCGGCTTTGTGTTCCTGTTCGTAGTGGGCGGCGTGTCGGGCGTGATGACAGCCGCCGTGCCGTTCGACTGGCAACTGACCGATACCTATTTCGTCGTCGCGCATCTGCACTATGTGCTGCTCGGCATCAACGTGTTTCCGGTGATCGGCGGCATCTACTTCTGGTTTCCGAAATTCACCGGCCGGATGATGAGCGAGCGGCTTGGCAAAATCGGTTTCTGGGTGATGTTTATCGGCTTTAACGTCGCGTTCTTCCCGATGCATATCGCCGGGCTGCTTGGCATGCCGAGGCGCATCTACACGTATCCGGCCGACATGGGCTGGAACACGGTGAATCTGGTGACTTCGCTCGGATCGTTCGTGTTCGTGTTCGCGTTCGGCGTGCTGATATTCCTTGTCGATCTGCTCTATAGCGTCAGACGCGGCGCCATCGCTGGCGATAACCCGTGGGATGCGCCGACGCTCGAATGGTCGGTATCGTCGCCGCCGCCGCCGTATAACTTCGCGGTGCTGCCTTTCGTCGCGAGCCGTCATCCGCTGTGGGAAGGCAGGCTGGGAGAGGAGACAGCCGGCGAGGCGCCGCGTCGCCGCTCGAGGCTCGACGAGGGCTTCCTGCTGGGCGAAGGCCGCGAGGCGCTCGGCACTACGGCGCTCGAAGGCCAGCCGGATGTGATCCTGAAGATGCCCGGCGATTCGTACGCGCCGTTCTGGCTCGGCCTGTTCGCGATGCTCGTCTTCGCCGGGCTCGTATTGCGCGCCGAACTCTTTACGGCGGCGATGCTGCTCGCTTGCGCAATCACTATCGTGGTGTGGCTGTGGCCCGAACGCGCGCTGCTCCAGCGCGAGCCGCAAACCGTGAGCGAGACGGGAGACTGACGATGGGCGAGGTCACCGCACGTCATGAGTACACGTTGCCGGTCGGCAGCGCCGGTGAGCGCTCCGGCGGATGGTGGGGCTGCCTCACGCTGATCGTCACCGAAGGGTCGCTGTTCGGCTATCTGATTTTTTCGTATCTGTACCTTGCGGCGCAAACCGGTCAGCAATGGCCGCCAGAGGGGCTGCCCAAGCTCGGCCTCGGCATTCTGAACACCGGCGTCCTGTTGTCGAGCAGCGGCTTCGTCTGGTTCTGCGAACGCTGCGTGCGGCGCAGACGGCTGCGCTGGGGTGTCGCATCGATGAGCGTGGCGATCGCGCTCGGCATCCTGTTCGTCGGCATCCAGTTTCGCGAGTGGCTTAACCATCCGTATGGACTGACTGCGCATCTGTACAGCTCGCTCTACTTTACGATCACCGGCTTTCATATGGTGCACGTCGCGGTGGGCATCGTCGTGCTGTTGCTGCTGTTGTTCTGGACGGCGTTTGGCTATTTCGACGAGCAGCGTTGCGTTGCGCTGACGATCGGCGGCCTGTACTGGCACTTCGTCGACGTGGTGTGGCTGTTTATCTTCACCACGTTGTATCTGACGCCATATCTGTTTCGGGAAGGGTCATGAGTCCCGCCAGAACCGACCAACCAGCAACGCAGTCCTCGACGCCTGCTGTTACGCTGCGCCTGCCGGGCTCGCACGCGCTGATCGGCATGCTCGCTGCTCCGTTCGCATGGGTTGCGCAGATGGGCATCACCGAGACTTTGGCCGCCCAGAGCTGCTTTCCCCACAATCGTCCGCTTACGGCGCCGACGTGGCCGTGGCTGGATGCCGCCATTCTCGCGGTCAATTTCGCCTGTCTCGTGCTGGGTTGTTGGGGCGCCTTCGTTGCATGGCGCAACGTTCGATTCGTCAGAAGGAATCATTCTGGAATGCCAGGCATGCCTGGCAATGCGAGCGGCGAACCCGCTCTGCTGGACGGTTTTCTCGCGCGAGTGGGGGCGATGTCCAGCACCCTGTTCGTGTTCGCGCTGATCGCCACCGATACCGCGGTGCTGATCGTCTCACCTTGCCGGTGGTGAAGATGAACGCGCGCCAATCCGCACGCCGAGCCACGCGAGGCCGCTTCCACGGCGGCCTCAGCCGCCAGCGTCTGCACGCCGTGCTGGCGGCGGGTTGCGCTGCGGCTTTCGCGGCAATGCTGGCCGGTTCGGCCCCGCTACGCGCGGCCGAACCGGCCGTGCCGTACGTCGGCGCCACGCAAGGCGCGACGGATGCGGCACTGATCGCCCGTGGCGCGTATCTAGCCAAAGCCGCCGATTGCGCGGGCTGCCATACGGCAGCGCCCGCCGGCGGCCAACCGGGCAAGGAAACGCAGCCTGCTCCCTTCGCCGGCGGCTTGGGCATGGCCTCGCCGTTCGGCACGATCTACTCGTCCAACATCACGCCTGACCCCGACAATGGAATCGGCCGCTATACCTACGGCGACTTTGCCCGAGCGCTGCGTGAGGGGATAGCGCCCGGCGGCAAGCGGCTTTATCCGGCGATGCCGTTTCCGTCGTTCGCGAAGATCAACGACGACGACATGCACGCGCTTTACGCGTACTTCATGCATGGCGTCAAACCGGTCGCACAGCCAGCGCCGTCGACACGTCTGCCTTTTCCGTTCAGCCAGCGCTGGGCGTTGCTGTTCTGGGACTGGGCGCTGGTGCCGCGCGGGCAATACGTGTCGCAGCCCGGGCGCGACGCGCAGTGGAATCGTGGCGCGTACATTGTGCAATCGCTCGGCCATTGCGGCGCGTGCCATACGCCGCGCGGTCCGGCCTATGAGGAGCGCGGTTACGACGGCGATGCGCATCTTTATCTGACGGGCGGAACCAACGACCACTGGTTTGCGCCGAACCTCACCGGCGACCCGGGCTCGGGTCTCGGACGCGTGCCGGCGCAGGACATCGCAGCGTTCCTGAGAAGCGGGCACGGCGGGGGGCTCGTCGCGTTCGGCAGCATGGTTCAGGTCGTTGAGGACAGCACGCAGTATCTGAGTGACGACGACCTCGCGGCCGTCGCCGCGTACCTGAAGAGCTTGCCGCCGCGCGAGCCGGCTGGACTCTACGACATGCGTTCGCGCGCGGCGCAGCAAACCATGCAGGCGTTGCGCACCGGCGACGTGGAGCGGCCGGGCGCCGGCATCTTCCAGAGCTATTGCGCGCGTTGTCACCAATCAGATGGGCTCGGCGTCGTGCAAAAATATCCCCGCCTCGCGGGTAATCCCGCGGTGCTCGCGCCGCAGACCACGTCGCTCGTACGTCTGCTGGTCGAAGGCGGCGCGAGCCCGCACACGGAGAGTGGGCCGCCCTCGCGCAAGATGCCGTCCTTCGCGGACAAGCTGACGAGCGAGGAAATGGCCCAGGTGTTGACGTTCATCCGCAATACCTGGGGCAACGCGGCGCCGCCCGTCTCGACGCGCGATGTGACTAGCGCGCGCAGCGCAATTCATAAATAGCGCGGGCGGAGTGGCCATTATCGGAAGCGGCTGGTCCTGATGAAAATGCCTTAAGCCGAATTCGGCTTAACCTGGTTGTGGGATTGGGCGTGGTAAGCGTTCGCTGCACGGGGCGGCTTCGCACACACCGGCATAGCCGTAGTCGCAAGACGTAGCCGGCGCATGCACAGGCGCAAACGCAGGCGGCCGCAAAAAAGCCGCGCGGACTTGAAAAATCCGCGCGGCTGGTTCGTTCGATTGATGCGTCGACTCCGACGCGGCGTGTTAAAGAGGCGCTCTCTGCCTGTAGAGCGCCTTCTTTTTCTCTGCCTCTCTCTCTTCTGCTAGCGTCCCCGCTGCATGAAGGGAGCCGGCGGCCTCAGGCCGGCAAGGCGAAGCTCGAGATCGCCTCGCGCAACACGCCCACCTGATCCTTCAGCGAATGGGCCGCGGCAGCGGCTTCTTCGACGAGCGCGGCATTTTGCTGCGTGACCTGATCCATTTCGCCGACTGCGCGATTGACCTGTTCGATGCCCGCGCTCTGTTCACGCGATGCATTGCTGATCTCCGCGAGGATTTCGTTCACGCGGCGTACCGACTGCACGATCTCACCCATGGTCGAACCGGCGTTGGCGACCAACGACGCGCCGGCTTCGACGGTATGGGTGGACGTTTCGATCAACGCCTTGATTTCCTTCGCGGCCGTGGCCGAGCGCTGCGCGAGGCTGCGCACTTCGGCGGCGACCACCGCGAAGCCGCGTCCCTGTTCGCCCGCGCGGGCCGCTTCGACGGCGGCATTGAGCGCGAGAATGTTGGTCTGGAACGCGATGCCGTCGATCACACCGATGATGTCGCCGATCTGCCGTGAGCTGCTGGTGATTTCGCCCATTGTGCGGACCACGTCGTCGACCACGCGGCTGCCTCGTGTGGCCACATCCGCAGCTTGGCCGGCGAGTTGTGCCGCTTGCAGCGCGCTGTCCGCGTTCTGCTTCACGTTGACCGTCATCTGATCCATGCTCGACGCCGTTTCGACGAGCGCCGCCGCCTGCTCCTCGGTGCGCTGTGAGAGATCCGTGTTGCCGGCGGCGATTTCCGTTGCGCCGATATTGATGTTGTCAGTACCGAGACGCACGCGCGAAACCGTATCGACGAGACCGGCCTGCATGGTGTGGAGGGCGTGCAGCAGACTGCTGCCGGTGTCGTTTGTTTGCAGCGGCACGCGCGTGGCGAGATTGCCGCGCGCCATCAGTTGGGCCGCTTCGACCGCGACTTCGAGATCGCCGCCGAGCGTGCGGCGGATGCTGCGCAACACCAGCAGCATGACGACCGTGGCGATCGTGCCGAGCGTCAGGGTGATGACGAGCCAGCGCAGCAGATTGGCGTAGAACGCGCGCTGCACGTCGTCCATGTACATGCCGGTGACGATGTACCAGTCCCACGGCGCGAAGTGACCTGCGTAGCTGGTTTTGGCCACCGGTTCGTTGCTGCCCGGCTTGGCCCACAGATAGTCGACGAAGCCGCCGCCGTCGCGGCTGCCTGCTTTGACGATATCGACGAACAGATGGTTGCCGGCCGGGTCGGTGAATTGCGCGAAGTTCTTGCCGACCATTTCCGGCTTGAACGGGTGCATCAGCATGACTGGCTGCGAATCGTTGACGGAGATATAGCCGTCCTTGCCGTAGCGCATGGCGGCGAGTGTGTCGAGCGCCTGTTTTTTGGCTTCGTCTTCGGTGATCGTGTGTTGCTGGGCGAGGGTGTAGTAGCGGTTGACGATGTGATTGGCCTGGTCGATCAGCGAGGTGAGTTGATCGCGGCGGTCCGAGATCATCGACGCGCGGTTTTGCCATGCGCCGAAGCCGCCGATCAGGATCAGGCCGGTCCAGAGGACCGCGATCATTGAGGCTAGTTTTTTGTTCAGAGTCATAGCAATGGGTTTTTGCTTTCGCTTTCGCGAGGTGGTCGGTCAGGGTGGTTGCTCTTTCACTCTTTCGCTTGCAGCGATTGGCTTGTCGCTCACTGTGTTTACGGCTTCCTGTTCTTTGCTCCGCAGGGGAGGGGAAACCCGCTGTTTTTTATTTGTCTGATCAAATGGGGGTCTGGTTGTCTGTTGACCTGTGGTTTTGGCCTTTGCCTTTCCCTGATCTGGCTCTTTGGCCTTTCCTTGAATTGTTAGTGGTCTATTAGCGTTCGCCCCGCACAGGGGCAACGCTAATAAACCAATAACACAATTAATACCAAATCTGAATAAATACAGACAATATAAAAAACATAAAACAAACCAAAATAAGATTAAAGAAAAAGACAAACAAAAAACCACAAACCCAAGCCCCGCATGGCCCAATCACATTCCTCCACACAATGCCAAAAAAATCCAAACCCCCACCGCATTGCGTGAAACGCAAAAAACAACACATTTCCCCACTTAACAACAACCTCATAAAAACCCAATACCACTTAGGCGACGAATAAAAACGATTTCAGTTATAGTCGCCATTTTCCAGCCGCCAGCCGGGCAAAAAAGAGCACCAATAAGCCCGCCACCAGGAGTAAAGAAAATGAACGCCCGCGAATCTGCATTCGTCTCCGCTTCGCGCAGCGCACGCCTGCGCCAGATGCTCGTCAGCAACGAACTCGAATTCATGATGGAGGCCCACAACGGCCTCTCCGCCCGTATCGTCCGCGAAGCCGGCTTCAAGGCGATCTGGGGTTCGGGCCTCGCGATCTCCGCCCAATTCGGCGTGCGCGACAACAACGAAGCCAGCTGGACGCAAGTCGTCGATACCCTCGAATTCATGGCCGATGCCAGCGATCTGCCCATCCTCCTCGATGGCGATACCGGCTACGGTAACTTCAACAACGTGCGCCGGCTCGTGCGCAAACTCGAACAACGCGGCATCGCCGGCGTCTGTATCGAAGACAAACAATTCCCGAAAACGAATAGCTTCATCAACGGCGAAGCCCAGCCGCTCGCCGATATGGACGAGTTCTGCGGCAAGATCAAAGCCGGTAAAGACTCGCAGTCGGATGAAAACTTCTCGATCGTCGCCCGCGTAGAAGCGCTGATCGCCGGCTGGGGCATGGACGAAGCCCTACGTCGCGCGGAAGCCTATCGGCAAGCCGGTGCCGATGCGATTCTGATTCACAGCAAGCTCTCGCGCCCCGATGAAATCCTCGAGTTCGCGCGCGAATGGGCCGGCCGCGGGCCGCTCGTCATCGTGCCGACCAAGTACTACAGCACGCCCACCGAAGTGTTCCGCGAGGCCGGCATCAGCACCGTCATCTGGGCGAATCATCTGATCCGCGCCGCGACCTCGGCCATGCAGGCCGTCGCCAAGGAAATTCACTCGAGCGAAACGCTCGTCAACGTCGAAGACAGCATCGCCGCCGTCAACGAAATCTTCCGTTTGCAAGACGCCGACGAATACTCGGAAGCCGAAGACCGCTATCTGTCGAGCGGTCGCGCGGCCGGTGCCGCTATCGTGCTTGCGGCAAGCCGCGGCAAGGGGCTCGAAGCCGTCACCGAAGATCGTCCGAAAGTCATGCTGCCGATCGCGGGCAGGCCGCTCTTGCGCTGGCTCGTCGATGCGTTCAAGAAGCAGAGCGTCAATGACATCACCGTGGTCGGCGGCTATCGCGCCGATGCGATCGACACGGCCGGTATCAAGCTGGTCGTCAATGAACGTCACGCGCAAACCGGCGAGCTGGCGTCGCTCGCGTGTGCAGCCGACAAGCTTGCGGGCGATACCGTGATCTCGTACGGCGATCTGCTATTTCGCAGCTACATCCTGCGCGATCTGGTCGAGAGCGAAGCCGCGTTCAGCGTGGTGGTCGATTCGTCGCTGACCGATGCGGAAAACGCTAGCGTGCGCGACTTCGCATGGTGCTCGGCAGGCGACGATCGCGGTCTGTTCGGCAACAAGGTCACGCTGCGTCACGTGTCGAGCGGGCAGGAGGCAACGTCCGCCATCGCTTCGCAAACGCCGCACGGCCGCTGGATGGGGCTGCTGAATGTACGCGGCGAGGGCCGTGAGCGTCTGCAAGCGGTGCTCGCCAAACTGCAGGCACGCCCGGATTTCGATTCGCTCGATATGCCCGCGCTGCTCAATGCGTTGATCGAAGCGGGTGAAGCGATCGAAGTGCAATACGTGCACGGGCACTGGCGCGGTGTGAACGATCTGGATGATTTCCGTCGTGCCGGTGATTTCGCGCATGCGCAAGCACCGTTCGCGGCAGCAGTCGGCAACCAGACGGACGCCGCCAGCGGAGCCGCGCAATGATCGAGGCAGCCCAATTCGTCGAGGCGGCGCGCGAACGCGGCTTCGACTGGTATGCAGGCGTGCCGTGCTCATATCTGACGCCGTTCATCAATTACGTATTGCAGGATGAATCGCTGCATTACGTCTCGGCGGCCAATGAAGGCGATGCGGTCGCGTTGATCGCGGGCGTCACGCTCGGCGCGCAGAACGGCCGGCGCGGCATCACGATGATGCAGAACTCCGGCCTCGGCAATGCGGTGAGCCCGTTGACCTCGCTCACGTGGACCTTCCGTCTGCCGCAATTGCTGATCGTTACATGGCGCGGGCAACCCGGCGTCGCGGACGAACCGCAGCACGCGCTGATGGGCCCGGTCACGCCCGCGATGCTCGATACGATGGAAATTCCGTGGGAAACCTTCCCGACCGAGGCTGACGCGATCGGCCCGGCGCTGGATCGTGCCATCGCCCACATGGACGAAACCGGCCGTCCGTACGCGCTCGTGATGCAAAAGGGCAGTGTGGCGCCGTACGAGTTGAAAGAGAGCAACGCAGCTGCGCGCCGTGTGCCGGCAGCGCCGCGTTCGCAATTCAAAAACGTCGTGGCGAATGAATTGGCTTCACGTCACGATGCGCTGCAGAAAGTCATCGCCCACACGCCGGTCGAATCGACCGTGGTGCTCGCGTCGACCGGTTTTTGCGGCCGCGAGCTCTATGCAATCGACGACCGTCCCAACCAGTTGTACATGGTCGGCTCGATGGGCTGCGTGACGCCGTTCGCGCTGGGTCTCGCGCTTGCGCGTCCGGATCTGCACGTGGTCGCGCTCGACGGCGACGGCGCCGCGCTGATGCGCATGGGCGCATTCGCGACGCTCGGCGCGTACGGTCCGTCGAATCTCACGCACGTGCTGCTCGATAACGGCGCACACGACTCGACTGGCGGTCAGGCGACGGTGTCGTCGCAAGTCTCGTTTGCGGGTGTTGCCGCGGCTTGCGGTTACGCGTCGGCGGTTGAAAGCGACGACATCAATGTGATCGATGAGCTGTTCGAAGCCGCGCCGTCGCCCCATGGCCCGCGCTTCGCGCGACTGGCGATTCGCCGCGGCACGCCCGATGGCCTGCCGCGTCCCACTATCACCCCGCCCGATGTGAAGACGCGCCTGATGCGCCACATCGGCGCCGCTTAAGGAGTGTGCTCATGCTGCTGCTCAATCCCGGCCCGGTGACGCTCACCGAACGCGTCCGTAACAGCCTGCTGCAAACGGATTTGTGCCACCGCGAAAGCGAATTTTTCGACTTGCAGGAAGAGGCGCGCACCCGTCTGGTCGATCTGTACGGCCTCGACGCAAACGAATGGCAGGCGGTCTTGATGACCGGTTCTGGCACGGCTGCTGTTGAAAGCATGACCGCCGCGCTGGTGCCGCAAAACGGCAAGCTGCTGGTCGTGGAAAATGGCGTCTACGGCGAGCGTATTTCGCAGATCGCCACGCAATACGGCATCGCGCATGAGTCGCTGAAACACGACTGGATGCAGGCGCCGGATCTCGCGAAGATCGCCGAACGCCTCGACGCGGACAAAGCGTTCACTCACGTCGCGGTGATTCATCACGAAACAACCACAGGCCGTCTGAACGATCTGCAGGCGCTCGGCGCGCTGTGCCGCGAACGCGGTCTGCGTTTGCTGGTGGACGGCGTCAGCAGCTTCGGCGCGGAAGCGATCGATTTCGCCGACGCCAGTCTCGACGCCGTCGCGGCGACCGCGAACAAGTGTCTGCATGGCGTGCCCGGCGCGTCGTTCGTGCTGGTGCGGCGCGAGGCGCTCGCGCAGGCGGCGAGCCGCACGTATTACCTGGACCTCGGGCGCCTCGCGCGTTTGCAGGATCAGCGCAATACGCCTTTCACGCCGTCGGTCCATGCGTACTACGCGCTGGTCGAAGCGCTGCGCGAACTCGCCGACGAAGGCGGCTGGCGTGCGCGCCACGCGCGTTACGCCGCGCTTGCCGAGCGGGCGCGCGCGGGCCTGGCTGAGCGGGGCGTCGGCAGTGTGTTGCCGCCGGAGCAGTCGTCGGTGGTGCTGCGCGCGTATCGCTTGCCGGACGGCGTGGCGTATCCGCAACTGCACGACGCGCTGAAGGCGCGCGGTTTCGTCATCTATGCCGGTCAAGGCGGGTTGTCGGCCGAGCTGTTCCGCATCTCGACGATGGGCAACATCCACGCAGCCGACATCGACCGTCTCCTGCAAGGATTTACCGAGCTGACGCGCTAAAGCACGCGCACCCCCGGTTCGCCGCGGGTTTATTTAGCGAGCTGAGGCGCTCGCGCGTGCACGCCGCCGCCCTGACTCACGGGCGCCGGTGTTCCGGACGCGCACCGTCCATTTGACTCGCCGCGCGCGTTCACACAGGGTCTTTGTCCGGCGGTCCATCGGGCCGCTGCGGCTCCTCGGCGTGATGACCGGGCGACGGCGGCACTAGCGGATCGGCTTCCGGGTCGCGGTTCGGATCGGCGTTCGGGTCGGGAATCGGGCTGGTATGCATGTCGTAGCTCATTGCATCACCTTTTCGTTGAGAAGCGAGCTGAAAGCGGGGGTACGGCCGCTGGCGGTCGAATCCACCTGCAGGCGGGGGCCGTTTCCTTCTAGCGTAGGCGATCCAGCACGCTGCGCCTCTTACTTTTTCCCGCGGCGGCCCACGCTCAATTGCCAGTAGCGTTCGGCGGCGAAAACGTCGTCGTAATTGTCCGCGCCGAAAGCGCGCAGCTGGCTTTCGTAGGCGTTGACCGCTTCGCGTTTGAGCTGGGTGCGGCGCGGCAGATCAATCGTATGGCTCGCGCTCGGATAGGCCGGTGTGGCAACGATGCCGCGTTGCGCGAGGTCGGCGAGGCGCGCCTGCACGACACCGGGTGTGCGGCGGTGAATCGCGTCCTCATAGGCGAACCACGTGAGATGCGACAGGCGCGGCAGGATTTCGCAGCAGGCTTCGAACACCCGTACGTGATCCTCGTGATGCAGGCCGAGCGGCATGAGCAGCGTGTTCGCGGTCGTGCGGTAGATGGTCTCTTCAAGCGCCGCCGCCAATCTGGCGATCGACGGCGAGTCCAGGTATTGGTCGTCGCGAAACGGCATGCGCAGCGGAATCGCGTCGAGCACCTCTAGCGCAAGGTTGTCTTCGAGCGTGCGGGCGTGCATTGCCTGATGGGCGCTCGTGAAACCCGACTTTTCATCCCATTCGGTAGACATCTCCTGCTCGGGCGGCGCGGCAAACACCGTGCAGACCGCGGCGTCAGGATGGGCGGCGAGTAATGCGCCGCAACTGAAGACGGCGTCGTCGAAATGGGGCGAGACGATGAAAAGGCGTGGGCTGGTTTCGCTCATAGGACATGTGGTGGTTTTGAAACGCGCGGCGCCGCATTCGACGCTTCAATATTGCGCGAGACAAATTTTCTGGATTGGCGGCGTCAGATCAGCTTAGGCGGATTCGGCGCGGCTTGTGTAAGCGTTGTGAGGGATGCAAGCCGCGTGCCTGGACGGGCTGGTTCGGTCGTGGCTTCTCGTAGAGGCTCACCGTCCAGCTTTCTGCGGCTCCCGAACTTACTCACCCTCTACCGGCGGGCCGACAGACGCATGTGGTGCGCGTTCGTGTGCCATTAACCGCTCCTTGGTGATTGGTTAATTAGCTTAATAGCTCACGTGTGAGCTATTAAGCTGTTGTTTGGTGGTCGCGAGCTAACCTGTTTGCTCAACCAACTCTATCAGCTCAGATGCGTGCAAAAGCGAGCGGAATGCTTGGAGTAGCGCTTACAGCTTACCTGTGAGTGATAAGGTAGGTTAACCGCTCACATCCGAGCTGTTAGGCGATTCTTTATTGACCTGGTAACCTGTGCGCGCGGATAATGACGTCATTACCTGAATGGGCCATAACCGCTCACATGGACACTGTTAAACCAGAAAAGCGCTCACAGGTGAGCGCTAAACGTTCGCGAGATCCGCTTCCTATGCCCGTTGCACGCGCCCTGGAAAAGCTGGGTGCCGACCTCGCGCTGGCGCGGCGTCGCAGAAGGCTCACGCAGGCGTCGCTGGCTGAGCGCATCCAGACGTCGGTGGCCACGCTGCGCCGCATGGAGCACGGGGACGAACGCATCGCTATTGGAACCATTGCACAAGCGTTTCTGGTGCTCGGCGAGTTGGATAAAATCAACGGGCTGCTCGACACGGCCGCCGACGGCATTGGACTGACGCTTATGAACCAGCAGTTACCGCAACGCGTTCGCAAAAAACGCGTCACGCCTGAATCGGGGGGGCTATGAAGCGGCCGGTTGTGCAGCAGAGCGTCAAGGTGGCACTCGGTCAGGCCGCGCTTCCGGTCGGCGTCCTGACTTTCAACAAGGACGGTACACGAGAAAGCTCAACGTTTGCCTACCACGATCCATGCTTCAGGCCTCCCGGCAAGACGACCACGCCTACTCGCAGATAGCTGACTGCATCGTCGCGCGTTGCGCCGACCCGAAGCGCGACCTCGAGGAGTTGTGGCGGCGACTAGTGTTCAATCTGCTTATCACCAATGTGGACGACCACGTGCGGAACCATGGTTTCCTGCACGTCGAGCATGGTCAATGGCGGCTTGCGCCTGCGTTCGACATCAACCCGTTCCCGGATAAGGATCCCGAGTTGAAGCTATGGCTGAATGAGGACTACGGCCCGGTCGACTCAATTGAGGCCGTGGTGAGCGCAGCCGGCTACTTCAGGCTCGGCGCCGACGAGGCTAAGCGTGTCCTCGGCGAGGTCTACAACGCGGCCAGGGATTGGAAACGGGTCGCGAAGTCGGCACCGGTTGGTATGACCGACGACGACCTCGGTGCTTTTGCACCGGCGTTCGAGAACGAGCAAATGGAAGTGGCGGCGACACTGCTCTGAGTAAAAGGTGCGCGGCGCCTCGAGCGAGAAGGCTACGCCCCGTCAGCCGTCAGCCGTCAGCCGTCAGCCGCCAGCGCTGCCGCACGGCTGAACGCCGTCACAATGGCCGCCACGACGTCGTCGCGCAACGTGGCGTCGGCCATTCCTAGCGCATACGACGGATGCCAGGCCGGCACGATCAGGCGTCCGTCGTGAGCGATGGTTTGACCGAGGTATTCGGACAGATTGATGTGCGCGCCGGTCAGCGCTTTCAGTGCGGTCGCGCCGAGTGTGACGACCACGCGCGGCGCGATCCGCGCCAGTTCTTTTTCCAGCCAGTACTGGCAAGCCTCCACTTCGCGCCGCACGGGCGTGCGGTGGATGCGCTGCTGGGCGAGCGTTTCCCACTTGTAATGTTTGACGGCATAGGTCAGATACAGCGTCTCCCGCTTCAGACCGGCACGCGCAAGTACGGCGTCCAGCAGTTGACCGGCCGGGCCGGTGAGGGGCTCCCCGTGCTGGTTCTCGTACTCGCCCGGCTGTTCGCCGACCACCATGATCGCCGCATGGGCGGGCCCGATGCCCGCAACCGCCTGTTTCGCATTGCGCCATAACGCGCAGCGCCTGCAAGTGGCGAGCGGGCCAGTGGGCTCAATCAAGGGCGGCGTCATCGCCGAATACTCGACGGGCGGCGTGGGCGGGACGGTGACGGCGGCGCTTTGCGCCCCCAGACGACTGCGCTCGCGCGCGAGGCGTGCGGGCAGCGGTGGGCCCGCGGGCGGCATTCTCCAGTAGCGCAACGGCACGGGCAACGGCGCGCCATTGAAGGCGCTGGCGTAATAGGCGAGCCAGAGCGCTTCCGTGGGCATGCTGGTGACAGCTTCGCCGGTCATGGCGCTTGCCGGTAGCGCCTGCGTAGTCTGCTCGTATTCCTCCGCGCCCGGTTGGTCGATGCGCAGCAGCATGCCGTTCCAGAACACCGCGCCGTGCGGCGTGGCGAGCATCCACGTGGAATCGCCCATGCGAGCGGCGAAGCGCACGGCAGCGCGCTCCAGCAAGTCATGATGCGGCTCGTACCAGCCGACGAATTCGGGTGGCCCCATCGACGGATCACGCCGTCTGAACAGCGTGAGTGTCAGCAGATCCTCGGTTTCGTGCTCAATAGCCCGGATGCGTTGATCCAGCAGCGAGCCGTCGGGGTCGTTCAGATCGAGGACGGTGCGCTCGCCGCGCGTCCAGCGCCATAGGACGCGGTACAGCAGTGCCCAGCGGTCCGCCGCGCGGACGCACGCGGCCGTTTTCAGCCAGGAGAGCAGTTCGCGGGGAATCGCGGGCGCGGCAGAGGCACCTGTGCCGACGCTGCCCGCAGCAGTGCAAGCGGGCTCGGCGTTTGGCACGTCGGCAGCGGTTGCGCTGGAGACCCTTTCAGCTGCGGACGCTGCCGAAGATTGCACGACTTGCCCCGTGGCCGAACCATTGCCATCGTCACCACTGTGGGCCGCCGCCTTATTTCCGGACTCAACCCACTCGATCTGCGAGGGCTCGACACCTTGCCGCAGCAGCGCTCGCGCGGCGCGCCGCCATGCGGCGAAAGATGGTTCGATCGGAATGCGTTTCATGCTGACGCGCCGTGGATGCGCACAGCGTGATGCGCGTACCTATGCGGCCAAAATACTGTATGGATATACAGTATGCGCCCAAACACCCGACTGGATCAAGTCTCCCGGTTCGCGGGCGGCTCGGTCGCGCTCAAGCTAAATGTTGCGAAGATCTTCCGGCGTATCCACGTCGCGCAGAATGCCGGGGTCGTCGACCTCCAGCCGCGTCACACGCTGCGACATCAACAGCGCGCGCGCGCCGGTGTCGCCGTCCAGTGTCATCAGGGCGTCCCGATGGTCGATGCCGAAGCCGACCGGATGACCGCGCTGTCCCTGATAAAACGGTGCGACCAGCGAAGCGCCGCCGTCGAGCGCGCGCGCCACCGCTTCGATCGTCGTGGTGGCAATGCGCGGCATGTCGGCCAGCGCGACGAGCCAGCCCTCGGCGTCGTCGCTGGCCTCGATGCCGGCGGCGAGGCTCGCGCCCATGCCGCGTTCGGCGTTGGCGCAGAACACCACATCGCAACCGGCGTCGTTCAGCAAGCGCGCCAGTGTGTCCGAGCCGGGCCGCACCACGGCCAATACGCGGGTGACGACCCGCAGCAGTCGGTGCGCTGCTTCGTGCGCGACCGGCGTGCCGTCCGGCATGCGTGCGAGTAGTTTGTTGTGCAGGCCGTCCGGGTCGAAGCGCGAGCCGAAGCCGGCGGCGAGCAACACGCCAGTGGCAAGCGAGGCATAGGCCATGGACGGGCACCGGTAGAAAGGATAAGACCGATTGTGCGGTGCAACGCATCGGCAGGCAAGCGCCAATACGTAGGGCTTGGCGCTTGCGCCTTCCTGTCCCGTGCAACAGCTTGCGTATCGCCCATCAAAAGAGACGCCTCGTCACCGTGACACGCCTTGGCGAACGCGCGCCCTGATTCACACCTGCCTCACCCCCATCACCTTATCGAGCGTCACCGGCAGATCGCGCACGCGTACGCCGGTTGCGTGATACACCGCATTCGCGATCGCCGCCAGCACGCCGGTGATGCCGATCTCGCCGATGCCGCGTACCCCGAGCGAATTGATGTACGGATCAGGCCGATCGATGAACGTGATGTCGAGCGAACTGATGTCGGCATTCACCGGCACGTGGTACTCGGCGAGATTCGCGTTGGTGAAGCGCCCATAGCGTGTATCGAGCGAGGTCTCTTCCTGTAGCGCCGCCCCCACGCCCCATACGATGCCGCCCATCAACTGGCTGCGCGCGGTCTTTTGATTCAGCACGCGTCCCACGTCATACACACCGACCACGCGCGGCACGCGAATCGTGCCGAGGTCCGCATCGACATGCACTTCGACGAACACCGCGCCGAACGAGTGAAGCGAGTACTTCTGCTTCTCGTCGCCCGGTTTGACCGTCGAGGTGGCTTCGATCGGCTTGCCGCCTGAGCGCGCGATGATCGCCGCCGCCGGATCGCGCCGCGTGGGTTGCGAGCGGCTCATGACCCAGCCGTTTTCAACCGTGATGTCGTCGAGCGCGATGCCGTGCACGGGCGACGCAGTGTCGGCGAGCGCCAGCGCGATCAGCTGATTGCGCGCCTGAGTCGCGGCCTCGCGCACGGCCGGCGAAACGCTCGCCGCCGATTGCGAGCCGCCGGACCCCGGCGCCTTCGGCAGAGACGAATCGCCGAGCGCGAAGTGAATGCTTTCCGGCGCGAAGCCGAGTGCGTCGGCGGCTACCTGGGTCATCACGGTATAGGTGCCGGTGCCGAGGTCCTGGGTGCCGGAGGCGACCATCGCGCTGCCGTCCGGCAGAATCCGCGCGATGGCCGCGGCTTCGCTGCGGTTGGCCGGATAGGTCGCGGTGGCCATGCCCATGCCAATCAGCGTGTTGCCATTGCGCATCGAACGCGGCGCGCTGGTGCGCCGCGACCAGCCGAATTTCTCCGCGCCGATCTGATAGCACTCTCGCAAGGACTTGCCCGACCACGGCTTGTTTTCCTGCGGATCGGCCTCGGCGTAGTTCTTGAGGCGCAGCGCGAGCGGGTCCATTTGCAACGCGACCGCGAGTTCGTCCATCGCCGATTCGATCGCGAATGAACCGGTCGTCTCGCCGGGCGCGCGCGTGAAGGTGGGCGTGCCGACATTGAGCGGCACGATCCGGTGCGTGGTCACCTGATTGGGCACCGCGTACAACATGCGCGTGACCATGCAGCAGGTCTCGGTCCAGTCTTCGATCATTGACGTATGAGAGATGCTGTCGTGGCGCATCGCGGTCAGCGTGCCGTCGCGCTGGGCGGCGATCACGAAATGCTGCTCGGTACGTGGACGCGCGCCGACCGGGCCGAACATCTGCGGCCGTTCCAACACGAGCCGCACCGGGCGTCCGGTCTGCTTTGCCGCCATCGCGCACAACGACACATGCGACCACGACGAGCCCTTGCAGCCGAAGCCGCCGCCGATAAACGGTGAAATCACGCGCACGTCGCTGACCGGCATGCCGAACGTTTTGGCGACCGCCTCCGCCGCACCGCTGACGCCTTGCGTCGAGTCATAGAGCGTGAGTTGCGGGCCGTCCCAGCGTGCCATCGTGGCGTGCGGCTCCATCGGGTTGTGATGCTCGATCGGCGTCGTGTAAACGGCGTCGACGTGTACTGTGCCGCTGCGCATACCGTCCTCGAAGCTGCCGCGTTGCGTGTCGGTTGTGCGGCCTTGCGGTTTATCAGGCGCGTGTCCGTTCGGCTTGGCCTGCACGAAATCGAGTGTCGCTGGCGTGCTTTGATAAGTGATGCGCAGTTGGTGCGCCGCGTCGGTGGCATGTTCGAGCGTATCGGCGACCACCACTGCGACCGGCTCGTTGTTGTAATGAATCTGGTTGTCCTGCAATAGCGACAAACGGCGGCCGGCCGGCGGCGCCAACGTGGATTTGCCGCCGTTCGGCAGACGCGGCGCGTTCTGGTACGTCATCACCAGCAGCACGCCGGGCAGCGCCTGCGCGCGGCTCGCATCGATCGACGCAATCGTGCCGCTCGCAATCGTGCTGGTGACGAGTACCGCGTGCGCGAGGCGTGCCTCGGGGAATTCGGCGGCATAGCGGGCTTCGCCGGTGACTTTCAACAGACCGTCGATGCGGTCGAGTGGTTGACCGATCAGATTCATGCGACACCTCCCGCGTGGCCCGCGGCCAGGTTCACTGCGCGCACGATCGCGCGTTGCGCGAGCTGCACCTTGAAACGATTGTCGTGCTGCGGCCTGGCATCGCGTAGCGCAGCGGCTGCGGCGTTATGCAACGTCGCCTGCGTGAGCGGCTGGCCGTTGAGCATCTGTTCGGCGGCGCTCGCGCGCCACGGTTTGTGCGCCACGCCGCCTAACGCGATGCGCGCGGTTGTCACATGGTTGCCGTCCATCTGCAAAGCGGCGGCCACGGAGATCAGTGCAAATGCGTAACTGGCCCGGTCACGCACTTTCAGGTAGTAGGCGTTCGCGCTGAACAAAGGGGGTGGCAAATCGACGGCGGTGATCAACTCGCCCGCCTGCAATGTGGTATCGATATCGGGCCGGTCAGCGGGAAGCCGATGAAAGTCCGCAAACGGAATCATCCGCTCGCCTGCAGGGCCATTTACGCGCACGACGGCGTCAAGCGCGGCGAGCGCCACGTTCATGTCCGATGGGTTCACGGCGATGCATTGCGGACTCGCACCGAGAATCGCGTGCGTGCGATTGTGGCCGTCGAGCGCCGCGCAACCGCTGCCTGGCGTGCGTTTATTGCACTGCGTAAAGGCGGTGTCGTAAAAGTAACCACAGCGGGTGCGCTGCAACAGATTGCCGCCCACAGTCGCCATATTGCGCAGTTGCGCCGATGCACCGGCCAAAAATGCTTGCGACAGCAGCGGGTATTGTTCGCGCACCAGCGCGTGATTGGCCGCATCGCTATTTCGCACCAGGGCGCCGATGCGGATGCCGCCATTCGGCAGCGTGGTGATCGTATCGAGCCCGCTGATGTGCGTGATATCGATTAGCCGCATCGGCCGCGCGACGCCGCCTTTCATCAGGTCGAGCAGATTGGTGCCGCCGCCGATGAACACCGCACCCGGTTGCTGCACCGCGCGCACAGCGCCGGCGACATCGCCGGCGCGTTCGTAAGAGATCGCATCCATGCTGGTCGCTCCGTCAGGCGTTGCCGTTGTTATGGCGGCCGTTGCTGCTGGCGCTTGCACTGTTCTGCGCGCCGCCCTCATGCACGGCGCGCACCGCCGCGACGATATTCACGTACGCGCCGCAGCGGCAAATGTTGCCGCTCATGCGTTCGCGGATTTCGTCGTCGGAGAGTTGCGGTGGACGGCTGCGGACGTCGGCGGTCACGGTACTGGCCGTGCCGTTACGGAATTCGTTCAGCAGGGCAGTCGCGGAACACAACTGCCCGGGCGTACAGTAGCCGCACTGGAACGCATCGTGTTCGATGAAGGCCCGTTGCATCGGACTCAGCACGCCGTTGCTGGCGAGTCCCTCAACCGTCGTAATGTTCTCGCCTTCATGCATCACGGCGAGCGTCAGGCAGGAATTGATGCGGCGGCCCTCGGCGATCACCGTGCATGCGCCGCATTGCCCGCGGTCGCAGCCTTTCTTCGTGCCCATCAGGCCCGCGTACTCGCGCAGCGCATCGAGCAGGGTCACGCGCGGTTCGAGTTGCAGCGTGTAGGCGCGGCCGTTGACGGTCAGTGTGACCGGGCGGCCCGGCACCGGTGCATGAACTTCGGCGGGCGGCGCCGCGGCCGGGGTTTGTGTTTGTGCGCGCAGATGCGGCGCTACGCCGACAGTGGCGGCAGCGGCAGCCGATTGCAGAAACCGGCGGCGCGACGGTTGGGGCGGCGTGGCGGCGGGCTCGTCGCCCGGATCCTGACGTTTGTTTGTCGTGGACATGACGGTTTGCTGGCTCCATTGAAAGGTCAATGCAGGCTGGCGACGTGCCGGTATCCGACGTGCAGGTAGCCGACATGCAGGTAGCCGACATGCAGGTAACCGACATGCAGCTAACCGACATGCAGCTAACCGACATGCAGCTAACCGATGCGCGGGCATCCGAAGCGTCGCGGTCTAACTCATCACTCAGCAATTTCGGTGCCGTTGCGAACGCAACGCTATGTCGACGCGGCGCAACCGGATTCACCGTAACCCGGCAGCGAGTCGCGGTGAAGCGGATCGAATCGTGGAGAACGCAACTAAAAATGTAGTGGCGCGCATCAACAATGGACGTTGCGCTTAACGAACAGGAAAGTAAATACGGGGAGGCGCCTTCTTTCTGGGTGCAAAAAGAAAGACTGTTTTGCGTGGCGCGAGGAGTCCGCTAGATCAGGCGTCAGCCCAGCGGCGCAGCAGATTGTGATAAATGCCGGTGAGACTTACCACGGTTGCATCGTTCGAACCTTTTTCGGCGGCGAGGCGCTGCACGTCGTTGTCGAGTTGAAACAGCATGGCGCGTTCGCCGTCGTCGCGCACCATGCTCTGAATCCAGAAGAAGGACGCGACCCGGACGCCACGCGTCACCGGGTTCACGTGATGCAGGCTCGAAGCCGGGTAGAGCACCATGTCGCCGGCCGGCAGCTTCGAGCGATGCACGCCGTAGGTGTCTTCGATACAGAGTTCGCCGCCGTCGTAGGTGTCCGGCTCGGCCAGAAAGAGCGTGGCCGACAGATCGCTGCGGATGCGGAAGTCGGTGCCGCGCAACTGCCGGATCGCATTGTCCACATGCGTGCCGAAACCGTCGCCGCCTGCATAGCGGTTAAAGAGCGGAGGAAAGACTTTCAGCGGCAAAGCAGCGGAAAAGAAACGCGGATTGCGCCCGAGCGCGTCCTGAATCGCGTCGCCCACCGCGCGTGCGGCGGGGGAGCCTTCGGGCAATTGCTGGTTGCGCTTGGCCTGCGCCGACTGTTCGCCGGAAGTCGCATTGCCGTCGGTCCACTGGGCCGCGTCGAGGACTTCGCGGCATTGTGTGACCTGTTGTTTGCTGAGTACGCCTCGCAGATGCAGCATCATGCGCGTGACTCCTGAGCGTGAGGCATCATCGCGCCTGCGGCCGTGCGTGTCTGCGCGTGGCGCATCAACGCGCCTGCAGTCGTGCCTGTATTCGTGACCGGCTCCATGCCCGGATCCGCGCTTCTATTCGTGCCCGGATCAACGCTCATTTTCGCCGCTATGCCCGCGTGCAGGTCTGCACTCAACTGCTCAGCCAGCACCCGAAACGCACCAACCGACGAAGCGGCAAGCCACGCCAGCATCTTTGCGACGAACGCCGCTGTTGCCGAATGCGGCACGCGCCGCAACCACGCCAGCGCGGCGTCGATCTCGCCGCGCCCGGCCAGCAGCCGCGCATAGTTGAACTGGCCGCGGAAGTCACCGCCGACCGCGGCGCGCCGGTAATAGTCGAGCGCGATGCTCGCGTCGGCATCGACTTCCCAGCCGTCTTCGTAAAAGCTGCCGACAAAGTTGAGCGACTTCACGTGACCCATTTCGGCGGCGCGCCGGAACCACTGCAGCGCCTGCGCACGATCGCACTCCACACCATTTCCGAGCGCCAACGCCGATGCATAGTTGTACATGCCCCAGTCGAGTCCGGCCCGCGCCGCGAGCCGGTACCAGTAGACCGCCACTGGCGCGCACGCCGCCGTTCCCCAGCCGTGTTCATAGCATCGGCCCAACATGTTCATCGCCATCGGATGATCCTGCCGTGCCGCGTGCTTGAACCACGTCAACGCTTCTTCGGCGTTGCGTTCTACGCCGTGACCGTCGAGCAGATACTGACCGTACACCGCCTGCGCTTCGACGATGCCGTTGTGCGCGGCCGCCGCCACCCACGCGGCGGCTTTAGCGGGCGGCCCGGAGAGAATCGCGGCGAGCTCGTCATGCGATACGCTCGCCAGCGCCTTCAGCGTCACCTGTTCCATCATGCCGTGCTTAGTAGTGCGCGTTGAGCGTCAGGAAGGCGGAACGGCCGGCTGCGATCGATGCGTAGTGCGCCGGATACGCCTGGTCGTAATACGTCCGGTTGAAGATGTTCTGCACGTTCAGTTGCAGATCGACCTTCTTGTTGATCCGGTACGTCGCCATGCCGTCGAAGCGCCAGTACGACGGCACCGCGCGCAGATTCGCCGTGTCGCCGTACACCTGCGACATGTAGAACGCGCCGCCGCCGATGGTGAACTTCGGCAGGACATCGTAGTTAGTCCACAGGCTGATGCTGTTCTTCGGCGTATTCGGGAACTGATGGCCGTTATCCGACGTGGTCTTGCCGTTGTCGCGCAACTGGCTCTTCATGTACGTGTAGCCGCCGAACACCTGCCACTTGTTCGTCAGTTGTCCGGCCACGCCGAATTCAAACCCTTGTACGCGCTTGTTGCCGACCATCGCGTATTCGTTGTTCGGCAGCGTGACGCGGGCATTCGTCGTATCGATCTGAAACAGCGCGCCCGTCAGCGAGAGGTGGTTGTTCAGCACATTCCACTTGGTGCCGAGTTCGACGCTGCGGTTCTTTTCCGGGGCGAGTTGATCCGCGTTCGCGCCGACACCGCCGCGGCCCGGCGTCAGCGATTGCGTTTCGCTGCCCTGGCCGAGCAGGGCGCCGGCCGGCGTCGACGACGTCGCGATCGACGCATACACGCTGCCGTTGGAAGCCGGTTTGAAGACGAGACCGAACTGGTAGTTGAACAGCGTGTCGTCGCGCGAGGTGCGCTTGCCGCCGTTGGCCACCGTGTTGCGGAAATCCGTCGAGTAATCGTCGACGCGCAAGCCGACGTTGGCCTGCCAGCGCTTCGTGAGTTCGATCGTATCGAATGCATACAGCGATTTGGTGGTGGTGCGCTGTTCGTTCGGATCGTTCGCCTGCTTGACCGAACCGGCCCACGGGTCGTTCGGATTCGGCGACCACAGGCTCGTGCAGTTATAGCCGGACGCGGCGCCGATGCCCTTGGTCTTGCAGATCGCGCCGGTGGCTGCAGCCACGGCGTACGAATCGTTCACGCTGGTTTCGCGCGACAGTTCGAGGCCGGTGGTGAAGCTGTGCTTCAGAAAGCCGGTCTTGAACTCGCCGAACAGCTCGGTCTGGTTCGCGAGGCTGTAGACGTCGCTGGCACGCGTATTCGCGCGGCGCCACACCATGCCGTTCACGACGTTGCCCTGGCTGTCGTCCGGCTGCGTCCAGATGTAGTCCTGGGTGGACTTCGTATAACGCGTGGTGTTGCGGATCGTCAGGTTGCTGTTGATGTCGTGTTCGATGCGCACCGTGCCGACGTCCGAGGTTGTCTTGCGGAAATCGCGGTCGATCAGTCCGTAGAAGTTGTGACGGTCCACATTGGCCGGATAGATCGTGTCGACGTTGGCCGGCTTGTTGGTGGTCGTGTAGAAGTACGGAATACCGCTGTCGGGCAGGTCGTCGGTCGAGAGGTGGTAGTAGCTCGCCGTGACGCGGGTCGGCGTGCCGAGACCGTAGGTGAAGGACGGCGCGATGCCCCAGCGCTCGTTGTTGACCGCATCGCGGCCGGCCACGTCGTTGTTGTGGCTCATCACGTTCAGGCGGAATGCCGCGTGATCGGCCACTTGCCAGTTGCCGTCCGCGGTGAAGCGGCGGTAGCGGTCGGTGCCGAGGCCCGCGCTACCGTCGGCGGAATTGCCCAGATGCGGGGTCTTGGTGATCAGGTTGATGCTGCCGCCCGCGCCGCCGCGGCCGCCGTAGGCGCCGTCCGAACCCTTGGTCACTTCGACGCTTTCGATATTGAACACTTCACGGGTGGTCGCACCGATGTCGCGCATGCCGTCGACGAAGGTGCTGCCCTGCGCGTCGTAGCCGCGAATGAACGGCCGGTCGCCGAGGGGATTGCCGCCTTCGCCGGCACCGAAGGTGATGCCCGGCACCGTACGCAGCGCTTCGGTCAGCGTCGAGGCGCCTGTGCTCTTGATCAACTCCTGCGGAATCACGGTCACCGACTTCGGCGTATCGATCAGCGGCGCCGTGAATTTAACCGAGGCTGAGTGGTCGGTCTTGAAGCCGTCGTCTGCTTGACCCTGCACGGCGATCGGCGCGAGCTGACTTTCCTTGTCGGGCGGCGCCGTGCCGGCCGTGCCCTGCGCGAGAGCGGGACCCGCAGCCAACATGCTGCACAGCGTCGTGCTGATTTTGCCGAGCTTCGGTTCGTCGGACCGCAACTTCATTTTTATCCCCGTCGTTAAGTGCTGGCGGCCGGGCGGAGAATGCGTTCCTTACCCGGACATTCCATATTTATTACAAAGTAATTTCGGGGTGCATTCTATGCAATGTGCTTGTAATTGAGAAGCGTTCTCAACAAAAAATTTTCGGGCGTGGCGTTGCATGGGTGTGCCAATGCGAGGGATTGGCGCATAGATTGCGGATGATGGGTGACGAAGGAGGGTTTTGGTAGCGGGAGTGATGGCCGTGCTGTCGCCGCACGAGTAGCCTCGCGGCGCGCAATACGTGCTTCCTGGTCGAAAGACGGACTACGTCCGCCCCGATTTCTTACAGTGCCGCCAATTCGACCAGCGTCTCCCGCAGCCACACGAGCGCCGGATCGGCCTGGTTGCGCGGATGCCATCCCGCGTACAACGTGAAGCCGCGCGCGTCGAATGGCAGCGCAAAGGTATCGAGCCGATCGGCATAGCGTGCCGCGAAGCGCGACGGCAGTGTCGAAACGTAGTCGGTTTTCGCCAGCAACTCCGGCACCAGCGTGAAGTGCTGGACCGACAAGGCGACGCGCCGCTCGCGGCCGAGTTCGTCGAGATGCTCGTCCATGAAGCCGTGAAAGCTGCCGCCGCTGGTCGACACCAGGACGTGGTCGAGCGCGCAGTAGGTGTCGAGATCGAGCGGGGCGGTGCCGCGCGGGTGGCCCTTGCGCTGCACGAACACGAATTGCTCGTCGTAGAGCTTGCGGGCTTTCATCGACGGCGGAATCATCCGGTCGGAACCGAGCAGCAGGTCGATCTCGCCGCTTTCGAGCCGCGACGCGGCAGTGGGCTGATCGCCGATCACAAACGCCACGCGCACACCTGGCCCCGACAATGCCGGTAAGCGCTCCATCAGGCGCATGCCGAGCACCGCGGTGGCGTTGTCGTGCGCGGCGATCACGAAGCGCCGCGTGTCGGTTAGTGGATCGAAGGCAGGTTGGTGACGCACCACCGCTTCGAGGTTCTTCAACGCTGCATGCAGCGGCGTCATCAACTCCAGCGCCCGGGCCGTGCGCGTCATGCCGCGGCCCGTTTCGGCGGGCAGCAGCAGCGGATCGCCGAAGATCTGCCGCAAACGCGCGAGTTGCGTGGAGACCGCCGGTTGCGTCAGATGCAGCCGCGCGGCCGCACGCGTGACGTTCGACTCGGCGAGCAGCGCGTCGAGCGAAACCAGCAGATTCAAATCGATGTCGCGTAGATCAATCATGTTGATGGGTCGCATATGAGTAATTGATTTCCAGAATACGTCCCGTGCTTCTACAGTTCAAGCACCGAAACGAACGGAAGGAAGACCAAGATGAAAGTCTGGATGCTCGATGAACCCGGCAAGCCGCTGGCCTTGCGCGACGTGACGCAACCGGAGCCGCGCCGCAATGCCGTGCTGGTAAGGATGGAGGCGGTACCGTTGCTGAGTTACACGCGCGACTATGTCGAAGGGAAGTTGCCGTACGCGTACCCACCGGGACCGTTTTCGCCAGGCACCAATGGTGTTGGCCGGATCGTCGCGGTGGGCGAGGGCGTGGTGGCATTTCGCGCCGGTCAACGGGTCGCCGTGAATCCGTATTGGATTGCCGACGAAACGGTGCGCGAACCGGCGCAGGCGCTGCTAGGGCTCACCGCCATCAGCGCCGACAGTGGTGCTTTGCTGGCTGAGTTTCCGCACGGCACATTGCGCGAAGTGGCCGAATTCCCGGCATCGACGCTGATCGCACTGGACGGTCTGGACGGGATCGATGCCGCACGTCTCGCGGTGCTGGCCAAATTCGCGGTGCCCTTCGGGGGTTTGCGACGCGGCCGTTTGTCGGCGGGCGAAACAGTGGTAGTCAACGGCGCGAGCGGTTACTTCGGCTCGGCGGCCGTGCTCGCCGCGCTGGCACTCGGCGCGAGCAAGGTAGTCGCGCTCGGCCGGCGCCCGGAACCGCTGCAAGCGCTGGTTGAGCAAGGCCGCGGGCGTGTGATCCCCGTCGTGCTGACTGGCGACACCGCGCAAGACACAGCGGCGATTCGCGCGGCTAGTGGTGGCGGAGCGGACCTCGCGTTCGACATGGTCGGGCAGGCTACCGACGCAAACGCGACCCTCGCCGCATTACGCAGCCTGCGCCGCGGCGGGCGCCTCGTGCTGATGGGCAGCATGCAAGTGGACTTGCCGATACCGTACAGCGAGATGCTGTTGAACAACTGGGAATTGATCGGCCACTTCATGTACACACGCGCTGACTATCTCGCGCTGGTTTCGCTCGTGACGTCCGGGCAGATTCCGCTCGAGGCGGTCGAGTTGAAGTCCTATCCGTTCGCCCAGCTCGAAGCGGCCATCGACGCTGCCGGCCGTATGTCGGGTCTGCAATGCACGGTCGTGGAAGGCAAGTCCCGCGAAGCGTGGGGTTGAGCGCGACGCGCTGCGCTATCAGTCGGGCGCCCGCTCCGGATGGCGAAGGCGCGAATGATTGCGACCGTAGATCCCATAGATGACGAGCCCGATCACGAGCCAGACGAAGAGCCGTAACCACGTGACGAGCGGCAACCCGGCCATCAGCAGCAGGCAAAACAGAATCCCGAGGACCGGGATCACCGGCACGCCCGGCGCGCGGAACGGCCTCGTGGCGTCAGCGTCGCTGCGGCGTAGATAGATCACGGCGCCGCAGACGAGAATGAACGCGAACAGGGTGCCAATGCTGACCATCTCGCCCAACACGTTGATCGGCGTGAACGCTGCCACAATCGCGACGATGGCGCCGATCATCATCTGGCTCAGATGAGGTGTATGCAGACGCGGGTGGACTCGCGCGAACAGGTGCGGCAGGAGGCCGTCCTGTGACATCGTGAAGAAGATGCGGCTCTGGCCGTACAGCAGCACGAGTATCACGGTCGTCAAGCCGGTCAGCGCGCCGATCTTGATGAGCACGGAAAACCAGGTGACGCCAATCGCATCGACGCCTTTCGCGATCGGATCCGGGACGTTGAGCTCGGCATACGGAACGAGTCCGGTCAGCACGCCGGCGACCGCAATATAGAGCAGCGTGCAGATTACCAGCGAGCCAAGAATGCCAATCGGCATGTCGATCTGTGGCTTGCGTGCCTCCTGGGCCGCGGTGGACACCGCATCGAAGCCGATGAACGCGAAGAATACGACGGCCGATCCGCGGAGAATGCCGCTCGCGCCGAAATTGCCGAATTCGCCGGTATTCTGCGGAATGAACGGATGCCAGTTGGCCGGATGGACAAAGAAGGCGCCGATGACGATGAACGCCAACACCACGGTCAGTTTGATCGCCACCATGATGTTATTGAGCCGCGCCGACTCCTTGGTGCCGAGCACGAGCAAGGTGGTCAGCACGGCAATAATGAAGACCGCCGGCAAATTGACAATACCGGCCACCGTGCTGCCATCGGCGAGCGTCACTGTGGTGCCGGGCGCAGCCGCCATGGTGGGCGGAATGTTGACCCCGACGTTGTGCAACAGGCTCACGATGTAGCCTGACCAACCGACCGCAACGGTCGCCGCGCCCATCGCATACTCGAGGATCAAATCCCAACCGATGATCCACGCGAATAATTCGCCGAGCGTGGCATAGGTGTAGGTATAACTGCTGCCGCAGACCGGCAGCATGGCAGCCAGCTCGGAGTAGCAGAGTCCGACAAACGCGCACGCAATCCCGCCGAGGACAAACGAAAGAATGATGCTCGGCCCCGCATAATGGGCCGCCGCCGTGCCGGTCAGAACAAAGATGCCGGCGCCGATGATCGCGCCGATACCCATCGCCGTAATGCTGAGCGCGCCCAGCGACTTCGACAGGTGGCGTTCACCGCCCTCCGCGCTTGCGACAATATCCGCGACGGATTTGCGCGCCATATAACTCGTGTCGGCCATGATGAGTCGTCCTGTTCGTATGTTGGTGAATCCGGGATCGAATCGATCCGTGACGCACTGCAATAAGCGACTTCTTTTAAGGCGACTGACACGTTGATGGTGCGGTTCAGGAGGGAACTGACGAATTCAGTCTAGTCTGGATTTAATCGGGTGTGTACTGAAGATCGTGTTGCGGTTAACGAAGCGGCCTTGCGGGTGAGCCGCAAGGCCGTCTTTCAAGCATCGGATCCGGATCAATCGATGCCGTGAAACACCGCGTCGTCCGGCCCAAGATAAACGGGCGGGCGCCACGCGGCGTCGCGCATCGAATGCTGGACCAGTTTTTCGACACCCAGCAGTACCGCGAAGATCGCCATCCGCACCGGAATGCCGTTATCGGTTTGCCGGAAAATCGCAAGGCGCGAATCATGATTCAGATCGACGCTCAGATCGTTCGCGCCCGGTCGGCTGTCGCGTGGCAGCGGGTGCATGATCAGCGTGTCGGGGCCGCATACGCTGTCCATCAGCGCCTGATTGATCTGGAAATCCGGCGTATAGCCTTCGAACGATTCGTCGGTGAAGCGCTCTTTCTGGATGCGCGTGGCGTACACCACATCGGCGCCGCGCAGCCCGGCGGGCAGATCGTGGGTCTGCTCGATCACATGGTCGTTGCGTGAGATCTGTTCGATGATGTAGCTCGGCATTTCGAGCATGGGCGGCGAGATCAGCGTGAACTTGATGCCGCGATACAGCGCCAGCAGCTTGACCAGCGAATGCACCGTGCGGCCATATTTCAGGTCGCCGACCAGCGCGATATGCGCACCGTCGACGATCTTGCCGAGCCGCGAGAACTCCCGCTGGATCGTGTACAGGTCGAGCAGCGCCTGGCTCGGATGCTCGCCCGGACCGTCGCCGCCGTTGATCACCGGCACGTTGGTGGCGCGCGCGAATTCGGCCACCGAGCCTTGCTCCGGATGACGGATCACCAGCGCATCCACATAGCCGCTCATTACGCGGCTGGTGTCGTAGATCGACTCGCCCTTTGCCATCGACGAAAACGTGAAGCCGGTGGTGTCGCACACCGAGCCGCCGAGCCGGCAGAATGCCGCGCCGAAGCTCACGCGGGTGCGGGTGCTGGCCTCGAAAAACAGGTTGCCGAGCACCGCGCCTTCGAGCACGCGGGAGATTTTCCGGCGCCGCGCGATCGGCTGCATGATGTCGGCGACGCGAAACAGCGCCTCGACCGAGTCGCGCGAGAACTGATCGACCGACAGCAGTTGCGGCTTGCCCTCGAAGAGCATCTGGCTCGCAAGCGACTGTGAGTCTACGCTTTGCGTATACTTCTCGCCCGGCTCGCCATGTACCACGATTTCCGACACGAAACGCTCCACGATCTCCGGCATGGCCCGCGATTCCTGTGAATCGTCCGGCAGCAGCCATGTGTCGAGCGCGCGGCGCGATACGCCGATGCGGCTCGCGAACGTGTCGCGGGTCATGTTCAGGCGACGCATCGCATCGCGTAGGAAGGCTTGTTGCGGGACGCTCATACGGGCACCTGTCGGAAAAGGGTTGCGCACCGGTTATGTACGCGGTGCGTATATTAGTTTTCCTGTCGCAGAAGTCAAGCAATTTTGCGTGAGGTTTGCAAATCCACTTTGCAAACCTGTGCCAGGCGCGGTTACACTGCGTTTCATGCATTCCGGCCAAACGCTTCGACTCTGCCCGTCAATCACTGCACGTCTCGCTTTTGCGAGCGCCGTGGTCGCACGCGCGAATGTCGCGAGCATTAGCGCCAAAGCCAAAAAACAGCCGCTCATCTGACCGGAGCAGCTGTTCCGTCAGATGTGCGACGGAACAGCCGGTCAACGCCCGCCTGCGGCACTCCCTGTTTTTCCTCCTTCGCACCGCTGATCGGAATCGATACGGTCGTCATCGAGGTAAAGACATGTCTATTTTTTCGGGTATCTGGGTTCCGCTCATCACGCCATTCGCCGACGGCGAGGTGGATCACGCCGCGTTGCGCGCGCTGGTGCGCCGCTATGCCGACGCGGGCATTGCCGGGCTGGTCGCGCTCGGCACGACCGGTGAGCCGGCCGCGCTCGACGCCGCCGAGCAGGACGCCGTACTGGCGACGATTCTCGACGAAGTGCAAGCGCATGCCGCCGCTCGCGGCGCTGCAGACGCACAAGCACTGCCGGTGCTGGTCGGCGTGTCCGGCAATCACACGGCGAGCATGCGCGAGCGCATCGAGCAACTGAACACACTGCCGATAGCCGGTGTGCTGATGGCCGCGCCGTACTACATCCGGCCTTCGCAAGCGGGCATCGTCGGGCACTTCACGGCGCTTGCCGATGCGAGCGACAAGCCTGTCGTGTTGTACGACATTCCCTACCGAACCGGCGTGCGGCTCGAACTCGACACGCTCCTGACGCTCGCCGCGCATCCACGAATTCAGGCGGTGAAAGATTGCGCCGGTTCGCTCGACACCACGCTCGCGCTGATTCGCGACGGCCGCTTGCAGGTGCTGACCGGCGAAGACATCAATATTTTCAACACCTTGTGTCTGGGCGGGAGCGGGGCGATCGCGGCCTCGGCGCATCTGCGGCCGGAACGGTTCGTCGCGCTGTATCGTGCGTTGTCCGCGGGCCGGCTCGACGAAGGGCGGCGTATTTTTAATAAGCTCGCGCCACTGATCCAGGCGCTGTTCGCCGAACCGAATCCGGCGCCGGTGAAAGCGTTGTTAGCCGCGCAAGGCCTGATACGCGACGAGTTGCGCATGCCGATGACGCGTGCAGGCGATGCGCTGGTCGAGCGGCTCAGGGAACTGGAAGGGCTGGATCGGATAACGGTGCACGCGGCGGCATTGTCGGCTTGAGTGCGGATTGACTCACGGCGGCCGGTGCGCGTCGCAGCATGATGCGCCCGGCAATTAGGACGCGTGCGGGGCACGAAACGCATGGTTTTTTGCCTGCGACGCTGCGATACGGCGATACGGCGATACGGCGATACGGCGATACGGCGACACGGCGACACGGCGACACGGCGACACGGCGACACGGTGGCGCCGTGCCCGGCATATGGCATTTCTCCCGTGGCAATTGGCAGACGTTGCTATGCGTCTCGCCCCGTTATTTGTATTTGAGATGATGGTTCGTGATGCCAGGCGATAATCGGCGCCCTTTGTCCACTATCGCCGCCGGTATGTTGTCCGGTTGATGCCGCATGCAGTTAGTCTTGTCCGCCGATTTCCTCTCCCGCTCCAGCACGCTCAGCACGCTCAGCGCGTTCAGCACGCTCAGCACGCTCAGCACGCTCAGCACGCTCAGCACGCTTAGCACGCTCAGCACGCTCAGCACGCTCAGCACGCTCAGCACGCTCAGCACGCTCAGCACGCTCAGCGCGTTCAACAAGCCGAACATGCCGCACAAGCTGAACGTGCGTTGCGCAGCCCGTGCGCGGCCTTGCACGGGTCGCATGGCCCGCGCCGGGAGCCGCTGATGTCCTCCGTGTTTCGCGCCGGCAGTCAGCTCTCCAGTGGCTCGGTCAGCTTCGTCACGCGCCGTACCGCGCTGACCATCGCGGTTGCCACGGCGTTCGGCGCAGCCGCGCTGGCGCTCGCCGCGGGCCTCGCGATCGGCATGCATTGGCCGACGCACGGCGGCTCCGGCGATCAGGCGGCGAACCGCGTCGAGCACGACTATGCAATCGATCAACTCGGCAAGCTGAACGCGTCCGTGGCGCAGATCGAACCGCGCATTGCGCGCCTGACGATGCAGGTCGGCGCGTTGCACGATTTCGAAGCCCGTCTGAATACACCGCGGCCGGCGCCGCGCGCACCGGCCACGTCGGCCATGCCAGCGACGCCGGGTGCCGCCTCTGAACCCGACACCTCTGCGACCGACAGCGAAGGCGAGGGCGGCCCTTCCTTGCCGCCGCGTCGCTGTGCGGATGTCATGCCGCAACCGGCCGGTCATGCCGATGCCGGGCGTACCCGGCAACAACTGGATTGCATCGCCGCGACGCTGTCCGCGCTCGAGCAACAAACCGCCGACCACGCGATCGCGTACGCCGCCTTCCCCGGCCGCATGCCCGCCGACGGCGCGCGCTTCGGCTCGCCGTTCGGCAACCGCACCGATCCGTTCACGCATCGTTTGAGTTTTCATCCGGGCATCGACCTGGTCGCCAAAACCGGTACGCCGATTCTGGCGGCTGCGGGCGGCCGGGTGATCTTTGCCGGCGAGAAATCGGGCTATGGCAACGCGGTCGAAATCGATCACGGCAACGGTCTCGTGACCCGTTACGGCCACGCGTCGCGCATCGTCGTGCATGTCGGCGAGCTGGTGCTGCCGCGCCAGTATGTCGCCGATGTCGGCTCGACCGGCCGCTCCACCGGACCGCATCTGCATTTCGAAGTGCTGGTCAACGGTGCGCCGGTCGACCCGGCTGCCTACCTCGCGCTATTTGCGCCCATGCCCCATGGTTGAACGACGTTTTTCCCGCGATGCGGGCCGTCTGACCCATCGCGCCTATACGTTGCAGCCGGCGCGGCCGCTCGTCGTTCGCATGATCCTATGGGTGCTGGTGTGCGCGCTCAGCGCGGCAGGTGGGGCGGCGGCCGTTGTGGTGTGGCACACGCAGCGCACCGGCACGCCGGTTGATCAATGCAACGCGGCGCCCGCGGAGGGAGGCAGCGAACAGGCGGAGCTCGACCGCACGCGGCTTGCGCTGGCGCAGGAATCGGCGGCGCGCGCCGCGGTGCAAAAAACCGCGGACGGTGCTGCCGCCGACGTCGCGCGATTGAACGTCGAACTGCAGTTTCTGCGCGGCCAGAGCAAAGCGAAGCCGCCGGCGCCGCGCCCCTGACTGCCGCGCGAGCAGCGCCGCGTGCGGAAGCCCGGCGTCGAACCCGGGCCAACGCAGCACCAACCAGCAGCAGGCGCAATACCAACCCAGCAACCCAGCAACCCAGCAACCCAGCAACCCAGCAACCCAGCAACCCAGCAACCCAGCAACCCAGCAACCCAGCAACCCAGCAACCCAGCAGCAACCCCCCCGGATTGTCGCCCGGATAGCATCACGCGACGAACATTTTCATTTCCATGAGGTACTTATGTTCAGCAAGAAAAAGCACGCGGGCATCCAGCAGACCAAGCTCGCCACACTCATCGCACATGACGTGCGGATTACAGGCGACCTTCTGTTCAGCGACGGCCTGCGCATGGACGGCCACGTGAAGGGCAACGTCAGCGGCGAGCCCGGCGCCCAGACGCTGCTGGTATTGAGCGACCGGGGCTCGATCGAGGGCAACGTGCATGGCTATGACGTGGTGGTCAACGGCCGGATCGTCGGTGACGTGATCGCCGATCACTTTGTCGAATTGCAGAGCAATGCGCATGTGACCGGCAACATCTACTACCAGCAGTTGCGGATGGATTGCGGCGCCTCGGTGGACGGCAAGCTTACCAAGCGTGAAGCTGCGCAGACGGTGACGCCGATTCTCGTCTCCGTGGCCGATACCCCACGCGAGGAGCGCAAGGCCGGCTAATCGGCTAATCGGCCAAGCGGCCGCGCGCTGCGTCAAACCGGTCCCGGTAGCGACTGGCATTGTGCGGACGTGTCGTGGCCGAGCACCTCGCTGCGCGGCGGCTGCGATTCGCGCAATCCGCGCGTTTCCCGTGCTTCGGCGAGACGTTCAAGCGCGCCGCGGTCGAGCGTGGCGAGCATGTCGCGCTCAACGATCAGATGGTGCAAGGCCAGCACGATCAGGCCGATGGTTAGCAACAGATCACCTGCAAACACCACTGCGTAAAGCACCGAGGTGCTGCGAGGATTGCCGTATAGCAGCGTCATGTTGGCGCGGTCGAGCAGCACGAGCACGAGCGGCACGATGGCATTGAGCGTCGCGATACCGCTACCCACCGCTACCAGCATACGTGCCGTCCCGAGATGCGGACGGCGCCGGCGGCACACTTCATAGAGCGTTGCCGCGCGGCACGGCGCAAAAAACAGCGCCAGCAATACGGCACGGACCACCAGCGGCGCATTCCATGCCAGCGCGGCCCCATGCAGCACGCAGAACACGGCAGTGACGACAAGACCGGCGCGCCACGGCGCCGATGCGCCGAACAGGTCGCGCGTGCCCGACCAGATCAGAATGCGGCTTTGCAAAGCCAGCGTCGCGGTGGCCACCAACAGCAGATCGTTGTGCCAGATCTTATGCAACGTGAAGCAGGCCGTGGCGGTGGCGAGCAGATAAAAGCCGACGGCCCAGAAGCGGAAGGCGCCCACCTGCGCAAACATGCGCGACAGCGCCGTTGAGATGAGGGCGCTGCACAGAAACGTGATCAGCCACACCGTTTGGAACGTCGTCACGTCAATTTTCATCAAGTCTCCAGCAGCCAATCTATCTGTTCCTGCTTATCGGTAATACGAGGTCACGCAGTGGGGCGCGCCATGATAAATAACTGAATTGCTTAGCTCTATGCGTTGCAAACAGATCCGGATGCTTATGCGGTCACCATTCTTCCTCTGAGCAGCTCGCCGAAGTCGTCGGCGGTGAGCGGCTTGCCTAGCAGGAAGCCCTGCATCTCGTCGCACATCATCGACTTGAGCATGTCGAGCTGCGATTCGGTTTCGACGCCTTCGGCCACGACGTCCATTTCCAGCGAGTGAGCGAGCGCAATGATCGCGGAAACGATCGCACTGCCTTCCGGTCCGTGTTCGTCGAGCCCGTTGGTGAAGAAGCGGTCGATCTTCAACTGCTTGACGCGAAAGCGCTGCAGATAGGCGAGGCTGGAATAGCCGGTGCCGAAATCGTCAATGGCGATTTCAAAGCCGCTTGCCTGGAACTCGCGGATCATTTCGATGGTTTTCGGCGCGTCCTGCATCGCCACGGTTTCGGTGATTTCGAACATGATCTGTGCGCATTGCACGCCTTCTGCTTTCACAATCTCGAGCATCGTTGCGACGAGGTTCGGTTGCGACAACTGGCGCGGCGACAGATTGATCGCCACTTTCATCGACGGCAGGCCTTGCTCTACCCAGCGGCGAATCTGCCGGCAGGTTTCGCGCAAGACCCAGTAGCCGATCTGCACGATCTGCCCCGAGCGCTCGGCAATCGGAACGAACTCGAGCGGCGCCAGCGCGCCGAGTTGCGGATGATGCAAGCGGATCAGCGCTTCGGCACCCGCCAGCGAGTTGCCGTTGCCGTGGAACTTCGGCTGGAAGTGCAGCGAGAAATGTCCGGCGCTGAGTGCTTCATGCAGCGCACTTTGAATTTGCAGCGTGCGTGTCGCGGCTTCATTCATGCTTTTCTCGAAGAAGCGATAGGTGCTGCGGCCCGCGCGCTTGGCTTCGTACATGGCCGCGTCGGCATGCTTCAGCAGCGTGTCGACGGTCTCGCCGTCGTAGGGATAGAGCGAGATGCCGATGCTCGGCATCACCTGCAACGGTTGCGAATCGGTCCATATGCCCTGGCGCATCCGGTCGAGCACGCCTTCGGCCATCGAGCCGGCATCTTCGCGTGAATCCAGGTTCTCGGACAGCACGACGAATTCGTCGCCGCCGAGACGCGCGACGGTGTCGCTCGCACGCACGCACAGCAGAAGGCGCTGTGCGAACGCGGACAGCACTTCGTCGCCGGCCGAGTGGCCGAGCGAATCATTGATGGTCTTGAAGCCGTCGATATCCATGAACAGGATGGCGAACAGCGAACGCTGCCGGCGCGCGCCATGGATCGCGCGTTCTATGCGGTTAGTAAGTGTGGAGCGGTTGGGCAGGCCCGTCAGCGTGTCGAGCGTGGCGAGCCGCACGATCTGACCGTTCAGTTTCGACACCGAGCCGATCAGAAAGCTGGTGCGCGCATCGAAACGCGACAGTATTAGCGTGACGATCAGAATCGCAAACGTGAACAGAATCACCGAAGTCGCGAGCCACGCCGCGTTCACGCCCTTGGCCGCGCCGCACACGGCGCCGACCGGGAACTCGGCGGCCGCCATGCCGGTGTAATGCATGCCGCTGATCGCCACGCCCATCACCAGCGCCGCGATGAAACGTTTGCGGACCACGTGGCGTTCGTCGTCGTTACTGAGCGCGCGCGCCATCCACAGTGCGGCGGTCGAGGCGCTGATCGCGATCGCCAGCGAGCCGGCGAACCAGACCGGCTGATAGTGGATGCCCGGCTCCATTTGCATTGCCGCCATGCCGGTGTAGTGCATGCCGGCAATGCCGAAGCCCATCAGCACGCCGCCGGCCACGAGCCGAAGCGGCGTGAGCCGCGTGTGGGTCGTCACGACCAGCGCCAGGTACGACACGCCAATCGCGAGTCCCAGCGAATAAGCGGTCGTCGCGAAGTCGTAGCCGAGCGGAATCGGCAGCGAGAAGGCGAGCATGGCGACGAAGTGCATCGACCAGATCCCGACACCGAGCGCCGCAGCGCCGCCCAGGCGCCACGCGTGCCGCAGACGTGCCGACGCCAGCAGGAAGATGCGGCCCGTCAGGTCGAGCGCCGTGTAAGACGACAGCGCCGCGACGACGAACGAGATTGCAACCAGCCAAAAATTGTATGAGCTCTGCATGTTTAGTCCAACCGCGAGAGGGAAGCGGCTGAACTTGTTATCGACAGTTGGCGGCGTTTATTTAATTGATTTTCAATATGTTAGCCATGGGCGTTGAGCGGCTCGCGTTTGGCCGTGGCTTATGCCAGGGTGAACCCTTCGTCGAGCCAGCCCGTGACACCGCCGATCATCAATTTCACGGGCCGTCCCAGTTGCGCGAGACACAGTGCGCCGCGCGCGGCGCCGTTGCAGTGCGGGCCCGCGCAATAGGTGACGAACAGCGTGTCCTGCGGGTACTCCGCGAGCTTCGACGCCACGATCTTGCCGTGCGGCAGGTTCAGCGCGCCCGGCACGTGGCCCTGCTCGAACAGCGCTGGGCTGCGCACGTCGAGCAGCACGAAGCCGGGCGTGCCACTCGCGAGCGCCGCGCTAACGTCGGCGCAATCGGTTTCGAATTGCAGCGACGCCTGGAAGTGGGCGAGGGCGGCGGCGCTATCGGCAGCGGGGATGGCGGTAACGGCATTGATGGCGTTGGTGGCGTTGGTGGTCGGCATGGCAAGGTTCCGATAGGAGAGTGAGCGGGATTGCGTGGCGAAGCGATTCTGGAGCCTTCATTGTCGCGACGCCGCACCCGCCAGGTAAGTGGCGTAATTGTCAATCTCCGGTAACATCACGCCATGCACAATCATCTTGTCGTTGCGCTGGCTTACGACCGGCTCTGCACCTTTGAATTCGGCTGCGTGACCGAACTGTTCGCGCTCGAACGTCCTGAACTCGGCGTGGACTGGTATCGCTTCGCGGTATGCGCGAGCGAACCCGGTCCGATTCGTGCAGCCGGCGGCATCACCGTCGTCGCGCCGTACACGCTCAAGCTGCTCGATCGCGCCGACACGATCGTCATCCCCGGCTGGCGCGACGCTGACGAATCGCCACCTGAACCGCTGCTAAAGAAGATTCGCGCCGCCCATGAGCGCGGCGCGCGCCTCTGTTCGATCTGCTCGGGCGTGTTCGTGCTGGCCGCCTCGGGTGTGCTCGACGGCAAGACCGTCACGACGCATTGGCGCTACGCCGACAAATTGCAACAGCGCTATCCGCAATTGCGCGTGCAGCCGGATGCGTTATACGTCGACGAAGGACAGATCATCACCTCGGCGGGATCGGCGGCAGGGCTCGACATGCTGCTGCATCTGGTACGGCGCGATCACGGCAGCGCTGTCGCCAATCGGGTCGCGCAGCGGCTCGTGGTGCCGCCGCATCGCGAGGGCGGTCAGGCGCAGTTCGTGCCGCGGCCGATGCCGCAAGACGAAGGCGGGCGCCTCGCGAAGCTGATGGACTGGGTGCGCCGCCATCCCGCGTTGCCGCACACTTTGCGCTCGCTGGCCGAACGGGCGGCGATGAGTCCGCGTACGCTGCAACGGCAGTTTCACGACGCCACCGGCATGGCGCCCTACGAATGGCTGGTGCGTGAACGCGTGGGGATCGCGCGGGAATTGCTTGAAGCGCCGACCCCTTTGCCGATGGCTCGCGTTGCGGAGCTGGCGGGCTTCGGTTCCGAAGAGTCGCTGCGGCGGCACTTCCGGCGTATCGCATTGACGAGCCCAGGCGCGTATCGTAAGAAGTTCGGGGTGCAGACCGTGGTGCGGACGGCCGGGTAGAGGCGCGTCACTTCCGTCTTGCCGTTCTCACATGCGTGGACCGTTTCAAACGAGCGCTTGCCGGTGTGCAAAATCATGCACGGCTCGTGCATGACAAGCGGTTCGATGCGTGCCGCATGACGTGTCGAACGCGCTTCATGCAGGCCCCCGTGCCTGCTCAAAAGTCACGGAGCGCCGCGTGCCGGGCGTTGCGACTGAATCGCATGACTGACCGCTCGCTTCGGCGGTATGCAAGGGTTCGCGCAATCGCCGGTTTTCTGTCAGCATCACGGCCAGCGTCCGTGGCAACCCACGTCAAACGTGTGGCGCATACGGCTACCTGAAGCGTGACTTTGAAGCGCGTCATTGCCACTGTCCTCACTTTCTCATGAACGTCAAAACCGCCGTCGCCGCTGCTGCCGTCGTTGTCGTCACTGCTGCTCTTGCAGCGCTTACGCCTGCGCTCGTCGAGGCGCAAACGGAAGCTGCCAACTCGCGCGCCGAACTCTATCGCCGCAACCTGCTGGCGGGCAAGGACGTGCCGTGCCGCACGAACGCGTCATGCGCGGCGTTGGGCGTGGCCGCGCTTGAAGCCGGGCGCATCAAGGAAGCGCAAACGCTGGTCGAGATGGAGGCCGCGCTCGCTGAGGCCACCGCCATGCAGGCGAACGAGGAGAACTCGCCGAAAGCAACCAGTTCGGCGCGGGCTCGCGTGGCGATGGCGCTGGTCCACCAGGGCGACGTGCAACTGAAGCTGGGCGCGCTCCCCGACGCGCGTGCGTACTACCGGACCGCGGTGAGCCGTGGCAACGACTATCCCAACGACGCGCTGCTCGGCCGTGCCGTGGCGGCCGCACGTCAGCGCCTCGAGTCGATCGCCGGCAAAGCGGTGGTGAACGGCGTGCCGCCGAACGGCGCGCGGTTCGCCAGTTATATGTTTTTCGGCGCCTGGAACAGTGTCGAGGTGAAGCCAGTGAAAGGGCGGCGCGGCGTCTATCGTATCGACGGCGACTTCGTGTATCCCACCGTTGGCGCCGACGGTCAACCGGGTGCAAATATGGGCAGCCTGTCGGCCTACGTGCGGTTTTACGACGGTGTGGCACGCGTGCCGATGACCGATGGCAACGGTGACGCCCCGCTCGACGCCACCGCGAGGATCACCAACCTCGCGCGTTATGACAAACAGGCGGACAAACCAGCGGACAAACCGTCGGACAAACACGCGGACAAATGCCTGATCGAGTTCAAGCTCTCCGCACCGGAGACACTCGATGTACAGACGCATGGCTCGCCGACAGAATGCGGGTTCGGCTTCAATGTCAGCGCGGACGGACGTTACTATCTGATGACTGGCTCCTGACGGTCGGCATGCTCCCGGCCACGCGTCTGTTCAGCTTCGTCTGCATGCTTCCCCATCCGCGCGGTGTCTCTTATGATGCAGTGGCCGTGCACGTTTAATCAACGTCCAAAGCGTTCCCGCTAACAAAACTCTGATAAGAACAACGCTCGCTCATGCAAAACCTCCTCGACTATCCGGGACTCGTGTTCATCCTTTCCTTCGTGGCGATGTGGTTGTCGGCGCGCATCGGCGCGTCGATGTTGCGGCGATTCAGAAAGATCGACGAGGATGCACGCGACGACTTCAGCGTGATTCAGGCCGCCACGCTAACGCTGCTCGCGCTGATCATCGGTTTCACTTTTTCGATGGCGGTAGGCCGTTACGATCAACGCAAGAACTACGAGGAAGAAGAGGCGAACGCGATCGGCACCGAATACGTCCGCGCCGATTTGTTGCCCGCCGCCGATGCGGCGAGCGTGCGTGGCTTGCTGAAGACCTATCTCGACGAGCGCGAGCTGTTCTACACGACGCGCGACGCCGGCGAGCTCGCCCGGGTCAATGCCGAGACATCGCGCCTGCAGGACGCAATGTGGTCTACAGTGAAGAATGCCGCTGCCGCGCAGCCCACGCCGGTGGTCGCACTCGCCGTCGCCGGAATGAACGACGTGCTCAATACGCAGGGTTACACGCAGGCAGCATGGTGGAATCGCATTCCCGCCGCGGCGTGGGCGCTGATGGTGTTGATTTCGGTGTGCGCCAACGTGCTGGTCGGCTACGGCGCGCGCGGTTTGAAAGCGGGAGCCGGGTTGTTGCTGATCGTTCCGCTGATCGTGTCGCTGTCGTTCATGCTGGTCGCCGATATCGACAGCCCGCGCGGCGGTGTGATTCGTGTGAAGCCGCTAAATCTCCATGTGCTAGCGGATTCGATCCGCTCGCATTGAACCCGTTCTGAACCCGCATCGAGTCGTATGAAGGGGAAGCACATGTCGGATATCGGACAGACCATCGCAAGCTTCAATACCGGCCGCGATCCCGAACGGCTCGCGATGAAATACAAGCTTATGCGCGGCTCGCCGTTCGTATTTCTGCGCGGCGCGTGTCATCTGTTTTATGCGCGTCTGCCGCGCGACAAGGTGCTCGACGATGCGCCTCCGGTGTGGATTTGCGGTGATATGCATCTGGAAAATTTCGGCAGCTACAAGGGCGACAACCGCCTCATCTATTTCGACAACAACGATTTCGATGAAGCCTGCCTCGCGCCGAGTCTTTACGAACTGGTGCGGCTCCTCACGAGCGTGCTGGTCGGCGCGAGCGACCTTAAGCTGAGCCGCGCGCAGGCACTCGCGCTCTGCCACACCGCGGTCGATGCTTATAGCGCGGCGCTCGCCTTCGGCAAATCGCGCTGGATCGAAGCGGAGACGTCGGTCGGCATGGTGCGCGATCTGTTCGACGCACTGGCGAGCCGCACGCGCGTCGCGCTTCTCGACCGGCGCACCACGCTCAGGGGTAAGACCCGTGTGCTGAAAGTGGACGGCAAGAAAGCGCTGCCGGTCAGTGACGAGGCGCGCGCCGCGGTCACCGCGTTCATGCATCAGTTCGCCGCCAGTCAACCCAATCCGGACTTCTATCGCATCATCGACGTGGCGCGGCGGATTGCCGGCACGGGCAGCCTGGGCGTGGACCGCTACGCGATTCTCGTCGAAGGTAAAGGCTCGCCGGATGGCAACTATCTGCTCGATCTGAAAGAGGCCCTGCCTTCTTCGGTGACGCCCCATGTACGCACGCCGCAGCCGAAGTGGCAGAGCGAGGCGCAGCGTGTGGTTGAAGTTCAACGGCGCAATCAGGCGGTCTCGCAGGCGTTCCTGCATGCGGTCGATTTCAATCAGTGCTCGTATGTGCTGCGCAGCTTGCAGCCTTCTGATGACCGCGTGGCGTTGAGCGACTGGGACGGCAAGCTGCCGCGGCTCGAAGAAGTGGTCAACAGCATGGCCCAATTGAGCGCGTGGGCGCAACTGCGCAGCGGCGGCCGGCAGAAGTCGTCAATTGCGGACGAGTTGATCGCGTTCGGCAATCGCAAGGATTGGCAATTGCCGTTGATCGAACTCGCGACGCAATGTGAGGCGCAGGTGAACGCCGACTGGAAAGCGTATTGCGAGGCTTATGACGGGGGCGCGTTCAATTTGTCGGCGAAGAAGTCTTAGCGGTGCGTCGCGCTGGGTAAATCGCTAGACGGTGCCCCTTGTTCTCCTGGACTGACGGCGCTGGTTCCTAGTCTGTCGGCCCACAGCGGATAGAAAGAGGTTATTGCCGTTTGTCTGGCAGACCACTGCTGCATCGACTCGGCAGAATGCATTTAGATCAATGGTTTGGGGTGGTTATGGCGGTGTTATCCACAGCCTTCTGAACAAAAACTGGGGATAACTTTGCGGCGCACGCGCGCGCATGCATTTGTGCGGTTCGATTGCTGACTCGATGGGCGACAAGCGTGGTGTCGCGCTGTGCAAACAGCAGGCATTCCTAGATTATCAAGAGTGCAGGGAGTATTGATGGCTATTGATCCACCCCGTTCCGTGGTTCTGAACTACGACTAGGGCAGTCAGCGGTTGAATGTACAGTTAGTTGAACCGGCCAAGCTGGCTCCGCTTCTGGCTGGGAACTTCGCAGTACCGATCCTGCTAGACGAATTCGATTTCAGACTTGACGACGAGTTCGCGCGTCGGCTTGGCGTCGCAATGCTCAATGCGATTGCGCTGGGTCAGCCTGACATCAAGCAATACATGACCGTCACGCAAGAGCCAATCGACCGGCCTTCAGGACAGTAAATGGCTAAAGGTCGAGTGCCATGGCTGACCGACGCTCTGTCATGGCGCAGGGGGGACCCATGCGCGGCGCATCCCAGCGTCGCGCATGCCATCCCGCTCTCCAGACAAACCCTGATTGCTCCGTTGAATCCGCCACTGCTATCGTTCGCTGGTCTGTGTGGAAGCGCTTCCACTTTGGCTTGAAGGCGGCGTCCAACCCGCTTCCACATTCGACCTCCGCCGTACCCGGTTCAACGACCTCAGCGCAGGAGAGAATCCGTGGCAAACGACGCATCTGCAGTTTCCGACGCACGCTCCCCAGCAGTTTCCAACGACAAGCTCGCCGATCCCTTCACCCCGCCCGCGGACTCTTCGCTGTGGCGCAAAAACTTCCTGCTTGGCGCCGCCACGGCTTCGTATCAGATTGAAGGCGCGGTGGATGAAGACGGCCGTCTGCCGTCGATCTGGGACACCTTCTCGGCGAAGCCCGGCAAGGTGCTAGCCGGCGACACCGGCGCGGTCGCCTGCGATCACTATCACCGGTGGGAAGCGGACGTCGACATGCTGGCCTCGCTGGGCCTCGAAGGCTATCGGCTCTCGATTGCATGGCCGCGCGTGAAGGACGCGGCAGGCCTGCCCAATCGCAAAGGGCTCGACTTCTACAAGCGCCTCCTGAACCGCCTGAAAGAGAAGGGCATCACGACTTTCGTGACGCTCTATCACTGGGACTTGCCGCAGCATCTGGAAGATCGCGGCGGCTGGCTCAATCGCGACACCGCTTACCGTTTCGCCGACTACGCCGACCTGATGAGCCGCGAACTGGCCGGCACGGTCGACGCATGGGCGACGCTCAACGAGCCGTGGTGCTCGGCCTATCTCGGCTATGGCAACGGGCATCACGCGCCGGGCCTCGCCGATGGACGCTTCGCGACGCAGGCGATGCATCATCTGCTGCTGGCACACGGCCTCGCGCTGCCGGTATTGCGCGCCAACGATCCGGCATCGCAGAAAGGGATCGTCGCCAACATCGGCCGCGGTACGGCCAATAGCGCAAGCGCTGCGGATCAGCGCGCGGCTCATCTGTTCGAAGTCCAGCACAACGCGTGGATTCTCGATCCGTTGCTCAAGGGCGCGTATCCGCAGGACCTGTTCGAACTGTGGCCGGGCACCGAGCCGCTGGTGCTCGACGGCGACATGCAGACCATTTCCGCGCCGCTCGATTTCCTAGGCATCAACTATTATTTCCGCACCAACGTGGCGAGCGACGGCGCGCATGGATTCCGGGACGTGCCGCTCGAAGGCGTCGAGCGAACGCAGATGGGTTGGGAGGTATATCCCGATGGACTGCGCGATCTGCTGACCGGTTTCAAGAGTACGTATCACAACCTGCCGCCGATCTACATCACTGAAAACGGCATGGCCTCGGATGATAAGGTGATCGACGGCCACGTCGACGATACGCAGCGCATCTCATTCCTCAAGCTGCATCTCGCGGCGGTCAATCAGGCGATCAAGGCCGGCGTGGATATTCGCGGCTATTTCCTGTGGTCGCTGATGGATAACTTCGAATGGGCGTTCGGGTATGAGCGTCGCTTTGGTGTCGTACACGTCGACTACAGTACCCAGAAGCGCACAATCAAACGGAGTGCGGAGCTAGTGGCGAAATTTTTGAAGGAGCGGAAGGCGCGGGTTTAAGGGCAGGTGAAGCTGGTTTGTATGTCGACTTGGAACACGGGCGCAAAGCCTGAAGGAGACGGAATGAACAGCAAAAAAATGGTCCTGCGAGGCGTGGTTGCAACACTCGCGTTGATTGGCGTCGTCGCGCATGCCGCTGAACCCTTGAAGGCCAACGTGATTCACTGGTGGACCTCGGGCGGCGAATCGGCTGCAATCCGCCAGTTCGCCGATGCATATAACAAAGCCGGTGGCCAGTGGGTCGACAACGCGGTGGCCGGCGCCGATCAGGCGCGCTCCACCGCGATCAACCGGATCGTCGGCGGCGATCCACCCACCGCCGCGCAGTTCAATACGTCCAAACAGTTTCACGACCTGATCGATCAGGGCCTGCTGAACAACGTCGACGACGTCGCCGCGAAAGAAAACTGGAACAATGTGTTCCCGCAGTCGATCATCGACAGTATCAAGGTGAAGGGCCATTACTACGCCGCGCCGGTCGATATTCACATGCCGGCCTGGTTCTTCTACTCGAAGCCGGTGTTCCAGAAGGCCGGCATTGCCGCCGAGCCGAAGAGCTATGACGAATTCCTCGCCGATCTCGGCAAGCTGAAAGCCGCGGGCGTGATTCCGCTCGCACTCGGCGGTCAGCCGTGGCAGGAAAAGATCACGTTCGACGCGGTATTCGCCGACGTCGGCGGTCCCGATCTTTATCTGAAGGTGTACCGCGATCGAGACCAGAACGCGGTCAAGTCGGATGCGTTCAAGAAGGTGCTCGCGCAGTTCAAGCGCTTGCATGATTTCGTCGATCCGGGCTCGCCTGGCCGCAACTGGAACGATGCCACCGCGCTGGTGATTTCCGGCAAGGCGGGTGTGCAGATCATGGGTGACTGGGCCAAGGGCGAATTCTCGGCGGCCAACCAGACTGCCGGCAAGGACTTCGGCTGCTTCCCGGGTTTCGGTCCGCACTCGCCGTATCTGGTCGCGGGCGACGTATTCGTGTTTCCGAAAACCGACAACGCCAACGCGATCAAGGCACAAAATCTACTTGCCACGGTGATGACCTCGCCGGCCGCGCAAATCGCATTCAGTGCGAAGAAAGGTTCGATTCCGATTCGTCCCGATGTGGACGCCAGCAGTCTCGACATCTGCGCGAAGGAGGGCATTGCGATCATGAAGGACAAGTCGCGGCAGTTGCCGAATCCGGAGATGCTGCTCTCGCCCGACACGCAGGGCGCGTTGATCGACGTCATTACGAACTTCTGGAACAAGAACCAGTCGGTCGACGATGCGCAGAAGGCGTTTGCCAGTGCGTTGAAGAGCTAGGCTCACCATGCACGCGCTCAAGCTGCAAGCCGCCGATTCGAAGCCTCGCAAAAGGCCGCTGAAAAAGCCGCTAAAAAAGCGTTTGCCGATAGCAGCATGGGTGGCGTTGCTGCCGATGGTCCTGACCGTCGTGTTCGCGTATCTCGGCACGATGGTCTGGACCGCGCGCGTGTCCCTCAGCAATTCGCGCACGTTTCCTTCCGGCGACTTCGCGGGCCTCACGCAATACACGCGGCTCTTCAACAACGACCGCTGGTTGCTGTCGCTGCAAAACATCGTGATTTACGGCGCATGTTTTATTGTCGCGTGCATGGTGATCGGCTTGTTGCTGGCGATTTTCATCGATCAGCGTGTGGTGGCCGAAGGCGCTTTGCGAACGGTGTTTCTCTATCCGTATGCAATGTCGTTTGTCGCAACCGGTTTGGCCTGGCAGTGGATCCTGAATCCTGAGTTGGGTGCGCAGGCCGTGTTGCACAAGCTCGGTTTCGTGCATGCGCGTTTCGACTGGATCGTCGATCAGGACTGGGTGATCTACACGATCGTCATCGCGACGGTGTGGCAGGCGTCCGGCCTCGTCATGGCGCTGCTGCTGGCCGGCTTGCGCGGTATCGATGATGAACTGTGGAAAGCCGCGCGTATCGACGGGATTCCGCGTTGGCGCGTCTATGTGAGCATTGTCGTGCCGATGCTCGGGCCGTCCATGTCCACCGCCTTCGTGCTGCTCTTCGTGATGGTCGTGAAGCTCTACGACGCCGTGGTCGCGATGACGCAAGGCGGCCCAGGCACCGCGAGCGAAGTGCCGGCGAAGTTCATCATGGATTACCTGTTCGGCCGCGCGAATATCGGCCTCGCGTCGGCAGCGTCGATCGTGTTGCTGGCAACGGTGCTGGCGATTCTCGCGCCGTTCTTCTATGCCCGTAGCCGCGCTGCGTTGCGCAAGGAGGTGTGATGAACACGCTCAGTGCTCCACTGAAAGGCGGCACACCGAGCCGTAGCCGCCGGCGGCGGCGGGCTTTTACACCCGCACGCATGGGCGTCTACGCATTTCTCCTGACCGCCGCGTTGTTCTTCCTGTTGCCGCTGTATGTGATGCTCGTCACATCGGTCAAGCCGATGAGCGAGATTCGCCTCGGCAATCTGCTCGCTTTTCCCACCCATTTCACACTCGACGCATGGAGCGCCGCATGGCAATCCGCGTGTACCGGGCTCGATTGCAACGGCATTCAGGTCGGCTTCTGGAATTCGGTGCGTATCGTCGTGCCGAGCACGGTGTTGTCGATCGTGATCGGCGCGGTGAACGGTTATGCGCTGTCGTTCTGGCGGCCGCGCGGGGCCGGGTTGCTGTTCGGCGTGCTGCTGATGGGCGCCTTCATTCCCGTGCAGGTGATGGTCTATCCGCTCGTGCGTGTGCTCGCGAGCGTGCATCTGTTCAGTTCGCTGCCGGGCATCGTGGTGATTCACACCGTCTTCGGCATGCCGGTAATGACGCTGCTGTTTCGCAACTATTACGCGTCGATTCCGCAGGAGCTGTTCAAGGCGGCGCGCATCGACGGCGGCGGCTTCTGGCGCATCTTTTTGCAATTGATGCTGCCGATGTCCACGCCGATCATCGTCGTCGCGGTCATCATGCAGGTGACGGGCATCTGGAACGACTTCATTCTCGGGCTGGTGTTCGCCGGCACGAAAAACCTGCCGATGACGGTGCAATTGAACAACATCATCAACACGACGACTGGTGAGCGGCTCTATAACGTCAATATGGCGGCGACTATTCTCACCTCCATGGTGCCGCTTGCGGTCTACTTCATTTCGGGCCGCTGGTTTGTGCGCGGCATTGCGTCCGGCGCCGTCAAGGGATAGGGCAATAAGGCATGGCAAACCTGGCCAATGTGGCAAACGCGGTGGCAAATACGGCGGAAAATGCGGTGGCAAATACGGCGGCAAATACGGCGGCAAATACGGCGGCAAATACGGCGGCAAATACGGTGGCAAATACGGTGGCAAATACGGGGCCAAATGCGGCGGCCGCGGCTAACCCGGCAGAAGTGGCGAACCTCGGCAATGTGGCGGATGCTGTGGGTCTGTCGAATCCGGCCAACGTATCGGTGCGCAATCTGAAGATCCAGCTGGGTGCGAACACGGTGATCGAGAATCTCGATCTCGACGTGCGGGCGGGTGAGTTCGTCGTGTTGCTCGGACCTTCGGGTTGTGGCAAATCCACCTTGCTGCACAGCATTGCGGGCTTGATCGACGTGACCGACGGCAGCATCGAAATTGCGGGCGTTGACATGACCTGGGCCGACCCGAAAGATCGCCGTATCGCGCTAGTGTTTCAGTCGTATGCGTTGTATCCGACCATGAGTGTCGAGCGCAATCTGTCGTTTGCGTTGCGCATCAACGGCACGCCGAAGGCGGAAATCGAGCGGCGCGTCACGCGGGCGTCCGAGATGCTGCAACTCGGCCCGCTGCTCAAACGCAAGCCGGCGCAACTCTCTGGTGGGCAACGGCAGCGCGTGGCGATCGGCCGGGCGATCGTGCGCGAGGCCGACGTGTTCCTGTTCGATGAGCCGCTGTCGAATCTCGACGCCAAATTGCGCACCGAATTGCGTCGCGAACTCAAGCAACTGCACCAGCGTCTGGGCGCGACGATGATCTACGTGACCCACGACCAGGTGGAAGCCATGACGCTCGCCACGCGTATGGCGGTGATGCGCGGCGGCGTGATCCAGCAGTTCGGCACGCCTGCCGAAGTCTATGCGCGGCCGAACAATCTGTTCGTCGCGACGTTTCTGGGCACGCCGGCGATGAATCTGCTCAAGGGCACGCTTGAGGCGCGCGACGGCTCGCTACACTTTTGCACAGCGCATGTGCGGCTCGATGTGTCGCAATATCCTTTCAAAAGCCTGCCTGCGGATCGTCTGCCGTGCGTGCTCGGCGTCCGGGCCGAAGACGTGCACGTGGGCGAGGACTCGGGCATGACAACGACCGAGGATGCCAACATTTCACTGATCGAGCCGATGGGCAACCACCGTGTCGTCTGGCTCGACTATCATGGAGTGCAAATCGCGTCGATCGACCAGACGAAGACACCGGTGGCGATAGGAGATGCCGCGGCATTCTCGTTCGATGGCGCGCATATTTCGCTGTTCGAGGAAGAAAGCGGCGCGCGTCTATAGTGACGGGACGCAGTGGCGTTGAATACAACAGGCTTGACGGAGAACCGCGTGGCAACACTCAAAGATGTCGCGGCACTGGCCGGCGTCGGCATGTCGACTGCCTCACGGGCCATTTCCGGCAAAGGCCCCATTTCAGCCGATGCCGCCGCCCGTGTGAAGGCCGCTATCGAAGCACTGAACTTCCGGCCGTCCTCCATCGGCCGGGCAATGGCGACGCAATCGCTCGGCATGATCGGCATTTTCGTGCCGACCTTCTTCGGCTCCTACTACGGCACGATTCTCAAGCAGACCGACGCCGAACTGCGCGCGGTACGGCGCCACGTGGTGGTTGCGACGGGTTGCGGGGAAGCGTCGCCGCGCGAGCAGGCCATCGAGGCGGTGCGCTTTCTGATCGGCCGCGATTGCGACGGTGTGGTGGTAATCAGCCACGATCTGCACGACGACGATCTGGACATGCTGCATCGCATGCATCCGAAGATGGTGTTTCTGAATCGCGCGTTCGATCAGTTGCCGGAGGCGTCGTTTTGCGCGGATCATTGGCGCGGCGGCGAACTGGCGGCGCGCACGCTGCTCGATCACGGGCATCGGGATATCGCGGTGATATCCGGGCCGTTCAGCGCTTCGGACAATCAGGCCCGGCTCGAAGGCTTCTTTGCCGAACTGTTGCGCGAGGGTATCGCACGCGAGGATGTCACGCTGATCGAATCGGACTTCTCGCCGGAAGGCGGCTACGCTGCCGCGCAGAAGCTGCTCGATTCGAAGCGGCGCTTCACCGGGCTCTTTTGCGCGAACGACACGATGGCCGTGAGCGCGCTGGCGCGCTTCCATCAGGCGGGTATTGCCGTACCGGACGAAGTTTCCGTGATCGGCTACGACGATGACTATTCGGCCGCTTATGCCGCACCTGGACTCACCTCGGTGCATATCCCGACGGCGGAGTTGACGCAGAATGCCGTGCGCTGGCTGGTCAATCAATGCTACCGGACTTCGTGGGAGATCTTCCGCGAGTTTCCGGTGAGCGTGACGGTGCGGGAGTCGGTGGGGCCGGCACGCGGTGTGGCAGCTTCGTCGATCAAGGTCAAAGCGGCCAGTTTGCGTAGCGCGTCGTAGCCTCTTCTCGAAGCGGTGCGCAGGTGTGCCGGGTCCCGCTTACTGACCGTTTACGCATTGCGCAGGCGCTGCTCAGGTTCCGCTTAGGTGCTGCTTAGGTGCTGCTTAGGTGCCGCTGCGCAGCGACTGTTCATAGCGCAGGCGCGCTTCTTCGTCGAGCCGTGTGTCTTCGAGTTCCTGTAGCACGCCTTCGAGATCGATCGGCGTGGTATCCAGTTCGACACGGCCGGTCAACTCGGCATCCACGTGCAACGCGCCCGCTTCGTACAGCGACCAGATTTCCTTGCCGTAGCTCGTGTCGAGCAGTGCGGGCGCAAAGCGGCCGAAATACGTGGCGAGGTTGTTCACGTCGCGCTCCAGCATGGCCGGTGCTTCCAGATTGCCGGCCGCATCCACGGCTTGCGGCAGGTCGATGATCACCGGGCCGTCTGCCGCGAGCAGGATGTTGTATTCGGACAGGTCGCCGTGAATCATCCCGGCGCACAGCATGCGCACCACCTGATTGAGCAGCAGCGCGTGCAATTCGAGGGCGCGTGCTTCAGTCATCTCCACATCGTTCAGACGCGGCGCGACGTTGCCGTCCGCATCCGTCACCAATTCCATCAGCAACACGCCGTCGGTGCAGATGAATGGCTGCGGTACGCGTACGCCGGCATTGGCAAGCTGGAACAGCGCATCCACTTCGGCGTTTTGCCAGGCCTGTTCCTGCACTTCGCGGCCATAGCGGCTGCCTTTCTCCATCGCGCGCTGCTGGCGGCTGTTCTTGACCTTGCGGCCTTCGCGATAGGACGCGGCCTGGCGGAAACTGCGCTGTTTGGCGTCTTTATAGACCTTCGCGCAGCGCGTGGATTCACCGCTGCGGACCACGTAAACGGTGGCTTCCTTGCCGCTCATCAACTGCGAGATGACTTCGTCGATCAGGCCTTCTTCGACCAGCGGGAGCAGACGTTTGGGTGTTTTCATGCGGCCGCCGTGGGGTGGAGGGCGGCGCGGCGGCTATGGGTGGCCGCTTGCGAAAGCGTATGGGGGGAGATTCGGATCATGCCGGATTATACGGGGTGCGGGGCCATGTGCCGAACGCCGGCGTGAAGGCGCCAGATGTGACCGGCGCGCCTCGTACGCCTCGCTGCCAATCGAGGGCATCAAATCTGAAAGACATTCTCCATTCGCTGTATTTCGGGCCGGGACAGATTCAGTGCGGCGGCTTCTTCCCGCCATGTGTCGACGGCGTCTTGAACTTCCGTAACGACGCGGCGCGCTTGCGTGTCGTCGAGTCGGTAAAACTCAGCGGTTTCGATCGCGGTTTCAAGGCTCGGCAGGGCGCTCATGCCGTCCAGCGTGAGCGCGTGTTCCCGCTTGCCCGGGTTTGGATTCATATCGAACGCTGGCGAGAGCCGCCAGCCGGAGGCCTCGCGAATGAAGCCGTGATTGCGAAGATGATCGTCCCGGTTGCCCACGAGTACATTGAAAACGATTCTTCTGAAGAGTTGGGCGAGATCTTCGTCGATATGACCTTGCGCGCCGTTGCCGGCGAGATACTCGGCAATGTCCAGATAGCTTGCTTCCGATTCGCCATCCTGACGTTCGAGCAACGTCATGGCGGAGGTGTACATGCGCCTGCTGCCTGCACGGCGATCGAATCGTTCGACGCAGAATGTGCCATAACGTGCGCCGACGTACTTGAGTTCGGACTGCGGCACCCAGATGCCGGCTTTCCTCGCCAACCGGTGAGCGATGTATTCCCACGCGCCGATGTCGTAACGGTCGTCTTTTGCGGGGAATTTGGCGATCCAGAGATCGTTGCCCAGACTGGTGAAGTTGGCTTTCGGGCGAGCGCCACCGAGCGATGTGCCAGGCGCGATCAGCATGGCGAGCCACTGCTCGTACTCGGGCAGCTTTTCGATATCTGCCTCTTCAATGCGCAGGCTGATATACGCCAAGGTCGCGAGATCGGTGACTGGCGGCGCGGCGTCGGCGCTGTTGTCGAGAAAATGCCCCTCCATGTTCTGAAACCGTAGCGCGCCGACTCGCGTCAGATCGTGTACGCCCAGCAGGAAATCGATTTCCTGCAAATTACGCATGGGCCGGTCTTCGCGATCTGCCGCCACGGCTTCACGGCGTTCCATCAGCACGCGGCCCCAGCGATCCGGCGCTGAGTCCATGAAGACGCCGAATGCGGCGGACTTCGCAGGCGGGTATTGCTCGTCGGTCCATAACTCGAGGCGCGGATCGAGCATGAATGCATTGCGCCCGTCTACCCAGCTCTTCGCATAAGCAAACGATGCGGGCAAGTCGGTGCGTGCAGTCTGACGATACAAGGTGCCGACCTGTTGCATGCTGCTCAGTTCTGTCGCGTCGAGAAATACCTTGAACGCATCTCGCGGTTTATTGCTGACCATCGGTTTTCTTGGTTTTTTTTGCCGGCGGTTCCGCTTTGATGAGGGCGGCGCCGGGCGTATTCGTACGCGGTTTTCGCTGCCCCGGCAGCTTGCGATCCTGCAGCTTGCGGCCGAGCTCGTCGTCGCGGGCGATGGCGTCCATGTCCTTGTCGAGCCCCAGCACTCGAAGCGCTCGCATATAGGTGCCAAGCGCGATATTCGGATCGCCTTTCTCGAGACGGCTCAACGTGTCGCGCGAAATGCCCAACCGCTCGGCGAACAGGACGGTCGGGAGTTCGCGCCGCAGGCGGGCGAGTTTCAGCCGTTCGCCAAGAGCACGCATCTGCTTCTCGACCGACGGAAAGGGACGTTGAAAGGTGCGGGGCATGTCCGATAGATTAGGCACAGATGCTGAAAATGTCAAAAGTATCGGACAAGTAATCTGCTCGGGCTATCTTGCGCTGTACTGGCGGCATCATAAAAATGAGATATTTGTACGATACTTTAGGCAAATATATGTTTTTTGACGAAAGTATCGTACAAATAGAGTGGGCAACGACCAGCGTGCAGTCCTTCAGACCGCTGCATGCCCCGCCGCCCCTTTAAATAACGGCCTGAGCGCCTGCTCGACGCAGTGGACGAAATACTCCGCCGGCCGCGTCAGTTGCGATTCTTGCGGTGACAGCAGATACAACTGCAACGGCGAGTAGGGCGGCATTTTCACGGCGCGGGCGACGCTGCTCGGGCAGTTGGCCCATCCTGCGCTTCATGCGCCGCAGCGGGATGTGGGAAACCCGCATCGCCATAAGTGCGCAGCACTTCGGCGATGATCACCTGATAGCCATTCAGCCAGTTCGCTTGGGCGGCTTTCGCTTCCAGATGCGCGGGGTGCTGCATCAGCGCCTGCAATGCGTCGAGCGACGCCCAGTAGTACACATTCGATGTCAGCCCAGTCGACGGGTTTTCCCATGCCTCTTCCCCGAGATAGCCGGGCATACCCTTGGCGGCGGCGGCGATGGTTTTGTCGAGGTGGTAGAAGCGTTCGTCTAATTGTCTGGTCGCGAAGATGAAAGTTGACGTGTACATGGTGTAACGGGTTGGTAGGCGGGCAAAGGTTTGCGCATCATAGCGCGTCCTGTCGAGCGCGCTTTTTCCTCGTTATTTGCCGCGTTTTCAGATGTATTTTTCACGAGCTGCCTGCCGTACGGCAGTAGGGACGTTGTAATGCCTAGCAACAGTGTTTTGCGTTTTCCCTCATTCAATTCGCACGGCAATCGCTTAAACTTGGCGGTAACAAATTGTTACGGGGTGCGAGATGTTGGCTGTGTTCATCATCGCTTGTCCGATCTGCATCGCCGCGCTTTTCGGTTTTGCGCGGCATGTGGATCCGCTGACGGGGCAGTTCAGGCGTTAAGCCAAAGTGGGACAGTTTCAGCGGTGGGTTCGGAGCCATCGCCGGGTTTAGCCATTTTCTTTAGCCGATCAAAGCCCCAATCCTTGCCTTTCTGTGCCGAGTCACGGCACGATGCGCGATAACCTAAGTTGGGGCGCCATCGCGCATGCGAGATTTTCTGGCAAACATGACCACACGCCTTGGCGTACTGAAAGGCGTACTTCCTTTGAGCCGTGCTGCGGCGGCGCGCGATGCGCTGGCCGGCGTGCAGTTGGCGTCGATGGATATTCCGCAGGTGCTCGGCTACGCGCGCATTGCCGGTATGCCTGCCGTTACGGGCCTTTACACCGTCTTTCTGCCGCTTATCGCGTTCGCGTTCTTCGGTGCGTCCCGGCACCTCGTGGTGGCTGCCGACTCCGCCACCGCTACCATTTTCGCCAGCCGGCTCTCGACCATGGCACCGGCATCGAGCGTGGAATATGCGGCGCTCGCCGGGATGGTCGCCTTGCTCACCGCCGCGCTTCTGTTCATCGCGCGAATCTTCAAGCTCGGTTTTCTCGCAGACTTTCTCTCGCGCACGGTGCTGGTCGGCTTTCTTGCCGGCGTCGGCGTGCAGGTCGGCATCGCCATGCTAGGCGACATGCTCGGCTTGTCCGGGCATGCCGCGAGCAGCATTGCCCAGCTCGCGCTCGTGGTACGCGATTCGGCGCAGATCAATCTGCAGACGCTCGCCATTTCTGCGCTGGTGGTGGTCTCCATTCTGGTTTGCAAGCGCTTTTTGCCCCGTGTGCCGGTGCCGTTGATCGCAGTGGTGGCGGGTATCGCCGCAAGCGATGTTTACGGTTTCGCCGCGCACGGTATTGCCGTGCTGGGACCGGTAGCGGGCGGATTGCCGCCGCTGCGCATGCCCTCGGTCACGTGGCAGCAGATGCTCGATCTGCTGCCGGTCGCCGCCTCGTGTTTCGTGATGATCGTCGCGCAAAGCGCCGCCGCGAGCCGCGTATTCGCCGAGCGTTATCACGAAACCGTCGATACCAATGCCGATCTATTAGGGCTTGCCGCCGCCAATGCCGCGGCGGCGTTTTCCGGCGCCTTCGTGGTGAACGGCAGTCCGACGCAAACCGCCATGGCCGATCGCGCCGGTACGCGCAGCCAGTTCGCGCAGGTTGCGTTCGCGGTGGTGGTGGTCGTGGTGCTGCTGTTTTTCAGCCGTTTTCTGCAGTACCTGCCGCACTGCATTCTGGCCAGCATCGTGTTTACGATCGCCATCGGCCTGATCAATCTGAAGACACTGTTTTCAATTCGCCGCGAAAGTCCCGGCGAATTCACGCTGGCCGTGTTCACCGCGGCGGCCGTGGTATTGATCGGTGTCGAGCACGGCATTCTGGTGGCGGTGGCGTTATCGCTGCTGCGGCATGTGCGGCACAGCTACCGGCCGCACACCATGATTCTCGCGCCCGGCGAAGACGGCATCTGGGTGCCGGTGCCGGCCGCGCCAGGACTCCAGACCGCGCCGGGGCTGATCGTCTATCGCTTTGGCGCCGACCTGTTCTACGCGAACGACCACTTTTTCGTCGAAGACGTCCGCCGCCTGATCGATCATGCGCCGAGCGCGGCGCGGTGGCTCGTGATCGACGCGAGTGCGATCACCGACCTCGACTATTCGGCGGCGCGTTCAGTCGGCGAGTTGTGCGAGACGCTAAAGCGCAGCGGCATCGAAGTGATCTTCGCGCGCGTGAATCAGTATTTGCGCTCGGATATGGATCGGCATGGGATTACGCCGATCGTTGAAGCAAGATGTATTTTCAGCACCCTGCATGAAGCGCTGCGCACGGCAGGAGTGGAGCAGCCTGGCAAACACGTGAAAGAAGCGACGTAGATGCGTGTTTTTTGCCGCGGGCGTGCGGAACGATTTAGCCCTGCGGTTCTTCATCGGCGAAGAAATGGCCGATGAAGAAGCATGCGCCGGCGAGCGCAATGCCAAGCGCGGCCACTGTATAAGCGAGCGCCGTACCGTGCCAAAGACCGTCGAACCACTGATGAAGCTGGGCCATCAGCACCGCCGCGTTGCCGCCGATGCGCTGCAATTCGATCTGATAGCGCGGGTCTGCGATGCTGTACATGGCGACGGCGCTGTCTGGCGCCGGAGCCATGGCATAGATGATCGCCGCGGCGATCAGACTGGCGAGCAGCACGACGGCGCCTGCCAGATAAAGCCGCTTTTGCAATGGCGAGCGCTTTGCTGCTGGATTCGCTGCCGGATTCAGGTCATTGCCACCGCTCATCGTGTTCGTGTGTCCGCTCGAGTCATCAGGGTGACAGTATCGCAGAGCGGGCGCACCCTGAAGGCGCGGCTAACTTTTCGAAGTCAGCAGCTTGACCCCCGCAATGCCGAACATGATCGCTAGCGACCCGTCCAGCCAGCGGCGAATCGCGACGTAGATGCGCCGTGCGGACGCGGTTGAAAACAGTACCGCGTAGCTGCTGAACACGGATACGCCGATAACCATGCAGCCGAGCACCACCGGCGCGGTGTGCGACGGACCGCTTGCCGGCGACATAGCCAGCGAAACGATCGAGAGCCACACCAGAATCGCTTTCGGATTGGTGAGATGCAGGAGCAGGCCGCGCAGATAGAGCCGGTTGAGCGGTTCGCCTTCGCGTGCGGTATTCGTGGGCAGCTTTTCCGCGCTGAATGCCGAGCGCGCGGATTTGAAGCCGAGCCACAGCAGATAAAGTCCGCCGGCAATTTTGATTGCCACCAGACATTCCGAGTAGGTGGCGAGCACCGCCGACAAACCCAGCGACGCCAGTAACGCCCAGAAGAACGAACCGGACACCACGCCGAGCGCGAAGGTCAGCGCGGATTTCCTGCCGGCGCTCATGGCGAGCGACATGATCGCGAGATTGCTCGGCCCCGGACTCGCCGTGCCGACGAAGTAGGCGCTATAGGCGATCAGGACATCGGCGGTGAGGAATGTGCTGGCGGTCATGGGCTGATAAACCTTGGAGGCAGGCAAACCGTGCCGCTCGTTACGGCACTGGCGGATAGCGCGGATCGATGCGCGAACAACGATTCTGCTCGCCCACGAGCCAATTTCACAGATACAGTTGATGGCCTGTGAAGCGGCACAATCGGGTGTTTGCGGGGCCGTCCGGGTAACGCCGGCAAATCAGGCCGGGCACTCAGGCATTCAGGCAACCCGGCCAACCCGGCCAACTCAGCCAACTCAGCCAACTCAGCCAACTCAGCCAACTCAGGGCTCCGCGGCTGCGCCGATGCAATCCGCCAGCGCCCCCGCCACTGCCTGCCGGCTATGCCGTGGACGCTGCACGAGCCCGATTTCACGGTGAAACGTCGCGTCGCCTAGTTCGAGTGCGGTGACGTTGGCGGGCCACCTGCTGAGTCCCACCGTATTCGGTATCAGCGCCACGCCGATGCCGCGCGCGACCAGTTGCGCGATACCTTGCAACTCGTCCAGCTCGATCACGTCGTGCACATTCAGCCGCGCGCGCCGTAGAAAGCGGTCGACCAGCCTGCCGCCGAACGATCCGCGGTCATAGCGGATGAACGGTTCGCTTCTGAGCAGATCGCGCCAGGACCGCTTGTCACGCGCGAGCGCCTTGGGCACCAGCAGCACGAACGGCTCGGTGACGAGCGTGCGCCATTCCAGTTCAGACGGCAGCGCGAACGGCGGTTTGATAATGACGGCGAGATCGAGCTCGCCCGAGTCCACCTGCCCGAGCAAACCCAGCGACACGCCGGGCACGACGCGAATCCGCCAGCCGGGGCGGTCGTCGCGAAAGCGGGCCAGCGCGTCGGCGAGAAACGACACTTGCGCGGAGGCAATCGCACCCACCCGCAGCATCCCGCTTTCGGCCACTCCTGCGCCGCGTTCCGAGAGCCGGTTGTACAGCGTCATCATTTCTTCGGCGAGTGCGAGCGTTTCGCGGCCGGCGTCGTTGAGCGTGGCGGAACGGCCCGTGCGGTCGAACAGCGCGAAACCGAGTTCCTCTTCGAGCCGCTGCATCTGCGCGCTCACAGCGGATTGCGTCAGGCCGATGCGCGCGCCCGCGCCGGAAAACGTGCCGTACTGGCTGACGGCGATAAAGGTTCTGAGTTCGCTGAGCATGGTCGATTGATCGATTTTGGTGTTGGTCAGGTCAAATATATATCGTTTTCCACCATTTTTGGTCATGGTTAGAATTGGCCTCACGCGTGCGCCTTCATGGACTGCTTCATGGACCACTTCATGGACCAACGCGTGATTCCACTTTCCTCTCTGCGAGTTTTCCCATCATGAGCGTTGCCGAAACCGTTTTGCCGCCGTTCCATCTGGCGTTTCCTGTGCATAGCCTCGCCGCCGCACGCGAGTTCTATGGCGAGTTGCTCGGCTGTCCGGAAGGGCGCAGCTCACCGGAGTGGGTCGACTTCAACTTCTACGGCCATCAGATCGTCGCGCATCTCGCGCCGGAGGAGATCGGTCACCGGCAGACCAGCAAGGTCGACGGCGACGCGGTGCCGGTGCGCCACTTCGGCGCGGTGCTCTCGATGGCGCAATGGCAGGCGGCAGCGGACAAGCTGCAAAAGGCCGGCATCGACTTCATCATTGAACCGCATGTCCGCTTCAAGGGTGAGGTCGGCGAACAGGCGACGATGTTCTTCCTCGATCCGTCGGGTAACGCGCTGGAGTTCAAGGCGTTTGCGGATATGGCGTCGTTGTTTGCGAAGTAATGCGCGCGCCGCGATGTCGGCGAATTGGATTGCGAACCAGGTTGGCTAAATAAGCCGGCGGTTTCAAATAGGAAGGCCGGTCAACCTTGACAGTTGACCGGCCTTTTTGTTGTTCCAAACCGATGCGCCCGAAACCAGCGCGCCAGAAACAAAGCGTCGTCAACAAAACCGGCCCAAACAAAACCGCCTCAGCGATTCACCAACCGCGCCGGAATGAACACGAGAATGAGCACCGCGGATAAGGTCAGCGTGCACGCCGTCAGTACGAGCCCGGACGCCAGCGTATGCGTGTAGCCCTTGAGCCAGCCGATCACGGTCGGACTGATGAAGCCCGCCAGGTTGCCGGTGCAGTTGATCAGCGCGATCCCCGCCGCCGCGCCGCTTCCGCCGAGGAACGCGGTGGGCAGCGCCCAGAACATCGGCAACGCGGTGACCACGCCGGAGACGGCCAGTGTGAGCCCGATCATCGACAGCAGCGAACTGTCACCGTTGGCCGCGCACAGGCTGAAACCGCTCGCCGCCACCAACGCAGGCACGACGATATGCCAGCGCCGTTCGCGTGTGCGGTCCGCGTGGCGCCCCACCGTGATCATCGAAATCAGCGCCACCGAGTAGGGAATCATTGTCAGCAAGCCGATCACCAATGGATCGTCGATACCCGTGCCGCGAATGATGGTGGGCTGCCAGAAGCCGATCGCGTACGAGCCCATCACCACGCCGAACAGAACGAGGCACAACAGCCAGACGCGCGCCGAGCCGAACACCGCGCGCACCGAAGCATGTGTGCGCACCACGGCGTCGGCGTCGATTTCGTCCTGAATCAGGCGCTTTTCTTCGCTGCTGAGCCACTTCGCGTCAGCGACGCGGTCATCGAGGCAACGATAGATGACGAATCCGAGCACGATCGACGGCAGCGCCTCGACGATGAACAGCCACTGCCATCCTTCGAGGCCCCACGTGCCGTTGAACGCGTGCATCAGATAGCCGGACAGCGGGCCGCCTAGCAAACCGGAGACCGGAATGCCGGCCATCAGCAGCGCGGTCATCTTGCCGCGCCGGTGCGAGGGAAACCAGTAGGTGAGGTACAGGATCATGCCGGGAAAGAAACCCGCTTCGGCGACGCCGAGCAGAAAACGCACCACGTAGAACATTAAAGGGGTGTCCACCCAGGCGGTGACCATCGACAGCAGCGCCCACGTAATCATGATGCGGGCGATCCAGCGCCGCGCACCGAAGCGATGCAACAGCAGATTGCTCGGCACCTCGAACAGGAAGTAGCCGATGAAGAAGAAGCCGGCGCCGAGGCCGTAAGCCGCTTCGCTGAGATGCAGGCTGTTGAGCATCTGCAGCTTTGCGAAGCCGACGTTGACGCGATCCAGATAAGCGACCACGTAGCCGACAAACAGCAGCGGCATGAAGCGCCACGCGACACGCCGGAATAGTTGATCGGCCGGATTCGCATCGACCGTCGCAGGGTAGGACGTTTGGGTTAACAAGGCTTGTCTCCTGGCCCGCCGTGCTGGTTGTTTTGAAGGCTGGGGCGGGCGAACGATGTGAGAGTGTACGGGCAGGCAACCCGCGTTTCTATGGCTAGGCTGGGCTGGTCTCCTGAGGGTCGGCTGCGAGCGTTGAAGCGTCTTCGATTTCGAAGCCGACCTGCGTGAGTGCTTGTTGCAGTTCGTGCTGTTGTGCGTCGTCGAACTCGATCAGCGGCGGGCGCATCGTGGCCCATTGCGGATCGCCCGATTGCCACGCGATCGCGGCCTTCATCGCGGCGATGATCGGGTAGCGCTGGAATATCGCGCGCGTGTCGTTGAGCCGTTGCTGCTGATCGGCGGCGTCCGCCTCGCGCCATGTCTGCGCAAGACGCACGATTGCGGCCGCGTTGACGTTGCCGGTCGCCGTGATGCAACCGGCACCGCCGTTCTGCAGGGTCGGCAGCAGCAGCGTTTCAGTGCCGGCGATGACGTCAAAGCTGGAGCTCTGGAATTCCTTCAGCAGCGCAGCGGTGTGATTCCAGTCGCCGGAACTGTCCTTGATGCCGGCGATCACGCCCGGATAGCGCGTGAGCAAACGCTCGATCAATCCGAAGCTGATACCCACCTGAGCGACTGGCGGGATGTGATACAGATAGACGCGCAGGCGTGCATCGGCCACCGCTTCGATGACTTCGGCAAAGCCGCGAAACAGACCTTCATCGCTCACGCCTTTGTAGAAAAACGGCGGCAGCATCAGTACGCCGACGCACCCGCCGCTGACTGCATGGCGGGTGAGTTCGATCGCATCGGGCAGCGCGCATGCGCCCGTGCCCGGCATCATTCGCGCGGGCGGCAAGCCGGCGTCGAGCAAAGCGTCGAGTAACGCGCGCTTTTCGCTCACGGTCAGCGAGTTCGCTTCCGAGTTGGTGCCGAACACGGCCAGCCCCACGCCCTGGCGTAACAGCCAGCGGCAATGTTTGACGAAATGGGCGGGCGAGGGCGAGCGGTCGGCGTTGAACGGCGTGAGTACCGGCGACAGGACGCCGCGTAAGCCAGGCGTGGGCGTGCTCATGGGAATGTCTCCTTCGATGTTTATGTTGGTCGCGTCCTTGAATGCCCGGCAGGCCGGTGCGAGGCACTCAGGCGCCGAGGCAGTATTGCGTGACCGTGAACAGCGAAGAAGCGCGAGCCGCTTGCTTCAAACCTTAGTTATTTTTGTGTCTCGCCGGGCGTGGCGTTCAGTTCCTGCGCGGCCTTGAGAAACGCGTGGACGAGCCGCATGCGCGCCGACGAGCGCCCCCACAACAAACCGACCACGCGCTTCGGAAACGCATGCGGCAATGGCCATTTCGCGAGCGACAGCCCGGAGAAGCGCGTCATCAACCAGTCCGGCACCAGCGACACGCCGAGCCCGCGGTCCACCATCACCGCGATTGCGTCGAGCCCATCGAGCTCGCAGCGCTGATGCGGCTGGATACCGTGCTGCCGCAAATACCCATCGGCCAGTTGCCCGCCGACCACGTTGCGGTCGTAGCGCACGAACGGCTCGCGTTGCAGCACGACGTGCGGATCGTCTACCTGCATCGACGCGGGCGTCAGCAGCACCAGCGGTTCTTCACGAAACGTGTGCCAATCGCAGCTTTTCGGCAGATCGAAGAGCGGCTGCACCAGCATCGCCGCATCGAGATCGCCGCTCACCACCTTGCGATAGAGGTCGACCGAGTTGCCCGGCTCCAGGTAGATATCGATCTGTGGATGCCGCGCAAGCAGCCCGGCCAGTACGTCGGGAATCAGGCTCGTCATCATGGTGGGCGTGCCGCCCAGCCGCAGTTGACCTGCGAGCACCGATTCGTCGTTCAGGTCGGACTTCAGGTCGCGGATATCGTGCAGGACCGCGCGGGCGCGCTCCAGAATGCGCTCGCCGGCCTCGGTGGTCCCCACGGTGCGGCCCGAACGGCGCACCAGCTTCGCGCCGAGTTCCTGTTCGAGCATCTTCACGCGCTGCGCGACCGCCGCAGGCGTCAGATCGAGCCTGCGCGCGGCTTCAGCGATCGATCCGAGTTCGACCACGTAGACAAAGCTCTGCAGATAGCGCGAGTCCATCGAATAGAATTTTTATCTTTTGAAGAAGCCAAAGGATACTGTTTTTGACGCCTCGCGGCTATCACACTTTGATCTCACCGAACCCGCATCAGACGCGGACGGCCAGCAAACATGGAGGAGTGTGGAAATGCCTAAGATTGAATCGGTGTCGGTTTGCGCGGCGGTTGTGCCGCTCGATCGTGTGACCTCGTTTGCGACGCGCACGGTCTCGACGCGTCACTATGGTCTGGTGAAAGTGCGCTCGACCGATGGTGTGGAAGGGATCGGCTTCTGCTATGTCGGCAGTGCGGGAGGGGAGCTCATGCGCGTGGCCGTCGAGCAATTGCTGGCGCCCGTATTGATCGGCAAGGACTCGTATGCGGTCGAGGGCCTCTGGCAGGCGATGTATCAGGAGGCGTTACTGCAAGGCCGCGCCGGCACCGTGATGCGCGCAATCAGTATTCTCGATACGGCGCTGTGGGACCTGAATGCGCGCAGCCACAACGTGCCGCTGCACAAGTACCTCGGCGCGGTCGAACTCGATACCGTACCCGCGTATGCGAGCGGCGGCTATTACCTCGACGGTAAGTCCGCGGGCATGCTCGGTGAAGAAATGGCGAGCTACGTCGAGATGGGTTTCAAGGCTGTGAAGATGAAGGGCGGCCGCCTCTCGCCACGCGAAGAAGAAGCGCGCGTGCGCGCCGCACGCGAAGCGATCGGCCCGGATGTCGAGCTGATGATCGACATCAACAACGGCTGGACCGACACCACCCAGGCCTTGCAGCATCTGCGGCGGATCGAGCAATACGATCCCTACTTTGTGGAAGAGCCTTTTTCCCCTGACGATATCGACAACCACGCGCGCCTCGCCAAACTCACGCGCGTGCCGGTGGCGACGGGTGAAATCGGCTATGGCCGCTGGTATCACAAGGAGCTGCTCGACAAGGGCGGCGCGGCGATTCTGCAAACGGATGCGGTGGTGTGTGGCGGCATCAGCGAATGGCGGCGAATTGCGGCGACTGCCGCGAGCTACGGCGTGGTGATGTGCCCGCACTGGTTCCATGACGTGCATGCGCCGTTGGTTGCGGCCACACCTAATGCTCGCTATGTCGAGTACTTCTGGAACGATCAGGTGCTCAATTTTCGTCGCCTGATCGATCGCCAACTCGACCACAAGAACGGGCGCATCGTGCTGCATCAGACGCCGGGCCTCGGCTTCGACTTCGACGAGCGTGAGGTCGCGAAGTACGGCAAGTGGACGGTGATCGCCTAGGCGCGAGTCGAACGTAAGGTATTTGCATGACTCAAATCTGCGCGTAAGGTATTAGCATTGCGCAATAAATTATAAAGGTGTGTCTCGCGTTACTTTGGCGAGGCATACCTTTAATTGCCCCCTTAAAATCGCCTATCTACACTTCATCAAACGTTTGCGTCTCCCGAGGCAGCGGGTGTTTGAAGTGTAGCCAATCCTTACATTAGCCTTCCTGACAATTTAGCCATTTTCGCGCCATGCAGGCGTTGGTGCTACCGATCTAGCATACGATCTGATTCACCGGGAGAGGCGCGGGTATTATCCCCGGCAACATGTCTTCATGTTCGCCGGCTTCGGCATTTCGAATGCTGAAATAGCGCGACCTTCCAGTCACGGCGGTTCATTTCCTTATCGGCATTCTCTCGGGCGCGTTTCATGTGGATCGTCAACGTTGCGCTTAAGCGGCCATACACGTTCATCGTGATGGCCATTCTGATCTTGCTGGCGACGCCATTCGTGCTGTTGACCACGCCGGTCGACGTGCTGCCGGAAATCAATATTCCGGTGGTCAGCATCATCTGGAATTACACGGGCTTGTCGGCCGAAGACATGGCCAACCGCATCACGTCCGTCAACGAGCGCAGTCTGACCACCACCGTCAACGACATCGAGCACATCGAATCACAGTCGCTGGCGGGCATCACGATCCTCAAGGTGTTCCTGCAGCCGAACGCGAACATCCAGACCGCGATTGCGCAGACGGTGGCCGTCGAGCAGGCACAGCTCAAGCAGATGCCGCCGGGCGCGACGCCGCCCTTGGTGATCAGTTACTCGGCTTCCAGCATCCCGGTGATCCAGCTCGGCTTGTCGAGCCCGAAGCTCTCCGAGCAGGCGCTCAACGACACTGCGCTGAACTTCCTGCGCCCGCAACTGGTGACGATTCCGGGCGCGGCCGTGCCGTATCCGTACGGCGGCAAATCGCGGCTGATCTCGGTCGACCTCGACACGCGCGCGTTGCTCGCCAAAGGCCTGACGCCTTCGGATGTGGTCAACGCGTTCAATGCGCAAAACCTGATTCTGCCAACCGGCACGGCCAAGATCGGGCCGAAGGAATACACGATCAATATGAACGGCTCGCCCGCTACGGTGGAAGGGCTCAACGACATTCCGGTGCGCACGCTCAATGGCGCGACGACCTATCTGCGTGAAGTGGCTCACGTGCGCGACGGCTTCTCTCCGCAGACCAATATCGTGCGGCAGGACGGACACCGAGGTGTGTTGATATCGGTGCTGAAGAACGGCAGTGCGTCGACGCTCTCGATCGTCAATACGCTGCAAGGCCTGCTGCCGAGCGCGCGCGCCGCGTTGCCGCCGGACCTGAACATCACGGCCTTGTTCGATCAGTCTGTGTTCGTGAAAGCGGCGGTGCAGGGTGTGGTGCGTGAGGCGCTGGTCGCCGCCGCGTTGACCGCTGCGATGATTCTGCTGTTCCTCGGCAATTGGCGCAGCACCTGCATCATCGCGATTTCGATTCCGCTGTCGATTCTGTCCTCGCTGATCGCACTGCACGCGCTCGGGCAAACCATCAACATCATGACGCTGGGCGGCCTTGCACTGGCGGTCGGGATTCTGGTCGACGATGCGACGGTGACGATCGAGAATATCGAACGGCATTTGCATATGGGCACGAATCTGCACGATGCGATTCTCGACGGCGCCGGCGAAATTGCGATCCCGGCACTCGTCTCGACGTTATGTATTTGTATCGTGTTCGTGCCGATGTTCTTCCTGACCGGCGTCGCGCGTTATCTGTTCGTGCCGCTCGCCGAAGCGGTGGTGTTCGCAATGCTCGCCTCGTACATCCTGTCGCGTACGCTGGTGCCGACTATGGCGATGCTGTTGATGGGCCACGCGCACAAGCCCAAAGCCGGTGCCAGGCCGAATCTGTTCATGCGGCTCTATCATCGCTTCGACGCCGGTTTCGAGCGCATGCGTGCCGCGTACATCATGATTCTCAGCAGCGTGCTGGTGCGCCGGGGGCGGTTCGGCACTTTGTTCCTCGGTTTCTGCGTCGTGTCGATGGGACTGGTTTTCGTGCTCGGCGAAGACTTCTTTCCGAGCGTCGACGCGGGCGACATTCGTCTCCACATGCGTGCGCCGACCGGCACGCGCATCGAGGAAACCGCGCGTCTCGCGGACCAGGTCGAGAACGTGATCCGCGAGGTCGTGCCGGCCGAGGAGCTCGGCACGATTCTCGATAACCTCGGCTTGCCGTATAGCGGTATCAATCTCTCGTATAGCAACGCGGGCACGATCGGCACGCTCGACGGCGAAATTCAGGTGGCCTTGAAAGAGGACCACAAGCCGACGCAGATCTATATGGACAAGCTGCGCGCGATCCTGCCGCAGCGCTTTCCGGGCGTCGAGTTCTTCTTTCAACCGGCCGACATCGTCACGCAGATTCTTAACTTCGGCCTGCCCGCCGCGGTTGACGTGCAGATTTCCGGCGCGGATCAACAGGGCAACTTCGACGTTGCGCGCAAGCTGCTGAAACAGGTGCGGATGATTCCCGGCACCGTCGATACCCACATCCAGCAGAAGCTGGACGAGCCGGCGATCAATCTTCAGATGGATCGCACCCGGCTGCAACAACTCAATCTGAGCGCGAGCAATGTGGCGCAAAATGTGCTCATTTCCCTGTCAGGTAGTTCGCAAACTTCGCCGGGTTTCTGGTTCAACAACAAGAACGGCGTCGAATACAGCGTTGCGGTGCAAACGCCGCAGTATCAGGTGTCGTCGATCGATGAATTGTTGCGCACGCCTGTCTCGGGCTCGGCCAACGGTCCGACGCAACTGCTCGGCAACCTCGTGCGGGTCTCGCCGCAGAATCAGTTCGCGGAAGTCACGCACTACAACATCAGGCCGGTGATCGACCTGTACGTGAGCGTTGAAAAGCGTGACTTGGGCAGCGTGGCCGCTCAGGTCGACAAACTGGTGAACTACGCGCGGGCCTCGCTGCCGCGCGGTAGTCAGATCATCTTGCGCGGGCAGGTGCAGACCATGCGCAGTTCGTTCTTCGGTCTCGGGATCGGCGTGGCGATGGCGATCGTGCTGGTGTACCTGCTGATCGTGGTGAATTTCCAGTCGTGGGTCGATCCGCTGATCATCATCAGCGCCTTGCCCGCGGCGCTGGCAGGCATCATGTGGATGCTGTTCCTGACCGGTACGCATTTGAGCGTGCCCGCCTTGACCGGCGCGATCATGACGATGGGTGTCGCCACCGCCAACAGTATTTTGATGGTGTCGTTCGCGCGCCAGCGGCTCTCTGCCGGTGCACCGCCGCTCACCGCCGCGCTCGAAGCCGGTGCAAGCCGGATCAGGCCGGTGCTGATGACCGCGTTCGCGATGATCATCGGCATGATTCCGATGGCGCTCGGTCTCGGCGAGGGTGCCGAGCAGAACGCGCCGCTTGGCCGCGCGGTGATCGGTGGATTGTTGTTCGCCACCGTGTCTACGCTGTTCTTCGTGCCACTGGTGTTCGCGGGCATTCATACCCGGCTCGCGCGGAGCCACCGCGACGATGACGACGCAGACACGACGGGCGGCCACGGCAACGACAGCCCTGCGCCGGACCACGGCGGCGAAGGCAAACCCGCGTAACATTAAATGTAAATGACGGCTGACTGAGATGGCTGACTGAGATGACCGAAAAAACTCATGCATCGCTGGCGATTCCCTCGCGAGAGACCGAAGGCGGCCACGCCTTGCCGCCGCGTAGTCGCGAATGGAAACGCGCCAAAATCGCCATCTGGATCGTGCTCGCGCTGCTCGCCGTGGGCGCATTGCGCACGGTGATCGCGGATGTTCTGCAAAGCCGCTCGGTTGCTGAAACGACGAAGCAGAACGCCACGCAGTATGTGAACGTGGTGAGTCCGACGCAAACGGACGGCGGCGGCAACACCTTGTTGCCGGGGACCTTGCGCGGTTTTGTCGAATCGCCGATTTACGCGCGCTCCACGGGTTATCTGCTGCACTGGTATGCCGATATCGGCACACGCGTGAAGCAGGGGCAACTGCTCGCCGATCTGGATACGCCGGAAATCGATCAGGAACTCGCGCAGGCATTGGCGCAGCGTGAGCAAAGCAGTTCGAGTCTCGGCCTCGCCAAAAGCTCGATGGAACGCTGGCAGCAGTTGCGTCAACGCGATGCGGTCTCACAGCAGGAGCTCGACGAACGGCAGAGCACCTACACGCAGGACGTCGCCAACCTCGCCGCCGCCGATGCCAATGTGAAACGCCTGCAGCAACTCGAATCGTTCAAGCGTATCGTCGCGCCGTTTTCGGGCGTGGTCACGCAGCGCAACGTCGATGTCGGCGACCTGATCGACGCGGGCAGCGGCACGAGCCGCGCGCTGTTCGCACTGGCGCAATCGGATCCGCTGCGGGTCTATGTGCAACTGCCGCAGGCGTACGCGCAAAACGTGTCGGTCGGACAGAAAGTCGTGGTCACGCAGGCCGAATTGCCGGGTCAGCAGTTCCACGGCACGATCACGCACATCTCCGGCGCGATCGACGTGCCGACCCGCTCGCTGCAAATCGAAGTGACCTTGCCGAATCCTGACGACAAGCTGAGGCCCGGCGCGTATGTCCAGGTGGCCGTGCCGGCGGTTGCCCATGCGCAATTGATGGTGCCGGGCAATGCCTTGCTGTTTCGCGCCGAAGGGCCGCGGCTCGCGGTGGTCGATGCGAAGGGTAATGTGGCGTTGCGCAAAGTCGTGATCGCGCAGGACCTGGGGCAGTCGCTCGAAATCGAAAGCGGGATCGAGGCGAACGACAAGGTCATCATCAATCCGAGCGATTCGATCGCGGACGGCGATCATGTGCAGATCACGCAGCCGCAGAAGAACGGCAAGGGGGCGTCGTGATCGTGAAGCAGGCGGGCGCTTACCGGGCACTAACGACGCTAACTTCGCTAACGGCGCTTGCGGCCACCGCGAGCGCGGCCTTGCTGGCGGCGTGCACAGTCGGCCCGGATTATCAGCGGCCGCAAGCCGAGGTGCCGCCGACCTGGCAAACCGATTCGTACTGGCGCGTCGCGGAGCCTTCGCATGCGCCGATCTCGCTCGACTGGTGGAGCGCCTTCGGCGATCCGACACTCGCCACGCTGGAAACGCAGGCGCTCGCGCAGAATCAGACGCTGGTCGCGGCGAGCGCGCATTATGCGCAGGCCAAAGCTACGCTGGCGAACACCCGTGCGCAGCAGATTCCTGAAGTCGATCTGGCGGCAGCCGGGTCGCGCTTCAGAATTTCGCACGACCGCCCGCTGACCACTTACGCCACGCCGACGACGTCGACGGTACAGAACAACGTTCAGCTCGGCCCGACGATCAACTACGACACCGATCTATTCGGCCGGATACGTCGCGAGGTGGAGGGCGCCGCGGCCTCCGCGCAGCAATCGGCCGACGACCTTGCCAACGCACGGCTCGTCCTCACCACCGATCTCGCCACCGACTATTACTCGCTGCGTGAGCTCGACGCCGAGATCGACGTGCTGAATCAATCGGTGAAACTGCAGCAAAAGGCGCTCGATTACGTCACGACCGAGCACGATCTCGGCTCGGTGTCCGGGCTCGACGTGTTGCAGCAGAAGTCGCTACTCGATTCGACACGCGTGCAAGCACAACTTTTGCTGAATCAGCGCGCGCAGTTTGAACATGCGATCGCCGCGCTGGTAGGCGTGCCCGCGCCGCAGTTCGCGATCGAACCCAAAGTGCTAGACGTGCAGGTGCCGGCGATTCCGCTTGGTTTGCCGAGCGACGTATTGCAACGCCGCCCGGATATCGCATCGGCAGAGCGAGCGATGGCCGCGGCGAACGCGCAGATCGGCGTCGCCAAAGCGGCGTTCTTTCCGAGCCTGACGCTGACGCCGAGCATCGGCTGGGAAAGCACGCAGTTCGCCAGTCTGCTGAGTGCGCCGACGCTGATGTGGACGCTTGGCGCGGCGGTCGGTCAGGTGCTGTTCGACGGTGGCCGCCGTGCGGCGAACGTCCAGTTCGCGAGCGAAGGCTACAAGGTGACCGAGGCGAACTACCGCCAAACCGTGCTCACCGCGTTCCAGCAGGTGCAGGACGGCATCACCGGCCTTTCCGTGCTCGACGGCGCGTCGAAGCAATCGCACGAAGCGGTGACCGATGCGCAACATCTGCTGTCGCTCGCCAACGACCGCTATTCAGGCGGCCTGGTCGCGTACCTCGACGTCATCACCGCACAGCAGTCGCTGCTCACCAGCGAGCGTCAGGACGTACAGATCCACGGCCAGCAGATGACGCTGTCGGTTTCGTTGGTGAAGGCGCTGGGCGGCGGCTGGGATGCCGCCACGGACGTATCGGGCGCGCGCTCGCCTGGCAACACAGCGGACACGAAGGAGGCGATGGCTCCCGCGAAGTGAGCCGCCCGACAATGACATGGCCAGACAGGAAAGAGGAAAAAGAGGCGTTTCGTATAATGCAGATACAAGGGGACGCGCATGAAATTGCTGATCGTTGAAGACGAGCATAAGGTGGTGGATTACCTGCGCTCCGGTTTGACGGAGCAGGGCTGGGTCGTCGACGTCGCGCTCGACGGCGAGGAAGGCATGCATCTGGCCACCGAATTCGATTACGACGTGATCGTCCTCGACGTCATGCTGCCCAAACGCGACGGCTTCAGCGTGCTGAAGGCGCTGCGCATGCGCAAGTCGACCCCGGTCATCATGCTGACCGCCCGCGATCACGTGAACGACCGCGTGCGCGGTCTGCGCGAAGGCGCCGACGACTACCTCACCAAACCGTTTTCCTTTCTCGAGCTGGTCGAGCGGCTGCACGCACTGGCGCGTCGCACGCGTTCGCAGGAGTCGACACTGATTTCCGTGGGCGATCTGTTCGTCGATCTGATCGGCCGGCGCGCTACCCGCGACGGTGTACGCCTCGATCTGACCGCCAAGGAATTCCAGTTGCTCAGCGTGCTGGCGCGCCGCCAGGGCGACATTCTCTCGAAGACCGCCATTACCGAACTCGTGTGGGACGTCAACTTCGACAGCCATACGAACGTGGTCGAAACCGCGATCAAACGATTGCGCGCCAAGCTCGACGGCCCGTTTCCCTCGAAGCTGCTGCACACCGTGCGGGGCATGGGCTACGTGCTCGAAGTACGTGAAGAGGCAGAACAATCATGAACCGTTCTATCGCGCGCCGCCTCGCGTCGATGTTCGCGCTTGTGGCGCTGTTCGTGTTCACGCTGGTCGGCACAGGGCTCTTTGCGGTGTTGCGCACGCAACTCCAGCATCACTTGCGCGAGTCGCTCGACGATCGCACGGAGATCGCGCGCATCATCGTCTATCACGCGGTGACGCCGGAAAAGTGGCGCATGGCGCGCGAAAAGCTCACCGACATGACACCGCGCGACGGCAGCACTGTGTACTCGGTGTCGAGCACCGATCCCTATTTCCACTATGGCAAGCCCGTTGAGGGACCGGTGGTGTCGAGCTGGGCGGGCGGCTACGCGACCGTTTCGCCGGTCGGCGGCGGCTCGGACATGCTGACTGTCACGGTGACGGTCCCGGCTAATGGCGCCCGCCCACCCGTGCAATTGCAGGTCGCCGCCAGCTGTTCGCCAAACCTCCGCACGATGCGCGTGTTCGGTTCGGCGCTCGCCGCGCTGTCAGCGTTGGGTAGTCTCGCGGTGCTGCTGCTGAGTTATTCGGTCACGCGGCTGGGTCTTGCGCCGTTGACGCGCCTCACACGAGATGCTTCCGCTGTGAGCCCGAATAACCGCTCACAGCGTCTGAATACGGCCTCGCTGCCGCTCGAATTGAACGATCTGGCCAACTCGTTCAACGGCGCACTCGAACGTCTGGACGGCGCATACGGCCGCCTCGAGTCGTTCAATGCGGATGTGGCTCACGAACTGCGTACGCCGGTGACGATTCTGATCGGCCAGACGGAAGTGGCGTTGACACGCAACCGCTCGGTCGACGATCTGCGCCATACGCTGCAATCGAATCTCGAAGAGTTCGAACGCATGCGCGCGATCATCAACGACATGCTGTTCCTCGCCCGCGCCGACCAGGGCGAACGCGCAACGGGTCTCGTCGAAGTGTCGCTGGCTGCGGAAGTCGCACATACGCTGGAGTTTCTGGAGATTCCGCTTGAAGAAGCGCGCGTGCATGCGCAGTTGCGCGGCGATGCGGTGGCGCGGGTGAATCGCTCGCTGTTCGGCCGTGCCTGCACAAATCTGGTGATGAACGCGATCCAGCACTGTGCGCCCGGCGCGGCGATTACGGTGACGATCTCGAATGCAGCGGATCAGTTGCGCGTAGCGGTGGCCAACCCGGGCGAGCCGATCGAGCCCGGCGTGCTTGAACACCTGTTCGACCGGTTCTATCGTGCGGAAGTGTCCCGCACCAATAGCCGCGAAAACCACGGGCTGGGTCTTGCGATCGTGAAGGCCATTGCGGAAATGCATCGCGGTACGGTGTCGGCGGAAAGCGCGAACGGGATCAACACGTTTGCTTTTTCGATTGCGGCGTCGAGTGTGGAAACCAGCTTGCCGGCGGCACGCGCGAATGTCGGTGTCCCTGCGGAAGCAGCGGGTTAATCGTCGCTGGTAAACGGCAAATCGGCCTGAACCGGTAGACGCTGCTTCACCGGTTGTGCGTTGGCCGGCGTCAACGCGCTCACGCGCACGCCCAGCAGCCGTAGCTTGCGGTTCAATTCCACTCGTCTCAGGCATTCGGTTGCCGCGCGCCGGATCTCGGTGGCGTCGGCAGTCGGTTCATCGAGAGTCAGGTCGCGCGTGACCGTACGGAAGTCGTCATAGCGCAGCTTGATGCCCACGGTGCGGCCCACATATCCCTTGCGCACCAGGTCTTCCGCGACCCGCACGCACAAGCCGGTAAACGAGCTCGACAGGGCCGGGCGATCATGACGCGGATGCAGATCGCGTTCGAAGGTCGTCTCACGGCTCATCGACTTGGGCTCCGATTCGACCACGACCGGTCGCTCATCGTAGCCTTGCGCGACCTGCATGAGCCACGCCGAGTAGCTGCGCCCGAAGTGGTCCTGCAACAAGCCCGCGTCCGCCGCCGCCAGATCGCCGACCGTGACGAGACCGAGCGCGGTGAGCTTTTCCGCGGCCTTTGGCCCGATTCCATTGACCTTGCGCACCGGCAGCGGCCACACGCGCAAGGGCACATCCTCGGGCGTCAGAATCGTGAGGCCGTCGGGCTTGTCGAGTTCTGAGCCGATTTTCGCCAGCAGCTTGTTCGGTGCCACGCAAATGGAGCAGGTGAGGCCGGTCGCCTGATTGACGGCCTGCTTGATGCGCGCGGCGATCTCGCGCGGCTCGCCCGGCAACTCGGTGAGGTCGATATAGATTTCGTCGATGCCGCGGTCTTCGATCCGGTCCGTGAAGGCGGCAACCGCCGCTTTGAACAGGCGCGAGTAGTGTCGATACGATTCGAAATCGGTGGGCAGCAAAATCGCGTCCGGCGCGAGCACGGCGGCCTTCATCATGCCCATCGCGGAGAACACGCCGAGCGCGCGGGCTTCGTAGGTGGAGGTGGTCACCACGCCGCGGCCCGCGTAATCGCGCAGCTTCGCATAGCGGCGGCTGCCGTCTTCAAGCGTTTGCGGCACGCCATTGCGGCCGCCGCCGATCACCACCGCCTTGCCGCGCAGTTCGGGATAGCGCAAAAGCTCAACGGACGCGTAGAACGCGTCCATGTCCAGATGCGCGATGCGGCGGCTTGCAGAACTCATGGATGGCGGATGGGGTGACGGCGCGGGCAGCGAGCATAACAGGCGATGAGCTTGCTGTTGCCCTGTCTGATGGCTTGCTGTGTCGGGCGTCAGGACGTGCGAGCCATGATGCGCTGCACGCCGGACGCCAAACCGTAATACTACCTTGCTCCGCCGGGGCAAGGTGCTGGGCTTCCGGACCGCATGCCGATCCTGGATCGGATCAGCGATGGGTCCGGCAAGGTGCCTGGAACCGGTAGCTCACACCGATCTGCGCCACCGGGTACAGCTTGTAGCGCTCGACCGCCGGCACGAAGTCGTCGCCGATCTTGTCGTTGCCTTGGGCGTTCGGCACCGCGTGGGCCATCAGTTCGTCGTCGTTGATCAGCGCGCCGGCAACCGCCTGCCGTGAGCGGCAGGGAACCCGCTATTATTGCTTGATGCCTTCAGCCTGAATATGCAGCGTGGTCTGCATCTTGAAGCCATAGGTCTTGCCGAAGTCGATGCCGAAATCGTCGCGATTGAACGTCGCGGTCGATTCGGTGCCGCACACTTCACGCTTGAGCATCGGGTTCATGATGCACTTGAACGATTCGATCTTCAGGTTGACCGGCTTGGTCACGCCATGCATGGTCAACGTGCCGATCACTTCTACCGGCTTGTCGCCTTCGAAGCGGATCTGCGTGCCCTTGTAGGTCGCGCTCGGGTACTTGGCGGCGTCGAAGAACTTGTCCGTGACCAGTTCCGCGTCGAGCTTGTCGTTACCGATGTCCACCGAGTTCATATCGATCGTCACGTCTACCGTGCCGGTCTTCGCCGCGCGATCCAGCACCACAGTGCCGCTGCTCTTCTTGAACTTGCCGCGCCAGATCGACAGTCCGCCGAAGTGGTCGGTTTCGAAGCTCGGGGAGGTGTGCATCGGATCAAGCTGATACGTATCCGCGGCCATGGCGTTGAACGACATGGCTGCGGCCAGCGCGCCGGCGGCGAGCAAAAGTTGCTTCTTCAAGTGATTCTCCAGGTTTAAGAAATTGCTGCGACGCTTCGGTGTTTTCAGTTACTTCTTCGAAGCGACGATGTGAAATTTGATGACGACTTCGTCCGCGACAACCGACGTGTCTTTCCATTCGCCCGTACCGACATCGAACTGCGAACGTTTGATCGGCAATGCGCCGTCGAAGGTTTGTGTGTTGCCCTGGCTGGCGATGGTGACCGGCACCACAACAGTCTGCGATTTACCTTTGATGGTGAGCTTGCCGGTGATCTTGTACTGATTGCCACCGGCCGGCGCGATCGCGCTCGAGACAAACGTAGCGGCCGGATAAGTCGCGCTATCGAACCATTCCTTGCCTTGAGCCTGCTTGTTGTAGTCGTCCGCGCCGAGGTCGTAGCTGCCGGTGTCGATCGACACGCTGGCGCTGCCGGCGGTCGGCTTGGCCGGGTCGAAATTCAGCTGTGCCGAGAACTTCCTGAATTTGCCGTCCACCGGCACGTTCATCTGTTTCGTCGTGGCAATGACGCTGCTTTTGCTCGTGTCGACATCGGCGTGGGCAAGGCCTGTGCCGAAGAAAGAGAAGGCGGCGACACCGGCCAGAATGGAGTGGTAAAAGTTTGATTTCATAGTGGTACGCATCCTATCGAACCCACGCGCGCGGATTGCACACCGTCGGGAATTAGATTGCCAACAGGCTGTAGCCAATCGCCTGCTACACGCTTGTTACTCACGTGTTACGCATGTGTTATTTGAGGAACGGAATCATCCGCGCGAGTAATCCGTCGCGGTCGGCGAATTGATGCTTGCCGCGTGCGGTATGTCGCGGGTGAATGCGGATGGTAGGGCTGCCGCCGGAAACTGAATAGACGGGGAGAAGAGAACGGATTGTTCTAGCCGTGGCGCTAATGTGAATGGAATAAACGCGCGCGGCGGCTCGAGTAGTGTGGCACACAACTTGCAACCGAATCTCGGCTGCATCCCTGTCATGGGTTATGCTGCGTTCCCATACCGCGCTCGCGCACAATCAGAATCCAGGACCTGCTTGGTGAATTCCGTCTTCCTATCTTGGGGTATCGCCATCGCCGCTACGGCCGGCGTCATCACCCGCCCATTCAAATGGCCCGAGGCTGTGTGGGCCGTCGCGGGCGCGTTATTGCTCGTGTCGCTGGGCCTGCTTCCCGTCGATCTCGCAATCGAGGCGGTTGGCAAAGGCACGGACGTCTACCTCTTCCTGTTCGGCATGATGCTGCTATCGGAAGTCGGGCGCCGCGAAGGTCTGTTCGACTGGGTCGCCGTATTCGCGGTCAACCACGCCAAAGGTTCACCGAGAAAGCTCTTTCTGCTGGTCTATCTGGTCGGCGTAGTCATTACTGCCTTCCTTTCCAATGACGCCACCGCGGTTGTCCTCACGCCAGCCGTATTTGCCGCCGCTAAAAAAGCGAAGACGCATCCGCTGCCCTTGCTCTTCGTCTGCGCGTTCATTGCGAATGCCGCGAGCTTCGTGTTGCCGATCTCTAACCCGGCCAACATCGTCCTGTACGGCAATCACACGCCCGCCCTCGGCGCCTGGCTGATGCGCTTCACGCTGCCTTCGCTGCTGTCGATCGTTGCGACCTATGTGCTGTTGCGCTGGACCCAGCGCGAAGCGCTCGCCGGCACCTGCGAGGCCGATCTCGAGCCGCTCGAGTTGTCGTCGAGCGGGCGCGTTGCGCTCGCGGGCATCGCTGTGACGGCCATCGTGTTACTGACGGTTTCGGCCTTTGATGTTCCCCTTGGCCTGCCTACCGCGATACTCGGTGCGCTGACCGCAGTGGTCGTGCTGATCCAGGAGCGCAAATCGCCGCTGCCAATGATCAAGGAGATATCGTGGAGCGTGCTGCCGCTGGTCGCTGCGTTGTTCGTGCTGGTCGAAATGCTCGATCACACCGGCGTCATCAAGACATTCGTCAATCTGCTGCAAGACGCGACGCAACACAGCGAACTCGCGACGGCCGGCTGGGCGGGCAGCATCATCGCGATCGGCAGCAATCTGATGAATAACCTGCCGGCGGGGTTGATCGCCAGTTCGACCGTGATGCAGGCACATAGTCCGGAGCGTGTGATCGACGCACTCCTGATTGGCGTCGATCTCGGTCCGAACCTGTCGATCACCGGCTCGCTCGCAACCATCCTCTGGCTCAACGCAATTCGCCGGGAGGGCGAGGACGTGAGCTTCATGAAGTTTCTGAAAGTAGGCGTAGTGGTAATGCTGCCGGCCCTCGCGCTGGCGCTGGCCGCGCGGATCCTGATTTCCTGATGGGTTGAGCGCAACAGGCGGCGGCCGCTTTGACGCCGCCGCGTGCTATTTGCGCCCGTTCGGCGATTGCCGCTGATCTCCAGTGCGATGGCGGTCAGCAGCGTCTTCGCGCTTCTCCGTCACCGCCTGCGTCATGGCTGGGTGCCCGTCGAACGCATGGGTGGCTTGGCCGCCAGCGCTTGCGCGGACTGCTCGAGTGTGCGCAGCGCGGCGTCGAGCCGTGCGAGGCGAGCACGCTGGATCGGCATCAGCGATGTTTTAGGAAGCATGCTCAGCCGATTGCGCCAATACGACAGCGGAATGCGATCGTTGGCGGAAATCAGGCCGAATACGATTTCGAAATGGGCAATCTCTTTGTCTATGTCGTGATAGCTCATCTAATCTTCCTGAAGAAAAGGCGGATGAACCACGCAGACGGGACGCCATTTGTTGGACAGATATGTCTAACTAATGGACACGCCTGACGTTGATACAGATTCCCAGCAAGTGCCGTACCGCACTCCGAGATGCTGAGTTGACATCTGGCTTTCAAACGCCCGTATTTATCTGATGATTCGGCGCTGTCCAGTCAAGGGATGTCTCTGGAGGAGGCAGGTCTGATCAACCGCTTTGGTGCCCCGTTTTGGCGCCCCGCCTTGGCGCCCTTAACGTGGCACTACCATGACCGGCTGCGCGTAGGTGACGGTCGGGGCGGGCACAATTGCGTAGCCGGTAGGCGCGGGCACCACGGCTGTCGTGGATAGGGCGACGGTTTTTGCAACCGGCGGCACGGGCGTTCCGACAGCGACAGCGACAGCGACGGCAACGGGAACCGGAGCCGGCGGGGGCGCCACCACGTAAACCGGCTTGACCGGCGCGTAGTAATAGACTGGGCGTGGCGGCGGCGCGTAGACCACGGCAGCGGGCATATAGACGACCACCCGGCCGAACGCCGTCGACGAACAGGCGAGACCGATGGCGGTGAAGGTAGAGGCGCAGACGAGACGAATACTCGCTTGATACTCCTGAGGCGTTTTGAATGGCGCGGCGCGTCTTCCGGTGGAGATGCAGCGCGGCTGGTTCGGATTGCTTGAGAGATCGCCCGAACCGTTAAGGCGCTTGAGGTGCTCGAGGTGCTCGAGGTGCTGGTAGCGCCGGCAGACGAAAGATACGCAAACCGCATTTGAAACGGCAGCGCGAACTTATTTCATTTAATGTCGCCCGAAAGCGGGCGAGGAGATGAGCATGCGGGCATAGAGAGCGCATGCTGTGTTGCGACAACAGCGCGGGTGCATGCCTTGCCGCGCGCCACGACAACCATGACATATGGCGACATGATTCTGAAATTGCCTTCCAGCGGCGCTTCCTCAAGAATTCGGCCTGTCATCGAACGGATCGCGGCGATTTGCAGGCGACGCACGATGGCTCAAGCGAAGGAGTCAGTCATGAAAAAGTTGATCGCCGTTGTGCTGCTGTGCTGCGCATCCACCGTCACGTTTGCCCAAACGGCCGCGCCGCAGGGTGGCAATCCCCAGCGCATGGAACGCATGGCGCAGCAGTTGCAAACGCGCTTTTCGAATGCCAACACCACGCACGACGGCAAGCTCACCAAGGAACAGGCCGCCGCGGGCATGCCGATGGTCGCCAAGCATTTCGATGAAATCGACACGCAGAAAGCGGGCTACATCACGTTGCCGCAGATCGCCGCATTCATGCAGGAACGCGGGGCAGCGCACTGAGCCGCGCGGGCATCGGCGGGATCGTACGACCATTGACGCCCCGACGCGCGATGAAACCTGCCTCGTAATGCTGATCGCGCTGTCCGCGAAGAACGCGATTCTGATCGTCGAATTCGCGCGGCATGCACCGCCCGACGCTTAAACCGAGGAGCTTTCATATGGATCGCCCCGCCAAAATCATCGTACTCGACGACGAAGCCGAACTGCGCAACATGCTGCAGCGCTTCCTGCGCGGCCACGGCTTCGACGTGCGGATCGCGGAGGACGGCAAACGGCTCGACCGTTATCTGGAGCGCGAGCCGTTTGATCTGCTGGTGCTCGATCTGATGATCGGCGAAGAAGACGGCCTCGAAATCTGCGCCCGCTTGCGCTCGCAAGGGCAGACGCTGCCGATCCTGATGCTGACCGCCAAGGGCGATCCGCTCGACAAGGTGGCCGGCCTCGAAACCGGCGCTGACGACTACCTCGCCAAACCGTTCCTGCCGCGTGAACTGGTGGCACGGATCAACGCACTGCTGCGCCGCCAGAAGATCGCCTCGGGCGATGTCACCGTGACCTCGCAGAGCGTGCGCTTCGGCGATTTCAGTCTCGACGTCGGCAAGCAGCAGCTGTCGCGTGCTGGAGAACTGCTGGAGCTTCATTCGGCGCAGATGCTGCTGCTGGTCGCGCTGGCTTCTTCGCCGAACCGGCCCGTGAGTCGTGACAATCTGCTGGCGCGCGCCCGTGGGCGTGAGCACGATGCGCTCGATCGCAGCATCGACGTGCAGGTGCTGCGCCTCAGGCAGATCGTCGAGGACGACCCGTCGAAGCCGCGCTTCATCAAAACCGTGTGGGGCGTCGGCTACATGCTGATCGCGGACGTCGACTCATGACGCGCGCGTGGCTCCAGAGGGCGCTGCCGAAAACGCTGTTGGCGCGCAATATCGCCCTGCTGATCGTGCTGGTGATGCTGAGTCAGGTCTGTGCGCTTGCGGTGTTGCTGCACTATGTGCAGCGGCCCCGCGTCGAACGGGCGGGCGCGGTGTTCGCTACCTATGTGACGACGCTCGATAACCTGCTTCGGGCTACACCGCCGGGCGCGCGCGCCGAATTGACCGCTCGCCTCGACGCTCGCGCGCAACTGCCCGCAGAAGCGGCCGTTGACCCGCCCCCAAGTCTGATGCGCGCCTATCGCACGTATCAGCGCGACGTGTTTCTCGACAGCTTGCGCGAGCATCTGCCTGCCGACATGCCCGCGCGTTGGCAGTCAGAAGGCGGCCAACGGTTGTGGATTCGCATGCATGCGCCGGCCGATGCGCCGCACACGCCGTACTGGATCGCGCTGCCGATTCCGGAGGACGCGCAAGGTGCCGGACTCGACGCCGCGATCCTGCTGTCGCTCGGTTTGGGCGCACTGGCGGCGCTGACCGGCTACGTGATCCAGCGCCACCTCAACCAGCCGCTCCAGCAGCTGACGCGGGCGGCGCGCCGCGTGAGTGCCGGCGAGACGCCTGCGCCGCTGCCGACCGACGGTCCTACTGAGATCGCTGCGGTAAGCAGCGCATTCAATCAGATGACGCATGCGTTGCAGCAAGCCGAGGCGACGCGCGCTTTGATGCTGGCGGGCATCTCACACGACATCCGCACGCCGCTCACCAAACTGCGTCTCTCGATGGCCATGGCGATGCCGGCGGGCAGCGACAGCAGCTTTGTGGTCGCCGCCGAGTCTTACCTGGACCAGATCGAGACGATCTTGCAGCAGTTCATGGATTACGCGGGCAGCGGCGAGCGTGAAGCGGCCGAACCCGGCGATCTCAATGCATTGGTCGAACGGCTTGCCGGCGATTTCGCGGGGTTAGGGCACGAATTCGCGCTGTCGCTCGCGGTTTTGCCCGCGGTTGCATATCGGCCGATCAGCATGATGCGGCTCCTGATGAACCTCATGCAGAACGCGATCGTATACGGCGGCACCGGGCTCGCCGTGCGGAGCTGGGCCACCGGCGAAGCCGTGTATGTCGCGGTCGGCGATCGCGGCAAGGGGCTTTCGGCAGAGGAGTTGGAGCAGCTCAAAGCGCCGTTTCAGCGTGGTCGCAATGCTCGCGCGCATAGCGGGGGGACTGGGCTGGGGCTTGCGATTGTCGAGCGGATTGCGCGGCTGCACGGCGGCAGCCTGCAGTTTCATGCGCGCGAGGGTGGTGGGCTGGAGGTGTGGGTGGTGTTGCCGCTGGCGGCGCCGCTCATTCCCTATCCAGCCACGCGTCCAGTCCCACCCGGAACGCCACGCCCGCGATAACCGGCATGGTCAGCATGAGAATGATGCCGAAGTTGGGAACCTCGTCGCCGTAAGTGATCGGACCGTAGAGCACGACGGTCGCAACGATCGCGAAGACCACGACGCCGACCGCAACCATCAGAAGATTGCGCGACACAATGGACAGATCCTTGCGCTTTGCCTTACCCGGCTTGCTGCTGGCAGTGGGGACTTCGTCGTGTTGGGCGGGCATGATGGTTCTCGTGGCTGGAAGAGGTGCCGCGTAAAACGCGGCTGCAAATGCAACTTCGAAACGCAATGACAAAACGCAGCGACAAACGGCAGCGACAAAGTGCGGCGGTGAATCGAACGCTGACGTCGCACGATCACATCATACCTGGGGTCGTCCGTGCCGCACACATCAAGCCGCACCGGCCAGTAATCCCGCGGCAACGATCACCTGCTTGCCCCAGGCGACACCGTGAAGCGCCACAGCGTGTAGCTCAGATACGTCGCACCTGCGCGCAGAGAGGGAGTTGACTGCTTCGGTCGGTGTTCATCGTAGACATTATGACGTCTTGATGTCCTGATGTCCTGATGTCTTGAGGTCAAGGCGCGATTTCGGGGTTGGTATGAGGCGAGCAGCAAAGTGGGGGGCGATTGAATAGCAAGCCTTTGATTGCTCCCTGGAGTCGTCGTTTCCCCCTAGTCGAGATGGACTAAGTGCGATCGAACCGGCGATGTTAACCTCGCTTTGCACCGAAAAAGGCGATCCCGGTTGCTCGATACGCCGGTTTTCTGCCAACGGGGCAATACGGACAATTGCGTGTCCATCGATTCAATCCGGTTTATTTCGTCATGCAAAGTAATCGGGAAGTGTGTCGAGTCGATCGGATCGGGAAAACACAATTAAAAGGGAAGGTAATGTCAAAACGCACCTGGATGCGCACACTTTTCGCTGCTATTTCTGCTGCCTTGGTTGGCGTTATCGTCGCCGCGTGCGGCTCGTCGTCCTCGTCACTCAATGTGACCGGGCAGCAGCAGATCCGGCACGTCTTCGTCATCACACTCGAAAACGAAAACTACGCGACCACCTTCGGCGCGAACAGCAAGGCCCCGTATCTGTCGCAGACGCTGGCTTCGCAAGGCGCGCTGGTGCAGCAGTACTACGGTACCGGCCACGTGAGCCTCGACAACTACATCTCGATGATCAGCGGCCAGGCGCCGACGCCGGAAACGGATAACGATTGCCCGATCTACCAGGATTTCACGCTCACCGGCATGACGCCGGACGGTCAGGCGATTGGCTCGGGCTGCGTGTATCCCGCCAGCATCAAGACGCTGCCGGACCAGCTGAAGGCTGCCGGCTACACCTGGAAGGGCTATGAAGACGACATGGGCAACGACCCGACGCGCGAAGCCGCCACATGCGGCCACCCGACGCTGAACACGACCGACCTGACACAGGTGGGGGAAGCGCCGAGCGCGGCCGTGCCGCTGGGCGACCAGTACGCGACGCGTCACAACCCGTTCATGTACTTCCACTCGATCATCGATTCGTCGGACTGCGGCCAGCACGTCGTGAATCTGAACACGCTCACAACCGATCTGCAATCGATCTCGACCACCGCCAACTTCAACCTGATCACGCCGAACCTGTGCGACGACGGTCACGATTCGCCGTGCGTGAACGGCCAGCCGGGCGGACTGACGAGCGCGAACACGTTCCTGCAGAAGTGGGTGCCGATTATCACGGCCTCGCCGGCGTTCCAGAAGGACGGGCTGTTGATTATCAACTTCGACGAAAGCAGTTACGCGACAGTGAGCCAGCCCTCGGCGGGCCAAACGCAACTGACCTTTGCGGGTACAACTTGCTGCAGCCAGCAGCCGGGTCCGAATCTGCCGGCGTTCCCGCAGACTTCGTCGCTGTCGTACAAGGGCACGACGATCAACCTGACCAAGCAGAGCTTTGGCGGCGACCAGACCGGGGCGGTGATGATCTCGAAGTTCATCAAACCGGGCACGGTGTCGACGGTGCAGTACAACCACTACTCGATGCTCAAGAGCATTGAGGACATCTTCCAGTTGGACCATCTCGGCTACGCGGGGCAGGCCGGTCTGGTCGGGTTCGGCAACGACATCTTCACGAACCTGTAAGCCGATGACGGTTTCCTCAATGCGATTCGCGGTGCTCGCCGCGCTGGCGAGCGCCGTGCTGCTACCGATGGCGGCAGCCGGCGCGCCGGCCGACGCGAAGCCCGTCTATAGCGACGCCGCGGCGCTCGGCAAGCTGATGTTCTTCGATGCGTCGTTGTCGGCGTCGGGCAAGATGTCGTGCGCGAGCTGTCATAGCCCGTCACACGCGTACGGGCCGCCCAACGGGCTGGCCGCGCAGTTGGGCGGGCCCGACATGCGCTCGCAAGGCACGCGCGCTGTGCCAAGCCTGCGCTACGTGCTGAACCGCACACCGATGTGGAGTCATGCGCAGGCGGCCAGTATGTCCGAACGCCTGAGCGAGACGGACAACGCGCCGGTGGGCGGTTTCGGTTGGGACGGGCGCTTCAACCGTCTGCACGATCAGGCGAGTTTCCCACTGCTCAATCCGAACGAGATGGCTAACAAGGATCCGGCGGCAGTACTCGCGAAACTGGAGCACGCACCTTACGCGGCGCGTTTCAAGGAAGTGTTCGGCCAGAACATCTTCACCGATCCCAACAAGGCGTTCACGCAGGCGATGTACGCCATCGAGCGCTTCGAACTCGAAGACCCGAGTTTTCATCCGTACACCAGCAAGTTCGACTACTA
>NZ_JABBGJ010000034.1 GCF_012927345.1 Paraburkholderia polaris
CCGAATTCCAGCGGGTGCTTTTTTCAGCCGGATCCCAGACCAGTGGATGGCTTGCCTACAGCGGATTATTGACATGTGGGTATTGGGCGCTCGCGAAAGTCTCGCCCATGTTAAGTGGCGTAGCCGCGGGTGGCACCACCGTGTGGAATCTGTGGAACGCCGTGCGGCAGCGCGATGTGGTGGGCGGACTCATCCAGGTGCTGTTGGCACTTCCCTATCAGTTGCTGTCTCCACAATCGCTGCTATTTGCCATCGCCGAGGAGACAAAACGATATATCGACGACGTGCTGGACGGGGTGGTTCCCGAATGCCTGAGCGCTCAGCGGGACAACATTTACATGGCTGTCGGGGTTGTCGCACTCTTTTCGTACTACGGATATTTTGTCAGCCGGCAGGCAGTCAACCCTCTCATCTCGAAGGTTCTTGATGAGCCGGTGGAATCGACGGTTCTTCATGGACCTGCGTTTTGTTACCCAACAAACGGATCGAAGGTTGTTCAGGGGCCTGCGGTTTACCCGCCAAACGGATTCCTCTTTAAGAACGATCTGCATCCTCCCAAGACCCCGCTTGGCAGGAATCTGGCGGGGATGATCGGGAAACTGCAGCGAGCGGTACAAGGCTATGCAGTCCTGCGAACGGTGGTCGATGCGAAGCCCCCAACCGCCCTAGCCACAATAGTTGAACCTGTCTGTTCAGTGGATGACGATCCCAGTGCCGTGAGTCGTGAAGATAAGGCCTGGCAAAAGCTGCACAGGCAGACAATGAAAGAACCCCATAAGGCCAGGTTGCGAGCCTTTGCAGCTGAAAGGAGACGTGAAGCGGCTCTGGACGCAGCGGCTTCTTTGCCTACGGTCACCGTCACTGGCAGGCTAGACGAGGCGGATGCGATCTTTAAGACCGCTAATAACAACGGGCGCGAATCGAGCCTCGAGTCCTTCGGCACATCCTCCCAGACCGAAGAAAACTATGCATCCTCCCCACAAAACTCCGTCACTTCCGACGCCCCAGAAACAAGACCCTTCATTGCGCTCCCAATCGCCGCGGCGGCGGCGGTAGTTGGCCACGGCCAGTTAGGCGCGATCTGGCCACCGGGCATGCGGGCGTTGGTTGTCGGTACGGTGTCTATCGTCACGATAGGCACTATCGTTGCGTATTTTGTCCAATTGGGCTTATCTATTCCGAAAGAGATCGACGACACTGACTTTGAGATTTTACAGGCCGACGCCCAACCATTGAGTCAGGAATATCATGACACTAACGCTGACATACAGACACCGAATTTTAAATGGTTATATATTCAGGGCCGAAACCTGGCATGTGTCACATACTTCATAGAAACCCAATTCGATCATCAATTTTTCGAAGATGCGTTGGTTGCGGTTTTTGCGCCGGACAATAAAAACCAGCTGGGTGAAAGTGAAAACGCAACGTACGAAATTTCCGTACGCAGCACGTGGGGCGACTATGTAAGGGATGTTGGAACGCCGTTGCGTTACCGCTCCTCGGAAGACCGATACGGCGCAGAACTCTATTCGATCATTACGGGAATCGATCCGGCCGATAACTGCGCACCTGAAAAACTGCAGCTTCTCAAGCCACTCCTGATAAAAATAAAGACGTACGAAACATTCATCCTTCGTGCGCGAAGGAATCTTCATTTTGACAGCAAAGAAGGAGTGATCGCCAAGCTGGAATCAATTTTCGGCTTGCCGATCGAACTTCCCGAACAGGCAATTTTCACTGAATCTCTCGATGCCTATATAAACACACGATTAGGCTACGACTCCAACACTACCGCACCCGCCGAAGTCGTAAATGGCGTGCAAACGGCCATTTCCTCATGGGCTGACGCGACTAGAGAATTTCTCGACGACAAATCTGGAATTCCCGAAACAGCAATCTCCGCGTCCAGACAGTCTATTGCAGAAAAAATCAGACAAGCAAAAGAAGAAATATATACATTTAGAGGTCCACGCGATCGACAACGTCTCGAACGCAGCAGGGAAAAACTTGCTGAATACCGCTACGCAGCCCTCCATCTTGAAAATCACATAAAACTATCTCACAATTTTCTTGATGCCCTGAACGAGATAAAGCCGATACTACAGGAAATTAAGCCGCAACTTCCGACCCTTCCCTCCAGGCTTGGAGATGCTACTGTTTTCTATGCCAGAGTATTAGCAGTCAAGGCCGCACTGAAAATGCTCGGAAAACGTCCGCAGCCGGCAGGCTCAGATAATCCATCCGTTCTCGGCAACCTATCAGACGTGGATTATCTATATAATTTCCCTTTGATAATAGCGTCAAGCCCCGAAATGACAGCATTCATTTCATTCGCGGAGGCCATATTTTACAAGGCATTGATCGGGCGAGATGTCAATAATCTTCACCGATTTGCCACTAACCCCGCTGAGCTAATTCTAGTTTTTAAGAGAGAACTCGACAGATCACCTATCAGCAACCGAAATGGAAGCGTGGCCACCGAAGGCGCGAAATTCCTCCAGAATATTGCCACTAGCGATAAGACGTACAGCGACACAGAATATTACAAGCAATTTTCTGATTTCAAATCCAAGTATCACAAGGCTGTCGCAAAATCAATAAGCTATTTTGCACTCTCAGAATATGGCATGCATCCCTATCTGATGCTTACCGAAAAACCGCTCAGGGTAGTACAAATGACCCTATATATGAGACCCAAACTCGATGCTGCTCCAAAACCTTCCATAGGCTACCTATACCCGCTTTTTTTGAATTGGCTCAGTGATTCATCGAGGGCCAAAATGACCTATGCGAAGGCCGGCGAATTGATATTTTGCGAAATGCTCACAAAAGACTGGACAGTGATTTCTACTCTCGGCGGATCCTGTCTAGTGAGATCGTTCACCGTGGCCTAGATGAACCAGAATGCCGCGCTCAGGGATATATCTCTGGAACAAGGGTGTCCCGAAATAGATTTTGAAGATCCTTTTCTCGACCTGTTCTCTTCAAACGTCCCGGATGGAAGTCATCATTGGTGGATGGACAAAGATATGATTAAACTCGTAGTCCAGCCGATATTTGGCAATGCATCGATAATTAATGAAGATAGCTTTGAGAAAGCTTATCTATATTTAAACGGAGACAGCAAGCGTAATTTTAAAGAAAAAAACATGCTTTCTATCGTGGACGAAGCCACCGATGATGCGCTAAAAACTCTCATGGCGCAGGCTGTAGAAGCGAAATATAAGAAGGCGTGGTGGCAATATTATACCTCATTGCTTACAGGATTCGACATAATATACCGAATCCACCACGATCCCGACTACGAACCGTCGGCAGGGGAAATTTCACTAGAGGCACTGTCCGCCGTTCTCACTTTGATATCAATAGGTTTTCCCGTTGGCCAGCTGACCGCCGCAAGCGCAAAAATTTTGCGTGCTTCTTTAGTTAAAAATCTCGCGAAGGGGCTTCGGGGACCTGCATTGTTTCTCGCTGTTTGGGCCGAAGTCGGATCAAGCCTGGCGTTCTTCCCACTCCGCGTTCTTGCCATTGCCGGTTACGAGATATTCGCATTCTGGGAGCCGCTACCGCTCGACACCCTCACGAAGTCACTTTACAAACAAGTCAGAAAATTTAAATTTGATTTCAAATTTAAAGAAGTAAAATCAAAAACAATTCCAAACCCAGAAATTAAAATATTGAATCCGGAAGCCCCCAACGTGGCGAAATCTGGCAAATCCGAACCCGCCGAAGCCCGAGGCCTGTTGGCATCGTTACATCAAAACGACTTTCGATATTATGAATATTCGTACAGTTACGCCAAGGAAACGCCATTGGGCACAGGAAAATTGCCCGATGTCGATGCGGCGGCGCCAAGCGCGCCCAAGCAGGCGATACCACCTGCAGATCCTCGCGCGTTGAACGACGAAGGGGCTATCGAACTGAGTTCCTCCCGTGCAATAACAAGAGTCGAGACGCCCTTCCGATACAGTCGATCTGATGCAACGATTTTTCCTGAGGCGGTGTCGTCGCTTGGGAGCGAAGGCCGTCATTTGAATTTCGAATTGATGGACCAGGGAATCGCAAGAAATATCGAGTTCCACCGCCGCCCATTCATGCCGTTCCGCTTCGACGGTGAGTTAGGTATCGCCCCGAACACCGAAGTCGTCCATCTTCGCGAAACTGCCGATTCAGTTGTAGGCATTCGTATCGACCTTGAGGACATTGCTTCAGATCGGCCCATTCTGATCACGTCAGGAGACATGCCCGCGGGGACGTTCCTAGCCTGCGTTGACGAAGAAGATGCATGCGTCTACTTCTATCGTCTCGGGGCTATAAGCAACAACGCCGTAGATTCGACCTCCGACAATGTCGCAATTCGCCAATTGTTCAGCGTTCACAACGCTCTTGCGACTCGCGCAGAAATCAAAATATCCGTTCCGGACTTGGTGCAAAAAACGGATTTACTCTGGTTCAGTAAGAAATTCGACAGGACGATGCTCATCTATGCGGACGACCCTCGCGTAAGCGATTTTACAGTGCTGGATCAGGACTTCGATTTTTCAACCCAGCCGGGCGCAAAACCCGTGACGAGTCACTCCGCTTCCTCGTCCGCGTTGGACCTGCTTAAATACAATCGCGTTTCATCCGACACAAATATTATTCAAAGCTCTGGGAATGCATACTACCTGTTGTCGCGAACCGATGAGGATCACGTTAGCATTGTTGGCAGAGGTCAATACCGAGGCGACGTGGACACCAGCCAGCTTAAACCATGGCAGCCCGATGCCGACGACCGTACATCGCCCGAAATTGCGACATCCGACATAACCGAAATCGTCGATCTGCTGGTGAAATCCCGAAGTAAAGTGAGCTCCTATATTCGAGTTCCCGACGGGGATTCTCTTGAGGCAGTCGAAGCGGCAGGCAAATACTTTACAGCGAATGGTTATAACGTAATATATCGAATGACCATTCTATGGCCATCGAAAGAATCCACAAACGTGGTTCAACATTACGTTCCCATCGTCGAAAAAAATGGGCGAGCCTACCTCGTCGACGTTACTGCGGGTCGATTCTCGTCACAAGGAGTTGATCACCCTCTTTGCTTGACCGATTCGTCGTGGAGAATTCAATACATTTCTCTATTTCCCGACCATGTTGTCCTGATTCGTGATTTTAATAATTTCGAATCTCTGGTGAATCTTGTTAAATCCGATCTGGTCAACCAACCGTTGGCACCCTTAATTTCCAACCCGGATTGGACTATATTAAACAAACCAACGTGGACGCTTCTTCAAGCGTCGGAATTTACAGAAGCCATCAACATTGATATGGTTATAGATATTAATAGGAGCAGAACTCAGCGCGCCTACCTTGACTCTCCTCCCATCGAAACACTTCCATCACTGCCTGCGAAGCGCAGCGAAAAATGGAATAAAATAATAAACGACAAAGGAATTTCCGCCACATTGACCGGATCATCTGATATCGCAATTAAAAAATTCCAGGCGTTTTTGTACGAAAAAAATATAAAATCAAAAATAATAATGACGAAAACGTACGAAAATCTCCATGACGAAAATCCGGTCACAAATTATGTAATACAGGCGGAACTCCCGGGTGAGACGGCAGACGTTATTAAACTGATGCCCTCGCACTCCGGAGAAGCCTTTACGGTGAACGGTGTGATGCCGCTGAAACGGTGGGAGAGCGAAAATCGTCACAAGATTACATTCTTCAGATTGATCGACGATCCCAGAACGATCCCAGAACGATCCCGAACTATCTTGACGCCCGCGATGTTCCACACGAAATCGGCCAATCCCAGTTTTTCAACGAGATCACCAATCGATACCGTTTGATGCATTTCGATCCCGAAGCATTGCCATCTCTCGAAGACACCATAGATCGCACCCGGGACGAAATGGCGAAATACTCCGGCCCGCATCTAGGCAACGATCTACGCACGGAAAGGTCCATTCTCGATCGATACCGCCTGGAGGAACCGCAGAACGCGATGAATCTTCGCATACAGCAAACCAGAGTGGACGAAATTGCCAACTATCAATTCCTGCGAGGATTGCTAGGCCGGCTGGGAGATCTTCGCGGAAAAATCCGTGGCGAAGTTCCGGGCGTTGTTCGCCCGGAAAGGAATCCCGGAAAGCGAATGATCGCCAAGACGACCGATGTGGAAGCACATGCTTTAAAAAATATCTTATTTAATAAAATTTCAGTTAAAAAATATCACTCTGCCACTGGCAATTATATAGCTGACCCTGGGTTTTCCGTAGTCAGAGTTCCTGACCTTAAATATCTATTTGGTGAAGTAGAACTCAAGCATATTTTGTCTGAATATTCGACGCTATATCATGAAATCTACGACATGGCGATAGCCTATTCCCTTGAGGGCAGACTTGAAAAAGGACAGGACATTGTAAAAAATTCGTATCTCGGCATCGAGATGACTGAACGTTTAATTCGCTATTCAGACCTTAACTACAATGAAAACATCCGTGCTCTGATCGACAAGAATAACTTTAATATTCAAGACCCTAGTGCCTACGGTTTGTCCCTCGTTTTGCATGTGCTCGAAAAAGATGAAATACTTCACCTTGATACAGTGGTTGCACATCCGTTCACGCAATTGAGAAACGAGCAGGACTTCGTGGATTACGCAACCCGACACGGTGCAGAATGGAACTTGCAAGCGTTGGAGAGATACAGAATAGAAGGCGTGGGTCGATTTCTGAGTTACCACACAGCAAAGAAATCTCTTGCAGAGTCCGGGGCGAAATATATTTCCATGCAGGCCAGAAATCCTCGTGCCGAAAACATCGCGAGCGCGTTCGGACTGGAAGAGATGAACGACCTTGAATTTTATGGGTTAGACGTATCGCTGAAAGCGGCGGAGGATGCACGCAAGTCGTTACTACGCGCTATTTTTCAGACAGTCACAAGACAAAATCCGGAACCAGGTCCTGGGGTTAAGCCGGTCGCCTCCCCCGCTGCCGGGCCGCATGGGAAACTCGAGATACAGTGGAGGCGTGAGGACGTTTCATTGGACCTGGAAAAACCTGGCGAAGCTGGAGACAGATTTGAAGGTATTTATTCTGTTCCAGTAGCAGGGACCAGCAAGTCCCCTGACGAGTGGAAATATTATATCAAGGAAGAAAATAATGCGTATGAGGTACGCTGGGACGATGATGCCCGCACCTGGCGCGTCGTCAATCCGCTGGACCCGGGAACATTTGGCCAGGCCGTGCCGGTCAAATTAGACGATATGGGGCATTGGGCGGCACGTTTAGATATACCCGCAGAAAAAATAGGCAGTCCGTTTTCCGGTGCGGGCAAGGTCGGTCATCTTATTAATTTGAGCGAAACTCAGAGCCAGGAGATGCGCTCGCTTGTAAGAAGCGGGCGCAAGCGGGCACTGAATAATATTGATGGCGCGCTCAAAGCCCTCAATCGAAAAAACACCGAAAAAGTCGATGCGGCAATGGACTTATTTTTTGGAAGACATAACGATGTGGTGAAGGATGTTTACCGCCACTCCTTGAATGAAAACAAAAAATTCTTAAATAATCTCGATACCATAAACGACATAGCTTACAAGGCAGGCTATTTTGAAAACAAACAAGTACTGATGCGCACGCAAGTTAATGCTGCATCGACAAATTGGAAAGTTGGTCCGCCGCCTGTCACTGTATCTGTCGATGCGCTGGCTGACATTTCTCTCAGAAAGCGCTTTACCTTAAGTGAATTCGAGAACTATCTTGGATGTGCTCTAATTCATGAGTCATATCACGCGATTGCCCCCGAAGCGAATGATTTTGGATACCCGGTAATTCGGGACGGCTCCCTGGATATTTCGCCTCTTATCATGTTAAGAGAGCCATGGCTGTTCGGCGACAATGCTCAAGAAATCATGAAAAAATATGGGCTGTCACGCGATGAACTGATGGATGGCCGCGAAAGATCCTTTCGCCGCGCGATTTACAATGCCGATAATCTTGCATTTTTGACCGTGCTTCTATCAAACCTCGACGACAGATCTCCCTGGTATGGAAATTTTATTACCGAATACAATAAATTTATAGTCGATAATAGCCTGCCACTTGAATGGAGATTCAAAGACCACAACAAAGGCGGACCAATTCGTCTGAAAACTCGAACGGCAATTGGCCAACTCTTTGGCCGCGATACGACTCCGCTCATTCAGAACGGATTATTATATAGAACATCGTCCAGCCAGATTCCGGTGAACTTTGATGCGCTTACGTCCGATTTACCGAAGGCAGAAAGATTTTCTCTTGAAAGTGGAAAATTTTCACATTTTCTAGATACCTGGCTGGGCGGCAGCACCACGTCGCTAAAAAACGACGTTTGGTCAGGAACATGGGGGCGCGAGCACTTTCTCGATAACGATTTTTCAGTGATCGAAATGAGAGGTGAAAAATCGGAAACGGCCGCGATTCGGATCAATCTGAACGGCCTGGAGGAAGGCCGTCCCCTGATCATATCGGGCGGCGAACTCGGTGGCTCCACCATTGCATTTGCATCATCCGAGGACGGCTTTCTTTATGTCTTCCACGCGGGCTACAAAGCCGGCGATCCGAACTGGCAACCCAGCCAGCAAGGCGTCGCAGGCATCTATCAGGCCTATCGTTCCATGGGAGGGAAAACAATACCGGGCCTGAAAATTTCCGACGCTGGGGCGCTTGTCAATGAGGGCGGAGACTCGCTCGGTCATCGCGCATTGCGGGATATCCTGGGAGGATACAAACAGAGCTTCGTTGCCTATTCTGGGCAATTGCCGGATAGCTTTCCGGGGGACGTAAGTGCGGAAACGACTGCCAAATGGGTCGATTACGCGCAACTACCGCAAGGAAAAGGGTGTGTTTATGCACTTTTGCAAAAGCAAGATGGAAAGGTGCAGATAGACATTTATGCGAAAGAGGCTCCGCCGGTGCAAGCCAGCAGTGGGCCCAAACCGAAAAAGCCCGGGACGTGAATGCAACAGGCCGCCGCGTTACCTCGCGACGGCCTGCTCCCAATCACACCCTATTGATCACCCCAACCAGCGCCGCGCATTCTGGAACACGCGCAACCACGGACTCGCGTCCGTATTGCCCTCGCCCCAACCTGCCGGATGCCAGCTCATCTGCACCGCGCGATGCACGCGCTCGGTGTGCGGCATCAGCACCGTAAAGCGGCCGTCGGGCGTCGTAACCGACGTAATACCGTTCGGCGAACCGTTCGGGTTGAACGGATACTGCTCCGTTGCTTGCCCACGGTGATCGACATAACGCATTGCCACCGCCGCCTTCGACGCGTCGCCCTGCTGCGAGAAGTCCGCGTAACCTTCACCGTGCGCGATCGCGACAGGAATACGCGAACCTTCCATACCGGCGAAGAAAATCGACGGCGACGCCTCAACTTCGACCAGCGAGAAACGCGCTTCGAATTTCTCCGACTTGTTGCGCGTGAACTTCGGCCATGCTTCGGCGCCAGGAATCATCGACGCGAGGCTGCTCATCATCTGGCAGCCGTTACAGATGCCCAGCGCAAACGTGTCTTCACGGCCGAAGAATGCGGCAAACATGTCGGCCAGTTGCGAGTTGAAGCGGATCGCCTTCGCCCAGCCTTCACCGGCGCCCAGCGTATCGCCGTATGAGAAGCCGCCGCACGCCACCGCACCGGCGAAATCCGCTAGATTGGCGCGGCCGGCCAGCAGGTCGCTCATGTGCACGTCGTGCGCGTCGAAGCCGGCGCGGTCGAATGCATAGGCCGTTTCGAGATGCGAGTTCACGCCCTGCTCACGCAGAATCGCGACGCGTGGACGCGCAGCCTTGCCAATGAACGGCGCGGCAACGTCTTCCGTCGGATCGAAGGTCAGGACCGGCGAGATACCCGGATCGGCCGCGTCGGAGAGCGCATCGTATTCGGCATCGGCACAAGCCGGGTTGTCGCGCAGACGCGCAATACGCCAGCTCACTTCGCTCCACGCGCGATGCAATTCAGTACGCGGTGCGTCGTAGATCTTCTTCGCGTCGCGATAGATTTCGATCGTGTCGCGCTCGTTGGTCTTGCCGATCACATGCGAGCATGCCGACAGACCGTGTTCGCGCAAAGCACCCAGCACCGCGTCGCGGTCCGCCGCACGCACCTGAATCACCGCGCCGAGTTCCTCGGTGAAGAGCGCGCGGATCGTGCGGTCTTCACGGCGACCGCTGGTCTGTTTCGCCCAGTCTTTCGCGTCGCCGTAATCGGATTCATGGTTCGGATCGAGCACCAGCATGTCGACGTTCAGCGACACGCCGACGTGACCCGCAAACGCCATTTCGCAAACGGTCGCCCATAGGCCGCCATCCGAGCGGTCGTGGTACGCAAGCAGCTTGCCGTCGCTATTGAGCGACTGGATCGCAGTGAAGAAGCGCTTCAGATCTTCCGGATCGTCGACGTCCGGCACCGTGTCGCCGACCTGCTGCGTGACTTGCGCGAGAATACTTCCGCCCAGACGATGCTTGGCGCGGCCGAGGTCGATCGCGATCAACACGGAATCGCCCACGTCGCTCGCGCGGCGCAGTTGCGGCGTGAGGTGGCGACGCACGTCTTCAACCGGCGCGAATGCCGAGATGATCAGCGAGACCGGCGCGACCACTTCCTTCGCAACGCCGCGGTCTTCCCACTTGGTGCGCATGGACAGCGAATCCTTGCCGACCGGAATGCTGATGCCAAGCGCCGGGCACAATTCCATGCCGATGGCCTTGACCGTGTCGTACAGTGCGGCGTCTTCGCCCGCTGCGCCGCACGCGGCCATCCAGTTTGCCGACAGCTTGAGCTTGTCGAGCGACGCGATCGGCGCCGCTGCGATGTTGGTAACCGCCTCGCCGACCGCCATACGGCCCGACGCCGGCGCGTTGATCACGGCGAGCGGCGTACGCTCGGCCATGGTCATCGCCTCGCCGCGGAAGCCCGCGTAGTCCATTGTCGTAATTGCGACGTCGGCCACCGGCACTTGCCACGGACCGACCATCTGGTCGCGCGCGGTCGTGCCGCCAACCGAGCGGTCGCCGATCGTGATCAGGAACGACTTGCTGGCAACCGTAGGGTGACGCAGCACGCTGAGCGCGACATCCGACAACGCGATGCCGGTGACATCCACCGGCTCGAGCTTCTGCTCGACGCGCTTGACATCGCGATGCATGCGCGGCGCCTTGCCGAGCAGCACTTCCATCGGCATGTCGACCGGCTCGTGTGCGGCATCGCCGTTCGCTTCAGAGTCGATCACTTTCAGCTGACGCTCAGCCGTGGCCATGCCGACCACCGCGAACGGGCAACGCTCGCGCTTGCACATGGCTTCGAAGGCCGGCAGATCGGCCGGCGCAATCGCCAGCACATAACGCTCCTGCGCTTCGTTCGACCAGATTTCGCGCGGCGACAAACCACTCTCTTCCAGCTGAATCTTGCGCAGATCGAAGATCGCGCCCTTGCTGGCGCCGTCCACCACTTCCGGGAACGCGTTCGACAAACCGCCCGCGCCGACGTCGTGAATGCTCAGAATCGGGTTCTTCTCGCCGAGTTGCCAGCACGCGTTGATCACTTCCTGCGCGCGGCGCTCGATTTCCGGGTTGCCGCGCTGAACGGAGTCGAAGTCAAGTTCGGCCGTGTTGGTGCCGGTCGCCATCGAGCTGGCGGCACCGCCGCCCATACCGATGCGCATACCCGGGCCGCCGATCTGGATCAGGAGCGAGCCTTCCGGCAGATCGTGCTTGTGCGTGTGCTGATCGGAGATATTGCCGATGCCGCCGGCGATCATGATCGGCTTGTGATAACCGCGCACCAGACCCGCGACGTTCTGCTCGTACGCGCGGAAATAGCCACCCAGATTCGGTCGGCCGAATTCGTTGTTGAACGCGGCGCCGCCGAGCGGGCCGTCGATCATGATTTGCAGCGGCGACGCGATGCGGTCAGGACGGCCGTACGCTTCGTGCTTGTCGTCCAGATTGCGATGCGCGAGGGGCTGCGCGGCGTCGCGCGCGTTTTCCCATGCTTCGACGCCGTCCGGCAACTCCAGATTCGACACCGTAAAGCCCGCCAGACCCGCCTTCGGACGCGCACCGCGGCCGGTCGCGCCTTCGTCGCGGATTTCGCCACCTGAGCCGGTCGAGGCGCCCGGGAACGGCGAGATCGCGGTCGGGTGGTTATGCGTTTCCACCTTCATCAAGGTGTGCGTCAGTTCGACGTTGCGGCGGTAGTGCTCAGGCAACTCGTTCGCGCCAAGCTCAGCCGGCGTGCGCGGGAACCAGCGCTCAGCCACGCCACCTGCCATGATCGCCGAGTTGTCCGAATACGCGACGATCGTGCCCTGCGGGTTCAGCTTCTCGGTGTTGCGGATCATGTTGAACAACGAGATGTCCTGCTTCTCGCCGTCGATCGTCCAATCTGCGTTAAAGATCTTGTGACGGCAGTGTTCGCTGTTGGCCTGCGCGAACATCATCAGCTCGACGTCGGTCGGGTTACGGCCGAGTTTGGTGAACGCGTCCACCAGGTAGTCGATTTCGTCGTCGGCGAGCGCGAGGCCCAGTTCCGTGTTCGCCGCTTCCAGCGCGCCGCGGCCATTGCTCAACACGTCGACGGTTTGCAGCGGCTTGGCCGGCAGTTCGTCGAACAGATGCAGCGCGTGATCGCGCGAGGGCGACACGCTCTCGGTCATGCGGTCGTGCAGCGCCGCGGCGACGGCCGCGCGGGCTTCATCTGAGAGCGCCTTCTTGCCGCCCAGCAGGCCGCTTTTCAGCGTGACCGTGTATTCGACACCGCGCTCGATGCGGCGCACCTGCGTCAGGCCGCAGAGGTGGGCAATATCGGTTGCCTTGCTGGCCCACGGCGACACTGTGCCAAAGCGCGGCACCACCAGGAAGGTTTCGGCCGCGCCACGCTCTTTGGTTTCTTCGAGCGGATCGCCGTAGTGCATCAGCGCCTCGATCTTCGCGTTGTCTTCCGCGGACAGCGGGGTTTGCGCGTTGACGAAGTGGAGATACTGACCACGCACGCCGGTGATGTTGGCGTCGATGCGCGTGAGCGTTTCGAGCAGGCGGGTTTGACGGAAATCGGAAAGGGCCGAAGCGCCGGGGAAACACGAGAAGTGGGCCATGGACTTGACGTTGCGTCGCTAATGATGCCGATGAGTGATGCCGATGAGTCGCGCGTGAAGGCGACGTGAGGCGGAAAGGAAGTCCGGGATTATACCCCGGGAACGGGCTTCCAGCGGGCTGAGCACCAGGGTTTCGGCGGGGTCTGCGTCGCGGCTCGGACGCGCCGTTGCGGCGCTTCAGCGTGGCGCTCGCGTGGCAGAGCCATCCGTTTGGCTGCTATCATTCGCCCTTTCACCAGATCGGCGCGAGCGGCCTCGGCAATGCCGGGCAACGCGCCGCATGCCACGCCTGACGGGAACGCGGGGAACGCGGTGTTTCGGCGTCCCGCCGGCAAATCGAATCAGATCATGGATGTCATCGTCATTGGCGGCGGGATTGTGGGCGTCGCCACCGCTTATCAACTGCGCGCGGCCGGCCACCGGGTATGCGTCGTCGAACGCCACGCAACGGTCGCGCAAGGTGCGACCTACGGGCACGGCGGCACCGTGCTGCCGACCCCGCTCGACGTCTGGTTCGGCCCGACTTTCATGGCGAGCCGTCAGAGCGCCAAAAGCGGCGTGATCAGCAAGGCCGGCTTTAACGGGCCGGCGCGCCAGTTCGTCAAGCAGCTAGCCGCTTTGCAGGAGCCTGAGGCGTTCAGCCGTCAGTACGCGCGGCTGCGTCCGCTGATCGAAGCATCGCGTGACGCGATGGCCGATATCGAAGCGCGCTTCGGGCTGGAATTCGAACAGGCCAGCGGCCTGCTCTATCTGGTGCGCACCGAACAGGAGTGGCAGCAGACACAGGCAGCGCTCGATCTGCTGCACCAATACGAAGTACCGCACCACGTGCTGACGCCGGCCGAATGCGCCGCGTTCGAGCATTCCGTGCGGACCGAGCCGGAATTCGCCGGCGGCGTGCTGTTCGACCATGAGCGCACGGCCAATTGCCCGCTTTTCGCGAAACTGATCAAGCAGACCCTCGATACGCAGGGCGGCGTGCAATTCATGCTGGGCTGCGAAGTCTCGTCAATCCGCCTCGACGGTCAGCGCGCCGCGGTGGAACTGGCGCCACGGCCGGGCGCGGCATCGCGCTCGCGCGAAGTCGACGTGATCAACGCCGACGCGATCGTCGTCGCCGCGGGTTACGGCAGTCTGCCGCTGCTTGAACGCCTTGGGCTGCGGCTGCCGCTGCATCCGTTGCGCCTGCATAACCTGGTGGCGCCGATCGCGCATGAGGAATGCGCACCGCACGTCGCGATTGTGGATGCGGTCAAACGGATTACGGTCAGCCGGATGAACCATCGGCTGCGGGTTGCGGGCGGTGCGGTCCTGCAGAGCGCCGGGCAGATCGACAAACCGCTCGGCGAGTCGTTGACGAAGGACGCGCTGGCGCTGCTGGGTCAGGCGACGCACGACTGGATCCCGGGCGCGGCCCGGATCTCCGCGGCGTTGCCGTGGGAAGGCGTAAAACTGCTGTCGCCGGATGGTTTGCCGGTGATCGGCAATGCGCTTCACCCGCGTCTGTTCGTCAACGCTGGCCACGGGCCTGCCGGCTGGGGTCTGGCATGCGGCTCAGGCAAACTGATCGCCGACCTGGTCTCGGACAAGACCCCCGACGTCCCCGCGGACACCCTGGCTGCATTGCGCGCGGACCGATTCCAGTAAATGGCGTGCCCGCACTGACGCGGGTCGAACGAGGCGCGAGCAGAAAGGCGGGTGCCGCAGGTAAAGCCAAGCCGGGCAACGCCAAATCAGGCTCAATCGGACACAATCCGGCAACAACAAAGCAGGCTCATGCCAACCCGGCGCGCGCCCGAAGCCTATCGGCACTACCATAGTGGCTCTCAAAGCTTCCTCACCTTGCCCTAGGTGAACTCCAAGCCCCGCCATGACAGTGCCCGAATCCACGCTCCCGACATTAATCAGCCCGCGCAACCGGGCGTTGCCGCTGCTCACGCTAACCGACCTGAGAATCCTTGAAACCCAGGCCGCGGCAGCACTGCCTCAGCACGCGCTGATGTCCCGCGCCGGCAAAGCAGCCGCGAGCTACCTGCAAGAACGGATCACCCGCGACACATCGACCGAAAAATCGAAGCACAAGGTATGGGTCGTAGCTGGCCCGGGCAACAACGGCGGCGACGCTTTGATCATGGCCGCGGAACTGCACCTGGCAGGTATTGCCGTAGACCTGTGCATGCCGCTTGAAGTCAAGCCGGACGACGCCCGCTGGGCGCTCGACACAGCCCGTGCGGCGGGTGTCGCCATGACTGCGGCACCGCCGGCCTCGCTGGAAAGCTACACATGGCTGGTGGACGGCATGTTCGGCATCGGCCTGACCCGCCCCCTGGCAGGCATCTTTGCCACCATCGCCCGTCAACTCTCGCAACGAACGAAAGCAAAGCTCAGAAGAGGCGGTGTTCTGGCGCTCGACACGCCAAGCGGTCTTGACAGCGACACCGGCACGGTAGTCGGCGACAGGCGGGACCAAGGCAAGAGCCGAAGCGAAAACCAGAGCGATTGCCTCGCGGTCCATGCCACCCACACGATCACCTTTATCGGCGCGAAACCCGGCCTCTTCACGGCGCAGGGACGCGATCTCGCCGGCACGGTGATCGTGGCGCCGCTCGGCATCGACAGCACGACCCGCACGGCCGTGCAACTGAACGCGCCCGAGCTTTTCGCCGCCTTCCTGCCGCCGCGCGACTTCGCCACCAACAAGGGCACCTTCGGCAGCCTCGCCGTGGTCGGCGGCGACACCGGCATGTGCGGCGCGCCGATCCTCGCCTCGCGCGCGGCGCTCTACACCGGCGCGGGTAAAGTGCACGTCGCCTTGCTCGGCGACGGCGCCCCGCCCTACGATCCGCCGCACCCCGAACTGATGCTGCATGCCGTCGACGATCTGCCGCTCGATAAGATGGACGCGCTCGCCGTCGGCTGCGGCATGGGCCTCCGCGATCGCGCCACCCGTGTTTTGCACGACGTGCTGCCGCTCGACGTGCCCAAACTGTTCGACGCCGACGCGCTCAATCTGATTTCAACCGACCCGTCGCTCGCGGCCGAAGTCACCGCGCGCGGCGTGCAAGGCGACCCTTGCGTGCTGACGCCGCATCCGCTGGAGGCCGCGCGCCTGCTCGGCACCGACGCGCCAGGCGTGCAACGCGACCGCCTCGCCGCGGCGCGCGCGCTGGCTGCGCGCTTTGCCGGCGTGGTCGTGCTGAAAGGCACGGGCACCGTCATCGCCGCGCCGGACGGCCGCGTCGCGATCAATCCAACCGGCAATGCCGCACTCGCGACTGGCGGCACGGGCGACGTGCTCGGCGGCATCATCGGCGCGTTTCTCGCCCAGCACCTGCCGCGATACGAAGCCGCGCTGGCGGGCGTCTACCTGCACGGCCTCGCCGCCGACACGCTGAGCGCGCAAGGCCACGGCCCGGCGGGTTTGACGGCGGGCGAACTCGCCCCGATGGTGCGGACTTTGCTAAACCGTATGTTCTATCCGGCAGCGGCTGAATGAACCCACTTATGGGACGTCCCAAATCGAGCAACCCACACGGGGCGGCTCCAATGGGTCAGGCATAGGCCAGCCCGAATGGGCCAGCCGATCCCACAGTTTGCATACGACGCCCAAACCGCTGCCGCCCGTCACGCAACGCCGTTATACTGACTGACTGCGCCGCGCGTCAGGTCATCGCGGGTTGCAGCGAAACTTCAGCGAGCTGGTCCGATCTCCCGACAGGCTCGCGAAGGCTCACGGCAACCCACCACGAACCCGGTCGCGCGGCATCGCTCTAACAGCATCGTTGCATCATCCTCGGCAGCGCTTCACGCGCGTGCCATTCTTCGTGCCCCTTCGTTAGACGGACGCTATGACGCAGAACTCGCTCCCCTCCTGGTCCTCGCTGCAAACGCATTACGAGAAGATTCGCGATGCGCACATGCGCGACTGGTTCGCCCCCGAGAACGATCCCGCCCCTACCCGTGCTGAGCGCTTTGCGTTCGCGGGCGGCGGTCTCGCGGCCGATTTCTCGAAGAACCGCATCACCGACGAAACCCTGAAACTGCTGGTGCAACTCGCGCGCGAAGCTGGCGTCGAGAAACGCCGCGACGCGATGTTTGCGGGCGAAGTCGTCAACCCGACCGAAGGCCGCGCCGCCTTGCACACCGCGCTGCGTGCCACCGATCCGAAAGCACCGTTCCATGCCGAAATCCAGGCCGAACGCGCGAAGATGGCCGCGTTCGCCGATCAGGTCCGCAGCGGTGCGTGGACTGGCTACACCGGCAAGCGGATTCGCTATGTCGTCAACATCGGCATCGGCGGCTCGGACCTCGGGCCGAAGATGGTCGTGCACGCGCTGCATCATCTGGCCACGCCCGAGATCACCACGCACTTCGTGTCGAATGTGGACGGCGCGGATCTGTACAACGTGATGCAGATGATCGATCCCGAAGAGACGCTCGCGATCATCGTCTCCAAGACCTTCACCACGCTCGAAACGATGACCAACGCGCGCTCGCTGCGCGACTGGTTCATCGAAAAAGGTTGCCCGGAAAGCGCGCTGGCGAAGCACTTCGTCGGCGTGTCGGCGAACCCGGCGGAGGTGGTCAAGTTCGGCATCGCGAAAGAGAATGTGTTCGAGATGTGGGACTGGGTCGGCGGCCGTTATTCGCTGTGGTCGGCAGTAGGTCTGTCGATCATGATCGCGATCGGGCCCAGGCAGTTCGACGAACTGCTGGCCGGCGCGAACGAAATGGATCAGCATTTCCGTGACGCGCCGCTCGAAAAGAATCTGCCGGTGCTGCTCGGCATGATCGGCATCTGGTATCGCAACTTCTTCGGCTCGCAAAGCTATCTGGTCGCGCCGTATTCGGAAGCCCTGCATTTCCTGCCGTCGTACCTGCAGCAACTCGAGATGGAGAGCAACGGCAAGTCGGCGCGCCTGGATGGCGTGATGGTCGACTATCCGACCGCCGCCGTGACGTGGGGCGAACCGGGCACGAACGGTCAGCATGCATTTTTTCAAATGCTGCATCAGGGGCCAACCATCGTGCCGATCGACTTCATCGCCGTGTTGACGCCGGAGCATCCGCTCGTCAGTCATCATCCGAAGCTGCTGGCGAACTGTTTTGCGCAAAGCGAAGCGCTGATGCTGGGCCGTACGCTTGAAGAAGCGAAGAAAGTTGCCGGTGCGGACAAGCCGGAACTGGCCCCGCACCTGGTGTTTCCGGGTAACCGTCCAACAAGTACGCTGCTGGTCGATGCGCTCACCGCGCGTTCGCTCGGCGCATTGATTGCGCTGTACGAGCATAAGGTGCTGGTGCAGGCATCGGTATGGGACATCAATCCGTTCGATCAATGGGGCGTCGAGTTGGGCAAGATCCTCGGCAAGGTGGTCGAGGCGGATCTGACGTCGGCGAGCGTCGATGAGAAGAAGCATGACTCATCGACGTCGGCGTTGATCGCGCGGGCACGTGCTGCGTTGAAGCGCTGAGTGTGAGCGGCGCTTGTTCGCGCCGCATACGCTGATCGTTCAATCGCGCGCTGAGCCGAGCCTGGTTAGCTGCGCTGGGATTAGCTGCGTTAAGTCGCGTTAGCTGAAATGAAAAGCGGGCCCTTGCGGCCCGCTTTGCTTTTGTGTCTTTCGGCTTTTGTACTTTTGCACGAATGATTGCGTGCGAGCGGCTCGCTTACGCCAACCGCCCCGCTTCGATCGTCACCGTCGTATCGCAACGACGCGCCAGTTCGACGTCGTGCGTGACGAGGATCAACGTGGCGCCGTTCGCGCGGTTCATCTCGAACATTAAATCGATCACCGCGTGACCGGTAGCTGCATCGAGACTGCCGGTCGGCTCGTCGGCGAACAGGATCGCCGGATGCGTAACAAACGCGCGCGCGAGAGCCACCCGCTGCTGTTCGCCGCCCGACAGCAGCTTCGGATAGTGCCCGGTGCGCTTGGCGAGTCCCACCTGCTCCAGCAATCCGCGCGCGCGCGCCGCGGCCTCGCGCGTCCCGATGCCGCCTTGCAGTTCGAGCGGCAACGTGACGTTTTCGAGCGCCGTCAAATGCGGCATCAATTGAAACGACTGGAACACAAAACCGACCGAGCCGCTGCGCAACGCGGCGCGCTCGTCTTCGTTCAAGTCGGTGAGTTCGCGGCCGAGCAACCGAACCGAGCCCGAGCTCGCGCTGTCCAATCCTGCGAGCAAGCCAAGCAGCGTAGACTTGCCCGACCCGGATGCACCGACGATCGCCACACTGCTGCCGGCATCGATAGCAAGATCGATGTCGTCGAGTATCGTCAGTTCGCCCGTTGCATCCTTAACCTTCTTGCACAAACCCCGCACTTCAATGACTGGATCAGTTTTGTTTAGCATGGTGAAGCGTAGGTTGAAAATGCGCGCCGTAGCACCTCGCGCGCTGGCGCTGACTACGGCATTCGGCTCGGCCGTACTGGCCGCAACCCTGTTTTCGCTGCCCTTCCCCGCCCATGCGGCTAACGCGCCCGAACAGGCCAAGTCGGTAATCGTTGTGCTCGGCGACAGCATCTCTGCCGAATACGGCTTGCCCCGCGACACTGGCTGGGTTGCCTTGATGCGCCAGCGCCTCACCGATGAGCGAATCGATTATAGCGTCGCCAATGCAAGCATCAGCGGTGACACCACAAGCGGCGGCCGGGCCCGCTTGCCGGCGCTCCTGCAGCGGCTCAAGCCGAGTATCGTGATCGTCGAGCTCGGAGCCAACGATGCATTGCGCGGCGTGCCGCTTGCGACAACCGAAGACAACCTGCGTACGATCATCGAGCAGGCTCAACAAGGCCACGCGAAGGTCGTGCTGGTTGGCATGTATGTGCCACCCAATTACGGCCCCGACTACACGCAAAAGTTCCACGGCCTGTACGGCGAACTCTCGAAGCAATTGCGAGTACCGTTGGTGCCCTTCTTGCTGGCCGGTATCGCCGACAAACCGGAGATGTTTCAGGCGGATCAGATCCATCCCACGCAGCAGGCACAGCCAGTGCTACTCAACAACGTGTGGCCGGCTGTCAAGCCACTCCTTCGCACAAGTTCGCCGCACTGAAAAGCTCGCTAACAACTTGTTCCAGTAATTGGGGAACGCGGATCGGTAAGGTCAATCGGACACTTTCGTAATCCCGTGTAACCCGGCTCGAATCTGAGCGACTTCTGAGGAGATAACGTGAAATATTTACCGTTAATCGCTTTGACCGTGGCAATTTCTGCATGCGCCGCTCAACCGCCCGCTGGCGTTCAATCCGTCGGTCAAAGCCAGCAACCGCCGAAGGCCGTCGCTACATGCATTGCGCAAAAGTGGGCCGATAGCTCGCAACAGCAAGTCGTGTCGCAGGACACGCTGGCTAACGACCAGGCTATGGATGTCTATGTGCCGGGCCAGCAACCGCCCAGCGGCGCAGCGGCCGTGGTACGTCCGTCGTACTCCGGTCCGGGTTCCTGGGTCGGTTTCCGCGCGAATGGCGCAGCGGGCAGCGACGCCACCAGCTCGATCAGCGCTTGCCTCTAAGCGACTGACGGCTAAAAGCAGCCGAGTTCCCGAGCAAACCCTTTGACGAGCTTGCACTCGTCAAACGAAAAAGCCCCGCAAAATGCGGGGCTTTTTTGCGCCTGCGCGCTTTACTTGCTTGCGCGCAGGGGGCGGAGCTGCGCCTTAATCGCCGCTCGCCTGGGCATTGCTGCTGTCGAGCGAGCCGTAGAACTTCACCTTCGAACGCGCGCGCAGGGCCTCGACGTACGCCTCTGCTTCGGACTGAGCGTCAACCTGCGCAATCTGCTGCTGCGCGGCAGCCAAACGCTGCGGATCGATCGTGGCACCCGCAACAACCGCGTTCACGCGATAGATCGCATAGCCGTCGTCACCAAGATCCACACCGACGTAGGCAGGTAATTTCTGCGCGTCCGCTTTGTAGATTGCACTCAATGCAGCCGGCGGCACACCTTGCGCGTCGTTGCGCGAAACCTTCAGCGGCGACGAGAAGCCCGTTGTGGCCTTCGACTTGTCGAACTCAGCCAGCTTCGCGATGCCATCCTTGTGAGCGGCATCATTAGACTGAACCGCGATCACTTTCTGACGCACTGCATCTTTGACGGCGTCGAGCGCCGGCACGGCTGCAGCCTTGTAATCGGTCACGCGCGCTGCGATCAGCGTGTTACCGCCGACGTCGATCGCTTGCGTGTTGTTGCGCGCGGTGACTGCATCGTTCGCGAAGACAGCCGCCAGGAACTTGGCATTGTTCAGCGGGCTATCAGGCGGCAGCTTCGGATCCGGCTGCGGTGTCACCGTGGCCGTTTGCAATTGCAGCCTGTACTTGTCGGCGGCGGGCTGCAGGCTCTTTGACTTCTCGTAGACGATCGACGTGAAGCCTTCCGAGTCGTCGCTGAATGCCTTGCTCGCCTGCTGCGTCTTCAGGTCTTTTGCGATCTGATCTTTCACTTCGTCGAACGGCTTGGTGACCGCCGGCTTCACGTCCGTGACCTTGACGATGTGATAGCCGAAGTCGGTCTGCACGATGCCGCTGACTTCGTCTTTCTTGAGACCGAACACGGCGTCGTCGAACGCCTGGCCGCCTGCGATCATGCCGCGGCCGAAGTAACCCAGGTCGCCGCCCTTCGACGCCGAACCCGGATCCTGCGAGTTCTGTTGCGCAATCTGCGCGAACTGGTCCGGATGCGCCTTGATCTGTGCGAGCAACTCTTCGGCCTTCTGCTTCGCCTTGGCCTTATCAGCCGCGCTGGCATCTTTCGGCGCGGAGATCAGGATGTGGCTCGCGCGCACCTGACCGTCCGTGCGGTAATGCGCGATGTTGTCGTCGTAGTACTTTTTCAGGTCGGCGTCGCTCGGCTGCACGGCGGCAGACAACGTTGCCGACGACATCACAAGGTACTGGATCGTTGCCGTGGCCGGTGTGGCGAAGTCGTTGCGATGTGCGTCGTAGTACGCTTGCAGTTGCGCATCCGTCGGTTGCACCTTCGCTGCATAGTCACGCGGATGGAACGCGATACCCTGTACTTCGCGCTGCTGTTCGGCGAGCTCGGTCAAATGTTGTGCGAGGGTCTTCGACGTGAAAGCACTGCCTTGAATGCTCGCAGGCAACTGCTGCGTGGCGAGGCTGTAGCGCACACGTTCGTCGTATTGATCGGGCGTCATGCCCTGCATCGCGAGCAACTGCTTGTAACGGTCGACGTCGATCGAGCCGTCGGGATTCTTCAGCGACGAAATCACCGGATCGTTCAGCAGCACGCGGCGCACGGCGTCGTCAGATGCGGTCAGATGCAGGCGCTGTGTTTCGTCGGCCAGCACGCGCTGCTCGATCAGACCGTCAAGCATTTCGCTGCGGCGCGCCGGCGTATCGAACGACTTCATATCGAACTGCGCGCCGAGCATTTGACGGGCGCGGTCGAGCTGCTGACGCATCGCGTCGTCATATTCTGCGCGAGTAATCTTGTGACCGTTGACGCTGGCGACGTTTGCACTTTCGTCAAAGAAGCCGCGGAAGCCTTGAATACCCACAAAACCCAACCCCGGCACAATGACGAGGATGAGCATGAACATCATCAGGCGTTTGTGATTGCGGAAAAAATCGAGCATGCGTGAACGAGTGCCAAAAACAGAACGCCCGATCTTACAACAGCGGGCAATAAAAAAGGCGAACCGGAGTTCGCCTTTCGAGGATACTGGCGGAGTGGACGGGACTCGAACCCGCGACCCCCGGCGTGACAGGCCGGTATTCTAACCGACTGAACTACCACTCCTTGTACTGCAAATGCGCTGCGCTGAAACACTTAACCGAATCTGAAACTGGTGGTGCTGAGGGGTTCGAAAATTCCCAGCGAAGCCTTATGAGGCAAGGCGCCCACGCAATTCGATCCAGCGGATACAACGAAAAATACAACGATCCGGGATTCTGCCGCAAATGTAGCGGCTTGGCAACGGAAATCTGGCCACGCGAGCTAGCCCGAAGGCACCGCACCTCTTATGCTACCCGCAACCCATCTTGGTGATAGGTCCGGATTCGCCCCCCCCCCCGCAGCGGGCATGCCCCCAACACTATTTATATTGGTCGCTCGGGTATCGAAAATGCGTTTGTGCCCGAGGATGAACGGCATCATCGCATCCAGCAATGACTCGTCACCCTAACTCGTTGTAGCCGCCACGCTGGCCCGCGCCTTATGCAATTTTTTGTAGCTGTCGATCAGGCGGTGGTGCCTATCGAGACCCTCCAGTTTCATACTCGTTGGCGTGAGCCCATAGAAGCGCACGCTGCCGTCCACTGACCCCATTACCGCGTCCATCCGAGCGTTGCCAAACATCCGGCGGAAGTTGACCGCGTAGTCGTCCAGTTCGAGGTCGTCATCGAGCAGCACCTCCAGCACCACATTCAAGGCCTGGTAAAACAATCCTCGCTCGACCGTGTTGTCGTTGTACTGCAGGAAGGCTCCCACCAGCTCTTGCGCCGCCTCAAATTGCTGCAAGGCGAGATGAATCAGCAGCTTCAACTCGAGAACTGTTAGCTGCCCCCAGTCCGTATTCTCGTCAAATTCGATGCCGATCAAAGTGGCAATATCGGAGTGCTCGTCCAGCTCACTGTTATCCAACCGCTCAAGCAGTGCTGCCAAGCCGGCATCGTCCAGGCGATGCAAGTTCAAAATATCGGCGCGGAACAACAGCGCCTTGTTTGTGTTATCCCAAACCAAATCCTCTACCGGGTAAACTTCCGAATAACCGGGCACTAAAATCCGGCAGGCTACGGCACCCAGCTGGTCATACACCGCCGTGTACACCTCTTTGCCCATGTCTTCGAGAATGCCGAACAAGGTTGCGGCTTCCTCAACATTGGAGTTTTCACCCTGGCCAGAAAAATCCCACTCAACAAACTCGAAATTCGCTTTGGCGCTGAAAAAGCGCCACGACACCACACCGCTGGAATCAATGAAGTGCTCAACAAAGTTATTCGGTTCAGTCACCGCGTTACTGACAAAAGTGGGCTGAGGTAAATCGTTCAGGCCTTCAAAACTGCGCCCCTGCAGCAATTCCGTCAGGCTCCGTTCCAGCGCCACCTCGAAGCTCGGGTGCGCGCCGAACGAGGCAAAGACACCGCCTGTCCGCGGGTTCATCAACGTGACGCACATCACTGGGTAGGTCCCACCCAGCGACGCATCCTTTACCAGCACCGGAAAGCCCTGCTCTTCCAACCCCTGAATCCCGGCCAGAATGCCCGGGTATTTCGCCAGCACTTCGTGCGGCACATCAGGCAATGCGATTTCACCTTCCAGAATTTCACGCTTTACCGCCCGTTCGAAAATTTCGGACAGACATTGCACCTGCGCTTCGGCCAGCGTATTACCGGCACTCATGCCATTGCTGACGTACAGGTTTTCGATCAGGTTGGACGGAAAATACACAACTTTGCCGTCCGACTGCCGCACAAATGGCAGCGAACAGATGCCGCGCTGCACATTGCCGGAGTTGGTGTCGTACAGATGCGAGCCACGCAACTCGCCATCGGGGTTGTAAATTTGCAGGCAGTACTCATCCAGAATCTCAGCCGGAAGTGCATCTTTACGGCCAGGTTTGAACCAGCGCTCGTTCGGATAATGGACAAACGCCGCGTTGGCGATGTCTTCGCCCCAAAACGCACCGCCATAGAAATGGTTGCAATTCAGGCGCTCGATAAACTCTCCCAACGCCGACGCCAACGCGCTTTCTTTGGTCGCTCCCTTGCCATTGGTAAAACACATCGGCGAGTGCGCATCGCGGATATGCAGCGACCACACATTGGGAACGATATTGCGCCACGAAGCGATTTCAATCTTCATGCCCAAGCCCGCCAAAATGCCCGACATATTGGCGATGGTTTGCTCCAACGGCAGATCCTTGCCCGCAATATAGGTGCTGGCGTCAGAAGCCGGCTTCAACGTCAGCAAGGACTGAGCATCGGCATCCAGGTTCTCTACCTCTTCAATGACAAACTCGGGTCCTGCTTGCACCACTTTTTTGACCGTACAACGGTCGATGGAACGCAAAATACCCTGGCGGTCTTTGTCGGAGATGTCCGCCGGCAACTCAACCTGAATCTTGAAAATCTGCTGGTACCGGTTTTCCGGATCAACAATATTATTCTGCGACAGGCGGATATTTTCGGTAGGAATATTGCGAGTTACGCAGTACAACTTCACAAAGTAAGCTGCACACAAGGCCGATGAGGCCAGAAAATAATCGAAGGGACCCGGCGCCGAGCCATCGCCCTTATAACGGATAGGCTGGTCGGCCACTACCGTGAAGTCATCGAACTTGGCTTCAAGACGTAGCTTATCGAGAAAGTTGACTTTAATTTCCATGGGGGAATTCCAAAAATGCTGCTCAAAACAAAATACCAGGCGCTGTAAAAAACAGGGCTTTTATAGCCAGTCAACTAGCGAATGATGTTTCCTGGCGGGAATTCTACTCCCACTCGATCGTCAATCTGCGTCCGGGCCCTTGTGGAGACGCCCTCTCCGCCCGGTCGGGCTGCGACGATACCGTCAGCCATGCCGAAAAATCCTTGCTGTACCACTGCATTGAACGCACGACACACGGCGACTACATCGAAGCGAATTTCTGTTGCAAGTGGTGCCCGCACGCACAGCAGCGGATTCGAGTCTGCTTACAGCGCCGGCGCGGAGCAACAGGCCGTGCTTGCTGCCGTTCGCGCACTGTGCCCATTGCCGGAATCCGCCCATGAGATCACTAGCGTCGCGCGAAGTCTCGATGGCCTCGGTGCCGGTGTGACAGTACGCCTCGGCGAGCAGGCGACTGAATCGGACATAAAACTGCTGAGCGCGCAGGGGCAACTGGAACGCTACAAAATCGTGCACTTCGCGACTCACGGCCTGCTTGCAGGAGACCTCCAGCTATTGAGCAGCCGTGACGGCGAGCCGGCACTACGCGAGTACATGACGGGCGAAAATTCGACGATCGTGTGGGACGGTGAAGGCTAAGCGTTCAAATGCCAAGTAGGCGTTTGATCTGCTCCGAGTCTACGCCGCTGCCCGCGAAATCATCGAACGCATGTTCTGCCACGCGAATGATGTGGCGGCGAATGAACTCCGCGCCTTCACGCGCGCCGTCCTGTGGATGCTTCAACGCGCACTCCCATTCCAGTACCGCCCAGCCCGGAAAATCGTATTGCGCCATCTTCGAGAAGATCGCACCGAAATCGATCTGTCCATCGCCAAGAGAGCGGAAGCGTCCGGCGCGTTCAACCCAACCGCTATAGCCGCCGTACACGCCTTGCTTGCCGTTCGGACGAAACTCCGCGTCTTTCACATGGAACGCCTTGATGCGCTCGTGATAGATGTCGATGAACGCGAGGTAGTCGAGTTGCTGCAGGACGAAATGGCTCGGGTCGTAGAGGATGTTCGCGCGCGGGTGCTGTTTCACCGCGTCCAGAAAGCGCTCGAAGGTCACGCCGTCGTGCAGGTCCTCACCCGGATGCAGTTCATAGCACACGTCGACACCGGCTTCGTCGAACGCATCGAGAATCGGCGTCCAGCGGCGCGCGAGTTCGTCGAACGCCGTTTCTATCAGACCTGCCGGACGCTGGGGCCACGGATAGAGATAAGGCCACGCGAGCGCGCCGGAAAACGACACGTGCGCGTTCAAGCGCAAACGCTGCGACGCCTTTGCCGCCAGTTGCATCTGATCAACCGCCCACTGCGTACGCGCAGCCGGATTGCCGCGCACATGCTGCGCCGCAAAGCCGTCGAACAACGTGTCATAGGCCGGATGCACGGCGACGAGTTGCCCTTGCAGATGCGTCGACAGTTCGGTGATCGTCACGCCCGCATCTTCCGCGATTTCACGCAATTCGTCGCAATAGCTCTGACTCGCCGCGGCCTGTTCGAGATCGATCAGGCGCGTATCGCACGGCACCTGGATCCCCTTGAAGCCGAGACTCGCCCCCCAGCCCGCCAGATGCGCGAAATTGTCGAACGGCACCTCGTCGCCCATGAACTGAGCCAGAAAAATCGCCGGCCCTTTGATGGTTTTCATCGTACGGTTCCTCAAACTATGGCGCGCCTGTCATGCCTCTTCAACAAACACACGGCAAGCGCGCTCCGGATGCCCTGGATCAGAACGGCGAGTCAGGAAAATAGAACTGCTGCGCGTTTTCCTTTGTGATCAGCACCGACGGAATGATCGTGGTCGGCGGCAGTTTGTCGCCCTTCAGACGCGCCTCGGCGGTGAGCTTGATCGCGTCGTAGATGAATTTCGGCGAGTACGACACGTCGGCCTTGATCATCGGTGCACCGTCCATCACGTTCTTCACCATGCCTTTCGAACCCGCACCGCCGAAGACGATCTTGATGTCGGTACGCTTGGCCTGCTCGATCGCCTTGAGGACACCCACGGCCATGTCGTCGTCGGCAGCCCAGACCGCGTCGATGTGCTTGAAGCGCGTGAGGTAGTCCTGCATCACCTTGAAGGCGTCGTCGCGATTCCAGTTCGCGTACTTGGCGTCGAGGATCTTCATCCCCGGATAGTTCTTGATCACGCCCGTAAACGCGGTCCAGCGTTCGTTGTCGAGCGTCGTCGGAATGCCTCGCAGTGCGACGATGTCGCCCTTGCCGTCGAGCGCTTTCGCCAGATACTCGGCGGGAATCTTGCCGAACGCGGTGTTGTCACCCGCGACATAAGCATCCTGTGCGCTAGTGTCGGTCAGACCGCGATCCACCACCGTCACATACACGCCCTTCTTCTTCACCTGTGCCACAGGCTGCGTAAGCGAAGCCGATTCGAACGGGAAAATCACCAGCGCGTTGATCTTGTTCACCGTCACCAGATCCTGCAACTGGTTCGCCTGTTCGGGCGCGCCGGCCGCGGTCTTCACGATCACCTTGAGATCAGGATGTGCTTTCTCCAGATCGGCTTTCGCCTTGTTCGCCCACCAGACGATGCCGCCCGTAAAGCCGTGATCGGCCGTCGGAATCGCGACGCCCAGCGTGACCTTCTCATCGGCACGCGCGACGCCTGCCGTGCCCAGTATCCCCAACGCCAGCATGCCGGCGCCGACCGCTCGAATGACCTGCTTCATGGTTGTGTCTCCTGTGTCCCATGCAACATAGTTGCGTTTATGAGGCGTTCATGCGCCCGATTCTCGAACTTGCCGTTGTATCCCTTGAAGCTCAACGCTTGCCACTTACCGCCGTCCGCGCTGCACAAACGCAACGAAGATAATCACGACGCCCTGCACCGCAGCGTTCAGATACACGCTGATGATGCTGGTCAGATTCAGAATGTTGGCGATTACCGAAAGCAGGATTGCGCCGATCACCGTGCCGACCACGCGACCTTCGCCCCCCTTCAGCGCAGTGCCGCCCACCACCACCGATGCAATCGCTTCGAGCTCCCAGAGCAGGCCGGTGGTTGGCGTGGCCGAGCCGAGCCGCGGCACGTACAGCACTGTCGCAACGCCGACGCAGATACCGAGCAATACGTACGTAATGATCTTCACGGTATCGACGCGAATCGCCGCGTAGCGCGCGACCTGTTCGTTCGAGCCAATCGCCTGCACGTGACGGCCGAACGCGGTGCGATTGAGGATCAACGCGCCGCCCGCCGCGACGACCAGGAACACCCAGATCGGTACCGGCACGCCAAACAGACTCGCGTAATAAACCGGCCCGTATAAGTCGGACAACGAGTTATCCAGAGTCAGCGCGCCCCCATCCGCGAGCCACGTCAGCACCGCGCGAAAAATGCCCAACGTACCCAGCGTAACGATGAATGGCTCGATGCGTCCTTTGGTAATCAGCAGGCCGTGGGCGCAGCCGAACAAACCGCCGAGCACCAGCGCGAGCACGATGCCGAGCGTCACAATCAGCAAAGGCGCCAACGTATGACCGCCGACACCGGCAGCGAGTCCGTTCATCAGCCAGATCATGCTGCCCGCGATCAGCGCCGCCATCGACCCGACCGACAGATCGATGCCGCCCGAAATGATCACGAATGTCATGCCGACCGCGATGATGCCGATGAACGACGTGCGGGTAAGCACATTCATCATGTTGTCGAGCGTCGCGAAATCGCGGTTGAGTAGCGTGCCGACAATGCACAGCACGATCAGCCCGACGAGCGGCCCGAGCGCATACAGACGATGCGCGAAGCGCAACGCGCGGCCGGATTGAACGGCTTCAGTGGGTGCCGGTCGCATGTGCGATCAACTCCTCTTCGGTCAGATGCTCGAGCGTGAGCGTGGTTTGCAAGCATCCCGCGCGCATCACGGCGACGCGATGGCACAAGCCGATCAGCTCGATCAGTTCGGATGAAATGACGATTACCGCGCGGCCTTGGGCGGCGAGACGATGGATCAGGAAATAGATGTCGCGTTTCGCGCCGACATCGACGCCGCGAGTCGGCTCGTCGAGCACGATCACGTTCGGGTCGGGCTGCAGGAACTTGGCGAGCGCGAGCTTCTGCTGATTGCCGCCGGAGAGCATGCGGGCGCGGCTCGACAGATCGCCCGTGCGAATGCCGAAGTCGCTCACGGCTTTGATCAACGCCGCGCGGCCCGCTTTCATATCGAGCAAAGGATGCGCGTAGCGTTCGAGCGTCATCAGCGTGACGTTGTCCTGCAGGCTTAGATTCACATGCAGGCCTTTGCCTTTGCGGTCTTCGCTCAGATACGTGAGGCCGTGGCGCATGGCGTCGCGTGGGCTCTTCAGATCGGCGCGGCGGCCGGCGATTTCGATGCGGCCTGCCGTGCGTTTGCGCAGGCCGATGATCGCTTCGAACGCTTCAGTGCGTCCTGCGCCGACGAGGCCGGCAAAACCCAGCACTTCGCCGGCGCGCACCTCGAAGCTTAGGTCTTCGACCCAGTCCGGTACGGCGAGGCCTTCTACTTTCAACGCGATCGGCGCGTCGGCAGGCACAGTGATCTTGTCGGGGAACATATCGGACACGTCGCGCCCGACCATCAGATTCGCCATCTGCTGCCGCGCGAGTCCGGCGGTTTCGCCGCGCGCGACAAAGCGGCCGTCGCGCATCACGATCACTTCGTCGGTGATGCGCTCGACTTCATCCAGCTTGTGCGAGATGTAGACGATGGTCACGCCGTCGGCTTTCAGCTTCGCCATCAGCGTGAAGAGCCGCTCGGTTTCGGAAGGCGTGAGCGTGGCGGTCGGTTCGTCCATGATGAGCAAACGTGCGCGACGGGATAGTGCCTTGGCAATCTCCACCATCTGCTTTTCCGCGACAATCAATTCGCGCACTTTCGTATCCGGCGCTTTCTCGAGGCCGACCTGCGCGAGATACCGCGCGGCCTCTGCCCGCATTGCGGCGTCGTCGACGAACCAGCCGCGCCGCTTTTCATGGCCGAGATACATGTTCTGCGCGATTGTCAGATGCTCGGCAAGATTGAACTCCTGGTGAATCAGCACGATGCCAGCCGCTTCCGCGTCGCGCGAACCGATGAACTGCTGCGCGTGGCCGTCGACCAGCAAGGTGCCCGAGGTCGCCGTTTCGTAGCCGGCGAGGATTTTCATCAGCGTCGACTTGCCCGCGCCGTTCTCGCCGAGCAAACCGTAGATGCGCCCCGGCGCCAGCTCGAAGCTCACCCCGTGCAGCACGCGCACCGGCCCGAAGTCTTTGCGGATATCGTCGAAACGGATAGCGAGGCTCACGGCTTACGCGCTCCCCGATATCGCATGCATGACGTCCATCGCAGTGACGGAAAAACCTGTCGCCTGCTTTCCTGCAATTGCCGTTCTATTCCGGAAGTGGTCACCGTACCCTCGCGACGCAGATTCACTTCATAATCGGCTCTGTCGTTCCGCCGACCCTTGCACAGCGGTTTGACCACTATCCAGGAGAGTTCATGTTTGAACAGTGTGAATGGATCAACGAGCCTCCTGAATGGAAAATAGACGACCATCAGCTTCAGGTGATCACCGGAGGGAATACTGACTTTTGGCGGCAGACGCAATACGGATTTACACGGCGTTGCACGAGGCGTTTCCGGACCCCGGTGCGTTACACGGGCGCGTCGGACTTCACGCGCGCGTTTCGACGGGCTTATGGTTTCGCGCCACAAGGGCTTCGGACGTACAAGGACTGGTTTCCGGGCCCGCAACCTTGATGCACGCCGTCCGATCGGGCGGCCCGGCAAGCCACTGCGTTGCCTGCCCCAGATACGAGCGACACAAGTCTCATAAGGCGTTGTACACGCGGTGAGCAATTGTCCGAGTGCAGGCGGCATGCGGGCGGTAATCTGCCTGAGTGTCGCAACCCGGCGCGCTAAAGTTGCACTAGCGGCGCGTGAGCATCGCCAGCATCCGATGGGCGTTCAAATTGTAGTCGGTCAGCGTGCCGCTAAAGGAGCGCGTGATCGGGAACGTGGCCACCGTAGTCGGGAGCGCATCGGCGACGTCGCTGGGTTCTGCGTCGGCTGCGGAAATAGACCCGGCAGCGCGCTGAAAGCACACGATGCGTGATGGCTGATCACACCTCGTCACCGCGCCGTCTTCAATCAGTGTGTGCAACAGATCGCGCACGATATCAGTCGGCTTTTCGAATGTCTTGGCCAAGCCTCTCGCGGTATAGCGTTGGCCCTCTTTCATCTGATCGAGTAGTGCAGAACGGGTCAATTTCATGGCGGATTCATATTTTCCAGAAAAATGATTGTCCGCCTCTACGGGACCCGTGGAAAACCAATTTGTTCTGCTATGCAAAGTATCGCCCGCGACAAGTTGCGGGATTCTTGCAAGCAGGCGTTTTGACAGCTCACATCACCGAGCCGCCTTTGCGATTCGGTGTTTGAGCCAGCGAAGGGATATCCTGGCGCGCCGTCAACCGTTTTCCACCTTCCAGACTATCTAAAGCATTTTTTATGATTTGCAATTCGCATGCTTCATGCGTAAGAATGCGTTTTCCGAATTCATCGATCTGATCGATCAGACTTGCGTATCCATGGAAATTCGCCAACTGGAAGCGTTTGCTGCAGTGATGTCGGCCGGCAGCGTCACCGCCGCCGGGCGGTTGCTCGGACGGTCGCAACCCGCCGTCACGCGTTCCATTCAGGAACTGGAAGCCGAAATCGGCTATCCGTTGTTCCAGCGCTTTGGGCCGCGGGTCGCGCCCACCCGTGAGGCATCGCAGCTCTATCAGGACGTCGAACGCACCTTGGCTAGCCTGCGCCAGGTCAAGGCGCGCGCCGAACAGATTGCTCGACAGGCGCCGCCGCCCGTTACCCTCGCCGCAACGTCCGCGCTCGCTGTCGGGCTGGTGCCTCGCGCGCTGGCCTTGCTCGATCGGAGTCATCCGCTCGAATCGGTGCATTTGCGCAGCGCAGCACCCGAACAGGTGGTGGATGCCGTGCTGAACGGTACGGTCGATATTGGTGTATCGAGCCTGCCGCTGGAGCATCGCGGCGTGCTCGTGCACTGGATCGGCGAATCCGCGTGCGTTGCCGCCGTGCACGCGGACGACCCGCTCGCGCAAGCGCCGCGCATCGCGTTGAGCGACTTCGCAAACCGGCGCCTCGTCACCATGCAAAACCCCTACCGGCTGCGGCCGCGGCTCGATTCGGCGTTCGCGCAAGCGGGCGTGCGCACGGCCGGCGTGATTGAAACCAACTCATCGCTCAACGCACTCGGTGCAGTACGCGCGGGTCTCGGGCTCGCGGTGCTGGAACCGGTGACGGCGCTTGGATTACCCGTCGAGGGCGTGGTGATCCGTCCGCTCGATATGCGCATCGCATTCCTGTTCGGTGCCATCACACCGGAATTTCGTCCGCCGAGCGCGGCGACCCTTGCTGCAGTGCAGGCGCTTGCACAGGCGGCCGCCGAGGTCTTGCCCGACTTCATTCTGCACGACGCAAGCCAGCACAGCGCGATCCTTCAGGCGCTCTACGACGCGCCCGACGACATTCTCAATCCGACCGAAGAGCACACCACGTGAGCCCCGACACTGCCGCCTCATCGACTCCACCCAGCGGCCTCGCGGCGCTCGAAGCACGGCTCGCCGAAGACCTGTCCCTGCTCGAATTGCCGGCACGGGAATGGGTGATCGGCAAAACCCACGAGGGCGGCGAGGTGCTGGACGTCGCGGTGATCGGCGGCGGCATGGCCGGGCTGGCGGCGGCCGCCGCGCTCAAGCTGCTGGGCGTACGGGCACGCATTTTCGACCGCTCGCCGCAAGGCCTGGAAGGCCCCTGGGCCACGACCGCCCGCATGGAAACGCTGCGCTCGCCGAAGCAACTGACCGGGCCGGCCCTGGGATTGCCTGCGCTGACGTTTCGCGCGTGGTTCGAGGCGCAGTTCGGCGCGCAAGCATGGCAAGCGCTCGACAAAATCGACCGCCTGCAATGGATGGAGTATCTGGTCTGGTATCGCCGCGTGCTCGCGCTGGACGTCCGCAACGACCACGCAATCGAAGCCGTTACGCCGCGCGCCGACGGTCTCGTCGCACTGAGCGTGCGAACGCATGACACGCGCTTCGATGTCTACGCACGACGTGTCGTGCTGGCAACCGGCCGCGATGGATTGGGCGGCCCTGGGTTGCCAGATTTCGTCGAAGGGTTGCCGCGCAGCCGTTGGGCGCATTCGTCCGATACCTACGATTACAGCACCCTCGCCGGCAAGCGCGTGGCGGTGGTCGGCGGGGGCGCGTCGGCAATGGACAGCGCCGCCACGGCGCTCGAAGCCGGGGCCGCGAGCGTCGATTTGCTGGTCAGACGCGCTGACTTTCCGCGAGTCAACAAGGGCAAAGGCGCCGGCAATCCGGGGCTGACGCATGGTCATCAGGCGCTGCCCGACGAGTGGAAATGGAAGATCCGCCATTACATCAACACGGTGCAGGTGCCGCCGCCGCGCGGCAGCACGCTGCGGGTGTCGCGTCATGCGAACGCGCGCTTCAACCTGGGATGCCCGGTGTCGTCGGTCGAGAGCACGGCGAACGGCCTCGCCATCCACACGCCCAAGGGCATCTTTGCGGCCGACTTCCTCGTGGTCTCGACGGGCTTCAAAATCGACTGGACCCTGCGCCCCGAGTTCGCGGCGTTTGCACCGCATATCCGCACCTGGGCCAGCCGCTACCAGCCGCGCGGCGCGGACGATCAAGATACCGAACTGTCCGACTCGCCCGATCTCGGCGCGGCGTTCGAATTCATCGAACAAGTCCCCGGCGCCTGCCCCGGGCTGTCGAACATTCACTGTTTCTGTTATCCGGCGACGCTCTCGCACGGCGCCGTCTCCGGCGACATTCCCGCCGTCAGCACGGGGGCGAAGCGCCTTGCCCGGGGCATCGCCGCCCTACTGTACGAGGAAGACGTGGAGCAGCACTACGCCGCGCTGGAAGCCTACGCGGAGCCCGAGCTCTACGGCGACGAATGGCAGCCCGCCGAAGCCCCGGCCCAGTACACGGTGGACCAATGAGTGGCTGGCTCATTCGCCGTATCGCGCAGGCGGCGTTCGTGGTGCTGCTGATGACGCTGATCGTGTTCGTCGGCCTGCACGCGATCGGCAACCCCATCGATATCCTGATCGGACAAGACGTCGATCAGGTCGACCGGGCACGCATCATCGCGCAACTGGGTCTCGACCAGCCGCTCTGGAAACAGTACCTCGCGTTCCTCGCCGGCGCGGCGCACGGCGATCTCGGCAACAGCTTCGTCTATAACGAACCCGCCATTCGCCTGATCCTGCAACGCCTGCCCGCGACGTTAGAGCTTGCTGTCGCGGCGCTGCTGCTCGCGCTCGTGATCGGCATCCCGCTCGGCTTGTTCGCGGGTCTGCGGCCGAGTCATCCGCTGTCGAAAATACTGATGACCGGCAGCATCGTCGGCTTCTCGCTGCCGACATTCTGGGTCGGTCTGATGCTCATCATGCTGTTCAGCGTGAAGCTCGGCTGGCTGCCTGCCAGCGGCCGCGGCGCAACCGCGAGCCTGTTCGGCGTTCAGTGGTCATGGCTCACGCTGGACGGCCTGCGTCACCTGATCCTGCCTGCGCTGAATCTGGCGCTCTTCAAGATATCGCTCGTACTGCGCCTGACGAGCGCCGGCGTGCGCGAGGTCCTGCCGATGGAACATGTGCGTTTCGCGCGCGCCAAAGGTTTGTCGTCCACGCGCGTCGTGCTCGTCCACATCCTGCGCAACACGCTGATTCCGCTCATCACGGTGATCGGTCTGGAATTCGGTTCGACCATCGCGTTCGCCGTTGTTACCGAAACCGTGTTCGCGTGGCCAGGCGCAGGCAAGCTGATCCTCGACAGCATCAACGCGCTCGACCGTCCGGTGATCCTGTCGTATCTGATCGTGGTTGTGTGCATGTTCGTCTCGCTGAACCTGTTCGTCGATATCCTCTACAAACTCCTCGATCCGCGCGTGCGGCTGGAGGGCACCCGATGAATACGACACCGCTGATGCCGGAAACGCCGGCGCGGATGGCGACGCCGCGCCGGCAGTCGCCGTGGCGCCGGCTGGTCGCGGATTTCGGCCGCTCGCCCGCGGCGCTGGCCGCGTTGAGCGTCGCGGTACTGCTCGTGCTCGCGGCCATTTTTGCGCCGCTCGTCACGCCGCAGAACCCCTATGATCTGCTGCAACTCGACGTACTCGACGCCCGCCTCCCACCCGGCTCGATGAATGGCGCCGGCACACATGCATACTGGCTCGGCACCGACGGCCAGGGCCGCGACCTCTATTCCGCGATGCTCTACGGCCTGCGCCTGAGCCTTTCCGTCGGCCTCGGCTCGGCGTTCATCGCAGGCGTGGTCGGGACCGCGTTCGGCCTGATCGCGGCGTACGCGGGTGGCAAGACCGATAGCCTCATCATGCGGCTCGTGGACCTGCTGCTCGCCTTCCCTTCCATTCTTGTCGCGATGATGCTGCTCGCCTTCCTCGGCAAGAGCGTGACGAACGTCGTGCTCACGCTGGTGCTGATCGAATGGGCGTATTACGCACGGACCGCCCGCGCGCAGGCACTGGTCGAAGCGCGGCGCGAATACGTCGAAGCCGCGCGCAGTCTCGCGATCCCGGACTGGCGCATCGTGTTCGTTCACATCCTGCCGAACTGCCTGCCTCCGCTGATCGTGGTAGGCACGCTGCAGGTCGCGCGTGCGATCACGCTCGAAGCGACGCTGTCGTTTCTCGGACTCGGCGTGCCGATTACCGAACCCTCGCTCGGACTGCTGATTGCCAACGGTTATCAGACCATGCTCTCAGGCGAATACTGGATCAGCGTCTATCCGGGTCTGGCGCTGCTGGCGATGCTCGTATCGATCAACATGGTCGGCGACCGGCTGCGCACCCTGCTCAATCCGAGGTTCGTGAAATGAGCGGTGCGACCTCACCTACTGTCGAAAACACGCTCGAAGTCCGGCACCTGCAGACGCGTTTTTTCACGCGTGAAGGCGTATTGCCCGCTGTCGAAGACGTCTCGCTCACACTCGGGCGGGGCCGCGTGCTGGGTCTCGTCGGCGAATCGGGTTCGGGTAAATCGGTCACCGGTTTTTCGATCATGGGACTCGTCGATGCGCCTGGCCGCGTGGTTGCCGGCGAGATCGTATTCAAGGGGAAAAACCTGGTCGGCCTGCCGGAAGCGGAGATGCGGCGTCTGCGCGGCAGCCGCATCGCCATGGTGTTCCAGGATCCCATGTCCACGCTTAACCCCGTGCAACGCGTCGATGCGCAGATGATTGAAGCCGTGCGCGCGCATCGTCACGTTAGTCGGCGCACCGCGCGCGACGAGGCCTGCGAAGCGCTGGCGGCAATGGGCATCGCCAGCCCTGAGGAACGGCTGCGGGCGTATCCGCATCAGTTGTCGGGCGGCATGCGCCAACGTATTGCGATCGCGATTGCGATGCTGCACAAGCCCGATCTGATCATCGCCGATGAACCGACCACCGCCCTCGATGTCACCATCCAGGCGCAGATTTTGTCGGAAGTGCAGACGCTCGTGCGCACGCAAGGCACCTCGCTGATCTGGATCACGCACGACCTTTCCGTGGTGGCAGGTCTCGCCGACGACATCGCCGTCATGTATGCCGGAAGAGTCGTCGAACAGGGTAGCGTGGACGCCGTGCTGGATCATCCACAGCACCCCTACACCGCCGGGTTGATCGACAGTCTGCCCAGCCTCAATACGCGCGGTAAGCGGCTCACGCAGATTGCCGGCATGACGCCCGATCTGCGCTCGCTGCCGCCGGGCTGCGCCTTCGCTGCGCGCTGCACGCGGGCCACGGCGGTCTGCTCGACGCCACCGGCGCTCGAACCGTCACCGGCCGCGCAAGCTACCCAACGCGGCACGCATCTGGTGCGCTGTTTTCATCCGGGCCGTCAGGCCGGCGTGCGCAAGGAGGCGACCGCATGAGCCATATGGAAGCCCCAGTCGATACGCGCGCCCTTATCGAGCTCCGCGGCGTCAGCCACCGCTTCGGCGAGCGTCGCGAAAACGCTGCGGCACGCTGGCTGCGCGAACGCAATCTGCTCGCGGCGCACGCGGTCACGCACGCCGTCGAGGGTGTCGATCTCAAGATCATGCCGGGTGAAGTGGTCGGACTGGTCGGCGAATCGGGCTGCGGAAAATCCACGCTCGGCCGCATCGTCGCCGGCCTCATCGCGCCGACCGAAGGCGACGTGCTGGTGGGTGACCGGCGGCGCGCGGCCATGTCGGCCGACGAAGCGCGCGCCGCCCGGCTGGCGATCCAGATGATCTTTCAGGATCCGCATTCGAGCCTGAATCCGAGACGGCGTATCCGCGACATCGTCGGCGAAGCACCGCTCGTGCATCGCATGGTCGAACGCGCCGATCTCGACGGGTATGTCGCCGCGCAATTGCAGCGCGCGGGCCTCGATCCGGCGCTTGCCGATCGCTATCCGCACGAGTTCAGCGGTGGCCAGCGGCAGCGCATCGGTATTGCGAGAGCGCTCGCGGTCAATCCGTCGATGCTCGTCTGCGATGAAGCCGTGGCGGCGCTCGATGTCTCGATACAGGCGCAGATCCTGAATCTGTTCATGGACCTGCGCGAGCAGCTCAACCTCACCTACCTGTTCATCAGCCACGATCTGGGTGTGGTCGAACAGGTGTCGGACCGCGTGGTGATCATGTATCTCGGGCGCGTGGTGGAAAGCGCGCCGGTCGAGGAGATATTCCGGCATCCGAATCATCCTTATACGCAGACCCTGTTGGCCGAAATCCCGCGGCTCGACTCGCGCAAGAAGCACTTCACCGCCATGCGCGGTGAGATGCCGAGCCCGCTCGCGCCGCCGTCGGGTTGTCATTTTCATCCTCGCTGTCCACACGCCATGCCTCGCTGCGCGACCGAAGCGCCCACCTTGCGTGGCATTGACATCGAGCACGTCAGCGCGTGCCACCTGAACGACGTCAACCAGGCATAGATCCGCAAAACTTTCAATCAATAGGAATTGCATCGTGAAACGCCCGTTCCTCTCCATGCTGACCGTCACGCTCGCCAGCGCGGCGCTGTTCAGTTCCGGCACTTCGTCGGCGCAGACGCTCAACATCGCGTTCGCCGATCCACTGTCGTCGCTCGATCCGCAACTGAACAACTACGCGGGGGACCGCTCCGTCGATCTGCACTTCTGGGATCTGCTGGTCGAGAATCACGACAACACGCTCGCGCCCGGTCTCGCGACCAGCTGGAAGGCTATCGGTAACGACACGTGGGAATTCAAGCTGCGCCGCGACGTCAAGTGGCAGGACGGCACGCCGTTCACCGCCAACGACGTGATCTATTCGTATCAGCGCGCGCGCAACGTGCCAGGCACAATCGCCACCTTTGCCGGCTATTTGCGCACCATCGCTTCCGTGAGCGCGCCCGATCCGTACACGCTGATCATCAAGACGAACACCCCGACGCCGGATCTGCCGCTCAACCTGACTTCCGTGCACATCGTGAGCAAACACATGGGCGAGAAGTCATCGTCGGAGGACTACAACGCCGGCCGCGCGATGGTCGGCTCGGGGCCCTATAAATTCGTTTCATACACACCGGGCGATCGCGTGGTGATGGCGCGCAACGACGCCTACTGGGGCGCGAAGCCGATCTGGGAGAAAGTGAACTATCGCTACGTGAGCAACGCGGCGGCGCGCACCGCGGATTTGCTGTCGGGCGACGTCGACGTGATCGATAAGGTCTCCGTGTCCGACCTGCCGCGCCTGAAACAGTCACCGCAGGTGTCGGTGTTCGCGTATCCCGGCTTGCGTGTACTGTTGCTTCAGCCGAGTTTCCGCACGGGCCCGAACCCCTATATCACCGACAACGCCGGCAAGCCCTTGCCGAACAATCCGCTTCTTGATGTGCGCGTGCGCCGCGCCTTGTCGCTGGCGATCAACCGCCCCGCCATCACCGACCGCATCCTGCAAGGCGCGGCGACCGTCGCCAATCAGTGGATGCCGGCGAAGACGTTCGGCTATAACCCGGACGTGAAGAACATTCCGAACGATCCGGCCCAGGCGAAGAAGCTGCTGGCCGAAGCAGGCTTTCCGGACGGCTTCCAGCTGACGCTCAGCGTGCCGAACGACCGTTATCCGCAGGCGCCTGAAACAGCCCAGGCGGTCGCGCAATTCTGGACCCGTATCGGCGTGAAGACGAAAGTCGAGGTGATGCCCTGGGCCACCTATGCGAGCCGCGCGAACAAGAACGAGTTTGCGGTCAGCATGATCGCGTGGGGCAACGGCACCGGCGAAGCGAGCTATGCGCTCGTCAACGTGCTCTGCACGGTCGATGCGAAGAAAGGCATCGGCTCGTCGAACTGGGGGCGCTATAGCAACCCGGCCGTCGATCACGCACTCGACGCGGCGACCGCGGAGTTCGACCCCGCAAAGCGTGAGGCGATCCTGCGGCAGTCAGTGAAGGTGGTGAGCGACGACGTGGGTGTGATCCCGCTCTATCACTACGAGAACGTCTGGGCCGCGAAGAAAGGCCTGAAAGTGGTGCCGGCGGTCAGCGACCGGACCACGGCCATGATGGTCACGCGCAACGGCAGCTGAGGCACGCATGATCGACATCACAGCTACACCCGGCGATGCGCTGATCGACGTTGCCCGCCGCATCACGGTCACCGGTGCGCAAGCGGGTGCGTCGTTGACCATTCGTACCCGGACCGTGCGCGGCACGGGTACAGCCTGGAGCAGCCAGGCGGTGTTTCGCGCAGACGGTCACGGCGTCGTCGATCTTGATCGCGACACACCACTCGCAGGCGACTACGAGGGCCTGGCGCCGATGGGGCTCATCTGGTCGCAAGCGCCCACGGAAGCGGGAAAACGCGAAGTGTTTCCGGCCGATGTCTCGACCCCGCTGACGACCCGCATCGAGGTGATCGACGACGCCGGACAGGTGCTGGCCGCGACGGAAATCACCCAGCGCCTGATGGCGCCCGGTGTGCAGCGGCGCGACGTGCGCGTGGACGGTTGCGTCGGCACACTGTTTCTGCCTGCCACGCCGGGACCGCATCCTGTCGTGCTCGTGCTCAACGGATCGGGCGGCGGCATCAACGAACCGCGCGGGGCGCTTTATGCATCGCATGGATATGCCGCCCTCGCGCTCGGCTATTTCAAAACGCCGGGGCTCTCCGATTACATCTCCAACACACCGCTTGAATACTTCCGCCGCGCGCTCGACTGGATCGCACGCGAGTTGCAGCCGGCGCACGGTTTCATTGCGGTGAGCGGGCAATCGCGCGGCGGCGAACTGGCGCTGCTGCTCGGCGCGACCTATCCGGACCGGATCAAGGCGGTGATCGGCTACGTGCCTGGCGCGGTCGTTCACAGCGCCCAAAATGCTGCCGATCCCGCGACGGGCCGCGAAGGCCCGGCCTGGCTGCTCGATGGAAACCCGCTGCCGCATCTGTGGGAGAACAACCGCACGGCGAGCTGGCAGCCCTTCGACGAGGGGCCGCCGCCGCATCGCCATGAACGCGCGATTCGAACCGCGTTGCTCGATCAGGATGCGGTGGAACGGGCGCGGATCCACGTCGAAAACATAGCCGGTCCGGTGCTGCTGCTCTCCGCCACCGACGACGGTTCGTGGCCCTCCTCCGACTATTCGCGCATGGTGGTCGAACGTCTCGAGCGGTACAAGCATACTTATCCGGTCCGTCACCTCGACTTCGACCGCGCCGGCCACGCAATCGTTTTTCCTTACGTGCCGACCACCCAGCTCGTCTATGCCCACCCCGTTTCGGGACGCATCAGCACGGGCGGCGGCGAACCCGCAGCGAACGCACGCGCGGACGAAGCATCGTGGCGCGAAGTGCTGGCCTTTCTCGACGCCGCACGCCACTCCCGCGCAACGAACTACGCGAACGACTCTTTGCGACAGGAGCAACCATGACAGATACCTACGATCTCAGCACCGATGTCGTCGACCGGATTGCGGATCTCGCAGCCGGCTCAACGACATACGCCACACGGCACAAACGCGCCAAGGTTGCCGCGGCGACGCAGCGCAGCTACGACGTTTTGTTCGATCCTTCGCTGCCGGACTTGTCGCTGACCGACCGCCTGTGCGTCGCACTGTACGCTTGCGCGTTGTCGAAGGCGCCCGCGCTGGCTGCGCACTACGCTCAGCGGCTCGCTTCGATCAGCCTCGACGGTACGGTGATCGACGCGATCACGCAAGGCTCGCTCGACGAGATCGAACTCCGGCAGCCTCGCCTGCGCGCCATGCTGAACTTCACGCGCACGCTGATCGAAGCACCTATCGAGGGTGATAAAGCCGCGCTCGAACGCCTTAGCAATGCCGGCATCGCTACGCCGGCCGTGGTCGCGCTCGCACAATTGATCGCGTTTCTTTCGTACCAGATTCGCCTGACGGCCGGTTTGCACGCGCTGCAGGCTCTGAATGAAACGGAGGCCGCATGAGCCGCCTGATCGAAGCCCAGGGTTTCACGAATCGCGTGCTGGAATGGGACGCATGGCTGGATATCGTGTCACTCGACGATGCCTCCGCCGAGCAGATTGCGGTGCTTGAAGAGAGTCATCCGAAAGCCAAGGAATCGGACTACTACCTGTTCCTCGTGCATCAGCCGGAGATTCTGCGGCAGCGTTCGGCTGCGTTCAACGCGATCATGTACGCACCGGGCGGCTTGCCGCGCGCGGAACGGGAACTGGCATCGACGGTCGTCTCGCGAGTCAACGGCTGCGTGTATTGTGCGTCCGTGCATGCTCAGCGCTTCGAGCAACTCGCGAAACGCGACGACGTGATCGAGCAGGTTTTCAACGATCCGGCTACGGCGGGATCGTCGCCACGCGAAAAAGCGATCGTGCTGACATCGATCGATCTGACGCTGACCCCGGGCCGGGTCGACCCGGCGCAACTACGGGTGCTGCGCGAAGTCGGCCTTAACGACGACGAGATCCTCGACCTGATACATTCCATCGCCATCTTCGCCTGGGCCAATCGCCTGATGCTCAATCTCGGCGAACCCGTTGGATGAGAAAGGAAGTGCGTGTAACCCATCCAGTGCTTGAACGCGCCAAAGACGTGTTCAACGGTCCGTCTGCGTAATCGGATCATCATCCGGCCGCCACCGTGTTCCGCCCGGCACAGACGTCGACGACGGCCGATAAGGGATTTACGCAGTTTGGGCGGGCCGTATGCGAACTCAATTCAAGTCGCTGTCCCAACCTTGCACGGATTACGGCGGCAGCCGCGAGCCCCGGCGGCGGCTACTGATCGAAGCAAACGCGTTAGCCAGGTTCGAGTCGTAGCGATTCACGGCATAGGTTGGTCCGTTGTAACCGTTTGCGAAGGCGGCCCAATGATGGGTCCGAATCTGGGAAAACAGGTGGGTTGCCTTGCAGTATCCGAGGAACGCTCGCAAGTGCTGGGCCTCGGAGACGAACATGTCTGCGACGAAGGCTCCAACAGTTGGCCATCCAACCATCCGGGAGTTCGACCCCAAGACCTGGAACATCCCCCAGGAAGTCGATTGCCATGCCTCCGATATTCGCCGTCCGCCTTTACTGTCGCGCAGAATCATCGCCCCAAACACAAGGCTCCACTCATTCGGCTGTCCCCCGTGATGATACCGCTCACCCGACGCCAAGTCTGGCTGTGACAGATGAGGGTGAGTTTTCCGGTACGCTTTGCCCGTGTGTCGGTCGAACAGATGGAGTTCGTATCTGATGACAGGTCTGCTGTCAGCTGCGAAGCCTGACCGTCCGCCCGACTCCACCTGCGCCACCGCCATGATCGCGGCCACTTCTACGTTGTTCTGCTTGGCCGCCAGTACAAAGTCGTGCTCGCCCAACCGTGCCGGGGCGGCACTGGTAGCGGGCAAGGTCCCGGTTAGATCATGTTCAAACGTGAGCGGCTTTGGTTTCCCGATGAAGCTCTTCGCGTCGTTGGTCTGGCCCGTCGTCCCAAGATCACCCGGTGCCGTCTGGGGTATTTTGCGGGTGGTGACGACATCATGCGCATACTCAATCCGAGGCATGTCTACCTGCCCTGTGAAGGCCTGCCGCTGCGCCCACATGTCAGCGAGGTCGAGCGGATCCAGCGCGGCCTGTGCGCGAAGCATCTCGTCCATGTTGAGCCCATTCAGATTGAGATAGGCGTCACGCCAGCTTTGCGTAAGAACCGCCCGAATGAAGTTTTCGCAGGTGGGACTCATGTGCAACCTCGTCTACTGTGAGCATCCGCTTATGTTCAATCCGCTTTCTTTGTCGCAAGGAAGAACATTCGCCAGCGCCGCCAGGCGGGAGGTGGGTGCGCCGCGACAAACGAGCGTCGTAGTTGAACCGTCATCGGCTGTTGTGACTTGTACACCGGCTTCGCGTTTTGAAGGTTTTGACTCAGAGTCGACATGATCAAAGATCGAATACCGGTATTTGTCGATCGTGAAGCTGATTTCTGAAAGGTCCACGAGCGCTCGAAAGTAGTGAGCGTAGAAAAACGCGCGTCGCGTGTCCTCGCGTGCCTTGGGATATTCCAGATCGATATGACCGGGCCTGCCGAACCTGTACTGCAGGTATCCCTCGTTGCGGCTGAGTCCTTTCGTGCCACAAAGAGAAACAACCTTTTCGCCGTTCTTGACCGCGCAATTGAAGTACACAGTTTCGTCCGCCGAGCAAAGCGACGTCCGTGCAATGGCGCGACTGTTGTCCGGCAACTGTACCCTTCGAACGGAGAAGCCAGAGCGCGCGTCCGCAGTCCACTGCACCGGCGTAAAAAAATCCCCGACGACGGAATTGCGGTGGGTATTTTGCAGCGATTCGTCACTATCCGGTCGCTCGGCGATAGCAGCCGTGTAAGTAAATGAAAAAACAACAGCGAGCAGGCCGGCAGTCATCCTCTTCAATGCGATCTCCTGAGCTTCTATCGTATGGCGGGGACCCAGCCATAAAAACGACACCGATGATCGAGATCTAGCGATTGGATTTTTCACACGCTTGTGCAACCACCCCCGTAGCACGAGAATTCGCTTGCGGGATGTCCGATTCCTCCGACTCGTGATCGTGTCGTGCGGTGGCGACCACGAGAGCATGGGGTTGATCCTCGCTCGAAAGACGGTCTCGCGGACGCGCCCGTACCTATATAAGACGAACGGTGACGCGTGATTTTCAACACGCGCTGTTGGCGCAGCAAGCTGACCGGAGGAAAGGCGGCGGAATCGCCGCGCCCACACCGAGCTTGCCCAAAATCCGCACGCTTACTGATCAATTCCGCGTCATCCGCGCTTTTGTGCCATCAACAACTAAACGTGACAGAGCCGTGAATAGTAGTAGCATGACGCATGGCAGTCTTATCCCCGACGGAGGCATCCGGAATGGCACGTGAGATCACCGGCGCTGTTCATGGTGGACATGCAGCGCCCTTCACCCACGCAATCCCCTTCGATCTCAACGCTGCGCCGGTCCATGCCCGCGGCCGGACGGACGCCATGGCGGAGATCATCGTGCATGCGGCGTTTCTGAAGCGGGCGGATATTGTGCCTTTTGACACGAAACCGCTGTCGTCAGCGGGGGCGCGTTTTCAGGACTTTCGTGGCGGTCCGCGCCACTACGTGATGGCGCATCGCGCGCCTCTGACTCTGCGCGTGGGAGGACACAATCTAGCGGACTTCGCATGGCGCCAGGCACGCCTGAGGGAAATGCTGATCGCGCCGCAAGCCCATCAACTGGACGAGCGGCAGCTTTTAAGTTACACCGCGCCATCGCCGCGATTGCTGCACTTGGTGCAGCAAAGATTGCCGCAGTGTGTTCGGGTCAGTGCAATGTTTCCGGAACAGCAGAGCAGTCCTGATATACGACACACCGACTTCCTAAAACGTGCAGACGCACCGGATCAACCCTCCGACGCTCCAGTTAACACTGGTGTCACCAGCCGATCGACCGGTTACTCCGCTCGGCTGCTTCGGCCCATCAAACTATTGACGGTGCCTGCCTCAGGTGTTGGGCCGACGCTTAGCCGCGATGAAGTGCGATCAGATCGGCTGGGTCTTCGAGACCGATCGACAGACGCAGATGACCATACTCCCGGAACACGTCCGGATAGCACTCCGATCCGCCCCGTCCCGCCTTGCCGACGTGCACGATCAGAGACTCGTCGTGGTCAAGCGATACCGCCGAGGTAATGAGACGCAGGTTAGCCACGAAGCGATTTTCCAACTTAGCAAGCTGAATCGCAAACGCAGCGTTCGTCGAACCTCAGTTCTCCCGTGCATCGCTGGCGCTATGCGCCATCACTTCGAAGAGCGCACGTTTTGTCGGGCTATCGAGCCGCGTGTAAGCAAGACCGATACCGGTACGGTGACCAGGAAGATCGAGCGGACGCGCCACGACCTTGGGCGGCAAAGCCAGCGCCGCCTCGGCTGGAATAACGCCGATGCCGAGTCCCGCCGCCACCAGCGCCAGCATGGTCGGGAATTCACCCAGTTCCTGAGCGATGTCGAGCACCGCGCCCTGCTGTGTCAGCGCGACGAGCATCTCGTCATAGAAGCCGGGCGCGTATCGCCGCGAGAGCACGAAAGCGGGCGAGCCACTCAGATCGGTCGGATGAATCAGGGGCTTTGCGGCTAGCGCGTGATCTTCAGGCACCGCCACCACAAACGATTCTTCGAGCACGACGCGCGTTTCGAGTCCCGAGCCGCTCACGGGCATGCGTATCAAGCCAAAGTCGAGCTTGTTGTCATGCAGGGCCGCGATCTGGTCCGGCGTCGGCAGGTCCTTCAACTCCAGCGTGATGAGCGGATAGCGCGCGTGCATGCTGCGGATCAGATCGGGCAGCAGCTTCGGCAGGACCGACGACACGAACGCAATGCGCAGCACGCCGATCTCCCCGCGCGCGGAAAGCCTCGCGGTCTGCTCCGCTCGCATCGCCTGATGAAGCGTGGCGCGCGCTTCGGGCAGAAAGAGCCGCCCGGTGTCGCTCAACGCGACTTTATGCCGGTCACGCTCGAAGAGCCGCACCTCCAACTCCTCTTCCAGTGCCTTGATCTGCATGCTCAGCGCAGGCTGCACGATACATAGGCGCTGCGCCGCGCGGCCGAAATGCAGCTCTTCAGCAAGTGCCACGAATGCGCGCAGGTGCTTCAATTCCATGGTGTCTCTCCGCAGGCGGTCGCTTGTCATCACGAATCATGATAACAACGTCACGAAAGACTATTGGCACGTTTGCGGCACTTGCGTTGAACTTGTGGGCATTCGAGGCAACCGGGGTGCATCATCGGATGCGCGGCGCAGTCTGAGAGAAGCCGTCCACCACGGCAATACACCAAAAAACACGAGATCGGAGACATCGACATGCATTCATTCATCGCGAGCCGGATGCGCGGCGCACAGACGCTCGCCGGTTTGACAATCGCACTCGCGGCATGCGCATCGCACGCCGCGGACTGGATCGTGTCGGGCAACGACGGCAAGTATCAGCGCGTCGAGGGACGCGATACGTACCCGGCGAATGCTCAACCAGACACGCTCACGCTCCTCGACGCCAGCCGCTTTCCGCCTCAGGTCAAGGTTCAGGCGGAGGTGGAGAACGGCATCCAGGGACCGCCGCAGGCGGTTGCAGTCACGCCGGACGCCGCCGTGGCGCTGGTCGGTGCGCCCACCCGCTACGACCGGACGGCCGGCAAGCTGCTGATGGATTCCTTTGTCCAGGTGGTCGATCTGCAGGCGTCGCCACCCGCCGTCAGCCGGCTCGAGGTCGGCAGCCATCCGCAGGGCATCGCCATCGACCGCAGCGGAAAGCTTGCGCTCGTCGCGTGCGTCGACGGCAGCGTGGCAGTGCTCGGCATCGACGGAAACCGCGTGACGCTGGTGGATACGCTGAAGATCGGCCAGAAGCGTCTGGCCGGCGTGAGCTTCACGCACGACGCAAAGCATGCGCTGGTTGCACTGCGCGACGAGCAAGGCGTCGCCGTGCTGAACATCGCGGACGGCCACGTCACCGATAGCGGCGTGCGCCTGTCGAGCGGCGTGGCGCCCTATACCGTCGACGTATCGAGCGACGGCAAATGGGCCGTCGTGAGCGACGTTGGCCTCGCCGGCCTGCCCGCCTACGTGGGCAAGCTCGCGGGCGACGCCGACACCATCACCCTCATCGACGTGTCGCACGAGCCGTTCCGCGCGGTTCAACACATCACGGTGCCGTCGTTGCCCGAGGGCGTGGCGATCTCGCCCGATGGCAAGTGGATCGGCGTACAGGCCATGGACGGCTCGAACCTCACGCCGGACAACCCCGGACGCCATGCGCGCGGCAAGGTTCTTCTTTTCGCGATCCGCAACGGCCAGGCCGTGAAGATGTCCGAGGCGCCGGGTGGAGAAGCTGCGCAAGGCATCGTCTTTACCGCCGACAGCAAGTATCTGATCGTGCAGTTCAACGTCGAGAAGCAGCTCGCCATGTTTGCGGTGAACGGCGGCCATCTGCAGGACACCGGGCAGCGGATCGCGCTGACGGGCGGGCCTTCGTCGCTTCGTACGACCCCGCGCTGACCATCGTCGACTGAATACAACAGGGAAACAGCACATGCGCTTCATGCCTCACTCGATTCCGACGTTATGCGGCTCGCTCGCCGGCCAGCCGTTCACGTTCAACGTCAAGGTGCACAACGCGGCTTATCGGGCGCTAGGCGTCGACTACACATTCGTGAGCTTCGGTGTGGAGGATGCCGCCGGCGCGATAAACGCAATGCGCACGCTCGGCATTCGCGGATTGAACGTGACGATGCCGCACAAGCAGGCCGTCATTCCCTACCTCGACGCACTCGACGAAACGGCGCGCGAAATCGGCGCCGTGAACACGATCGATAACCGCGACGGCCATCTGACCGGCTACAACACCGACTGCACGGGCGCGGTGCGCGCGCTCGAGGAAGTGACGCCGCTAACGGGCCGCCGCATCGCCCTGCTCGGCGCGGGCGGCGCGGCACGCGCGATCGCCTGGGGCGTACAACGCGCCGGCGCGGAAGTCACCGTATTCAACCGCACCGCGTCGCGTGGAGAAGAGCTGGCCCGCCACTTCGGTCTTGCTTTCGGCGGCGACCTGAATGATTTCGATGCGGACAAGTTCGACGGCGTGGTCAATGCGACGGCCGCCGGCTTCCGCGCGCCTGACGTCAATCCGCTGAAGCCCGAACAACTTGCGCCGCATCTGTTCGTGATGGACGCGGCGTTTATCCCCGTGCGAACCAAGCTGATTCGCAACGCCGCTGAGCTTGGATGCCGCGTCGTCGACGGAACGCGGATGCTGCTGCATCAATTCTGCGGCCAGATCGAACTGTACACCGGCAAGCCTGCGCCGCTCGATACGATGAGCGCGGCCTTGCTCGACGAGATTGCACGCGTGGGCTAGCGCGCCGCGGGTTCCGTCCAGATGAAAGCGCGTATCGCTCGCGCGACCCGGCACCTCGCGCAAGACGAGAGCGGAATCGCCGATGCAAAGCTGGCGATGAATGGCGACAAGTCGTGCTCGCCTGCAGCAAACAGGAGCGGACCGTTCGGGTCATGAGTGACCAGAATGGCATCCCTATTGAAGGAGACATGATGAAACATCAGCAAACCGTTGCGACAGACCCGCGCGACACGGGTCATGCCGCCGGCGTGCGCGCCGGTGCCGGCAGGCACGAAGTCACGAACGCCGACCTGTATCGCGCCGCATGGGCGGCGTCGCTCGGCAGCGCGCTCGAATATTATGACTTCGCGCTGTACAACCTCGCGTCGGCGCTGATCTTCGGGCCGCTCTTCTTTCCGTCCAGCACGCCGGCCATCGGACTGATTGCAAGCTTCGGCGCGTACTTTCTGGGCTTCGCCATCCGGCCGGTGGGCGGCATCATCTTCGGCACGCTCGGCGACCGTTATGGCCGCAGGTTCGTCCTGATGGCGACGATCCTGCTGATGGGCATCGCAAGCACGCTCATCGGCGTTTTGCCCACCTATGCGTCCGCGGGCATCTGGGCTCCGATACTGCTCGTAGGATGCCGCTTGCTGCAGGGATTGGGCGCCGGCGCGGAACAGGCAGGCGCTGCCGTATTGATGGCCGAGTACGCGCCGGCCAAACGTCGCGGCTACTTCGCTGCGTTGCCGTTCATGGGTGTGTTGCTTGGCACAGTGATGGCGGCTGCGATCTACTTCGCGCTGGTCCGCGTCGAGGACCTTTCGCAAAGCTGGCTGTGGCGTGTGCCGTTCCTGCTGAGCGCTGTCATCATTGCGGTGGCAATCTGGATCCGGCTGAAGCTCAAGGAGTCGCCATCGTTTGCCAAACTCGAAGCGCGCAGCGAGGTCAACGACAATCCGTTGAAGCACCTCATGCAGCATTCGAAGCCGACACTTCTCAAGGTCATCGGCATGCGCATGGCCGAGAACGGGGGCTCGTCGATCTATCAGTCGCTCGCTATCAGCTATATCGCGACGGCGACCGGCCTCAAAGGCCAGATCGGCCCGGTCGCCCTGCTGCTCGCCGGCGCCTCGGGGGCGATCATCATTCCGCTCGCCGGCATGGCGAGCGACAGGTTCGGGCGAATCCCCGTCTATCGCGCCTTCGCTTTCTATCAATTGCTGCTTGCCTATCCGACCTGGTGGGTGCTGAGCCTGGGCAACGCCACCGCCAGCGTTGTGATGTTGTGCGTCGCGTTGGCCGGCGTCTGGGGAATGTTCGCGACGCAGGGCGCGCTGCTGCCGGAGCTTTTTGGCGCGCAGCATCGCTATGCCGGCGTGGCGGTGGGACGCGAAGTCTCGGCCGTCATCGCGGGCGGAGTGGCGCCGCTCATCGGCGCATCCATCATCGCCTGGGCGACGGTGCACTGGGGCGGACATGAGGGGACGATTCTGGCGTGGATTCCGCTTGCCAGTTACGTCGCGATTCTCAGCTTGATTGGCGTGGTGACGACTTACTTCATACCGGAAACACGCGGGCGTGATCTCGATGATCTGCATGACGCAGCCGACTCGCCAATGAAAGGTGTTCGATAAAGAGTTCTTCGCCTGCCCCAATTGGCCTTAGCGTGTGGATAAAGATGCGCCCAGCGTCTTCGAGGGTCTCGCAGTTAGGTGCACACGCGTGGTTCAGCCATCGCGCGCTATTGCCGCCGCGACTGCCGTCGATCACCCGTCCATCCGACAGGCCAAAGAGAAACGTATGTCCGGCGACACCTTCGCGCCGATGCCGGCGCACTGCTTCCCGCCAGGCCGTGACTTCAGCTTTGTATTCGAGCACGCGTTCGCCCGCTGCGAGCGGCATCAATGTGCACACCGGCCTGACGACGATCCTTGTCCGCAGTTCAGTCCTGCGGCTTCTTCTTATGCGAACGCCAGTGGAAATCCGGAGGGACCGGGTCAGGAAATGTTCCGTTGCGGCGTTCGATGTAGTCGAGATTTCGAGCGAAACGGGCAGGTGCTTCCCGCTGCCGCCGGCCGGCCCTTGGCTTCGAAGTCGTCCAGTTGAAGCAGCAGACTATCCAGCGCACAGAGTTGGCCGCGCGTGAGGTGAGTCGCATCCAGAAGCTTGTGAAGCCGCCCGCGCCAGTATTCCGCTGGCAGGATTGGCCCGCCGAGGTCTCCTACCAGTGACGGCACCATCACGCGTGCAATATGCGCGATGTCCTGGTCAAAGAACATACCCATGTGCGCCCCCGTATCTGCTTTTGGCCCACGATCTATTGCTTTATGTCTGATAAATACTGTAGGCCACTTTTCGCGGTATGCCAACTATCGGGGATAGCTGGTGGCAATTCTCCAATAACCATCTCGCGAGTCGTATTGGGTAGTTTGGCGAGCGTTGGCACGCTGTTCAGCGGCCCGGATATTCACCGTCCCGCTTGTCGCCATGACCTAAAATACAGGCATGATCGCGACAAGCAAGGAGACGGCCATGGGCGAGTCAATTTCGGGGATGTTGTTTGGGGTGATCGTCCTGATCGTGGCTGCCATCCTGGTTGCGGAGCACTACAGACGCGAACATCACAGGAATCAGCAACTTCGCTGGCTGGACACACACCCTATACGCGACTGGTTACACCGCAGGCCTTGACGCAGGCAGGAACGAAAAGCCCCGCGCGAAGCGGGGCGGATCAGGCGAAACCGGTTAATGGCAGCGGTTTTGCCAGTGGCCGTGTACCTTCACTTTGTGACACACGCGATGATGTTGATGATCGTCGGCGTGTGCAGGTGCGACTGCGCTGAGGGTTACAACTACTGCTGCGAGCGCGAGAAATTCTTCAACCTTTGTATGGTTCGATTGATCTCGCTAATTCCGCGGCTCGTAGCATCGATCAAGTTGGCTCGCTGAAACAGGTCTAGCATCATGTACTCTCCGCAACGGTTGTGAATGGTTCGAGAGTTCAATGTACTGGCCTTGAATTAGATTTCAATTAGCGTCAGCTCGACTTCATAGAGGTACGCCGGGAAAACGGCGGCTGGCTAGCCCATGACGACGCCAAATGCATCGGCCGCAGGCCGCCCTGCGTAGCCTCAAGCTAATTCAGCGCTAACTGTGCGTGTTCATGATGGCCTCATCGAATCGGAGGACACGAACATCATGACGCTCCTAAGGATCACACGCATAGCCTTGCCCCTAGGCTTGCTCGCCATTGCGCTCACCGGCTGCGCGGTCATTCCGCCGACTGGCCCGTCTGTCGTCGCATTGCCGCCAAGTGGCAAACCGATAGGCGTTTTCCAGCAGGAAGACTACGCATGCAGGGACTACGCCTTCCGCTCGGACAATCGCGCCGCACCGGCTCACAGCGAAATACCGGACGGCGTCGGCAGCAGTGCGATCGGAACCGTGGGCGGAGCGGCGGCTGGCGCGCTGCTCGGCGCCGCGGCGGGAGACGCGGGCGTCGGTGCAGCGATCGGTGCGGGCGTGGGTCTGCTGTTTGGCGGTGCCGTCGGTACAAACGGTGCGCAAGCCACCTCGGCCGGTCTGCAGGCGCAGTACAACGCAGCCTACGCGCAATGCATGGCCTCAAAGGGCAACAGTATTTCTCAACCAGCCGTCTATTCGACGGTTCCGCTCGCGTACGCACCGAGCGCCGTGGCTTACGGCTACCCGTGACGCTTCGGCTACGGGTCTTATCGATTTTCCCAGTTCATTTTCTTCTTGCTCTGCCGCGTGATGATGCGGCTAGGGATCACGAACAGCGAAAGCCCGCTGTCGTGGCTTAGTTACCCGTCTATGAGGTACTCAGAATGTTCACGAAGATTCTCGTTGCAGTCAGTGCCAGTTCCACCGACACCGTCCTGACGTCTGCCATTGAAGCCGCGCGAAAGTACGACGCACATATTGTCGCACTCCATGTAGTCGACCCAACGCCCTGTTATCTGGGCGTCGCCGACTGTAACTTTGGCCTGATCGTCGAGGCAATGACGGAACATGGACGCAAAGTGGCCACGCATGTCAGGAATGTGCTGGACAATCAAGCGCGTACAGCGGAAGTCCGCATGGTTACGCTGCCGGCGTCCGGGATGACGGTTGGTCGCGCGATCGCTATTGTTGCCGACGAGACAGGTGCTGACCTGATTCTTCTCGGCGAACGGAGTTCGTCCCCGTGGCGCTGGTTAAGTGAAGACGTGGCATCGGAGGTCGTACGCTGTTCCGGCACGCCAATCCAGGTCGCGGGCGAGCGGATCAACCCGAGGTCGGCGCATTGTGCCGGTGCACGTTGGGCTGATGCGTCTACCGTCCGCATCTGAAAATCGATGCATCTTCGCAAGGGCCGGCCGCTGAGCGTCTCCTCACGGCCGACTGAAAGCGTTGGCCGCGTCCACCGAACGTATACGCAATACCGAAGAACTCGTGGATGCCGCGATTGAGCACATGCAGCTCATTCATGACGCTGGTCTCAAGCTAAAGGCCGGGCAAGCCGCCAGAAAGCGACAGAAACCCAAGGCAGAGACGAGCGATTCGCTCTGAAAGACCGCTATTCTGTTTTTTCGGCGGCGGCACAAAGCTGGCCGGCTTTCAATGCCGCCGCTGCCTGGCAGCCCGCCGCCTTGCAAAGATTCGCGCATGGGGGCACCCACTTGCCTGCTCCAAGTAGGCACACACCGCAGAATCAGGTTGGATCGCGCATCGACCTGCGCTAATTTTCCCCTCATTTCCTTCGGCGAACATAGGTTATGCGAATCGACAATTCGCATCACTTAACCGAAAGGAAGCCCATCATGTTCTCGCTCTTCAACCAACCCGCACGTTCAACCGCCAACGGCGCTGGCCAGGTTCCCGCCAGTGAAATGACGACGCAATCGGCAGCACTCGACGCCGGCGATGAAAAGAAGTCCGCTGACCAGCCGGCAACTTATGAAGAAATGATTCCCTACTTAATGCTTGCGATGGTGACAGCCATCTGAGGTCAGGCGCGTGGCGGCAAGCGGCTTGGAAGACGACGCGCGCATCGGGTAACGCTGTGCCGGTGTTGATACTGACTGTCCGGCTCGCGTGGCCGCGCATTTGCCAGTCACTAGTACGTTGCGCGGGATGATTGCAGTGTGGGTGAAGCATCCGGCCTCCAAAGGCTATACCGCCTTTTTCAGCAAGTCGCTCAGGTCAACACCGTTCTTGGCTTCGGTCAGCAAGTGATCCGGCGTCGGGCCCTCACGAGTGAGATCGACGAGAGCCTGATTCAGATCCACATACGGCCGCATACGCTGTTCGTATGCAGCAAACGCCTGCGCCGGATCGTCCCATTGCCGAATCAGTTCGCAAGTGAGTACGAAAGCACCGACGAGCCCGAGGCTCGTGCCTTGGCCCGAGAAGGGGGATGCGCAGTGCGCTGCGTCGCCGGCAAGCACAACACGGCCTTTAGACCATGACGGCATGCGGATCTGCGCGAGCTCGTTGTAATAGAACTGATCGGTCGTCTTCATTGCGTTGATGAAGCGGGGAAATTCGCCCTTCAGGTGAGCGCACTGCCAGGCCACAAGCTGCTTTTGCGCCTCCGTATCGCTGCGGGACATCGCAGATCCCGGAGCCGCGAAGCCAACGCCAATCCGGAGTTCGCTCTTGTCGTGGCTTGGATAGATCACGTAGCCGATGCCCTCCTCCCGGTGGCCAAGTTGCCAATCGATCAGATTGATCAGGTTCGGCGTCGAAAAAAGGGCGAGAACTACGCCCAATGGGTGAACAAACGTGGATTCATCGTTGAAACACTGCTTGCGGACATTCGAGTAGATGCCGTCGGCGCCGATCAGGAGATCGAATTTCCGGTTCACGCCGCTCGCGAACGTCGCCGCCACGCCGTCGCCTTGATCATCGATCGCGCGAATGCTGTCGCCGTAGGCGAATTCGACGCGTTCGCTCATCGCGCCCATCAGAAGCTCGCACAGGTCATCGCGGAAAATTTCGATGTCGTCGCTGTCGAGCCGGCCTGCACTGAAAGTACGTTCTTCGGTGCGTTGTGTCTCGTTGCCGTCGGCATCAAGCATCGACATACCCTTCAGGCGCGTTCGCAACGCACGGGCGTCCTCGAGCAATCCCATCTCCTCGACGACCTTGAGCGCGACGCCCCGAATGTCGACGGCTTGGCCGCCCCGGCGAAATGCCGGGGCCTGCTCGATCAGCGTCGTGGCAAACCCCGCGCGGTCCAGCCAGTATGCCAGCGCCAGACCAGTGACGCCTGCACCGGAAATCAATACGTTTCCGTTCATCATCAGCACCGTCGTTATCTTTAATGCAGGAATACTATACGCTGAGCTCGTGTTTTGAAACTCGCGTTCGATGGCCTTGGCAATTAAAGCGAGCTCTCGCTATAGCGTGTCTGTCGCGTCTACTAGGTGAGCATTAGAAGATGCACCCCGTCGATGACGATGAGAATCGGGTCGGCCATTTCGCGTCTCCATTCGCGGGATCGGGGACGTGCTGGGTGCCGTAAAAGTGTTGGTGGCATGAGCGTGCATGCTCACTCTGACCTAGTTCTTCGCGCTTACCATAGTTTTATGGGTCGCAGCGTCCCCCGACCCTGATCGAAGCTTAGCGTCTCGCAGGAGAATCTTCATGAACGCCCTTTTTCGCTCCACACTACTTGCCGCTATGGTCGTCTTGCCCGCTGAGGCGTTCGCGCAATCGATCGTGCAGGTCGACGAGACCCAGGTTGAGACGATCGCGTATGCGAATGTCGGTCCGGTTTCCGCGCCGGCGCAGGTCCACACCAACCCGGCGAACGACTATGCCGGCACGCTCGCGGGCACACTTTCAGACACTGAATTCAATCCCGCCACTGACCTGGGGTTGAAGTCGATTTACGTCCGTCACTAACATGGCTTCCCCGGTACCCAAGCTGACCGCTGTCTTCCTCATTCGACGCTCATAGTCGATCAATACACTTGACGTGTTACGTCGACGATCATCGAGTCAAGGGCATCCCCATGAATACGCCGCTAAGATCCGCAGCACTCGCGATTACCTTGGCGTGTGCCGCACTATCGACCATCGCTCACGCGCGAACCGAGAGCTATCCGCATGAAGCGGCGTGCGTAGCGCCACCCGCGACGTCCTCGATCTATGCAGGTCATCGCGAACAGATCGCGGACACTCAGCGCGGCCCACTCGCCTATTACCGGTTCGGTCATGGCAGCCCGCTTCTGCTCGTCACCGGATATCGCGCGACGATGTCCGAATGGGACGCAACGTTCCTCGCCGAACTCGTGAAACATCATGACGTCATCGTCTTCGACAACCGCGGTATCGGACGTTCAATGCCCAATGCGTCGAGCTTCACGATCGACGACATGGCAAGCGATACCGCCGCATTGATCGACACGCTGGCGTTGAAGCACGCGACGGTGGTCGGATGGTCGATGGGCGGCTCGATCGTGCAGCAACTCGCGATCGACAAGCCTCAGGCGATCGGCAAGATGGTATTGATGAGCGCTTTGGCGCCAGGCCGAACCGGCATCCCGGCGCCCGCGGACATCCTGATGCAACTGTCGGGTAAGCCTGGCATCACGTTCAACGACATCATGGCCGTTCTGTTCCCGGCACCGAGCGTGCAAGGCGCCGAGCGGTGTTTCGTCAAAGATATGTTCAAGCCGTCCGACTACCAGTCGCCCGCCATTTCCGGCGCGGCCACGGATGGTCAATCTGCCTCGCTGAAAGCTTGGGAAACGGACGATACAGCCGCTGACGCGCTGCGCTCGGTGCATATCGATACGCTAGTGCTCTCGGGCACCGACGATGCCATCGTCGCCAAAGAGAACGCCGCAGCGCTCACACGCTTATTGCCCCATGCCCATCTTCTGCTGGTTAAGCACGCAGGACACGCGATGATGTATCAATACCCGGTCGCGCTGGCGCGTGCGATCGATTCATTTGCGCGTCACTGATGTGCTGCAATTGAAGCCGCGAAAACCGGCGACGACACGATCCTGGTGGGCAGCCAGCCCGACTGCAGCTCTCCCCCGACGCAAGGCGCTACTGACGGGCACGGGCAAGCTAACCGACTGGTGCCGCGCATGTCGATCACCGATTCTCCGACATCACCGACATCACCGACCAGCCAAGACCCTCGACGTTCCGGATTAAGGGTTGAAAGCAATACGGTCGCAGACGATAAGGATGCAGTCCGCCGAACGCTTGATCTGCTCGTGCACGCTAAACCGGATCGACGCGCCTGATCGTGCCGACGACGAACGCGTAGCTGACAATCGCGAGCAGTGCGTGAGCGCCGACGAATATGAGCGCGCCATTGAACGAGTGCATCGTCTGGACCAGGAAGCCGATGGTAATCGGCGTGGTGATACCCGCGAGGCTGCTAAAAGTATTGAACACCGACGCATTCAGTCCTGCCGCGTTCACCGGTGAGGTATCGGCGATGACCGCCTATCCGAGCGCGCCGAAGCCCTTGCCGAAGAAAGCCAGTGCCATGATCGCCACGACGAGCCAGTCCGCGCTGACGTAGTTGCACACGATGATGGCGACCGTCATCGGCGCCGCACGCAAGATTTCACACAACGCAGGTGGCCGCTCGATGTCGATCTCGGCGAAGGGACAACCGGAAACGCAGTCGAACGCCGAGGTCCGCTGCGTCAGCCAGATTCCGTCGCTGCTGGGCGAAGGTCCGCTCTGGTCGCCACGTGACGAGGCGCTCTACTGGGTCGACATCCTGACTCCCGCGATTCATCGCTTCGACGTGGCGACGGGTAAAGATACCGAAACGAAGCTCGGCTCGATGGTCAGCCTCGTCATTCCGAAGGCAACCGGCGGACTGCTGATCGCGACGCCCAACGGCCTGATGACGATAGATGACAGCGGCACGCTGACGCGGCTGTCCCACCCCGAGGCTGATCGGCCCGGCAATCGCTACAACGACGGCAAATGCGACCGCATGGGCCGCCTGTGGGTCGGCACGATGGACATGGGCGCGGCGCCCAACCGCGGCAACCTGTTCAAGGTCGACCCCGACGGCTCATGGATCAAGATGGACACCGGCTTCACGGTGGCGAACGGTCTCGGCTGGAGCCCGGACAATACGCGCATGTATTTCACCGATTCGCACCGTAAGCTCGTGTTCCAGTACGACTTCGACTTCATCAACGGCACGATCAACAATCGCCGGCCGCTGATCTCGTTCGACGCGTCGGCAGGCTCGCCCGACGGTCTCACGGTCGATGCGGAAGGCTGCCTGTGGGTCGCCATGTGGGACGAGTGGTGCATCGCTCGCTTCGACCCGGAAGGCCGGGAGATGACGCGTGTCCGAATACCGGTGCCGCGTCCGACCAGCTGCTGCCTCGGCGGTCCCAACCTCGACATCCTGTATGTCACGAGCGCGCGCGTGCGGTTCGCACAAGATGTGCTCAAGAGCGCCCCGCTTTCAGGCTCGCTCTTTGCCGTTCAGATCCCTGGTGTACGCGGAATACCCGAGACCATTTTTGCGGGCTGAAAAGCAACGGTATACGCCGAATTCAGCCCCACCGCCTTCGACTCGCGCATTCTCGCATTCTCTCGTCCCACCGTTGCGGACAAACCTTCGGGGTCTTCGACGAGGCAACCAGTCTGTAGCGGAGGAGCGCGAGTTCTATCCGCCGAGCCGGATCGGGGCTCCGAATCTGACGTGCCCACTCTAACTTCCAGTATGGTTCGCCACGATAACGGGGGGGCGCGATGCGCTATCGCACCACATCCGCTTTGCGAGGGCCCTGCGACTCGTTCCCGCACCGTCATAAGCCGTAAATTGCGCAATTCAATGTCTCGCTCCAGAGTGATCTTCGCCGGTTAACACTGACCTGATTCTGAAGTTCTACGATACACGGGACTACTGGCTCAGATCCGCATCGCCGGCTTTCACCTCTGGTCGCGGATCCTGAGAATCTCGCATTCCTCGCGAGAGCCAGAGACCCGTCGATTGTTTCGCTTGTCCGGACCGGTCCGGTTTTGTCTGCTGGGAAGTACTGTGGCACCAAATGGTGTCGGCGGAGGCAAACAGAAGTGACTGTCGACGCTTCAGGCTCTAGCAGGTCTCATCGCTTCCGGGGAGGAAGTGAGTCTGTTGCAGAGAAACGCGTCGGCGCTAGGACTTTGTCCTCGCGGCCACACAGTCGGGCTAGACCGCACGGCGCGCCGCCTTCACATAGCTCGACATGAAAGTCCGTGTTCTGCCGTCCGGAAATACGATCGCGACCTGCTCGCCGCTCGCCAACGCGACCTCTCCCGCCCCGAACCTCGGCACGCGTACCGCGTCGCCCGGTGACCATGGATGCGGCTTCGACGATCGCTTCGATGCGTCCGCGTCATGCAACGTGTCGTCCACGGAGATCGACTGATCGGCCGGCGCGATTTGCGGTGGACTCATGCAGTTGTCGCATACGCCGCAGCGCTGCATCGACGGTGTATCGCCGTAGTACGTGAGGATCGCGCGCCATCGGCACTGGCCGGTCTGCGCGTAATCGATCATCTGTTGCAGCGTCTCCTTGTCATGGACGCTCATTGCTTCGAACTGTGCGGCGGCTTTCGCCACCGCATCATGCGCACTACTCTGCGCGCCATCGTGTGCCCGCAGACGATAGCGCCGCTGCCGGTCGCGGCCCGCGATACGCGCATCGACCAGCATGCCAAGCGCCACCTCCAGCTTGCCGCCGCCCACCCCGGGCATTGCGTCCTTGAGTTCCGCGAGCGTAACGCCTCCCGACGCTTCTTTGCAGCGTGCTGCGAGCGTGTCGTACAAACGCTGCGCCAGTTCGACGCTCGGATACCTGCCGGCGAGAAAGAACTGCTGAATGCGCCGGTCATTCAGGTCGAACAGCAGCACGCAGTCGGCGGGTTGCCCGTCGCGGCCCGCGCGGCCGGTTTCCTGGTAGTAGGCATCGAGGCTGCCTGGCATCTGGTAATGGACGACGAAGCGGATATCGGGTTTGTCGATGCCCATGCCGAACGCGTTGGTGGCGACCATTAGCCTGGTCCCGCCCGACATGAACGCTTCCTGGGCGGCTTCGCGCGCACCCGGCGTCAGCTTGCCGTGATAGCGCGACACGGACTCGCCCTCTTCCGCGAGCCAGGCGTAAATCTCCTCGGCGTCGCGTACCGTCGCTGTGTAGATAATGCCGGTCCCGGCGCTCGACGCGATCACTTCGCGCAACTGTTCATGCTTGGCCTGTGCGGCCCGCGCGGCACCGTCTTTGCCGCCGCCCACGCTGACCTGCACGACGCGATAACGCAGGTTTTCTCGCAACGTACCCGTGCGGACCACGCGCGGATCGCGCAATCCCAACGAACGGGCGATGTCGGCCAGCACGGGCGGGGTGGCAGTCGCGGTGAGCGCGAGCACTGGCGGTTGACCGAGCGCCTTGACAGCGTTGGCGATCTCAAGAAAGGCCGGCCGGAAGTCGTGCCCCCATTGCGACACGCAATGCGCCTCGTCGACCACCACCAGACCCACTTTATGTCCCGCGGCCGCCCGCAATACCGCCATGAATGCCGGCTGCGCCAGCCGCTCCGGCGTGACGAAGACGATGCCGCTCTCTCCATCCAGAATGCGCTGCAATGCCTCCCGTTCTTCGCGGCTGCGCAACGTGCTGTTCACCAGCGTACAGTCGACGCCCGCCGCCAGCAGTTTGTCCGCCTGATCCTTCATCAAGGCGATGAGCGGCGATACGACGAGCGTCGTGCCATCGAGATGGAGTGCCGGCAATTGATAGCAGAGGGATTTGCCGGCACCGGTCGGCATCGTCGCAAGTGTGTCGCGCCGTTCCAGCACACTGCGAATGATGTCTTCCTGGCCGGCGCGCAATAGGGCGATGCCGAATGTGTCACGCATCGTCTTGCGCATGCTGCGAAGCCGCTGCTCTAGCGTCATGTATCTTTGATTTCCGGTTGGCGTACGCGACCTGCTGTTGAGTTGCTGGATTTAAAGCGTCGCGGTCTTGTCGCCCACCGATCTACTGCCCACCGCATCGAGCTTGCCTTGCAACTCCGCCTTGCGTTTCGCCATCTTTTCGCCGAGTGCACTGAGATTGCATTGCGACTTGCGCAGTTCCGGGAAGAGCTCTTTCTCTTCTTCCTCGACATGATGGCCTACCATCTCACTCATCACTTTGAAGGTCGCATCGAAGCCCTTGTCGCCCGCTTTCAGCGTCTCAAACTTCGCGATCAGCGTCTTGACGAGGAAGTGCTCGATATACGCTTCTTCGACGTCGATCTTGTCGCTGTCAGGCAATGCTTCCTGTGCGGCCGGATAAAGCAGCTCTTCTTCGAGCAGCGTGTGGATCGATAGCTCTTCGCAGGCGCGCTGCGCGAGCGCCGCCTTCGCGTCGAGGTCGTCGTCGGCTTTCCCGAACGCCTTGAACAGTTTTTCGACTGCACGATGCTCCGCTTCGAGAAAGGCCAGTGCATCGTGCGAGCCGGATCCGGTCTCTGTCTTGTCCTGTGTCGTCGCTTCCATGCTGATCTCCTCGGTCATGCGATTGGCTGCTACGGTTGAATGCAGCGGCAGAACGCTACTTCGAGCAACCCCCATGCCCACTGACGGACTGGCTGGTACGCAGAGTCGGGAAGCGAAATCTGAACTACGGACGAGACGAACCGCGATCCGGCGTCAGTAGCGCCAACACAAACGCTCACCACAGGCGGCACCGGCAGTCGCGATTTTTGGCGCGGCGGCGGCTGTCTCGTGCGAGACGCGGCCGGGCACGAGCGGCACAGAAAATGCGTCCCACGCAGACGTTTTACCCCGCAAGGCGTCGGCGTGATGCCGAATGCGTCGGCATCGAGACGATGCTGGTAACGACCAGGTCATGGAGGCTGTCAATGAACAACACAAGAAATCCAGCGGACTATACGCTGGCCACGAAAGATCCTGCGCTGCTAGTCCGTCAACACGGGGCCGCGGTCTCATGGGGAGCCGTGTTCGCTGGCGGCGTCGGTGCGGCCGCGTTCGCGCTCATCCTGCTGAGCTTGGGCACGGGCCTCGGCCTGACGTCGATCTCCCCGTGGTCATCGGGGACCTCGAATGCAAAAGCGTTCGGCTTTGCGGCTGTGGTGTGGATATGTGTCACCTCGATTCTCACGTCGGGATTGGGCGGCTATCTGGCGGGACGGCTACGCAGCCGCTGGCTGGCAGTCGACGCCGATGAAATCCACTTCCGGGACACGGCGCATGGTTTCCTGAGCTGGGCCCTGGCGACGCTCTTCACGGCCGCCATCCTGACATCGGCCGTATCGGGCATTGTGCGGGCCGGCGCGCAGACCGCCGCGACAACGGCCGTGGCAGGCGGTTCCGTCACGATGGGGACGATGCAACGCGGCAATGCACAGGCGGCAACGAACACGTGGCCGCTCGGCTACTTCGTCGATTCACTATTCCGGATGCCCGTCGGTTCGTCGCTCGCCGCACCCGCGACCGCCGCAGGCACCGATGAGACGGCGCGCGCGGAAACCGCGCGGATCTTCCTTAACAGCGCGGCAACGGGCGATCAGTTGTCGCCGGAGGACACTGCCTATCTAAGCCAGCTTGTTGCGCAACATACTGGCCTTACGCCAGAAGCTGCACAAGCTCGTGTGGTGACCACCTACACGCGCCTGTTGCAGAAAATCACTGCCCTCGATGCGGCCGCTAAAGATGCCGCCGACAAGGCGCGCAGAGTCACAATCGGCGCATCGTTGTGGCTATTCGTCTCGCTTCTGATGGGCGCATTTTCTGCGAGCCTGATGGCAACTCATGGCGGCCGCGTACGCCAGCTCTGATTGAAACTTCAATTCATTTACCGAAGGAGGTGTTTATGCGCTCAATTCTTCTTTATATGCTCGGGGTACCCATTCCCATCATCATTCTGATCGCACTGTTCTGGCATTAGGCGCCGCCATGCCGCCGATCGCCGGGTGTGTCCTGGCGTTCGGCGCAGTGAACTTCGGAAAGTAACGGGCGCGGCGCAATCGAGCGCGTCGCGCCGTTTTGACTCTGCGTTAATGTGGACCAACCGGGTCCGGGCCTGGATCGGTCGGCCCAAGCTCCGCGGTGGCTGGCACGGCCTGAGAGCCATCGACTGCTTTCTGGCCGAGCACCTCGAAGTTCATGCCTTCGAGCTGGTTTAGCTCGGCAGGCTTGCGGCACACGGCGTTGAAACCAACCTCCTTCATTTCACGGATGTAGTCGGCGGTATCGAACGCGGTGAATGCCAGAAGGGGAATCTTTTCGGTCGCCCCGATTCTCCGGGGCGCCGCTGCAACACCAATGCCGGATAGGCCGGGCATGGCGACATCCAGAACAATGCAGTCAGGTATCCACGCCTTCGCTTCCCTCAGGGCGTCCGACCCGTGGTAGACGGTTCGCACGCTCATGCCGCCGGCTTGCAGGTATGCGCTCAGAGCGTCTGCTGACGGGTGCGAATCGTCGACGACAAGCACGCGGACAGGCGCGCCGTTTTGAAGGCGCCTGCGCTGACTTCCGGTCGGATCATCCAGGCATTCTAGGTTTTCGAAATTCGGGTTCATGGGTTTGCTCTCGCTGGTGGCGCATTGACATCGAACTGCTGCCAACGGCGAGCGCAACGACCGTTCCCACACCCGGATCCGTCCGTCAACTCGATTTAAGTGAATGACCAGTTATGAAGCGACCTGACTGCTCCGCAGCCCGTACCGGAGCGCGTGGCAGCTAGCGGCTCTTCATTGGACAGCGTGGGACTCGAGAGCTGGCGCCGTGGCACGCCCCAAGCCTCACGCGTCCGACGCTCACGGAATCGAGCGCGGCACGTCCGTCGGCGGCCGCATCGATGCAATCCTAGTGCAAGTCGCTCCGGACATCGTCGGAAGAAAGCACCTTGCCCGAACTGTCCACGATCGCCACCCTGTCGGCACCGGCGACGGCTGGTTCCGTCATGACAAGCAGACTCGATCTGGCGATCCGCTCCTGACCGACGAATCCGGACGACGCGACGTCGGATATCTCCGCGAACGTCTGAAGCGAACTTCCGAAGTGCTCCTGCATCGCCGAGAAAAGCTCATTTCGCGTTTGAACGGCGATGTCTTCCACATGCCGCCAGTATGCAAAGGTCTTCGTGACCGCGGCCGGGAACTGCTGTGACTGAAGATCGATTACTTCGCTGACGGATTGGGCAGAAAGCGCCGCGTCGCCCAACGCCTGCTGCTCGGACAGTGAGGTTTTCACAGTCTGGACGTTCAATTCGACAACCTTCTCAATTCCGGCAAAGACCTCGTTAGTGCAGGCGAAGGCTGCTTTGACGGCCGTTTCACGTTGACGCGGGGAGAACTGGTTCATGGTATCGGGGTACATAAAGGCTCCGTTGTGGTGGGGCGCACACAGCGTTGTGGTACCGCATGCCGGGGACGACCTGTTCGCGCCACTCGCATTGCGCTAAAGATCAGACAGCTCGCCGTCGCCGGCATTGAGCTGCCGGCGACCTTGATTGCTACTGCTAGCGCTTTTATTTCGATACTGCTGCATCCTCACCGGCGCCCAGGTCGGCACCGGTGACCGGGTCGGTCCCCGGTGCGGAAGCCGTTCGCGATGCCATCGCACTCAACACCTCAACTTCTTTTTCGGAAACCTGAACGCTAGCGAGGCCGTCGCCGCCGTCGACTGCCGGCTCCGGCTTCTCGACGAACTCCCACCCCGGTCCTTCATTCCACGGACCGCGCGGCGCGTCGTCACCACTGGACATGTTGTAGTAGACGTTGGTGAATTCTGGAACGCCCGGCAACTTGCCTTGCGGGAAGTTTGGCTGGATCGAGTGCAACGCCTTCTCGAACGACTTCTGGTGTGCAATCTCCCGGGTCATCAGAAAGCCGAGGGCTTCCTGGATGCCCGGATCATCGGTCACATTGATCAACCGCTCGTAGACGATCTTCGCACGCGCTTCTGCGGCGATATTCGATCGTAGGTCCGCGGTCGGCTCGCCGATCGTGTCGATGTAAGCGGCGGTCCACGGCACACCCGCCGAATTCGTCAGCGCCGGGCCCCCACCGTAAAGCAGCGCCGTGGTGTGCGAGTCATTGCCGCCTCCCGTGAGCGAGCGGTAAAGCTCCGCCTCCTTCTCGACGCCTTCTGCAAGCTGACCTTTCGCGCCCTTGTTGAGCATCGCGACGATCGAACCGACGATTTCCAGGTGACTTAGTTCTTCCGTCGCGATGTCGAAGAGCATGTCGCGCCTGCCCGGGTCTTCCTCGCTTACCGCCTGCGTGAAATACCTACACGCTGCAGCCAGTTCGCCTTGCGGGCCACCGAACTGTTCGAGCAGAAGATTGGCAAGACCAGGGTTCGGGGCTGCTACACGGACGGTGTACTGAAGTCGTTTGTTGTGCACAAACATCGCATTTCTCCAAAACAAGATTGTGGGCTCCGCCAGAGTTCTTCGTGCCGCGAGCGGCGAAGGAACCTCGGACAGACGACGCCTGGTTGGAAAACCGGCTGTGCGGGCGATGACGAACGCATGTGCGGAATGCCCCGACCCTGGTCTCAGAGCAATTGCTCTGGCGTGATGTGCGCGCAGGAACGCAACGAGACACCTGCGCCTCCGACTTCGCATGCGTCGTGCCTGGGAGGTGACCTGTTCGAGTGGATCCTGGGCGGTCCCCCCAGGGATCGGACGCATGTGCCTATAGCGATATCTCTGCAATTTAGACCGAGGTGCTCCTATCGCACCCTGCGGACGGCCGCTAATTGCCAAGTTTGGATGGCCACTGATAGCCCCCGACGCGGCATTCCCCTTGCACGTAGGAAGGCGTCCCGATGCTCGGGACTAAATGGGCTTTGCATGCGGCTCGGACACGCGAGCCGTCTTTTTGCCTCGAAGCGACCACCGCAGGAAAGCTGGCGCAGGCGGCTAGCGGGCAAGAGCGCCGTTAAGAGCCGTTGCGCATCTGCGCACCCTTGACTTCACGGGCAATTAGATGAATGCCCGACCGTTGGCACGTGCGTTGCGCAGAACAGTCGCCGGTCAGCGCAAAAGGCGCACCGGAGGAACGGCAACCCACGCACGTAATCAGGCAAAACGATGAAATCGTGCCGCTTTTCAACCGCAGCCGGTCCGGGAGAGCACTATAAGGGAGTCTGCGCACGACTCACGGTGGCAGCGCTACCAGCCGCTGCGACTCAACAGCACGCAGACTTGCGGCGGCGCTAGGCAGCGCTAATCGTTCGCTGCGGGATCCGCGTCCCCACCAACGTCCGCGCCGTCGATTGCGGCGCGTCGACGCTGCTCTTCCGCCATTTCAGCCTCGACCAGACCCCGCGCCTTTCGCCAGTATTCGTCCGCGCAACCTTCCATGCTGCCGTCCTCCTGCCAGAGCGCATACGCCTTGGCCCGGATACGCTGCTCCGCCGTTTCCGCTTGCATCACAAAACTCCCCGGTCGCTGCCTGCTGTTCGGGGAAATATAGATCGTCTGCGTCGGACAGACACAAAATTTTTCAGGCGAAGGCTGGCTCGAGCAAGTAGTGTCCGCAAGTGAACCGCGGTCGCGCCCGTCGGATCGGCGGCTGGGACTATGACGACAACGGTTAACCTCTCTATGGCTGTCCAGACCACATCCGGGTTTCCTCAGGTCTGGGTTAAGCTTGGCATGCTCGCCCTCTGCAGGGCGGACCCTTACCGACCAGGTCGGCTTCTGCGGCTGATCGCATCGGCATCGTGAAGACGCACGACCGCGACGCGTCGAGGCGCCCAACGTTGCGAATGCGTCGACCGAACCGCCGCCGCGCACGTAGTCCCGGTCGTTAAACCTCACCGGCGCGGTTCCCCTACCACCACCGACTTTTCGACCAGCTTCTGGCGTTCGCTATCCATCGCCGCTGCAATCTCCGCACCGAGCAGAAATACCGCTGCGGAGAAGTAAAGCCACATCATCAGCACGGCAAGCGAGCCGGCCGCGCCGAACGAGTTTGCGGTGCCGGCATGCGCCAGGTAAAGTCCAAACAGTCGGCGCCCCACCGTGAAGAGGACGGCGGAAACTATTGCGCCTGTCATCGCATGGCGCAACGGGACATGGGCGTCCGGCAGCCAGCGCAGCATTGCTGTAAAGGCAGCGGACAGCACCACGATGCCGATGACGGCTTGCGCGATCTGGGCAGCCATCACCAAAGGCGATTCGCCAAACACCTGATGCCCGATATAGGTGATCGCCGCGTCGAGGACTAACGAAACAACCAGCAGGAATCCAACTCCGAGGACCAGCGCGAATGAGATAAGTCGCGCACGCACCAGCAGGGTAAGCCCGGCCACTCCGGCCTTTGGCTTTGTCGCGAAGACCACGTCAAGTGCGGTGTTCAACGAGCTGAATGTCGCGGACGCACCGATCACCAGCAGCAGCGTTGAAAGCACCGCTGCCAGGCCGCCTCCGCTTGCACGGTGCGCGTTCTCGACCACGGCCTGCATGGCGCCTGCGGCGTCGTTGCCCAGGATGTCGTGCACCTGCGCGAACAGTTTCCCGCGGGCTGCCGTCTCGCCGAAAAACCAGCCCGCGACGGTGAGGACCATGAGCAGGGTCGGGGCCAATGAAAACGCTGAATAAAATCCGATGCTGGCGGATAGCGTTGTGCATCGGTCCGCGAGAAACTGCCGGACTGCCGTGATTACTACACCTGCTATGTTGACAGTGTGGCCGTGCCGGGCCGCATGGTCTTGGGTCGGTTCACTCATGATCGGTCTCCTCACGTCGGCGCAAGTCGGCAGCCAATCATGGCCGCCGACATCCGATGCAAAGGGCGCAGACGGCGATGACGGAATTGCGGGCTCCGGAAGAAGCCGCACGATACGCCGCCGCAGCGCCATGCTAAGGCTTCAATACCACCTTGATGCAACCGTCTTCCTTGTCGCGGAACACCTTGTACATGTCGGGGCCTCTTTCGAGAGGCATGGTATGGGTGATCACAAAGGACGGATCGATCTGCCCCTCCACGATCCGTTGAAGCAGGTCATCGGTCCACCGATTGACGTGCGTCTGCCCCATCCTGAAAGTAAGACCCTTGTTCATCGCCGCGCCGAACGGGATCTTGTCGATGAGGGCGCCGTACACGCCGGGAATCGACAGCGTTCCCGCTGGCCTGCACACATAAATCATTTCGCGCAGCACATGCGGGCGGTCGGTCTCGAGCATCACGGCCTGCTTCGCCCGATCGTACATCGCGTCGATTGAGCGGGTCGCGTGCGACTCCATGCCGACCGCATCGACGCATTTTTCCGGCCCCTTGCCCTGGGTCAGTTCGTTCAGTCGCTCGACGACGCTCTCGTCCTGGAAGTTGATGGTGATCGCGCCTGCCGCATTGGCCATCGCCAAACGCTCCGGCACGCGGTCGATCGCCACGACCTGTTTTGCCCCAAGCAATATGGCACTGCGGATTGCGAACTGGCCGACGGGCCCGGCGCCCCAGATCGCGACCGTATCCGTTGGCTGGATATCGCATTGGATGGCGGCCTGCCAACCGGTCGGGAAGATGTCGCCAAGAAACAGTACCTGTTCGTCCGTCAGTCCGTCGGGAACCTTGACGGGGGTCACATCGGAAAATGGCACACGAACGTATTCCGCCTGGCCTCCGGGATAGCCGCCCGTCAGATGCGAATAGCCGAAGAGGCCCGCGGTAGCATGCCCGAATACTTTGTCAGCCTTTTCCTTGTTGCGATTCGACCGCTCGCACACCGAAAAATAGCCACGCTTACACTGGTCGCATTCGCCGCACGCGATGGTGAACGGAACCACGACCCGATCCCCCACTTTCAACTTTTTGTTATCTGCTCCGACTTCAACGACCTCGCCCATGAACTCGTGGCCCATCACGTCGCCCGACTCCATGGTCGGCATGAAGCCATCAAACAGATGGAGGTCAGAACCGCAGATCGCGCAACTCGATACTTTAATCACCGCGTCGCGCGGATGCTCAAGCGTCGGATCCGCGACCGTATCGTAACGAATGTCTTTCTTGCCATGCCAGCATAACGCTTTCATCTCTCGCTCCATCGTCAGGGAAGGCAGGGCCACGGACAGCGCGCCTTGCATGGTTGTCGCGCACGCACCGGCGCATCGGTGCCGGCACTACGGGCGCGCAAACACCGTGCCGCACAGCGGACAGGAGATCCGAGAGGGGTCCCGGACTCGGAACGGACTAGCTGCCAGAAGGTCAACGATGCGGGTAGCACACACGTCGCCTAACCGGGAGAGATGAAGCTGGACTCGCCTGGCTAAGCCCCACTTGCGAGCGGCGATGCGCCGAAGCAGGCCAGCAGCGCGCCCGGTCCAGGATAGACCGCCACGCAGCCGCTGGCTCGAAGACTCCCCTCCGTAAAGCCACCGCACAGCATGCCAATGGTTCGCATCCCCGCTTTGCGGGCCGCCTGCGCGTCGTAGGGGGTGTCGCCGATCGCCACTGCATCAACTGCAGCGATACCGAGTTTTTTCAGCGCCACTTCAAAAATGTCGGGTGCCGGCTTCGACCTGGCAGCATCCGTGGACGACGTCGATTCGTCGACGAGCTTTGAGATTCCTGCGATGTCGAGATAGATATCGAGTTCGTCCTCTTTGGCGGATGAAGCCACTGCCACCTTGAGGCCGGCGTCACGCACGCGCCGGAACAATTCCGGTACGGCGGAAAACGGGCGAACCATTGGCAGGTAATTTGACCTGAACCGTTCGCCGCGCCATTCCTCCAGGGCGTTACCGTAATCCTGTTGCTGGGCTGCTGACAGGAAAATCGGGAGGAGTTGGTCGCCGCCCTTGCCGATCTGGCTTCGGGCCTGTTCGAATGTGACGTGGTGCCCGAACCTGGCGAATGCCTCCTGCCAGGCGCTCGCATGCAGGTCGACAGAATCGACCAGCGTTCCGTCGATATCGAAAACTGCGGCCTTTGTCATAGGGATGTACTCCTGATTGATGCAGAGCCCGGGAAATGCGGCAAGACACCGCGCAAGTCGCATGCCCAGCCGGCTGCGTGCTTCGATTGGTCGCAGAAGAGAACCTGCCTGCGCACTCAGCCAGTCTTTGCCAAACGGCCCCGCATGCGCTGATCGCATTGAGGCGTGACGGCCGCCTGCACGCTCGGTTGGCCGATTGGGCAATTGAAGACCGGCAACGGCGAATCAGTTCATGATCCCCAGAACCACAAATTCGACCAGCGCCGTTGCATCTGCTGGCTTCCGAACGCGCAGATCAAAGCCGGCCGAATGACATTTTGCGGCCACCTCGTGCGGCGGCACTCCTCCCGTTATCGCGACGAGCGACGTCCGGCCGCCGGATCTCCCAGTGCGCCGCATATGCCGCGCGACTTCATACCCGCTTGCACCGGGCATGTTGCTATCCAGCGTAGCGGCGTCGGGCTGCCAGGTGGCAAAGAGTCGTAGCGCGACGCCCCCATCGGAGGTGGCTTGCACCTCGAAGTTATGAGCCGCGAAAAACAGCGCGACCATCGCCGTCGTGTTGAAGTCATCGTCTGCGGTAAGCAGTTTTCTGCATATAGAAGAAATCACCATACTGGCAAGACGGTGCGCATCAGCAAGCCCCTGTCTACGGCGACAATGGCCGTTCCCGCTGTCGTGCTCTCCGGGCCATCAGCTTTTGCATTTGTCCACATCTACCCAGGGTCGCGTGGTGCGTCGACTCTGACGCAGTGATGGCTGCGGCCAGATGGGTCCCCATCGGTCAGCGATTACGACTCTATTGATCGTCGCGCGTCGATCCACCGACGCGCCAGACGGCCCCGGCAACAAAGCTCACAGCGGCAACGACTGCCAGGGTAGTGATTGGTTTTGTGGCCGCCGTTTCCCGAACCATGCTGGCATAGTCGGCGCAAAGCTCCTGCGCCTTACCGGAAAGCTCCCGTGCCTTTCCTGCCAGTTGCGTCGCGGAGTCGCCGACCACCGCGCCTGCCGTGGCCTGCACCTTACCGGCGACTTCCCGAACCGCTCCTTCTGCCTTCTCTGTGTCCATCTCGATGCTCCCACTGTTGAGTTCAAAAACTGGAGAGCCGGTACCGGAAGGCTTCGCGTGCGGAGCCGCCGATGGCCGACCTGAAGCAATGGCATTCACGTCATCGAACTTCCGCAAGAAGCAGGCCCAGCCAGGCGACATCGGACGGCGGAGCGGCAAGGTGAGCTTCTTCGGGAGGATTCAGCCTGCCGACCCAGGCCAGCTAGGCCCCTCCCCCCATTTTCCCAATGCGCCGGTCGGCCGGTCGGGCGATCGGAAAGCACGGGTCTGCAGCCCGTTTTACTGCGAAAGGCTGGCCCGCAGAGCCGGCGCGATTCCCGGAGCTTCGTAGCGTCCGACCGCTTTCCCGACGCAGGTGGGTTTTGTCGCAGTAAGGCGCGATGGGCAAGTAGACGCGATTACTATGTATTGCTTATGAAACGAGCGAGTAGAACTGCTGCGCAGCGGACAGTGGGATTTTGCGCAAGGACTGTTTCCGCTTGCGCACCGTCTGCCATCCCGTACCGCGCCCGGTACTTCGCATCGCCTTGCCTGCAGGCGGACACGGGCGGAAACGGCACCGAGTACTCGATACGTCTACCTGCGAAGATAGCCGCCGCGGCCATCGGCGCATCGGCGCGCCCATTACCCTCCGTGGCACTTCGGGGCACCTGGTGGCACTTAGTGGCCCTTAGTATCGCTGCTCGCGTCCGCACCCGGCGTATTGGTGGTGTCGGTCATCGGCTTCTTTGCCTTCGATTTCGACATGTGATGCGCCTTCACCCCGCTGCTGCTCATTGCACCCGACGCAGGATCGCCGCCTGCAGTCGGCCCCGCGGTTGCCGCGCCATGTGCGTTGCCAGAGCCGCCAGTCCCACTATTGCCTCCGTTACCGTTGCCGCCACCCGCTTGCGCGAACACGGTGGCTGGCATAGCCACAAGTGCCGATACCAGCAATGCCTTTGAATAGTTCATTGAAGCCTCCATGAGTAAATGGGCGGCGCATGCCGCTAGCAGCGGGAGGTGTCGCACGCGCACTCCCGCCCGGCTTACCGGCGTGGCCGAATCTTGCCGACGGAAGTGGCCGCGGCTACGCAATACCTACTCGCGCTGCTGTGCAAAGCCAGCAAGGGTTATACCTCACGGTGCATATTTTTAGGTCGTCGCAGTAAGGTAAGCGGGTCAAGCAAAGCCGATATGCGAAGGCTCGCTTATGAAACCAACGAGTAAAATTGCTGGGCGGCAGACAACGTAGTTTTTGCCGAACATTTCACCTGTCCTTTCGGCACTGTCAACTCGCGGGACTTCCTCGGTGTTGATGCATAAGCCACTATGGCTTAGAAGGCATTCGACGGAGTTTGGGTGACGTCGGTAAATTCGCGCCATGCGGCGAACCGGGCCACGAGGTGTTTGCGAAAAGAGAAACGCGCAGCAGATGTCGTTTCAGTGCGAAGTGCTGTCGGATCGGACCGAAGCCCGACACGAAAGCCTGCGTGCGCTTCAGGTCGCGAAAGCCCCGCATGCGCCGCTCGCGCGGGCAGGAAGTTGTGTGAATATCATTCCAGTCCTGGAGGTGGATCGCAGTCAGCGTCACCGGTGTTTCTGGACATGGCATACGGGAACGCTCGCCGGCTTCGGGATCGGTCGTGGGATCCGCTACCAGAGCGCGTCGGCGGGTGCGCCGGACAACTCGCCGACCGTCCAAGCTATACGCTGTACGACGCGGCGCTGCAGTATCACACCCGCAACTGGCGGTTCGACATCGGCAATAAACGCGCAGGCACGTTTCGGCGCGAGGCCGCTCGAGCGTATTCTGCATCTCCCGTTCTACCTGTGCGCTTTAATCCCGGAAGTGAACGGACGTTGCAACACTGCACAGGTGGTGCGCTCAGCCCGTATTCGAGCTTGAGAAAGTGGTTCGTTCCGCCGTCGGCACGCCATGCCCCGAAACCCCTGTTTCCGTCGGGCGGCATCGCTCAGGCTCGGGAAATACCGTCCTCGCGACACAAAGGCCTGGTAGGAACACCGCTTGCGGTGCTCAGTTGGCATTAGCTGGACAACCGGCTTCCTCGACCGAGCACGACATGAAAAATCCGTGGATGAAAAAGAATCCTTTTCTCAGCATGTGGTTGAGCGGAGCCAATGCGGCGGCCGGGGCAGCGCGTGGGACTGCAACAGCTGCGGCGAAGCGTGGAACTACTGCTTTCTGGACCGCTGCGCTTGCACCGCCGAAGCCCAAAAAGAAAAGGCGAACGCGACGTTAGCTTGAACGGCGTGCGGCATGTTTCGCCGTGCAGGTACCAGAGCAGACAGCTGTCGAGCGTCCACGCACCGACTCCACTACAACAAAAAATACAACGAAAAAAGTTAGGATTCGGCTGGACGGCACTGGACATATCTACCCAGCCAGTGGGCAATAAAAAACCCGCAGAGCCATTAGCCATGCGGGTTTCAGCGGATTGCTCCGGACATCTATGGACGCTTCTGGACGTCCTCGCGAAACGGAAATGGTGGGTGCTGAGAGGCTCGAACTCCCGACCTACGCCTTGTAAGGGCGCCGCTCTACCAACTGAGCTAAGCACCCGTTTCGCGATTCAGTGCGCTCCTGCTTTTGCTGCCCGATTTATTAACTTTGTGCATCAACCCGATGCGACACCAAGTCACGCAGAATTCGCCACACTTCTTTCTAACGAATCTGCAATTCTTCAAGCAGCAAGCCCATTAGTTTAGCGCATCCTTCAAAGCTTTGCCAGGCCTAAATTTAGGGACCTTCGCCGCCTTGATCTTGATGGCGTCGCCGGTGCGCGGATTGCGTCCCGTACGCGCGGTGCGCTTGCCCACGGCAAACGTACCGAAGCCCACCAACGTCACCGAACCGCCTTTCTTCAACGTACCTTTGACTCCACCGATCACCGCATCGAGCGCACGGCCTGCCGCGGCCTTCGAAATATCGGCTTGCTGCGCAATGTGATCGATCAATTCCGTTTTATTCATTCCAACCCCCGAGAATGTTTATGGCAATCGTGACGGCGCTCTGTAGCACCTGGCATCACGCGGCTGTCGGCCAACGCCGAGCCGACTCATTAGAATTGGCCGAAACCCTTGTGTCAAGCGGGGTTGAGCCTGATTCGAGGCGTTCTGGAGGAGGCTTCTTATAACCAAATCTTGCCGCGAATCGATGCGCGCACAACCAATCGACGGCCGTAAATGCCTCTTTGTCAAAAGGTGGGATGCTGCGCTTCCCACACACACCTTTCGGGCATCTCACCGGCAATAAAAAACCCGCAGCCAGGCCGCGGGTTTTGTACAGCGAACAGCTTTCGCTGTTGACTACCTTAGTGCTTCACAACATCCGTTGCACCAGAGTCTTTCGCCGGCTCTGCTGCGACTGGCGTAGCAGGCTTCGGTTCTTCTTCCGGCAATGCCGCGGGCACACGTTCGAGCGCCAGTTCGAGTACCTTGTCGATCCAGCGGACCGGCACGATCTCGATCGCGTTCTTCACGTTGTCCGGAATCTCCGTCAAATCTTTGACGTTATCTTCCGGAATCAGCACCAGCTTGATGCCGCCGCGATGCGCCGCCAGCAGCTTTTCCTTCAGGCCGCCGATCGGCAGAACTTCGCCACGCAGCGTGATTTCGCCCGTCATCGCGACGTTGGCGCGGACCGGAATACCGGTCAACACCGACACCAGCGCGGTCGTCATCGCGATGCCGGCAGACGGACCGTCCTTCGGCGTCGCGCCTTCCGGCACGTGGATGTGAATGTCCTGCTTTTCGAACGCTTCGTCCTTGACACCCAGACGGCGCGAACGCGAGCGGACCACCGAGCGCGCAGCTTCGACGGATTCCTTCATCACGTCGCCGAGCGAACCCGTGCGGATCACATTGCCCTTACCCGGCATCACCGCGGCTTCGATGGTCAGCAAATCGCCGCCCACTTCCGTCCACGCAAGACCCGTGACCTGGCCAACCTGATTTTCCTTCGCGGCCAGACCGAAGTCGTATTTGCGCACGCCGAGGAAGGTGTCGATATTGCTGCCGTCGACTGTCACCGCGCCTTCCGCCTTCTTCAGCAGAAGCATCTTCACAACCTTGCGGCAGATCTTCGAAATTTCACGCTCGAGCGAACGAACGCCCGCTTCACGCGTGTAGTAACGAATGATGTCGCGGATTGCGGTTTCCGTCACATCGACCTCGCCATCCTTGAGGCCGTTGTTCTTCTTCTGCTTGGGCAAAAGATAACGTTGCGCGATGCTGACCTTCTCGTCTTCCGTGTAACCCGACAGACGGATCACTTCCATCCGGTCAAGCAACGGCGGCGGAATGTTCAGCGAGTTCGACGTCGCCACGAACATCACGTCCGACAGATCGAAGTCGACTTCGACATAGTGATCGGCGAACGTATGGTTCTGTTCCGGATCAAGCACTTCCAGCAGAGCCGACGACGGATCGCCGCGGAAATCCTGGCCCATCTTGTCGACTTCGTCGAGCAGGAAGAGCGGATTGCGTACGCCGACTTTGGTCAGACTTTGCAGAATCTTGCCGGGCATCGAACCGATGTACGTACGACGGTGACCGCGAATCTCAGCTTCGTCGCGCACGCCGCCAAGCGCCATACGTACGAACTTGCGGTTCGTAGCGCGAGCGATCGACTGACCCAGCGACGTCTTACCGACACCCGGAGGCCCAACGAGGCACAGAATCGGCGCCTTCACCTTGTCGACACGTTGTTGGACCGCGAGATACTCGAGAATGCGTTCCTTCACTTTCTCGAGACCGAAGTGGTCTTCGTCGAGCACGCGTTCCGCATTCGAGAGGTCGTTGTTGACCTTGCTCTTCTTGCGCCACGGCAAGCCGATCAGCGTATCGATGTAGTTACGCACGACCGTCGCTTCAGCCGACATCGGCGACATCAACTTGAGCTTCTTCAGCTCGGCGTCGGCCTTCTTCTTGGCTTCCTTCGGCATACGGGCAGCCGTAATGCGCTTCTCGAGTTCCTCGAGATCCGCACCTTCTTCGCCTTCGCCCAGTTCCTTCTGGATCGCCTTGACCTGTTCGTTCAGGTAGTACTCGCGCTGGCTCTTCTCCATCTGGCGCTTCACACGCCCGCGGATGCGCTTTTCAACCTGCAGGATATCGATCTCAGCTTCGAGCTGCGCGAGCAGATGCTCGAGGCGCTCGATGACCGGGAACATTTCGAGGATGTGCTGCTTCTGGTCGAGCTTGAGCGGCAGGTGTGCCGCGATCGTATCGGCCAGACGGCCAGCCTCGTCGATGCCCGACAGCGACGTCAGGATCTCCGGCGGGATTTTCTTGTTCAGCTTCACATACTGGTCGAACTGCGACACGATCGCGCGGCGCAGCGCTTCAGTTTCAGCGCTGTCGGCGTGGTCGGGTTCGAGCGGCATGACTTCGCACGAAAACTGCGTTTCCTGTTCTTCGATGGAAAGCGTTTTTGCGCGCTGCAAGCCTTCAACGAGCACCTTAACGGTGCCGTCGGGCAGCTTCAGCATTTGCAGGATGTTGGCGATACACCCTACTTCGTACATGTCCTTTTCGGTCGGCTCATCTTTCGCAGCCGTTTTCTGGGCGACGAGCATGATGTGCTTGCCGCCTTCCATCGCTGCTTCGAGAGCCTTGATCGACTTCGGGCGGCCTACGAAGAGCGGAATCACCATGTGCGGGAAGACGACTACGTCACGCAGCGGGAGCAGCGGGAGCGTAATGCGTTCCGGCGGAAGGAGTTGGGTTCCTGACATTTCATTTCCCCATGAGTGGAATCAGTTCGTTCGATAGGTGAGGCCAGCAGAAAAGATTGCAAGCCTCCGCGTGTGGGAAAAGTTCAGTGACTCCGAAGGTTCAGTGACTCCATAGTGAAAACAACCATCCTGACCACACGATAAACGAAAAAAGCCGTTCACGTTGCCATGAACGGCTTTTTTTGCAGAACCCGCAAGCCGATCAGTTCGAACCCGCCACTTTCGGCGCGTCTTCGTAGATCAGTAGCGGTTTGCCGTCGCCGTCAATCACGTTGTCGTCGATGATGACCTTGCTAACGCCTTTCATCTGCGGCAGATCGTACATCACGTCAAGCAATGCCTGTTCCAGGATCGAACGCAGACCCCGGGCGCCCGTCTTGCGACGAATCGCCTTACGCGCAACAGCCTGCAACGCAGCCGGGCGAATTTCGAGCTCGACGCGTTCCATGTTGAACAGCTTGTGGTATTGCTTCACCAAGGCATTCTTCGGTTCGACGAGGATCTTCATCAACGCCGGTTCGTCGAGCTTGCCGAGCGTAGCCACCACCGGCAGACGACCAATCAGTTCAGGAATCAGGCCGAACTTGATCAGATCTTCCGGCTCCACTTCGCGCAGCACTTCGCCGGCGTCGCGGTCCTGCTTGCTCTTCACGCTTGCGCCGAAGCCGATACCGGTCTTCTCGGTACGGTCGACGATGACCTTCTCGAGCCCATCGAATGCGCCACCGCAAATGAACAGAATATTAGTGGTGTCGACCTGGATGAAGTCCTGATTCGGATGCTTACGGCCACCCTGCGGCGGCACCGAAGCCATCGTGCCTTCAACCAGCTTCAGCAAGGCCTGCTGTACGCCCTCGCCCGATACGTCACGGGTGATCGACGGGTTGTCGGATTTGCGGCTGATCTTGTCGATTTCGTCGATGTAGACAATGCCGCGCTGGGCCTTGTCGACTTCGTAATTGCAGTTCTGCAGCAGCTTCTGGATGATGTTCTCGACGTCTTCGCCGACGTAGCCGGCTTCCGTCAGCGTCGTTGCATCCGCAATGACGAACGGGACGTTCAGAAGGCGCGCGAGCGTCTGCGCGAGCAAGGTCTTGCCGGAACCGGTCGGGCCGATCAGCAGGATGTTGCTCTTGGACAGCTCGATCTCATCCTTCTTGTCGAGGTGCTTGAGGCGCTTGTAATGGTTGTACACCGCGACCGCGAGAATCTTCTTCGCGCGTTCCTGACCAATCACATACTGGTCGAGAATTTCACGGATTTCCTGCGGACTCGGCAGATCGGACTTGGACAAGCCCGCCTCGATGCCCGCGCCTGCAGCCTCATCGCGGATGATTTCGTTGCACAGGTCGATACATTCATCACAGATGAACACCGACGGGCCGGCAATCAGTTTTTTGACTTCATGCTGGCTCTTGCCGCAGAACGAGCAATACAACAGCTTTTCGCTGTTAGAACCTTTCTTGTCCGCCATAGATGTGTGAGCCTCCGGACACTCAATTACATGATACGCCGTTTGCCCTGGCCTCGCGGCTTGGGCGCGGCAGGGCTTGAGCCACGATAACGGCGTTTGCCGCAGGCGCTCGGACGAGTTTTGATTATTTCACAACCGATCCGATGACGGTTTTGCCCCAATATAAGGCAAAACCGCACCAGATCAAGGACGCTTGTGCGCCACCTGGTCAACCAGACCGTAAGCTTGCGCGTCGTCGCCGGACATGAAGTTGTCCCGGTCGGTGTCGCGCGCGATACGCTCGACCGGCTGGCCGGTGTGGTGCGCGAGCAAATGATTCAGCCGTTCCTTCAGGTACAGGATTTCGCGCGCCTGGATTTCGATGTCCGACGCCTGGCCGCGCGCGCCGCCCAGCGGCTGGTGAATCATCACACGCGAATTCGGCAGCGCAAAACGCTTGCCCTTTGCGCCGGCTGCCAGCAGGAACGCGCCCATGCTGGCCGCGAGACCCATGCACAGCGTCGACACGTCCGGTTTGATGAACTGCATCGTATCGTAGATCGCCATCCCGGCCGAAACCGAACCGCCCGGGCTGTTGATGTAGAAGCTGATGTCTTTGTCCGGGTTTTCGCTTTCAAGGAACAACATCTGCGCGACGACGAGGTTGGCCGTCTGGTCGTTCACTTCGCCGACCAGGAAAACGATGCGTTCCTTCAGCAGACGCGAGTAGATGTCATACGAGCGCTCGCCGCGGCCGCTCGTTTCCACGACGATCGGCACCAGTCCGAGCGCCTGCGCTTCGAGATCCCGCGACGACTGGGAGGTCAACGTGTCCAGCATTTGGGCGCGAAAGGTCATGCAATGGATCCTTGTCTGGAAATATTCTAAATATTAGATGCTAGACAGGTGTGGTCGACGAGCCCGTATTCAAGTGCGCGATCAGTGCGAACGCGGTGTGCGACGCTGCGTGAAACGCGCCATGCAAAACGCAACGTACTTTCACAGCACAAAAAAACGGCGTGCGAGCCGTCGCTCCGACAGCCGGCACGCCGTTGCAGCGACGCTTATGCTTGTGCCGTTGCGCTTGCCAGTTCTTCGAAGCTTACTTCCTTGTCCGTCACCTTGGCCTTGCTGAGGACGAAATCGACGACGTTGGCTTCAACGACATACGCTTCCATTTCGGCAAGACGTTGCTGATTGGAATAATACCAGCGGACGACTTCCTTCGGGTCTTCGTAGCTTTTCGCGAATTCGTCGACTTCGGCACGAATCTGCTCCGGCTTGGCTTGCAGCTCGTTGGCCTTGACCAGCTCGGCCAGAACGAGGCCCAGCTTGACGCGACGCTCAGCCTGTTCCTTGAACATTTCAGCCGGGATCGGTGCGTCAGCGGCGTTCGGCACGCCACGTTGCTCGAGGTCCTGACGAGCCATGCCGACCAGACGCTCCTGATCTTGCGCGATCAGCGCGCTGGGCACGTCGAGTTCCGAAATCTTCAGCAACGCGTCCATCACCTGGTTCTTGACGATGGCTTGCGTGCGGCGCTTCGCTTCGCGTTCGAGATTGTCTTTGATCTCAGCGCGCATCTTGACCAAATCGCCGTCTTCGATACCGAGCGACTTCGCGAATTCAGCGTCGATTTCCGGCAGGTGCGGCCACTCGATCTTCTTCATCGTGATCGTGAATTGCGCAGTCTTACCGGCGACATCCTTGCCGTGATAGTCAGCCGGGAAAGCCAGGTCGAATTCCTTCGACTCGCCGACCTTCAGGCCGAGCGCTGCCTTTTCGAATTCCGGCAGCATGCGGCCTTCGCCCAGCACAAATGCGAAGTCGTCAGCGCTGCCGCCCTGGAACACTTCACCGTCGATCTTGCCGACGAAGTCGACCGTCACGCGGTCGCCGTCTTTAGCCGCCGTGTCCGCGCCGCCGTCGCCGTGCTCGCCGGATTCACCGCGAGCGTGGAAGTGCACGCGCTGCTTGCGCAGGATGTCCAGCGTGCGGTCGATTTCCGCTTCGCTGATGGTGGTCGTGGTGCGTTCGATTTCAGCCGTGGCGACGTCGCCCAGCTTCACTTCCGGATACACCTCGAACGTCGCGTCGAACGCGTAGTCACCTTCAGCTGCGTCGGCCTTCGGCGCGAAGCTCGGCTGACCGGCAACGCGCAGGTTTTCGGCGCGGCTGATGTCGAAAAACTCCTTGCCGACCTTGTCGCTCAGCACTTCGGCTTCCACCTGACCCGAATACTGTTGCGTCACCATCTTGAGCGGCACCTTGCCCGGGCGGAAACCCGGCATGCGCACGTTCTTCGCGAGTTGACGGATACGCGAGTCCACTTCCTTCTGCACGGCGTCCTTCGGCAGGGAAATCGTTACGCGGCGTTCGAGCTTGCCGAGGTTTTCAACAACGTTAGCCATGGCTTCAATCGTCCTAAAATTATTCGAGCGAATCAGTTATCTTCTCCGTGCCGCTTTTCGATGTCGCTTCACATTGTGGCTTTGCATCGATTGCGCGCCTGCGCCGCGGGCTTGCAGGCCGCCGGCAGCACGGTTGGGTCCAAAGAGCCGAATATTTTAGCAAACTATTTGCGCGCTTAGCCGGGATTCGATGGTTGCGCGCGTTTTTATCGGTGTTGGGGCCAGTTTCCGCGCTGTTTTGCACCTCTTTGCAGCTCGCCAGGTGGCTGTTTCGTGCTTGCCCTGCGCGCATTCCCCGCCAGTTTCCAGGCTGCTTGCGACGGTGCTTGTGGCAGTTCAGCGGTCCCTTTCGCCGGCGCCGCTTCCGCCAGAAGGACCCGCATGGCCGACAGCGCCGCGCTTACCGCTCGCGCCCCCACTCGTGATTCCTGCACGCCCTCCTACTGACAATCCCGGCTATGCCATTCGACATATTCAGTCGGCGCGCCCATGCTGATAAGCTAATGGACGCGCTCGGGGCTGCGCCTCTATCTGTTCATCTCACCCGCCCTCGCAACGACTCCAACCATTCAGAGACACCATGCCGAATTTGCCGTCCTCGCCTGTCGTCGTCATTGCTCCCGATTCCTTCAAAGGTTCGCTTAGCGCGGAACAGGTCGCGCAGGCGATTGCGTCCGGCATCCAGCGCGCCCGGCCGGACGCCACCGTGCGCATCTGTCCGATGGCCGACGGCGGCGAAGGCACACTCGACGCCATGCTCACGAGCGGCGGCGAACGCCGCAAGCTGAGCGTGCGCGGCGCGGCCGGTCCAGTTCGTGAGGCGCTTACGGGACTGCTTGCGGATGGCAGCGCGATCATCGAAACAGCGGAAATCGTCGGCATTACCGATCCGGTCGGCATGGGCGTGCCGGTCGAGGCGCGCAGCACGCGCGGTATGGGCGAAGCGATTCGCGCGCTGCTCGACGCGGGCGTGCGGCGCTTTTTTGTTGCGCTCGGCGGCAGCAGCACGAACGACGGCGGCGCCGGCTTGCTGGCCGGCCTCGGCCTGAAACTTTTCGACGCGCAAGACAAGGAGCTCGACGCCACGCCCGAACAACTCGCTCGCGTGGCGCGCCTCGACGTGTCGCAACTGGATGCCCGCCTCGCGGACACGCAGTTCGTCGGCATGTCGGATGTGGACAACCCGCTGACCGGCGACCACGGCGCGACCGCTGTGTTCGGACCGCAAAAGGGTGTGAAGCCAGAACAGGTTGCCCCGATCGACGCCGCCCTCGCCCGCTTCGCCGATCTGCTCGAGGCGGCGCTAGGGCGCACGGCACGCGACCAACCCGGCGCGGGTGCGGCCGGCGGTCTCGGCTTCGCGCTGCATATGCTGGGCGCGCAGTTCGAGCCGGGCGCGGAAACCGTCGCGCGGCAGATCGGTCTGGACGCGGCCCTTGAAGGCGCGAACTGGCTGATCACCGGCGAAGGCCGCTCGGACGTGCAAACGCTACACGGCAAGGCGCCGTTTATCGCTTGCCGTCATGCGCAGGCAGCGGGCGTGCCGGCCACACTGCTCTCCGGTGCGGTCGACTCCGCGGCGCTACCGCGCCTCGCCGAATACTTCAGTGGGTGCTTCTCGCCGGCCCCCGGGCCGATCACCCTCGAGGTTGCAATTCGCGAGGCGGCGCGTCTGCTTGCCGACGAGGCCGAACAGTTGACGCGCCTGAAATACGGCGTGCGTTGACCGGCAGGACGGTTGCGGCAACAATCACAGCGCCACGACCGCGCCACTCATCACGGGAAGACCATGAAGGCCTCCGCCAAAACCGGACTCGAACAGTTCCTGACGTACCGTCTGCATGTCCTGAACAAACTCGCCGAGCGTGGCATCGGCGAGCGTTATCAGGACAAACTGGGCGTGACATTGCCTGAAGCACGGGTGATTGCGTCGGTGGGCTCGTTCGGACCATTTTCGATCATGGAACTGGCGCGGCACGCCAACCTCGACAAGAGTCAGGCGAGCCGTGCGGCCGAGGCGTTGATCAAGCAAGGACTCGTGAAACGCGAGCCGAGCGCTGAAGACGGCCGCGTCGTGCTGGTGTCGCTGACCCCGGAGGGCCGCGCGCTCTATCGCAAGGTGATGCCGATCGCGCGTAAGTGGAACGGGGATATGTTTGACTGCCTCGACGAACAGGAAAAGCTCGCGTTCGGGCAAGCTCTCGACAAGATTATCAACACGATGTTGGAACGCGAGGCGTAAGTAACGGCGCGCAACCGCGGGGTGCCCGCGCGGTGCAATCCCTCGGCGCGTTCCAATCTCCCGGTTCTGCGCAAACCTCCACGCCGAAATACGCCCGCGCCGAAGTCAGTTCTTTCCGGTGCTTTGACCGTCCGCGCTGGCGGCGCCTGCATCGTCAGCTATAGCGCTCGCCGCGCCTGACTCGCTGGCCACACCACCGGCCAATCCGCCAGCGCTGCCCGCTACACCGGATCCACCGCCGCCATCGGTTACTCCCCCAGCCACATCGCCAGCCCGGGCCCCGGCCTGGACCTGAGCGCCACGCGCAAGCCGCCAGGCGATCGCACCGAGCGAGCCGACGGCCAGCAACAAGGCCGCCCACAATATATAGCGCCGCATCGCATCGGGGTCGCTGCCCGGCGACTGCGCATCGGCGTCCTGCTCAGCAGGCAGCACCTCGCCTAGCCGCGCCGTGGCGGCGACCGACGAAGCACCCATCAGCAGATCCGCCCTGCTCACCGCCGACGACACCGCGGCCGCACTCCCCACCCCCAGCGTGAAAGGCGCAGCCCCGCGCGCGACGAAAGTGAGTGTCGCCGGACGCCAACCCGCGGCGACGGTCAACGTGCCGCTGCCCAAACCGCCGTTGCGCGTGTCGACCACCACGCGCCACTGACGATCCGTGTCCGGCGCCATTTCAAGCGATGGATTGCTTTGCTCCACTGTGCCGTTGTGCAACCGGAACAGCGTCGCGCTCGACACTTCTTTCCAGCTCGACTCCAGTCCCGCACGCGAGTAGACGACAGCGGGCGCCACGGTATTCGGCTGCGGCAGATTCAGGCGCAAACGATCGACGGGATAAGGCCCGCCAGTCTCGAAGAAATACTCGCCGGCTTTCGGACCCGCGTGGGCAACGATGCCTTCGCGCCATTCCCATTGGGTATCCGCGCGCTGTGCGTTGTCAGCGCTGGCCGCCTGCACCTGAGCATCGATCGACTCGATGTACGGCGTGCCGTCGAGCCAGTGCAAACGCAGGTAACGCGCGCGCCTGCCGTTGAGCTCAATACGGTCCTGGCTCAGCGTGCTGCCGTTGTAGCTCACCTTGAGCAGTTGCGCCTCGCCGGCGGGTTGCCAGTTGCGCAAATCGTCACTCGATTCAACGCTGACACGTCCCTGGTAATTGTCGTCACGCACATGGACGACCAATGCATCGACCCGAGCTTCCCCGCGCGTCTCGCGCGCGACGTCGATCAGGTCGGCGTCATGTTGCGCGCGGTCCGGCGGCGCTGACGTTGCCCGCAGCGACCCGTCGGCGGCAATCGTCTCACCAAGTGGCACGCCGGTGCTGCCGCGGGCGGCGGGCGGCAAGGGAAACCAACCTACCGGATGCAACGTGACCGGTGCGCGGGAAGGCTCGCGCGGCGCGTCGAGCGAATACGGCACGGGTTCGCCGGCGCCATTGAACACACGCACGTCGCCGAGATCGCTGCGCTGGCTGGCAGCGTAGACGGCAGCCGGAAGCGTCACGCTGTAATAGGCCGCGCCGCTCTCGAGTTCGAGCGCAAAGCGCTGCGCCAACCGATCGGCCGCTACGGCCGCCGTCGACACCCACACGGACGAGATCGCAAGGCACCACCCCGTCACTATCAAGACACGCTTCATTGCTCAGTTTCCAGAACTGCCGCTTTGGGCGGCAACGGCGAGAAGTAGCCGATCAGCAGCAACATCAGGCCGATACCGATGAACGACACGATCCGCTCGATACCGGTCACGTGCGACAGGTCGAACAGGAACAGCTTGACGACGGTCACCGCCAGCAGGCCGCCGCCGATGAACCAGAACAGCCGGCTAGCCCGCCGGGTCGCCCAGATCATCATAGCCAACGCGCAGACCGTCCAGAACACCGATACCGAAGCCTGCACGAGCATCGAGTGAGACATCTCGTCGAGCTGGTAGGGCACGCCAATCCAGTGATGCAGCGTGCGCAGCAGCATCGCGTTGAGCCAGATGAATCCTGTCACGCCGACCGCCGCCTGCAACGGAACACGGTATTCGCCGACCGGCACACCCAGGCGGTTGATGCGCACGAGCCACAACGCCGCCAGTGCAAAAATCACCGCCTGCACCAGGTCGAGCGGATTGAGCAGCGGCAGACGCGCCCACGCATCGCCATCCTGTGTCAGGTTCGCATAGAACGTCCACACCCACATCACCAGCACGAGCGGTGTCGATGCGATCGCACATAAGCGCACGATGCTATCGCGACGCGCGAGCCACAGCCCGGCAAATGCAAACGCGCTCCAGCCGACCAGGAACACCTGCTGGAAATTGAACGACGCGAGCACCGCATTGACATCGTACCCTGCATGGAAATGATGACGCAGCGTGCGCAGCAGCAACGCGTTGAACCACAGGAACAGTGTCGCGAGCACCGCGTAGTCGAAAGCTCGCGGATGCCAGTGCACGCCCAGTGCTCGCAGGCGCCGCAGCCACACGGCGCAGGCAATCAAAGCGAGGATCTGCGCCACATCCAGCGGATTGAGGATAGGCAGCCAGAAGAGCGGCGCGGCGCTGCCGTCGCTCGTCACGCTCGCGATGCTCCACGCCCACAGCAGGGCGGCGAGTGGCGCCGCGGCCCACACCTGATAGGCCTGCACGAAGCGCGCGACCGGCCAGCGCAAACGGTGCCCGACGCCCGCCACCAACAGCAGCAGAATGCCGAAGCCATAGGCCCACGCGCTCCAGCTCCATGCGCCTTCCGGCACGTATGCGCGCAAGCCCCAATAGCCTTCGAGCGCGACAAGCGCGCCGGCCGTCCAGAACATCAGCGTATGCAGCGGCGCGAGCACACGATCGCCGACGTCGCGTTGCTGACGCCACAGCAGCACGTAGGTGGACGCAGCGGCGATCGCGCAAACCAGCCAACCGTAACCGCTGAGCGGCGCCATGCTCAGCATGAACAGACTCAACGTCAGCAGAGCGAGGACTGGCACGAGCGCCAGCGCCGGCAGTTCGGCGAGCTGCCAACGCAGCTTGCGGTGTGCCCCGTGCGCGAGCCAGGCTGTTAGAACGGCGAACAGCGCGACGGCAGCGGTCTCAAAACGATCGCGGTCATACGCAAGATGCACCGGCGCGTACGCGTGGATTTCGTGGAGACCGCCCAAGATCCACCACAACAGCCCCCACACGCCGGCGACGAGGCCGATCTGCGGCATCCATGCGCGCCACGCGCCCGCTTCGCTGCGCCCATGCAACCGCCATCCCGTTAAGATGCCCGCGATCGCGATCAGCACGGTCGCGATGTACGCGCCGTTGAGGACCGGCCACGCATGCGCGCCATCGATTTGCACGAGCGTGCCGACAACATACGCGGCCGCCGCGGCCAGTTGCATCAGCAAGCCGAAGCCAAATGCGCTCAGGCGCCGCTGACGCACAGCGAGCCAGGTGATCGCGGCGCCTTCGATCGCCCAGGTCGCGCTCGTGGTCGGTCCGGTGAAAGCGAGCGGCACAGCAAGCGTAGCGAAGATCACGGCCAGCGCGAGCATGGCCTCGAACATCATGCCGAGGCGCGCGCGCCGCCGCGCCAGCCAGCCCGCGATCGCGAGGTAGAACGCGGCCAGCGCCACCGAACTCCACGCCAGACCGAATTCGGTGCCCTTCATCAGTGCCGCCTGCAGACCGATCGCGACGAGCGGCGTGCCGAACACCAGCGTGCCGTCGACGTAATGCCTGAGCGCGACTTCGCGACGCACCGCGTAGAGCAACGCGATGCCGACATACATCAGGAAGAACAGGATCAGGAACGGCTCGATGCTGGCAAGCAACTCAGGCCGGTAAGCCGTCACGCCCCACGCGGCGCCGATCGAAAACGTGAACACGAAGCCAAGCAGGTTCAGAGGGCGCCACGCCTTGAACCACGCGATCGCGAAAATGCCCGCGTTGAGCAGCGCGTAGTAGCTGAACAGCATCACGTGATTGCCGTCGCCCGTCGACAGGAGCACCGGCGCGAGGAAGCCGCCGGCACTGCCCATGAAGGCCAGCGACGACGCGTTCTGCCGCACCGCCAGAAACGCGCTCAAGCCGCAGATCGCGATCATCAGCGGCAAGGCCGCGCCCGCCGGCAGGAGGTGGTAGAGCCTGGTTGCGGCGAACACGGTCAGATAGAGCGCACCGACGCCGCCGCCCTGCAGGATCAGCCCGTACGCGCCGCGGCGCTCGCCGATGCGCCAGCCAAGCCCGAGCAGGACGGTCGCGGCAAGCGCAACGCCGGCGAGGCGGAATTCGATCGGCAGCAGGCTGTTGTCGGCGGCGTATTTGAGCAGGAACGCAATGCCGAAGAACAGCACAATGATGCCGACCCGCACGACCGTATTGCCGCCGAATAGCCAGTCGCGGCCCTTTTTGAAGAGGCGTTCAGCGAGACTGGGACTGCGCGGCGGTGCGGGTGGAAACGGTGGCGCGGACGGGGTTTGCGCTGGCAGCGGTTCGGTGGAAGGCGACGGCGGCAGCGGTGACCCGGCGGACGGCGGCAACGCCGCCGGGCTGCGCGGCACGACGTCGGCCGGACGCAATTTGAACGTCGCAGGCTCGCCATCCACGCTCCCCGTCGCCGATGCACTGGTGGCGCTGGCCCGCAATTCGCGTATCTCGCCGCGCAAAACGACGATCTCGCGCTCGAGTCGCTCAACGCGTGCGGCCAGTTCGCCGGATGGGCCGCCGGGTGGGCTCCAGCTATCGGTCGCCGCCGGTTTGGGCGCGGGTTCGTGCGGGGCGCCCGGCGACTTCTTTTGCAGCAGACGTGCAAGCGCGAAGCCGGCCACCCCGCCCATCAGTGCACCGTAGCCGATCGAGAAGTCGTTCGACAAGGCGGCCAACATTCCGACCACCGCGCCGATCACGGCAAATATCACGCTCATCGCATCCCTCTTTTATTGTCTTCTGCTGCGAGATCCGTTGGTCGCACGGATTATCCGCGAGTATTGCGTCAGCAATACGGCGAAAATCGGCGCGCAGAATACCATGTAAATCGCGCTTTTGAACCATCAAGCGAACGAAGTCGAATGGTGACGTTTATTCGTCGATGCATATCGATTCTTTTGCCGACTTTACGTTGCTTATTTCTCCAGGTTTAATCCGTGGACGAGTGGCAATGAGCGCGAGCGTCTCCGCGTCGACGCGCCGACTGGTGTGGTTCGGACACGTACACGCCACAAACCGTACGGAGCGGACCAAAGCAGCCATCTTTAACTCCATGCGATCAATGCACCTGACGCGCGGATTAACAAGCTACGCAATATGGGTGACAGCGAATACCGCCTAATTCCGGGCACGGCTCGATCGGCACCCGATTGCCCGGACAAACCAGACAGCGGCGTCGAACTGCATATCGCCTGATAGATTAACTGCGGTGAAAACCTTCGTCACGCTTCGCGCACGGCAAGCCCGACCAGCCAGCCGCATTCGCGGCAACCCGCCAACCATGTCAAAATTCGGAATCGGCCACCGGGCCCTCAATCACCCACATTCATCCAGGGAAGTTTCAGTGGACATCAACAAACAGGTAGCGGCCCTCACCGCCTCAGAACTTCAAACCGCCGGCGCGAGCCAGGCGACGGCGATCGCCGTCAGTGTGCTGTTGCGCCATCTGCGCTCGCCTGAACTGGTAAAACTGTTGTCGTCGGCGTTCGAAAACCACCAGGCGGTCATGCTGCAAACGCCATGGCCCGATCCGATGCTGCAGGCGTTCGAATCGACCCGCCGCTTTCTCGAGGGCGCCGCACAAGCCGAGTTGCCAGGCACACAAGCCGAACAGCAATCGCCAGCGCCGGACGCCTGAGCGCAGCCGGGCACGCGAGGTCCGAGGCAACTCACACGGAAAACAAAAAACCCCGTCAGTCCGAAGACTTAACGGGGTTCTCTGCGACATACGGATGGTGCGAGGGAGGGGACTCGAACCCCTACACCCTTGCGGGCGTCAGGACCTAAACCTGGTGCGTCTACCAATTTCGCCACCCTCGCAGCCGGGCAAAGCGCTGCACGTTCTGCCCGATGTCCTGCATGCTCACGACCGCGTAAAAACCCGCGGCCGAAAGCGTAAGCGCGAGATTCTAACCGATTGATTCGCGCTTGTCTGCATTTGCTGATGCATCTGCCTGAGGCAGCGTCGATGCTACAATTTTTGGCTAAACGCACGCACGCCGTGCCCCTCTTCGCGTGCCCTTCCCCACATTCCAATCCCGTGAATTTCGACGAATATTGCCAGCAGAAAGCGGCGCCGCCCGGATCGAGCACCTACTATGCGCTTCGGCAGGCGCCCGCGGCAAGCCAGCCACTCCTGAGCGCGCTGTTCGCGCTGCGCCGGGAGTTTGAAGAAACCGTTAAGGAAACCAGCGATCCGGCCATCGGCCGCACCAAACTCGCGTGGTGGCAAAACGAGATCGCCGCGTTGGCTTCGGGTTCGCCGTCGCATCCGGTTTCCAAAGCGCTGGCAGCTTATCTGCCTGACGTGCAAGCCGCGTATCCGGAGTTACAGGCGTTGCTCGCCGGTTTCGAAATGGACCTCGATCAGGCGCGCTACCTCGACTACCCGAATCTGCGGCGCTACGTGCAGGGCGTGGGCGGCACCTTCGCGTCGCTGGTCGCGCGCGCTACGGCGAAAGACAGCACACAGGCATCAAGCTGGTCCGTGCCGCTCGGCGAGGCGCTACAGCTTGCGCAATTCGTCGTCGAAACCGGCAATGATGCGCGTCACGGCCGCATCTATATCCCGATCGACGAAATGCAGCGCTTTAAAGTCACCGCGGCGGATCTGATAAACCGCAAATACTCCGACGCGTTTACCGAGCTGATGCGCTTCGAGACCAAGCGGGCCCGAGATGCGTTGCATGCGGCGCTCGCCGCCATGCCTGCGAATGAGCGCCGCTCGCAGCGCACGCTGGTGGCACAGACGGCACTCGCCTTGGCGCTGCTGGACGAAATCGAACGTGACGGCTATCACGTGCTGCATCAGCGCATCGCGTTGACGCCGATCCGCAAACTCTGGATCGCGTGGCGCGCCAGGTAAGCGGGCGCCACAATGGCCGCCACCTCCTGCTGATGAGGAAACGGCGACCGTTATCAGACGCGCAATAACGGCAGCGGCTCGAACCGCTGCTGCAGGATCGCTGACGCGTCGAGCCCCCACCAGGGCCCAAGCACAGTCGCGTAGAGTTGCTGGAAATCGACGCCGACCGGCAAGTTGCCGTTGCCGTCTAGGCGCGCGAGCACCGGCGGCACGCCGTACAGGCCACCCCGCACTCGCCCGCCCATCACGAAATGCGGCGCCACGGTGCCGTGATCGGTGCCGTTGCTCTGATTCTCACGCGGACGCCGGCCAAATTCGGCGTAGGTCATCACCAGCGTCTCATTCCAGCGGCCGAGCTCCACAAGCGCCGACTTCATCGACGCAAACCCTTCGGCCAGTTGCTTGAGCAGCGCCGCCTGCTGACCGGACTGGTTCTGATGCGTATCGAAACCGTTCAGCGTCAAACGGATCACCGCGACGCCCTGCCCGCTCTTCGGCTGACCTTGCGACGTGCCCCCCAAGGGGGCTTCCTGCGGGGCATCACCAGCGGCGAGTACCTGCATCGCGGTCTTGATCGAACTGCCGAATGCGCCACCGGGAAACACCGTCTTCAATTGCGCCTGAGCTTGTGTGGGGCGCAGGCGATCGGCGGCTTTCACGATGTCGTTCTCGACGTCGAGAATGTGCGCCAATTCCGGATTACGCTCGTGCAGCGACACCGGTGTGACGAGATGCGAAGCCTTGACGAACTGCGCCGGATTGACCAGCGCGATCGCGCGCGCGCCATTGGCGAGTGGCCCCATTTCCGCGCTGCCGATCACGACGCCGTCGGCGGCAAAACCGGCGGGCACCGGAGCCTGCGCGAATGCACGTGTCAACCAGCCCTCGCGTAAGTATTGATCCGAACGCGACGCGGTGTCCCAGATCTCGATCGAGCGGAAATGCGACAGGTTCGGTTGCGCGTAGCTGACGCCCTGCACGATCGCCAACTGCTGGCTCTGCCAAAGCGGCATCAGAGGCTGCAACGACGGATGCAGCGCGGTGCGCTCGTCGAGCTGAATCGCCTGCTCGCGCTTGATGCCGATGTTTTTACGCAGCTGATAGTAAGTGGGATCGGCAAACGGAATCACGGTATTCAAACCGTCGTTACCGCCCTTCAACTCGACGAGAATCAGCAGGTTGCCGTAGCCGCGATTCATCGAGCCGCCGGGCGCTGCCGCCTGCGCGCCGAACGCGCGTGGCAACCAGAGCGTCGCGCCGGCGGCTGCGCACATCGAGAGAAAGCTGCGTCGTTTCATCCTGCACCTCGTTCGATTGTCATGGCGCGTGTCTTGCCGCCGTCGACGGACCGTTTATTCGCGCTGCCGACCTGGGTTAAACGGTTGCTCTGCTCAATTCCGTCGCCCGTCGCAGTCGCTCACTTCAACGGATAGCCCGGTTGCTCATTTCAACTGATAAGCCGGGTCCATCAGCAACGCCTCCAGATAAGCACTGGCGGTCGAATCGGTTGCGATCGCGTCAACCGGCGTAAGCGGCAAGACAGCGTGCTGCAACTGAAGCTCCACCGATAGCCCCGGCTTCGACGTCGGCGCCGTGTTGTAATGTAGAAGCCACGTGTCAATGTCAAAGCGTACGCCACCTTGGCCCGCCTGGCCGACTCGCGCCGTCGCGCGCTGCATCGGCGGATTCGCCTGCATATTGGCGGCTGTGCCGCTCGCGGCGATCTTCGCACTCGTTGGATTGTTCATACGCCGCGGACCGGCGGTTTCAGTCGCGCGAAACAATTGCTCGACGAATTGCTTGCGCGCAAGCAGTGTCGAACTGTTGATCCATATTGTGCCGCCCGGCCATCCTTTGACGTTTGGCGGGTAGAACAGGTTCTCGCCGAGCGTGCGGATCTGCGCGGCGAACGGTGCCGTGTTGTCGTAGCCGATGTCGAACGCACGCAGTGTTCCGACGACGAACTCCGCCGGTGATTTCACCAGGACACCGCGATCGCCGTCGTCCCAGAACGCGTCGCTCATGAAGAGGTCGCGCAGCGCGACCTTGATATCGTAGTGACTCGCGCGGAACTGCGCGGCGATCGGTGCGATGCGGGCGGGGTCCGGGGTATCGGAGACAAACTCGCGCCACAGCTTGGTCGTGACGAAGGTCGCGGTTTCCGGTCGGGCGAGCAGGATGTCGAGCACCTGATCGCCGTCGAACGGACCGGTTTGACCCAGCACGGTCTTGTCGCCGTCGTCGTGCTGGTTGGCGCGCCACACGTACGTCTGCGCGTCGGGGTCGAGACTCCACCCTGTGTAGGCACGCGCGGCTTCCGATACGTCCCGCTGCGTGTAGTGCCCTTCGCCGAGCGTGAATAGCTCCATCACTTCACGCGCGAAGTTTTCATTGGGCTTGCCCTTGCGATTGCTCGAGCCGTCCAGGTATTGCAGCATCGCCGGATCTTTCGCGACGTCGTGCAACAGCTCGCCGAAGTTGCCGAGCGCGTCATGGCGCAACAGCATGTTCTGCTGCGCCATCTGCTGCGGATACTGGACTTTGTCCTGCCCCGACGTGAAGTGGTTGTGCCAGAAGAGCGTCATGCGTTCGGTCAGCGGCGACGGCGTGCTCAACATCTCGCGCACCCACCACGCACGTAATATTTCGTAACGCTGGCCACGCAGTCGCTGCTCGTCACGGCGTTGATCGTCCGTCCACGTCTTGCGGATTTCGCGTGTCGGGATCGGTTCGAGCACCCAGACGGGCAGCGGTGTGACGGATTCGGTTCGGGTTGCTGCCAGCACCTTGTCGACGGCCTGCTCGCGCGTGAGTCCAACGTATTGCGCGACCTCGCCACTGTCGGGCGCAAAGCCGACGCGTGTCAGGAAGAAGCGCGCGTCATCGGCGTCGAGGATGTCCTGGTCGGCAGGGGAAACGGCAGATGCGGCAGCCGGCGCGCGACGCGTGTTGTAGGGAGCATGAGAAGCGCCTTGCTGCACGGCCAGTGCTAGCGCACACCACGTCACAGCCGCGAGCGCAGTGGCAGTAACTGCAAGCCAGCGCCCACCATTACCGCCTGTCAGCACTTTCATCATCGATCATCCGGTTGCGAGGCGTCACGGAAAGGCATTCGCGCATGCAAAACGCGCTCTGCTCTGGCAGCTCAACGGCAGATGGAACGGCAAAGTTGACGGAGGAAGTGCAACGAAATCTTTCACGCGCGGACAACGCACGATCGGCGTGCCCAGAGCAGGCACGAAAATAGCTACCGCTTATAGAGTTCGCGGACAGCGTCTTCGATGTGCTGCCGCAGCAGACGCCGTTCGTCGGGCGTCATATGGCCATCACGACGGCGTTGATCAAGATCGGGGGGAACTGCAGTGCGCAACATGACGTCTGACGCAGGGCTGTCGTTGTTGGTGTTGGGATTGCGGCGATTCGCCCTGGAATTAGCCGACTTGGGCACGCGTTCGCTCACAGCTCTGTCGGCCGAAGGCTGGGCGTGGGCGAGCGTTGGTCCTAGTGTGCCTGCAAGCGTCCCGGCTACCGCCAGTGCAGCTACGCTTAGGCGCACATTCGGCCAAACCCCTCCCTTCATGTTGTTCCCTTCGTGGCGCGGCAACCGGCTACCTCAAATGCGTATACAGACCCCGGTAGCGAGCCGGGTGCGAGAGTTTTAGTCGAGTGAAGTATCCACCGAACAGCCGCATTCAGTAAAGGAGTCTACCTGCCCGTGCTTTACGTCGTGCCACAGTGCGGGTAAATTTTGTAACTGACTGTAACCCGTTAAATGATGCAACCGCGCGCCACTTTCTAATCGCGCTAAGATGCCGACCATGGAAACCAAAAACCCTTCGAAAATCCTCGTCGTCGACGACGATCCGCGCCTGCGCGATCTGCTGCGCCGCTACCTCGGTGAACAGGGCTTCAATGTCTACGTTGCCGAGAACGCGCCTTCCATGAACAAGCTCTGGGTGCGTGAGCGCTTCGACTTGCTGGTGCTCGATCTGATGCTGCCGGGTGAGGACGGCCTATCGATCTGCCGCCGCTTGCGCGGCAGCAACGACCGCACCCCGATCATCATGCTGACGGCCAAGGGTGAAGATGTCGATCGTATCGTCGGGCTCGAAATGGGCGCCGACGACTATCTGCCCAAGCCGTTCAACCCGCGCGAGCTGGTCGCCCGGATTCACGCGGTGCTGCGCCGCCAGTCGCCGTCGGAGTTGCCGGGCGCGCCGTCCGAAACCACCGAAGTGTTCGAGTTCGGCGAGTTCGCGCTGAATCTCGCCACCCGCACGCTCACCAAGGCCGGCCAGGAAATTCCGCTGACCACGGGTGAGTTTTCGGTGCTGAAGGTGTTTGCACGTCACCCGCGTCAGCCGCTGTCGCGTGAAAAGCTGATGGAACTGGCGCGCGGTCGTGAATATGAAGTCTTCGACCGTAGTCTCGACGTGCAGATTTCGCGTCTGCGCAAGCTGATCGAACCTGATCCGGGCAGCCCGCGTTTCATCCAAACCGTCTGGGGTCTGGGCTACGTGTTCATTCCTGACGGTGCAGCCTGAGTTTGTCCTCAGCTCCTGTGTCGACCAGAGTTGGCGCTTTAGCGCCTTATCTCTGGTCCCATGCAAAGCAGTCGACCAGAGTTGGCGCTTTAGCTGTCGACCAGAGTTCGCGCTTCAGCGCGATTACTCTGGTCCCATGCAAAGCGCTTATCTCTGGTCCCATGCAAGATAGTTTCTAAATAAGAAGGGCCCATGCGGATCGACCGGCGCCTCCTGACGCTCGCGTTCGGTGGCCTTTTCTGGCGGACCTTTCTGTTGATCGCGTTGTTGATCGCAGTCAGTCTCGCCGCGTGGTTCCAGAGCTTTCGGGTGATCGAACGCGAGCCGCGCGCACAGCGCGTGGCGTTGCAACTGGTTGCTATCGTCAAGCTCACACGCACTGCACTCCTCTATTCCGATCCCGACCTGCGGCGCGCCCTGCTGCAGGATCTGGAGAGCAATGAAGGGGTGCGCGTGTACCCGCGCGAAACCACCGACAAGTACAAACTCCAACCGGACGAGTCGCTCAACCGGCTGATCGAACACGACATTCGCGGCCGCCTCGGCGACGACACGGTCATTGCACAGAGCGTCAACGATATCCCCGGCGTCTGGATCAGCTTCAAGATCGACGATGACGATTACTGGGTGGCGCTCGACCGCGATCAACTGGACAACGCAACGGGCTTGCAGTGGGCCGGCTGGGGCGTGTTCGCGCTGGCGCTGTCACTGTTCGGCGCGGCCTTCATCACCAGTCTCGTGAACCGCCCATTCGCCCGGCTCGCGATGGCCGCGCGCAAGGTCGGCTCCGGCCAGTCGCCGGAGCCGCTGCCCGAGCGCGGCATGGGCGTGGCCGCCGAGACCAATCGCAGTTTCAACCAGATGGTGCAGGACCTCGAACAGCTCGAGGCCGACCGTGCACTCATGCTCGCAGGTATTTCGCACGATCTGCGCACCCCGCTTGCGCGGCTGCGGCTCGAAACCGAAATGAGCCCGTCCGACCAGGCCACCAAGGATGCGATGGTCGACGACATCGAGCAGATGGACATGATCATCGGCCGGTTCCTCGATTACGCTCGTCCCGTACAGCGTGTGCCGGAACCCGTCGATCTGTCGGTAATCGCAGGCGAGCTTGCCGCGCGAATGCAGAGCGAAGACAGCATGCGCCTGATCACGCGCCTCGCGCCATCGGCGGTGATCGAAGCGGATGAAACCGATATGCGTCGCGTGGTCGGCAATCTGCTGGAGAACGCGCGCAAGTATGGTTTGAGCGACGGCGACGGCATACCGCATGTGATTCTGGAAACAAGGGTGTCACATTCGCGTGTCGAGTTGTCGGTGGTCGACGAAGGGCCCGGAATTCCTGAAGACCAACTGGCCCTTGTCACACGCCCCTTCTATCGTGTGAACTCGGCGCGCACCCAGGCGAACGGCACGGGCCTTGGCATGGCCATTGTGCAGCGACTGGTAGGCCGTTATCGCGGCGCGTTGCGCCTGCGCAATCGCACGCCAGGCCCGGGTCTCGAAGTGACGATCGAGTTTCCGCTGGCAAAAGGCGCCTGATTGTCTGTGCGTCTGCACGGTTCTTGCGACCACCGGCCGCGTCGGATATCAGCACCCTGATTGTTAGAGGAGAGCTATTGGGCGGATGATCCAATAAACCAATATCGGAGACGTGTACGTGCTCGTTACGGCGAGCCAGTAGCCTCAACATGCAATTTTTCGATCAAACGAAGGAGTATTCGCATGAAAACCGTTGGCGATAAAGTTGAAGCGTTCACGGTCACTGCTGCCAAGCCGGGCTTCAACAACCACGAAGAAAACGGCGTGTCCGCATTCGAGGACATTACGGAGCAGTCATTTCCGGGCAAGTGGAAGATTATCTATTTCTACCCTAAGGATTTCTCATTCGTCTGTCCGACGGAAATCGTTGAATTCGGCAAGCTAGCCAAGGATTTCGAAGAGCGCGATGCGGTCTTGCTGGGCGGCAGCGTGGACAACGAATTCGTCAAGCTGGCATGGCGCCGTGAGCACAAGGACCTGAGCAAGCTGAACCATTATTCGTTCGGCGACGTTAAGGGCGAGCTGATTGACCAGCTGGGCGTGCGCGACGCGGAAGCGGGCGTGGCGCTGCGTGCAACGTTCATCGTCGATCCGGACAACACGATCCAGCACGTTTCGGTGAACAACCTGAACGTCGGTCGTAATCCAGAAGAAGTGCTGCGTATTCTGGATGGGTTGCAGACGGACGAACTGTGTCCTTGCAACCGCGCAGTCGGCGGCTCAACGCTGTAGGCAGTGCTGTCGGAAGGTGGTCTTGGGCCTTTCCTTGATTACTTATTGGTTTGTTAGCGTTCGCCCCTGTGCGGGGCTAATAATCCAATATCAATTCAAGGAAAGGCCAACGCCACCGGCATGCAGATAAACAACCGCCGCAAAGGCAAAAAAACCAACCTCAATTCTTGATCAGCAAAGCCACAGCCTGCGCTTCAATCCCCTCCCCGCGCCCGAGGTAACCCAGCTTCTCATTAGTCTTAGCCTTAACATTGACCCGCTCAACCGGCAGGTCAAGATCCGCAGCAATATTCGCGCGCATCCCTTCGATATGGGGCGCCAACTTGGGCGCCTGCGCAACCACACTGCTATCCACATTAGCGATAGAAAATCCGGCGGCTTTAACGCGAGCAAAACACTCACGCAGTAAAACCCGGCTATCCGCGCCAGCGAATTTGGCATCGGTATCGGAGAAGTGCCGCCCAATATCGCCCATCGCGGCCGCGCCGAAAATAGCGTCGGTAATCGCGTGCAGCAGCACATCCGCATCCGAATGCCCGAGCAGCCCGCGCTCGTAGGGAATCGTCACGCCGCCGATAATCAACGGACGTCCCGGCACCAGCGCATGCACGTCATAACCCTGCCCAATTCTGAAATCCATATGCGTCAAGTCCTCAGCCCCTTCATTAAAATTTGATTATCCAGTCAGGAAGCCGAAGACGACCGGCACAGAATCGCCTCGGCCAGATCGAAGTCTTCCGGATAAGTGACCTTGAAGTTACGCAAACTCCCCTGCACCAACTTGGGCGCGTGCCCCAGCCACTCGATCGCGCTCGCTTCGTCGGTCAGGTCGTGACCGTCCGCCTGCGCGCGCAAAATCGCCTCGCGCAACATGCCGATGCGGAACATCTGCGGCGTCTGCGCCTGCCACAGGCCATCGCGGGCTTCGGTGCGGGCAATCCGCCCGTCGGACGAACCTGCATCTATCCGCTTCAAGGTATCCGCAACGGGCAAGGCCATGATGCCGCCCACCGCGTCGTCCTTCAGCGCGGCGATCAGCGTGCGGATCAAGCCAGGCGTAATGCCGGGCCGCGCGGCGTCGTGCACCAGCACCCAGTCGTCGTCATGCGCGCCGAATTCGGCCAGCGCATGCAACCCGTTCAGCACCGACGCCTGGCGCGAGGCCCCGCCGGAGCGGCGCACGGCGAAACGCAAGCCGCTGAAGCGGCGGGCGTCGAAGTGCTGGTCGTCCGGGGCAATCACCACAAGGGTTTGCGCAAACTCGCTGCAGGCGTCAAAAGCCGCCAGCGAGTAATGCAACATGTCGCGGCCGGCGACAGTGCGATATTGTTTGGGCATCGCGGCGCCGGAACGGCTGCCGGTGCCTGCGCACGGAATCAGGGCAAATAGACGGGAAGTCACGAGTGCGGATGCCGCGAGGTTAAAGTAAAGGACGGATTTTATAATAGGTCCTTCGCATCCACGCCCTGACACGCGTAAACTTGCCGATCACGTGTGAGCCTGAGGCCGCTTTTTCTCTTTTATGCCAGACATCGCCGCAACATCGCAGTACTCCCCGCCCGTCGCGCTCGTCAAGGCCGGCCAGCGTTTTGCCTTCGACGGCACGCACGGCTCGTCCGACGCGTTGCTGATCGCCCGCTACCACCTTGCCTATCGCGAGAAGGTGCCGCTGTTGGCGGTCGTCTGCGAAAGCGCCGTCGACGCGCAGCGGCTGTCGCAGGAAATCAGCTTTTTCGCGCCCGAGGCACGCGTGCGTTTGCTGCCCGACTGGGAAACGCTGCCTTACGACACCTTTTCGCCCCACCAGGATCTGGTCTCCGAGCGCCTCGCCACGCTGCACGATCTCGGCGAAGGCCGCTGCGACATCCTGCTGGTGCCGGCCACCACCGCTTTGTACCGAATGCCGCCTGCCTCGTTCATGGCGGGCTACACGTTCTCCTTCTCGCAAGGCGAGCGGCTGGACGAAGCCAGGCTCAAAGCGCAATTGACGCTTGCCGGCTACGAGCATGTGAGCCAGGTGGTGCGCCCCGGCGAATACTGCGTACGCGGCTCGCTGCTCGATCTGTATCCAATGGGCTCGCCGCTACCGTACCGGATCGACCTGTTCGACGACCAGGTCGACTCGATCCGTGCATTCGATCCGGACACGCAGCGCAGCCTGTATCCGGTGAAAGACGTGCGTCTGCTGCCCGGCCGCGAATTCCCCTTCGACGAGGCCGCCCGCACGGCATTCCGCAGTCGCTGGCGCGAGACCTTCGAGGGCGATCCGAGCCGCGCGTCGATTTATAAGGATATCGGCAACAGCGTGCCTTCAGCGGGCATCGAATACTATTTGCCGCTCTTCTTCGACGAGACGGCGACGCTGTTCCACTATCTGCCCGAAGGCGCGCAACTGGCGTTCGTCGGCGATCTGGACGCGGCGATCAAGCGCTTCACCAACGACACCAAACAGCGCTACAACTTCCTGTCGCACGATCGCGACCGGCCGATTCTGGAACCGCAGCGCCTGTTCCTGTCGGACGAGGATTTCTTCACGTTCGCCAAGCCGTTCGCGCGGCTCGTCTTGCCCGCCAACGCGGGCGGCGGCTGGTCAATCCCGTTGCCGAATCTTGCGATCGACCGTCACGCGGAAGATCCGGTCTCGGCCTTACGCGCCTACCTCGACACCACGCCGAACCGCGTGCTCTTTGCCACTGAATCGGCCGGTCGGCGCGAAACGCTCTTGCAATTGCTCGCCGACAATCATCTGAGGCCGGCATCGAGCGACACATTCCAAAGCTGGCTCACGAGCGACACGCGTTTCTCGCTTGGCGTCGCACCGCTGGCCAACGGTTTTGCCGTGCCCGCCGACGGCATCGCGATCATCACCGAGACGGAGCTTTACGGCCCGCTCGCGCGCCGCGCGGGGCGCCGCCGTCAGGAACAGGCGAGCAACGTCGATTCGATGGTGCGCGATCTGTCCGAACTGAAGATCGGCGATCCGGTCGTGCATTCGCAGCACGGCATCGGCCGCTATATGGGCCTCGTCACAATGGATCTCGGCGAAGGCGAGACCGAGTTCCTGCACCTCGAATACGCGAGCAACAGCAAGCTCTACGTGCCGGTCGCGCAGTTGCACGTGATCTCGCGCTACAGCGGCGCGGATCCGGAAAGCGCGCCGTTGCATTCGCTCGGTTCAGGCCAGTGGGAAAAGGCCAAACGCAAAGCCGCGCAGCAGATCCGCGACACCGCTGCCGAGCTGCTGAACCTGTACGCCCGTCGCGCCCTGCGTGAAGGCCATGCGTTCGCGCTCGAACCGAAAGACTATGTGAAGTTCGCCGAGAGCTTCGGCTTCGAGGAAACACCGGACCAGGCCGCAGCGATTGCCGCCGTGATCGGCGACATGACGAGCGGCAAACCGATGGACCGCCTCGTGTGCGGCGACGTCGGTTTCGGCAAGACCGAAGTGGCATTGCGCGCGGCGTTTATCGCGGTGATGGGCGGCAAGCAGGTTGCGCTGCTCTCGCCCACCACGCTGCTCGCCGAACAGCACACGCAAACCTTTACTGATCGATTCTCCGATTGGCCGGTGCGCATTGCCGAATTGTCGCGCTTCAAGTCGACCAAGGAAGTCAACGCAGCGATCCAGCAGATCAACGAAGGCACGGTCGATATCGTGATCGGCACCCACAAGCTGCTGTCGTCGGACGTGCAGTTCAAGCGGTTGGGGCTCGTGATCATCGACGAGGAACACCGTTTCGGCGTGCGTCAGAAAGAGGCATTGAAAGCGTTGCGCGCTGAAGTCGATGTGCTCACGCTCACCGCCACGCCGATCCCACGTACGCTCGGCATGGCACTCGAAGGCCTGCGTGATTTCTCTGTCATCGCCACCGCGCCGCAAAAGCGCCTCGCGATCAAGACTTTCGTGCGTCGCGAAGAAGACAGCGTGATTCGCGAAGCGATGTTGCGCGAGTTGAAACGTGGCGGCCAGGTGTACTTCCTGCATAACGAAGTCGAGACGATTGAGAATCGCCGGCAGATGCTTGAAGCGCTCGTGCCGGAAGCGCGCATCGCCGTCGCGCATGGACAGATGCATGAGCGTGAACTCGAACGCGTGATGCGTGACTTCGTTGCCCAACGCGCGAACGTTCTGCTGTGCACGACGATTATCGAAACCGGTATCGACGTACCGAGCGCCAACACGATCCTGATTCACCGCGCCGACAAGTTCGGCCTCGCGCAATTGCATCAGTTGCGTGGCCGCGTAGGCCGTTCGCATCACCAGGCATACTCGTATCTGCTGGTGCATGACCCGCAAGGACTCACCAAGCAGGCGCAGCGCCGTCTCGAAGCGATCCAGCAGATGGAGGAACTCGGTTCGGGCTTCTATCTCGCGATGCACGACCTGGAGATTCGCGGCACGGGCGAAGTGCTCGGCGACAAGCAATCGGGCGAGATTCAGGAGATCGGTTTCCAGCTCTATACCGACATGCTGAACGACGCCGTGAAGGCGCTCAAGGAAGGCAAGGAGCCGGACCTCACCGCGCCGCTCGCCGCGACCACCGAGATCAATCTGCACGCGCCCGCGATTCTGCCCGCGGATTATTGCGGCGACGTGCAGGAACGTCTGTCGCTCTACAAGCGGCTCGCTAATTGTGAACACAACGATTCGATCGACGGCATTCAGGAAGAGTTGATCGATCGCTTCGGCAAGTTGCCGCCGCAAGCGCATGCGCTCATCGAGACACATCGTCTGCGGTTGGCGGCCAAGCCTTTGGGCATTTCAAAAATCGATGCAGGCGAAAACGTGATCGGCTTGCAGTTCATCCCCAATCCGCCTATCGACGCGATGCGGATCATCGAGATGGTGCAGAAGCACAAGCACATCAGACTCGCGGGCCAGGACAAGCTGCGGATTGAAACGCGCAGCCCGGATCTGGCCGTGCGTGTGGCGACGGTGAAAGAAACCTTGCGCGCGCTCGGCACGCCCAGCCGCGGCACGGCGGCCACGACTGCTGCGCGCTAACGTATCGCAGCGTTCGTGCTAACGCGGCGATATCGCGTCAACAGCGGCTTTAACACCGCTGCCTATACCGGCACCTGCGCCGGCACCTGCGCCGGCACCCACGCCGGCACTCGAAAAACCGGCTACGTCTAGCGGTTTTTCGTTCATGCTGCGGTGCGCAAATGCGCTCCGCAGCATACGGGTGCGTTTTTTTTGGGTATGATCGAAAGACTCAAATGCTGGAGTCTTGTCATGTCTCACGTCGCTGAATCAGCGCAATCGTCGCAAACGCCCGCCTCTGAATCAAATTCTTCCTCGCCTGCATCGCTCCCCGCCTCGCTTCCCTGGGTAACCCGTCTCGTGTCGATGGACACGGTGAGCCGCAATCCGAATCTCGGTCTGATCGAAACCGTGCGCGACGAATTGCGCGCGGTCGGCATCGAGGCCACGCTCACGCACGACGAAAGCGGCAAATGGGCCAATCTGTTCGCAACGATCCCCGCGCACAACGGTGAGACGAACGGCGGTGTGGTGCTGTCGGGCCATACAGACGTCGTGCCCGTAGACGGTCAGCAATGGGACAGCGATCCGTTCAAGCCGGAAATTCGCGGCGATAAACTGTACGGCCGTGGCACCTGCGATATGAAGGGCTTCATCGGCGCGGCGCTTGCACTCGTGCCCGATATGCAGCGCACCAAACTCGCCAAGCCGATTCACTTCGCCTTGTCGTTCGACGAGGAAGTGGGCTGCGCAGGCGCGCCGCTCCTGATTGCCGATCTGATGAAGCGCGGCGTGAAGCCGGACGGCTGCATCGTCGGCGAGCCGACCAGCATGCGGCCGATCGTGGCGCACAAAGGCATCAACGCGTATCAGTGCTGCGTGCGCGGCCAGGCAGCGCATTCGTCGCTCACGCCGAAGGGCTTGAATGCCATCGAATACGCCGCGCGCCTGATCTGCTACATCCGCGATATGGCCGATCAATTCCGCGAGCAAGGCCCGTTCGACGAACTGTATGACGTGCCCTTCACCACGTCGCAAACCAGCACGATTATCGGCGGCAATGCGATCAATACCGTGCCGGCCGAATGCAAGTTCCAGTTTGAATTCCGCAATCTGCCCACGCTCGACCCCGAACCGATCTTCGCGCGTATCGATCAATATGCACGCGAAACGCTGCTGCCGAAAATGTTGCGCGAGCATCCATCTGCGGCGATCGAGATCACGAAGATTGCCGCCGCGCCCGGCCTCGATTCGTCTGAACAAGCCGCGATCACACAACTCGTGCGTGCGCTGACCGCGGACCAGGACAAACGCAAGGTCGCGTACGGCACCGAAGCCGGGCTGTTCTCACTGGCAGGCATTCCGAGCATTGTCTGCGGCCCCGGCGACATCGAGCAGGCGCACAAGGCCAACGAGTTCGTGGCGCTGGATCAGCTCGTGGCGTGCGAACGTTTCTTGCAAAAATTCATTCACAGCATGTCGGTTGACGCGCACGCGCACTGAAACCGACTGGCGCAAAAAGAGTCTTACGCTTATTGAGGAACACACGCCCACGCCATGTCAACCGCCACGCCGCAACACACCGACCATACGATCGACGGCGAGCCGATCCCCACACTCGACGACATCGCCACGCAGCACTTTGCGTTGACGCCGTGGGTGACGCGAACGCCGGTGTTCGACCGGCTCGACTTTCCGTCACTGGAAGGCACGGTAGTGAACTTTAAGTTCGAGTTGCTGCAAGCGGGCGGCAGCTTCAAGGCGCGCGGCGCGTTCACCAACCTGCTCGCGCTCGACGAAGCGCAACGCAGCGCGGGCGTCACCTGTGTTTCAGGCGGCAATCATGCCGTGGCGGTCGCGTATGCGGCCATGCGCCTTGGCATCAGCGCAAAGGTCGTGCTGTTTCGTGCGGCCAATCCGGCACGCGTCGCCTTGTGCCGGCAATATCGCGCGGACATCGTGTTCGCGGAAAACATTGCCGAGGCATTCGAACTGGTGCGCCGTATCGAGGCGGAGGAAGGCCGCTACTTCGTGCACCCGTTCAACGGTTATCGCACCGTGCTGGGCTCGGCCACGCTCGGCTATGAATGGGCCACGCAAACGCCCGACCTCGAAGCGGTAATCGTGCCGATCGGCGGCGGCGGTCTCGCTGCCGGTGTGGCCACCGCCATGCGGCTCGCGAATCCGAGGGTGCACGTCTACGGCGTCGAACCGGAAGGATCGGATGTGATGGGCAAAAGCTTTGCGGCCAATCACACGGTTAAGATGGGCCACATGCACACCATTGCCGATTCGTTGGCGTCGCCGCATACCGAGGAATACAGCTACGAGTTGTGCCGCCGTCATATCGACCAGCTCGTCACCGTATCCGACGACCAGTTGCGCGCGGCCATGCTGACCTTGTTCGGACAACTTAAGCTCGCCGTGGAGCCGGCCTGCGCCGCAGCTACGGCGGCGCTGCTCGGACCGCTGCGCGAAACGCTGCAAGGCAAACGCGTAGGTGTGCTGTTGTGCGGCACCAATACCGACCCGGTCAGTTTTGCCGCGCATATTGAACGGGCGCGGCATAGTCAGGCACAGTTTCCAGAATAAAGCCAATCCGCGCTTTCCGTGCCAAAAGACTAGCCTATCCTTCTCAGATTGGTATGATTCGATTATCGACTTCTGGGAGGAACGTATATGAGCATGATTAAGGAATTCAAGGAATTTGCCCTCAAAGGCAACGTGATGGACCTCGCCGTCGGGGTGATTATCGGCGGCGCATTTTCCACCATCGTCAATTCAATTGTTAAAGACCTGATCATGCCGGTTGTCGGCGTTGCCACCGGCGGCCTCGATTTCTCCAACAAGTTCATTCGCCTCGGCGATATTCCCGCGAGTTTCAAAGGCAGTCCCGAGTCGTATAAAGACTTGCAGACTGCAGGCGTGGCGGTGTTCGGTTATGGCTCGTTCATCACCGTCGCCATCAACTTCGTGATCCTCGCGTTCATCATCTTCTTGATGGTCAAGTTCATCAACAACCTGCGCAAGCCGGCTGAAGCCGCGCCGGCAGAGCCGCCGCCGACGCCGGAAGAGGTCGTGCTGCTGCGTGAAATCCGCGATTCGCTGAAAAACTCGGCGCCGCGTTAAGCCGCCCGCGTTTAAGCCTCCTTCACCGCGTTCAGCACTCGCGCCAGCACATTAGCCGGCGCGAATTAAAAAAGCCTGTTGCGAGGAATCGCCACAGGCTTTTTTATGCCACGCGCAAATTACGCCGAGTCAGCCGACGCTACGAACAGACTAAGCGTCCTTTTCCGCCTTCAGACTCAGCGCGCTTTCGATCATTGTTTCGAGCTGTCCGAAATTAACAGGCTTGGTCAGATGCGAAGTAAAGCCTGCGCTCAGGCAACGGCGCACATCTTCGTCAGTACCGAAGCCGGTCAACGCGACCGCCGGCGCATCCGAATGCTCGCGGAACGCTTTGATGAAATCAAGGCCGGTGCCATCGGGCAAGCCCACATCGCTGATCACCAGATCGAAGATCTGCGACTGGGTGGCGGCCAATGCATCGTCCACACGGCCCACCGTGGTCACGTCATGCCCCAGGCTGCGAATCAGCTGCGCCATCACCTCAGCGGTATCCACGTGGTCTTCGATCAACAAAATGCTTAACAGACCAGGAGGACGCACCTCGTCAGGCGCTGTAACGGGCGCTATTTCCGCAGGCGCCGCGGCGGTAGGCAGCGTGATCGTGAAAGTCGCGCCGCAGTGCGCGCCCGGACTCTGTGCGATCACCGTGCCGCCGTGCACATCGGTCAGGGCCTTGGTGATCGCGAGACCCAGACCCAAGCCACCGAATTGCCGCGTCATGTTCTGGTTGCCTTGCTCGAACGCGTTGAAAAGTTTGCCGATCTGTTCGGGCTCGATACCGATGCCCGTATCCTCAACCGAGATCTGCACGTGCATGCGTTCATCGTGCGTGCGCAGGTAGATATGGCCGCCGTCCGGCGTGAACTTGGCGGCGTTACGAATCAGGTTCCACAGCATTTGTTGCAGCCGTGCGCGGTCGGCGAGCACGTAATGGTGCTGCGCGTTCTTATAGACATGCACGTCCTGCTGCTTGACCTGGATCTCGCTGAGAAAGAGTTCGAGCACGCTGTCCATCACCTCATGCACGTCGACGGTTTCGAGCGACAGACGCAGCTTGCCGTTCGCCACGCGCGTGAGATCGAGCAGGTCGTCGATCAACCGCGCTTCAAGTTCGACGTTGCGGCGGATCATGCGCACGCTCGCGCGCGCCTGATCGGGCAGATCCGGAATCATCTCCAGCACACTGGCGCCCGCCAATACAGGTGTGAGCGGCGTGCGCAATTCGTGGGACAGCATGGCGAGGAAGCGGTCTTTCGCACGATTGGCTTCTTCGGCGATCTGGCGGGCGGCCTGCTCCGAAGCGAGCAGCCGTTCGCGCTCCTCGATCGCCTCGCGCTGGGGATGAATGTCCGTGCAACTGCCGAACCATTTGCTGACATTGCCCTCGGGGTCACGCATGGCGACCGCGCGGACGTCGAACCAGCGATAAGCGCCATCGTGGCGGCGAATCCGCAGTTCGTGCCGATAATCGCCGGCGCCGCTCGTCACCGCCTGGAGCCACGTGCGGCGAATCTCTTCGCGATCGTCGGGATGCACCGCTTCGAGCCACGCAAGACCATACGAACTGCTTTCCGCCAACCCCGTGTAGTCGAACCACTGCTTCGAAAGGAAATCGCAATCGCCCGCGGCGTTGCAGGTCAGCACGAGGTGCGGCAACGCCTCCGACAAGGTGCGGTAATGCTGTTCGCGATCGCGTAGCAGCAAGGCTTCGTCCGAAGCCTTCTGCAAACGCACCTGGGACAGCACCCGGTCCACCGCTTCGGGCAGGTAATCGAGGTAATCGCCGGATTTCGGCACCACATCGGATACGCCCGCGCGCAACGCTTCGATTACGCGGGATTCGTCAGTGAAACCGGTCACGAGAATGGCGGGGATCCGCACACCTTCCGCCCGCAAGCGGCGAAAGAAGTCGAGACCGGTCTCCGGCCCGCTGAGCTGGTAGTCGAGCACAAGCAGGTCGGGCGCGCCCGTGGCAAGCCGCTCGCGGGCGGATTCGACACCCGCGCAGATTGCAACCCGGCAGCCGGCGCGTTCGAGCGACTTGCGCGCGAGCCGCAGAATGCCCTCATCGTCATCGACGACCAGCACATACGCGGCGGGCTGCGTGGACACTTCTTCGGTCATGCGGAGTCTTCTTTGGCTAGGTCTGGTGTCGCTATCTTGTCATGGGCCGCTTTCGGAGCGCCTTCACATGAAATTCCCGTCACGGCGCGGCCAGCCGGTGGCCCGGCGGCAGCTTGACCACCTGCAGGAAGAAGCCGAGACGGCGCACGGCTTCGATGAACGCGTCATATTCGACCGGCTTGGTGATATAGACGTTGCAGCCGAGTTCGTAACAGCGAGCGATTTCGCGCGGATCGTCGGTCGTGGTCAGCACGATCACGGGCACCGCGGCTGTCTGTGGCGACTCCTTAAGCCGCCGCAATACCTCGAAGCCATCCACACGCGGCATTTTCAGATCGAGCAGGACGACGAAATTCGTCAGATCTTCGCGAGGCGGGTAAGGGCTGGCCGCAGCGTCGGCCGGCGCCGGGCCGAAGAAGTAATCGAGTGCCTGCTGGCCATCGCGAAAGCGCACGAAACCGTTTGAAATACCGGCACGGCGCAGGTTGCGCTCGACCAGCGTGGCGTGGCCGTCGTCATCTTCGATCAGCACGATACTGACCGTCTCCCCGTGATTCATACGCCCTCCGTGCTGACAATCCGTTTTTGCATAGTGCTTTTAACTGTCTCCACAGTGCCTCCCGGCGACTGTCCCGACTCAATGACGCGCGGGCTGTTCCGGCAACACGACGAAAAAGGTCGATCCCGCGCCTTCCGCCGACTCGACCCAAACGTGCCCGCCATGCCGTTCCACCATACGCCGGACCACCGCGAGGCCAATGCCGTCTCCGTTCGCGACGTCGCCGTGCAAGCGCTGAAACGCCCGGAACACCTTCGACATGTACGCCGCCGGAATCCCGAGGCCGTTGTCGCGAACATAATAAGTGCGCGTGCGCAACGCGCGCGGTTCCGTCTCGTCGACCGGTTCCGGCTCCGGCTCCAGGGCGCCGATCTCGATGCGCCCATTGCGCGCCGGGTCGAGATAATTGAGTGCGTTACCAACCAGGTTGCTGAAAATCTGCTCGATCGCGCCCGGGTCGCCCCATGCGGGCGGCAACTCGCGCACGGTGACCACCGCCGCGTGCTGCCGGATCGCGCCCTGCAGCGCGTCGACCACACGGCCCACCACCCGTCCGACACTCACCCGCTGCCACTGGTATTCGACCCGGCCGGCGCGCGAAATCCGCAATAGCGCGTCGATGATCGCCGCCGCCTGCGTCACCGCGGTGCGTAGATATTGCAGAGACTCCCGCACGTCGCCGTCGAGGATATGCACCATACGCCGATGCTCGGCCTCCGGCAGTTTCGCCACCTCGACGATGCTGCCCAGTTCGTCGCACGACACCTGCAATTCTTTCGAAAAGCCTTGCAGATTCACCAGCGGCGAGCGCAGATCGTGCGACACGCTGTAGATGAACATTTCGTTGTCTTGCGTCTCCTGGCGCAGTACTTCGTTGACGGCAGCCAGTTCCCGCGCGCGCGCTTCGAGCCGCGCTTTCAGCATGGCCTGCTCGCCTTCGGCCTCGCGCAGGCGCGCGCCCGTTTGATGCAGCACCGCGTCGAGCGCGGCAATTTCGTCGCTGCCGGACAGCGGTGCCGCGAGCTCGCGCCCGCGGCCCAGACGTTCGGCGTTGCCTGTCAACACTTCCAGGCGCCGACCGATGCTGCGCGCAAACACCACGGCGGTGACCGCCCAGATCAGCATCGACCCCAACACCGCGGCAATCAGCGCATATTGCTGGCGTTCGTGGCGCCGTGCCAAGGCCGCGCCGCGCTCGGCGTCGAGCCGCGAGGCCTCGCTACTAAACTCAGCAAGCTGATCGCGAAACAGCGCGATCTGCTGGGGGAGCGCACCCGTATCCCGCGCGGCAACGGAACTCAGCTTGCGTCCTGCGTGCAGCGCCTCCGAGATCGTGACGGCCTGCGCGCGATACGCCTCGATCGCCTGTTGCATCTTGTGCACGCGCTCGACCTGTTGCGGCGTACCGGCCACCAGCGCTTCGAGGTTCGAAAGCCGGTCGCCGAGATCGACCCACACAGTGTGGCGGTCGATAAACGACGGATCGCCGACAACCATGCCCGTGCGGACCCGCGCGGCCTGACGCAGCAACGGATCGACAATGGCCGACGACTGATAAAGGATCTGCTTGCTGTTGCTGACCCACTGCGCGGCCTGCGCCGTTTGCTCCTGGGTATCGAAGACGACGCCCAGAAGCGCCAGCTCGACCGCGCTCGGCACTGCAATCAGCAGCAAACCCTTGGTGAATAGTTTCATGTGCGCCCGAAGGGTCGTTCAAGCCGCGGCGTGCTTGCCAGTCCTGCACGGACCACGCGCCTCACCACGCGGGCGGCCCGTTGCGGTGCAGGACTGGCAGGCACGCCGCAGTGCAGCCGGGACGGACCATTATCGACGTGAATGTGAGATATTTCAACGTAGCGGCAAGATGCGCTCGCCCACATAAAAATGACTTTTTTATTGGTACGAGATGTTTTTTCGGCGGCGCGTGAGTCTATGATGGAGACAGATGTGCTGGGAAGCGAAAGCGCGCGGCGAGGCGGTTCGGCATGATTCGTGCGGGAGGCGGTGGGGCGGCGTAGACGCCGAATCACCGTGAATCCGGCCTTGTCGTATGCTATAAAAGATCGACGTGCGGCGCGCGAAGCCGGGAGTTGTCGCATGAGGACTCTGCGTTTCTTGCAATTCTTTTTCAGGCGAATTTTTATGTCCTTCCCGAAAAAGCGTAGACGCGCGAAGGTGGACGGCGATGAGTCGTTCCTCGCGGTGCTACGGCATTTCAAGCCGTTCAGTCAGCTCGACACCAAAATTGCGCGCGCTCGCGCGCAAGACGAGCCGGTGCTCTATGCACATGTGCTGCCCGGGCTCGACGTTCTCCTGTGCAGCGTACGAGGCGCACAGCCACCTTATCCCGCCCCCGCCGAATTGCGGCGGCGTTGTATCGAATCCATTACCAATGCGTTGGAGCAGCCGCTCGACGGGCTCGAGAACGGCGGGTATTGGTATGAAGCCGACGGATTTGGGTTCCTGGTCTTTGCGAGCCGGGCTAGAGGCAAGATCCTGACGGAGTTTGGCGCCACCCGCGTTGGGGGCGCCCGACGAGGGGTTCGCAGGCAGGATGCCGCAGGAGACGCCGCTCCGCGCTCGTTAAGGTAGTTCTTCCTTTTCTTTATCGGCGCCCTGTTTTAAGCACGCGGCGCCGATCCCCGTTTTTCTCTTTCGCCTGCACGGCGCGTGTTTGCTCGCGTGCCGACGGCATCGCCTTTCCTTTTCCTGCTTGGCTTTATTAGTGTTCGCCCCGTACCGGGGGAACGCTAAGCAGCCACAAGAAAATCAAGGAAAGGCTGGCGCCGAAGGTCCAACTCCACCAGTCCGCGGGCAACGCAGAAAACATCAGCTCCCCTTATATTCGGCCGCGCTGGCCGGCGACACGACAGCAGGCTTCTTTTCGGCCGCAGCCGGCGAGGACGCGCCCGCGGAAGACTTGTTCACCGGCACACCGTCGAGGGAAATGGTCGGTTTAGGCTGCTGCTTCACGCCCGGCGGCGGCGCGCTTGGCGCCTGACGAACCTGCGACAGCAACTGCGCGCACGGCAGCGGTTTGTTATTGCTAGGCGCAAGGAGCGGAATCAGCGCCGCAAACGGATTGATCAAGCCGAGCCCGATAGCGGCGCCACCTCGCAGCGCCAGCGCGGCGGCATTCACCCCCACGTGCGGATCCTTGAACGTCCCCTTCACATACAGCGGCGAGCGCAACGAAAACACCCGGAAGCCCTTGGTATGCGGATGCACGCCAAGATCCATTGTCTCGTCGCGCAGATTCACATCGCCGTCGATGTTGATCACCGCGTCGTCCGTGTCGAGCGCGAAGACGCGCGAATCCAGCACGCCGTTCGTCGCGACAAAGTCCGCCGCCGCGCAATTGATCTTCACGTCGCGATTGCCGAACAGCTTTTCATAAACCACGTTCGCCACATTCAGCCCCGCGGCTTCCATGAGCAGGCGGCTCACTGTCCCATCGGTGACCAGTGCCTTCACCTCGCCGTTCGACGTCGCCGCCAATGCCGCCGGCGAATTGCCAGTTGCGGTCAGCGCGGCGTCGCCGTTGATTTCGCCGAGCGCGTTCTGCATCGTCTTGAAGTTCGGGAACAACTGCTTGAGCTTCAGATGCCGCGCCGACGTCGCGAAGCGGCCCTTCAGCGGCGTCGCGCTGCCATCCAGATGGATGTTCGATTCCAGCGAGCCGCCCGCCACGCCAAACTTCAGCGGTTCGAGCGACAGCACGCCGTCGGTCATCACGACGTGTGTGTACAAGTCCGTGATCGGCAGGTTGGTCTCCTTGACGATGCGGCGGCCCGTGAACTTCACGTCAGCGTCGATCGCCTTCCAGCGGTCGGTGCGGAATTCTTCGACCGGCAGTGCCTTGTTGCTCGGCTGCGCCGTCGCATCGCCGCGCTTGGCCTTGCTCGCGTTCGAGTCCGCGCCGATGACCGGTGCGAGATCGGAGAATTGCAACAGACGCGACACCAGTTCGCCTTGCAACAGCGGACGTGGCTCACGTGCCGTGTAGGTCAGCGAACCATTCAGATCGCTGCCGCCCACCCGCCCTGTAAAATTTTCATACTTGAAGACGTTGCCGCTGGACTTGAACTGACCGACAAGACGCCCTTCGGTCGCATACGGCGGCGTGTCGGGCAAGGTCACGCCCGTCAGCGAATACAGCCGCGCCAGGCTGTTGCCTTGCAGCCAGAGGCGCAAATCGACCGCGGCAAGATGCGCCGGATCGGTGATCGTGCCCACGAGGCCGACACGCAGATCGCCTGCCTTCACATCGGCCTGCACCGGGAACGGCCGGTTCACGTCCTGCAACGCCAGCACGCCGCCTACCTTGCCGCTACCGGACACTGGCGTCTTGTTGTAGGTACCCTTGACGGTCCAGCCGATCGCGTAAGGCGGGATCGCCGGCTTCGCGCCGTGCGCCGTGGCTGCCTCGCTGGCGCTCGACGCCGAGGCCACCGCTGTGCCGCTTACCGCCTCGCTTGCACCGCTCGCCCCACCGGCAACCAGCGCACCTGAAGCACCATTCGCCGGCGTCGCGCCCGAAGCGGCGATCTCCGTCGACGATGCGCCTGAAGCCGCCGCCGCGGACGCCGCCGCAGCTTCCGATGCGGCCTGCGCGTTAGCCTGTGCAGTGAGCTTGCCCGCGCCCGCTTTGCCGACCGTCTCTGCCGACGCGCTGCGCGACGCGGCCTCCTGTTGCTTCATTGCCTCACCGATCGGAATCGGCTGGCCGAGCGTATCAATGGCCATCTGCATTTCGACCTTCTTCTGCTGATCGGACAGCGCGATATTGCCCTTGGCAAACGCGATGTCGTGCAGATCGAGCTTCCATTCGGAAGGGCCGGTGGACGCCGGCAGTTTGAAGGTCCAGTTGTTACGCCCATCGAGCAGGCGTTCGAGGTCGACCGACGGGTTCACGAGATTGATCGCGGGAATCACGATGTCGTGCGCGAGCAGCGGCAGCACCTTGACCTCGAAGTCGATTTCATCGAGCGTCGCGAACTGCGGCTGTTTGGTCCAATCAGGATTGCCTACCGTGATATTGGCCGCCGAAAAGCGCGGCCAGGGCACCCAGCCGCGCCAGCCGGTCTCGCCGACCGGGTGCCGCCAGCCTACTTTCAGATCGCCGTTGATTGCGAACGGCCGGCCGATCGCCTGCGTGACCTTGTCGTTGACGTAAGGCCGGGCCCGGTTCCAGTCAAAGGTCAGGATGAAAATAGTCAGCGCGACAATCAGAATGACGATGATCGCCACCAGCCATGCGATGATTTTTCCTATCCGCCTTCCAATCGTGCGCGACACTGCCATTGAGAAGCTCCGCCTTTGTTCTTCGTTCTGCATCGGGGCAGCACGTATCGTGCCTGGTAGTATTGTCTGACAGATGCCGTTTTATCATGCCGCACAGTTCGGGCACAGGTTGCCTGCCATGGAAAACGTCAATGAATGTCATGACGGCCTCAGAATCCACGCAGAAATCCACCACGATCCCACCCATGACCGATGTTCCTTTCGTCCTCGCCGACGGCATCGCCCGGCGCGATGCATTGCGCGGGCAAACGCTGCTGCAGCCGACGACCTTCGCCCTGCGCGGCGGCGACCGCGTCGCGGTCACCGGGCCGTCGGGTTCGGGCAAGAGCGTGTTTCTGCGCGCCCTCGCCCTGCTCGATCCGCTCGATGCGGGGCGCATCATGTGGCACGGCGCGCCAGTCGAGCGCGCCGCCATTCCACGTTACCGGCGCAATGTCGCCTATATCCGGCAGCGGCCCGCGCTGCTCGACGGCAGCGTCGAAGACAATCTGCGTTACCCATTCGAATTGCGCACCTATCGCGACGTGCGCTTCGATCGCGCACGCGCGGCGAGCCTCGCCGCTCAGGCCGGCCGCGGCGACGATTTTCTCGACAAACGTGCGAGCGAGCTGTCCGGCGGAGAAGCGCAGATCACCGCGCTGATTCGCGTTCTGCAACTCGCACCCGAAGTGCTGCTGCTGGATGAACCCACCGCTTCGCTCGACCCGGAGTCGTCACGCGCGATCGAGGCTCTGGTGCACGCGTGGTTCGCGGCCGATCCCGGCCGGCATGCGTCGATGTGGGTGTCGCACGATCCGGCGCAAGCGGCGCGCATGAGCGCGCGGCACCTCACGATGCGTGCCGGTGTGCTCGACGAATCCGTGGTAACACCCGCGCATCAGGAGCTCGATCAATGACATTGCAGAACCTGAGTTTGTGGGACGTGGCGATCGCCGCGTTGCTGATCGTGGTGAATGGCGTGGTGTCGGTGGCGCTCAAGCTGGACCTCGAACGCAAGCTCGCGTGGGCAGCGGTACGCACCGTCGTGCAGTTGCTGGCGATCGGCTATGTGCTCGGCTGGGTGTTCCGTTACGACCGCTGGTTCGTGGTGCTGCCCTTGATGGTCGTGATGACGCTGATCGCCGGCTTTGCGGGCGCGCAGCGCGGCAGCCGTACCTATGCGGGCCAGCGTGCGGACAGCGTGCTGTCGATCTGGGTCAGTTCGTGGCTGGTGGCCGCGGTTGGACTCTTCGTCGTGATCCGCATTCACCCGTGGTACGAACCGCAATACGCGATTCCGATTCTCGGCATGATCCTCGGCAATACGCTGACCGGCGTGTCGCTCGGCATCGAACGGATGACTGAGGAATTGACCGCGCGGCGTGACCGTGTGGACATGGCGCTCGCGCTCGGCGCGACCCGTTGGGAAGCGGCGCAGGCGCCGGCGCGCCAGGCGGTGCGCGCGGGCATGATGCCCACGCTGAATCAGATGGCCGTGGTCGGCGTGGTGAGTTTGCCCGGCATGATGACCGGGCAGGTGCTGGCCGGTCAGTCGCCATTGCAGGCGGTGCGCTATCAGATCGTGATCATGTTCCTGATCGCGGCGGCGTCGGCTTTGGGGACGGTGGGCGCGGTGCTGCTCACCTATCGGCGGCTCTTCTCGGCGGAGCACCGGTTTCTGTCGGCGCGGCTGGTGGAGCGGGCTGCGGCGCAGCGTTGAGGGGCAAGCCGATGCGCAATGCATTCGCGCCACCGGCACGATGGCGTGAGGCAAGCATGCGCGAAGCTGGCTGGTTGCTGCTGCCGGCAGATAGCCACGCTGCCGCCGCGACGTCACGCGACGCTTATCGGGCGACATCGCGGGCGACATCGCGGGCAAACTTCGCGCGCGACCCTCAACGTTTCGCCGTGACCGCCACCTCGGTGCCGTCATTGAGCGTCAGCGTTTTCGTGCTGCCGTTGGTCGGCATCGTAAAACGCAGAATCTGGCTGACGGTCACGTCGTTCGGACACTTGAGCGTTTTGCCGCCGCTCGTCACCGTCTTTACGCCGTGGGGCGTCTGTGCCTGGAAACTCAATTGCACGGACGCGGTGCCGTCAGCCGCGACGACCGGTGCAAAACGGATCTGCGTCTGACGAATCATGGCGCCGTTGGTATCCGTCGGGAGCGACGAATAATTCGGGCAAGTATCGGTCGCGGGCACGGGGCCGCCCGGCGGCACGGTTTTCCACGTGAAGTCGTCCGATTCGCCAGAGCGGATCGTGCGGGTTTCCTGTGAATTGCCGAACTGTTTCGACGTGACGCGGACCGTGTAGCGAATCGGCCCGTCGAGGGCGGACTGCGACGTCACCGTGATCGGCGTGGCCGCGTGAGCCGCCGTCACGAGCATGCCGGGCGCGAGCGCGCACGCGAGAGAAGCGACAACTGAAACGGCGGAGAGTTTGAAGCTGGAGCTCATACTGTCACCTCCTTGTTGTGCCGCTGCGCGCTCGCTGAAGCGCTACTGCCAATGCGCCGCCTGACCGAAGCTTGACCGAAGCCTGCTTGATGCCAGGTGAATACCAGGTCAATGCCAAGTTGAGGCCTGGTTAAGGCCTGGTTGAGGCCCGGCCAGACGACCCGCGAGACACGCAACTGATTTAGCATGATGCCCCACCAGTCTACTGCCAAGCGACGTCGCGCGCGCTTCATACGAATCGGGTGTTACCCCGCTTGCAATGAGGCGTTTTCTGCGCGTGCGATCTGGCAGAACCGCCAAACCCTGTGCAAAACCTGCGCGGCTTAGAAACCCGTCAGGACCAGCTTGCCGATCGCGCGCCCGTCTTCGAGCAGTCGATGCGCACGGCGCAGATTCTCGGCGTTGATCTTGCCGAGATCCTGACCGACCGTCGTGCGCAACGTGCCCGCATCGACGAGACGCGCCACCTCGGTCAGCAGCTTGTGCTGCTCGATCATGTCCGGCGTGCCGAACATCGAACGCGTGAACATGAACTCCCAATGGAACGCGGCGCTTTTCGCCTTCAATAATTCGACCGGCACCGGCTGACTGTTTTCTACGATCGAGCAAATACCGCCCTGTGGCTTGACCACCTCAGCGGCCGCCGGGAAATTCCTGTCGGTGTCGTTGAAGATCAGCACGTAATCGACCTGGTCGATGCCGAGCTTTTTCAGCTGCGCGGGCATGTCGCCGAAGTGATCGACGATATGATCCGCGCCCAACTCCGTCGCCCACTTCGCCGATTCAGGACGCGAGGCGGTCGCGACCACTTTCAGTTTCGCAAGTTGTTTGGCCAGCTGGATGCCGATCGAGCCGACCCCGCCCGCCCCGCCGACGATCAGCACGGTGCGGCCTTCGTCCGCGCCTTGCGGCGACACGCCGAGACGATCGAAGAGCGCCTCCCAGGCCGTGATCGCAGTCAATGGCAATGCGGCTGCGTGCGTGAAATCGAGCGACGCCGGCTTGCGCCCGACAATGCGCTCGTCGACCAGATGGAACTCGCTATTCGCTCCCGGCCGCGTGATGCTGCCCGCATAGAAAACCGGATCGCCGACCTTGAACAGCGTAACGTCAGGGCCGACCGCCACCACGGTGCCGGCGGCGTCCCAGCCAAGCACACGCGGTGCTTTCTCGACGGTGTCTTTCGGGGCGCGCACCTTGGTGTCGACCGGATTGACGGAGATGGCTTCGACCTTCACAAGCAGGTCACGGCCGGTGGCTTCGGGTTTGGGAATATCGACGTCGACCAGCGACTCGGTTTGATCGATCGGCAAATAGCGATAGAGACCTACGGCTTTCATCACAGCTCCTGTTCTTTCAGATGAGGTTGAGAGACCGGCGATCCTTGCCGGCGGCGCGTGGCACCGTTTCGGGGCAATCGATCGCGTTGCTGTCACTCTAAGGCGGTTCTTATTCTCATAAAAGCATCATAATGACTGAAACATCTTTTTGAATTTCAGAAGAATGGACCATCCTGCCGATCCAGCAATCCCGGCTGCCAGAGCCGCCGTAAAACCCTCTTCCGGCGAGCGCGAACGACTGGATTTGCTCGACGTCGCCCTGTTCGTGCGGGCCGCCCTGCTCGCCAACGTGTCTGCAGCCGGCCGCGAATTCGGCCTGTCGGCGGCCGTGGCAAGCTCGCGCATCGCGCAACTGGAAAAGCGCCTCGGCGCGCGCCTGCTGCATCGGACCACCCGGCGCATCAGTCTCACGCAGGACGGCGAAGTGTTCATGACACGCGCCCAGGCGCTGCTCGACGCGGCCGATGCCGCCCGCGCCTCGGTGGGCCGCGCGCGGGCCGAACCGCAGGGGCGCTTGCGGGTGTCGATGCCGTCGTCGTTCGGGCGGCAGCACGTATCGCCGGTGATCAGTGAATTTCTGCGCCGCTATCCCGGCGTGAGCGTCGATCTGCGCCTGACGGATCAGGTGGTCGATCTGGTCGATGCGGGTATCGACGTAGCGATCCGAGTCGGCGCGCTCAAGGATTCCTCGCTGGTGGCGCGGCGCCTGGCCGTGAACCGCCGCGTGCTGTGCGCCGCACCCGCTTACCTCGCCGCGCATGGGGTGCCGCACCATCCTTCGGACCTCGCACAGCATGAATGCATCATCCTGTCGGACCAGCGCGACTGGGCATTCGTGACGCCCACCGGTCCGCTGGAGGTACGCGTGAGCGGGCGCCTCGTCGTCGACAACGGTGAGGTCATTCGCGACGCCTTGCTGGCCGGTTTCGGCATTGCGCTCAAATCGACCTGGGACGTGGCGCCGCATCTGCGTAGCGGCGAACTGGTGAGCGTGCTCGACACCTATCCGCTCGCGGAGAATGTGGCGATCTGGGCGGTCTCCCCCAGCCGTGCGTTCGTGCCGCCGAGGACGCTCGCGTTCATCGAGTTCCTTGCCGCGCATTTCGGCGATCCTCCTTATTGGGACGTTGAGCCGGACTGATTCCGACTTAGCCCAACGGCGGACCGCGCCAAGGCGTCGACCACCCTGGCCTGGCCGCGAGTGCACAGGAGCCGGCTCGCAGCGCGTCAATGGTTGCGCATTTGTGGACACGCCGGATCGGCACGCCGCGACGTTTTCCTGCGAATCAGCGCACACGCACCATCAGCGTTTGCCGCGCCTGCCGGCGCCTGTCTTGCCATCGGAGTTGACGTCCGCGTGCGCGTCGTTTTGCGTCTTTTGCTGATACTCGTCAGCGCCGCGGCGGTCCGTATCCTTCAGTCCACGCTCGACGTCGCTATGCGCCTGCTTGCCGACGCGACGCGGATTGTCCTCGTGCTGCGATTCCGGGTCTTGATCGGTTTCGTTCGGCAGCGGCGCGGACGCATCCTGCGTCGATCGCGGATGCTTCTTTGCGTGCGGGTCGGCTTGCTTGTTGCCGTCCGACGATTGAGGTGAGGTTTTCATGGCTTGCTCCTTTTTCAGCTTGAATGAGGCCGGTTGGATCACGGTCACTCTGCTTCATCCAGACGTTTTTTCATTGCCGCGGTAATGCGCTGACGCGTCTTCGCGTAGCCCGCCCACGGGTCGTGCTTTAGATCCTGGAGACGCTCGTGCACGTTTTTGATGGTCCATTGATCGCCGCTCGTCGTAGTCGCGACTTCGTCCCACGAGAGCGGCATTGAAACGCCCAGGCCCGGCCGGGCGCGTGCCGAAAATGCGGCTACCGTGCTTGAGCCGCGGTTGTTGCGCAGATAATCGACGAAGATCTTCCGCTTGCGATTCTGCGCACCCATCTTCGCGCTGAAGTACTTGGGCAGCGTCGTCGCCATATGCTGCGCGACCGCTTGCGAAAATTCTTTTACTTCGTCCCAGCCGGCCTGCTTCGCGAGCGGCACCACCACGTGGAATCCTTTGCCGCCGCTGGTCTTGCAGAACGAGGTCAGGCCGAGTTCTTCGAGCAGCGAGCGCGTCAGTTGCGCGGCCTCGATCATCCGCTCCCAACCGAGCGATGCATCGGGGTCGAGATCGAACACCATGCGATCGGGTTTTTCGATGTTCGACACCACGGCATTCCACGTATGAAATTCGACGGTGCCCATTTGCGCGGCGCCGACCAAAGCCTTGAGCGTATCGACAGTGATCAGCGGCGGATGGCCGGGGTCGAGTCCGGGATGCTGCGTGACGTTGGGAATCGACAGCTTCTGGCTGTGCTTCTGGAAAAACAGCTCGCCGCCGATGTCCTCGGGCGCGCGCACCAGCGAAACCGGCCGGTCCTGGAGATGCGGAAGCATCCAGTCGGCGATCGATTCGTAGTACTGCACGAGATCGATCTTGCGGGTGCCGGTGCTTTTCTCGATGATGCGCTCGGGATGAGATACGCGGACGCCGGCGACTTCGGCTGGCGTCGCGGCGGTTTTTGATTTCGCCGTCGCGGTTTTTTCTGCTGGCCTTCTGATTGCTCCTGCTTTCGCCGTTGGCGTGCTTTTGGCCGGCGTCTTCGCTACCGTGGCTTTCGCCGCTGCCCCTTTCGCTGCAGACGTCTTTGCAGTGGCCGTCTTCGCTGAGCTTTTTTTAGCGGGCTCGGCTGCGGGCGTCTCGATGGTCTTTCTCGTCGTGCGCTTCTTCGGCACGGTGCCAGACTCGGTATCGGTTTGCTCTTGCACGTCGGCTCCTTGACGGGGTGCTTCCCTGACGATCTGGCGCGCCGGTTTGTCGTTGCGCAGACTCACGAACGACGCCTGCCGCACAATGCCCTCGCTCGTCCATTCAGCGAAATTGCATTCGCAGACGAGCACCGGTTCGACCCAATACACCGGCGTGCGACTACGCTCACGTGGCGCGCTGGCAAACGGCATGCGGCTCGTTACGTGTGCGTCGAGTTCTTTCTTGACCGAGCGCAGCAATGCTGCGTCGAAACCCGTGCCCACACGCCCGGCGTATTGCAGTTTGCCTTTGTCATCGTGGACGCCGAGCAATAGCGCACCGAACGCCGCACGGCTACCCGACGGCTCCGAATAGCCGCCGATCACGAACTCCTGCCGCCGCCGGCACTTCAATTTGATCCATGCGGATGAGCGCCCCGATGTGTAGCCGCTGTCGCGCCGTTTGCCGATGATCCCTTCGAGCGCCATGTCGCACGCGCTCTTCAGCAGATCGTCGGCGCTGAACGCGAAGTCGTTGGAGAAGCGCAGCACACTGCCTTCGTGCCCTTCCCCGTCGTGCGCGTCCACGTCGTGCGCGTCTATTAACGCGCGCAAGATCGCGCGGCGTTGTTCGAGCGGCACGCCACGCAAGTCGTAGCCGTTCAGAAACGGAATGTCGAACAGATAGATAACGATGTCCTGCGGGCGGTTCGAGTCGAACGCGTTTTGCAGCGCCTGAAAACTCGGCACGCCGTTTTCATCGAGCACCACCGCTTCGCCGTCGAGCCATGCGCTTTCGATGTCGAGTTGTTCGAGCGCCTTCACCTGCTTGCCGAACTTCGCGGTCCAATCGTTGCCTGCGCGCGTGAACACCTTAACCGCACGGGTCTTTGTTTTTCGATCGATGCGGGCCAGCACGCGATAGCCGTCGAACTTGATTTCGTATGCCCATTCATCGCCGGGGGGCGCCGCGTCGACGAGGGTCGCCAGTTGCGGCTTGAAGGTGGCGGGCAACGTGGTCGCGACCGCACCTTCGATCGAGGGCGATACGGCAAGCTCGCGCAGCGATTGCGCGCTACGGGTCGACACGATATCGGTTTTTTTCGGATCGGCGCGGCTTGGTGAGGCGACTTTTACCCGCTTCTTGCCGGTGGTCTTCGAACTGGTGGCTGCCTCTTTGCCCGTAGCAGCGTTCGCAGCGCTGGCGGCCCCGACTGCAGTCTTCGCTCCGGTCTTGCTTGCGCTCTCGCGTGGAGACTCGCTCGCAGACTTCCTTGCGGCGGTCCTTGTGGGATTTGCGCGCTTGCCTACAGGAGCGTTGACGTCCAGTACGCTGCCCGGCTGCTCCTTCAGGACGTCGTAGTCGTTCTGATCGCGGGCTTCGTCGTCACGCTCCTTGATCAGCAGCCACTGCTCCTTGTCGCCGCTGCCGCGCATATGACTGCGCACCAGCGTCCAGCCACCGTGCAGTTTTTCGCCGCAGAGCCGGAATTTTAGCTTGCCCGCCTTATACGATGTGGCCGCCTCCGCCGCCCCGCCAACCGGCTCCCACGTCCCGCGGTCCCACACGATCACCGTTCCCGCGCCGTAGTTACCGGGCGGGATCTCGCCTTCGAAAGAGCCATATTCGACCGGATGATCTTCGACATGCACCGCAAGCCGTTTCACCGACGGGTCGAGGCTCGGCCCCTTGGGCACTGCCCACGACAGCAACGTGCCGTTCAGTTCGAGCCGGAAGTCGTAATGCAAGCGCCGCGCGTCGTGCTCCTGAATCACATACGACAGCGGCTCGTTCGATACGCGGGCCGCGTCACGCGCCGCCGTCCGGCGGCCGGCTTGCTTGCGCGCAGCCGCGCCCGATGGCTCCGGCGTTTCGTCGAAGCGCCGCTTGCGGTTATAGAGATCGAGCCTGTCGTTCATGGAGGTGAACTCGTCGTGGGTCGAGCTAGCGCGGCGTTATCGATCAGGTGACTGATCAGGCTGCCGCGCGCCGTTTTCGTGCCGCCGGCGCCGCCTTGGCACTCGCACCTGCGCTCTTGCCACCGCTGCGGCTGGTACCCGCCGAGCGCGCCGCGCGTGGTTTTTTGCGGGCCGGTGCGGCTGTCTCGGCCTCGGCCTCGGCCTCGGCCTCGGTATCGGTATCGGCGGCTGCGTCGTCATCGTCCCCCGCACGCTTGCGCGTACCCGCGGCCGGCTTGCCTTTGCCACGGCCGAGGCTGCGCTTGAGCAGGTCGGACAGATCGAGAATGTCGGCGGATTGACGCGAATCGCGCGGCGCCTCGACTTCGGTGATTTCCTCGGTCTTACCCGCGCGAATCTTTCGGTCCACCAGCGCCATGATGTCGTCGCGGAACGTGTCGTGATACTGCGACGGATCCCACTTGTCGCTCATGTCGTTGATCAGCTTTTTCGCCATGTCGAGTTCGCGCGCGCTGACGCCGGCCGCCTTCATACTTTCGGGCGGCAGTTTGAATTCGTCGAAGTCGCGGACCTCGGCGGCCCAGCGCAAGGTGTTCAACGCCAGCATTGGCCCGACCGGAATCAGCGCCGCGAGGTGCTGCTTGTTATGCAGCACGACGCTCGCCACGCCGATCTTGCCCGACGCTTTCATCGCCTCGCGCAGCAGCGCGTACACCTTTTCGCCCTTGCGATCGGGTGTCAGGAAGTACGGCGTGTCGAGATAGAGGAACGAGATGTCCGGCGCGTCGACGAATGCGAGGATATCGACCGTCTGCGTCGACTCGGGGTTCGCTGCGCGAATCTCCTCGTCCGAGAGGACGACGTACTTGTCCTTTTCATACTCGAAGCCGCGCACGATGTTCTCGCGCGTCACATCCTTGCCGCTGCGCTTGTTGATCTGCTTGTAGCCGATCGGATCGATCGTGCGCTTGTCCAGCAGATTGAAACCGACTTTCTCCGACTGCGTCGCCGGATACAACTGGACCGGAACGTGGACGAGGCCGAAGCTGATTGCGCCCTTCCAGATCATGTGTGCCATCGTGCGCTCCCCAAGGCCTAGGACCTTCGGTGAAGCAGCAAGCGTGCCACGGTTTTGGCGCTATGACTGGCGCGGCACCGTGCTGGCTGCCACGGGCATCGGCTGTAAGTCTTGCGTCATGTCGGCAAAAGATACGGCGTTTGGGTGCTTGCTTGGGGGCTCGCCTGGGTGCTTGCTTGGGTGCTTGCTTGGGTGCTTGCTTGGGTGCTTGCTCGGGTGCTTGCCTGGGTGCTTGCCTGGGTGCTTGCCTGGGTGCTTGCCTGGGTGCTTGCTCGGGTGCTTGCTCGGGTGCTTGCTCGGGTGCTCGCGGGTGCTTGCTTACGTGCCTGTCAACCGCCGCTCGTCGGCTCGAGCTCGACCGGCACCGCTGCGAAGCCGCGAAACCGCACGCGTCCGCCGCGCGTCGGTTCGCCGTCGAGCCGATACGCCGGAAAGCGCTGCACGAAGCGTCCGATGGCGATGCGCGCCTCGAGTCGCGCGAGCGACAACCCCGCGCACTGGTGAATACCGAAGCCGAACGCCAGATGCCGGTTCGGATCGCGGCGGATGTCGAAGCGGTCCGGCTCCGCGAACTGCTCGGAGTCGCGATTGGCCGCGCCGATGCACAGCGTGACGGGCGTACCGCGTGCCACCGCGACGCCGCCGATCTCCGCGTCGACGGTTGCCATCCGGTTGCCTAGCTGATTCGAGCTCTCGAATCGCAAACACTCTTCGATCGCCGATTCGATTAGCGACGGCTCGCGCAGTAGCGCGGCGCGCTGCTCCGGCCAGTCGGTGAGCGTAACGAGACCGTTGCCGATCAGATTCGTGGTGGTCTCATGACCAGCGTTCAGGATGAAGATGCAGTTTTGCAGCAGCTCCGCTTCCGACAACTGCTCGCCGCCCTGCTCTCCGTGCTCGCCCTGGATCAGGCGCGTCAGCACGTCGTGCTGCGGATCGCCGGGTTCGCGTCGGCGCCGCATCACCAGATCGCGCAAATAGTCGACAAATTCGCTGACCGCGCGATTTCCCCGTTCGAGTTGCGCCTCATTCGGTGACGGCTCAAGCGCGCCAAGTATCGCCAGCGACCAGTCGCGCAACGGCTCGCGCTCGGCGTGCGGCACATCCAGCAGATTGCCGATGATCTCGACCGGAATCGCCGACGCGAACTCGCCAATCAGATCGATCCGGCCACGCGCCCCGGCAGCATCCAGCAAGCCATCGACGAGGCGGATCAGCCCCGGCTCCATGGCCGCGATCGCGCGCGCCGTCAGCGCACCGGCGATCAGTTTGCGCACCCGCGTGTGACGCGGCGGATCGTTGAAGACGAGACTGGTGGTGTGATGGGTGTAGAGCGGCGAGTCGCCGTACTTCGGTTTGAATTCGACGGTCTTGTCGGAACTGAACGTTTTCGGGTCGCGGTAGACCGCCTGTACGTCACGAAAACGCGTCAGAAATAGCGAGCCGTCCGGCATGCGTTTGACCGGCTCATGGGCGCGCAGCGCGTGGTAGACCGGGTACGGATCGGCATAGAACGCGGGACTCAGATGGCGCAGATCGAAGTCGCGCGCAAGGGTGGACGCGTCGCTGGCGGTCGCGGGGGTCATGACTTGTCTCCGTGGTGGTGCGCCTCGTCGCTGGTGCCAATGCGTGCCGTGTGCGATGTGCCACGCGCCTCATCGGCGCGGCGGGCTCGACAGGCTCGATGGGCTGCGGGGCGTCGTTCGAAGCGACAGTATGACGCGGGCGCCTGATGATTGCACGGTGGATTACCTCGTGGGTTGCGTTTGGGGCTGCAAGGCGCGCTGCATTGCGCAGCATGCCTGGTCGTTGGGCGGGCGGGTTGCCATCCGGTTGCAGGCTGTCCGGCGGGCCGCAGGCCACCGAAACGTTACAATGGCGGGATTTTCCGCGCGCCTCGCGCGGCCGCCCTTTTCTGCGCCAATGCGTCCGCCCATGAACCTCGTCATCCAAAGCACCGCGCCCCTTTCCGCCGACCACCACAAGACGCTCGTCGCGCTCGCGCGTGGCTCGCACGCCGCAGTCATCGACGCGAACGCGATTCGCATCGCCGACGCGAACGTTGCGCAACGCGCCGACCTTGAGATCTATTGCGGCACGCATCAACTGGACTACGCGTTTGTCGAACCCGGCCGCCAGTTGCGTGACTTCGGCCTCGTCGCGATGGACATGGATTCGACGTTGATCACGATCGAATGCATCGATGAAATCGCCGACTTCTGCGGGTTGAAAGCAGAAGTCGCCGCGATAACAGAAGCCTCGATGCGCGGCGAAATCAAGGACTTCAACGAGAGTCTGACGCGCCGCGTGGCGCTGCTCAAGGGACTGGACGCCGGCGCGCTCGAACGCGTTTATGAGGAACGGCTGCAACTCTCGCCGGGCGCCGAACAGATGCTGGCCGGCGCGAAAGCGGCGGGATTGAAAACGCTACTGGTATCCGGCGGATTTACTTTCTTCACAGAGAAGCTGAAGGCCCGGCTCGGCCTCGATTTCACGCGTGCGAATACACTCGAAATCGTTGATGGCAAGTTGACCGGCAACGTAGTCGGCGAGATCGTCAACGCCGACGTGAAGGCACGCACATTACGCGAGACATGCGCCCAACTGGGCATCGAGCCGACCCGCGCGATTGCGATGGGCGATGGTTCGAACGATCTGAAAATGATGGCCGCTGCGGGACTTTCCGTCGCATTCCGCGCGAAGCCGGTGGTGCGCGAAGCAGCCAGCGTGGCGTTCAACCACGTTGGGCTGGATGGGTTGCTGCGGTTGTTCTGAAGCTTGAGTGCGCCGGCCGGGGCAATGGCGGCCAGCGCCGGTACGAGAATTATTTATTGAGATGGGCAATCAGGAACATGCCCAACATGGAGACTCCAACGGCTCCGATCACGACGTTAGTCCACTTCAGAACACGGGCGTAATTTTCGTCAGATTCCAGAAATGTGAATAGTCTATGCATGAGGGCCTCCCAAAAGGAGATCAGTATAAGAGCTGCGTTATCTAAAAAATCTAAATCAGGTGCACGTGTAGGATTGCGAACAGAGTGGCTACAAGAGATGTTGCAAGAATCGAAGTCGCAATTGCCACACGCGACAACGCCCCCGTAGCAAACCGTTTCTGCCTGTCACGAATACATGTGGCCGCCTGATCCTGACGTGCATTGACCAAAGACGACATCACGATATTCGAACAGGCGAATGCCAGCATGCAGAATCCTGCAATGGCGAACTCGAGGACAGGCACCCCGCCACTCCCCCGCTCCAACGCGGTCACCGCCTCATAAACCGCGGCCGCACACAGCCCGATCGCACACCAGAAGAGTTGGCCGTCTTTCACCGATGCGGCGATCAACGTCTTCGCGACGCGCCAGCCGTGCGTGGGTGCGACGAGCGCTAGCGTAAAGATCGGGCCGGCAATCGGCACGCCAAGATTCAGCAACATCCAGAAAAATAGATTCATCGAAGCTCACCATCGTGCAGTAACCGTTAGTCGGGATGTGCACCATCGTAGCGTCGAGATCAGGCATCGACCATTCGGCCGAATGGTTAGGCTTACTGGCTATCTTGACAAAAGAAAAAGCCCATCGGGAACACGTCCTGATGGGGTTACTCAAGCTTCGGCAATCAGCTCTCAGGCGCTTAACCCAGCGCCACCAGACACTGTTCGATATCCGCGCGCAAATCAGCCTCTTCTTCCAGACCGATATAGAACCTCACCAACGTACCGCGATACGGCCATTGGCCTTCGGTGCGCATTGAGGCGACGTCGTAAGGCATCGCAAGACTGTGCGCACCGCCCCAGCTCCAGCCGAGCGAAAACAGCTCGAGCGACTCGCAGAACGTGTCAATTTGCGCCGCGCTGTAACGTGCGTCGAACACCACTGAGAACAGTCCGCCCGCCCCCGTAAAGTCGCGCTTGAAAAACGCATGCCCCGGACAGTCGGACAACGCCGGGTGCAAGACCGCGGCAATTTCCGGGCGCGTCTTCAGCCAGGTGGCGAGGCCCAGCGCCGCACGGTCATGTTGCTCGAAGCGCAATTGCATGGTCGGCAGACTACGCAGAATCAGCGAACAGTCATCCGACGAGACGCCGATGCCCATGCGCATGCGCGCTGCCTTCAGCTTCAGATGCAACTCGCGATCGACGGTGATCGTCGCGCCCATCAGCACGTCGCCGCCGCCCGACTGGTACTTGGTTAGCGCCTGCACTGAGATATCGACGCCGTGGTCGAACGGCCGGAAACCGAGCCCCGCCGACCAGGTATTGTCGATCGCCGTGACGACGTTGCGCGCGCGCGCCACCGCGGTGATGGCGGGCACGTCGGGCACTTCCATCGTGACCGAACCGGGTGCTTCGAGCCAGATCAAACGCGTATTCGGCTGGATCAGATCGGCGATCCCCGCGCCGATCATCGGATCGTAGTAGCGCGCGGTGATACCGAAATCGCGCGCCAGCCAGTCGCCGTGATCGCGGTTCGGCGAGTAGACGTTATCGGGAATCAGCACGTCGTCGCCGGCCTTCACGATGCCGAAGTACACGTTCGAAAGCGACGACAACCCCGATGGCTGCAACAACGCGTGGTTGCCGCCTTCAATGGTGGCAAGCCGCTGCGCCAGCGCGAGCGAAGTCGGCGTGGCGTGCAGGCCATAGCGCCATTGCGCGTCGTTCTTCCAGTCGAGCGCACGCATCGTCGCGAGATCGGGGAATACGACCGTCGAAGCGCGCGTCACCGGCATCGAGAACGACTCGAAGCCCGGCGTGAGCTGATCTTCGTGACGCACGATGTGGGTTTGCAGGCCGCGTTTGAGTTTGGATTGAGTCATGGTGTATGTAGGCTTTATTCGCCGATTTGCAGGTTGCTAACCCCACCGACGGCGTGAGCGCTGCTCGTCGCCGAGGCGGGCGCTGCTGCGCTGCCGGCGGACGGCTGCGGCGCGACCGCCGCCTTGTTGGCCGCCGCTCCGGCAGCAGCACCCGTTGATGCAGCCGGCACGGCCTGCCCCGCTGCCAACGGCTTCAGATCGAACGGCTGCGGATCGGAATCGTCGACGTTCATCCGGTCGCCCGCAACCGAGCCATCCGCAGCAAACTTGCCCACCCAGTTGCCGGTGATATGCGTGCCGTCGTTCGATTCCTCGACTTCCAGCGTATCGCCGTCGCGGTCGCCCGCGATCAGGATCACTTCGCCGGTATCGGTGTACTGATATTCGCCGTGCACGCCGGCGGGGTCGTCGGTTTTCGCGCCGAGCCGCAGCACGATCTGACGCGAGCCCAACATGCCGGCGTAGCGCGGAAACTTCGCGAATTCAGGGCTCGGTTTGAGCGGCAACTGAATCGGCGGGGGCGCCGCCAGCTCCTTCACCGCGTCGCTTTCCGCCCATGCCTGCGCGGGCAGCACAGCCCCGGCGCCAGCACACAGCAATGCGGCCACGCTCACTACGCCCCGAAGGAAGCCACCTTGGGGGACTGCCCAACCGCGCCGACGCGTTGCGCCCTTGATCGCTTTCGATTCCTGCATCCGTTGTTTCCTTGTTACCTGATACCGCTCGATACCCGTTTGCTACCCGCTTACTGTCGGGCTTGCTTCGGCGGGGAAAACCGACGCCTCGCGCTGCGTTGCGTTGCCCCGCCTCGGCCTCAGATCCGTTCGAAGATCGCCGCGATACCCTGCCCGCCGCCGATACACATCGTCACCAGCGCGTACCGGCCGCCGATCCGCTGCAATTCATACAGCGCCTTGACGGTGATCAGTGCGCCAGTCGCGCCGATCGGGTGGCCGAGCGAAATGCCCGAGCCGTTCGGATTGACCTTGGCCGGATCGAAACCGAGTTCCTTGCTGACCGCGCACGCCTGAGCGGCAAACGCTTCGTTCGCTTCGATCACATCCAGATCGGCGACCGTCAGGCCGGCGCGTTCGAGCGCCTTGCGCGTTGCCGGCACCGGGCCGATGCCCATGTAGGCCGGATCGACGCCTGCATGCGCGTATGAAACCAGCCGTGCCAACGGCTTGATGCCGCGCTTTTCGGCGACGCTGCGTTCCATCAGCACGACCGCCGCGGCGGCGTCGTTGATGCCCGACGCGTTGCCGGCCGTCACCGTGCCGTTTTCCTTCGCGAACACCGGCTTCAACTTGGAGAAGTCTTCTGCCGTTGCGTTCATGCGTGCGTGCTCATCCGTATCGAACACGACGTCGCCCTTCTTCGACGGAATCGTGATCGGCAGGATCTGGTCCTTGAAGTAGCCGCTCGTGATCGCGTTGGCCGCGCGGCGATGCGATTCGAGCGCGAGTGCATCCTGCGTTTCACGCGAGATCTCGTATTTGCGCGCGACGTTCTCGGCAGTCACGCCCATATGGATCGA
>NZ_JABBGJ010000035.1 GCF_012927345.1 Paraburkholderia polaris
GTGGAACATCCGTTTCGGGTGCTGAAGTGTCAGTTTGGCTATCTGAAGGCGCGGTATCGAGGATTGGCGAAGAACACGGCTCAGATCGAAACGCAGTTCGCGCTGGCTAATCTGTGGATGGCGCGCAAGATGCTGTGAAGCGCAACGAAGGCCGAAGGCGTGCGGTAAAGGCGAGGCTCGGACCGCCAGGATGCGACCGGTAGCGCTCCACCGCAGTCGCAGGTGACGATGTGATCTTCGCTCCATTGTGCGAGCTGGAAATCCAAAGCAGAAACGGGTTGTTCAGACCTTCCCTAACACATAATTCGGTGCGGTTTGTCAGCGGCTGCGCAGATTTCTTTTTCGCGGTCTTTGACGTCGAAATTTTTTCGCGGCGTACCAATGTACCCGACAACATGAGACAATCCGCGCGGAAATTCAGTTTCTAACTCATGAATAGATCTGTCGCGCAGCACAGTGCTTCGAGGCTAAGGTACTGCGGTCTAGCGCGGCTTGGGTTGCCTGCACCTAATGCCAGTGGTCTTTTATCAATGCTCCGGTTTTCCGGTGTGAATGAATGGCCGGGAACGCATGCCCAGCAATGCGAGTCAGGGGCGGAGTAAAGTTAATTTCGGCATTGCAACACCATCGACCCTTAGGTGCTGCAACTCCTCGCTGCAGCTCGTGTCGCAGACTAATCGATATGCTGGTGTCTCTAGGTGCTTTGGCGCGTAGCACCGGCAGATCTAAACTGCTCTAGCCGGAGCTGATGCGATTGAGGGCGAATTGCGCGTCGAACTAAAATTGCAAGAAAGCTGGGAGTGATGGAAACAAGTTATGCTAGGCCCAGGGTTTCATCTGCTACCCTGATTGTTAGGGATAGCCGGGCTTACATGAGGCAGCAGTGTCCGCTTGCGATCCGGTTCACTGGAATGTCCGGTGCGGGAAAGCCTACTCTTGCATGTCTGCGTGGCAGGGAGCATTACGCGCGGGAGCTCCGCGCTCGCCATCCCCAAGGCAAGAATTGCCGCCGCGATTTAAATAGCGACCTGGACTTTTCGGACATCATTCAGCACAAGAACATTCGGCGCTCCGCCGAAGTCGTGCTGGTGCTGTTTGAAGAGGGGCACATAGGCGTCGCCCCAATTATTTTTCCGTTCAGAGCGGATAAAAATGCCGCGACGTCAATTGTCGCCGACGATCAAATTCTTAAAGTCGACGTCAACGCTTCGTGCGCGACAGTCGAGGCCAGAGTTTTTAAGAGGCCTCGCAAAATGACTCAGCAAGAAGCCTCGTCACGATTCACTTTGCGAGTTTGCAGTCAATCCTGCGTTGCGGTTGAGCGCAGCCGAGCTTGCTCCTCGCGATGCTTGGAGCAAATCTTTTTGTCAACAGACTTCTTTCCAACTACTGCGAATTCTGTTCCGCCGTGCTGACTTGGTCGAGGCATGATTGGAGCTTGTGCCGCGCCATTAAATTGGCTGCGCCTAGCTTTTACGCCTTGAATCATTAGTGCGAAACCCACTTGCTAAGGATTAACACCCGTAACAATGCGTAGCCTGTCCTCCTTAACGCTCGCGCTGTCGCTCGTTTGCGCGGCCATCGCCACTGCATGCTCCTCTGTTCCGACTTCCGGTCCAAGCAAATCAGAGGTTGCTCAGTCCTCTGCCTCGACTGACGAATTAGGAATTCAAATCGTCGACGTGAATGACGCTGTTGCCCGGCGCCTATTGGCCGATCGTAGCGCGGGCGACTTTGCCAAGACACTCGGCGAGCTCCCGATGCGGCAACAGCGGCTGGGCGCCGGGGATGTTGTCGAGGTGTCGATATGGGAAGCGCCTCCGGCGATGCTATTCGGTGCTTCTCCAACGGACACGCGGTCAGGCGGTGCGTCCAATGCGCGTGTAACCGTGTTGCCCGATCAAATGATCGATGCTGCCGGTGACATCAATGTGCCTTTCGCCGGCGAGATCAAAGTCACAGGTCAGACGCTGGACGAGGTGGGGCGCGCGATTACGGATCGGTTGCGCGGTAAGGCAAATCAACCGCAGACACTTGTGCGGTTGGTTCAGAATTCGACGTCGTACGTGACCATCGTTGGCGACGTGACTTCCAGCAAACGGATGCCGCTCACGCCGAGTGGTGAGCGACTGCTCGACGCCCTGGCAAGCGCAGGAGGAGTTCGACAGCCAGTCGATAAGACGACCGTGCAGGTTACCCGGGGCGATCAAGTGCAATCGCTGCCACTCGAAACCATCATTCGCGACCCTCGGCAAAACGTGCCGTTGCGATCCGGAGACGTGGTCACAGCGCTCTACCAGCCGTTCAGCTTCACTGCACTTGGGGCAACGGGAAAGAATGATGAAGTGAACTTTGAAGCGCAAGGTATTACGCTTGCGCAAGCGCTTGCGCGCGTCGGTGGTTTGACTGATTCGCGGTCAGATGCAAGGGGTGTGTTCATTTTCCGGTTCGAAGATGCGAGTGCGCTCACGTGGCCGCAACAGCCTGTACGCACGACGCCGAATGGAAAGGTGCCCGTAGTCTATCGGATCGACTTGAAAGATCCGCGTAGCTTTTTCATTGCTCAGACTTTCATGATGAACAACAAGGATGTGCTGTACGTATCGAATGCACCGATCGCGGAGTTGCAGAAATTCCTTAACGTAGTCTTCTCGGTTGCATATCCAGTGATGTCTACCATCACTACGTTCAGGTAATCTGAGTCACGTCTCGCTTTGCCGCTGGGCGAGTATTTTTTACCGTGAACCGCACCGGCACCGGGCACACATGAGGCACGGCATTGGTAGTAGCTTGTCGGCGCAGGTTGGTACGACGGGCCAGGAGAAGGCGGCTGCGTATCCGACCGACAGCCGTCTCCTTGAAGCAGCGCGAGCCCGACGCGTCCAGATGGAGCAACGCGTCGGCTTGGTGCTAAGCAAACCTAAGAGCGTGAAGGCAAGCGGTTGCGTCGCTTGTGGGTGGCTATGCGCATGCGAAGCAGTTCAAGCGCGTGGATCGTGTACTCAAACTAACTCAACTGGCAAACCGGCGAAGCACTGAGCGCGACACTATGTGCAGCCGGTTATAACCTGCGCTAACTGCAGGGCGCGTTCGTCCGTCTGGGACTGATGTCCGGACTTTTATCCTGCGTTCCCGCATTGGCTGGTCGGTGTCACATCGACGCCAGCGCTTGCTCGCCAAAAGCTGTTCAATAATTCAATTCGGAGCGGCGCACACTGGTTATTTAAGGCCCGTGGATAGATCAAGATATTGCTCCCACGGACGAGTTAATCGTGGTCGATGAGCAAGCGAAAAATCTTCCTTGTCGACAGTCAAATTCGGGTTGTAATACTTATCGTTCGTTGTATTCGTCCGCCATCGCTTAATCATAAAATTCTTTTCACGATTAAACCTTGCTCGTTTGGATGCGGACGCTTGATCGTCTCCGCGCGAGTATGACTCGTAGTGATATAGTTGCGCATGCGGTGTCCATAAAATTCGATAACCAGCCTCACCGGCTCGCAAGCAAAAATCAATGTCGTTAAATGAAACGGGGAGTTCTGTTTCATTTAATCCATTTAATTTACGAAATACGTCCCTTCGAACCAGCATGCAAGCAGCTGTAACGGCAGAAAAATTCTGTGTTAGCACTGCACGGCCTGCGTATCCTGGATGATCGCCAGGGAAAAGGCGATGAGCGTGAGCAGCAAATCCGCCAATACCAATAACAACACCCGCGTGTTGTACAAACCCATCGCTATATAATAGTTTGGCACCGACTACACCAATTTCGGGTCGCAGCACATGTGAGACCATCTCAGACAACCATTCCTTGTTTATAACCTCGACGTCGTTGTTGAGCAAGCCGATAATTTCACCTGTTGCAAAACGTTCTCCAAAATTATTGATAGCAGAATAGTTAAAGTCTGAATCGTAATCGACGACACGTATTCTTGGATCTCGGGAGACGATTTTTAAATAGGCGCGTGCGGATTTCTCCTGGGTCCGATTGTTGATGATAATTATTTCCCAATTCGGATATGCGGTTTTGTATTTTATGCTTTCAATGCATTTCCTGAGTTTAGCATAGGCGTCTCTGCTGGGTATAAGCAGACTAACCTTCGGAAGGTCGAGGGGCAATGGATAATGAACGCGATACGTCCCAATAAACTTCCCATGCTCGATGCGGATCGAGGGGTTGTTGCCAAAAAAATCGCGAAGTGCCCTCACTGCGGCATCATAGGCGTATGATTTCGCGTGTGGATCGCCGGCCGTAGATTCATCATGAATGCGCCAATGATAAAGAACGTGTGGCACATGCCTGATCTGACTCGTTTCGCTTAATTTAATGCAGCGTAACGCTAAGTCATAATCCTGACTGCCTTCATAGCCGGATCTAAAACCGCCAACCTTCCTAACCAGCGATGTCCGATAGACACCCAGGTGTGAAATCATGTTGTGTGACAGGAATAAATCTGGATTCCAGTCACTTTTAAAATAGGGGTCACTTCGATTGCCAATTGCATCGATTTTGTCTTCATCGGAATAAATTACATTGACTTCGCTATGATTATCGATTTCTGTTGCCACATAATACAACGCGTGAGAAGGAAGAATGTCGTCATGATCGAGGAGCGCGATGAACTCACCCGTAGCGATTTCAATCGCAGAATTTGATGCCTCGGAAATATGCCCATTTTCCTCTCGGAAAACTACCTTTATCCGCCGATCCAGTTCTTGATACCCTGTTAAAATTCGCCGAATCTCAGGATTCGGTGAGCAGTCATCGGCAGCGCATAGTTCCCAGTTGGGATAAATCTGGTTGCGTACCGATTCTATCGCCTCTCGCAAGTGTTTTGGATTGGGATTGTAGACCGGCATAACAATTGAAATCAGAGGCAGTGAAGCCATATTGGCCAAGTGATAATTAATAGCTTCTCGATCACGTGGTCCAAGAGACTCAAAATCATCTATCAGTGTCGCGTAAGTTGGAGGCACGGAATGAATGCGTAATTTTGCACAATCATCGTAAACGCGCCGCAAATCAAAAAAAAGTCTTTTGACAGTGATTCCATATTGCCGGGCTTGCTCCGTTTTCCGAAATTTCGCAATGTCAGACAGCACCCACTCAAACATCCGAATCAATCTTTCAATGTGAGTAAGTTTGCGAAGCTGAATAGGGGCTTGCAAAAGGCTGCCTTTGCTCTGCATCGGCGACCAATAAAGCGCTTTCGCATTTGGCGGAAGCTTAATAATATGCTTAATTTTCCCAGGGCGGGTCGTCGGGATAGAAAAGCTCGTTGCATTGACGAAACCCGAGCCGGTATCGGCATACATATGTGCGAACAATTGCGTGCCTTTGCGAATCAACGATGATTTCACGTAGACCCAGCCCGAGGGATTTCTTCCCTGCCTGCATTCCAACCGAAAGAGGGGCTGCATGCCGGTGGATGTCCATCGGTTGATTTCTGACGTCTGCTCCAAGTCGCCGACTGGGACTAAGTCAAATGTGAAAATTCGCAAGAGGCACCGTTTCGCGGTGGAAAAAAATTCTTCTATGTAACTCACGAGGAAGCCTTGGAAATTTGCCTGGCCTACCGTTTCGGCGGCCAGCGCTCAGATGCCTCATCAAGTGGATTTTTTTGAAAAAATTCCGCTCGACTGTCGTAATGCATAATTGGATTTAAATCTCTCTGATTCTTCTGAAAGGTCGAGTTAGCCGCCAACTAGGCGAACGATGGATTTCGCGTAACAGCACTTCTTTTTCACGCAGTTGTTGAAGTGCCTCTTCGGCCTCTCGCTTATGTATCGCAGCGAGTTTTGACAGGTTTTCTATTTCCGCAGTTTGTTTCTGAAAAATGGTTGTAGATCGCTCAACGAGCCTTTCATGCTCGGCAATCACTTCGGCCAATTTCGCAATTTGTATCTCTCGCTCGTTGACCGCACCAGTTAAGGTTGTTACTTCCGTCTCGAGGAAGGCCGAAAACATTTGCCTTTCGGCAAGCTGTTTTTTAAGGTCAATCAAAGCCTCATCAAAAACGGCAGCTTGAGTTTCATGCTCACGCACGACGGCATTGAGATTTTCCAATTCATTCTCTCGTGCCCTATTGATGGCGATGATCTGCTCATCTCTTTCCGCGAGCAATTGTTCGGAGCGGAGAGATTGCTGACAGTAATCAACATTGGATTGCTGCAAGCTTGCGATCCGTGCGTCACGAAGCAAGAGTTCATCCGTCATGGTGATCATGCGCTCATCTCTCTCCGTGAGCAGGCGCTCGAGACGGAGAGATTGCTGGTTGTGGGCCGCGTCGGACTCCTGCAAACTTGCGATCTCTGCACCGCGAAGCGAGAGTTCATCCGTCAACGAAGAAATGACTCTCTCTTTCTCAACTAGGAGTAGTCCGGATTTTTCGAGTTCAAGACGCAGTAGTTCAGCGGATGTCGCAATATTATTTTTGTAGCTTTTCCATTGGGGATGGCTAAATCCCATTAATGCTAGTTCGTCATAGACCGAAGACAGTTTGTCGTGCAAGTGAATCGCGAATGTATGCGGGATCGCCATTGGCGTCGATGAATTGACCTTGTCTTCAGTTTTGGAAGACAGCAGACCGCTTTCATCAATTTCAAGAAAATTGCAAAGCTCAGATAGCGTCTTGTCCGGATTCGAATGAAAATCTTCAAAATAAAAAACCTTGAACTCGTCGTCGGAAAGTGATTGTTTTAATCTCTTTATAGCAAGGTCATACCTGGCTTGTTCCCAAAACCATTCCTTGTTTAACGTTGCAACAAACAAATCAAAATTCTTCCCCTGAACCTCATGGGCTAACCCATTCCAATTCATCTCGTGCTTATAGTGCGACCAAACACGCTCGAAAGGATCTCTTAGAACGTAGATGGCTTTGATTTTTGTGCAATTTTTTCTAACAAGCTGCCATCCAGTGTCGTCCAGAATACTATTCAAATTTGAGAAGTCTGCACAATATTTTCGACCTTCACTATCTTTATATAACGACTGATACCATTCATCGCTTACTTCGTTGGCGCCTACGTAACGAGCGAACCAGTCCAATCTATCTGCATTTTCGGAAAAATATTCAGGGCCTTGATCACCCTGTTCTGAAAATACAACATTTAACCATTTCGTTCTATTCTCTTTCGATTCGAAGTCGTATATGTTTCGGGCGTGAGTGAAGTAATGGATTTCCTTCACCGGCGGAAAGTAGATGTCCGGATGATTCTGAAGTTTTGAATAAAGCCACGTCGTCGACGATCTCATTGCACCGACAGACATAAAAAGGTTGTTAATCATTTTTTTTCTCCGTTAGTGTTTCCCGAAACATATGCACCAGCTCTTTAACCTGATCTGAAGAATAGCGAGGGGCACGCGTAATGGGGGATCCTTTATATTTTAGCGGTGCAGCGTCAATTTCACGCACGACGCCTTGCAATGATCGGACCGTTGGGGTTATTTTGAAACCGTTTTCGGGCGAGATGTCTTCTCCAATCGCACCCACATCGGAACCCACCAGCCAGCATCCACAGGCCGCAGCTTCACGGGTCACGAGGCCAAAACTCTCTGGGCAAATGGAGGGGGCAAAAAGGACATCGATGCGCTGATACAGTTCCACCACGCGCTGCTGGGCCACTCGACCAATTATTGTGACTGGTGTATTTCCCCATGTAGTTTTGTGTAGGTAATCTTCTGATTTAGAGTCATCGACCACCAGCAATTCTATATTTTGTGTGGATACCGATTTTACTGCATCTTTGAAAATGAAAAATCCCTTATGTGTAGCCATTCCGCCGATGTGAGCGCAAATAACCTTAGCTGACAGGGACGTTTGCTTTGCGCTCCAGTTTGTTAAATTTGAAATACCATTTTTATTTGTTCGACTTTTAAAGATACCATTATTCTTGTATATGCGAGTGTATGCGTCCGACACGCACAAGACGCTTTCGGCTGCTGCAAGCAAGGATTTGAGGTGATTGCGCCGTTCGAGTGATTGCCGCCGCGTCACTCCGTCAGGCAGCGGTGACTCAATAAACGGATCGGGGTGGCCATCCGGGTACACCTTACCAGACGCATCGGTGAGGAACTGATAGTCTGAAATCCACCAGGCATCGTGTGCAGTCACGTAATAAGGTATTGCCATTTTTCGTGCGGCGTCGACAACGCTGGCAGTGAGTCGTTGGAGACAATGAAAATGAATCAGATCGGGTTTTTCGTGTTTGATGAATTCGCCGAAGAGCCGCTCCATCTCTGGGTCGTTGATGTACCAATCCATGTTTTCGCGCCATAGGCTTGAAGGGCTGTACACGCGGATCCCGTCGTGTGGATACACGTTCATAATATGAGCTGGCTGCCGGTAGCCGTCAGTAGAAAAAACAACGACATCGAACTCTTCGCCGTAGTTGCGTATTAAAAGACTGACCTCGTCGGCAACAATACGCGTCGCTCCGCCGATTGCCTGTGGCGGATAAAACACGTTCACTACCGCAATTTTTTTTCTTGATGGGTTCATTTTATTTAAAGCCGTTATCTCACGAGCGCCGGTACTGGAAATGGGAGTGACTGGTGTGCAATTGATGAATTCATGATGCCATCGATATTTTTTGCAAGGGAAGCTGGGGTATATCGATCTTTCACTTTCTTTTCTGCAGCTAAGCCGACCCGCTCTCTAAGAGCAGGATCCACAACAAGCCTCTCCAGACAGGAAAACCATTCCTGTTCGTTCGAAGCTAGATAGCCATCCGCGCCATTTTCAATTACCTCGCAATAATTCTTCGTCGCGGAAACAACAGACGGAATGCCAAAAAAACCTGCTTCCATCCACTTTATTTCGCTTTTGCAGTCATTAATTATATCGTCATGCAAGACTGCAATGTTTATATCTGCGGCGGACAGGCAGTTGAGGTAGACCTGGGGGTGTTGCATGATGGCAAGTTGAACCACTTGCTGCTTGTGCCTGGCAAGGAAAGTTTCAGGTAGTTTTAAATGGCCTACCGCTACAAATTTAACGTTTCGATGTTTTTCCAGCAGGCGATCAATGGCCGGCAATGCTATTTGCGTAAAATCGCTATTATGTGCAAGCGTGCCCGTACCGTAAAAAATACTGACGTATTTTTTTTCCCTGGAGTCCTTGGCGATCGGCAAAATATGATCATCTAAAGCATTCCTGTGAAGGAAGCCGCGCTTTGTCCTAACCAAGGCCGTCAACCTCTGCAGTAGCGGTTCAGTCGACGAGATTGCATAATCGCAACGCGTCGCTGCGGCACGGAAGAGCGCTGTATCTTTTACCAAATTCACGTATGCATGCGGGGAGACCTGTCCACCATAGCTCTCAATCGGAGGGGGATTGCAGGCATCGATCAACAAATCGTCTATGTCGTAGAAAGTAATTTTCCCGAGTGCGCGCGCATATTCGATCATATGGATCGTCTCGATAGCAGCTGGAATCCTATAAAATATAATTAGATCATTATAATTTATAAGATTAATCGCTTCTTTGCTATCAAGATAATTCACTGTCTCTACGTCGTAGCTTGCCAGACGGAGTTGTTCCTGTTTTTGAGCGATGCGATACCTATAACACTGCGCAAGACCGAATGATCCGATAATCAGAACGCGACTTTTATTAATACTCCCTCGGTACGGAGCCGGTGAAAATTTGGTGAAAAGACGGGAGAAAGAGTCTGCAACAAACGAAACAGCATCCTCTGTTTTCTTCATTAAAGACGCTCGACGCTGGGCTGTTGCCAGGGAATTGAAACTTTGCTCCTTAACTCGCCAAAATTCCGTCAAAACCTCCTGTAGTTTCAGCGTCAGCATCTCGATATTTGGCTGAAGTTCTGTCGCGCGAATGAGCACTTCGACTGCTTCGCCGAATTGACCGACACTTGTCAACGCCTTCGCCAAATTAAGTGGTACCCACTGGGAGCGAGTTCCAACCTCAAGCGCAACCTCGTAGTGGGCGATAGCTTGATACTGATTGCCATAATTTAGGGCGATGTTGCCTAAGTGCTCGTGTGCGGTTGGATTGTCAAAGAACAGGAGGGAGAGTCCATAGAGCTCGATCGCTTTGTTGATGTGACCAGTGCGCTCTTGATGCAGTGCTAGCTGGACATAAAAATCGGCACACAGATGGTCCGCATCATGCGGTCGCAATTTCCTGGCCGGTGACTGCTGAACTATTTGGAAAATTGCTAGGAACAGATTGCTGAAATTCTCATCGGGATTGAGGCGCGCAAGATTTTCCAATTCAAAATCGAATGGTAGGTTGCGAAACTCGATGCCGTAACTTGCTAGCAGTTGATCTAGCGTTGGGAAAAAGCCCTGGTGCTTCCCATGGTGCAACCAATGCAACATTGCATCGTCGGCTTTGGTAAGTAGCCCAAACTCATCGTACAAGGATAAGTAAAAAGCGCGGTCGAATCTATACTGACGTCCTTGTCCGGAGCCAGTCTTGAGAAAATGGTACGTTGCGTGAAAGTGGGTCGAGCACTCGGTGGCGACATCTGGATTGAGCTTTACATACATCTCAGACGCGAAGTCGTCGGGTAACATCGACGCGATGAGGCCGTCTCGCGACAGGAGTACGTCGAAATTCGGACTCCTTTCCTCTTGTTTTCCTTCATTTTGCCAATGACGGATCAATCTCGCGTCGCTGAGCGCGCCGAGGTCCTTGTACCAATGCCGATAGAAAGAGAGGTCAAGTTCCGCTGGGCATGTATTTTCCAGTAGAGTGTTGACTTTCCTCTTCATTAAGAGATTTTTCATGAGCGATGACTGCAGAAGCCTGCGAAAAAAATTCGTGAAGCAATAGCCCGAGTGCGCCATATTATCCGGTACCGGGCCGAAGGCGCTCTTGGGAGAATTTAGCATTCTTTGGTGCGTAAAAACGTGTCGTACAGACAAGCGAATCTGTTCAATATTAACGTTATAGGAACTTTCCCATTACAAGGTTCCGTGGTAAAAATTTAGTGCCGCGCTCACTTCGGAAAATTCATGCAATTTACCTGAATCCAGTACAGCCGCGCGGTCGCAATACTCGCGTATATAGCCTGCATCGTGGGAAACAATGATCATCGCACGATCCATCCGCTTCTCAAAAAGTTCATGGCGGCACTTTTCATGAAATCTACTGTCTCCAACGGCAACGATTTCATCGATTAAAAAACAATCAAAATCTACCGCTAGAGATATCGCAAAAGCCAACCTTGCTCGCATGCCAGAGGAATACTTTTTTACGGGTTCTCGAAGATAATTACCGAGTTCAGAAAACTCTTGTACATAGGGAGTCGCTTGCTCAAAATCGGCCCCGTACACCCGGCAGATAAAACGCAGGTTGTCCAAACCGGTCAAGCTTCCTTGGAACGCACCACCGAACGCTAGTGGCCACGAAATGCTCATCTTCCGCGTGATCTGTCCTTTTGTCGGCAACTCCGCGCCGCTGATAAGGCGGATAAGAGTCGATTTCCCGGCGCCATTTCTGCCAAGGATTCCGATTTTTTCGCCGCGCGGAATAGTTAGGCTAATCTTGTCCAGAACCGTTCGATGACCTTTTCGCGTGCTATAAATTTTTGTTACATCATTTATGGCTATCATTCTGGCTCCACGCGACGCTGGGTTTCTCTTGCGAGTGACAGGCCAATGAGCATGAGTATGCTATTTGCAAAAATGAAATACGCTGGGTTTTCGTGAGTGCGGACCGCATTGCCAAAGAAGCCGTGGCGGATCATTTCGGCGCCGTGGACCATCGGGAGCCATAGCACGATGTTCTGGACCGATTTCGGCAACCAATCCACCATAAAAACGGCGCCTGAAAATGGAAACATCAAATAGGTGATGGTGTGCCAGATTCTTTCCACAACTTCAGAGCGCTCCGATACGGCTCCGACTGTAAGGCCGAGCGACATGGCAAACCAGCATTGCAGAATCCACCCAATGGACATCGTCAGCAGATCAACGGGAGCCGCCACTAGGCCGACTGCCATAAAGACTAGGACAAGTATGGTCAGTGACGCAGTTGCTCCGGCCAATTCAAGGATGAGGCGGGACAGGAACACGTCGATAACCCGCACATTCCGGTGATACATTAAGCTTAGGTTGGGTTCGATAGCCTTTGAACATCTGTTCCCCGAGTTGCGCCAAACGAGCAGTGACGAGTATCCAGTAACTGCGAATGCTGCAATAGGAAGGTTTGAACCATGTGTAAAATGCCCGAGCGACCAAACGGTAGTAACTCCCAACGTAAACATCATTGGTTCAACGAACAACCACATAAAGCCGATGTTGTGTCGGCCATAACGCGTAATGATTTCGCGCATAAGCAGCGCGAAAATGACGCGTTTCTGTATTTGGAGCGATCTCCAAATTGTTGTTGAGGTCTGGTTCATCTGACTAGTCTCGATGCTCTTTAATACCGGCGATCAAAATCGTGAGAACACCCCAGGCAACAAGTCCAACTATCAGGGTGGCAAGAATGCCACGCATGCGGCGTGGTTCAACGGCAATATCGGGTTTTGATGGCTGAACAACGCGTTCGAGGTAAAGTTGCTTACGCTGCGCGTCATTGTGAGCCTGTTCTAGCGAGGCTAAGGCAACAGCCAATTGCTTGTCGGCGAAATCGCGTTCGAGCGACAAACGCTGGTATTCAGCGGCTTTCTGTGCGAGAGAACGGTCCCCCCCGGCCACCGTGGCGCTTTGAGCGGTAATTTCGCTTTGAAGCGTAGATATCCGGTTTTCTAGCGCAGAAATTTGCGGGTTGTCCTTGGTCAATAATTTTATTTGATTTAAAGATGTCTTCGATTCCACGAGTTCATCTTGAAGTCTGGCTATCTGTTGCAATTGAATTGTCGATTGACGTTCAGGATCAATAACACCTTTTTCGTTTCGATAGGTTGAGAGGGCGAGCGCAGCCGTCTTCGCCTTGGCTTCTGCAACCTCGACTTCCGCCGATGCGAATTGAATCATGTCTTGCCTGGCGCGCGAATTAAGCTGATTCACCAAGCTTTCGCTCATTTCCAGTAATTTCTCGTTAATTCGATATGCATCTGTTGCTGTGAACGCTCGAGTGGAAAGAGTTGTGATCGACGAGGTTGAATCAATTTGAACGCTAACTTTATTCTGATAATAGCGAAACAGGGCTTCGAAACTTCTGTCAGGCAGAATTCCCGAAAACCGACTGAAAACGTCTACGCGGCTACTTGAGTAAGCATTTTCAATATCATCGTTCTTTTCCAGGTTTTTTAGTGCGTCCCGGGAAAGAATGAAGTCCTGAACAGTGTAGCTATCGTCTTGGGAGCGCGAAAACCCTGCACTACCTAAAATCATCCCAAGTGGGGTGGAAGTCTGCCGATCAGGACTTCGAACCACGAATCGAGACTCGGAAACGTAAACGTCAGACGAAATTATCCCGAAATATGAGATTGAAATCGCGGTCGGCAGTACGACGGTGCATAAAAATATGGGGCTAAGTCTTCTAAATTTTGCTATTAATCCTTTCGCCTTAAAATTGCTTCGTCTGACGGGGCCAGCAAAAACTTGATTTTCCACGGTTATTCCAGATGAGTTAATTCTTGACTGCCGACTGTGTTCGGTGAATTTTTTCCAGCATCGACTCTCATGAAGAGCCCGGGGTTCTAACTAAATTTTCTGCTTGACAACTGGCTTGCTTCGTTCTTCGGCTGGGTCGGTGGATTGATTCCGGCGACGCAATCCATTGTGAGGGCGCTGCATTGAATGACGTCCTTGAAGAACATGCCTTTGAGCGACATGGCTTTAGCGCGAACATAAGCATGGCCCAATTGTGACGTCGCGTAGTGTCGAGTGTTGGCTCGCAGCGGATTTTTCATTTGCTGGCAGGCATGTCTCCCAGCGCCCGTGTTGGTCGAACCTTTTATCTCAAACGGCTTCTCGCAATCACTTTCATAAGGCCGAGCGCCGCTCTGCGATGGGCAGCTACAAGCATTCGCTTGGGTAGCGATCGTCTCGCGGATGTGCCAGTTGACATTAGCGGTATCCGTTAATATTTGCTTGTCAACTGCGAACATCCGCCGGCATAACCTGCGCTGCCATTTTTTGAGGCATGTGCTTGGACTATTCGTTCGCGGGGGGCGAGTGCTAGCGAGAAAAATCCGCCGTACTTGGCATGCGAACAGGAGAGGCGGCGCGCCGAAAGAGGGAGAAAGCATTCGGTGTTGCAGACGTGGCGGCTTACGATTAATTTCGCCGGAGAATATCACACATACAATCAGCGAGGCAGGCCCGCTTGCGCCTCAGTTGAAAGATTCCAAGGATCAGTTACTGAGACACGAAGAGCGAGGGCTCGTGCTCGTCGGGATCTTATCGCCTACCCACGCATGGGCTGGCAATTTTAGTAGGCTGCGCGCGTCGGTAGCAAGTGATTTGCGCTCGCGTCGACGCGTCTGGTGTTGGCGCAGACGCCGAAGCTGTGCATTTGGGCAAGCTGCCAAACGTTTGCGACCGATTGCATCGGTTTGGGACGTGGCAGAAACAGGCGTTTCATTCTGTGCGCGCAAGTCCCCAAAGAAAATCCAGCGGTATAACTATTGGTTGCCGATTTGCGACTGACTTTATTTTTTGATTGACTAAATTCGACATCTGTTATCGATCTATTTTTTTGCGTTGAAATTGTAGTGTCAATTGATCTTCTTGTCTGGTAAAGCGGACAGCCCTACAGCGGGCTGGTCGCAAAATCAGGCAACTTACCTCGCCTGCGGCCTTTGTGCGTTTCGCTGCGGCGCGAAGTTGATCGAGTCACTTTGCACGAAATCGCTAGCAGATTTCCATTTCGCTGGCTGCGGGTTACGGCGCGCGGACCCATCTCGGACTCAGCACACCTCATTTTCGCAACGAGATGTCTGCGTCGCTATTTATGCATCCTTGTAATTCCTGTATTCTTCCACGTCCTCGCAGCGTCAGCCCATTGCTGCAGGCCTAAGCGTGGATCTTCACGCGGAAGAGGCGAGGGCATTGCTCAGGTTCTGTTGTCAACTACAAGATTTGCGATTTCCTGCCTCCCGATGCGACGTTCCTTTCTCGCCTTGCAAGGCACAGCTTCCCCGTTTTTTTTGCGGTTGGAGTCCGAGTTGGCCAAGCGTGGCCATGAGGTTCGCCGCGTTAACTTCTGCGGCGGTGATTTTTTATTTACAGGCCACGAACGCGCATGGAACTACACGGGAGAGGTGACGGATCTCTCGTCCTGGTACGCGAACATACTGTCGAAAAACAGTTTTACGGATATTTTGCTGTTTGGTGACTGTCGTGCTGTTCATAGGCCAATTCATGCGATTGCGCCGCAGTACGGACTGCGGGTTCACGTTTTCGAGGAGGGCTACGTCCGGCCGCACTGGCTAACGCTGGAGCGTCACGGTGTCAACGGCCGTTCAATGCTCGCGCGCGACCCCGCTTGGTACTTGGAGCAGCGAAGAAGAACCCCCGCGAGCCCTGCCGGTAGAGCGACTGGATACAACCTCTATGAGCGCGCGTGGCACGACATTCGTTATCGTGCTGCAAATGCGATCTATTCTGCTCGGTTCCCACACTATAAAAGTCACCGGCCACATAACGGGTATACGGAATACAAGGCGCTCGCAATGCGCTTCATGTGCGAGCGTCAATATAATCGCGAGGCGACAGAGGCGATTTCGAAGTTGTTGCTCGGGAACCGGCCGTATTATCTTTTTCCACTACAGCTAAATTCGGACTCGCAAATTCAGGTTCATTCACCCTTCAGTGGCGTCTGTGAGGCCATAGATGGGGTCGTTCGGTCGTTCGCTATCCATGCGCCGCCGGATGCATTGCTCGTGATAAAGAATCATCCTCTTGACACCGGATTGATCAATTATCGACGCTTTTCGCATAAGCTCGCACGCGAACTCGGCATCGCCGATCGCCTGCGTTTCATCGACGCCGGCCACCTGCCGACGCTTCTCGACCACGCACGCGGCGCGGTCGTGGTCAACAGCACGGTCGGTTTGTCCGCTTTGCATCACCGGCGTCCGCTAATCGCCCTCGGCACGGCGATCTACAGCATGCCGGGTCTCACCTGGCAAGGCTCGCTGGACGACTTCTGGCTGCACGGCGAAGAGCCAGACATGCCTCTGTACCAGGCGTTCCTCGACTACGTCGTCCACCACACGCAGATCAACGGCGACTTCTATACCCGCACCGGTATCGCAATGGCAACCGCCGGCGCGGTACAGCGTCTCGAGGCGGCAGCACATGCCTAACGCCACCCCGCGCCACATCGTCATCACCGGCGCGAGCGCAGGCATCGGCCGCGCGCTCGCGCTCGCGTATGCCGCCCCCGGCGTGGTCCTCGGCCTCATCGGCCGCGACGAGAAAAGACTCAAAGATTCAGCCAGTGCCTGCCGCGCAAAAGGCGCAAAGGTAGAAACCGGCCAGATCGACGTCCGCGACTCCGCCGCCATGCAATCCTGGCTGCACCAATTCGACGACGCCCACCCCATCGACCTTCTGATCGCCAACGCCGGCGCGGCCAGCACGCTCGCGTCCGCGCAAGACTGGGAAGAACTCGAACGCACGGCTGCGATCGTCGACACAAACTTCTATGGCGCGATGCACGCGGTGCTTCCTGTCATCGCCCGCATGCGCTCGCGCCGCAGTGGCCAGATCGCACTGATCAGTTCGATTGCCGCATTGCGCGGCATGGCCATCTCGCCGGCTTACTGCGCGAGCAAAGCGGCCATCAAAGCCTACGGCGATTCAGTCCGTCCGATCCTGTCGCGCGACGGCGTTCGCATATCGATCGTCTTGCCTGGCTTCGTCAAGACCGCAATGAGCGACGTATTCCCCGGCGACAAGCCGTTCCTCTGGTCGGCGGACAAAGCTGCGCAGCACATCCAGCGCAAACTGAAAGCAGGGCGCGCCGAAATCGCCTTCCCCAGTCTGCTCGCTTTCGGCATGCGCCTTCTGACATTAATGCCTGCAGTATTGGCGGACGCGATTCTTGGCGGGCTGTCCTACCTGCCCCGCGAGGAGCGCTGAGTGGAAACGACACTCGCGCTCAGCTTCGCGGCCGCGGCCGGCCTCGCGCTTCTGCCTGAAGCGATTGCGGTGCCGCGCGCGTCGTTGCGCCGCTCGCCGATCGCCTATGCGTTGCATGTCGCCGCAATCGTTTTCGTCTGTCTGTGCCTGTTGCTCGTCACTGGGCGCGTTAGGTTTTCCGTATTTGTCGCAATCGCACTCGTCGCATTGCTTGCCGGTGTGAGCAACGCAAAATATGCCTCGCTGCGCGAGCCGTTTGTCTTCACCGATCTCAGCCTCTTCAGCCAGCTGTTCGCGCATCCGCGGTTATACCTACCGTTTCTCAGCGCAGGAACGGTTGCAGCGATCGTCGTTGGCATCGCAGGGGTGATCGGCGGTTTCATCGCGGACACGCCAATGGCCAGCAGGCCATTCGGCGCTATCGCCATCGCTGCCGCCGTCTGCCTCGCCACAGCCTATCTGCTCGCCGCACGCCTGCCGCTCACACTGAATCCTTCCGACGACCAAAAGCGTCACGGTTTCTTCGCCGTCTTCATCGCCTATCTATTGAACGGCATGAAGCCGGCCACGCCGCGCCGGTTGCACGACGCGCTGGCCACGGGGCCGTTTGCCAACGGCGCGCCGCAATCCACCCCTGACATGATCCTGATCCAGAGCGAATCGTTCTTCGACGCTCGGCGCCTCACTGAATCGATCGATCCGGCCATCCTGAATCACTTCGACACTGCGCGCCGTGAGTCCGTCCAGCACGGCGAACTGGCGGTCCCCGCCTGGGGCGCCAATACAATGCGCACTGAGTTCGCGGTGCTGACCGGCATCGATCAAACGCAACTCGGCTATGCGCGCTTCTATCCGTACGCGTTCGTGCGCCGGGCCTGCGTGTCGCTCGCTTCGTGGTTCAAGCAGGGCGGCTATCAGACCAAGGCGATTCACCCGTACTACGCGGATTTCTTCGGTCGCGAACGCGCCTTCAAACATCTCCAGATCGACCGCTTCCTCGACATCAAATCGTTCGCCGACGCTCAGCGCGCCGGTCCGTACATCGCCGATATGGCGGTAGCCGAGTCGATCATCCAGGCACTAGAAGAACCGCGCGACAAGCCCACCTTCATCTTCGCGATGACGATGGAAAACCACGGTCCCCTGCACCTTGAACCGGTACAGGCAGGCGAGGGTGCAGCCTTCCACACGCTCGGCGACGACGCGCGCTGGCGCGATCTGACAGCCTATCTGCGCCACCTCGCCAACGCCGACGCGATGCTCGGCCGCTTGCTTTCGGCCTTACGCGCACGGCGTCGCGATACGGTGCTGTGTTTTTACGGCGATCACGTACCCGCGCTACCGCACGTATTCCGCGAGCTCGGTTGCGAACCCGCTCGCAGCGACTACTTTATCTGGCGCAATTACGGCGACGCGCCCGCCACGAATGAAGCTTTGCGCGCCGAACAACTCGGCCTGGCCCTGATTCGGGCACTCGAATCGGGCCTGCCAAGCAGGGCACCAGCGCGCACGTTGCACCCAACAACAGAACGATGACCAAACAGATTGCAATTGTGGGGATGGCCTGCCGCTTCCCCGGCCATGTCGAGAGCCCTGACGATTTCTGGACACTGCTGCGCGACGAAAAAGACGCTGTCACGCAAATTCCGGCGGACCGTTTCGGCACGGAGTTCTATCAGCACCCGTCCAAGCGCGAAGCAGGCAAGAGCTACACGTTCTCAGCCGGCGTGCTCGACGACGTCGCCGGTTTCGACGCAGCCTTCTTCGGCATTTCGCCGCGCGAAGCGCAGCAGATGGATCCGCAGCAGCGCCTGTTGCTCGAACTCGCATGGGAAACCTTCGAGGATGCCGGCGTGCGTCCGCGCGACATGGAAGGCAGCAATTGCGCAGTCTATATTGGCGTGGCGAGCCCAGACTACGGCAATCGCTTCGTCGACGACCTGAACGCAGTCGATCCATACTCGGCGACGGGCAACACGCTCAGCATCGCGTCCAACCGCCTGTCCTATCTGTTCGACTTGCGCGGGCCGAGCGTATCGGTCGACACGGCGTGTTCGTCGTCGCTGGTCGCCTTGCATCAGGCTTGTCAGGCGCTGCAATCGGGTGATGCCGAGGTGGCGCTCGCCGGTGGCGTCAATCTGCTGCTGCATCCGTTCGGCTTCGTGACGTTCTCGAAGGCATCCATGCTGTCGCCTCGCGGACGCTGCCGCGCGTTCGACGCGACCGGCGACGGTTACGTGCGTTCGGAAGGCGGTGCGCTGGTGATGCTGAAGACGCTCGAGCGTGCACTGGCCGACGGCGACACCATCCACGCAGTGATCGCCGGCTCGGGCGTCAACTCGGACGGCTACTCGCAAGGCGGTATCAGCGTGCCGGGCGCGGCGACGCAAGCGGCATTGCTGCGCACGGTCTACGAACGCGCGGGCGTCGATCCGCGCTCGCTCGCTTATGTCGAGGCACACGGTACGGGCACGGCGGTCGGCGATCCGATCGAAGCACGCGCCTTGATGGACGTCGCGTCGGCGGGGCGGCCGGTCGATCAGCCCTTGTTGATCGGCTCGGTGAAGACCAACGTCGGCCACCTCGAAACGGCTTCGGGTATGGCCGGTTTGATGAAGGCGATTCTCTGCCTGAAGCACCGCGCGGTGCCGAAGACGCTGCATTTCGAAACGCCGAATCCGGCGATCGATTTCATCGGCGGCCGGTTGCGTGTCGTGGATCGTCTGACACCGCTCGACAGCGGTGCGGAACCACTGGTGATCGGCGTCAATTCGTTCGGGTTCGGCGGCACGAATGCACACATCGTTTTGCGGGAAGCACCGGTAGCAGGTGCGACCGCACGAGCCGAAAACGACGCAAGCGCACTGCCGCCGCTGATCCTCTCGACCCGCACTGCAGCCGCGCTGCCCGCGCTGGCCGCACGCTATCTGTCGATGCTCGACAACGGCACGCCGTGGGCGACGCTTGCATCGAACGCGGCGCATCGCCGCGAGTGGCTCAAGCATCGCGCAATCATCGCACCGTCAGCGCAAGAAGAAGCGCGCGCGGCGCTCGCCGCGCTAGCCGCGCCGACGCCGGACCACACAGAACCGGCACTTGTGCAGGGCGAAACCCCGAGCGACGATACGCGTCTCGCGCTGGTGTTCTCCGGCAACGGCTCGCAGTGGGCCGGCATGGGCAAGCAATTGCTCGAACAGGAGCCGGTGTTCCGTGCCGCGCTCGACGAACTCGACGCGCTGTGGCGCGCCGACGGCAGTGCCTCACTGGTCGAGGTGTTACGCGAAGGCGTCACCGCCACCACGCTGGAAGCAACCGAGCACGCGCAACCGCTGCTGTTCGCGATTCAGGTGGGCGTAGTGCGCGTCATCGAAGCGCGTGGCGTCGGCTATGACGTGTGCCTCGGCCACAGCGTCGGCGAAGTCGCCGCGGCGTGGGCGTCGGGCGCATTGACGCTTCAGCAGGCCGTCCACGTCATCAAGATTCGCAGCCGCGCTCAGGCAAGCACGCGCGGCACAGGCAGGATGGCTGCCGCCGGGCTCGGCGAAGCCGCCGTGCGTACGCTGATGACGCAACTCGGCGTGGACACCGCAGTGGAAATCGCGGGTGTCAACAGCCCGCAAGCGGTCACGCTGGCCGGCCCGCTTGGCGCATTGCAGGTGCTCGAAGCCGCGGTGAAGGAAAGCGGCCGCTTCTTCCAGATGCTGGAACTGGACTACGCGTTCCACAGCCGTCAGATGGATCCGATCGAGTCGAGCGTGTTGCAGGGCCTCGCGGATCTCGCGCCGAATGCTGCAACGTGTCGCTTCGTTTCGACGGTCACAGGCGCTGAACTAACGGGCACCGAGCTCGATGCGCACTACTGGTGGCGCAATATCCGCGAGCCGGTGCGTTTCGGCGATGCCGTCGCGCAGGTCGCCCAGACGGGCGTGCGCCTGTTCCTCGAAGTCGGCCCGCATTCGATTCTGCGCACCTATGTGACGCAGACGCTCGACGATGCCCACATCACCGGCCGCTCGCTGCCGACGCTCAAGCGCAACCACGACAGCGCACAGATGCTGCACCACGCAATCTACGCGATGCTCGCGAATGGCGCTTGCGTCGACGTCGAATGCTTCGCGCCGATCAGCGCACGCGTGGCGCTACCGTCCTATCCGTGGCAACACGAACGCCATTGGCTCGGCCCGACCGCCGAGGCCTACAACCTGGTCAATCGCCGCCGCGAACACCCGCTGCTCGGTTACCGTCTGCGCGAACATGCGCTCGCCTGGGAAAATCAGCTCGATCCGGCCGGCCTGCCGATGCTGGCCGATCACGTGGTCGATTGCGGCGTGGCGTTCCCCGGAGCGGGCTACGTCGAAATGGCGCTCGCCGCCGCGCGCGTGCATTTCGGCACGCAAAGCTGCGCCGTCGAGAACCTCGAAATCCGTCTGCCGGTGGTGTTCCAGCCGCAGCATTCGAAGCTGTTCCGCTTCACCGTCGACGTGCGTACCGCGAGTTTCACGATCGAAACGCGCGATCGTATGTCAGAAGAAGCGTGGTCGCTCAACGTTACCGGCCGCTTGCTGGCGAGCGGCTGCGCGCTAAGCACGGAAGGCGAGGCGAGCACACTGCCGGCCACCACGCTCACTGAGTTGTTCGCGCAACCCGCCATGTCCGGCACAACGTTGTACGCGAACACCACTGCGATCGGTTTGAGCTACGGCCCAGCATTCCAATGGGTGCGCACGGTACACGTCGACGCGAACGCCGACATCGCGCTTGCGGAACTGGAAGTCCCCGCCGTACTCGCGCAAACCGAAACCGAACCGAGCGCCTATGCGCTTCATCCGTCCTTGATGGACAGCGGTTTCCATCCGCTGTTCGCCTTGCTCGCTTCAGCGGATCAAGCTGAGATCGAACACGCGGCCTATGTGCCGGTGCAAATCGGACGTATCGACTATCTGCGCGGCGACGCGATTCGCTACGTAGTCGCCCGGATCGAACGGCGCAGTCCGCATTCGGTGGTGGCATCGTTCGAATTCGCCGACGCGCACGGCGCGATCGTCGCGCGGCTCGGCGCATGCCGTTTCCGCCGCGTCGATCTGATGGGGCGCCGTCAGCATGCGCCTGCACGTTACGCCTATATCGTCGAGGCCAAGCCGCTTGCCGCCGACCTCGACGCACGCATGTTGCCCGAGCCGGTCGCGTTGCTGGAAGATGCCGCCGCGGCATTGGCTGCTCAAGAAGATCAGCCGCGCAGACAGGCGCATCTGACTGAAATGCTGCCGCTGCTCGACGTGCTCGCAAGCGCCTACGCATTGAACGCGCTCGATGCGATGAACGTTTTTGCACAACCGTCGCTGCCGGACTGTGCGCATCCGGCACTGCTGGCGCGTCTTGTGCAGATCGTCGTCGAAGACGGTCTGGCGCAGCGCGACGGTACGCGTCTGGTGCGCGACGCTGCAGCCTGCGAAAACCTGCCGGGCATCGACGAACTCTGGCGCGACCTGCTTGCGCAGTCGCCCGCGCACGTGGCTGAACTAACACTGCTCGCGCATTGTGGCGCAGCGCTGCCTGCCGTGTTGCGCGGCGAAGTGAGCGGCGAGCAGATCCTGCCGCCGTCGCGCAGCAGTCTGGTCGAGCACTTCTTCGAAGCTTCGCCGACCTGGGCGCACGTCAATGCGTTGACCGGCGCCTGCCTGCATCGCGTGATCGAAGGGTGGAGCGAACCGCGCCGGTTGCGCGTGCTCGAACTCGATTCGCCGTCGAGCGACGTGCTTCAGCCGCTCGCGATTCACGTGCCGGTGTCGCGCTGCGACTACACGATTGCAGGCACGCACGAGCAGTTGAGCGGATTCGACGCGAGCGAGCATCCGTCGATCCGGATCGCGAATATCGAGTTCGGTGATATGCCGCGCCTGTCCGGCATCGATGCCGGCGAGCGTTACGACATCGTCGTGGCGAGCCACGTGCTGGCCGGGCAGACCGAGCCGCGTGCGCTGCTCGCCGCGCTGCGCGGCTGGCTTGCGCCGGGCGCGCTGGTCGTGATTGCGGAGCCGCGCAATAGCCGCTTCGCCGATATCGTGTTCGATCTCGACGCGGATGCCGCGCACGCCAACGCGCGCCGCGCGGCATGGCTATCGCCGGTCGCTTTGACGAAACACCTTGAAGAAGCGGGCTTCGAAAAGATCACACGGCACACGGAGCAGGGTCTGGATCTCGAAGGCGCACCGACGCTGATCGTCGCACGCGAGCCGCATATGAGCGCTTCTGTTGGCAATGGGATCGAAGCGCAGGCGCCGTCAGCGCATTGGTCCTTGCTGTACGCAGCGGAATCCGGCGTCGACGAGACCCTGGCTGCTGCCTTGCGGGCCGGCGGTCACACGACGTCGAGCAGCACGCTCAAGGCGTTGCGTCACGACATGAGCAAGCTGGCCGCGCCGGCAGGGCGTCCGCATCACGTCGTCTTCGTCGCGCCGGATCACGCTCTGTCCGCCGAGGCGGACGGCGCGGAGGTGATGCACGTCCAGCAGCAGACCACGCTCGCGCTGGCGCAACTCGTGCGAGATCTCGCCGCGGTTTCCGGCGTGATGCAGCCGCAATTGTGGATCGTGACGCGCGGCGGTGCGCCGGTCGCCACGCCGTTTGCCGATGCCGAGACGCTGCGTCCTGAGCAAGCGGCGATGTGGGGTCTCGGCCGTGTGCTGGCCAACGAGCATCCGGAACTGTCGTGCGGGTTGATCGACGTATCACCGGCGTGCCGCGATGCAGGCGCCGAATTGGCGCGTGAACTGCTCGCGTCCGACGGCGAAGAAGAAGTACTGCTTACCTCACACGGCCGCTACGTGCCGCGCATGCAGTCTGCGGCGAGCGCCGCGCTGCGCAGCGAATCGGCCGCCCCGGTACGTCCGCAGAACGAAGCAGCGGTGCTCGGTTTTGCATCGCCTGGCTCGTTGCGCAACCTCGAATGGTTCGCGCTGCCGCAACGCGAACTCGCAGCGGATGAAGTCGAAATCGAACCGGTTGCAACGGGCCTGAATTTCCGCGACGTAATGTACGCAATGGGTCTGCTGTCCGACGAAGCCGTCGAAAACGGCTTCGCCGGCGCGACGATCGGCATGGAACTGTCGGGGCGCGTCGCGCGCGTCGGCCGGGACGTGCGGCGTTTCGCGCCGGGTGACGCGGTACTCGGTTTCGCGCCGGCGTCCTTCGCGAGCCACGTGCGCACGAAGGCCGAGGCCATCGCCCACAAGCCGGAACGTCTCACTTTCGAAGAAGCGGCCACGGTGCCGACCACCTTCTTCACGGCGTACTACGCGCTGTGCGAGTTGGCGCGACTGCGCCGCGGCGAGCGCGTGCTGGTGCACGGTGCGGCCGGCGGGGTGGGGATCGCGGCGATCCAGCTTGCGCGCCATTTGGGTGCGGAGGTGTTTGCAACGGCGGGCAGCCGCGAGAAGCGCGAATTCGTGCGTCTGCTCGGCGCCGATCACGTATTCGATTCGCGTAGCCTTGCGTTTGCCGATGAAATCCGTGAGCGCACGCAAGGTGCGGGCGTCGATATCGTGCTCAATTCGCTTGCCGGTGAAGCGATGGTGCGCAGCATCGACACGCTGCGTCCGTTCGGTCGTTTCCTCGAACTCGGCAAGCGCGACTTCTACGAGAACAGCCGCATCGGCTTGCGGCCGTTCCGCAACAACATCAGCTATTTCGGCATCGATGCCGATCAGTTGATGAGCGCATTGCCGGACCTGACCGCGCGTCTGTTCGAAGAGGTCATGCAGCTGTTCGCGGGCGGCGTGCTGCATCCGCTGCCGTATCGTGCGTTCCCGGCCGAACGGGTCGAGGAAGCGTTCCGTCACATGCAGCAGGCGCGTCAGATCGGCAAGATCCTCGTGACGTATCCGGCAGGCACGCCGAGTCCGTCGCGCGCGACGGCCGTCGCTGAAGCGCTGCAACTCGATCCGGCAGCGGCGTATCTGATCGTCGGCGGCACGGGCGGGCTCGGTTTTGCCACCGCGCGCTGGATGATGTCGCGCGGCGCACGAAACCTGACGCTGGCGAGCCGTTCAGGCGCGCTCGCACCGGCGCTCGCCGCCGAGGCTGCGCGTTGGCGCCGAGAAAACGGCACGCAGGTACACACGGCAGCCTGCGACGTCACGGACGCAGCCGCGCTCGACGCACTGCTCTCCGAGATTGCCGCGCGCGGCACGCCGCTCAAGGGTGTGCTCCATTCGGCGATGGTGATCGACGACGGCCTCGTGCGTAATCTCGACGACGCACGTTTCGCCGCGGTGCTCGCACCGAAGCTGGCCGGCGCATGGAACCTGCACCGCGCCACGCGCGACGCGAAACTCGATTTCTTCGTGGTGTATTCATCGGCGACGACTTTCCTCGGCAATCCGGGGCAGTCGAGCTACGTGGCCGCCAATACCTTCCTTGAGGCGTTGGTTGGTCAACGTCGTGCGGCCGGTTTGCCGGGCACCTACATGGCATGGGGTCCGTTGGACGACGTCGGTTTCCTCGCGCGCAACGCAGAGACCCGCGAAGCGCTGCAGGCGCGCATTGGCGGCTTGTCGATTACATCGGCCGAAGCGCTCGCGGCGCTGGAGCGTGCGATCGTCGACATGAACGTCGGCGAAGCGGTGGTACGGCTCGACTGGCAGGCGCTTTCGCTCGGCATGCCGGCCGCGCGCGCGCGCCGCTACACGGAGCTGCATGCACGCGGCAGTCACGAACCGGCACGTCAGGGCGGCGCGCAGATGCGCGACCAGATTCTCGGCCTGCCGTTCGCGGATGCGTTGCGGCTGGTCGAAGAAACCTTGCAGGCGCAGATCGCACGCATTCTGCACATGTCGCCGGAAAAAATCGAAACCGGCCGCTCGATCCTCGATATGGGCATGGATTCGCTGATGGGCATGGAGCTTGGTATGGCTGTCGAAGAGAGCTTCCAGGTCAAGCTGTCGATCATGACGATGGCCGAAGGCGCAACGGTGCATTCGCTGGCGCAGCGGATCGTCGAATCGATTCAAACGCAGGACGAGGCGGCGGAGCCAAACGGTGTCGCGGCACAGGTGGCAGCGGTCGCCGCACAACATGCGCTCGATGTCGGCGCGCATGCGCTGGCCGATGTTGCCGTTGCGTTGTCGGGGCAACCGGACACGGCAACGCCTGTCTCGACACCCGCTGCAACGGAGCTCGTCTGATGAACGCACCTGCAGGCTGGAGTCGCCGTGAAGGGACGCTCGCGCGGCCGCTGGCGTTAAGCGGTCACGGGCTGCATACCGGACGGCGCGTAAACGTGCGGATTCTCCCGGCCGATGCCGATGGCCCACGTGGCATCGTCTTTCGCCGGAAGCAGGGCGCCGATGTGCTGGCCGAGCTCGCGGTGAGTCCGGCGTTGCGGCGCGGCCAGCCGCTTTGCACGATGCTCGAAAGCGCCAATGGCATCCGTGTGCGCACCGTCGAGCATCTGCTGGCGTCGTTGCTGACCTGCGAAATCGATCGCGCGACCGTCGAACTGGATGCCGAAGAAGTGCCGATTCTGGACGGCAGCGCGCAGCCGTGGATCGAGGCGATCCGGGCGTGCGGGCGGATCGAATTACCGCATGCCAAGCGCTTCATTCGCGTGCTGCGTCCGGTGAAGATTGCCGATGGCGAAGGCACGCGTGACGAACGCAGCATCTCGATCGAACCGTCGTCCGCGTATGAAATGGCCGTGCATAACGACCTGAAAGGGTTCGGCGCATTGCGCTGGGACGGTGCAGTAACGCCCGCGAGTTTTGCCGAAGAGATCGCACCGTCGCGTTCATATGGACGCGTCAAATGGGCGATCCCCGCGATTCTCGCCGGCTATGTGCGCGGCATGCCGATTCTGCGTGGCGCCCGTTTATCGTGCACGGCCGCAATCGTCGGCAACCGCGTGTTGGGCGGGATGCGTGTGCCCGATGAGTTCGTGCGGCACCGCGTGCTGGATCTGGTCGGCGACATGGCGATGGCCGGCGCGCCGTTGCTCGGCCGCGTCACCGCATTGCGGCCGAGTCATGAAATGAACTACCGGCTGGTTGCCGAACTGCTCGCCACGCGCGATGCGTGGGAATGGGCCGAATTTCCGGCTTGATATCGACATCAGGCCAGCACCTCACAGGGTTATCTGAACAGCATGGGATTGGGTGATCACCTCCGCCAGCAGCTCGCCGCGAAGGCGTTGATGCGGCAACTGGAACGCGTCTCCGAAGAGGCGCAGACGCCGGGCGCGCCGTTGCCCGCCGGTGGTACACGCGCGGCGCAAGACGCTTCGCGCGCTGCGCTGTGCAGCTTCGAGACCATGCCGGGTTATCAGCAGGTCGAAATATTGCGGCAAATGGGCGAGAAGCTGCAGGTGCAGTCGCCGTTTTTTCGCGTGCACGAAGGGATTGCCGGCGCGACCACGCAGATCGGCGGCGCGCAGTATCTGAACTACGCGAACTACAACTATCTCGGTCTTGCCGGCGATCCGCTCGTGTCCGCGCGCGCGAAAGAGGCGATCGATCGCTATGGCACATCGGCATCGGCGAGCCGGATGGTGGCGGGTGAGCGGCCCGTGCAGCGTGAGCTAGAAGCGGCGCTCGCCTCGTTGTACGAGGTGGATGATTGCGTCGTGTTCGTGAGCGGCCATGCCACCAACGTGACGGTGATCGGCTCACTGTTCGGTCCCGGCGATCTGATCGTGCATGATTCGCTCGCGCACAACAGTATCGTGCAAGGCGCGCAACTGAGCGGCGCGAAACGGCTGAGCTTTCCGCACAACGACTGGCAGGCGCTTGACGCGCTGCTCGCACGCGTGAGGCACGATTACCGGCGTGTATTGATCGCGATCGAAGGCCTGTACAGCATGGACGGGGATATTCCCGATCTGGCGCAATTCGTCGACATCAAGCGCCGGCATGCCGCGTTTCTGATGGTTGACGAGGCGCACTCGCTCGGCGTGCTGGGCGAGCAGGGCAAGGGCGTTCGCGAGCATTGCGGCGTGGCGAGCGGCGACGTCGATATCTGGATGGGTACGCTCAGTAAAACACTGGCGGGATGCGGCGGGTTTATCGCCGGCTCGCAGGCACTGATTGATATCTTGCGGCATCTCGCGCCCGGTTTTCTGTATAGCGTCGGCCTCGCGCCTGCACTGGCGGCGGCATCGCTGGCGGCGCTCGAACGGCTGATTGCCGAACCGAAACGGGTGGCGCTGCTGCGCGCGCGTGGCAAACAGTTTCTCGACGAAGCGCGCGCCGCCGGTCTCGATACGGGTAAAAGCGCGGGTTATGCGGTCGTGCCGATCATTACCGGCAGCACCTTGAAGGCCGCGCAGTGGGCCAACGCGATGTTTGCGGAAGGCATCAACGTGCAGCCGATTTTCTATCCCGCCGTCGAAGAGAAGGCGGCGCGTTTGCGGTTTTTTATCTGTTCGACGCATGAGCCGGAACAGATCAGCCGAACCATTGCGGCGCTCAAGCGCCTGCCTCGTTAAAGAGAGACGCTCGCCATGTACGCCGTTCAATCAGAGCGCGCTCGCGCGTCGCATCAGGCCCGGGAAGCGGGCGCTTTGCAGTTCCGCCCCGCGCGGGCAGAGGATGCTGAGGCGTGTGCGCCGTTGATCTTCGCCTCTGGGGTACGTGAGTTCGGGTTCTTTCTCGGTGAACCCGACGACCGGTGTATCGAGTTTCTGGCATTCGCGTTCACGTCGAAACACGGCCGTTTCTCCTATCGGCGCCACCGCGTCGCGGTGACGGGCGACGATAAGGTAGTAGCGGTGCTTGCCACGCATGACGGCCGGAACATCTGGCTTGACGATCCTCATGTCGCCCTGATCCTGCTGGTGTTTTTTGGCGTGCGCCGCACGGTGGGTATGCTATTGCGTGGGCTGGTGCTGGAGAGTGAATTGCCGGCGCCGAAGTCGTCGCAGACGCTGATTGCGCATTGCGCGACGGATGAACAGATGCGGGGTACGGGCGTGTTCAGCGCGTTATTTGCCGACTTATTGCGCGCGGGCCCGATGCAGGACGAACCCGATCGGCAGGTCGTATTGGACGTACTGGTCAGCAATCGGCGTGCGTACGATTTGTATCAACGCCTGGGCTTTGTCGAACTGCCACGCCGCGCGCCGATCTCGCGCCGCTTGCCGCATGAACTAGAATCGGTACGAATGCAGCTTATGCGCCGGGCTTGAATTGGGTGCGGGGAGTCGGGGCGTGCAAATTCAAACAACATCTAGAGAGAAAAAGACCATGCATATTCATCCAGTGATTCTTTGCGGCGGGAGCGGCACGCGCCTGTGGCCGATATCGCGCGTCGGGTATCCGAAGCAATATCTCAAGGTGACGGGCGAAAATACGCTGGTTCAGCAAACCGCACTGCGCCTGCGCGGGATCGCCGACATCGCTTCGCCGATCGTCGTCACAAATAATGAACAGCGCTTTCTGGTGGCCGAGCAGTTGCGCCAGGTCGATGTCCTGTCGTCGGCGATCGTACTCGAACCGGCCAGCCGCAACACGGCGCCGGCTATCGCGGTGGCGGCGTTGCTGGCCCTGCGCGAAAGTCCGGACGCGTTGCTGCTCGTTCTGCCGTCCGATCACGTGATTAAAGGCGAAGCGGCTTTCGTCAACGCGGCCGAAGCCGCCGCGCAGATTGCTAAAGACGGCTATCTGGTCACTTTCGGCATTACGCCAACCGAACCGCACACCGGCTATGGCTACATCCGTTCGGGGGCGAGCCTTGTTGAAGGCGAGCCGACCTTTGCGGTCGATTCCTTCGTCGAGAAGCCGGACGCAGCGACAGCGCAGCGTTTTCTCGAGGATGGCAGCTACTACTGGAATAGCGGCATGTTCATGCTGAAAGCTTCCACCTACATGGAGGAGCTGCATCGCTACGAGCCTGAAATTGCGAAGCAGGCGGAGCTTTCGCTGGAAGGTGCGCAACGCGACAACGATTTCATCCGTCTCGAAGCACAAAGCTTCTCGGCCTGTCCGAACATCTCGGTCGACCATGCCGTCATGGAAAAAACGAAGCGCGCCGCCGTGGTCGCGGTCGCGGATCTCGGCTGGAACGACATCGGCTCGTGGACGGCGCTTGCTGACATTGCGGAGTGCGATGCGCAGGGCAATGCGCTGATCGGCGACGTGCTGACGGATGCCGTGACCAATTCGTACATCCGCGCAGAACACCGGTTGGTGGCCGCGATCGGCCTGGAGAACGTCGTGATCGTCGAGACCGCTGATGCTGTGCTCGTGGCGCATCGCGACCAGGCGCAGGACGTCAAAAAGATCGTTGCGCAGTTGAATGCCATGGGACGTCACGAGTCGGTCACGCACCGTCGCGTGGTGCGGCCGTGGGGGTCATACGAAGGCATCGATAGCGGCGACCGCTTCCAGGTCAAGCGCATCGTCGTCAGCCCTGGCGCGCAACTGAGCTTGCAGATGCACCATCATCGTGCGGAGCATTGGATCGTCGTCAAGGGCACCGCGCTCGTCACCAACGGCGATAAAGAGATCATCCTGACCGAAAATCAATCGACGTACATTCCGCTTGGGGTTACGCACCGGTTGCTGAATCCGGGCAAGATTCCGCTAGAGTTGATCGAAGTGCAGTCCGGCGCCTATCTCGGCGAGGACGATATCGTACGCTTCGAAGATACTTATGGACGTGTAGCGAAGGTTTAACAGGCATCACGACTGTTCGCAGTGCACGCGGCGGCGACGTAGTTGCCGTGCACCGATTTGAACGTCGGTCGGTGTGTGAAACAAGGGGCAATGAAGATAGACGAGCCGCCATGCTGGCCCGTCTATTTGCACGCCGTTTCTCGCGCTGCTTAAAGCGGCACTACCACCGGTTCGGAGTGCGAAGGCGGCTTGCCGTATGGCGAATAGACCGGCCCACAACCCCAATGAATCGGTGGACACTCCCAGCCGCGCGAAATGACAACTGGCGGCATCATCCCGCCGGGGCAAGCAGGAGGTGCTTCTCGGGTGAGGCAGGCGATGCCGCCGCGTACGGATTGCGAAGCCACGCGGTCGAGTTCGTCGACGCGGGGCAGGTCTTTGAGGACTAGCGCTTTCATGGTGGATCTCCGACAAGGTTGGATTGACAGTGAGCCCGGGTATCGCCGCGCTCATGTGTTCCAATTGCACACACCATGCCATGCGCCGCAAAGCCGTATGCCGTCCACATCCGCTGATCTGGCGGGCGCAAGGTGGCTGAGATAGACCGACTTGCCGACGCCAGGATGTCGGTGCGCTGCCAACAGTTACGGTCGTTGTAGCGAACCAAACTAACCGCCTCGCGGCGGGATATCGCGTACCTATCGATCCTGCGTTCGAGTAACGGCGCGTGCCCTCAACCCTGCACGCCACGCCATCCGGCGAGCAGGGCGGGCAATTCGGCCATGTCCCGAAAGACGTGAGCCGCGCCCGCGCCATGCAAGGCAGTCGCGCTGCTGTGGCTCAGTTCTTTCGGACAATAGCCGAACACAGTGGCACCGGCGGCCACGCCTGCCGTCACGCCCGTAACGGTATCGTCAACCACAGCGCAACGTTGCGGTTCCGCGCCCACCCCCGCGGCTGCGGCGAGGTAGACATCGGGATAGGGCTTGTTGCGTGGTGTTTCGTGGCCGCTGAAGATGCGCCCTTCGAAACAGTCGAGAATACCGGCCTTCACCAGTTGCAATTCCACCTTGATGCGATCGGCGCCCGACGCGACAGCGATGCGCCCTTCGAGTGTCGCGTAAAGCGCGCGCACTGCTGACGCCGCGCCATCAATCGCCACCAGTTCCCGGTCGAGCGCCTCATTGCGGCGCGCGCGAAACCGCATCAGCCAGTCCGGCGTAATCGCGAAGCCGGTGCGCGCTTCGATGAGTGCCGCTTCATCCCTGACGGCCTTGCCGACGAAAATTTGCATCGTCTCTTCGACGCTCAAATGCCAGCCCAACTCGCCGAGCATCTCGGTGAGCACGCGGTTGGTAATGGGTTCGGAGTCGACGAGCACGCCGTCGCAGTCAAAGAGTACGGCGTCGAAAGGGAAATCGGCCATTGGGCAGGGTACGGATAGAGGTCGCGGAACCGGCAAGGATACCTCACCGGCTCGCGCGACGGCGCGCAAAGGCTATGTGACCGCCCCTGTGGAAGGTCAGGACCCTGCGGCCTTGTACCCGTCACTCAGCGTTTTCATAAACGCAATGATGTCCTGAATATCCTGATCCGTCATGGCCGGCTGATCGCCGAACTTGCGATCGAACGGCGCATCGGCAACGTCGACATTGGCGTGATACTGAGCCGGCAGATCGTTGTACTTCTGTACCTTCCCGGACGCATCGCGCGGATAGATCTTCTCAGGCGCCGTATTGCGCAGGTTGTAGAAGTCCATAACGTGCTTGAGGTCGTGATAGACACCGTTATGGAAGAACACCTTGCGCTCGGCAACATTGCGCAGGGTCGGCGTCAGGAACATCCCGCAGTACTGCGTCTCCTTCTTCATGTCATCGCGGAACGGCCCGCACACGCCCATATCGAAGAACTTAGGATCCTTATTGGCCGGAATAGCCGGATTGCGCGGCACCCCAAGCGCCTCGTACTGCGTATCGGTAAACACCGGCGGCAAGCCATCCTTGCTAGGCTGACTCAAATGGCAACCCGCACAGTTAGCCTTGTCCTTATCGTTGAACAATTGCAAGCCATGCAATTCAGCATGCGTGAGCCGCGCTTTACCTTCGAGCCAGTAATCGTACTTGCTGGTAAAGGCATGAAACGACTGATCCTCGATCTGATACCGTCCCACTGCGAACATGGCTTCCGAAATCAGCAGGCTCGGATTGTTGATGATCGCCGGCCCGAAGATCTGTTTGAACTGATCCAGATACTTCGTTTGCAGCAGCTTGTGCGCGACATCTGCTTCCGTCGCATTGCCCATCTCCACCGGATTCATCAGCGGACCGATCGCCTGGATTTGCAGCGTATCGGCGCGGCCGTCCCAGAACAGTCCGCCTTGCGGCACCATCGCCGGGGCGGCAGGCGCGGCGAGCGCCGTCTTCTGCGCGCGCTGCACGCCGGCCGCTTGTGACGCCAGTTGCGTCATATCCACAGGCACATCGGTATCGCCCTGATCCGGCCCAATGCTAAACGGCGCCTGGCGGTACAGATACGTCAGCGACGGCGGCGGCCGGTAGCCGGCCTGATTCATATGCGCACCCCCGAGTTGAACCGGGAACGCGTTGTCCGGTGCATACGAATGCTGTGCCGAGTGGCACGACGCACACGACTGCGTACCTGACGCCGATAGCGTCTGGTCGAAGAAAATCTGTTTGCCCAGCAGCGCAACCGCGCTCAGCGGCGCGTCTTGCGGACGCATCAAATGAACCGGATGAGGATTCGCGCCGGTGATTTCTTCGACGATCGAGCCGACTGCGGGCGGCATCCGTTCCGGGTAGACGAGCGCGTACGCGCAAACCACGACGAGCGCGAGCACGACGCCGGCGGCGCTCCACGCAAGCAGCCCGAGCCACGAGCGACGGGTAATGACGGGGCCCGGCTCACCGCCGGCAGGCAGATGCGAGGGCAGGACGGCGTCTGAAGGATGATTCATGGCGGTGGTGACAAGTAATTCGATCGGGTGCGATCAAAAAAGCAAATCGAGCCAGCACGTTTGCACTGGCTCGACGCCCAACTACAGCTTGATGTATTTCATGCTCTTTCCAGCGCCGCGCTTCGTGTCGTCATGCACGAACAGTGCTCGTGCATGACGTGAAGGCAGGCGCACCAGAAGGGCAGTCGGCACGCGTGCCGCTCAGCTGGCCGGCGGCGCCGACAACTTCGTACCCAGGTTCTCATCCAGATACACCGTCGGATTGTTGCCCGAGCCCGAGAAGTTGAACATGTTCATGATGCTGCCCGCCGTTGCATCGAACGAACCTTTGCCAAGGCGTTGACCGCCGAGCCAGTTGTCCTCGATGAACTTGACCACGGAGGCTTGCGTGATCGGCGTATCGTCGACGAAGTTGACCTTCGCCCACGGCGACACCACGATAAACGGCGTGCGCGTACCCGGGCCGCAACGGCCGTTCACTGCGCCGCCATTCACGCCCTGCGGTTGAACCGCGCCCGTTGCCGTGCACTGACCCGCGGCGCTCAGGTTGTCGCTGCCGGCCACCGTCTTGCCGCCCGCTGATTGCGCCGTGGTCGAATCGAACGACGAGCTCGTCGGCGCCTTGTAGCGGTGGTCGTACCAACCGTCCGAATCGTCGTAGGCGATGATCACGGCGGTGTTCTTCCAGTCAGGCTGTTGCTGCAGGAAGTTGATCACCTTCGTGACGAAAGCCTGCTCGTCGATCGGGTCCGAGTTACCCGGGTGACCGTCGCTGACTGCCGGCGCCTTCAGGAAGCTCACCGACGGGTAGTTGCCTGCCTTCACCGCAGCGAAGAAGTCGTCGGTGTCGTACTGGTGGTGAACCGGCGTTGCCGTGTTGTCGAGCGGATCGGTCATGCCGATCACTGCCGCCGACGACGGACGCGTGTGCGCGAGGTTGGCCGTGGTCGGGTAGTACTGGAACCATGCGTGATGCTGCACGTAGTCGGCCTTGGTCGCGTTCAGCACTTGCGAGAACGTCGAGCGTGCGCAACCGGTCGTGCCGTTGGCATTGGTGGTCGTCAGATTGAAGCCGCCCATGAAGCCGCCCCACGTCAGACCCTTCGCGTTGAGCAGGTCGCCGATGTTCTTGTTGTTCGACGACATCGCGCCCGTCACCGTGCTGCCTGCCGCGATCGTGCAGACGTCACCGGTCGGGTCCAGGTCGCCGATCATCGTGAAGCCGCCAGTCGAATCCGGAATCGCGTTGGCCGAGGTTCCGCCCGTCACCACGACACCGTTGTTCTGGCCCGAGATGACTTCGAGTGCGCCAGGCGTCGACGGACCGTACGTGTCCGTGTACGCGTTCTGGTTCATCGCGAAGTTCTGCGCGTAGTTCCACATTGCAGTGACCGTGTTGCCGTCGAAGTAACCGAGCACCTGGCCCTTCGTGGCGAACGCGCCGGTGCTGCCGGCAATCGTCGAACCTGCTGCGGTGAACAGCGGGAACGAGTCCATCGCGCCGTTGTTATAGGCGAGCTGTTCCGCGGCATAGGCGTGGTTCTGGCTCGACGTATTGGCTTGCGAACGATCGAGACGGAACGGCAGCAGATCGGCAGCCGGTAGGCCGAGGCCCGCGATCGTCACAGCGCCGACCGTGCGGCCTGCCGTGTTCGGCGAGGTCGACAGCGCGTTCGGGTTCGCGGTGATCAGGTTGTTGCTGCTGAGGTTGTTGACCGCCGGCGTGCCTGCGGCCGCCGTGAACTGCGGCTCGCCGACCGGGTTATTGGCTTGCGGGTAGGTCGCGAAGTAGTGGTCGAACGAGACGTTCTCGCCGAAGATCACCACCACGTGTTTGATCGGCGTGGTTGTCGTGACGGCATCCTGCGCCGACACCGTTGCTACCGGCGTCGATGCAGCAACCGGCGCAGACGCCGGCGTGTTCACGTTATTGCTGCCGCATGCTGCGAGCGCAAGCATCGCGGCAAACGGGATGGGTAAGAGGGTTCTACGGAACATGTGACTGGCTCCAGATTCGACTTCGCCGTTCAGCGTTTCCAGTGATGCACGTGTGGAGGTTCGCTGGGGATATTGTTAGAAATACAGCTAAGGTGTCTTACCGCTAGAAACAGCGCGCATTGAAACATCCGCTGATTAAGATTTGAGGGCGCGAACATTACGTTGCCTATCGATTGCCATTCATTTTGATAATGTTTGCTGTCGTTACGCTTTCGTTTGGCGGCAATGTAAAGGCCGTTCTAGCTGGCGCGACTCGCGTGTTTCAGCGCGTTTCTTTCACTGCAAATCAAAGCGACGGTTTTTTCAGGCTGTTGCGTTCAAGAAGAAACGGAGCCGCCTATGGCTTCGGCTCTTATCGGAGAAATCACCATGACATCGACCAAACCAACCCGCCTTCTGACTTCCGTGCTCGCTGCTGCGATCACGTGCGCCGCCGCGCTGACGGCCGCGCCCGCCTTCGCGCAGGCGGTGATCGTCGCGCCCATGGCGCCGCCGCCGCCGCGCGTCGAAGTGATGCCGGCGCCGCGTGCGGGCTATGTCTGGGATCAGGGTCGCTGGCGTTGGGACCATGGCCGCTATGTGTGGGTGCCCGGCCACTGGCAGCCGGTTCGCGTCGGCCATCGCTGGGTGCCGGGTCATTGGGTGCAGCGCGGCCCGAACTGGCGCTGGATCGAAGGACATTGGGCCTGAACGTCCAGCGCCGCGGAGCCGCCTGCCTTGAGCGAACGCGATCCTGATGCGGAACTGCTGGCAGGGGTTGCCCGGCAAGATCCGGCCGCCGTCCGCTCGCTTGTCGCGCGCAAGTTGCCGCGTCTGCTCGCGCTCGCCACGCGCATGCTGGGAGATCGCATGGAAGCGGAAGACGTGGCGCAGGAGGTCTTCGTGCGGATCTGGAAACAGGCTGCGCGCTGGCGGGAAGGCGAGGCGAAGGTCGATACGTGGGTGCATCGCGTCGCGCTCAATCTTTGCTATGACCGCTTGCGCGGCCGCCGCGAAGTCCCGCACGACGACATGCCCGACGAGATCGACCCTGCCGCATTGCCCGACGCCGCCCTCGAAGCGCGCGCCCAGGACGAGCGCGTGCGCGAGGCGCTCGCCGCCTTACCGACACGACAGCGCGAGGCACTGGTGCTCAATTACTACCAGGAGATGTCGAACATCGACGCTGCCGCCCTGATGGGCATCACGGTCGATGCGTTGGAAAGTCTGCTGGCACGTGCGCGCCGCAATCTGCGCGCCCAACTGGCCGGCAGCGGCTTTAGCAAGGACAAGTCATGACGCCCGAAAGATTCCATCAGATCGTCGAAGCCTACGGCGCCGATCCGCGCCGCTGGCCGCAACAGGAACGCGCAGCGGGAGAGGCCTGGGCCGCGGCGCATCGTGCCGAGGCCGAGGCGGTGCTGGCCGACGCAGCCGGCATCGATGCATGGCTGGCAGCCGATACGGTCGATCCGCCGGGCGCGGCGTTGCAGCAGCGCATCATCGGCAGCGCGCCGGTGCGGCGGCCCATAGTGCCGCGCCGGCGGTTGTGGTGGTCGGGCGCGGCGGTGGCAGGCGTCGGACTGCTGGGTGGCGTGGCCGGCGCTTTTGCGGTGTCGTTCTTTGTTTTGACGGGGGCCGTTCCGCAAGTGCACGAGTCCTCTTATATAACTTCGAGCTTCGGTGGTTCAAACGCCGATTGGAGCGGCGAATGAACGGCCGGTCGTGGAAAATCGTGCTGGTGGCTTCGCTGGTGCTCAACGTGTTTTTGCTGGGCGCGATTGTCGGTGGTGCTTATCAATGGTTCGCGGCGTATGGCGCGATGACCCCGGTGCTGGCGCAGCAGCGCACGGCGCTGCGCTTCGCCGCTGAAACGCTGCCGGCCGAGCGTCAGAAGGCTTTCATCGACGGCTTGAAGAATGCGCGCCGCGAGGGCAAGCAGTTTGCTCGCGAGGGCCGCGACGGACGTCACGAAGTATTGCGTCTGCTTGCCGCGCCGCAGTTCGATCGCGCGGCGCTGGATGCCGCGCTGGCCCGCACGCGTGAAGCCGACAGCAGCTTGCGCGCGCAAGTGGAAGGCAGCGTGGCGGATTTTGCGGCGACGCTGTCGCCCGAGGAGCGCGTCGAATTCGCCGACAGCCTGAAACTGCGCGGCCAGTGGCGTGAACCGCAGCCAGCCGCCAATGCGAACAAGCTGCCGCAGCAGGCCGCACCGAAGCCGGCCGCGAGTGAAGCGTCGAGTGAAGCTTCGGGCGAGTGAAAAATTTCTGGGCGGGCGCGACGGATTTCATCGCGGCGCTCGTTTAAAGAAATATCCAACGCCGAAGAGGACGGTATGGCTACCTCACCGAACCTGAATGCCGCGGCGATTGCGCTGAACCGCTTCGGCCTTGGCGCTCGTGTCGACGACACGCCGCCCGCTGACCCGAAGGGGTGGCTGCTTGCGCAGTTCGAGCAGTATCAGCCGCGGCCTGCCGCATGGGCGAGCCAGCCCGATTCGGTGGCGCTGTCCACCGAGCTGGCACAGCAGCGCATGCAGATCAACCAGCTGAACCGGCGGGGTCAGCAGGGTCAGCAGAACGCCAGCGAAGGCGCGAGCGCCAATCAGGCAAATGCGCAGGCCAACACGCAAACCAACGGACAAACCAACACGCAAGCCGCCGGGCAACGTGCAACAGAAAGCACCGCCCAAACTGCTAAGCAAGCCGAACGAAAAGCGCTGCGCGTCGAAATCCTCGATATATACCGTTCCTCGGTGAACGCGCGGGTCGCAAGCGCGCTGACCACGCAGACGCCTTTCGTCGAGAGGCTGGTCCATTTCTGGGCGAACCATTTCGCGGTATCCACGGAAAAACCCGGCGTCGCGGCATTGGCCGGCTCATTCGAAGCGGAAGCGATCCGTCCGCACGTGCTCGGCCGTTTCGAAGACATGCTGGTCGCGGTCGAACGTCATCCGGCCATGCAGTTGTTTCTCGATCAGACGCGCTCGGTCGGACCGGACAGCATGGCGGCCATCCGTGCCGCAGAGCGCAACCCCAACGTCAAGCGCGGGCTGAATGAGAATCTGGCGCGCGAAATTATGGAGCTGCACACGCTCGGCGTGCGCAGCGGCTATAACCAGGACGACGTCACCGAATTTGCACGCGCGCTGACCGGATGGAGTCTCGCCGCCAATCCTGGGAATCCTGGCAATCCCGGGAATCCTGGCAATGCGGGCCGGCTCGGTATGCAGCCGAACGCCGCCCCAGGCACCTTCGTGTTTCGTGTCGCGCTGCACGAGCCGGGCTCGAGAACCATCATGGGTCGCCGCTACGACCAGCCGGGAGAAGAGCAGGCGCTGGCGATCCTGCACGACCTCGCGAGCGCGCCCGCAACGGCGCAGCACATCGGCGGCAAGCTTGCCCGGCACTTCGTCGCGGACAATCCGCCGCCTGAAGTAAGCGAGCGGCTGGCGAGCGCGTTCGAGCGCAGCGGCGGGGATCTGCCGACCGTGTACCGGACGCTGATCGACATGCCGCAGGCATGGTCGCCTGTCGCCGTGAAGTTCAAGACGCCGTGGGAATGGACCATTTCTTCGATGCGCGGGCTCGGCTGGCAGGACATCGGCAACCTGCAGGCCGCGCCCATCCTTACGCAACTCGGTCAGCCAGTATGGCGTCCGGGCTCGCCCGCTGGCTACGACGACATTGCCGCGAGCTGGGCGGCGCCCGATGCGCTCGTGCGCCGGGTCGAAGTGGCGCAACGCTTTGCGTCGCGTGTCGGCGACCGGCTCGATGCGCGCGAACTCGGCCAGACTTTGCTGGCCGGCTCGCTCAGCGCGCCGACCGCCACGGCTGTGTCGCGGGCCGAAAGCGCGTCGACGGCGATTGCGCTGCTGCTGGTCTCGCCGGATTTTCAACGGAGATGAATGCCATGCTTTCACGCCGCAAGTTTCTGAGCGTTGCCGCTGCAGGCGCGGGCGCGATTCTCGTGTCGCCGCAGATCGCTTTTGCAAGCGTCGCAACCGATCGCCGTTTCGTGTTCGTGATCCAGCGCGGCGCGGCCGACGGCCTGAACATCGTCGTGCCGTATGCCGAACCCGCCTACGCGACACTGCGCGGCGCGCTCGCGATCGATGCCTCCAGCGCGACCAGGCTCGATGGCACCTTCGCGCTGCATCCATCACTTGTGCAGACCGCCGCGATGTATGCGAATCAGCAGGCGCTATTCGTACACGCGGTGGCGTCGCCGTACCGCGACCGCTCGCACTTCGACGGGCAGAACGTGCTGGAGACCGGCGGCACGTCGCCGTATCAGATGAAGGACGGCTGGCTGAACCGGCTCGTCGCGTCGATGCCTACCGCGCGCGAGAACGCGATCGCCTTCGCGCCGACCGTACCGATGGCGCTGCGCGGCAACGCGGCGGTGACGTCGTACGCCCCCTCGGGGTTGCCGCAGGCACCTGACGATCTGCTCATGCGGGTCTCGCAACTGTACGACCAGGATGCGCAATTGCGGCCGCTATGGGAATCGGCAATGACCGCGCGCGGGCTCGCGGGCGACGCCGGTGCGCGTCAGGACCCGGCGAGCCTCGGCAAGCTCGCCGCCGGTTTTCTGTCGCGCGACGACGGTCCGCGCATCGCGATGATCGAAACCGGTGGCTGGGACACGCATACCGCGCAGAACGCGCGCCTTGCCAATCAGTTGAAAGCGCTCGACACGATGCTCGCGGCGTTACGCGACGGCATGGGTCCGTTGTGGAACAAGACCACCGTGGTAGTGGCAACCGAATTCGGCAGGACCGCCGCCGCCAATGGCACGGGAGGCACTGATCATGGCACCGGCTCGGTGGCGATGGTGCTGGGCGGATCGGTGGCGGGCGGACGCGTGCTTGCCGACTGGCCCGGTCTGAAACCGGGCGACCTCTACGAAGCGCGCGATCTCAAGCCGACCCTGTCACTGGATGCGTTGATCGCCGGCGCCGCGAGCGAAAGCCTCGGACTCGATCCGCAGCGTACGGCCGGCACGCTGTTCGGTCAAACCGGGGGAATGCGGCCGATGACGGGGCTCGTGCGCGCCTAACCTGAAGGACAAGTTCAGGACGACAGGCACCGCCGCAGATTGGCTCTCGCGGCGCTACCCATCGCAACCTGTCATCGATTATCAAGCGCCAGGCGCGATCAACCTCCGCCGCCGCCCTGCGTGCCGAGCGTCAGCTTGTTGTTCACCGATTTCACGCCTGCAACGCCCTTGGCCACTTCCTCCGCTTGCGGGATCTGCGCGCCATCGGGCACCGTTCCAGTCAAGGTCACCGCGCCGCCGCGGGCCCGGACAAACACGTTCGATACATCGAAACCCTGCGCTTTCGACAAAGCCTTGCGCACGTCCAGACCCAACTTGCGGTCCACCTTCTTGACGGCTTTAGGATTGGCAGCCGGCGCCGCCATGCTGCCCGACGCCATTGCGTCGCTCGACTGGGCATAGGCACTGGACACCGTCGCCACACACAATGCGATGCCGAGCGCCTTCAAAAGATTGACTGTTTTCACGTTTTCTCCATTCCTCGAAAAGTTGATTTCGCATCGTTGCATGCAAAAAACCACGCGCCTGCAAGCACTTTGCCGCCAGCATGGACCCCCGGTCTTGTAGAAGAGTGACGTTGTGAAGCTCCCAGCGCGCTTAAACAATACTCCAGCAAACGCGCTCGTGTTGAAAAAACTGACCCGGCCGCCCGTCGCCTGGATCGCCTATCATGGCGGCTTCGATCATCAAAGGCGCACCGCAGATGTCTGATGGCGTACAGCAACAACTCGATGAACCATGCACGGATACCGCTGCATCGTCGATCGATTACGGCTTGTGGGCGCTGACCTTCAGCTACGTGCTCAGCCAGTTTTTCCGCAGCTATATCGCTGTGATCTCCACCCAGCTGATCGGCGATTTCCATTTCTCACCGCAAATGTTCGGCTGGTTCGCGGGCTCGTTCTTTCTCGTATTCGCTATCGCACAACTGCCGGTCGGCATCATGTTCGACCGCTACGGCGTGCGCGGACCTACCGCGCTTCTGATGGGCATCGGCGCCGCATGCGCCGGCATCCTTTCGATGACGACGAGCGCAACCATTGCGCTCGTCGCGCAAGCCGGCATCGGATTAGGTTGCGCCCCCATCTTCATGGGGCTGCTCAATTACGTATTGCGCACCGGCCACGGCACGCGCAATGTGCGCGCCGTCACGACGGCGAGCGCGATCGGCATGGCGGGCGCATTGCTGGCCGCGTTTCCGTTGAGCCGGGCGACAGCCAGCTTCGGCTGGCGTCCGGTCATGGTCACCGCTGCACTTGCCATGCTATGCGCGACGCTTGGCGTCGTATGCTTCGTGCGCCGGCGCGATGCCGCCGCGCATGAGCAGAGCCTCGCTGCGCCGCAACACGCGGCAGGCGCAGTGAAACGGCGCACCGGTTTCTGGACCTTGATGCCGGCCTGCCTCGCGCTCTCAGTCGGCGGCACGTTTCGTACGTCATGGGGCGGCCCGTATCTTGCCGACGTCTACGGTTTCGACGTCATCGCGCGTGGCAATGCAATGACCGTCACCAGCGTGATCGGGATCGCCGCGTCGTTCTGTATTCCGGTGGCCGTGCGGTTCTGCGCGCCCAAGCTGATCTCGTTGCTGTGGCTGATTGCCGGCGTGCTGGCGGCACTCGTGCTCGCCATCAGTCCCGGCGGCAACTGGATGGTCAGTGTCGCGTTGATATGCGTGTTGTTCTCGGCCGGCTCGATTCATCCGCTCGTGATGTCGCAAGCGCGCGCCATCATTTCGCCGCGCCGGCTTGGGCTCGGTTTGGGCCTGCTCAACAGCCTGGTTTTTCTCGGCGTGGCGCTGACCAGCAGTTGTTTCGGCTGGATCGCTGTGCCGCAAAACAGGTGCATCTATCGAACGCGGGAATCTACTCGGCGCTGTTCGCCGTAACCGCCGTGCCACTTGCGATCGGCGCGATCGTTTATTTTTTCAGCCCGGTGGTGGCTGCGCCGAAAGAAGAAGTCTGAGCGACTGTTTGCGTTTGTCTATAATTCCGCAGCCTGGATCACCCTCGATCCGGGGCGCGGTTTGTCCTTCAGATGGTGCCGTTTCGCAGGAGCGCGTTTCATTTTGAGCAAAACCAATCACAGCCCGATCGATAATCCGGCCGACGCTCCGAGCGCTGGCGAAGCTGCGCAAACCCCCGTTGCATCCGCGAGAGCCAGTACAGTCCTCGCGAGCCGGACGGCGCACGAGGCGCACAAGGACGACCGCCATTTCGTCACCGCACTCGCGCGCGGGCTCGAGGTGCTGGCGTGTTTTCGCTCGGGCGACAAATCGCTGAGCAATCAGGAACTCGCATCGCGTTGCAAGCTGCCGAAATCGACGGTATCGCGCCTGACTCATACGCTCACGCTGCTCGGCTATCTGATTCACCTGAAAGAGAGCGGCAAATACCGGCTTGGCACGGCTTCGCTTGCGCTAGGCAGCGCGATGCTGGCGCGGCTCGATGTGCGCAAGATTGCGCGGCCGGTAATGCAGGAATTGGCCGACGTCGTCGGCGCAACCGTGTCGTTGGGTACGCGCGACCGGCTCTCAATGATCTACGTGGAAAATTGCCGGGCCTCGGTTGCGCTCACGCTGACGTTGGAAGTCGGTTCGCGTATTCCGGTTGCTACGTCGGCGATTGGTCGCGCGTGGCTCGCGGCGATTCCTGAACACGATCGTCTCAGCTTCATGGAGCAGGTGCGTGAGCTCGATCACGTGACGTGGCCGAAAACCCGCCGCGGCATTGAGAATGCGCTCGAAGATTACCGCACGCTCGGCGTGACGACTTCATTCGGGGACTGGCAGAAAGAGGTGAACGGCATCGCGCGCGCTTTCCGGCCGGGCGGTGAGCTGCCGATCATGGCGATCAATGTCGGCGGCCCCTCATTCAAGCTCTCGAAGGAATTCCTTCTGGAGGAAGTGCGGCCACGCCTGATCGACGTGGTGACGCAGCTGGAAATCGCACTATCGCATTGAGGCATTGAGGCATTGAGGCATTGCGCGAGCGAGGGCGTTCAGAACCACTGAAGCGCCATCGTGAGCGTCGTATCGTCCAGGCCGCGCAGTGTCGAAAGCATCAGTGAGACGCGCGGCAATTCCCACCGGAAGAACCACTGACACGCGTGCAGCTTGCCGCGATAGAAATCACTGTCAGCTTCGCTTTTCGCCTCAGGTAGCGCAGCGCTGGCAACGATCGCCTGCCGCAACCACGTCCATCCAAGCACGATATGGCCGAACGCTTCGAGAAAAGCATTCGCGTTGGCAAGCGCGCGTTCGCTTTCGCTAGCCAGCGTGGGCAATAACGCTTCGACCGTGCCGGTCAATTCGCTCCATGCCTTGCTGAGCGAATCGGCATGCGCTTGCAGCGCCGGATGAATTCGAGCCGATTCAACGCTGCGCTGTATTTCACGCCCCAACAGCTTGAGCGCCGCGCCCTGTTTCATGACCACCTTGCGGCCCAGCAAATCCAGCGCCTGAATACCGTGCGTGCCTTCGTGAATCATGTTCAGGCGGTTGTCGCGGTAGAACTGCTCGACCGGATATTCACGCGTATAGCCGTAACCGCCGTGAATCTGGATCGCCAGGCTATTCGCTTCGAGGCACCACTGCGACGGCCACGATTTCACCACCGGCGTCAGCAGATCGAGCAGCAGGCCCGCTTCGGCGCGAGCGGTGTCGCTCTCGCCGGTGTGCTGTTCGTCGACGAGGCGTGCCGCGTACAGGCACAGCGCGTAGGCGCCTTCTACATAGGCCTTTTGTGCGAGTAGCATGCGGCGCACGTCGGCATGTTCGATCAGCGCCAATTGCGGATCGAGCGGGTTCTTGTTATCCGGGCGGCGCCCTTGCGGCCGTTCGCGTGCGTAATCGAGCGACGCCAGGTAGCCGCGGTAGCCGAGCATGACCGCGCCGAGGCCGACGCCGATGCGCGCCTCGTTCATCATGTGGAACATGTAGGCGAGACCCTGATGCGGTTCGCCAACCAGTTCGCCGATGCATTCGCCGCGCTCGCCGAACGACAGCATCGTGGACGTGGTGCCGCGCCAGCCCATCTTGTGAATCAGCCCCGCGAGCGCGACGTCGTTGCGCGCGCCGAGGCTGCCGTCGTCATTCACGTGGAATTTCGGCACGGTGAAGAGCGAGATGCCTTTAACGCCCGGCGGCCCGCCGGGAATGCGCGCCAATACGAGGTGGACGATGTTCTCGCTCAGTTCGTGATCGCCGCCCGAAATAAAAATCTTGTTGCCGCGGATCGAATAGGTGCCGTCTTGGTTGGGCGTTGCACTGGTGACGAGATCCGAGAGGCTCGAGCCCGCTTGCGGCTCGGTCAGCGCCATCGTGCCGAACGCGCGCCCTTCGAATAACGCCTGCAGATACTTGCGCTTCTGCTCGGCACTGCCGAAACGTTCGATCACGTTCGCATTCGCCGTGGTCAACATCGCGTAAGACGAGGTGGCGATGTTGGCACTCTTGAAGAGCGACAGGCACGCAAAGGAAATCACCGAAGGCAACTGCATGCCGCCCCATTCGTAGTCTTTGCCGGCTGCGAGAAAGCCGGCGGAGCGGAACGCGTCGAGCGCTTCCTTCACCTCGGCGGGAATCGTGACGCGTTGACCGTCGAATTGCGGTTCGTGTTCGTCCGAGAGGCGGTTGTGCGTCGCGAATTTTTCGGCAGCAACCGCATGAGCCGTTTCGAGCGCCGCGTTAAAGGTCTCACGGCTGTGGTCGGCGTGGCGCGCGCGCTGCGTGAGCGTCTCGGCCTCGAGCACTTCGAACAGCTGGAATTCCAGATCACGCGAGTTGATGATCAGCGCTTCTTGCATGGGAGAAGACCTGTCTAAAGGTAGGCCGCTATGCAGAACAACTACGCGGAAAGCGCGGAAACCCACGAAATCGCATAGACGCGGCTCGATTGAAAAGTGCGGTACGCGGGTAAGCCCCAATGATCCGCCCATCCACGATGGATGCTAGTTTATATCGAAAGTGAATGAGCGTGCTTTTATTTACACGCCGAATTTCGGCACGTATGATGGTCAGAAAATCTGGAATGAAAGTCTGCATTGCAGAACAACTTGGAGGAGCGTCGTAATGTCCGTGAAAGACCTGTTTCAACTGGACGGCAAGGTTGCACTCATCACTGGAGGCTCTCGCGGGCTAGGCCTGCAAATGGCCGAGGCGCTGGGAGAAATGGGTTGTCGCGTGGCGATCACCGCGCGCAAGGCCGACGAACTCGCCGAAGCGAAAACGCATCTGCAAAGCCGGGGTATCGAGGTGCAGACGGTGGTCAACGATCTGCAGCGCTTCGAGGGTATTCCCGGTCTCGTGGAGGAAGTGCTCGGCCTGCATGGCTGTGTCGACATTCTCGTGAACAACGCGGGCGCGACATGGGGCGCACCCGCCGAGGACTATCCCGACGAAGCATGGCACAAGGTGATGAACCTGAATGTCCACGCACCGTTTTTCGTCGCTCGCGAAGTTGGCAAGCGCAGCATGATCCCGCGCCGTGCGGGCAAGATCATCAACATCGCGTCGGTGGCGGGCCTGAAGGGTTCGCCGCCCGGCATGAACACGATTGCGTACAACACCTCCAAGGCCGCGGCGATCAACTTCACGCGGGCGCTCGCGGCGGAATGGGGCAAGTACAACATCAACGTCAACGCGATCTGCCCAGGCTTTTTTCCCTCGAAGATGTCGGCAGGGTTGCTCGACAAACTCGAAGACACCATTGTCTCGCGCACGCCGTTGCAGCGTCTTGGCGGCGACGAGGATCTCAAAGGCCCGGTCGTGTTCCTCGCGAGCGAAGCGTCGCGTCACATCACAGGGCAGTATTTCGCGGTGGACGGCGGCTCGATCATCGTCTGACCCGTCGTCTAACTGAGCGGTTTCGAGGCGCAGCGCGAGGGACGAGGCGCGCTGCGCTCACGTATAAAACAGCTTTGCTTGGGAGACACCGCATGGATTTTCAGCACTCGGACAAGGTCAAGAGTTTGCAGCAACGCCTGAACGCTTTCATGGACGAGTACGTGTATCCGGCCGAGGCGGTTTTCGAAGCACAGATGGACGCGGCGCGTGAATCCGGCAACCGGTGGCAGCCCGCGCCGGTGATCGAGGAATTGAAAGAGAAGGCGAAGGCCGCGGGTTTGTGGAACCTGTTCCTGCCTGAGTCGAAATACGGTGCGGGACTCACCAACCTGGAATACGCGCCGCTGTGCGAAATCATGGGGCGCTCGCATATCGGCGCGGAGCCGTTCAACTGCTCGGCGCCCGACACCGGCAACATGGAAACGCTGGTGCGCTACGCCACGCCCGAGCAGCAACAGCAATGGCTGCTGCCGCTGCTCGACGGTACGATCCGCTCGGCCTTTGCGATGACGGAGCCGGAAGTGGCCTCGTCGGATGCGACCAACATCGAAGCGCGCATTGAACGCGACGGCGACGACTACATTCTGAACGGCCGTAAATGGTGGACCTCGGGTGCGAACGATCCGCGCTGCAAGATCCTCATCTTCATGGGCAAGTCCAATCCGGATCATACGAACCGACATCAGCAGCAGTCGATGATTCTGGTGCCGATCGACACGCCGGGTGTGAAAGTGCTGCGTCATCTGCCGGTATTCGGCTATGACGACGCCCCGCACGGCCACGCCGAAATCTCCTTTGAAAACGTACGTGTGCCGGCCAGCAACATGCTGCTGGGCGAGGGGCGCGGCTTCGAGATCGCGCAAGGGCGGCTCGGACCGGGCCGCATCCATCACTGCATGCGCCTGATCGGGCGTGCTGAACGCGCGCTTGAGGCGATGTGCCGCCGCTCGCTGGACCGTGTAGCGTTTGGCCGGTCGATCGCCGATCAGGGCGTCACGCGTGAACGGATCGCGAATGCACGCATCATGATCGACCAGACGCGTTTTCTGGTGCTGAATGCAGCGCACAAAATGGATACGGTCGGCAACAAGGACGCGCGTCAGGAGATCGCCATGATCAAGGTGGCCGCGCCCAGCATGGCGTGCCAGGTGATCGACTGGGCCATGCAGGTGCATGGCGGCGGCGCGGTCAGCGACGACTTCGGCCTCGCGCGCGCGTATGCAAGTTCGCGCACGCTGCGTTTTGCCGATGGGCCCGACGAAGTGCACCGTAACGCCATCGCGAAGATGGAACTTGGGCGCTACCTCGGGCGTTCATGAAGCCCTTGGCTCCCCTGATTCTGCTGATTCCGATGAATCATTAGCGAGCCGCGTCCGTCACGCGGCGGATGTAAACGAAGCGCGCACCTTCGTGTGAAACGCGCACAGCCATTAAGGCAGGAGACGCCTATGAACGAACGCCATCACCCGAATTGGCCGCCGCAAGTGCCAAAGCATCTGACGCTGCCCGAGACCAACATTTTCTATAACGCCGAGGTGTCGGCGGCGCGCTTTCCCGACAAACCGTTCATCGTCTTCTACGACACGCCGGTCACGTTCGGTGAGTTCAAGGACGAAGCTGAGCGCATCGCCGGATTTCTTCAGCAGGAATGCCACGTCAAGGCGGGCGACCGCGTGCTGCTTTACATGCAGAACAGCCCGCAATGGATCATCGCTTACTACGGCATCCTGCGTGCGAACGCTGTCGTGGTGCCGGTCAATCCGATGAACATGAGCGGTGAGCTGGCTCATTACGTCGAAGACAGCGGGGCGACCACGATCTTCGCGCCGCAATGCCTGTTCGCGAACGTCGAGCCGCTGATCGGCAAGGGGCCGGGGCGGGGTATCGAGCACGCAATCGTTGCGACGTATAGCGATTACCTGAAGCGGCCATCGCCAATCAATGTGCCGGAATTCGTGGCGGCGCCGCGCAAGACCTTCGGTATTCCCGGCGTCACGCCCTGGCGCGAGGTACTCGAACGGCGTATCGCGCCGGGCCCGCTCACCACCGGACCAGACGATCTGTGTGTGATGCCGTACACGTCCGGCACCACCGGCAAGCCGAAGGGTTGCATGCATACGCACCGCAGCGTGATGAGCACGCTGCTCGGCGGCTGCGTCTGGTTTTCGGCGCCGTCGGACGGCGTTTACCTATCGGTATTGCCGTTCTTTCACGTGACCGGCATGCAAGGCGGCATGAACAGCGCGGTCTTCTCCGCTGCAACGATTGTCGTGTTGCCGCGCTGGGATCGGGAAGCGGCGGCGCTATGCATGCAGAAATATCGCGTGACCGCGTGGCAGTCGATCACGGCGATGATGGTCGATTTTCTGTCTAACCCGAAGCTCGGCGAATACGATCTGTCGAGCCTGTCAGGCGCACGCGGCGGCGGCGCGGCGATGCCGGACGCCATTGCCAGAAAGCTCAAGTCGCTGACAGGGCTCGATTACGTCGAAGGCTACGGCATGTCTGAGACGATTGCCGGCACGCACATCAATCCGCCTCATCGGCCGAAGCCGCAGTGCCTGGGTATTCCGGTGTTCGACGTGGACTCTCGCGTGATCGATTCGGTCACGCTGCAGGAACTCCCGCAAGGCGAAACCGGTGAAATCATCGTGAACGCGCCGCAAGTGATGCAAGGTTACTGGCGCAATCCCAAAGCGACTGAAGAAGCGTTTATCCAACTCGACGGCAAGCGTTTTCTGCGTACCGGCGACCTCGGTCATATCGACGAGGACGGGTATTTTTTCATGACGGACCGCCTCAAACGCATGATCAACGCATCAGGCTACAAGGTCTGGCCCGCGGAAGTCGAGGCGCTCATGTACCGGCATCCCGCGATCCACGAGGTGTGCGTGATCGGCGTGAAGGACGCCAGGCGCGGCGAAACCGTGAAGGCGCTGGTGGTGCCGGCTGCGGCGCATGCCGGCACGATCAGCGAGCAGGAGATCATCGACTGGTCGCACGAGCAGATGGCGTCTTACAAGGCGCCGCGCATTATCGAGTTCGTGAAGTCGCTGCCGAAGTCGGGCAGCGGCAAGATTTTGTGGCGCAAGTTGCAGGAAGAGGATGCGGCACGCACGGCCGCAGCCAGTGAGAGCAATGGCAGCAACGGCAGCAACGGCAGCACAGGAGGCGCCTCGTCATGACATGGCTCGAAGCGTTACTGGATGAACCGTTCGTCTGCATCACCGACATGCTCCACCGCTTCGCTAAAGAACGCGGCGCGCACGCGGCGTTGATCTGCGACGGCGAGATTGTGACCTACGCTGCGCTAAACGCACGAGTCGATCGCTTTGCCGCGGCATTGCAGCGAGACGGCATCAAGCCTTGCGATGCGATTGCGTTGTGCGCGACCGCCTCGGTGGAATACACCGTGGCGTTTCTCGGCGGCCTGCGTGCAGGGGCGGTGGTTGCGCCGCTCGCGCCGTCGTCGAGCGCGACGAGTCTTGTCAGCATGATCGGCAACTCGGGCGCGCGGCTGCTGTTCCTCGATGCCGACGTCAAGCGTCTGCTCGAACCGGTGGCCGCGGAGATCAGTGCAATCCCCGTCGCGCTCGATGTGCACGCAGGCAGCACCGCGCTGGAAGTGTGGCTCGAGCACGGGGGAGCCAGGCCCGAAGCCGTGACGATCGATCCGGCGTGGCCGTTCAACATCATCTATTCGTCAGGCACCACAGGTACGCCGAAAGGCATCGTGCAGTCGCACGGCATGCGCTGGGCCTACGCGGTGCGCAGCATTCAGCGTGGCTATGGCCCTGATGCCACGACGCTGATCTCGACACCGTTGTATTCGAACACGACGCTCGTGAGTTTCATGCCGACGCTGACATTCGGCGGCACAGTTGTGTTGATGCCGAAATTCGACGCCGCACGCTATATCGAGCTGGCGCAACAGTACCGTGTCACGCACACGATGCTGGTGCCGGTCCAGTATCAGCGCTTGATGGCGCATCCTGATTTCGATCGTTACGACCTCTCCAGCTTCCAGGCCAAGTTCTGCACCAGCGCGCCGTTCGCGGCGAGCGTGAAGGCGGACGTGGTGCGCCGCTGGCCGGGCAAGCTCACTGAGTACTACGGCATGACCGAAGGCGGCGGTTCGTGCCAGCTGGAGGCCGACGAATTTCCCACCAAGCTGCATACGGTCGGCAAACCGATGGAAGGTCACGACATTCGTCTGATCGATGAACTCGGCAACGAGGTGGCAGCAGGCGAGGTGGGCGAAATCGTGGGCCATTCGCCGGCGATGATGACCGGCTACTACCGTCAACCGGACAAGACTGCCGAGGCGGAATGGTACGACCCGAGCGGCAAGCGCTTCATCCGCACGGGCGATATGGGCCGCTTCGATGCAGACGGGTTTTTGACGCTGCTCGATCGTAAGAAGGACATGATCATTTCGGGCGGCTTCAACGTCTATCCGAGCGACCTCGAGGCTGAACTGCGCTCGCATCCGGATGTCGCGGATGTGGCCGTGGTAGGTGCGCAGTCGGAGCAATGGGGCGAGACACCGGTTGCGTTCGTGGTGCGCCGGGCATATGCGCCGATCGATGCCGACACGCTGCTTGCGTGGGTCAACGCGCGGCTGGGAAAAATGCAGCGGCTCTCCGCGCTGACTTTCATCGAGACCTTGCCGCGCAGTCCGATCGGCAAGGTGCTGAAACGGGAATTGCGCGAGCAGTACTATCCCGCCGCGCGTTAGCGCGGTGAACATCGCGCGGTGAACGTCGCGGTGAAACAACGCGCCACGACACCTGACTGAATACACCAACGGGCAATGGGACAAGGCATGGACAATTTTGAAGGCAAGGTCGCGGTGATCACCGGCGCCGGCTCCGGATTCGGCCGTGAGTTCGCACGGCTCGGCGCGAAGCTGGGCATGCGCCTCGTACTCGCCGACGTGCAACAGGACGCACTCGACGAAACGTTCGCCGAGGTGAGCGCAGCAGGCGCGCAGGCAATCGCGCGCCGCGTCGATGTCGCGAAGGGCGAGGAAATCGACGCACTGGCGCGCGCCACGCTCGACGCCTACGGCAGCGTGCATCTGGTGTTCAACAACGCGGGCGTGGGCGGCAGCGGCGGCCTCGTGTGGGAGAACACCGAGCGCGACTGGCAATGGCTGCTCGGCGTCAATCTGTGGGGCGTGATTCACGGCGTGCGCGTTTTCACACCGCTGATGCTCGAGGCCGCCAAGCGCGATCCGGGATATCGCGGGCACATCGTCAACACGGCATCGATGGCCGGCATGCTCAATCCGCCGATGATGGGTCCGTACAACGTGTCGAAACATGCGGTGGTGTCGCTGACCGAATCGCTGTACCAGGATCTTTCGCTGGTCACGCAACAGGTGGCGTGCTCGGTGCTGTGCCCGTACTTCGTGCCGACGGGGATTGCGAAGGCGCATCGCAACCGGCCGTCCGAACTGGCCAACGACACGCCGCCGACCTTATCGCAACGCGTGTCGCGTGCGCTGAGCGAGAAGGCGGTGAGTTCGGGGAAGGTCAGCGCGCAAGAGGTCGCGGGGATGGTGTTCGATGCGATCCGCGAAGAGCAGTTCTATATCTTTTCGCATCCGCACGCGCTAGGCGCCGTGAAAACGCGCGCCGAGGATATCGTCACGCCGAGAAATCCGACCGATCCCTTTGCCGAGCGGCCTGAAGTGCGTGTGCAGATTATCGAGGCGTTGAAGGGGTAATCGGGGAGCCGGCGGAAGCGCCGGCTTCAAAAACACGAGGCGTCAAAAACATGAGGCTTCAAATACGTGGACTTGAAATACGCAAGACTTGAAATGCGCAAGGCCTCGAATACACAAGGCCTCAAAAGCACAAGGCGCCGTGAAAATCACGGCGCCCTTTTTAAGCCTTTCCCTATCGCGCCGTCACTTCGCCGCAGCCAGCGAACTCAACCCCGCCGACTTCAACTGTCCACCCTGAACCACCGCCGCCAGCGGATTGCCGATCACGAAGCCACCATGGTCGTCGACGCCGGTCACGCTTTGCGGATTGGCCTGCGGCGGCAGCGCTTTCACGGCCTTATCGAACTGATTGCGGATCGCGGTCGCGTCGCTGACGCTGCCGGCCAGCTTCATCGCGAGTGCCGTCGCGTAGACCGCGGTGTAGTTCAGCGATACCTCCTGGCTCGGGTCCCGCCCGCCGTGGCTCTTGCGGAAGCGTTCCACAAACGCTTTGGCGTTCGGCGTGTCATCGTCGGCCAACGGCAATACCCCGATCGCGCCGTTCAGCGCTGCATAGCCGCCGGTGACCTTGGCCACTTCGTCGAGCTTGGCCTGGTCCATCACGATAAAGCCGCCCTTGAAGCCCAACTCGCGCGCCTGCTGTGCAATCAGACCGGTCGGCTCGGACGGGCCGCCGATAAACATTACATCGGGTTTGGCCGCCAGCACGCGGCTCACGCCGCTATAGAAATCGGTGGCGCGGTTATACGACATCGAATTGTCCGCGACGATCGTGCCGCCGGCCGCTTCCCACGCGGGTTTGAACGCGGCGACCCAGACCTTGCCGTAGTCGGTATCGGTGGCGGCGAGCGCGACCTTCTTGCCGTACGTCGCCATTTCGTACTTGATGAACGAGTTCAGATACGACGTGAACGCGGGCGGGATGCGCACTGTGAGCTTGTTGCCGCGCTCGCTGATCTGCGGCACGCTGGTGTACGAGAGCAATAGTAATTTCTGCTGCTCGTTGCTGGTCTGCACCGCGAAGCCGCCGCCCGAATGCGGTACGAGCACCACGGCCGCCTGCTGTTCCTGCGCGAGACGCCGTGCGTTGATCGCGGTTTCGGCGGGGTTGTACTTGTCGTCGAGCGGCACGATCTCGAGCTTGATCTTCTTGCCGGCCACTTCGATGCCGGCCTGATTGACGTCGGCGGCCGCCATCTGCATACCGTCGAGCACCTCCTGGCCGTACTTTGCCGCGCCGCCGCTCAACGGCCCGGAGTAGCCGATATGCACCACCTGCTGTGCCATCGCGGCGCCCGCGCCCAGCAGCGCCGTCGTGGCGACAGCCGTGTACAGGCCAGCGCGTCCGCACAAGCGTTTGATCGTCATACGTGTCTCCTTTGGGATTGTTCGAATGGGCCGACGCATAGGGTCATGCGTCAGGCCGTGCGTCAAATTCGTTCAGCCGCCGACGTAAGCGCGCCGGATCGCTTCGTTGTTCATCAGACTCGCGTGATCGCCTTCGAGCACGATGCGGCCGTTCTCGATCACGTAGGCGCGGTGCGCGATCTTCAGTGCCGCGAACGCGTTCTGTTCGGCGAGCAACACCGTCGTGCCCGCGCGATTGATCTGCTGGATCACCTCGAACACCTGCTTGACCACCAGCGGCGCGAGACCGAGCGACGGTTCGTCGAGCAGCAGCACCTTGGGCCGGGCCATCATCGCGCGGCCGATCGCCACCATCTGCTGCTGCCCGCCGGACAGCGAGCCAGCCGGATGGTCTTTGCGTTCGGCAAGAAGCGGGAACAGCGAGAACACCTGGTCGAGATTGCGTTGATTACCGGCCTTGTCGCCGCGATGCACATAGGCGCCGAGCGTGAGGTTTTTCAGCACGGACATGCCCGGGAACAGCTTGCGGCCCTCGGGACACTGAATCACACCGCTGCGCACAATTTGCGCAGGCGTCATGCCGAGCAGTTCGCGCGTTCCCAGCCGCAGGCTGCCGCTCGCGGCGCGTCGCAGGCCGCTCGTCGCGAGGAAGATCGAGCTCTTGCCTGCGCCATTGGCGCCGAGCAGTACCACCAGTTCGCCGTCGTCCGCGTGCAGATTGATGCCGTCCAGCGCGCGGAAACTGCCGTAGTCGAGTGCGACGTTCTCAAACTTCAGCATGCTCGCTCCCAAGGTAAGCGTCGATCACGGCCGGATTCGCGCGAATCTCGGCAGGCGTGCCTTCGGCAATTTTCTTGCCGTAGTTCAACACCATGATGCGATCCGCCAGCTTCATGATCATGTTCATCTTGTGTTCCACGAGACACACGGTCACGCCGTGTTTCACCAGCTTGCGGATCAGTTCGGCGAGGCCTTCGGTCTCTTCGGGATTCACGCCACCCGCCGGTTCGTCGAGCAGCATCAGGCTCGGTTCGGTAGAAAGCGCGAGTGCCACAGCTGCGCGTTTGCGCTCCTCCTGCGAGATATCGCCGGCCATCCGTTCCGCGATCGCCGACAAGCCGACGAAGTCCAAAGCCTCACGCGCCTTTTCGCGGCAAATGCGTTCTTCGTGCTTGAGCCGCGCTGAATGTGTCAGCACGTCCCACAGTCCTGAGTGTGTGCGCAGCCGGTGGCCGACGATCAGGTTATCGAGCACGCTGGCCCGGTCGAACAGCGCGGTGGATTGAAATGTGCGCGCGACGCCGAGCCGCGCCATCTGATCGGCGCCCAGCTTTGTCACGTCCTGGCCTTTGAAGAGGATGCGCCCTGAGCTCGGCAGATGGGTGCCGCTGATCAGATTGAAGAAGGTGGTTTTACCCGCACCGTTGGGCCCGATGATGGCGTTGATCTTGCCGGCTTCGATATGCGTGCTCACGTCGTCCACCGCGACGAGACCGCCGAAGCGTTTGCTGAGCGAGTCGATTTCAAGCATGACGGTCTCCGCGCGTGGGCTGCGACTGACGCTTGACCATGTCGCTTTTCGGCGTTGCAAGTTTCGCGCGCCGGTTTTTTCTCGCCATATACAAACCGACGATACCGTTCGGCAGAAAGATCACCAGCAGAATCAGGATCGGGCCGAACACGACGAAGCGGTACTCCTGCAAAAACTGCAGATACTGCGTGAGCCATGGTATGGCGAGCGCGCCGAGCAGCGGGCCGGCGAGGGTGCCGATGCCGCCTACCAGCATGTACATGGTCATGTCGAAGGTGTGCTCGACGCCGGCGAGATCCGGTCCGAGAAAGCGCACGGCACCCGCATAGAGGCCGCCAGCGAACCCCGCATAGACGACCGACAGCACGAAGGCCAGCACTTTGTTGCGCATCAGGTTGATGCCGAGCGACTGCGCGAGACCGTCGCTATTGCGGATCGCCATGAAGGTCCGGCCGAGCAGCGAGTTGACAATGCGATGCATCAGCCACACACCGAGCACCAGAAACGCGAACACCAGGTAATAGAGTGGCCGCGGATTTTCAAACGAAACGATGCCGAAGCCCGCAGGCGCCGGAATGCCGACGATGTCCGAGACACCGTGCGTGAGGCTGTCCCATTTCTCGATCACGAGAAACATGATGTAGCCGACGCACAACGTGAAAATAGAAAAGTAATGGCCGCGCAGACGCAGCGACACAAGCCCGACCAACGCGCCCAGTATCGCGACGACGACGCCTGACGCGATGAACGCAAGCCAGAACGGCACCTGATGATCGACCGTGAGAATGCCCACCGTGTATGCACCCACCGCCATGAAGCTGCCGTGTGCGAGATTGAACTGCCCCGTATAACCGGTAATCAGATTCAGCCCGACAGTGGCCAGCGCGAAGATGTATGCAGTGGACATCACGGTGAGCATGTAGTCGTTGGTGGCCAGAAACGGGAACAGGAGACCGAGCACGAACAACAGCGTCCACCCCAGCTTGCCCTCGAATAATTTCATGACTGATCTCACGATGCGCGCAGTTCCCTGGTGAACAGCCCCTGAGGACGAACCGACAGAATCACCACCAGCAGCACGAAGGCGATGATGTCCTTGTAGTCGGTCGAAATGTAGAAGGCGCCGAAGCTCTCCGCCATGCCGATGATCAGCCCGCCTACGATCGCGCCCGGCACGCTGCCCATGCCGCCGAGAATGATGATCACGAAGGCCTTCAGGATCACCAGTTGACCCATCGCCGGATAGACGAGGTTGATAGGCGCGTACAGCGTGGCCGCCACGGCGGCGAGAAGGCCCGAGATGCCGAAGGTCAGCATCGTCACCTTATTGGCGTCGATGCCCATTAGCGAGGCGCCGTCGCGGTCCTGCGCCATCGCGATGATGCTCGAGCCGATCACCGTGTATTTGAGGAAGAGTTGCAGCAGCACCACCAACGTGAACGCGGCGCCGATGATCAGCAAGCGCTGCAACGGCGCGGTCACGCCGCCCAGATCGATGATCCCGGCGTAGGGCGTGGCCATGCGATGAAAGTCCGCGCCCCAGATCGCTTGCGCACCGGCTTCGAGAAACAGCAGAAGGCCGATCGCGGCGATCATCGGATGCAATTCGGAAGATTTGCGCAACGGGTGGAACACCAGTCGCTCGGCAAGGATCGCGAGTACCGCGACGGCGAGGCCAGAGCCGATCATGGCGAGCCAGTAGTTCCAGCCGAGCCGGCTCATCAGGTAGAACGAGACGAACGCGCCGACCATGTAGAACGCGCCGTGGGCGAAATTCGGCACCGCGAGAATGCCGTAGACCAGCGTGAGTCCGAGTGCGACGAGGCTGTAGATGCCGCCCAGCGTCAACCCGTTGAGAACCTGCTGCAAAAACATATCCACGCTTTTACACCCTCCAGCGGAGGCGGGCTATGCGATTGTCACCCTCGCCTCAGGGGACGCATCGCCGCTCGCCTGACTACGGACGGGACAACAGTCGCTGCTCGAATCCGGCGACCGTCATCGACGATTGTCGACGGTTTAAAACACGCATGCATTGGCGCGAACTGGAAAAGTGATGTGCAGCGGCGCGAGAGAAATTTGGCACGAGCGTTCACTTTGCGTCAATAGGATTTTCAATTTGATTGTTCTGCATTGCAGATTATTAGGGAAGTCACTTAGTTGATGCGCATTCTGGATCGATCCGGCGTGCCACCCGCGCGGCACGCTCGATCATGCGTTCTGCACCGGCTAGAACATGTGCCGGATACCGACGTTCACGCCCGCCGTTGTGCCGGTCGCTTCGTTCAGTGCGTTGTTGACGGACAGTCCGGTGTGCATCGCACCGTGGTTGGTCACGAACCCGGCTTGCCCATACACCACGGTGGCTTTCGACAGCGAATACTCAAGCCCGGTGGACGCCAGTATCGAATTGTTCGACGAGTTGTTCCCATCGCGCGTCACCCATACGCCGGCGTCGACGTTCAGCGCCGGTGTGATGCGATAACTGGCGCCGCCTGAATAGACGCGATCGTTGAACGAACCCGCCACCTTGTACTGCACGTATGAAGCCTTCACGGTCAGGTTATTGAACACGTAGCTGGCGCCGATTGCACGGCCATCGAATTCGACCACGCTTGGAATCGCGATCGATGCAGCGCTGCCACCGGCGTTGCCGCTGTAGAGCGCGGCATCGACCGTCAGCCCGCCGAGGTGGTAACGCAGGCTCGCCGAGTACTGACGGCCCGCCTGAAAATCCCCAGCCGTGCCGCCCAATGCCATCATCGCGCTGGCTTGCAAGCCGGCGATTTCCGGCGACGTGTACGAAATGCCGTTCGGGTTGAACAGGCCGGTCACATAGACATTGTTGAGGTAGGTGATGAGGCCGCTGCCGAAGTACGACATCTCGCGCGGGTCGAAGTCGTACACCGCGAGGAAGAACGGTGAGAACTGCAAGCCGGCCTTGACCGTACCGTAGCGGCTGTCCACGCCAACCCACGCCTGCCGTCCGAATTCGTTGCCGTTCGAATTGCTGAGCGAGCCGTTGGCAATGCTGATGCCACTTTCGAGTTCGAAGATCGCGCGCATGCTGCCGCCGAGATCTTCGGCGCCGCGCATGCCGAAGCGCGAACCCGAGAGCCCGCTGTCGGTGAACGAGTATTGATGGCCGGCGCTCTGACCGGTCGTCGGGTCAAGCGTTTTGCTGGTGTAGAGGAGGGAGCCGTCGACGATACCGTACAACGTGACGCTGCTTTGCGCATGGGCGCTCGGGGCGGCGCCTAGTGCGCACGCACCTGCTAATCCAAGAATGGCTCCAAACCGATTGCGATAACTTGCCGGCATGCTTCGTGTCTCCTTGTTTATTGGAATCGATTGAACTGGCGAAGTAATGCGTGTGCTGCAAGGTTCTGGCGATCTGTTGCGTGATGCGATTTCAATGGGCGATAACGGGCCTTCGCGATCTGGTAAGGGATGCGAAATAATGGGTCTGCTGGTGAGCGCCTTGGGTCCGGTTGCCTGCTGGTTGTCTCCTGGGTCGCTGGGACGGCTCGGCGCTGCTATGAACTCATTGATCGCGTGCTTGCGCACAGGATGCAGGCACAATTTGGCACGACCGTTCGCTCTGTGTCAACGGGGGGAATCGCTCGTTTGGACTGCAATGCAGGCCTAAATAGGGAAAACACCTGGGGTTGTGGGCGGGCTTGATTTGAGCCGTAAGGCTATGTAATTCAAGGGAGTGGGCGGAATTATCCGGTTTGAATTACCGGTCGGTTGCTTGGTGTTGATGTTCTGCATTGCAGAACTGAGGGGCTGACTCAACGCGCCCCAAGCGTCTCTATCAGCATGTCGACGAATGCCTTGACCCGCGCCGTCATTTGCAACTGTTGCGGGTACACCGCGTAAATATCGGCACCCGGCGTGCGGTATTCCGGCAGTACATGGATCAGGCGGCCGTCGGCGAGATACTCCGCGATATCCCATTCCGCCCGCATCAGAATGCCGTGGCCGTCCAGCGCCCACTTCACCGCGATCTCGCCGTCATTGGTGGTGAGGTTGCCGCGCACGCGAACTGTCTCGGTCTTTTCGGATGAACCGCGTCCGCTGGTCAGACGCCATAGCCCGTAGCCATCGTCGCCCTGACGGATGCCAATGCAGTTGTGTTGCGATAGCTCGGCCGGACTGCGTGGCGCGCGCCGTTTGGCGAAGTACGCAGGCGATGCGCAAAGCAGCCGCCGGTTCGACGCGACCCGGCGCGCAATCACGCGAGCATCCGGCGGTTCGCCGAAGCGCACGCACACGTCGAAGGCGTCGTCGCTGATCGGCGGCGGATCGACGGAGAGCTGCAACTGCACGTCCACCTCGGGAAAGCGCCGCACAAACCGGGAAATCAGCGGCGCCACGTGACTGCGGCCGAAGCCGAGGGTCGCGTTCACGCGTAGCAGGCCTTTCGGCGCCGCTTGCGAGCCGCCGAGCAATTGGGCCAGGTCGTCCATTTCGCTCAGGATGCGCCGTGCCCGGGTGAGATAGAGCTCGCCCTCCGGCGTAAGGCTCATGCGCCGCGTTGTGCGATTGACGAGCGACACGCCCGCGCGCGATTCCATTTGCGCCAGATGCTTGCTCACGGCCGCGGTACTCAACCCGAGTTCGCGCGCAGCCGCCGTCAGGCTGCCGCTTGCGGCGAGCGTGGAGAAGAAGGCGAGGTCGTCCGGTTGTATTGAGGAGGTCATGTTGAGCAGGCCAACGAAGCGGCCAATGAGGGGGCCAACGAAGGGGCCAACGAGGAGACTGACGAGCCGCTCATTATTAACTTCAGGTTAAGGATGCTTTGAGTCTAGCAGCGTTTTCGCGAGCAGTCTCCGCTCTAGGATGCAGCCATACGTTCAACACCAAGGAGACGCTAGTGAAGACCTACCGCATCGCAACCATTCCCGGCGACGGCATCGGCAAGGAAGTCGTGCCCGCGGGCCAACGGGTTCTCGAAGCCATCGCTGCGCGAAGCGATGCCTTCCAGTTTGAGTTCGAGAATTTCGATTGGGGCGGCGATTTCTACCGCCAGCACGGTGTGATGATGCCGGCCGATGGGCTGGACGCCATCCGCAACAAGGATGCGATTCTGTTCGGTTCAGCGGGCGACCCGCATATTCCTGATCACGTGACGCTTTGGGGTTTGCGCCTGAAGATCTGTCAGGGCTTCGATCAGTACGCGAACGTGCGTCCCACCCGCATTCTTCCCGGCATTGACGCGCCATTAAAGCGCTGCGGGCCGAAGGATCTCGACTGGGTCATCGTTCGCGAGAACTCTGAAGGTGAATACTCCGGCGTGGGCGGACGCGCACACCAGGGCCATCCGATCGAAGTGGCAACGGACGTTTCGATGATGACCCGCGCGGGCGTCGAACGCATTCTTCGGTTCGCGTTCCGCCTCGCACAGTCGCGGCCGCGCAAGCTGCTGACGGTGATCACCAAGAGCAATGCGCAACGCCACGCCATGGTGATGTGGGACGAGATTGCTCTCGAAGTCTCGAAGGAATTTCCCGACGTCAAATGGGACAAGGAACTCGTCGACGCTGCCACCGCGCGCATGGTCAACCGTCCCGCCACGCTCGACACGATCGTCGCGACGAACCTGCACGCGGACATTCTCAGCGATTTGGCAGCGGCACTAGCCGGCAGCCTCGGCATCGCGCCGACCGCGAATCTCGACCCCGAGCGCCGCTATCCCTCGATGTTCGAGCCGATCCACGGCTCCGCTTTCGACATCATGGGCAAGGGTCTCGCCAATCCGGTCGGCACGTTCTGGTCGGTCGTGATGATGCTCGAGCATCTTGGTGAGACGGGCGCTGCCCAGCAATTGATGAACGCGATCGAACGCATCACGGCTGACCCGGCGCTGCATACCGGTGACCTCGGCGGCACGGCTACAACAGCGCAGGTGACTGACGCGGTTTGCGCGATCCTCGCCGCGGAACCGGCGGCGCAGTCCAAGGCAGCCTGAACACGCAACACGCAACACGCAACACGCAACACGCAACACGCATTAGACAAAAACATAACGCCCGGACGAACACGTCACGGGCGTTTTAAAGAATGGAGACTGGCATGGCCAATGAATTGCAAGCCCGCGTGGTTCGCAAGCTGACGTGGCGCATTTTGCCCTTCGTCATGCTGCTTTATTTTGTGAGCTTTCTCGATCGTGTGAACGTTGGCTTCGCCGCGCTCACGATGAACAAGGACCTCGGACTCTCGCCGACCATGTTCGGGCTCGGCGGCGGCATCTTCTTTCTTGGGTACTTTCTGTTCGAAGTGCCCTCGAACCTCATTCTGAACAAGGTCGGTGCGCGTATCTGGATTGCACGCGTGATGGTGACGTGGGGCCTGGTGTCGGCGGCGTCCGCGTTTGTCGTTGGGCCGAACTCGTTCTATACGCTGCGCTTTTTGCTTGGTGTGGCCGAAGCCGGTTTCTTTCCCGGCATCATTCTCTATCTCAGCCAGTGGTTTCCCGCGCGACAGCGGGCAGTCGCCGCCGCGGCGTTCATGGCGGCCGCGCCTTTGTCGACGGCAATCGGCTCGCCCATTTCAGGCGCCCTCATGCAGATGCCGGCCCTGTTCGGATTGAAAGACTGGCAATGGCTTTTCCTCATCGAAGCAATTCCTGCTGTCGTGCTCGGGTTCGTGGTTCTGAAAGCACTCACCGATTCGCCAGAAAAGGCGAAGTGGCTCGCCGCGGATGAGAAGGCGTGGCTCGTCGCGACCTTGCGCGAAGAACGCGCGGGACGTGAATCGCAGGCAGGCCACGCGGCAGGTGCGCTCGCCGCGCTGCGCGATCCGCGCGTGTGGATCATGTCGATGATTTACTTCGGTACGTCGGCGGGCCTTTATACGCTCGGCCTATGGGCGCCACTGATTATTCGTCAATTCGGTTTTAGCGCACTCGGCACGGGCGCGTTGAATGCGATTCCCAGCGTGCTGGCTGTGATCGGCATGGTGATGTGGGCTCGCCATTCGGATCGTACTGGCGAGCGCACGTGGCATGTGGTGATTCCGTGTGTTGCAGCAGGCGTTGGGCTCGCGTGGGCGGGCTTCGCGGATACCATTGTTGCTGTCGTGCTCGCCCTGATCCTCGTGAACGTCGGCATTAGCGCGGCCAAGGCGCCGCTGTGGGCCATGCCGAGTGCCTTTCTCTCGGGCGCTGGCGCAGCGGCCGGTATCGCCATGATCAACTCGATCGGTAATCTCGGCGGTTTCGTCGGCCCGTTTGCAATCGGCTGGCTGAAGAGTGTGACGGGGGGATACGCTGCCGGACTTTACGTGGTGGCCGCGAGTCTCGCGGTATCAGCCATGCTCACTTTGGCTATCGGCCGGCGAGGATATCGGGCGGCGCCCGCGCCGCAATGATCTCGCTGGTTTCTGGTCGGCTTGCTGATTGTTCGGCGAGTCGTGCAGAACCGAATGGGGATGAGAACCGTTGGCGTTCTCGCTAAAGATGTGCTTTAAGGCCTTTCTGATTTCCCTGCCTGAATCGATTACGCTTCGTTGTTAGCGACCCGATACGCAGGCACGTCACTATGGCATCCAAACATGAAGTCAAGCGGTACAGAGCCAACCTCTCCGATGAGCTTCATAGTGCCGCGCTCTATGAAACACTTGCGAAGGTCGAGAAGGACGACACCCGCAAGCAGGTCTACAGCGACCTCGCGAAGTCGGAGCGCGATCATGCACAGGTGTGGGCCGATAAGCTGAGAGCTAACGGCATCCAGCCGAAGGGCACCGGCCAGGCCGTGAAAACGCGGCTGATGAAAACACTGGTACGCCTGTTCGGCGCGGGCTTCGTGCTATCCACGCTCGCCGCGGCCGAATACGCCGACCGCAACAAATACCAGGGGCAGCCGGACGCGGGCCGCATGTCGGCCGACGAGCATCACCACGCGGCGGTGGTCCAGACCCTGGCTCACGGCGGCGGCGACCCGGACCTGTCGCAAGGGGCGCGCATCGCCGCAGCGGAGTCGTGGCATAAGGGCGTTTCCTCGGGTAACGATCTGCGCGCGGCCGTCCTCGGTGCGAACGACGGCCTCGTTTCGAACTTCTGCCTGATCATGGGCGTGGCTGGTGCGGGAACCGGCAACAAGGCGATCCTGCTCACGGGGCTCGCTGGCCTGATCGCCGGCGCGTGCTCGATGGCGCTGGGAGAATGGCTGTCGGTGACCAATGCGCGCGAGTTAGCCAGCACCCAGATTGCCAAAGAAGCGGAAGAGCTGGAAGTGTCGCCGGAAGCCGAGGAACACGAGCTGGCGCTGATTTATCGCGCGAAGGGTCTTGACGCGGCCGAGGCCAAACGGGTGGCTTCGCAAATGATGCGCGACAAGGACAAGGCGCTCGATACCTTGACGCGCGAGGAGCTCGGGCTCGATCCCGCCGAGTTGGGCGGCAATCCGTGGTCTGCTGCGGGTGTCTCGTTTTGCCTGTTCTCGGTCGGCGCGATTTTTCCGGTGATGCCGTTCCTGTGGACCCATGGGTTTAGCGCGATCGTGCAATGCATCGTGCTTAGTACGCTTGCGCTCGCGTCCATTGGCGTCTTTACCTCGCTATTCAACGGACGTAGCGCGAGCTTCTCGGCCATGCGACAGATCGTCATCGGTCTCATTGCCGCGGGGTTCACGTTCGGGGTTGGGAGGCTACTGGGCGTGTCGATCTCGTGACCGCAAAGGTCCCGCCAGGAGCCGATCTGGCAAGCCCGGAGTGACGGCGGGCGACCTTAAGGTTCCCGTAATAATTGTCGTGCATTATCCGTCGGTTATACGTCCCGTTGTCCCCCTGTCGCGAGCAACCAGCAACGCCTTTTTCGGCCCGAACCGGCAACCAATAGCCAGGTCGTGCCATTTTGAATATTTGCCGACGAACCTCCACGTTGGCCGGGGAATGCAATGAGCTTTTCTGCAGAGATTTGGGCGCTCGTGCGTCTGTGCTGCATGTATCCGGTGTTGGGCGGGATTGCGATCTGGTATTTTTCGCGGGCAGACCGGCTGGTCCACAAGGTCCGGTCACGCAGCTGAGCCTCGCTCACGGATCCGACGTGGCGGGCTTACAGCGTCGCTCGACGATCGCAGTCGGGCTTGCTGCATTGCGGCAACCGCCGCCGAGTTGTTCCAACCCGCAGTTTTTCCTGCAGCGCCCCGCCGACTTGCTCTGGCGCGACACACTCCACTGACCACCCCAACACCCCGCAAACCCTTGTCCAGCAGGGCTTTGGCTGACGCCTGCCGACGCTTGCGCGGCGGCGGTGTCGCATTTCCACATGTGGTTGTCGCAAATAGTCGGCTAGGCGTACTTTTTTCTGGCAACTATGTATGCACAGCGCGGACGGACATCCGCCACGCAGCAAGTAACTTGCATGGGACCCGAGTAACCCTTAAAGCGCAAACGCGGGTCGACATAGGAGAGCATTCAATGAATTCCCCCAAGGTCGTGGTCGAAGGGCTGTGCAAGGTGTTCGGCACTAACCCGAAACAGGCGATCGGCATGCTGGCAGGCGGCGCAACGAAAGAAGAAGTCTTCGCGCGCACCGGTCAGATTGTCGGCGTCCACAACGTATCGTTCGAAGTCAAGGAAGGCGAGATCTTCGTGCTGATGGGCCTGTCCGGCTCCGGCAAGTCGACGCTGATTCGCCTGATCAATCGTCTGGTCGAGCCGACGGCCGGCAAAGTACTGATCGACGGCCGCGACGTGGCCAGCGTGCCGCGCTCCGAGCTCACGGCACTGCGCCGCAAGGACATGAGCATGGTGTTCCAGTCCTTCGCGTTGATGCCGCAGCGCACGGTGCTGTCCAACGCGGCCTTCGGGCTGGAAGTGGCAGGTGTCGGCAGGAAGGACCGCGAGAAGCGCGCCATGACCGTGCTCGAACAGGTCGGCCTCGCGCCGTTCGCGGAAAAGTTGCCGGCCCAGTTGTCCGGCGGCATGCAGCAACGCGTGGGTCTTGCGCGGGCGCTGGCAGTCAACCCGTCGCTCATGATCATGGACGAGGCGTTCTCCGCGCTCGATCCGCTCAAGCGCAAGGAAATGCAGAACGTGCTGCTCGATCTGCAACGCGAGCAACAGCGCACCATCCTGTTCGTCTCGCACGATCTGGAAGAGGCGATGCGCATCGGCACCCGGATCGCGATCATGGAAGGCGGCAAGGTGGTGCAGATCGGCACGCCGCAGCAAATCATCACCAATCCCGCCGACGATTATGTGCGCGCGTTCTTCGAAGGCATCGACACCAGCCGCTATCTGACGGCCGGCGACCTGATGCAGACGGACGCGGTGCCGCTCATGCAGCATTCGCCACAGATCGACGCCTCGAGCGTAGCCGCGACGCTCAACGGCAGCGCCGAATACGCGTTCGTGCTCGACAGCGAGCGCAAGTTCCGCGGCTTCGTGTGCCGCGACGCGATGGGCAGCGCATCGCCGCAGCTCAACCACATCGAGTGCATCCGCCGTACTACGCCTTTGGACGACGTCGTCGAACGCGTGGTAGCGAGCCGTGCACCGCTGCCAGTCGTCGAAGCAGACGGCTCCTACTGCGGTTCGGTCAACAAGACGAACGTGCTGAATGTTCTCACGCGCCATCGAGGTTCCCATGTCTGAAGTCATTCCACTTGGCGCCTGGGTCGACCACGGCGTTCACTACCTGCTCGACCATGACGCAAAAACCTTCGATTCCATCGGCAAGGTCATCGAGAGTTTTGCCGCGCTGATCGAGCACGGCCTGCAAGCGGTGCCGATGTGGGCACTGATGGCGTTTTTCGTCGGTATTGGCTTGTGGCGGGTGGGCTGGCGTTTCGCGCTGTTCACGTTGCTGGCGATGCTGCTGATCTACGGCACCGGCTTCTGGGATCAGATGGTGATCACGCTCGGTCTCACGCTTTCGTCGACCTTGATCAGCCTGCTGCTCGGCGTGCCGCTCGGCATCTGGACCGCGAAGAGCCGCACCATTGAAATGATGGTGCGCCCCGTGCTCGATCTGATGCAGACCATGCCCGCTTTCGTCTACCTGATTCCGGCGGCGATGCTGTTCGGTCTCGGCCGCGTGCCGGGGATTCTTTCCACGGTGATCTTCGCGATGCCGCCTGCTGTGCGTCTTACGTCGCTCGGCATCAAGCATGTGAATCGCGAAATCGTCGAAGCAGGGCAGGCGTTCGGCTGCACGCCCTGGCAATTGCTCTACAAGGTGCAGTTTCCGAACGCGCTGCCGTCGATCATGACCGGCGTGAACCAGACGATCATGATGGCTTTGTCGATGGTGATCATCGCCTCGATGGTGGGCGCGGGCGGCCTCGGCAACGACGTGCTGGCGAGTATTCAGCGGCTCGATATCGGCCTCGGCTTCGAAAGCGGCCTCTCCGTGGTGATGCTTGCGATCATTCTCGACCGCATCACGGAAAGTTTCGGCCGGTCGCCTGGCATGGCACGGGCGCCGCTGCTGTCGGGCTTGCGCAACGTCATGAAGGTGCGCCGGGCGCCGGCGGCGCAGCACGGCTGAGCCGCCTATGAAGCGCGACGCGATCTCCCCTGTCGAGGCCCAATCCGATTCGCCGCTGTCCGGGCTCGCGCACTTCGGCTTTCTGACGCTGCCGAACTTTTCGATGATTGCTTTCACGAGCGCGGTCGAGGTGCTGCGCATGGCCAACTACGTGGGCCGCGCGCAGCACTACACGTGGTCGGTGATTACGCCGGACGGCGAGCCGGCGCGAGCGAGCAACGGCATCACCGTGAAGCCGACCACGACGCTGGCTGAAGCGGGTATGCCGGATGTGCTGATCGTCTGCGCCGGCTGGCATGTGCGTGATTACGTGGACGATACGGTCATCGCCTTGCTGCAGGACGTGGCGTCGAAAGGCATTCCGCTTGGCGGCATTTGCACGGGACCGTTCGCGCTGCTGGCTGCGAACCTGCTCGACGGTTATCGCTGCACCGTGCATTGGGAAGACATGTCGCCACTGCACAGGAGCTACCCGCACGTGCGTTTCGCGGATGAACTGTTCGTGATCGACCGTGACCGGATGACCTGCACCGGTGGCACCGCGCCGCTCGATCTGATGCTGAACCTGGTCGGCATGCGCCTCGGCCATGCGGTCGCGGCGCAAGTGTCCGAGCAGTTCATTGTCGAGCGGATTCGCGGTTCGACCGATTATCAGCATATTCCCGTCGACGCGCGGGTTGGTTTCTCGCGCGCGGAGTTGATCGAAGTCGTGCGGTTGATGGAAGCGAATATCGAAGAGCCCTTGTCGCTCGATGAACTCGCGCGGCTCGTGCATCTGTCGCAACGTCATTTGCAGCGGATGTTCAAGATGTTTCTGAGCGTGTCGCCGACGCACTATTACCTGACGCTGCGTTTGCGTCGGGCGCGTGAACTGTTGCGCAATACGGATGCGTCGATCGCGCGGGTAACGGCCGTTTGTGGCTTTCACTCGCCGTGCCATTTCAGCAAGGCCTATCGCGCGCAGTTTGGCCACGCACCGAGTGTCGAGCGACGGCTGTCGGCGTAAATGAGTCTGCGTAAATGAGTCGGCGTAGTTGAGTCTGCGTGAATGAGTTGGCATCAATTAAGTCGGTGCAAGCAATTGCGCCTGGAAAATCTGATTAGTAAAACCAGTCAAGCATCAATCACCCTGAGGGAACGCCATGAAACGTTTGTGGGCTGCGTCGTTGTGCGCGCTGTCGGTGTCGTCTGTCTTTGCCACGGAACCTGCTACTTGCCGGGACGTCCGGTTCGCCGACGTCGGCTGGACCGATATCGCGGCGACTACCGGTCTAGCCTCGACGGTGCTCGAAGGGCTCGGCTACAAGCCGACCAAAACCATCGCCTCGGTGCCGATCACCTTCGCGGGTGTGAAGAGCAAGCAGATCGACGTGTTCCTCGGCTACTGGTCGCCGACCATGGATCCGATGATCGATCCGTTCAAAAAGGCCGGCCAGCTCACCGTGCTGCCCACGCCAAACCTGACCGGGGCGAAATACACGCTGGCCGTGCCGGATTACGCGTATCAGGCGGGCATCAAAACCTTCGCCGATATCGCGAAGAACTACGACAAGCTCGACGGCAAGATCTATGGCATCGAACCGGGTAACGACGGCAATGCGTTGATCAAGAAGATGATCGACAGCAACCAGTACGGCCTTGGCAAGTTCAAGTTGGTGGAGTCGAGCGAGGCGGGCATGCTGGTCGAAGTGAATCGCGCGGTTCGCGACAAGAAGCCGATCGTGTTTCTCGGGTGGGAACCACATCCGATGAACGTGCAGATGAAGATCGATTATTTGTCCGGTGGCGATGACGTATTCGGTCCGAACTACGGCGAAGCCAAAGTGCTGACGGTCACGCCGAACGACTATTCGACACGTTGCCCGAACGTCGCGAAGCTGGTGTCGAACCTGCACTTCACGACCGACATCGAGAATCACGTGATGCTGCCGATCATGAACAAGACGGATCCGAACAAGGCGGCGAAGGATTGGCTGAAGGCGAATCCGGCGGTGCTCGACAAGTGGCTGGCGGGCGTGAAGACCTTTGATGGGAAGGATGGGTTGCCGGCGGTGAAGGCTTATATTGCGGGGCAGTGAGGTTTGACTAAACGCCGGACACACTGTCCGAAACTCAAGCTCAGCATAGGCAACCATTGCGTTTGACACATGCGTGTGCTCCGGCCGCTAAACCGCACGGTTTGGCTCGGCCGGACGCACGTGCCGACACGATATTTCAATACACCGGGCGATACCTGAGGGACCGTGACGCAAAGTCACGGACCGAGCTTAGAGCTTGTTATGAACGTTGCAGTATCGGAACGGCATAGTCGAGCATCAGCATGGCGAAGACAACGAAATGCAAACCAGCCAGAGTGCCGGAGTTTTGGGTAGCCGCTCATAGTCGTTCACCATCGCTTCGAAACATCCGGCCTTGGGCCAGCGTTGCGTCTGCTGGAACACTGCTCCCCATGGCGGAAAACTGGTCGGCAGCATCCGCCATGCAGCTTCAGCCTGCGCTATTCAGCGCAGTGCGTTAAACCCCTCTCGCAACTCATGCTTGCGCTGGGGCGCTTCCTTATTCATCAACGCCAGATAAGGAATAACAAAGCCGCCATTCTTGGTCCGAGACACCACTCGGGTATGGCTTGCGTTTCGTCATCCCGCCAGGATAGCCCGTCTCACGAAATGTGCATAAGGTGCTCCAGCAAGACAAAAATTTACATTGTGAGTGGCGACCGGGTCACTGCAATTGATGTCGTTGGAGACGAACGGGTAAAAATTGATTTTCATCAAGCGAACGGGCATACGTTACGCAAATGGATTCGTGCTTCAGGTATAACGCGACGGCTCCCCTCAAGGATGTGAAGGGAGATATGAACTTCGGGTTTTCTGAATAGGCGCAATCATGGCAAATACGACACCGCCGAATTCGCCCAGCGCTCGGTTGAAGCAGCTTGGCTTCGCGTTTCCGTTTCGCAAGAAGGGGCAAGGCAATGCGGGCTCATCCATTGAATTTACCGATGAGCACGATTTCTACAAAGCATTGAAACAGGAACCGTCGGGCTCCTATTCGGTCAGCGGCAAGGGCATGTGGCATGGTGGAATTCATGTTACTGAGGCCGGAGCCGGTCAATTTCTGGACCTGAAACATGGCTTGCGAAGCATTACCGAGGGCGAACTAGTTGCCTGGCGTCTCAACCGCACCTACCTGGTCAGCGAGATTCCTGCCCAGAACGGCAAGCCGGCGATCAGCGCACCGTACAGCACGGGGTTTGCGCTGGTACGTCACACGATGGAGTTTCCACGAGGCACCACGCTGAAGTTTTTCGCTCTGTATATGCACCTGCAGGATCTGGCGGACTATGAGAGTGATACGACGCTGACGCGGCCCGCGTACTGGTCGACACAGTTCAAGGTCACTGGGTTCGCCATGGACAAGCCTCATGCCAGTCCGAACGGTCAGGTGGCGCCCGCTGGACAGCAAGGGCTAAGGGTTCGCGTGACAAAGCCGCATGGCACGATCCTCGGCATCCTGCCGCAGGGGGCACAGTTCAGCCTGAGCAGGCGTGAAGAGGACTGGGGGCAGATAAAGGATACGCACGGGGCCCAGATGTTTGCGCCTACGGTGGGCGCATATGTCAATCCGGATGCGGCGATCAACGGGTGGGTTTTCCTGGGCAAGGAAAACGGTGGTCCCGTTGTCGAGGAAATCATGCCGGACTCGTCGCTCGATTGCGTGGTGGTGCCGACCACGCCGGTTCACATCAATGCAGGTGACCTGATCGGTCATCTGGGCCGCTACGACTCGTTGAGTCAGCAGACCTCAAACCGCATGGTCCACATTGAGGTGTTCTGTGACGACAGCATCAAGTCGTTTATCGCGCAGGGGCAAAAGTGGATTGCCGATAACGGGGCACACGAACTGGCGTGGCTGCAGCTTGGGTTACCCAAGGATCCCCCGATCCTGCGAGTCGATCGGTCGACAACGTTGTACTTGGCGGCCAACCAGCCTGGCGAGAATCCAAAGCAAACCGGCGTGATTCAGGTGGCCTCGCTTGCCGAACTGGCCCGGCAGCCGGGGAACCCATCCAAGGAGGCCACGGCGGAAAGCGACGGGCAGAAACTGAACTGGTGGAAAGTCGACAGTGCGGACGCACTGGGCAACGACATCAGCGGATGGGTGCGCGAGCAGAGCTTCGCCGGTGGCAAGGTGACGCGTGAGTTTGCGCAGAAGTGGGTGGACTTCCAGACCCTGGAAGATGCGCACGACCCGACGCACACAATGTTTGCAACCACGAAAGCGTTTGTCGACTATGCGATCGGCGCGGACGTGCCAGAACCGGGAGCGCTCGGCAAACTCAGTCCGCTGATGGCGTCAATCTATCGAGCGTTATACCAGACCGGAGACGGCAGCAAGGCTGCGGACGAACTCTGCGCCGCCGCCGATAATCCGTGGACTGCCTTGCGCATGTCGAGGTTGATCATCAAGCACGAGAGCGAATGGGCTAATCCAGACAAGTGGAAGCAGCTCATCGCGGAGATAGAAAAGCAGACGGGCCCGCAAGCTCAGCACGAGGCGGAGCAGAAGCGGATCGAAAAACTCGTCTGGTGGGACGACGTCAAGGTCCACTTGACTGACCTGCCCGGGTCGGACGTTTTTCACATCCATCCGATTGCGTTGGCGGGGAATTTCCTAAAGGCAGGTGGTTGTGACTGCGGATGCAACTATGTTAATCAATTCAATGTGACCCGCTGGAACGGGCAAGTAGTTCATTATGGGCCGCTATATATGGGGCACTTGGCATTGGAACATTCGCCCGCTCTGCGCCGGCTTTCTGACAGCGGTCAGATGACAGATAGCGAGCACAGGATACTTGTTGCGATGTCCGCAAATGAAGGAAATATTGACGGCGTTCAAGCGTACGACAGTGAAATATTCACCGCAGGCGCATGTCAGAAGACGGTTAATGCGACTGGCAAAGGCGAGTTCTCAACGCAGGTTGCCGAATTCAAGATTAGCAATGAGGCCGCTTACCAGCGTCTGTTCGAAAAATGCGGTTGGACGGTTGAAACTCAGGGTGCTGATTCGCGCACGGCAAAAATGTATTATCAAGATACGGAAGTCACGGGCGCAGTAAAGATAACTGGCGATGAGTTACACGCCAAATTGAGAGAAGGTTGTAGTGCCGCAACGTTTGGTATGAAAATAAAACAAAAGCCTCTTGCTTCAATTGTCAATGCAATCATAAGTGACGAGTTTCAGGATAAGCAGGCAAAGGATTTTGTCGATCGTTTGAGAAAAGTGATTGCTCTCATTCCAGACGGCTACGCGTATTCGGTCGGTGAGTATTTTAAATCGGACCTTGGCCGAGCCGCCGCGCTTGATCAGCACGTTAATCGCCCTAATAACGTTGTGAAGGACGTGGGAAGCGCACTGAAAGCTTTTTTTCTCACTCATCCATCAGTGCAGGCGGATCCGTCCACGTGGGGCCAATCACGGATTACGTACGAATCGCAAATCGTCGCCTATTACGGTGAGCACAGGCACATGAATGATTGCCACGTGCGCTTTGGAAAATTGCGGAGTAAATTGTCGTGAAGCGTATTAAGTTATTCATTGGTATGGGAAAAATAACCATTTGCGTCGTGACGTCATATTTAGTCACGCTGGCTACCTCTCAACCAGTTTTTGCAACGCAGGTGACACTTCCAAGTGGAGAGTCGATCGAACTTGATGCGCCTTTAACTGGTGAGTTGCAATCCCGATTCGGCGACGGATGGGCCCGTGCATTTTATATAGAAAAGAACGGCGCTCGCCTCCAGCTATTTCAGGAAGAGCAATTGACTAGGGTGGGTGGAATCGTCTTCGAAGCCATCGAGCAGAAGAATGTTTCTCCCACTGGGCATTACATCGTAGTGCCCGTCATCAGACAAGGGCTGCTCGACGTTGCAGGGGAAAAGTCGCGAATTGAGGGAAGAGAGTATTGCCCGGTAATAGAAGCAGCAACTGGTTGCATCATTACCATGCAAACAGGCGAAATATGCGGTGGCGGATGGGCATCCAAGCGGGACATATGGTTGGATTCAAGCGACGACCGGTCCTCAGAAATGACAACGAAGACGACCGCTGGGGCCAATAGCATGTGGCATGAGTTCTCGCGTGCAAGCGTAAAACTGAAACTTCGAGATGTGATCGCAAGAAATCTCGGGGTTTCCAACGTGATGGCGTGTGATCCTCCTAATCTTGAAAACCGGAAAAGTTACCTGGCCTTGGCAAAACAACTCCGACAAGAAAATGCGCGGTCCGAGGCTTCACTCGTCGAATCGAAAGTGGCGCTTCTTTCAGCAACAGGCGCTGTGAGCGGGCAGATGTTTCGCATTCGTGTAGAAAAGGCATGGCTATATGAGTCGCCGAGCTCCAATAGTAAAACAAAGATGTACATTGTGAGAGGCGACCAGGTCACTGCAGTTGATGTCCTCGGAGACGAATGGGTGAAAATTGATTTTCAGCAAGCGAGCGGCCATATGCTGAGAAAATGGATTCGCGCCTCGGATATAATGCAACGGTAAGCAATGGCAAAAAATGGCGCGCGAGGGCGATAGTGCGAGCCAGGGCGGAAGAATTTTCACCAATCCGAATCAGAGGATGCGAAAAATTATGTTTTGTGCCGATAAGCGCTTACTGATTTTTTAATATTAATGCAACCGCCCATTGGATTCGCCGAAAACGGAGCGGGCGGCGGAAATTTGGTTGGTGGGTGCAATGCTATGAACGAGTGCGTCGTTTATTTCAATACTCAAGGTCTTGCGCGAGATCAACTGTGCGAATCGTCGGGTTTTTGCTATTTGGATTCGGGGAAGTGACCACGTAGTCGATCAGATCACGGCAGTTATTAATCTCTACACGGACAGCTACGGCGCTCGGAAAGACAATTTTCACGCCATATGGAACACCCGAATTTTCAGGGAGTCGGCTCAGTGAGAAAGCATGTTTTAAAAACCGTTGCGGAAGACCATCCTAGATGGCGTGAGAGTTGACGCGGTGGGCTTGTGTGGCCGGGCGTGCATTCTGATATCGGCGGCGGCTATCGTCCCCGCGAACAGGGACGTTCCGACCTCCTCGCGCTAACCACCCTCAAATCGCCTGAGCCCGCCCCGGAAAGGTCTCGTCATAGCCTGAGCCGTCATCAACTTCAGCAGCCGTACCACGTTGCTCACGGTACATCATCGGCGGCAGGCCGAACTGCTTGCGGAATTCGCGTCCCAGATGCGAGGCATCGGAAAAGCCGCAACTCGACGCGATATCCGCCACTGTCTTATCCGAACTCGTCAGCAGCCACGCGGCGGTGCGCAACCGAACCTGCTTCGCATACGCCTGCGGCGCCTTACCAGTTTGCGCCTTGAAGAGCCTTTCGAGCTGACGCGGCGACAGATCGAGCTTGCGCGCGAGTTCGTCGAGCGACAACGACCGCCCCACATGCTGCTCCATTAGCAAAATCGCGCGCTTCACCTTCGGATGGGCCGCAGGCGCCAACCCCGGCGGATGCGGTTGCGGCGCATTACCCTTCTGCATATCGTCCACCAGCAGAATCCGCAACGCCTTCTGCACTGTGGCCGTCTCGAAGTGGCGCAACAGAATCGCGGCCGCCACGTCGATCGACGCCCGCCCACCCGAACACGTAATGCGCCGACGGTCGATCACAAACAGCCTATCCGCCACCAGCGCCTCCTCATTGACCGCCGGAAAGCGCTCGATGAAATCCCAGTAGTGAAACCAGCTCACGCAGATGCGGTGGCCTTCCAGCACGCCTGCGCGCATCAGCGAGAACACGCCGGTGCACATGCCGACCAGCGTCGCATCGGTGGCGGCGGCGCGGCGGATGAAGGCCAGCGTCGCATCGTTCGCGGCCGGCCCCGAATGCAGGAGGCCGCCCACCACGACGACGTAATCGAACGGCTCGGCGTTATCGAACGTCTCCCACGGCGTGATCTGGATCCCGCAACTCGCGCGCACCGGAGCGAGGGTTTCCCCTATCACGCTCCACGAACAGCGCACGGGCTTGCTGAAGTCTCCTTCATCCGCGGACAGGCGCAACAGGTCGACGAACCCCGAGAACGCCGTCAGCGTGAAGTTCGGCAGCAGGATGATGCCGAAGCGGATGCGCTGCTTCGAGGGGCCGTCGATCGATTGAAGGGGAAGCGGTTCAGCGGAATTCATACATGCAGCCAGCAAGGGAAAGGGTTAAATCAAGCATAGCACCGGGGATAGCGGCCGCTTCATCAGGCCAATGATCGCCCATTGATTGGGGTCCATTCAGCCGTGGCACCAGCATCGCCAGCCGCAAGCTCCGCGCCTGTCGCAAATGCGTCAGAAGTCATCGCAAATCCGCCGCTGCGCTTGGCCGGCGGCCCGCTTGACGCCACTATCCCACTGTCATGCCGTTTTTATTCTATCGGTCCAATTTGACGTGCGGTGCAATAGGGGCTAGTTCAAGCCACCCGGCAACCCAGCTAATCCTGGTATCGCAACGTATAAGGCACGCCATGAACGTCAGCGTCTTCGATCTGTTCAAGATCGGCATCGGTCCCTCCAGTTCGCACACCGTCGGGCCGATGATCGCTGCGTGCCGCTTCGCCTCGCATATCGAAGACGCCAATCTGCTTGGCTTCGTGCGCCGCGTCAAAGTCGAACTGTTCGGCTCGCTTGGCGCGACCGGCAAGGGGCACGGCACGGACAAGGCGGTACTGCTCGGCCTCGAAGGCAATCTGCCCGATCTGATCGACCCGGACGTGATCGAACCGCGCCTGCAGGCGATTCGCGAAACAAAGCAACTGATGCTGCTCGGCAAGCACCCGGTCAAATTCGACGAGCGCGAACAACTCGGCTTCTTCCGCAAGCTGATGCCGGGCGCGCCGGGCTCGAGCATCGTGCATCCGAACGGCATGCGTTTTCAGGCTTTCGACGAAAACGGCCAACTGTTGGTGGAGAAAGAGTATTACTCGATCGGCGGCGGCTTCGTGATCAATCGCGAAGGCGACCGCGTCAACGGCCTGCGTGCCGGCGCGGAAGTGCCTTACCCATTTCGCACCGGCGACGATCTGATGCGCGTGTGCCGCGAAACCGGTTTGTCGATCGCAGAAATAACGCTGCGTAACGAATGCGCGTCGCGTACCGAACAGGACGTGCGCGAAGGGCTGCTGGCGATCTGGCGCGTCATGTCCGCCTGCGTCGAACGCGGCTGCAAGGTGCGTGGCGAATTGCCCGGCCCGATGCACGTGAAGCGCCGCGCCGCCGACCTGTGCGCGCAATTGCGCTCGCGTTCGGAAGAGTCGCTGCGCGATCCGCTGTCGATGCTCGACTGGGTCAATCTCTACGCCATGGCCGTGAACGAAGAAAACGCAGCGGGTGGGCGCGTCGTTACGGCGCCGACCAACGGTGCGGCCGGCGTGATTCCCGCAGTGCTGCATTACTACGTGAAGTTCATGCATGCGTCGAACGACGAGGGCATCGTCACCTTCCTGCTGACCGCTGCGGCGATCGGCATCATCTACAAGGAAACCGCCTCGATCTCGGGCGCCGAAGTGGGCTGCCAGGGCGAGGTGGGGGTGGCCTGCTCGATGGCCGCAGCGGCGCTCGCCGCCGTGATGGGCGGCACGCCGACGCAGGTGGAAAACGCCGCCGAAATCGGCATGGAACACAACCTTGGCATGACCTGCGACCCGGTTGGCGGCCTCGTGCAGATTCCCTGCATCGAACGCAACGCGATGGGCGCGATCAAGGCGCTGAACGCCGCGCGCATGGCGATGAAGGGCGACGGCCAGCACTACGTGTCGCTCGACAACGTGATCAAGACAATGCGCGAAACCGGCGCGGACATGAAGACCAAATACAAGGAGACGTCGCGCGGCGGCCTCGCCGTGAACGTCATCGAATGCTGAGAATGCTGAACGAGTCAGGAAGTAAAGAGTATCAACAGGACCCAAAGGACCAACAATGAGCCGCTATTCGATATTCAGCCTGTTGCGCAACGGGATGTCGTATCACGAGAACTGGGAGCGTCAGTGGAAGAGCCCGGAGCCTAAGCGTGAATACGACGTCGTGATCGTCGGCGGCGGCGGGCATGGTCTCGCCACTGCCTATTACCTCGCCAAGGAGCATGGCGTGCGCAATATCGCCGTGCTGGAGAAAGGCTGGGTCGGCGGCGGCAATACCGCGCGCAATACGACGATCGTGCGCTCGAATTATCTGTGGGACGAATCGGCTGCGCTCTACGAAAAGGCAATGAAGCTGTGGGAAGGTCTCTCGCAAGACCTGAACTACAACGTGATGTTCAGCCAGCGCGGCGTGATGAACCTCGCGCACACGCTGCAGGACGTGCGTGACACCGAACGTCGCGTGAATGCCAACCGGCTGAACGGCGTGGATGCCGAATTCCTCACGCCGGAGCAGATCAAGGAAATCGAGCCGACTATCAATCTGAATAGCCGCTATCCGGTGCTCGGCGCGTCGATTCAGCGTCGCGGCGGCGTGGCTCGGCATGATGCAGTCGCATGGGGTTTCGCGCGTGGAGCGGATCAGGCCGGCGTCGATATCGTGCAGAACTGTCAGGTCACGGGGATTCGCCGCAACGGCAGCCAGGTCGTTGGCGTGGATACCACGAAGGGTTTCATCAAGGCGAAGAAAGTCGCGGTGGTTGCCGCAGGCAATACGTCCACGCTCGCCGACATGGCTGGCATCCGTTTGCCTTTGGAGAGCCATCCGTTGCAGGCATTGGTGTCCGAGCCGATCAAGCCGGTCGTCAATACGGTCGTGATGTCGAACGCGGTGCATGCCTACATCAGCCAGTCCGACAAGGGCGATCTGGTGATTGGTGCGGGCGTCGATCAGTACACGGGCTTTGGTCAGCGCGGCAGTTTCCAGATCATCGAAGGCACGCTCGAAGCAATCGTCGAAATGTTCCCGGTGTTCTCGCGCGTGCGGATGAACCGCCAGTGGGGTGGCATTGTCGACGTGTCGCCGGATGCGTGCCCGATTATCAGCAAGACCGATGTGAAGGGACTTTATTTCAACTGCGGCTGGGGCACCGGCGGTTTCAAGGCGACGCCCGGATCGGGCTGGGCTTATGCGCACACGATCGCGAAGGATGAGCCGCATCCGCTGAACGCGCCGTTTTCGCTGGACCGTTTCTACACCGGTCACCTGATCGACGAGCACGGCGCCGCCGCTGTTGCCCACTAACACTTAGGTAAACCACATGCTGCTGATCGAATGCCCGTGGTGCGGGCCACGCGCCGAAACCGAATTTTCTTGCGGCGGCGAAGCGGACATTGCACGTCCGCTCGATACCGACAAGCTCACCGACAAGGAATGGGGCGACTACCTGTTCATGCGCAAGAACCCACGCGGCGTGCATCGCGAGCAATGGATGCACACGCAAGGATGCCGCCGCTGGTTCAAGGCGCAGCGTGACACGGTGAGCTACGAGATCCAGGGCTACGAGACGTTCGAACGTCCGCTGCTCACGATGGACAGTAATGAGGCTAAGGCACAAGACAAGGCACACGAGGGTAAGGCACCATGAGCCAGAAAGACCGACTCCCCAGCGGCGGGCGCATCAACCGCGCGATCGTACTGAACTTCACGTTCAACGGGCGCAAGTATCAGGGCTATCAGGGCGACACGCTCGCTTCCGCGCTGCTCGCGAACGGTGAGCACTTCGTGGCGCGCAGCTGGAAATACCACCGGCCGCGCGGCATCGTGACGGCGGGCGTGGAAGAGCCGAACGCGATCGTGCAGCTTGAAACCGGCGCGTACACGGTGCCGAACGCGCGTGCGACTGAAGTGGAGTTGTATCAGGGGCTCGTCGCGACCAGCGTGAACGCGAAGCCGAGCATCGAGAAAGACCGCATGGCGATCAACCAGAAGTTCGCGCGCTTCATTCCGGCGGGCTTCTACTACAAGACCTTCATGTGGCCGCGCAAGTTCTGGCCGAAGTATGAAGAAGTGATCCGCGATGCGGCCGGTCTCGGCAAGGCGCCCGAGCAAACCGATGCGGACCGCTACGACAAGTGTTTTGCGCATTGCGACGTGCTGGTGGTCGGCGGCGGCCCGACGGGTCTGGCGGCCGCGCATGCGGCGGCATTGTCAGGCGCACGCGTGACCCTGGTCGACGATCAGCCGGAACTCGGCGGCTCGCTGCTGTCGTGCCGCGCGGAGATCGACGGTAAACCGGCGCTGCAATGGGTCCACAAGATCGAGGACGAGCTGCGGCAGATGCCCGATGTGAAGATTCTGTGCCGCAGCACCGCGTTCGGTTACCAGGACCATAACCTCATTACTGTCACGCAGCGGCTCACGGAACATCTGCCGGTGTCGCAGAGGAAGGGCACGCGCGAACTGATGTGGAAGATCCGCGCGAAACGCGTGATTCTCGCAACGGGCGCGCATGAGCGGCCAATCGTGTTCGGCAACAACGATCTGCCGGGCGTGATGCTGGCTTCGGCTGTCTCGACGTATCTGCATCGCTATGCGGTGTTGCCGGGCCGAAATGCCGTGGTCTTCACGAACAACGACGACGGTTATCAATGCGCGCTCGATCTGAAAGCGGCCGGCGCCCAGGTGACGGTCGTCGACCCGCGCGCGAGTGAATCGAAGGGCACGCTGCCCGCGCTCGCACGCCGCTACGGCGTCAAGGTGATGAATGGCGTGGCTGTGACGGCGGCGCACGGCAAGCTGCGGGTCGCATCGGTCGATGTGGCGTCGTATTCCAACGGACAGGTCGGTGCGAAACAGAGTGCGCTGCCCTGCGATCTGCTCGCGATGTCCGGCGGCTGGAGCCCGGTGCTGCATCTGTTCGCGCAATCGGGCGGCAAGGCCCACTGGCACGACGGCAAGGCCTGTTTTGTGCCAGGCAAGGCGATGCAGGCGGAGACGAGCATCGGCGCGTGTGCGGGTGACTTCACACTGGGGCAGGGCATTCGCTTCGCGGTCGATGCTGGTGTCGAGGCGGCGCGTGCGGCTGGACACATCGTTGCGCGGCCAAATCCAGTGCAGGTGGCGGAGATTACCGAAGCGAAGATGCAACCGCTGTGGCTTGTCGGCGGCCGCGAACTCGCGACGCGCGGGCCGAAGCAGTTCGTCGACTTTCAGAACGACGTGTCGGCGGCCGATATTTTCCTGGCAGCGCGCGAAGGCTTCGAATCCGTCGAGCACGTAAAGCGCTATACGGCGATGGGTTTCGGTACTGATCAGGGCAAGCTCGGCAACATCAACGGCATGGCGATTCTCGCGCAGGCACTCGGCAAGACCATTCCCGAAACCGGCACGACGACGTTCCGTCCGAACTACACGCCGGTTACGTTCGGCACGTTTGCCGGCCGCGAGCTGGGTGAGTTTCTCGATCCGGTACGCAAGACAGCGGTGCACGAATGGCACGTGGAAAACGGTGCGGCGTTCGAGGACGTCGGCAACTGGAAGCGTCCGTGGTACTTCGCGAAGCCGGGCGAAGACATGCACGCCGCCGTCGCACGCGAGTCGCTGGCGGTACGCACGAGCGTCGGCATCCTCGACGCCTCGACGCTCGGCAAGATCGACATTCAGGGCCCCGATTCGGCGAAGCTGTTGAACTGGGTCTACACGAATCCGTGGAGCAAGCTGGAAGTCGGCAAGTGCCGCTATGGCCTGATGCTCGACGAAAACGGCATGATCTTCGACGACGGCGTGACCGTGCGTCTCGCCGACCAGCACTACATGATGACCACCACCACAGGCGGCGCAGCGCGCGTACTCACGTGGCTCGAGCGCTGGCTGCAAACCGAGTGGCCGGACATGCGCGTGCGGCTTGCTTCCGTGACGGATCACTGGGCAACCTTCGCCGTGGTCGGTCCGAACAGCCGCAAGGTCTTGCAGAAGGTGTGCCACGACATCGACTTTGCGAACGCGGCGTTCCCGTTCATGAGTTATCGCGAAGGCACCGTGGCGGGTGCGGCGTCGCGCGTGATGCGGATCAGCTTCTCGGGCGAGTTGGCTTATGAAGTGAACGTCCCCGCGAACGTAGGACGCGCGGTGTGGGAAGCGTTGATGGCCGCAGGCACGGAATTCGACATCACGCCGTATGGTACGGAAACCATGCACGTGCTGCGTGCTGAGAAGGGCTACATCATCGTCGGTCAGGATACGGACGGTTCGATGACGCCGTATGACCTTGGCATGGGCGGGCTGGTCGCGAAGTCGAAGGACTTTCTCGGCAAGCGTTCATTGACGCGAACGGACACCGCGAAGGCAGGGCGTAAGCAATTGGTCGGGCTGCTCTCGGACGATCCGTCGTTCGTGATCCCCGAAGGCTCGCAGATCGTCGCCGGTCCGTTCCAGGGCGATACTGCACCGATGCTCGGCCACGTCACGTCGAGCTATTACAGCCCGATCCTGAAGCGTTCGATTGCAATGGCGGTGGTGAAGGGCGGTCTCGACAAGATCGGCGAAACGGTCACCATTCCGCTCGCGAGCGGCAAGCAGATTGCAGCCAAGGTCACCAGTTCGGTGTTCTACGACAGCGAAGGAGCACGTCAACATGTGGAATGAAACAAGAGGGACGGTGTCGGCGGTGGATCGCGCTGTCGGCAAGCAAACCGGTGTGTGGCAGGAGTCACCGCTGGTGGGTACGGATGCGCTGCTGAAAAAGCATCAGGCGACGGCGTCGGCGGCGTTCCGCTTGAGCGAGCGGCCGTTTCTGGAACTGGTGAACGTGCGTGGTGACACGCGCGACGCAGCATTCGTGAGCGCGGTGGAAAGCGTGATCGGCTGCCGGCCGCCCGAGAAGGCGAACACCATTGCGCGCGGCAATGGCTACGACATGCTGTGGCTCGGTCCCGACGAGTGGCTGGTGCGCTCGGCAATGGCGCACGACGCGACTCGTACCGCGCCTTTGCAGGCGAAGCTCGGCGCGGCATTTGCGGGCGTGTTCGCGTCGGCGGTGGATATCGGCAGCGGCTATACGGTGCTCGAAATCAGCGGCACGCGTACGCGTGAAGTGCTGGCGCGCGGTTGCCCGCTCGATCTGCACCCGAAATTGTTCGGCGAAGGGCAATGCGCGCAGAGCCACTATTTCAAGGCATCGATGACGCTGTTGCCCACTGGGGCGGACAGTTTCGATATCGTCGTGCGCCGCAGTTTTGCGGACTACTTTGTCAAGATGATGATCGACGCGGCCGAGCCGCTCATGTCGTGAAGCGCGGCGGGCAGTGTCTTGCCGAGGCACTGCTCGCGGCTCTCCTGGCCGCTGACTGACATGACGTCGACACGTCTAGCCACCGCGCGTCTCACCGAGCGCGCGTGCCATCAAGGCGATGCTCATGCCGCGCTCGCTCTGCTCGATCAGAGCATCGTGTTGCGGCACCGGCGCATCGCATTGATCCGCTATCTCCTCGCGCAGCAGTTGGGCGCTCCGCTGCAGTCGCGGCATCATGAATACGTTGAGAAGATCGCCGCTCGTTTGAGCGCGGATGCGCTCGCGCGCATTGCCGGTGCTGCGCGTGCGCGGTTGCGGCCGTAAGGCGCTCCCATTCCATCCCAATGACGTATTCCTTCTATGTGGCCGATTTATGTCGGCGTCTACTGAAAACGCACTGATCGGAACGTCCACGCGGCAGCCGCCGCATCAACGAGGGAATGACATGTCTACCGCTTTTCAGCCTCGCGCGAGCGCAGCCGCCAGACTCGAGCGACTGCCGTTCTCCGGATATCACCGGACCATCTTCATCATCATCGCGATCGCGTTCTTTTTCGACTCGGTCGATCTCGGCACGATGACCTTCGTGCTCGGCTCCATCAAGTCCGAATTCCATTTGTCGACCGCGACGGCGGGGCTGGTCGCGAGTGCGAGCTTCTTCGGCATGGTGATCGGCGCGGCCGTCGCCGGATTGCTGGCTGATCGCTTTGGACGGCGCCCCGTGTTTCAGTGGAGCATGGTGCTGTGGGGACTCGCGTCGTATCTGTGCTCGACCGCGCAGAGTGTCGAGGCGCTGATTTTCTATCGCGTGCTGCTTGGCTTCGGCATGGGCATGGAGTTTCCCATTGCACAAACGCTCTTGTCCGAATTCGTGCCTGCAGCGTCGCGCGGACGTTTGATCGCGCTGATGGATGGTTTCTGGCCGCTCGGGTTCATCACGGCGGGCGTGGTGTCGTACTTTGTGTTGCCGGCGTTCGGCTGGCGCACGGAGTTCGCGCTGCTGGCGATTCCTGCCGTGTTCGTTTTGATCGTGCGCCGCGTGGTGCCGGAATCGCCGCGCTGGCTGGAACATCGCGGACGCCTCGCGGAAGCGGACAAGATCCTTGCCGAGGTCGAAGTGAAGGTCATGAAAGCGGCCGGCCTGAGCCAGCTACGCGCGCCCGTGATGTTGCAGGAACCGCCGGCTGCGAAGGGTACGAGCGCGTTTCGCGAGATATGGAGCGTGGCCTACCGGCGCCGCACGATCATGGTGTGGACGCTGTGGTTCTTCGCGTTGCTGGGTTTTTATGGTTTGACGTCGTGGCTCGGTGCGCTGATGCAGCAGGCGGGTTTTGCGGTGACGAAGTCGGTGTTGTACACGGTGCTGATTTCGCTCGGCGGGATTCCCGGGTTCATCTGTGCGGCGTGGCTGGTGGAACGCTGGGGGCGCAAGCCGACCTGTATCGCGTCGCTGGCCGGCAGTGCGGTGATGGCGTATGTGTATGGGCAAACCGCGCTGCACGCGCAAACGCCGACGCTTCTGATTTGCGCGGGGCTCGCAATGCAGTTCTTTCTGTTTGCGATGTGGGCGGTGCTTTACACCTATACGCCTGAGCTTTATGGCACCGGCGCGCGGGCTACCGGGTCGGGGTTTGCATCGGCGATTGGCCGGGTGGGTTCGCTGATCGGCCCTTACGTCGTGGGGGTCGTGCTGCCGACATTCGGCCAGGGCGGCGTGTTCTCGCTTGGCGCAATGTGTTTTGTGATCGCTGCTGCGGCAGTGTGGATCATGGGCATCGAGACGCGCGGGTTGGCGTTGGAGACGCTCGTGTCCGAAGCGCTGGAGACCGACGAGCCTCGCGTGTTGAGTCCGGCGCGGGAATGAGGACGATTGCGTGCGCAGTTTGGGGGCAGTCCACCGGTTGCCCCCTTGCCGATTACTGTGGAACGTTGACGTTGAACGGCTTTCCCGGATTCCACGCCCAGCTCGCCAGGACTTTTGCGCCCGCGGGGCCCGCGGTCGTCACGTGAACGACATTCGCCGGCATCCGGTAGCTCTCACCCGCGTGAACGATTCGTGAGGGTTGCCCGTCGACTGCTACGGTGACCTCGCCCTCAAGTACGTAGGCAAGCTCAGGACCGGTTGCCTTGTGACGCGGCTTGGCGGCATTCGGCGGGAATTCGGCGATTCCCATGCCCATCTCGCGATCGTTTCCCTGAACGGAGACGCGTTGCAATACCACGGTGTCTTTGGTGGCGGGCGCCTTTTCTGCCGCTTCGACGGATTGCAGGCCCAGCAGGGGCGCCGCGACGAGCGCGAGGCAACGCAGGTTGTTCAGCATGGTTTCACCTCGGTTCATTGTCCGCTGCCTGCGAGTGCTGTCAGGATCTGATAGGCGGCGTTCACCCGATCCTCGTTCGGGAAGTTTTTGTTCGCGAGGATGACGATTCCGAGCCGCTTTTCGGGAATGAAGGCGACATACGCGCCGAATCCGTTGGTCGAGCCGGTCTTGTTGATCCAGACGTCCTGACGGGGCGCCATCGGCGGCTTGATCTCGCTAGCGGGCGTCGCGTTCAGAACCATTGCCGCTGAGTTGCCTTCCTGCAGTGTCTTCAGCGCGACGGGGTAAGGGTACTGTTCCCATATCAAGTCTTGCGTCAGCGCGCCGGCCTTGAAGTAACCCGTGTGCGTATCCGTGATGGCTTGCTGGAGTTGGCTATCGAGCTCGATCAGAGCCATGTTCGCTTCCACGAAGCGGATCATGTCGGCGGCCGTGGTTCTGATGCCATACGCTTCCGAGGACAGCACGCCGGGCGCCATGCGGACCGGCGCACCATCCTTTTTGTAACCTTGTGCGTAGTCCTGCATCCGGGCTTGTGGAATCGTGACGTAACTGTTCTTCATGCCAAGCGCGGGAAACAGGCGCTGTTCCATCAGCGTGTCGAAATCTTGCCCCATGCTCTTTGCCGTGATCAGGCCGAGCGTGCCGATGCCGGGATTGGAGTAAGTCCGATAGGTGCCCGGCGCGTAGGTCGGCTTCCAAGTCTTGAAGTACTGCAGCAACTGATCGTTGTTGTGAATCTCGTCCGGCACTTGCAATGGAAGCCCGCCGGGAGTGTGCGTACCCAGTTCGAGAAGACTCACGTTGCCGAACTGACTGCCCTGCAGTGATGTGAGGTACTTGCCAGTCTTGTCCGACAGCGACAGGGCGCCGCCAAGCTGCGCATAAGACGCGAGCGTCGCCGTAAACGTCTTGCTCACCGAACCGAGCTCGAACAGGGTGTTGTGTGTGACCGGCGTCGCGGTTTGCGTCGACGCCACGCCATAGTCGAACACGTACGACCGTCCGCCGGCGACGATGCCGACCGCCATGCCCGGAATATGGTACTTCTCCATGACGGGCTGGATCGCCGAATCCACCGTGGGTTTGATCCCGGCTGGCGTCTCAGGGGCTGCGTGGCTGACGAGCGAGCTTGCGCTCAGGGCTAAGACAACAGTCGCCATGAGGCTCATTGCTTTAAACTTCATTTCCTGTATTTCCTGGAATGTCTGTCGGCGGGTTGGCTGATGCCGCACTATCCGGCTTTTGCGGATCGCTGACAATCGAGGATAAGTTGCGCGAGGGTAAAGAAAATCTTATGGGCGGGGGAGTGCCCCGCCCACGCAAGTGCTGCCAACGTTACGGTCGAATATCGTGGGATGCGGGTGGAAAGAAGGCAATCAGCCGGCCTTAAACCGTCGCGCTCTCCCGCTTCCTCGACGCTACGCCGTTCGCGATAAAGTAAGGCGTCTCGACCCGCGCCAGCGCCTCCCGTCCGCGAATCCGATCGGCGATCTTCTCCGCGAGCATGATCGTCGGCGCATTCAGATTGCCGGTTGTGATCTGCGGCATGATCGACGCATCGACGACGCGCAGCGCATCGAGCCCGTGCACGCGGCCTTCGTTATCCACCACAGCCATGTCGTCATAACCCATCTTGCACGAGCACGATGGATGAAACGCTGTCTCCGCGCGCATCCGCACGAAAGTGTCGAGTTGCTCGTCGGTGGTCAGTTCGGCGCCCGGATTCAGCTCACGCCCGCGATACCGATCGAGCGCCGGCTGCCGCATGATCTCGCGCGTGATACGGATACCGTCGCGGAATTCGCGCCAGTCGAGCGGATCGGCCATGTAATTGAACAGGATGCTCGGATGCGCGGCGGGATCGCGTGACGTGAGCTTCACACGGCCACGGCTTGGCGAACGCATCGAACCGACATGCGCCTGGAAGCCGTGCATTTTGATCGCGTTCGAACCGTTGTAGTTGATCGCGACGGGCAAGAAGTGATACTGGATGTTCGGCCACAGGTCTTCATCGCGGGTACGGATGAAGCCACCCGCTTCGAACTGATTGCTCGCGCCAATACCGGTGCCATTAAGCATCCATTCAAGTCCGATGGCAGGCTGATTCCACCATTGCAACGCGGGATAGAGTGAAACCGGCTCCTTGCATTCGTACTGGATGTACATCTCCAGATGGTCCTGCAGGTTTTCGCCGACGCCTGGCAGATCGTGCACGAGCGGCACGTCGAGTTCGCGCAGCCACGTCGAGCGGCCGACGCCTGAGCGTTGCAGCAATTGCGGGGAGGCAATCGCGCCGCTGCAGACCAGCACTTCGCGGCGTGCATGCGCAGTGACAGCGTTGCCATGATGCAGATACGCGACGCCAATCGCACGTTTGCCCAGGAACAGCACGCGATCGGTCATGGCATGCGTCACGATGGTCAGATTCGGACGCGTCTTCGCGCGATCCAGATAGCCTCGCGCGGTGCTGGCCCGTCTGCCGTTCGCCGTGACCGTGCGATCCATCGGGCCAAAGCCTTCCTGCTGATAGCCGTTCAGATCGTCGGTACGCGGGAAGCCCGCCTGCACGCCGGCCTCGACCATCGCGGCGAACAAAGGATTGTTGCCGGGCTTGCTCGTCGTCACGTGGACCGGGCCGTCGCCGCCGTGATACGCATTCGCGCCCACATCGCGTGTTTCGGCTTTGCGGAAGTACGGCAGGCAATCCAGATAGGTCCAGTTCTCCAGCCCGGCGCGTGCTGCCCAGCCGTCGTAATCGAGCGCATTGCCGCGGATGTAGCACATGCCGTTGATCAGCGATGACCCGCCGAGCCCCTTGCCGCGCCCGCACTCCATGCGGCGGTTGTTCATATGCGGCTCGGGATCCGTTTCGTACGCCCAGTTATAGCGCCGCCCCTGCAGCGGATAGGCGAGAGCCGCGGGCATCTGCGTGCGAAAATCGAAACGGTAGTCGGGGCCGCCCGCTTCCAGGAGCAGCACGGTCACGTCCGCGTCTTCGGTCAGGCGCGAAGCGAGCACGTTGCCCGCGGAACCCGCGCCGACGATGATGTAGTCGTATTCGTTCGAAGCCATCGCCACCCCTCCTTAGAACACCGGTTGATACGGGCCGAGTTCGACCTGCACGGATTTGATGCGCGTGTAGTGTTCGAGCGTGGTGATGCCGTTCTCACGGCCGACGCCCGACTGCTTGTAGCCGCCCACCGGCATTTCCGCGGGCGACTCGCCCCACGTATTGATCCAGCAGATACCCGCTTCAAGACGATGAATCACACGATGCGCGCGCGCCAGGTTCTCGGTCACGACGCCTGCAGCCAAACCGTAAGCGGTGTTATTTGCACGCGAGATCGCTTCGTCTTCGTCGTCGAAAACGAGGATGCTCATCACCGGGCCGAAGATTTCTTCGCGCACGATACGCATGTCGTCATGGCAGCCGGTGAAAACCGTCGGCTCGACGTACTGGCCGTTGCCGAAGTGGCCTTCCGTCAGCCGTTTGCCGCCGGCAATCAGCCGCGCGCCTTCCTGCACCCCGCTTTCGATGTAGCCGAGCACTTTGTGCAATTGCGCGGCGCTGACGAGCGGGCCGAAGTTGGTGTCGGCGTCAGTGGGCGCGCCGACGCGAATCCGTTTTACACGCTCCAGCACCAGCGTTTCGAACCGTTCCAGCACGCTACGCTGCACGAATACACGTGTGCCGTTGGTACAAACCTGCCCTGAGCTGAAGAAGTTGGCGCTCATCGCAATGTCGGCGGCGCGTTCGAGGTTGGCATCGTCGAAAACGAGCAGGGGGGATTTGCCGCCCAGTTCCATCGTCACTTCTTTCAGCGACGATGCGCCCGCCAGCGACATCACCTTCTTGCCCGTTTCAACGCCGCCGGTGAACGAAATTTTCTCGATGTCGGGATGCGCGGCGAGCATCGCACCCACGCGTCCGTCGCCTTGTACGACGTTGAACACGCCGGCCGGTACACCGGCTTCGGTATAAATCTCCGCGAGTTTCAGAGCGGACAGTGGCGTGATCTCGCTCGGCTTGAAGATCATCGCATTGCCGGCCGCCAACGCGGGCGCCGATTTCCAGCACGCGATCTGGATCGGGTAATTCCACGCGCCGATGCCTGCGCACACGCCCAGCGGTTCACGCCGCGTATAGACAAACGAGGAGGGCCGCAACGGAATCTGCTGACCTTCGATGGCGGTCGCCAGCCCTGCGTAATACTCGATCACGTCCGCGCCGGTGACGATATCGACCGCCCGGGTCTCCGCGATCGCCTTGCCGGTGTCGCGTGTTTCGAGCGCGGCGAGTTCGTCGTTGCGTTCGCGCAGGATCTCGACCGCGCGGCGCAGGATGCGCGAGCGCTGCATCGCCGTCAGCGCGGCCCACTCGCGTTGGCCGTCGCGTGCGGATTGCACCGCGCGATCGACGTCGGCCGCCGCGGCCTGTTGCACGGTGGCGAGCGTTTCGCCCGTGGCGGGGTCGAGCGTGTCGAAGGTCTCGCCACTGGTCGCGTCGACGTAGGCGCCGCCTATATAGAGACGTTGCGTTTCGAATACCGCCATGAGTTGCTCCTTTTTTGAAAATGTCGCCGGTCTGCTTGCGTGCTAGTTACGTGCTAGTTACGTGCTTCCAGCAGCAGATCGATGTATTCGTTCGCCACGCGCAGTGCGGCCTTGGTATCGAAGGGCTCGCCGGACAAAGCGCCGCGCAGCCATAACCCGTCGATCAACGCAGCGAGACCGCTCGCCGCACGGCGCGCCGCCGCACGCGGCAGTGCTTTCGAAAAATCCGCGCACAGGTTCGAGTTCAAGCGCCGCGTATTCACGTATTGAAGCCGCCGCAATTGCGGCTTGTGCATGCTCTCGGACCAGAATGCGAGCCACGTTTTCATGACCGGGCTGCTGGTCTGCTCAGCGTCGAAATTCGCCGCCACGACCGCGCGCAGTTTCGAGCGGGGATCCGCCTTCGCCGCACGGCGCCGTCTTGACGTGGCTTGCCACAGATCGCGCAGCACGTGACGCATGGTGGCTTCGAGCAAACCGTCCTTGTCGCCGAAATAGTGGCTGACGATGCCGGTGGAAATGCTCGCACGCTGCGCGACCGAAGCGAGCGTTGCACCGGCCAGGCCCGTCTGGTCGATGGTCAGCAGGGTTGCGTCGATCAGCTGGGCGCGGCGGATTTCGCGCATTCCAAGTTTGGGCATGGTGCTAGGGGGGCGGGCGCAGGGCGGCCACCCAAGTGGTTCGATGGGCCATATTAGTTTTTTTATATTGAACGGTCAATCAATAAAAACCGGGTGGCATCAGCGTGCGCGCGGGTTGCACCTCGCGTGTCGGTTCCTGCCAAACCGGTGTCGCGTTCGGTACATGTCCTTTGTTTCAGCGGACGCTACGCTCGTTGAACGGCGTGCCACATCGAGTCGGGCACGTCGCTCACAAGACATGGAGACAGACAAATGAGCAGCAATCGCGGCGTCGTGTATCTAGGGCAGGGCAAGGTGGAAGTGCAGTCGATCGACTTTCCGAAGATGGTCGACCCGCGTGGCCGGTCAATCGGCCACGGCGTGATCCTGAAGGTGGTCAGCACGAATATTTGCGGCTCCGATCAGCACATGGTGCGCGGCCGCACGACCGCCGAGGTCGGGCTCGTACTCGGCCACGAGATCACCGGCGAGGTGATCGAGGTGGGCCGCGACGTTGAAACGTTAAAGATCGGCGACCTGGTGTCGGTGCCGTTCAACGTCGCGTGCGGACGCTGTCCGACCTGCAAGGCGCAGCACACCGGCGTGTGCCTGAACGTGAATCCGTCGCGGGCGGGTGGGGCGTATGGCTACGTCGACATGGGCGGCTGGATCGGCGGCCAGGCCGAGTACGTGCTGGTGCCGTATGCGGACTTCAATCTGCTGAAATTCCCCGACCACGCCCAGGCGATGTCGAAAATCCGCGACCTGACGTGCCTGTCCGACATTCTGCCGACCGGCTATCACGGCGCGGTGATGGCGGGCGTGAAGCCCGGCGCTACCGTCTATATCGCAGGCGCGGGGCCGGTGGGGATGGCTGCGGCCGCATCCGCACGCTTGTTGGGCGCAGCTTGCACGATCGTCGGCGATATGAATGAGGCGCGTCTCGCGCATGCGCGCAAGATGGGTTTCCAGACCATCGATTTGTCGAAGGACGCCACGCTCGGCGAACAGATCGAACAGATTCTCGGCAAGCCTGAAGTGGATTGCGCGGTGGACTGCGTCGGTTTCGAGGCGCACGGCCACGGCAGCAGCGGCTCGCATGAGGAAGCGCCGGCCACGGTGCTCAATTCGTTGATGGAAATCACCCGGGCCGCGGGGGCGATCGGGATTCCGGGTCTGTATGTGACGGACGATCCGGGTGCCACCGATGCCGCCGCCCGCAAAGGCAGCCTGAGCATCCGCTTCGGTCTAGGCTGGGCCAAGTCGCACTCGTTCCACACCGGACAGACGCCGGTGATGAAGTACAACCACAATCTGATGCAGGCGATTTTGTGGGACCGCTTGCCGATTGCCGACATCGTCAACGTGACCGTTGTATCGCTCGATCAGGCCCCGGACGGTTACCGGCAGTTCGATGGCGGCGCGCCGAAGAAGTTTGTGATCGACCCCCACGGGCTGTTGAAAGCGGCCTGAGGCACGAAGGGACCGCGTTCGCGGTCCTGTCTGAGGCTGTCACGCAAAGCTGAACAGCCTGATCACAACGCACGCGTTGAGCAGGTTCCCGTTCCACGCGTTGTGTTTTCAGGCGGTGAAGTTGTCAGTGAGGCAATCGACTCAAGCCGCCATCACAGGCGTGACAGAAGCCAGCGACGGCGCCTGCTTGCGCCTCTCGCGCGTCGGCGCGGTGCCGAACGCGTCGCGATAGCTCTTCGAGAAGTGGCAAGCCGACTGGAAGCCGCACGCCATGGTGATATGCATGATCGACATGTCGGTCTGCAGCAGCAACTCGCGGGCGCGCCGCAAGCGCAGCGTCAGATAGTAATGCGTGGGTGTCATCCCCAGATGCTCGCGGAACAGGCGCTGCAATTGCCGTTGCGACATGCCGGCGAGCCGCGCGAGCTCTTCGCGTGAAAGCGGCTCTTCGATGTTGTTCTCCATCAGCGAGATCACTTCGAAGAGCGACTTGTTGGCCGACCCGAGCCGCGCCACCAGCGGCATTTTCTGTTGTGCGCTCGTATCGCGCACATGTTCGACGATGAACTGCTCGGCGATTTGCGTAACCCGTGCCGTGCCGACACGCGGCGCGATCAGGTTGAGCATCATATCGAGCGGCGCGACGCCGCCCGTGCATGTGACGCGATCGCGATCGATCACGAACAGTTCTTTCAGAAAGCGCGTGTCGGGAAACTCTTCTTTGAGCGCCGACATGTTCTCCCAGTGAATTGCGCACGCGTAACCGGCCAGCAAGCCGGCGCGCGCCAGCGCATAGGTGCCCGTGCACAGGCTGCCGAGCACGCTGCCCAAACGGGCGAAGCGGCGCAGGGCGACGAGATGTTCGGGAGTCGTGGCGCGCTGCACGTCGATGCCGCCGACCACGAACACGATATCTGGCTGGCCGACACATTCAACGGGCCCGGTATCGACCGAGAGACCGTTGCTCGCCGTCACTGGCCCGCCTTCGGGGCTCACGATCGACCAGCGGTAAAGCGTTTGTCCTGTCAGGTAGTTCGCCATGCGGAGGACTTCGATCGCGTTGGTGAACGCGATCATCGTGAAGTTCGGAACCGGCATGAATGCGAAATGCGACAGCGACGCCGTGCGATCGGTGGACATGGGGGAAATGAATCCTTCGAATCTGTAATGTCGCTTTGCCGTGGGGAGCGGCGACTCGTGCAATTTTGAGGACGAGCGCAACTAACGTGCCATCAGGCTAAACCCTCACTTGCCCATCAATAAAAGCTGGATCGCTAAACAAACGGCACCAGAACGGCGCCGCGCGTGTGCGCACACGCACCTGAACTGCGCACAGCGGTCAGCTGCAGTGCAGCATGAGCGCGAACAGCTAACGATCGTTCGCAACCTGTCATCGCGACTTGTCGAAAAAGGTCGCCCATGGCGGAAAAGGCAAAGAACGCGTCTGAATTCGTAAATTGGCGCGCGGGGCGAGAGTCAAGAATAGACGCAATGCAGACCGGTAGCAGCGGGGCTTCGAAGCCCACCCCAAAGCCGCTCCCGGCCTTCCGCCAACCACCCCACGGACCTTCCATGTCGAACCCGAATCCTTTCTTCGAAGAATCGCTCGCCACGCGTGACGCGGCGGTGCGCGGCGCCATTTTGAAAGAGCTGGAGCGCCAGCAGTCGCAAGTCGAATTGATCGCGTCGGAAAACATCGTGTCGCGCGCGGTGCTCGAAGCGCAGGGCTCGGTGCTGACCAACAAGTATGCGGAAGGGTATCCGGGCAAGCGCTATTACGGTGGTTGCGAATACGCCGACGTGATCGAAACGCTGGCACTCGATCGGATCAAGCAGCTGTTCAACGCGAAATTCGCCAACGTGCAGCCGCATTCCGGCGCCCAGGCCAACGGCGCGGTGATGCTCGCACTCGTGAAGCCGGGCGACACGGTGCTGGGCATGTCGCTCGACGCGGGCGGCCACCTGACCCATGGCGCCAAGCCGGCGATGTCGGGTAAGTGGTTCAACGCGGTCCAATACGGCGTGAATCGCGACACGATGCTGATCGATTACGAGCAGATCGAGGAACTCGCGCAGCAGCACAAGCCGGCGCTGCTAATCGCCGGCTTCTCGGCTTATCCGCGCGCGCTGGACTTCGCACGGCTGCGCGCGATCGCCGATGGCGTGGGCGCGAAGCTGATGGTGGATATGGCGCACATCGCCGGCATCATCGCCGCAGGCCGCCATCAGAATCCGGTCGAGCATGCGCACGTGGTGACGTCCACCACGCACAAGACGCTGCGCGGTCCGCGCGGCGGCTTTGTGCTGACGAATGACGAAGACATCGCCAAGAAGATCAACTCGGCTGTGTTTCCCGGCTTGCAGGGCGGCCCGCTGATGCATGTGATCGCCGGCAAGGCGGTGGCGTTCGGCGAGGCGCTGCAACCGGGCTTCATGACCTACATCGACAACGTGCTGGCCAACGCGCAGGCACTGGGCGAAGTACTGAAGGCAGGGGGCGTCGATCTGGTGACGGGCGGCACGGACAACCATCTGCTGCTGGTCGATCTTCGTCCGAAGGGCCTCAAAGGTAATCAGGTCGAGCAGGCGCTGGAACGCGCCGGCATCACCTGCAATAAGAACGGCATTCCTTTCGACACCGAGAAGCCGACGGTCACCTCCGGCGTTCGCCTCGGCACGCCGGCGGGCACGACGCGCGGCTTCGGCGTGAGCGAATTCCGCGAGGTCGGACGGCTGATCGTCGAGGTGCTCGATGCGCTGCGCGATCATCCGGAAGGCCATGCCGCCACCGAACAACGCGTGCGCCGCGAGATTTTCGCGCTGTGCGAACGCTTTCCCATCTACTAAGCACGCCTGGAGCAAACGATGAACACTCTGCACGACAACAGCATCATCATCGACGGTCTGAACATTTCGAAGTTCGAGCGCTCTGTGTTCGAAGACATGCGCCGTGGCGGCGTGACCGCGGTGAACTGCACGGTATCGGTCTGGGAAAGCTTCCAGAAGACCGTCGACAACATCGCCGAGATGAAGCAGCAGATCCGCGAATACGGTGAAATCCTGACGCTCGTGCGCACCACCGACGACATCTTGCGCGCGAAGAAAGAGAACAAGACCGGCATCATTTTCGGTTTCCAGAACGCGCATGCGTTCGAAGACAACCTTGGCTATATCGAGGCCTTCAAGGACCTCGGCGTGAACGTGGTCCAGCTTTGCTACAACACGCAGAACCTGGTCGGCACGGGCTGCTATGAACGCGACGGCGGGCTGTCGGGCTATGGCCGCGAAGTGATTCAGGAGATGAACCGCGTCGGCATCATGGTCGATCTCTCGCACGTGGGCGGCAAGACGTCGTCGGAAGCGATCGCGGCGTCCAACAAGCCGGTGTGCTACTCGCATTGCTGCCCGTCGGGGCTGAAAGAGCATCCGCGCAACAAGAGCGATGAGCAATTGAAAGAGATCGCCGATGCAGGCGGTTTCGTCGGCGTGACGATGTTCGCGCCGTTCCTGAAGCGCGGCCCGGACGCGACCGTCGACGACTATATCGAAGCCATCGAATACGTGGTGAACCTGATCGGTGAAGATCAGGTCGGCATCGGCACGGACTTCACGCAAGGCTATAGCACCGAGTTCTTCGACTGGATCACGCACGACAAGGGTCGTTATCGCCAACTGACGAACTTCGGCAAGGTGGTGAATCCGGAAGGCATTCGCACGATCGGCGAGTTTCCGAACCTGACGGCCGCGATGGAACGCGCCGGTTGGAGCGAAACCCGCATCAAGAAGATCATGGGTGAAAACTGGGTACGGGTGTTCGGCGAAGTATGGAAGGTCTGATTCTCCATTCACCAAACCTGAACCTATAAAAACGGAGTCTCCACATGCAACCCCAACTGCCTATCGATGTCGATCCGAACACCGGCGTCTGGACGACCGACGCGCTGCCGATGCTGTACGTGCCGCGTCACTTTTTCACGAACAATCACACCGCCGTCGAAGAAGCGCTCGGCATCGACACGTATGCCGAGATTCTCTACAAGGCCGGCTACAAGTCCGCTTATTTCTGGTGCGACAAGGAAGCGAAACAGCACGGCATTGCCGGCATGGCGGTGTTCGAACACTACCTGAACCGCCTGTCGCAACGCGGTTGGGGCATCTTCACGATCACGGAAGCCGATCCGTCCAGCTCGCACGCCCGCATTGAATTGCACCACTCGTCGTTCGTGCTCGCGCAACCGGGCAAGGAAGGCAAGCTTTGCTACATGTTCGCCGGCTGGTTCGCGGGCGCGATGGACTGGGTCAACGACACCGCGCCGGATGCCCAGCGCAAGGGTCCGCCGTCCCATTCGAAGGAAGCGCGATGCGCGGCTGAAGGCCACGATCATTGCGTGTTCGAAGTATCGCCGCTCGCGTCGTAACGACAACGCACACAGCCGCACACAGCCTATTCATTCCGAGGTCGATCGCGATGCGTTACCCGAACCTTTTCAAGCCTCTCACGCTGAACCAGTTGACCTTGCGTAACCGCATCGTCAGCACCGCGCACGCGGAGGTGTATGCGGAGCCGGGTGGTCTGCCCGGCGGCCGTTATATCCGTTACTACGAAGAGAAGGCCAAGGGCGGCGTCGGCCTCGCCGTGTGCGGCGGCTCGAGCCCGGTGTCGATCGACAGCCCGCAAGGCTGGTGGAAGTCGGTGAATCTCTCGACCGACAAGATCATCGATCCGCTCGCGCGGCTCGCCGAAGCGATGCATCGGCACGGTGCGAAGATCATGATTCAGGCCACGCACATGGGCCGGCGCTCGGCGTTTCATGGTGAGCACTGGCCGCATCTGATGTCGCCGTCGGGCGTGCGTGAACCGGTGCACCGCGGCAACGCGAAGATCATTGAAGTGGAAGAGATTCGCCGCATCATCTCGGACTTTGCCGCGGCGGCGAAGCGCGTGAAGGATGCCGGCATGGACGGCATCGAGATTTCGGCGGCTCACCAGCATCTGATCGATCAGTTCTGGAGCCCGCGCACGAATTTCCGTACCGACGAATGGGGCGGCTCGCTCGAAAACCGTCTGCGTTTCGGTACGGAAGTGTTGAAGGCCGTGCGCGAAGCGGTGGGCGCGGACTTCTGTATCGGTCTGCGCATGTGTGGCGATGAATTCCATGAAGACGGTCTCGATCACGAACAGCTGAAAGAGATCGCCCAGGCGATGAGCGAAACCGGCCTGATCGATTACCTCGGCGTGATCGGTTCCGGCGCGGATACGCACAACACCTTGGCGAACTGCATGCCGCCGATGGCGCTGCCGCCCGAACCGTTCGTGCATCTCGCGGCGGGTATCAAGTCGGTGGTGAAGCTCCCGGTGATGCATGCGCAAAGCATTCGCGATGCGGGCCAGGCCGAGCGCTTGCTCGCGAGTGGCATGGTCGATCTGGTCGGCATGACGCGTGCGCAGATCGCCGATCCGCATATGGTCATCAAGATCCGCGACGGCCGCGAGGATGAGATCAAGCAATGCGTCGGCGCGAACTATTGCATCGACCGCCAGTACAACGGGCTGGACGTGCTGTGCGTGCAGAACGCCGCGACGTCGCGTGAAGAAACCATGCCGCACGTGATCGCGAAAACACGCGGCCCGAAGCGGAAGGTGGTCGTGGTCGGCGCAGGTCCCGCAGGACTGGAAGCGGCGCGCGTGGCGAAGTCCCGCGGCCATGACGTGGTGCTGTTCGAGAAGAACGACTACGTCGGCGGTCAGATCATGCTGGCCGCGAAAGCGCCGCAGCGCGAGCAGATGGCGGGCATCGTGCGCTGGTTCGATATGGAAACGAAGCGCCTCGGCGTCGACCGCCGTCTTGGCGTTGCTGCCGACGAAAAAACCATCATGGCCGAGAAGCCGGACATCGTCGTGCTGGCCACGGGCGGTTCGTCGTTCACGTCGCAAGTCGCGGCGTGGGGCGTCGAAGAAGGGCTCGCGGTCAGTTCATGGGATGTGCTGTCGGGCAAAGTCGAGCCGGGCAAGAACGTGCTGGTGTATGACGGCGTCAGCACGCACGCCGGCGCGGGCGTCGCGGATTTCATGTCGAGCCGCGGTTCGAACGTCGAGATCGTGACGCCTGACGTGAAGGTCGCCGACGATGTAGGCGGCACTACGTTCCCGATCTTCTACCGCCGCCTCTACGCACAAGGCGTGATTCACACGCCGAACTACTGGCTCGACAAGGTGTACGAGGAAGACGGCAAGAAGATCGCCGTGATCCGCAACGAGTACACAGAAGAGCAGGAAGAACGCGCGGTCGATCAGGTGGTGATCGAGAACGGCAGCACGCCGAACGACCAGCTTTACTGGACGCTCAAGCCCGAGTCGGTGAATCGCGGACAGATCGACGTGCACAAGCTCTTCGCGTCCGAGCCGCAACCGTCGCTCAGCGAAGAACTCGGTAACGGTCGCTTCCTGCTGTTTCGCGTCGGCGACTGTATTTCCATGCACAACATTCACGGCGCGATCTACGACGCGCTGCGCCTTTGCAAGGATTTCTGACGATGAGCCCCGTGTTTGTCATCACCGTCCTGCTGTGGTTGTCGGTGGCTGGTCTCGCGTTCGCGCTCGCCAAACGCGCTGCTTACTGGCGCGAAGGCCGCGCCACGGCGGCCGGCGCGTATGGCTGGACCAACCTGCTGGCGATCCCGAAGCGCTATTTTGTCGACCTGCACCATGTGGTTGCGCGTGACCCGTACATCGCGAAGACGCACGTGGCGACGGCGGGCGGTGCGATCCTTGCGATGGCGCTGGTGTTCGTCAACTACGGTCTCGCAATCTACTCGCCGTGGCTCGACAAGCTGATCTTTCTGGCAGCGCTGGTGATGCTGGTCGGCGCGGTGTTCGTCTGGCGTCGGCGGCATGGTGCGAAGGCGGTGCCGGCACGGCTCTCGCGTGGACCCTGGGATCATCTGCCGCTATTGCTTGGTTCGTTTGCGCTCGGTTTGGCGCTGTTCATCGCGCTGCCGGCTGCGGCGATGTCGGGTGCGCTGGCCATCATCGTCGCCCTGCTGATCGCGGTGGGCGCGTTCACGATGACGTTCGGTGCGGCTCGCGGTGGTCCGATGAAGCATGCGCTCGCCGGTCTGCTGCACCTCGCGTTTCATCCGCGTCAGGAGCGCTTTGCCGAGCGCAACGACAACGACGTCGTGCCGCCGACCGCGCTGAAGGCGCCGCTGCTCGACGCGAAGGAATACGGCGTCGGCAAACCGGTCGAGTTTCGCTGGAACCAGTTGTTGAGCTTCGATGCCTGCGTGCAGTGCGGCAAGTGCGAAGCAGCGTGCCCCGCGTTTGCCGCCGGGCAGCCACTCAATCCGAAGAAGCTGATTCAGGATCTTGTCACGGGCATGGTGGGTGGCACGGACGAGGCTTATGCGGGCAGCCCGACGCCTGGCATTCCCATCGGCAAACACGGCGGCGCGCCGGGCAAGCCGCTCGTGTCGAGCCTGATCGAAGCGGACACGCTGTGGTCATGCACCACTTGCCGCGCTTGCGTGCAGGAATGCCCGATGTTGATCGAGCACGTCGACGCGATCGTGGATATGCGCCGGAACCAGACCTTGGTCGAAGGCAGCGTACCCGGCAAAGGTCCGATTACGCTCGCGAATCTGCGTGAGACCGGCAGTTCGAACGGTTATGACATCGGCGCGCGTTACGACTGGGCGGTCGATCTGCAAGTGCAGGTCGCGCAACCGGGACGCCTGGTGGACGTGCTGTTGATCGCCGGCGAAGGCGCGTTCGACATGCGCTATCAGCGCACGCTGCGCGCGCTGATCAAGGTGCTGAATCGGGCGGGGATCGACTACGCGGTGCTCGGCGGCGTCGAAACCGATACCGGCGATACGGCACGACGTCTCGGCGACGAAGCGACCTTCCAGCAACTCGCAACCAAACTGATCGGCACGCTCTCGCAGTACTCGTTTCGCAAGATCGTCACCGCCGATCCGCACGTGCTGCACAGCCTGCGCAACGAATATCGCGCACTCGGCGGTTTCTACGAGGTGCAGCACCATACGGCACTGATCGAAGAACTGGTATCGAGCGGCAAGCTGTCGCCGAAGGCGGTCACCGCGTTCGCGGACCGCAAGATCACGTATCACGATCCGTGCTATCTGGGCCGCTATAACGGGGAAACGGAAGCGCCGCGCCGTTTGCTGAAAACCATCGGTATCAAGGTGGTCGAAATGGAACGCAACGGTATGCGCGGACGTTGCTGCGGAGGCGGCGGCGGTGCACCGTTGACCGATATCCCCGGCAAACGGCGTATTCCCGATATCCGCATCGACGACGCCCGCGCGATAAACGCGGAGATCGTTGCGGTGGGTTGCCCGAATTGCACGGCGATGCTCGAAGGCGTGGTCGGCCCGCGTCCGGAAGTGCTGGACGTCGCCGAACTGGTTGCTGCGGCGCTGGAGTAACGCGATGAACAATCTCAAACGAATCGATCCGCGCCGGCCATTCACGATCACGGCCGACGGGCTCAAGCGGATTACGCTCGGCATGACGGGTGTCGCCGGCTCGATGGAATTCGCGGCGCACGGCTCGACGGGGTCGGCGCATCGCGAGCACGCGAAACCGCGCCGCACGACGGCCACGCCGCAGCGTGTGCTGCTGGTGGCCGCTCACGCAGACCGCGGCGCACTGGATGACCACGCGCGCCAGACCTTGGCCGCCGCCGCGCTAATCGCGGACGCGACAACTGAAGTCGTACTGCTCGTATTCGGCGAGTTCACCGGCGACGCTGCCGCGCTCGGTGCCGACAAGCTGATCGAGTTGCCGATGTTCGACCGCCGCGTTTTCGCGCCGCTTGACGAATTGAACGCGCTGGCCGCGTGCGTCGCGGCCTATGCGCCGGCGCACATTTTCCTGCCCGACAACGCCACCGGCGACGGCGACCTCGGCCGCGGTTATGCGGCCGCCGCGAATGCGAGCGTCGCGACGCATGTCGTCGAGATCGACGCGGCCCATGTCGCGGCATATATCCAGACGAATACGGCGTTCGCCGTGCGTGCATTGCCCGAGGTCGTGTTGCTTGCAGCGAATGCGGTCGATCCGAAGTTGCCGTTTGTCGGCGCGGGTGAGCGAGTGGTGTGGCGTTTCGATGGCGAACCGGCTTCGTCAAAAAGCATCGTGCGCGATCTTGGTGTCGAGGAAATCGACGCCGCCCAACTCGCGCTCGAAGAGGCGGATTTCATCGTTTCGGCAGGCAATGGCGTCAGCGATGTCCCAGCGTTCGAGCGTCTGGCAGCCACGTTAGGCGCCGCGATCGGCGCAAGCCGCGTGGCCGTGGACGACGGCAAGTTCACCCGCGACAAGCAGATCGGCGCCACCGGTAAGACTGTGGAAGCCAGTGTCTATATCGCGTTCGGCATTTCCGGCGCGGTTCAGCATCTGCAGGGCATCAAGGATTGCCGGCACGTGATCGCCGTGAATCTCGACGCCAGCGCGCCGATCGCCAAACGCGCGAATCTGACGGTTATCGCCGATGCGCAGGAGACCATCGCGGCGTTGAACGAAGCCGCGGCGGCTGCGCGCACGGCACGCGGCACCGGTGCTGCGCTATTGAATTCAACGGCTGTTGCAGAAGGAGCGCTTGCATGAAGATCGCCGTACTGGTTTCCGTGGGCCGGCACCCGGTCAGCGGCACCGCGCGCTACAGCCGTAACGACGCCGCCGCGCTGACGATAGCGCTCTCCCTCGCAAAAACGCACGGCGCGACGCTCGACGTGTTGCACGCGGGCGATCCGTCAAATCCGGCGCTGAAGGAATATCTCGCGCTCGGCGCGCGCACTGTCGAGGTGCTGGAAGTGCCTGAATCGCCTGAATGGCAAGGCGACGCGATAGCACCGCTCGCCACCCGTCTGCGCGGTTACGACCTTGTATTGACCGGCACCCGCGCCGAAGGCGCATTCGATAGCGGCATGCTGCCGTATCGCGTCGCCAATGCGCTGGACATGCCGCTCGTCGGCGCAGCCGTCGATCTGACGCTTCGCGACGGCTGCGCCGAAGTCCGGCAATTCATGCCGAAGGGCCTGCGCCGCCGCGTCGAAGTGCAGTTGCCGGCTTTGATCGCGGTGCATCCGATGGCCAACACGGCGCCGAGCTACGCCTATGCAAGGCTGCGCGAAGGCACGATCCGTCCGATCGCGACAGCAACGCCCGCGAGCCCGGGCACGGCCAACCCCGACGACCTTGCCTGGACGACACGCCCCGCGAGCGCCAAACCGGTGCGCTTCGCCGCCGCCGAGAAGCGCTCGGGCCATGCCCGCATGCTCTCGGCGACGACGACCGAAAGCCGCGGCGGCAGCGTCGTAATTGAAGGGAGTTCCGTCGAAAAAGCACAAGTGATCCTCGCGTATTTGCGCGAGCATCAACTTGTGGATTACTGATTTCCGGTTCGGGCCAGCATGCGACCAGGAGGGCCTGGCGCGGCGCCAGACGTGACATGCAACGGAGCACACAATGAAAGTTTCGGCAGACGTTCGCGCAATGATCGAACGCCGCAAAAGGAATCACACGCTGGAAGCGCCGTTCTATACGAGCGAGGCTATTTTCGCGCTCGACATGGAGGCGATTTTCCGCAAGCACTGGATTCAGGTCGCGGTGGAACCGGATGTGCCGGAGCCGGGCGACTACATCACAGTGGAAATCGGCAACGATTCGATTCTGATCGTACGCGACGACGACATGCAGGTGCGGGCATTCCATAACGTTTGCCGCCATCGTGGCGCGCGTTTGTGCAATACGGACAAAGGTTCGCTCGGCAATATCGTCTGCCCGTATCACAGCTGGACTTACAACCTGAACGGCGACTTGATGTTTGCCGAACATATGGGCGACCAGTTCGACCGCTGCAAGCACAGTCTGAAAGCGGTACACCTCCAGAATCTCGCCGGCCTGATCTTCATCTGTCTCGCGGACGAACCGCCAGCCGACTTTGCCGTGCTGCGCGCCGCGATGGAACCGTATTTGTTGCCGCACGATCTCGCCGGCTGCAAGGTCGCGGCGTCGATCGACATTATCGAAGAGGGCAACTGGAAGCTCACGATGGAGAACAATCGCGAGTGCTACCACTGCGTCGCGAACCATCCTGAGCTGACGATTTCGCTTTACGAATACGGTTTTGGCTATCAACGCACGCCCGCCAACGAAGAAGGCATGGCCGCATTCGAAGAGACCGTGGCGCGCCGTACCGCGCAATGGGAGGCGATGAACCTGCCGTCGGCGGAAATCGACCGGCTGGCCGATCTCGTCACGGGTTTCCGTACGCAGCGCTTGCCGCTCGATCGCGACGGCGAATCGCAGACCATGGACGCGAAGGTGGCCTCGAAGAAACTGCTCGGCGGTTTCGAGCAGGCCGATCTCGGTGGCCTCTCGTTCTGGACGCAGCCGAATTCGTGGCATCACTTCATGAGCGATCACATCGTCAGCTTTTCGGTGATTCCGCTGTCGGCAGGCAAAACGCTGGTGCGCACCAAGTGGCTCGTCCACAAGGATGCACGCGAAGGCATCGATTACGACGTGAACAATCTCACGGCCGTGTGGCGGGCCACCAATGATCAGGACCGCGCGCTTGTGGAGTATTCGCAACGCGGCGCAACCAGCAGCGCCTACGAGCCGGGGCCGTATTCGCCGTTCACCGAAGGCCTCGTCGAGAAGTTCTGCGAGTGGTACATCGGCCGTATTGCGGAGTACAGCAATGCGCCCCAAACCCATGATGCCGGCGATGCGCCGGTTTCGCACGGCGAAAAAGTCGTGTCTTTCATGCGCTGAGCGCGATACCGCAACCAGGAGCGGGAGAAAATCATGATGCGCGATCAGGCGACGCTTCAGCTCAGCCCCGAGCCGGCTCCAAACCGCGAGACGTCAAGCGGTGAGACTTCAAGCCGGGTGACGCAACCGCGGTTCTGGGAGACGCTGCCGGCGCGCTGGAACAGCGACACCGACGACACGCTGGTGTGCTGCCAGGTTCGTCAGGAAACTCACGACGTAAAGAGCTTTTTCTTTCGCGCGCCTTCGGAGCGGGCGTTCGTGTTCGAGCCGGGGCAGTTCATTACGCTGGAGCTGGAGATCGACGGCGAGGCGGTGAATCGCTGCTATACGATCTCATCGCCGCCCACGCGTCCGCACACCATTTCCATCACCGTGAAGCGCGTGCCGGGTGGCAAGGTGTCGAACTGGCTGCACGACAATTTGCACGCGGGTACGCAGGTTCGTGTGCTGGGGCCGTCCGGCGAGTTCACCTGCGCTCGGCATCCGGCGCGTAAGTTTCTGTTCTTGTCGGCAGGTTCGGGGGTTACGCCGCTGATGTCGATGAGCCGCGCGCATCATGAACTCGGCGAGGATAGCGACATCGTATTCGTGCACAGCGCCCGCACGCCGGACGACATCATCTTCGCGCGCGAGCTCGATCTGATTGCGTCGAATCAGGCCAATTTCCGCACAGCGTTCGTCTGTGAACGGCTTGGCGCGCGCACCAATTGGCCTGGCGTCACCGGCTTTCTGACCTTGCCCTTGCTTAAACTCATCGCGCCGGATTTTCTGGATCGCGAGATTTTCACCTGCGGCCCTGCGCCGTACATGCAGGCAGTCCGAAATTTGCTGGCCGAAGGCGGCTTCGATCGCAGCCATTACCACGAGGAAAGCTTCTCGTTCGAGACGATCAGCGAGGTCGCCGCGCAATTGACAACCTCGCATGTCGCCGACGCGTTGCAAGCACCGACAACCGCTGCGGAGAGCTTTGTCGAAATGCGTGAACAGGCGGCTGGGTTCACGCCCGCGCAGGTGCCGCTCGAGACGGAAACGACGTTCAAGGTGAGCTTCGCCAAAAGCAATCGCGAGATCGAATGCGATAGCGGCCAGCATGTACTCGACGCGGCGAAAAAGGCCGGCGTGCGGCTCCCGGCCTCCTGCACACAGGGCATGTGCGGCACCTGCAAGGTGAAGCTGGTGTCCGGCGAAGTCGCTATGAAACACGCTGGCGGAATTCGTCAGCGTGAAATCGATCAGGGCATGGTGCTGCTGTGCTGCAGCAAGCCGCTGAGCGATCTCGTCGTCGATAAGTAAGACAAGAACGAGACCAGGACTCGCAGTCGAAGTCGAAGTCGCCTGCGGACAACTGGATGTCGTAAAACAACGCTACCCGGCAATTCTGGCTGGCGATTCTAAATGCTCAATGGGTAGTTTGGACGGCTAACGGGAGAACGACGATGAGACTGATCAAACAGATTTTTGTGTTGAGCGCGTTGAGTGCGGCGCTGGCGGCAAGCAGCGTGAGTGTGTCGGCCGATACCAAGCCGACCATCAAGATCGGCTATGTGGAAGGTTGGGACGACAGTGTCGCGACCTCCAACGTCGCTGCGCGTGTGATTGAAAAGCGTTTGGGCTATCAGGTGCAACTCGTGCCGGTCGCGGCCGGTGTGATGTGGCAAGGTGTGGCGCGCGGCGACCTCGACGCGACGCTCTCAGCGTGGCTGCCAGTCACGCATGGCGCGTACTGGAACAACTTCAAGGATAAGGTCGTCGATCTGGGGCCCAACTTCAACGATGCGAAGATTGGCCTGATCGTGCCGGATAGCGCTGACGTGAAGAGCGTCGGCGATCTCGAAGCGAAGAAGACGGAATTCGGCTCGCGTATTGTCGGTATCGATGCCGGCGCGGGCGTGATGCAGAAAACCAGCGAAGCGATCAAGGCGTACGGGCTCGACTATACGTTGATGCCGAGCTCGGGCAGTGCGATGACCGCGGAACTGGCGCGTTCGGAAGCGGCGAGCAAGCCGATCATCGTGACTGGCTGGAAGCCACACTGGATGTTCGCGAAGTACAAACTCAAATTCCTCGACGATCCCAAGAAGGTATTCGGCGAAGCGGAGCACGTGGATAGCGTCGTGAATCCTGAACTGGAGACGAAGGCACCACCGGTGGTGGCGTTCCTCAAGAAGTTTCAATGGAAGCCGGGCGAGATCGACAGCGTGATGCTGGCGACACAAAACGGTGAGAAGCCGACGGCCGCTGCCGATGCGTGGATCAGCGCGCATGGGGACCGTGTGGATAGCTGGGTGAAATAATTTCCTGCTTCGCGTGGGCGAGTTGCCGCTTTTTCTCAGCGGCAACTTTTAGAGGTCGGTTCATGCAGCCATGAACCCTGTTATCCGGACCCGTCTGACGCTTTTTTCAGAGCACAAGGCGCGCCACCTCGAAGCGGAAGATGAACGCATGGCCGGTGTGCTTGCGTTGATCGTCACGCTTGCCGAAGGCGGACCCGCGCCCATGACCGCCGCCGAATTGCTAAACGAAATCGGGCTAGATTTGTCAATCTCCTTCTCAATCGTTAAGGGACGGTGCGAACGTGTGCCCATCAAACGCCCGGAGAAGCTGTCAACTGGTGTATGTATGCCGTGTGGAAGACTTAGGACTTCGATACTTCCGATTCGACCGCCTACATTGCTTGACCCGACGATATCCGCGCCGCCTTCATCCTTCAACCAAAGATACAAGGGAATTGCCATATCCAACCCCGTATTGAAAATGGCAATATAGGTGAGCATTAGGCGCAAAATGTCCAACTTTGTTGCAGTTGCGGCATCAACGTTTCCAGCGGCGCTTTTGTTTATTGCAACACGACGGTCCTATCGCCGTTGATAAACACCCGTCGCTCGATAAACGCCTTCACAGCCCGCGCAAGCGTGATGCATTCGACATCGCGTCCCGTCGCAAGCAGCCGCTCCGGGCTGTATGAGTGATCGACGCGCTCTACGACCTGTTCGATGATCGGACCTTCGTCGAGATCGTCCGTCACGAAGTGCGCGGTTGCGCCGATCAGCTTCACCCCACGCGCATGCGCCTGGTGATAAGGCTTCGCTCCTTTGAAGCCGGGCAGGAACGAATGGTGGATGTTGATCGCGCGGGCCGCGAGTGCACGGCTCGTTTCGCCGGAGAGAATCTGCATGTAGCGCGCAAGGATCATCAATTCAGCGCCTGACGTTTCGAACAGGTCGAGCAAACGTGCTTCTTGTTGCGGCTTGGTATCGGCGCTGATTGGCAGATGATGGAACGGCAAACCGTGCTGTTGCGCGAGCGGCTCCAGATCGCGATGGTTCGAAGCGATGCCGACGATATCCATCTTCAACTCGCCCATGCGCCAGCGGAACAGCAGATCGGCGAGACAGTGCTCGAGTTTCGACACCATGATCAGCACCTTCGGCCGCGTGCCGACGTCGTGCATCGCCCACGTCATCCGAAAGCGCTCGGCGATCGATTCGAATTCGCGCTTGAGTGCAGCGATATGCAAGGTCTCGTTGGTGTCGACGCCATGAAACACGCAGCGGACGAAGAAACGCTCGCTGAGGTCGTCGTCGAAAACGGTCAGTTCGTCGATATAGCAATGATGCCGGTCGAGAAAGCCGACGACAGCGGCAACCTGGCCCGCCGCGCTCGGACACGCGACAGTGAGAACCAGTTGATCGGGACGGGAATCGGCGGACATGCGCTCTCCACTTAGGCGATAGGGCAATGCCGCGGGGCGCGGCATGCATCATCGCAGTAGAGCAAATCAGCGGGTCATGGGGATAGAAGCTAACCGCCGTCGCGCTGGAATGGGAGCGTCAGGTGAGGCTGGGGCGGGCGAAGGGGCAGCGCGCCCCAAGCATAAATCAATCTCAGGCGTGGGCAGGCGCCGCGTGCAGCTCCAGACCGAGGGCGCGGATCACCTTGATGATCGTCGCGAAGCTGGGATTGCCGTCTTCGGACAGCGCCTTGTAGAGACCTTCGCGCGAGATTCCGGTGTCGCGGGCGAGCTGCGCCATGCCACGCGCACGCGCGATCACGCCCAACGCATGCGCGAGGAATGCAGGGTCGTCGCTGCCTTCAAGCAGACAGGCCTCGAAATATTCAGCCATGTCCGTTTCGGTCTTCAGGTGTTCGGCCGAATCCCACTGCCGGGTTTTGATCTTTTCCATAGTTCACTCCGACTCAAGGTTCGCCAGCATCTTGTGTGCGGCTTTGATATCTGCGGGTTGAGTCGACTTGTCTCCACCACACAGCAGGATCACCAGCACTGCGCCGCGCTGCACGTAGTAGACGCGATAGCCACGACCGTGATCGATCCGCAGTTCGGTAATCGGCGCGCCTGCGGAATTCGTGTCGCCGGGGTGCCCATCACCAGACGGCCGACGCGGGCCTGAATGCGGCGCTTGGCGATCCGGTCTTTCAAGCCGTCGAACCAGGCGTCAAATGTCTCGGTGGTGCGGATATTCAACATTCAGAAAGTGTAATCCATAGATTACGCATATGTCAGCTGTGGTTCACAGTCCGTTTTCGCTTTTCTGAGGCCCCCTCACTCAGCCTCAAGCCCGCACTCATCCATCAACCATTGACGGAATGCGCCGACCGCTGGTGTCGCCGCACGCTGCGTGACGAGCAGATAGCCGCGCTCGGTGACCACTGGGGCGTCGAACAGCTCGACGAGTTGTCCCGTGGCGAGCAGTTCGTCGAGCAGAGGCGCCCAGCAGAGCGCGACGCCCTGGCCCATGATCGCTGCGTGGGCTACGAGCGTAAAGCTGTTGAACGTGATGCCGCGATGCGCGGCGGGCGCATCCAGACCGTGCGCCGTGAACCAGTCGGCCCACGACAGCCAGCGTGCCGGCTGCGTGGGTTCGAGATGCAGCAGCGGCAAGCTTGTCAAGTCGGAGGGCGTGCGCAACTGCGGATGCGCGGCCAGAAACGCCGGACTGCACACCGGCGTGACACGTTCCGGAAATAGCTTGAGCGCACCTCGCGCACTCCAGTCCGCGTCCTCGTCGCCGAACGCAATCGCAATGTCCGCCTGATCGTGCGATGGATCGATGACGTTCTGCGACGTGATGATCTTTACGTCGACGTCGGGCACCAGCGCCTTGAACTGCGCCAGGCGCGGCATCAGCCAGTAGGTTGCGAAACCAAAGTCGGTGTAGAGCGTGAGGGTTTGCGGCGTGCGCCCCGCGCGGATCTCGGCAGTGGCGAGGCGGATGGTGTCGAGGGCGTTGCGCACCGCTTCAAAGAGGCGCACCCCATCTTCCGTCAGCGTGACGCCGCGATGGCCACGTTCGAAAAGCGGTGCGTCCAATGCCTCTTCGAGTTGCACCACGCGCTGACTGACCGCAGGCTGTGTCGAGCCCAGTTCGCGCGCTGCGGCCGTGAAGCTCGCGAGACGCGCTGCGGATTCGAACATCGTCAACGCCTGCATTGGCGGCAAGCGATCCCGCCTCGACATAAGTCCCCCTTATAGGCACATAACGATTTGCCGTCTTCACAGTGGCGAATTGGACGGCAATAGTGATGTTCATGCGGGGCCGGCACGCCGGTGACTTCGCTTGCAACGACACCCGCATCAACACTTGCGATTCTATTCGAGGCGCGCTCCAATGCTTGACACGAAACAGAATATCCTTATTCTGATGGCCGATCAGATGACCCCATTTGCGCTTGCCGCATACGGACATCGCCTTACCAAGACCCCGAATCTCGATCGCCTCGCGAAACAGGGCGTGGTATTCGACTCGGCGTATTGCGCCAGTCCGTTGTGTGCGCCGTCGCGCTTTTCTTTTTTGTCGGGCAAGCTGCCGTCCGCGATCGGCGCCTATGACAATGCAGCAGAATTTCCTTCCCAAACGCTGACGTTCGCGCACTATCTTCGCGCCGAAGGGTATCGCACGATCCTGTCCGGCAAAATGCATTTCTGCGGCGCCGATCAGTTGCATGGTTTCGAAGAGCGGCTCACAACAGACATCTATCCCGCCGATTTCGGCTGGACGCCCAACTGGGACGATTTCGAAACGCGCCCCACGTGGTACCACAACATGAGTTCGGTGATCGACGCGGGCCCTTGCGTGCGCACGAACCAACTGGACTTCGACGATGAAGTCACGTTCACCACGCGCCAGAAGCTCTTCGATATCGCGCGTGAGCGACATGCCGGCAAAGATGCACGGCCGTTTTGCCTGGTCGCTTCGCTGACGCATCCGCACGACCCGTACGCGATTCCGCAGAAGTACTGGGACATGTACGCGGATGAAGACATCGCGCTGCCCGCTTATCGCGATTCGCTCGATGAAGCCGATCCCCATTCGAAGCGTTTGCGGCATGTGTGCGAAACCGACCGCACGCCGCCGACCGACCAGCAGATCCGCAATGCACGGCGCGCTTATTACGGCGCGATTTCCTATGTCGACGACCAGTTCGGTGCGATCCTCGAGGCGCTCGAACAGTCGGGGCTTGCCAAAGATACCGTCATCGTGGTGACGTCGGACCATGGTGAGATGCTCGGCGAGCGCGGGCTCTGGTACAAGATGACGTTCTTCGAGGGCGGCTGCCGGGTACCGCTGATCGTGCATGCGCCGCAGCAGTTCGACGCGCATCGGGTGCATGAGTCGGTTTCGCATCTCGACCTGCTGCCCACGCTGGTGGAAATAGCGCGTGGGGAACAACCGGCGGTCTGGCCGGATTCGCTCGACGGTCAGAGTCTCGTACCGCATCTGCGTGCTGCCCAGAGTATCCAGGGCGCCCACGGCGGCCACAGTGGCCACGACGAAGCGATCGGCGAATACCTGGCGGAAGGCGCTATCGCGCCGATTGTGATGCTGCGGCGCGGGCGCTTCAAGTTCATTCACACGCCAGCCGATCCTGACCAACTCTATGACGTGGCGGCAGACCCGCTCGAACGCGAGAACCTCGCAGCGCGTGCCGAATATGCATCACAGGTCGCGGCATTTCGTGAGGAAATCGCACGACGCTGGGACCTCGCCGCACTGCACAACGAAGTACTGCGAAGCCAGCGCCGCCGCCGTTTTCATTTCGAGGCCACGACGCAAGGCACGGTCGCGTCATGGGACTGGCAGCCGCATGTCGATGCGAGCCAGCGCTATATGCGCAATCACATCGACCTCGACACCCTCGAAGCGATGGCGCGTTTTCCCGCTGTGACGCGTTGATGTCTCCGCTTACGAATCACCCCACCTAAAGAAGCCGACATGATGAAAAAGCTCTTCAAACAGGCTGTATCCGGCGTTGCGCTGCTGTGCGCGGCGGCCACCTTTGCCGCGGCCGCCGAGCCGCAGTCCTGTACGCAGGTCAACATGGCGGGACCCGGCTGGACCGACATCGACGCGACCAATGCGATGACCGGCGTGCTGTTGAAGGCGCTCGGCTACCACCAGAACGTGGCGAACCTGTCGGTGCCGATTACCTATCAAGGTCTGAAGAGAGGGCAGGTCGACGTGTTTCTCGGTAACTGGATGCCGGCGCAAGCGCCGGTCGTCAAACCGTTCGAAGATGAAAAATCCATCGAGGTCGTGCATCCGAATCTGAGCAACGCGAAGTTCACACTCGCGGTGCCCGACTACGTGGCGGCCGCGGGCGTGCATTCATTCGCGGACCTCGCGAAGAACGCCGACAAGTTCGAGAGCAAGATCTATGGCATCGAACCGGGGGCACCGGCCAATCAGAACATCAAGAAGATGGTCGACGACAAGGCGTATGGGCTCGGCAACTGGAAGCTCGTCGAATCGAGCGAGACCGGCATGCTCACGCAGGTCGACCGCGCCGTGCGAGAAAAGAAATGGATCGTGTTCCTCGCATGGGAGCCGCATCTGATGAACACAAAGTTCAAGCTGACCTACCTTGACGGCGGTGACAAGTACTTCGGGCCGAACTACGGCGGCGCCACGGTCAATACTGTTGCGCGCAGCGGGTACGCCGAACAGTGTCCGAATGTCGGCCGCCTGTTCAGGCAACTTACGTTCAATGTCGATCTGGAGAACGGCGTGATCACCGAGGTTCTGGAGAAGAAGGCCGGCGTCGATGCGGCTGCCACCGAAGCACTCAAGCGCCACCCCGAATTGCTGAAGTCGTGGCTCGACGGCGTGAACACCGCCAGTGGCGCCAACGGCTTGCAAGCGGTGCAAACCGCACTCGGTGTGAAATAACCTCTACGCTCCAGACTTCGAGGTCGCTACTCGACAGATTTATGTCGCATCCGGTCGAATCCTTATAAATCTGGACCCGTATTCTTGATCCGTCGATGCAGGCATGCCAGATGATCGTATGCATTGCCGATAGATTCAATCAGCCTGGTTAGCTTGACTCGCTTGAGTTGCTTGAGTTGCTTGACTCGCTTGAGTTGCTTGAGTTGCTTGGTTGCCTGGTTGCCTGGTTGCCTGGTTGCTTGGTTGCTTGGTTGCTTTACTCAGCTTTAGCGAGCTTCAATCCGTTTCAACCAGTCTTAGCCGGTTTCGAACTGCCCGTCATGCGAGAAGCGCCGCGCGTTGGAAGACAGCGCGCAGCAGGGATCGCTTTATCCAACGAAATACGCAGGCAAAGAGCAGGGGAGAATTAGATGAAGAAGAAAAATGCCGTTACTCTTTCGGGACTCGCTCTCGCGGCAAGCGCTGTATGCGCACCGACGGTGGCCCATGCGCAAAGCAGCGTCACACTGTACGGGATTCTGGACGCAGGCATCACCTACGTGAACAATGCCGGTGGCGCACACCAGTTCAAATTCGACGACGGCATTTCGTACGGCAACCGGATCGGCTTCAAAGGCGTAGAAGATCTCGGCGGCGGCTTGCAAACGGTCTTCGTGCTCGAATCGGGTTTTCACCTGGGCAATGGGCAATTGGGATTCGGCGGTGCTGAATTCGGGCGCCAGGCTTATGTCGGCATCAAGAACTCGTGGGGGACTTTCTCGTTCGGTAACCAGCTCGATATGACCGAAGAGTTTGTTTTTCTGTACAACATCTCCGCATGGGCGAGCGGCTACGCGATTCACCAGGGCGACTTCGACCGGATGAACGGCGACCGTCTGCCGAACTCCGTGAAATTCCTGTCGAATGATTTTGCCGGCTTCACGTTCGGCGGTATGTACTCGTTCGGCAACACCGCCGGCGACTTCCATCAGAAGAGCGCATGGAGCGTGGGCGCGCATTACGACCACGGTCCGTTCAACATGGGCGTGGCGTATACGCAGTTGAACGATCCGTACGGCATCTATGCTTTCGACCCGTACGCGATGATCGGCACGCGAACCTTCCTCGGTCAGCCGACCGTTTCCGTCGATCCGGCCACCGGCGCGGTGACCGATCTGTATAGCTCTTCGGCATTCCCGGTGGATAAGCAAGGCGCGTTTGCAGTCGGTGCCGCCTACACGATCGGTAACCTGATGCTCACCGGCGATTTCACCTACACGACGATCAAGGGCTTCGGGCAGACCTCGCACATGCAGGTTTATGAAGGTGGCGCGTCGTATAACTTCACGCCTGCGTTGTCGCTATACGGCGGCTATCAGCACACGAGCTTCGAAGGCAATCACTGGAACCAGGGTTCGCTCGGACTGCACTACCTGTTGTCCAAACGTACCGATGTGTATATTTCCGGTGACTATCTGCGTGCATCGGATGGTGTAAATGCGGTGATCGGCTACAGCTTCGCGCCGTCGACGTCGAATACGCAGTCCGACGTGCGGATCGGGATGCGGCATTCGTTCTAGCCCATCGAGGCGGGCGGCGCCCACGGTTGCGGGAGCCGCTCGCATTCATCACTTCACCATCCTATGCGGTGCTTCGCGTCGGTTTCGCGATGACGCCGATCATCGTCGACATGCAAGTACTGGCTCGTGGTGGTGAGGGATGTGTGCCCGAGATTGTCGCGCACCAGACGCAGATCGACTTGCTGATCCGCCATATGCGAGCCCGCGCTGTGCCGCAGCCAGTGCGCCGAAGCCTGCTCGAGCACGTCGGCTCGCGAGGTGAATTCGCCGCCGCGGGCGCGCAACGCTTGCGCCGCGCCGCTAAATACCTGCTTGACGATACGGTGCAGTGCCGCGCGAGTGAGCGGTGTACGCGACTGGCCGATCGGCAGCACCAGAGGCGTGTCTTCGTCCCGTGACGGAAGCGCAGGTAATCCCCGTTCGCGACGGTATGCCGAGAGCTCCGTCATCATTTCTGAAGTGGCCGGCACCAGCCGCTCCTTGCCGCCTTTGCCCAGCACCTCCAGCCACCAGAGATCCTCACCGTTTGCGTCCCGCCGGCGGAAGAATCGGCCCATGGTGTTTTCACTCACTTCGGTGATCCGCAAGCCGCCCAGATAGAGCAGGGTGAACAGCCAGCGCACGCGCGCGCAATGTTCGCGCTCGCGGTCCGTGCTGTTGGGCATCCCTTGAATATAGGTTTTGACCTCGAGCCATAGCTCGGGCGACAGATAGCGCGTGATACGCGGCTTGGCGTGCCGCGCGCGCTGACGCGCCAGCGATAACGGATTGCCGGCCAGATAACCCGCCTGTACCAGCCACGCGAACATGACGTTGAGAATCACCATGGCCTGGCGTTGGCTGGCGGAGGCGAGGGGGCCGTAGAAGGGGCGCCAGCGCGGATCGCCCCGTGGATGCTTGCGTCCGCCACTGGCAGTCCATCGCGCACTGGGCTGCGGATCGGCGAGGAAGTGCCGATAAACCAGCAGGTCCTCGTGGGTCAGCGACGAAAGCGGCTTGCCCATCTGGAGGACGGACCACAACAGCAGCCGCTCGGCTTCCTTGCGATAGTTGTCGAAAGTGGTTTTTGTATCGACGAAGCGGGCAAGCCATGCGCGGATCGCATCCAGATCGTTGTGAGCGGCGATCTGGGCAATGCCGTTCTTCGCGCGATTCTTGCCCGCGCTGCCATCCAGTTCAGGCGGGATGGTCAGCGTTTCGATGGGCTGCGGCGGAAGCAGCAGGGTGGTCATGGGCTGTATCGAGGATGGGCGGGTTGTTGCGTGTTTGCGGGAGATGACGGCGTGCAGAATATCGACATTATAGCCGTAATGTCAAAATTAAAACTCGCGTTCATTGGATATCTAACGGTTTACGTTGTATTATTCAGTAAATTGCTTGAGTGACTTCTATGTCCGATTCCCTGCCCGATGAAACACGCCTCGCTGGCGAAATCGATCGCCTGAAGGCCGAATTCCCCAAGACCCGCGAGCTGTATCGCGAGGTCTGCGCGCTGCTGTTCTTCCGCTTCGGCATCACGCCGACCGCGAACCGGCTATATCAGCTGGTGAAGCGCGGCAGCATGAGTACGCCGACTCAGGTGCTCGGGGAATTCTGGGTTGAACTGCGCGAAAAGAGCAGGGTGCGGATCGAGCATCCCGATTTGCCGGCGGAGTTGCAGGCGGCCGCTGGGGAATTGGTCGCGACGCTGTGGACGAAGTCCACCACGTCTGCGCAGGCGGCGCTCGAGGCACTGCGAGCTGACGCCGAGGCGGAGAAGGCCAGCGCGCGCAACGAGGTAACGACACTGCAGGCCGAACTCGCGCGGACCGAAACGGCGCTTGAGCAGCGCACCGGCGCGTTGCTGGCGGCGCAGGTGCGAATTCAGGAACTCGAACAGGCGCAGGCCGCGGGCGACGCGACGCGTCAGGCGCTCGAGACTGAAATCGCGCGACAGCAGGATGAGATCGGCGCGCGTGACCAGGCACTGGTGCAGGCGAGGGCGGATTTTTCGGGTGAGCTCGACAAACTGCGGGCCAGCGCTGAGCTCGCGGAAGAGCGCTTACGCGCGGCCGAGAGGCGGGCGCTGCTTGAAATCGAGCGCGAGCGGGTCGTGAGCGCACGGTCCCAGAAGGAGGTCGAGGCGGCCGCGCGCAGGGCGGAGCAAAGCGAGACCCGGCATCGGGAGGAAATCCAGGCGCTGCAGGCTCAACTCGGTGACGCGCGTCATCAGGCAGGCGTCATGGAGGGCAGTCTGGAAGCCCTTCGTCATTCGAACGCGGCGTACGTCACAGAACTCAACGCATTGAGGCTGCAGTTGGCGACCGCCATGGCGAACCAGCCGGCGGCACAAAAGCGTCCGCGATCTTCTGTCGGGACGCGCAAGCCTCGCAGCGCCACATCCAAAGTCGTGACGAGGAAGCGAGCAGCATCCTGATCCGAAAACTCAACATTGAGAAGACGATGATAGAACGACATAGGGTTACGACAGCATTCGAGCTTCCCGGACACAGGATAGAGCGCTCATTCGGTGTCGCGCGTGGGATCGTCGTCCGGTCTCGATCCATCGTCGGCGCGCTTGGCGCATCGCTGCAGACGATTTTCGGCGGCAACATCACGCTTTACACGTCGCTGTGCGAGCGAGCGCGACAGGATGCATATGAACGCATGATTGCGCAGGCTGCAGAGCTGGGCGCAAACGGCATCATCGGCATGCGGTATGACGCAACCGAGATAGCCAGAGGCATCACAGAGGTGCTGTGCTACGGGACGGCGGTGCATGCAACGTCGGTGGTTTGAGGCGAGCATGCTGACCGAGGCTGACGACATGGGCATTGACGCGGCGACCCGGAAAATCCTCTGACCATGAAAGAAAAGGAGAGACCTCATGCCGAGCCTTGAGCGAGTGCGACCGGCTATGCTTATCGACTCTGTCTGGCGCATGGTGCTTCGCCTCGGATTCCGGTTCGCTCGTGCCTGGTGGTACATTCGGCGGCCTCGCCACGAGGGCGCGCTAGTGGCAATCTACGTCGGGCGGGCGGTGTTGCTTGTGAAGTCATCGTACCGGGCGGAGTGGAATTTTCCCGGCGGCAGTGTCCGGCCCGGTGAGACGCCTGATGCAGCGGCGCAGCGCGAAATGAAGGAGGAGATTGGTCTGTCGTCGTACACATTACGCCCCGCGGGCAGCGCCTGCGGCGTTTGGGACGGGCGAAGAGACCGGGTGCATTTCTTTGAGCTGCACCTCGATTGCATGCCCGAACTGCGGCTTGATAATCGTGAGATTATCGCCACGCATCTGGCATCGCCGGAGGAATTGCACGGCATCGCGCTGACAGGGGCGGTCGCTGCGTATCTCGGCAGAGATCTCTGCTGTTAGTTGGCCCTTTTGAGAGAGCGACCATGACTGCGTCGGTCATGGTCCTGGCTCTTATCGGTAAACGAGCTCAGCGCTCACTGAGTTGTCGCGCCGCGGACTCGGCGGTATCTTCGGGGCGTGTATTGAACGCAATCGCCGCGTTTGGCGCTGCCTTATGAATGATGTTCACCACCGTTTCGAACAACTCCAGACTCTTTGGCGGGAGCCGTAGGCCGCCGCCGACCACTACGCAGTCGTAGGTGGCGGCCTTCAACGCATCTTCAAGCATGGCGTTGCCGGCTGCATCGGGTGTGATCATGCAGGTGTCGCCCCGCCAACCCCGTTCCGTCATCTTCGCGACGCCCAAGGCAATTCCGGCATTGATCTTCTCGGCGTTGAACCCGGGCGGCAGGGAGGGGTCCGAGAAGTCGACCGTTTCAGGCTTCTGGCCGACGAATAAGATGCGCGTCATGTGGTTTCTCCATTCGGGTGGTGTTGATCGGAAAAGCGTGAAACGTTGGTCATCGCGCGAGGTAGACCCTCCATCGTCGTCGCCTCGTAGGTGACGCTATCGGCCGTTGGCGTCCCGGCCATCAGTTCGTCATCTCCCGAGACCGGATCGCGCAGCCACGCGCGCGCTGAAATCGAGAATCTGCTCGACGACGAACTCCGGCCGTTCCTCGGTCATAAAATGCCCGCAACCCGCGAGCGTGCGCGCCACAACGTCTTCAGCGACCATCGCGACCATTTCGCCGACCTTGCCGCCGAGCCCCTTTTCTCCACCGAGCGCGAGGACGGGTACGCTGATCTTGGCTGTCATCAGCGGTTCAGTCTGGTCAATGCTGACGAATGCTGCGCGGTAGATCCCCATGCTGCCCAACACGCCCTCTTGGCCGGCGAATGAGCGCAGGTATTCGTCGATCACTTCCCCGCTGAACGCCGCGTGATTGACGACATCGTTGCCCTCATAGAACCAGGTGAGAAACGCACGCTCATTGCCGACGATCAGTCGCTCTGGCACGCCGGGCGCGAGCGGCAGGATCCACCACCACATCGATCCCTGGGCCATCGCTTGCGGCGTGTAGGAAAACACCTGCCGCAGCACCGGGCCGAGCATCACCGGCGCTTCGATATAAAGCAGGCCCGCAATTTCCTGCGGGTGGTCGGCGCTCCAGATCAGAGCGGGCAGTGCGCCCATGTCGTGCGCTGCGTGGATCAACGGCTTGCCATTTCCAAAGCCTATCGTGGCGACGAGCGCGCGGCACTCTTCAGCCAAGGACCTGGCGTCGTAGCCGTCATTGCCAGGCGGCTTGTCGCTGTCGCCGTAGCCACGCATGTCGGGGATCAGCACTGCAAATCCGGCCCGCGCGAGCGCAGGAGCGATCTCGCGCCAGGCATAGGCGGTGGCCAGGAACCCGTGCCAAAGGATCACCGGCCGACCGTCTGGATTGCCGCCGATCCAGTGGTGGAGCCGAACACCGCCGATGGTTATGAATTTGCTGTCGAAGCTCCATCCGCCGTCTCGATGTCTCCTCGCCGATCGCGTAGCTCGATCCGCTGGCGTCGAGCACGGCCTGGACTTCATATCCTGCCTCCATGGCGCTGATCGTGGGGAACACGAGACAGATGTCGGTGGTGACCGCGGCGATGATCAACTGCTTGCGGCCGGTGTCCGCCACCGCCTTGCTGAAGTTCGGGTCGTCCCAGGCATTGACGACCCCCTGGCGTTGCACTCGATTGGCGTACGCTTCAGGCGCTGTGTGCTCCAGCGAAGGGTGGGGCGGACCTTGCACATGATTCTCCTGGCTGGAGGTCATCACGATCGGCATGTTGAACGCGAGCGCGGCCTTGGCGAGCGTGACGGCGTTGCGTATCGACTGGTCGGCGGTGATGTTTTTGATCAACTGGATCGTGCCGACCTGGTGGTCGATCAGCAGCAGGGCGCACTGATCGGGTTTGAAATGTGGAGACTTTTCCATGGCTCGTATCCTTTAGTTTTTTCGGAGGAGTCACGCGGAGACGGCGCCGGCGAGCATCGGATAATCGGTGTAACCCTTCGGCCCGATGCCGTAGAACGCGCTCGGATCGGGCTTGTTGAGCGGCGCATCGCTGCGCAGGCGCTCAACCAGATCGGGGTTGGCGATGAACGGCACGCCGAACGCCACCACGTCGGCGTGCCCCTTCGAGAGGACTTCATTGGCCTTGGCCTTGTCGAAGCCGGTGTTAACGATGATCGGGACCGAGGTCATTGGCCGGAGCGTCTCGGCGACATTGCGGATCTGTACGCCCCGCTGCGCATCCTTCGCATTGGGTTCCAGGAGGCAGAGATACCCGACGCCAAGCGCGTCGAGCGCACGGACAACGAATCCGAACGTCACCAGCTTATCGCTGTCGTCCACACCGTAGAGGTAGCTGGACGGCGACAGCCGTACGCCGACATGTTCGGCGGACCAGGCAGCAATCATCGCCTTGGTCGTCTCAAGCATGAGCCGCGCCCGATTCTCAACTGCACCGCCATAGGCGTCTGTCCGTTGATTGCTGCCGTCCTGCAGGAATTGGTCCTGTAGATAGCCATTGGCGCCGTGCAGTTCGACCCCGTCAAACCCAGCCTCGCGGGCATTTCGCGTCGCTTGAGCAAAGTCCTCGACGATCGGCGCGATCTCCTCGATCCGAAGCTCACGAGGGATCGGGAATTCAACCCGACCCGTCGGTAGGAAGAAGTCGCCTGTTGCGGGGATAGGCGATGGTCCCACAGGCAGCACGCCGCCGCGCATGTCCTGATGCGCGACGCGGCCACAATGCCATATCTGGCAATAGATGCGTCCACCGGCAGCGTGCACGGCATCGGTGATCCCGCGCCATGCGGCGATCTGGTCGGCGCGGTGAAGGCCCGGCGCGCGGATGATGCCGTGTGCCTGGGTCGAGATCTGGGTGCACTCGGTGACGATCAGTCCGGCCGATGCGCGCTGAACGTAATAGTCGCGCATCACGTCCGTCGGCACGCCGTCTTCGCTGGCGCGAGTGCGTGTCATTGCCGACATCGCGATTCGGTTGGGAAGTGTCAGGCCGTGCAGGTCAAAACTATCGAATAGTGTGGGCACTATGAGAATTCCTTATCTTCGGTTGCCGCGGGTGGCGCCTGGGATGAGCTGACATGTCGATCTCGAAATCGCGTCGTTCCGGCGCCTGCCTCGGCAGAGTGACCCGACAATCGCTAGTACGCGCAGGTTGCAGAAGCATGATCCCGCGAATCGTCACGACAATCGGTACGGTAGCGGTCAAGGCTCGTACCGGACTGCGTTCAACGTAGGGGGCGCGCGCGAGCACCAAGGCAATGTCCGGGCGACTGCGGCGATTGAAAGACTGTCGGTCAGAGCGAGAACGCACGCAGGCAGCTGTGTCGTTGTTCTGGGGACAGCTGGAATCCTGCTGGAAATCAAAAACGGCGCGCATTGCAATCGTGCACGGCAGATAGCTGAAATGCGTGGTGAGTGAGTTCGCTAACATGATTTGACATAATATAAATTATCAACATATTGGGTGTCAGGGCTTTTTGATAATGTCCGATTCTGGCTCATTCGAAATGTCCGGTTTCACTCCCTGAGCCACGCACTACGCGCATGCTGCGCCATGGTAGTCGCCCAGGGAGCCGGACATGAACGCACGTGGATTCGTCACGATCAGCATGCACGAGCTTGAGCGGGTCAAGATCATTGAGGCGGTTGTCGAACACCGGCTGAAGGTTTTTCAGGCAGCCGAGCGTCTGCAGCTGTGCGAGCGCCAGGTCAACCGGCTGGTGCATCGCTATCAGGCCGGTGG
>NZ_JABBGJ010000036.1 GCF_012927345.1 Paraburkholderia polaris
GACACACAAGCATCCGAGGGTCAGGGCGTGGCTCGCCAGGCATACGCGTTACCACATGCATTTCACGCCGACCTACTCGAGCTGGCTGAATCAGGTTGAACGCTGGTTTGGCCTGATTACGCAACAGGCGATCCGTCGCGGGTCATTCAGAAACGTGCGCCAGCTCATCGCCAGCATCGAGCGTTATACCGAGCAGTACAACCAGCACAAGCGTCCGTTCGTATGGACCGCGACAGCCGATTCCATTCTCCAGAAAGTGGCCCGGCTATGCAAAGTTATTTCTGGGACGGAACACTAGAAGTTCGTTGAATCAATTCATTCAAGCATGCAATCTCAACGGTGATGCCGGGCGCTGCGGACCGGCCGCCACGGTCGCCCTATGCTGCAGGCTTGTAGAGGAATAGCAGCAGCGTATCGTCGCGCCATCCGTCGCAGGGTGCGTTTGTTCGGCATGTTGGCGACACCGTTGGCTTCACCGACAAACATCTGAGCGAGCGAGTCAGCATCATCGTCAGGCTCAACGCAAAAAGCCGCGTCCATCGCTGTTAATGATTGGGAAGGCCATTGGCGGGTCTCGTACTCGTCGAAAACACTAAAGAAGAGGCGCAGGGCGGCGGACAATCATGTCGCACATCAAGCGCCACATCAAGCGCCACATCAGGCGCCCCGACATGACGGCATGAAGCCACTGATCGCGCGACCCGCTGCGCAACCGCTGGCACTTATGGACGACCCGCTGTAGCGCCTCCACAACAACCGATGCGCATTGTTTCGTTCGTAACCGGTTGTGAGCATAGTCATAACGTAAAAATAGAAATCGCTACATTACTGACCGCTGACGTAAAACGCTAAAGCTAATCGGTGCAAAGGCCGTTCGCAATGAGCTTATTGCAATATCGCGGCACGCCAAGGCCACCGCACGCACTTTCAATCTCCGTGCATTGTTTCGGAAGCCAACAAACAGTATTGTTGCCTTTGCGGTATTTCAACGCATTTTGTCCGCGTCCAATGGCGTCGGACTGAGCGCCATTCTATGCGCGTCAGTCCAGTCAAATGCCAAACGAAGAATTGCCCTCTGCGTCGCTCATGCGCTGCCTGTTCTCTTTATCAGGCAACGCTTCTGAAAGACCGAAACGCAACGCCTCTCGCAGTCCGTTTGCGCGCTTTCTGTTTGTGCCTTATTCGCATCTGTCTTTATCTACCTGGAGAGTAAATTGGAATTCAGCAAGACTTGCCTGATTTCACTGGCCGCCTTCGCTGCCGCTGGAACCGCCCACGCTCAAAGCAGCGTCACGCTGTACGGAACGATCGACACGGCGCTCACGTATGTTCACAACGCGACCGCAACGGGTCAAAACGTGTGGTCGGTAGGCAACAACAGCAACGGCGATCTGTCAGGCTCGCGTTGGGGCATCAAGGGTCAGGAAGATCTCGGCAGTGGATTGAAGGCGATTTTCCAGTTGGAAAACGGTTTTAATCCGACTACCGGCGCATTGGGACAAGGCAACCGCGAATTCGGCCGTCAGGCATTCGTGGGTCTTGCTAGCGATCAGTTCGGTACGCTGACGCTCGGCCGTCAATACGACCCGCTGGTCGATATGGTTCAAGGCATTACTGAAGATAACTATTTCGGCAGTATCTTCGCAACGGCCGGCGACGTCGACAATTACGACAACAGCTCGCGCACCAACAACGCAATCAAGTACGTGTCGCCAGTGTACGCAGGCCTGCAGGTCGAAGGCATGTACGCACTGGGCGGCGTAGCAGGTCAAACCGGTTCGGGCCAGACGTGGTCGCTCGCTGCTGCGTACAACAACGGTCCGATCTCGGTGGCCGGTGGCTACTTCGTTGCGGACAATCCGACGGTTGCAACCGCACAGCGCACGGGATGGGGCGGTACGTCGGACGGCACGTTCGACGGCTCGCTGATCAACCTGGGCTACCAGACCGCGAAGTCGATCAACATTGCCCGCATCGCGGCGCAATACGACGCCGGCCGTTTCACGTTCGGCGCAGCTTATAGCAATTCACAATACAAGGCGGACTCGCAATCGGTGTTCGGCTCGACCGAGAAGTTCAACACCGGGCAAGGCTTCCTGAACTACCAGGCAACGCCTGCCCTGCTGGTCGGTGTGGGCTACAGCTACACGAAGTCGAGCGGCGATACGGGCGCGACGTACCATCAGGTTTCGCTGGGCGCGGACTACAGCCTGTCCAAGCGGACCGACGTCTATCTGGTCAGCGCATGGCAGCACGCGAGCGGCGAGACGCTCAATGCGGACGGCACGGCGGTGGTCGGCGCGCAGGCTTCGGTGGGCTCGTACGGCTACCCGGGCACCAACTCGCAGGAACTGGTCAGCCTCGGTCTGCGCCACAAGTTCTGATGTTGCTGGCAGGCTATTGAAGGAAGGAAGAAGACGGGTACTGCGTGTGGGTCCCGTCTTCCCGGCTTCATCGCGGTTTGTCATGAAGCCCGCCATGCTTAGGCATGACGGGCTTTTTTTCATGGCGTCGCCTCATGCCAAATTAGGGTTATCCCCTAATTTGACAATATTGTTTTCCTCCGATGCCTCTTAATCTTAAGCGTGCGCTTACCTAAACTGTGGTCATTGGTAACGAACATAGGTGCTCGTAACCGCATCACCAAATGTCGAGGTAAACATCATGAAATCGCTCATACAAGCCGTTGTTGTTGCTGTAGCACTTGTCGCTCCGGTTGCTTCCTTTGCTCAGTCGAACGCGCCGAAGACCCGCGCGGAAGTGCGCGCAGAACTGGTTCAGCTTGAAAAGGCCGGCTACAACCCGGCCGCCCGCGATAACACGACGTATCCTGCCGAAATTCAGGCGGCTGAGGCTCGCGTTTCGGCACAGAGCGCCGTTGCGCAGGCTCCGGTTGCCGACACCAGCGGTGTGGGTGGCGTAGCAGGTGGCTCATCGGCATCGGGCGCGGCTCAGCCGACGTCGTACCATGACGGAATGAAGCCGATTTACTTCGGCCAGTAAGCCGACGCGACCGAACCAGTGCGTGGAGTGATGCGCGCTGGCTGACCAATGCGCGGGACTTGTGCCTGTCAGCCGAAACGGCTGACACAATGGAAAGCCCCGTATCGGCAGGTTGCAATCGCTTCAGCGTCGAACTGTGAAACAGCCTGTACGAACGCAACCGACCAACGGCCGCAGACATCGCGATAACGGATCGAATATGTGAGCATGGCAATCTCCCTATCTGTGACTAGCGGGTGCATTCGCCATCAACGGGGCCGTGGCGCCCTTCGTCGCCGATGCTGAAGGGTTCATCTCGTTCCGGTCATCGTTGGCTGCTGGCAAACTGCAAATCCGCTCCATTCCTCGGTCATTTCGGTGAAACACTTCGCACAGCAGACGGCGGTAATGTTCGGCCAAAGGCTCACGTGTTTCCGAACGTCTTCCTTCAACTCGCCGCATTCATCGCAACGATCCAACACACGGACCTGCAGCGGTCGGCTGTGCCACTTTTCGAGCGCGTTCATGTCAGCAGCCCTCGTGTTGATCTGCGACGTCGACGGCGAAGATGTTCGCGCCCATGCTCCGCAGTTCTGCGGGAGTTGGATCATCTCGGCGCGGCTCGAGCAAATCTCTTGCGTTCGTCCTCATCGTGGCCCTCACTGGATACAGATGCTGCTAAATTCAACAGTCCGGCGATACACGTTCTTATTCAGCCAGGGGACGAACGTGTACTCGTCGTACGCGTTGCTACCGATATAAACGCAGTTATGCAGAACGTTTGACATGGCCGATCTTCAAATGAAATCGCTAAGTCTATGGAATCAAGATAGACGGACGGCTCTAAGAAAACTATTCTACGAGCGGTCGCTGCAGTTCTACGTGAACATAGTGCGCTTATACGTTTGGATACCTCGAGGCATCCAGGAAGCAAGTGTTCGAGTCTTGGCGACGATGTTGCGGGATCCGTTACCGGAAGCCGGTCATACGCAGGTGGGAGACATCCATTCCTAAGCAGGAGCAGCGCCTGCCAGTCGTAGAATGGTCTTTTGCGCTTGCACGTTTAGCGATTCGAAGGAATGAATGACCGCTTCTGCACTCAGAAAGCTGCCGATTACATGGCGCCTGGTCCAGCGTCCGCGTTGGGTTGGGTTCGGAAGCTTGGTATCGGTCGAAGCCCGTGAAGTGCGGACTGACCAGCGACTTCCGGGCCCGGCCATCGAAGACCGTTCGAATGCGAGCTCATACAAAATTTCGAACGTCGGCTTTACCGAGATGTTGCCGAAGATCTATGACCATCCCCATTTTTTGAACCCCGATCTTTGACACTGTGATTGATTCGTCGAACTTTGTCTGTGCGAGCGAGTTGGTCGTTCTGCGGTCCTGAGCGGTCAACGTCAAATGCGGTGCTCACGACCACACATGGCAGAATTTAACGCCGGCTTGGCAGAATCCGCTGCAAGATTTCCCACGTCTCGAAGGTGTTAAGCCAGTACGATGCATTTCAGCGCGGCGCTCCGGCCTCGCAAGAATAGGAAGCCTGTGCGATGTCACTGTCCCAAGCCGCTGTTGCATCGATTCACCGATATCCCGTCAAGTCAATGATGGGTGAGGAACTCAACTCAGTCGAGGTTACGAAGCGCGGAGTAGCGGGCGATCGCGCCTACTCGCTTATCGATGTCGAGACCAATAAGCTCGTCAATGCGAAGCATCCCCAAAAGTGGCCGGAGATGTTTTCCTATCGTGCCCGTTACACGGCGCCCCCGGCTTCGTCCCAGGACGTGCCACCGGTCTATATCACTTTGCCCAACGGCGATGTGATCGACTCCACATCCGGCGATGCAGAGCAAACGCTATCTGCGGCGCTGCGCAAAGCCGTGCGTCTGGTGCGGCCCGACGAATCGGACAAAGGGTTCGAGGGCTTTGTGCCTACCGTCGAGGGCGTGTCCGACCACGACTTCGTTTTCGACAAGATCTCTCCACCGGGGACGTTTTTCGACATCGGTCTAATCCATATCCTGACGACGTCGACCATCGACGCGCTACGGAAAACGGTGCCTGATAGTCGCATCGAAAGCCGTCGCTTTCGCCCAAATCTTGTCATCCGTACCGATGGCGAGGAAGGTTTTGTCGAAAACGCATGGGTGGGTCGAACCGTGCGCATAGGCCAGGTTGTGCTAAAGATAAAACAGCCGACTCAACGATGTGTGATGACTACCTTGGCACAGGGAGACTTGCCCAGGGACATCGCTGTCCTCAAGGCGATCTACCAGAATAACGGTGGCAACATCGGCGTTTACGCGGAACCTGTACAGATCGGGACGGTGCGAGTCAACGACGCGGTCGAGTTGATTTGATAACTGTAATATCGACGTTCATCTTGGCGAGGGACTCACTCGCCAATACTTCTTGTGCAATGACCGGGCCGAGCGTCAACACTACGTGATGCGGTTCTGAGAGACGAGGGAAGCCGCGATGGGTCGAATGCGTTGCATCAGAATTTGAAAGTGCAGGACATAAGTGACCCCCAGACCGCGGAAGCCGCCGTTCAAGTCGCGCTAGCTCCAACGGCCGGAAAGGGGGCGGGCGCGGCCCGCTGCATGCAGCAGGTGCAGCGGTAGGGCGCAAGTTTTCCGAGACGGCGCCCGTCCGCTCTACAATCGAGTTGCACGGTGGAACTGCAACCACGGGGTTCGCTGCTTGTTCTCTCGCAGCAGGAATCCTACGTTCCGCGGCGAACCCGTGCCTGTCCCCGTGTGCGTATTGGTGCCTACGTCAACACCTGGCCGCCATCGACCACCAATGTCTGGCCTGTGATCCAGCCCGCGTGCGAGCTGGCGAGAAACAGCACCGCGCTGGCGACCTCGCTTGGCGTCCCGAGCCTGCCGAACGGAACCGAACTCAGTATCCGTTCATACAGCTTGGGATCGGAAGTCCTGCGCTGTTCCCACGATCCGCCGGGAAATTCGATCGAGCCGGGTGCGACCGCGTTGACACGGATCCGATCGGGCGCGAGCGTCAGCGCATGGGAAGCCGTATAGTGCATGACCGCCGCCTTGATCGCCGCGTAAGACTGGGTACGTGACGACGGACGCAGCGCTGAGATGGACGTCACATTGACGATGGCGGCGTTGGCCGACTGCCGCAGGAACGGCAATGCGGCATGACCCGCGCGCACCGTTGCCATTAGATCGACTTGAATACCGGCCTCCCAGCCGGCTTCGGTATCCCCGCCTCCGAAACCGGACGCGTTGTTGATCAAAATGTCGATGCCGCCAAGCGCCTCGCCGGCGGCCGCAATGTAAGCGCTGATCGCCTCGCCGTCAGCGAGATCGCAAGGTGCGGTATGGACCGGGTGGTCATAGACGGCCAGCTCGGCCTCGACCGCTTTCAATCCTTCGAGGTTACGTGCACAGACGGACACGGCGGCGCCTGCCTGCGCGAACCCGAGCGCGATGCTGCGGCCGATGCCGCGCGAGCCCCCCGCGACGACGACGCGTTTATCGTTGAAATCGAAACCCATGAATTTGCCTCCAGGCAGTGACGTGAGCGTCAGTATGGCCGAAACTTTTGGATTTCGTCGGCGCCGCCCGCATTAAAACCGTCAACGTCGCAACAATAATAATGTCAACAAGCACGCAGGTGATCTGTCTGTTAGGTACTGTCAACTTAACGGAATTGGCGAGAATTTTTCAGCCAAAAGTGGGAGTCGACTTCCAATTCGAGCCGTTATCGCGGCTATGGATGGGCGTCGGCGAGCCCGAAAAAAATGCCATCGGGGTGGGACCTGCATAAGGCCGATTTGCTTAAGTTGACAGTACGCACGCAAGCGTTCCTGTCGAGTTTCGGACCGATCCGGCGGCACTTCGCACTGAAGCGGCATCTAATACGTGCGTCGCTCCACCGCAAACAACTCAGCGAACGCTTTGCCGCGTGGCATCGTTTCACCGAGCTTACCCAAAATCCGTCCGGCTTTTAAGGAAAGCTCTGTCCATCGCACTACTGCGACGCGAACACTTTAATGTGACAACGCCCTTGCCTGGCGATAGTGCCATCTGCGCGTCAGCTTTGCGACACGATTGCCCGAGTAGACTCGGATCCTGTTGTGCGACCGAAATTCGGCACCAAATCTTCAATCCCCGCCGACACCCTACAGTTCTTTAGCACGAGTCGATCATGATCCGAATCGCTTATATTGCAGCAACCGTGGCCATCATGAGTTGCGCGGCGCCCGCCTTTGCACAGGATGTCTCTTCCGGCACACAAGAGCCACCCGCTGTTGCAAACGACAATTTAAACAGCGTCACCGACAACGGTGTGGGTATGGACACCAACGGACAATCTGAATCCGGAGCCCCGAGCGGTCTGACGCGCCTTGACGTAGAGCGCCAGCTGTATCAGGTCGAACGGGACGGCGAACTCGCACACCTGAATCAGACGATCTACAAAGGAAATTAAGGACGCCGGAGAAACGTCTGCACTTCAGCCAAACAGGCCTCCGACAGGCATTGTCACGTTGGCTGATCGACGGCGCAAATCTACAGAGGACGCGCATTTGCTCAGACGGCTGACGGATTCTGGGTGAGTTCGGTGAAACGATGCCATGCGTCAAAACGCTGAGCGAGCTGTTTGTGGTAGAGAGAAGCGCGCAGCAAATGTCGCTTGAGCGCGAAGTGCTGCCGGATCGGTCCGAAGCTCGAGAGAAACACCTGGGTGCGCTTTGGGTCGCGCCGCGCAAGCGCCGCTCACGTTCACGCGTAGGTTGATGGCTATTCTCGGCCCGATTGTTCCCGCGGGCTGCAGCCTTGACGAACGCGTGTCGGACGTTTGCCAGCTCGGGGATCCTGGAATTCGCGGCCGGATAACTGCGCAACTGGTCGGTGACGATCCTGCGCGGCACCGTGCATGAACGAAGCACGCGCCTGAAAAATCGTTCGGCTGCGGCCGTGTCGCGCCGCTTCTGCAGCAGGATATCGAGTTCGGCGCCGTGCTCGTCGACCGCTCGCCACAGGACATAAGGTTCACCGCGCAGCCTCACGAACAATTCATCGAGATGCCAGGTACTGCCCGGTTTGCGTCGCACAGCCTTGGCGCGATACGCGAACCCCGCGCCAAATTTATCGCACCAGCGGCGCACGCTTTCGTAGCTCACCACGATGCCGCGCTCGAACAGCAGAGCTTCAATGTCGCGCAAGCTCAACTGAAACCGGAAATACCAGCGAACGGCACAACTGATCACCGCCGCCGGGAAGCGATGGCCGTGATAGAGAGATTTCGTCTTTTTTATCTCCCGATTTTACGCGACCACCTCCTATTGGTGCATGCGGAGCTGGCAACGGCTCGGTATGAAGCCACTAGTGCGGTGAAAGCCGTTCGCACGATCCGGGGGAGGATCGCCGCGGGATCGTCATCCGGCCGGGTTGCGCCGGTCCTCATGAGGGGATCTCGCGGGCGCGGAACGCTTACCCTCTAGGGTGCGGTCACGGGCATAGTCGCATTCAAAAACTGTTGCAGCGGTCCCGCGATGAAGTCGAGCGTCGCCTGATCGTTCAACTCGCCGTTGGCGACCTTCGCGCCGACCTGCGTAATCGCAATCTCGGGCAGCGACACCAGGCGACAAAGCATGGACGCGAGCGTTTCGCGCACCTGGTACTGGGCGCGTACACCTCCGAGCGCTCCCGGCGACAGGGTCGCAAAGAAAACCGGCTTGCCTTGCATGCAGCTGCCAAATGCCGGGCGTGATAGCCAGTCGAGCGTGTTCTTCAGCACTCCGGGCAACCCATGGTTGAACTCTGGTGTCACGATGATCACCGCATCGCACGCCTGGACCCGTGCTCGCGCGGAAGCCGCGCTATGCGGAAGCGCTTCCCGCTCGACGTCCTCGTTGTAGTGAGGCAGCGATCCGATATCGAGCGTGTCGACTTCGGTGCCCTCGGGGAGCAGTCGTGCAATGGCTTTGAGGACGATTTGCGAATAGGACGCGGCGCGGAGGCTACCCGCGATGCCGACTATCTTGAGGGATGATGTCAAGGCTAACTCTGGAAATGGACTGGCCACCATGGCCGAAGCGATGGGCGCATTATTGAACGAACGACCAGAACTTTCTTTCTTTATCCTGCCACTTTCTGATGCAAGGCTGCCATGTTGTGTTTAGCGGTCAAAGCCGTCGCGATTGCTCACGCTGCGGGCGAACAGCCCTTTGCTGGCGATTGCGGCTCGACGGCTGCGCCATCTCGCTCGCGCATCAGCTGCATGTAGCGGCGCGGCGGCGCGCCCAGCAGCCGCGTGAAAAGGGTGGTAAAGCTGCTCGCGCTCTGATAGCCGAGTTCGAGAGCTGTTTGTGTAATTGAATACCCGCGCGAGAGCCGGTCCACTGCGCACACGATCCGCAAATGTTCTCGCCAGCGCCCAAAGGTCATGCCGGTCTCGGTGTGGAACAGACGCGCGAGCGTGCGTGAGCTCGTATGCGCGAGCAACGCCAGCTCGTCAAGATTGATGTTGCTGCCGGGATCTTTGCACAGAATGTCGATGGCGTGCTGCAACCGGCGATCGTGACCGTTCGGAACGAAAAGTCCGGGACCACGCGCGGGCTGCCGCGCTTGCACTACCATTAACCGGGCGACGAGATCGAGCGTCGATGCCTTGCCATCCGTCGAAGTTAAGCGCACTGCTTCACGCGCCAGTTCCCGCAGTAGGTCCGAGACCACGATCGGCTTGCAGCGAGCCGGCAGCGGCGCCGCGAGCACCGGCGAAAAGCGGATATGAATGAGCGACGACGACTCGCTGTAGCGCGCGCCGTGGACGACCTGCGATGGCACCCACACCGCAAGCCCCGGTGGTGCGAGCCACCATCCTTCCTCGGCCATAATCATCATCGTGCCGCGCAATACGATCGAAAGCTGACCGCTATCGTGCTCGTGATGTGTGATCTCGACGCCGGCAGCGTGATCGACCGCGACGGCTTCGATGGTAAAGCGTGACATGGCAGCGAGGCCCTATGAAGTGGCAGTTTTGAGAAATAGACACCCGATTATTTCTTGAATAGTACGCTTGGTGGTATCGACAAGTTGTCGAACGGCACGCGCGCGAGAACACCCCATATATCAGGATACCTAATTTAAGCGGTGAGTTGCCCCGGCATCGAAGTACCTTGAACCCCAGATCCCGGTTTGCCGCCGCGTAGCGCCTGCGCCCGCGCAACGATTGCCTCGAGCCGCACCGGATCGCTGTCTACGATGCGCTTCACTGCGGAGAGGATGATCAAGCCTAAAAGTCGACGAATCGTGTCGAGGTCAACGCCGCAGCGCCGTAGATTGACGGCGAACGTTCGCCTCGCGCCCGCATCGCCTCGCCTCGGCTCAACCGACCGACGCCAGCTCGAGCTCGACGCCGGACTGCCGCATGCCGAGCGCCGCGGCTGGCGCGAGACCGTCGTCAGTGATGACGAGATCGAAGCGTTCGAGCGCCGCCACCTTGTACAGGCCAAAGGTGCCGTACTTCGAGCTCGATACTGCCAGCACCGTGCGCGACGCGGCTTCCATAGCCGCCAGCTTGACTTCCACCTTTGCCGCAGACGGCGTCGTCACGCCACGCCGCAGATCCCACGAACTCGCCGAAATGAAGGCCACGTCGAGTACGACCTGACGCAGCGTCGAGGCGGCGAGCGGGCCGACGCTCGACAGGTTCGCATGATCAAGTTGGCCGCCAGTATGGATCACGCTGACATGCGTTGCGCCAGATAGCTCGCGGACAATCTCGAAGTCGTTGGTGATGACCGTCATGTCGCTGAGCGCAACGATATGCGGCACGATCGCCAGCATCGTCGTGCCCGCGTCGAGGTAGATCGTCATGCCGGCCCGCAGGCTTTGCGCAGCATCGCGCGCAATCGCCTTTTTCTGCGGCTGCTCGACAGTGAACTTCGACTGGTGACTCGGCTCGCTGCCCAGGTGGCTCGCGATGCGCACGCCGCCCGGGACGGTAAAAACGAGGCCCGCCTGTTCGAGCGCCGCGATGTCGCGTCGGACCGTCATGTGCGAGCAGGTGAACGCCGCCATCAACTGTTGGACCGACAGGACCTTGTCCCGCCGCAATTGACGAAGCATGGCTTCCCGCCGCTGATCGGGTATCAGAGGGGCTTCGCTCGAATCGGGGGGGGCGTGGCTCGACATGGATCGGTCTCTGAAGCGCGGGACGGACATCTATTGAAATCGTGGGCGGTCGCTATCTTATCCGATGAGAGCGCCGATCAGCATCCTCAGGGCAGGGGACGCGGAGCCCGACTTTTCAATCCACGGAGCCCGATGTCGTCGACAGGGCGGCAGCGCGAGCGCTTCCGGCGGCGCGCCCGGAGAAATCAATCCGGCAGCAGGTCGGCAGCGCGCGTTAACGCAATGTATCACGATGTTAAAATAAGTTATCAAATATTAACACATGTCGATCAGGTGCCGCTAAAATGGCCGTTCACGGAGGCTTTTCCATGCTTACTCACTCCCCACGTCCATTGCTGGGATGCATCGCCGACGACTTCACCGGCGGCACTGACCTCGCCTGCACGCTGGTGCAGGGCGGCATGCGCACCTTGCAGACCATCGGCGTGCCTGCGAGCAGCGATCCGATCGATGCGGATGCACTCGTAGTCGCGCTCAAGTCGCGCACGGTCGATGCGGCCACGGCCGTGGCGCAAGCGCTCGCCGCGCTTGACTGGCTGCGTGCGCAGGGCTGCCGCCAGTTCTTCTTCAAGTACTGCTCGACCTTCGACTCGACCGACGCGGGCAACATCGGCCCGGTCGCCGACGCGTTGCTCGACGCCCTGTCGGTAGGCGACGACGCGCCGTTCACGATCGCCTGCCCGGCATTCCCGGAAAATGGCCGCACGGTCTATCGCGGGCATCTATTTGTCGGAGATGCGCCGTTGAACGAATCGGGCATGGAGCATCACCCGCTAACGCCAATGACCGACGCCAACCTCGTCCGCGTGTTGCAGCGCCAAACGCGCTCGAAGGTCGGCCTGGTGCGCTACGACGCCGTTGCGCAAGGCGCGGACGCTGTACGCGCGTCGATCGACGTGTTGCGGCGCGAGGGCGTTCGTATCGCGATCGCCGATGCGGTTTCGGATGCGGCCATTCGCACGCTCGGCGAAGCCTGCGCGGACGTTCCGTTGATCACCGGGGGTTCCGGCATTGCGTTGGGTCTGCCAGAAAATTACCGGCGTGCGGGCTTGCTCGCCGATGCGGCGGGTGCTGGCGATCTGCCATCCATCGAAGGCGGGTCTGCTGTTCTGGCGGGCAGTGCCTCGATGGCCACGAACGCGCAAGTGGCTGCCTGGTGCGAGAGCCGGCCGGCGTTCCGCATTGATCCGCTCGCTGCCGCACGCGGCGAACCTGTCGTCGAGAGCGCGCTGGCGTTCGCGCGCGAGCATATGGCTGCGCGCGTCCCGCAGCCGGTGCTGATCTACGCCACGGCCACCCCGCAGGACGTCAAGGCCGTGCAACGCGAGTTGGGTACAGCCGAGGCGGGGCACCTGGTGGAACGCACGCTTGCCGCGATCGCGCGCGGCCTGCGCGAACTGGGCGTGCGCAAGTTCGTGGTCGCAGGCGGAGAGACATCGGGCGCGGTGGTTCAGGCGCTTGGCGTCAAGATGCTGCGCATCGGCAGACAGATCGATCCGGGCGTGCCCGCGACGGCGACAATCGGCGAATCTCCGCTCGCGCTCGCGCTCAAGTCCGGCAACTTCGGCACCGTCGACTTCTTCGCGAAGGCGCTGCACCAGCTCGACGGAGGCATGCGATGACCCGTCCCGTGCCATGCGCCGTTCACGCCAGCGAAGAAGCGAAGATCCGCGAAGAAATCTGCGTGACAGGCGCGAGCTTGTACACGCGCGGCTATACGGTGGGCAGTGCAGGTAATATCAGCGCGCGCCTCGAGGACGGCTGGCTGATTACGCCAACCGACGCCTGTCTGGGCCGGCTCGACCCGGCCCAGATCGCCAAGGTTGATCTGGCCGGGAACCTGGTGTCCGGCGACCGGCCGTCGAAGACGCTCGCGCTGCACCGTGGTGTCTATGCACGCAATCGCGACGTGCGCGGCATCGTCCACACGCATTCGACCCACCTCGTCGCGTTGACGCTCGCGGGCGTGTGGAGCGAAGCCGACGTGCTGCCGCCGATCACGCCTTACTTCGTGATGAAGGTCGGACACGTGCCATTGATCCGTTACCGGCGCCCCGGCGACCCGCAGGTCGCGCAACAGATTGCGGCACTGGCCGAAAGCGTGCGCGGCGTGATGCTGGAGCGGCTCGGGCCGGTCGTGTGGGAGCGTTCGGTGTCACAAGCCTCGTATGCGATCGAAGAGCTGGAAGAGACCGCGCGTTTGTGGCTGATGTCGAACCCGCGTCCGGCGCCGCTCGACGCCGCTGCGCTCGAGGAACTGCGCACGGTGTTCGGCGCGCGCTGGTAGCGCTCCGATGCAACGGGCGGGCATCTGTCACGAGCACCCTGCGTGAACAAATAACAAGGAGACAACGACTGTGGCAACGACGAATTCAATAGCCGCCCACTCCACACTGGAGCACAGAACGATCCGCAAGGTGTCGCGGCGGATCATTCCGTTCCTCATCATTCTGTACTTCCTCAGCTTCCTGAATCGCGTGAATGTCGCGTTCGCGGGGCTGACGATGAATCACGATCTCGGCTTCACCAACGCAGTATTCGGAACTGGCGCCGGGGTGTTCTTTATCGGCACCTTTCTCTTCGGCACGCCGTCGAATATCGCCCTGCATCGCATTGGAGCCCGTCGCTGGATTGCCTTGATGATGCTCGCCTGGGGTTCGCTTTCCGCAGCGAATGCCCTGGCGACGAATCCCACGAGCTTTTACTTGCTGCGCTTCTTTATTGGCGTCGCGGAGGCAGGCTTCTTTCCTGGGGTCATTCTGTACCTCAGCTTCTGGTATCCGACGCGTCATCGCGCGTTCGTGACGGCGATCTTCATGGCGGCGGCGCCATTGTCCAACATGATCGGGTCTCCGATTTCCGGCGCGCTGCTGCAGTACACGAATGGTGTTGCTCACCTGCATGGCTGGCAATGGCTGTTTATCGTCGAAGCCCTTCCCACCGTTGTGCTGGGATGTATTGCGCTCGTCTATCTGACCGACAAGCCGGAAGACGCACAGTGGCTCGAACAGGATGAGCGGCGCTGGTTGACTCAGGAGCTGGAAAAAGAGCACTCGGAAAAAGCGGCGCGGAGCGCCTCCAACGTCTGGGTTGCGTTCAAGGATATCCGCGTCTGGCTTCTTGCGCTGGTCTATTCGGGGACGTCGATGGGGCTTTACGCGATAGGCTTTTGGGCACCCATGCTGCTCAAACAGTTCGGCTTCAGCTTCGTTGAGCTGGGCGTCATCAACGCGATCCCGAATCTGGTTGCGGTCGTCGGCATGGTCTATTGGGGCCGGCGCTCCGATCGTCAGCGCGAAAGGCGTCTGCATGTCGCCATCGCCTGCCTCGCGGGCGCGCTCGGCATGGTCGTCGCCGGCCAGGCGGCTTCCGCGCTGGTGCTGGTGATAGCCCTGTCGGTCGCCAATTTCGGTATCAATGCAGCGAAGCCGCCGTTCTGGAGCATGCCGACGCTATTTCTTTCGAGCTCGGCTGCCGCGGCAGGCATCGGCTTGATCAATTCGGTAGGAAGCTCGATAGGCGGCACGGTAGGGCAGATGGTCATCGGCAAATTGCGCGACCTGTCAGGCAATTATTCTTCGGGGCTTTACTTCGTCAGCGCGACGCTCGTGATTTCTGCTGTCATTGCGGTCCTGTTCGGGCGACCGGCGACTTCCAAAGTGGATATGCGTTCGCCGAGCAAATAGGCCGGCAACGCGAACTTTTTAACGGTACAGGGAATACCCATGCAAACTGATGCTTACAAGGCCGGCTTGTTCAGCGCGCTGGCCGTCCGCGCGGCATTTGACAACGGCATGATCGCTGCCCTTCGCGAACACGGAATCGATGCGACGATAGGCTGGGATCCTACTACGGTCATCGAAGCGCGCCTGAGAAAGGGCGACACGGCCGATGCGATCATCGTGACTGACAGCGCGATGAAAAACATGGTCGACGCAGGATGGGTCGCTGCGCGACATTGCCTGCCTCTGGTCGAATCTTCCATTGGCGTGGCAGTGAAGCGCGGGGCGCCGCGCCCGGATATTTCTTCCGTGCAGAATTTCTTCGACGCCCTGTTGAAGAGTCGTTCCGTAGCGTATTCATTGAGCGGCGCGAGCGGCATTTATTTGCAGCAACTGCTGCGCGAGCATGGGCATCTTGAAGAGATCAACCGTCGGGCCACGCCTATCGACAAAGGCCTTGTTGCGGAAAGACTGGTAAGTGGCGAAGCGGATATCGCGATCCAGCAAATCAGCGAATTGAGTGCGGTTGACGGCATCGACATTGTCGGTCCGTTTCCCGCGGAGATACAGCAGATTGTCTCGCTGAGCGTCGGCATTTGCAGCGCTTCCGTGGACCGGCCAGTGGCACATGACCTGCTCAAAGTGCTGACCAGCGGTTACGCGAAAACGATCTACGAACGCAATGGCCTGACAGCCCGCTGGTGAACCCGCTTGTGAATGGAGTACAAATGACATCAAGAATTGTTTTGCTGCATGCCACCCCCGTCGCCATGCAACCGATTCATAGTGCCTTCGCCGAAGTGTGGCCCGAGGCACAGACCATCAACCTGCTCGACGATGGCTTGACCATCGATCGTGCCCGCGAGAACGAGCTCTCGGAGTCGCTGATAGAGCGCTTTGTGCGCTTTGGCCGGTACGGCTACGACATGGGCGCAGATGCCATCCTCATCACCTGTTCTGCATTCGGTCCCGCTATCGATCGCCTGGCGGCGGAGCTGCCGGTGCCGGTGCTAAAGCCGAATGAGGCCATGTTTCAGGCGGCTGTCTCCTATGGTCTGCGCATTGGCATGCTGGCGACGTTCGGACCCGCGGTTGTCACCATGACCGAGGAGTTCGACGATTACGTTGCCCAGATTGGCAGCAAGGCCGAACTGAAGACGGTATTGGTCGACGAAGCCATCGATGAACTGCGCCGAGGCAATGTAGAGCGCCACAACACTCTCGTGGCGGCACGGGCCCCCGAGCTGGCCGACTGCGATGTCGTCATGCTGGCGCACTTCTCGACCTCGCGCGCAGCCGCACAGGTGCGCGAAAAAATCTCCGTGCCGGTGCTGACGGCGCCGCATGCCGCCGTCATGCGCATGCGCGAACTGGTACGTAATAGCGCTGCGTCCCAGCGGAGCTGAATCCGACCACCATTCGCAATTTCCATCGGATTAAACATCGTGGATATTTTGAAAAGCTGCACGGTACTCGTCTCGAACTCAGCCGACGGCGACCTGTCGACCTACGAGTTCGACACATCGACGCCAACGTTGCGTGCCGGCGAACGGCATGAGATCGGCTCCCAGGTGATGCCGCTCGCGCTGTCCGCTGACCAAAAAGCGATCTACGCAGCAACGCGAGGTGCCTCGCCGTCGCTCGTGAAATGCACGCTGGATACGCGCACCGGTCACCTCGCCGACGAATACCGCATCGCGATCAATGCGAGCCTGGTGTCGATCGCGACGGACCGCTCTGGCCGCTTTCTGTTCGGCGCGTCGTACGGCGGCCACGAAGTGATCGTGTACAGTCTCGCGCGGCTGGAAGCCGGTGACGGCACACCGCTCCAAACGCTCTCCGGCGTTCGAAACGCGCATGCGGTGGTTGTATCGGACGACAGCCGTTTCGTCTATGCGACCTCTCTCGGCAACGACGAGCTACTGTGCTGCGCGATCGATGAGAACCAGGCGCAGCCGCTTACGGTGGTCGACACCGTATCGTTTGACACCGGGTTCGGCCCGCGTCACATGCGGCTGTCGCCAGGCGGAGAATGGCTCTACGTGTTAAGCGAATTTCGCGCGGCCGTTGCCGTGTTCCGGCGCGACACCGCTAACGGCACGCTGGCACTGCACGGCGTATCCCCACGTGCAAGCGTACTTGCCGGTTTGAACGATGGTTTCGCACGACCTCCCTCGACCGAACCCCAGCCCGACCCCGCAACGCTCACATCGCTGATCTGGGCTGCGGATATCCATGTGCGTCCCGACGGCCTCTTCATCTATATTTCCGAGCGTACGACAAACCGCCTCCTCGTGTTACGCGTGAGACCGGACGGCATGCTCGAACATGTGAGCCACGTCGAAACCGAAGCGCAACCGCGCGGCTTTTGCATCGATCCGTCCGGCCGCTTTCTCGTCGTCTGCGGCGAGAAGTCGACCCACGTCTCGCTGTTCAGCATCGACACGGATTCGGGCGCACTGGCGCTGTGCTCACGTAGTTGCGGCGGTCGCGGCGCGAACTGGGTCGAGATCGTTGCGCGTATGTAGACATCGTCTATCGAACTGCGGCGCGTCACGCCGGTCGGATTGATGCAGCTGATCAAGGTCACTCGACGGACGTTGCAGCAACAGGCAGCGATAGTTGACCACGTATGCACAGGACCATCGCTAAGACGCCAGCGAAATCGATCGCCGCGCCAAACAGAAATGCGCTGCTGTAGCCGCCGAAATACTGGATCAGGAACCCCGTCAGTGCCGGACCGATAATGCCGGACAGATTGCTCAGGAAATGAATGAAGCCGCCGACACCGCCCTGCCGGTGCAGCGGGAGTATTTCGTGCTGGATTGCCCAGATCGACTGGCAAGAGCCCGTGAGAAAGAACAGCGCCGCCGCAATCAGTGCGACCGCCGCGGTTAGCGAACCGGCCGACGTGATGCCAAGCACTGCAACGCCCGATAGAGCAAGCGGAATGGTTGCCACGAGCTTGCGTGCCATGATCGGGTCGTTCATCCGGCGGTAGATGAAGTCGCCGATAACACCACCGCCGAAATAGCCGAGCGCACCGCAGATCCATGGGATCGATGTGATGATGCTCATCGACCGCAGGTCGAGATGCATCACGTTGGTCAGATAGCTCGGCAGCCAGGAGATGAACACGTATTGCGTGTAGTTCACGGCGAAAAGGCCCGCGCCGAGCGCAAGCGTACTTGGACGGCGCAGATACGCACCAAGCGTCATGCCGTCTTCTTCGACGTTGCGCGCTTCAGCGACCGCACGGCTCTCGTCGATCAGTTTCCGTTCCTCATTGCCGACGCGACGGCTTTGAGCGGGCGTTTCGGTAACGAACAGGCGCCAGCACACGATCCACACCAGCCCGAGGATCCCGATTACCGCAAACGACGCGCGCCACCCGAAGGCCAGCGCGATCAGGCCGACGACCGGCCCGGCGATCGCATTGCCGAGCGTCTGCCCGGAAAAGGTAAAACCGATCATCGTCGCCGCTTCGTGCCGCGGAAACCAGTTCGATATCGTGCGGTTCGTATTTGAACTCATCGGCCCTTCGCCAATGCCGAAGAATATCCGGTAGATCAACAGCGATACAAAACCGGTAGCCGCTGCGGTCAGCCCGCAGAACAGCGACCAGACAGTCATCGCCCACGTGAAGACGCGCAAGGTGCCCCACTTGTCCGAAAAGTAGCCACCGAGAAACGAAAAAACAGAGTAGCCGACGAAGAAAGTGCTGAAGACGATGCCGAGCTGCGAGGGCGACAGATGAAGCGACTTGCCGACGATCGGTGCGACGATACCTAGCGCTGCGCGGTCCATGTAGTTGATCGCGCCGGCTGTAAATAAAAGGCCGGCCACTACATAGCGATATTTTCCAGGCTGCATATTTGTCTCCATGAATTTGTTTTGCTGTGCCGCGGCCAAACCTTCGGCATCAATCCGCGTAGCGCCGCTGAGGTCGCTTTGCAGACCATACGAATCGCTGCGCCCGTTGCGATGGACACGGGCGAGAGCTTCGCGAGACGCGCGTGGTTATCCATGTCGTCGGGCGAAAGCGGCTCCTCGATGAAGTACGGGTGTACTGCTCGAAGCGGCGCTCGTATTGAAGCGCCTCGGTCACGTCGCGTTAGCCGTTATCGATGTCGATCATCAGCGGAGTCCGGGCCGATCACCTCGCGCGCGGCGCGCACGCAGGCCTCGTGTTCGGATGGCGACAAGCGTCCAGCCTTCATCTTGACCGCCTTGAACCCCATTTCGACATAGCTCGCTATTCGTCGCCGAGCATCTGCGGCGTCTTGCCCTCCAGGTAATACCCGCCGTTCGCGTACGCGGGCACGGCATCGAGTTCGACCGCACTCAGATACTTGTGAAGCGGCAAGACAAGCGATGCGTGCGCGTATTGAGATCCCGGAGGACGGTGTCGAGGATGCTAATCGCGCGCATGACCTTGCCGGCGCGGCCCCGACGCAGCGATTCCTCGCACATTTCAGCACTTCTCGTGGACGGCGGGCCGCGTTTCAGAGCATCGCCGCTTGCAACTGAGTGTGCTAGACATTGACGATCGGAAACACTATCCATTGGTATAGTCAAAAGATAGAATTTTTTATCGATTGTGTCGCAGTAATAGATGGAAGATAGAATGCCGGCGATACAAACCCCGTCGTGGCCGGCGCCGCAGGCATTCCTTTCCGGGTGCGACGATGACAGTGCAATTCACCGCACCTGTTCATCCCGGAAGGAGTCCTGCCATGACTCTTCTACGTCAGCGGATGATCGAGGGTATGCGTATTCGCAATCTCGCGGCCGATACCCAGCGCGCGTAGTCGGCGGCAGGCCTGCCCGAGACACCGGTCGCTCAAGAGCGACCGGTCTCCTGATTAGAACCGGTGGGTGATCCCGAAGATACCGGCGAGTTGGTGGTTGTTGGCCGAGTAGGCGCTGCTGTAGAGATCGGCAACGGCCTGCTTGCCGGTTGAATCAATACCCGAAGCCGTCTCGTAGAAGCCGATCGCGTAGAGCGAAGTGCGCTTTGACAGCGTGTAGGTCGCGCCCAGGTTGAACTGGTTGTACTTCGCGCTGCCCAAGCCGTCCGCGCCGCTGTTGTGCGTGTAGATGTACGCTCCCGCCAGTTGCAGGGCCGGGTTCACCTGGTACTTGAGGTTGACTTCGCCCGAGTTGAAGGTCGCGGTGCCGCCCGTGTACTTCGGGCCGGCGATCGCGCCGACGGCGTTGACCGAACCCAGGTTCTGGAATTGCGTGTTTGAGTACACCAGGCCGATGGTCGCCGGACCGAGTGCATACGAACCGCCCGCCACGATGATCTGTTGCGAACCAGCTGACGCGTAGCCGCCGAAGATTTTATTGTTGATATTGTCGTTCGCGCCCGCGGCGGAAGACGACGGCGTCGACGAATTTCCCTGATTGCCGAAAGTCGCGTAATACGGATCCTTGACGAACGTATAGCCGGCGCCGAGGTTGAGCGGGCCGTTCGAATAAGAGACCGCTGCGTCCACTACCGAGTTCTGCGAGAAATTGCCTGCCTGGCCGCCCAGGCTGTACAGCACGCCCGCTTGCAAGCCCCTGTAGTTCGGGCTCACGTACTTGATCGAGTTCTGGATGCGGTTCGAGGTATCTACGTTGTCGACATCGCTCGCGCGCGTGCCGTAGCCGAGGCCGGAAGCCGCCCAGTCAGCACCAGACGCGAACGTGGAGGTCAAATCATTGCTCACCGAGTATTGGCGACCGGCCGTTACCGTGCCCCATTCCTGGCTGCTCAATCCGACGAAAGCCTTGCGGCCGAACAGGAGGCCACCCTGGCTAAGCGCGCCGGTGCCGGTGGTGTATCCGTTCTCGAGGTCGAAGATCGCCGACAGACCACCGCCCAGGTCTTCCGTGCCCTTAATGCCCCAGCGCGACGACGACGCTTGAGAGAGCGCGTACTCGTGAGAACCTTTGACGTTATTGTTGATAAGGATACCTGCGTCGACGATGCCATACAGGGTCACGCTGCTTTGCGCGTGCGCGGCACTACCGAGCGCGCTAAGCGCGAGGAAGGCCACCGAGGTTTTTTTCAGTTTCATCTGTTTTTCACTTTATTTGAGTAAGGATCTATCGCTCCCGTGGTGAGCGTGACCCCGTTGATTTCGATTGTTCGATGCAAGTATCGTAAGTAATGCTATGTAAAATACTTACCCCGGCCAACCGGCTACGAGCAAGAACGGACCAAACGCTGTTCTCGCCATTCCTGTGCGCCTCAAGACGCTGACGCTTTCGACCGGATACGCTGTCGCGGCCAAATCGAAGTTCAGAAAAATAGCGCAAGCTGAAACGGTTAGGTGAAGAAAATTTTGTTATGTCTCACGCTGGCAACAGGACGTGAACGGGATCGAAAAATATCCAGCAATGACCTTTCGCCCGCCTAACGTCAGTGTTTCGCCCAGAGGCGGTGCACCGCCGATTTTTCTGTACGTGATGCACATTCCTTGTGCGAATCTGCCCACTTTATGTACATGGCAGCGTGTTCACTTCCACTTGAAAGTACCCGATTCGCCCTTGTTTATGGGGTTTTCACCACGATGGCACGTTTCGTGCAAATGGATTCTAGCGGAGATTTCAACTGTTGCAATTTGCACATATATTTCTCCGGGGTCGAACCAATAAGGAGCGAGACCGTGCTTCAGCCAACATCAAACATCCGCCGTACCGCCTGCGCCGTCATCACGGTCATGGCCTTGACCTTGGGCAGCGCCACAGCGAAGGCCCAGACGATTACGGCTGTCATGCAGGCGAGCCTGCGCTCACTGGACCCGGTCATTAGCACTGCTGATATCGTCCGTGACTACGGTTACATGGTTTACGACACCTTGCTGGCGCTCGATGCGAACCACAAGGTGCAGCCTCAAATGGCGGAGAAATGGACTGTCTCGCCTGACGGCAAGACCTACACGTTCACGCTACGTGACGGTCTTAAGTGGCATGACGGGACGCCTGTCACCGCGGACGATTGCGTGGCCTCGATCCAGCGCTGGGCCAGTCAGGACAAGCTTGGCCAGGTGATGAACAGCCTTATGGCCAGCATGAAGGTGGTTGACGCGAAGAGTTTCAGCATGACCTTCAAGGAACCAACGGACATCGCGCTGCGCGCCCTGTCCAGGCCGAGCAATCTCGCGCCTTTCATGATGCCCAAGCGCGTCGCGCAAACGCCGCCAGGCGAGCCCATCACGGAGACCATCGGCTCAGGCCCGTTCCGCTTCGTTGCAAGCGAATACCGTCCGGGTGTGCAGGCGGTGTTCGAGAAGTTCAAGGACTATGTTCCGCGGCGCGAACCGGCCAGCGGGCTGGCCGGAGGCAAGGTCGTCAAGGTCGATCGTGTGAAATGGGTCACGATGCCTGACCCGATGACGGCCATGAACGCGATCATGAGCAACGAGGTTGACTTCATCGAGGACGTGCCAGCGGACTTGATGCCGATGCTCGAACACAGCCCGGACGTCACGCTGACCGAATACAAGGAGCAGGGCGAACAGAACCTCGCCAGGCTCAACTTCACGCAGCCGCCATTCAGCAACAAGCTCATCCGCCAAGCTGCCTTGCTCGCCATTGACCAGAAGGACGTCCTGCAGGCACAGGGTGGTAACCCGAAGTACTATCGGACCTGTCCGTCAGTGTTCGGCTGCGGTAGCCTGCTAGCCACCGACGTGGATGACGACACACCAGGCAAGGGCAATTCCGCCAAGGCCGCCGAACTGCTCAAACAAGCCAGGTATGACGGCACGCCGGTTGTGCTCCTGGACCCGACAGATGTACCGGCGCTGGCGGCCATGCCCCCCGTGATTGCCCAGGCGCTGCGCAAGGCCGGCTTCAAAGTGCAGTTGCAGGCGATGGACTGGCAGACCGTCACGGTGCGCCGCGCGTCCAGGGAGCCCGCCTCCAAGGGTGGTTGGGGAATCTTCAGCACCTTCACACCGCTGTCCTCGGTGGCCGACCCGGTGGGCTCCCAATCCGTGGCGGCCAACGGTCCGGCGGCCTGGTTCGGGTGGCCTGACGTGCCAGCTATTGAAACCCTGCGCCTCAAGCTGGCTCGTACCAGCGACTTAGCCGAACAAAAGAAGATTGCAACGCAAATCCAGCATTTGGTCATTGACGACGTGGTCGTCATACCCCTGGGCGAGCGCTCGGTCGTGACCGCCAAGCGCAAGAACGTGAGTAATCAGGTGGCGGCTTCGGTCCCGGTGTTCTGGAACATGACCAAGACCGGCGAGTAATTGTTGGCCGGGGTGCCTGGTACGGGTCGACAGGCACCGGTCGTTACGTTCCAATCTTTCACTGCGTCCTCAACCATGCCTATTTTTCTGTTACGGCGTCTGCTGGCCGCCATCCCCGTGCTGGCCATGGTGGCGGTCATTGTCTTTGCGCTGTTGCGGCTGTCTCCCGGTGACCCGGCCATCATTCTCGCCGGGGATGGCGCCACACCGGAACAGCTCAATGCCATACGCGCAAGCATGGGACTGGACAAGCCGGTCATGGTGCAGTTCATCGTTTGGATAGGTCATTTGCTGCGAGGTGATCTGGGTACGTCGCTGATTTCTGGCCTGCCAGTAGCAGGCATGATCGCCGATCGCTTCGGTCCGACGCTGGCGCTGTGTATCGGCACCATCGTGATTGCCGTCGCGCTTGCCATTCCAGTTGGAATTCTGGCCGCCTGGCAGCAAGGAAAATTGCTGGACCGTCTAGTGATGGCTGCCTCTGTGGTGGGCTTTTCGGTGCCGGGCTTCATCATCGGCTATGTGTTGATCTTGCTGTTTGCCCGTTGGCTCGGATGGCTGCCCGTTCAGGGCTACCAACCGATATCGGCGGCCCTGTGGCCATTCATCGAGCGGCTGATTCTGCCGACGCTGACATTGAGCACCGCCTACATCGCGTTGATCGCGCGTATTGTGCGCACCAGCGTGATCGAGGTGATGGGTGAAGACTTCATCCGCACGGCCCGCGCCAAAGGCATGACGGAAGCTGCCGTGCTGATCCGTCAAGCGCTGGGCAATGCGGCGGTGCCCATCGTCACCATCATTGGCGTGAGCATCGCCATGCTGATCGGCGGTGTGGTGGTAACGGAATCGGTGTTCAACGTCCCCGGCCTGGGACGCCTGGTGCTGGAGGCCGTGCTGGCGCGCGATTATCCGATCATCCAGGCGCTGATCCTGCTCTTCTCGATGCTCTACGTGCTCATCAATCTCGTCATCGATGTGCTGTATTCGCTGCTCGATCCCCGCATCCGCTACTAACCTTACCTGACACCGTCCCGTGCGCACCTCCACCGCCCAGCCCGCCGCCGTACCTGACACGGGCGCTGCCTCACCCTGGCTAGCGCAGATAAAATGCACCTTGAGCAGCGGGCCCGTCATGGTCGCCCTAGTCGTGCTGCTTTTCCTGGTGGCCCTTGCTGTATTCGCCCCCTGGCTGGGCACGACCGACCCATCGTTGCTGGACTCGGCGCAGCGCCTCAAGCCAATCTCAGCGGCGCACTTGTTGGGCACCGATGGCTTTGGCCGCGATGTTTACTCTCGCGTCATCTATGGGACGCGCGTTTCACTAGCGGTCGGTCTCGGCACGGTGGCCATTAGCGTGGGCATCGGGTTACTCATCGGCGTTATGGCAGGCTACTTCCGCCCAGCCGATGCCATCGTCATGCGCGTGATGGACGGCATGATGGCCATTCCAGGCATTTTGCTCGCCATCGCGCTGGTTACGCTCTCGGGTGCCAGCCTGTTCACTGTGCTGGTCGCGATCAGTATTCCCGAGATCCCACGCGTGGCGCGCATGGTCCGCAGCGTCATCCTGGGCGTGCGCCATGAGCCCTACGTCGAGGCCGCCCTAATCCTCGGCACCCGCGTGCCGGCACTGATGTGGCGTCACATGATGCCATCGACACTGGCGCCGCTCATCGTCCAGGGCACTTATATCTTTGCGTCCGCGATTCTGACCGAAGCCGTCCTGAGTTTCCTGGGTGCCGGCATTCCGCCTGAAATTCCATCCTGGGGCAATGTGATGGCCGAGAACCGGGGCTACTTCATGATGCTGCCGGGCCTGATCCTGTATCCCGGGATCCTGGTTTCCCTCACAGTCCTGAGCATCAACGTGTTGGGCGATGCACTGCGCGACGCGCTGGACCCGCGCATGGCGCGCCGCATCTGATCACCACCGACCACTCATAAATCAATGACGACGTCTCCTGCTCCATTGCCACTTGGGTCATCCAGCGCAGCACATGCGAAAGGTGTCCGTCCGGTGCTCTCAGTACAGAAACTGACTATCCACGCTGGCCAGGGTGCCGCGCGGTTGCCCGTGGTTCGCGATATCTCGTTTGACGTGGAGGAGGGCGAGACCGTGTGCGTCGTTGGCGAATCCGGTTCCGGCAAATCGGTCACCTCCTTTGCAATCATGGGCCTTTTGCCCAAGGGGGTCCTGACACCGACGGCCGGCCACATTCTGATTGATGGCGAGGACGTACTGAGCGCCGGTGAGGCGCGCATGCGCGAGCTACGTGCCTCGCGTGTGGCCATGGTATTCCAGGAGCCAATGACCGCGCTCAACCCGGTTCAGCGCGTGGGACACCAGATCGATGACGTGCTGCGCCTGCACACGCGCGCCTCGCCCAGCGAGCGCCGGGTTCAGGTGCTGGCCATGCTGAAGTCCGTGCACCTGCCCGACATCGAGCGCATCTACGATTGCTTCCCTCACCAGTTGTCCGGCGGACAGCGCCAGCGCATCGTAATCGCCATGGCGCTTATCCTCAAACCGCGCCTCTTGATCTGCGACGAACCGACCACCGCGCTGGACGTCACCACGCAAAAGCAGATTCTCGCCCTGATTCGCGAGCTGCAGCAATACCAGAAAACGGCCGTGGTGTTCATCACCCATGACTTCGGGGTGGTTTCGGACATCGCCGACCGCATCGTGGTGTTGAATCGTGGCGCGCTGGTGGAAACCGGCAGCCGCGAGCGCATATTAGTCAATCCAGGTCACGAGTACACGCGCATGCTGGTGTCCTCGGTCCCCAGCCTGATCCCCCGACACCGCGCACTACCGAATGCCGAGAACATGCTAGAAGTGGTTAGTCTGGGAAAGGTCTATGAGGAAAAGCGCCTGCTGGGCGCGTCTCGTAAAGTGACTGCCGTCAAAGGCGTTACTTTCGCGCTGCGGCGCGGCGAAGTGCTGGGGGTGGTCGGTGAATCCGGTTCCGGCAAGTCCACGGTGGCGCGGTGCGTGGTTAAGCTAATCGAACCCAGCGATGGCGCCGTGCTGCTCAATGGGATCGACCTGACCCGCGTACCCGCCAGCCGGATGCGGCCGCTGCGCCAACGCGTGCAGTTCGTGTTTCAGGACCCCTACCGCTCGCTCAACCCTCGCCGTAGCGTGGGTGATTCGCTGATTGAAGGACTGGTCAATTTCGGTACGCCGCGCGCCAAGGCGTTGGAGACCGCGGCCCATGCCCTGAGCCTGGTGGGGCTCACTGCGGACGTGATGCAGCGCTACCCGCACCAATTCTCGGGCGGGCAGCGCCAGCGCCTGTGCATTGCGCGGGCCGTGGTGATGGAGCCCGATGTGCTGGTTGCCGACGAAGCGGTTTCTGCACTGGACGTTTCGGTGCAGGCCCAGGTATTGACATTGCTCGAGGATATCCGGCAGCGCACCGGGGTGGCGATCCTGTTCATCACCCATGACTTGCGCGTGGCGGCCCAGATCTGCAACACCATCGTCGTCATGCGGCGCGGCGAAGTGGTCGAAGCCGGCGATGCGGTCTCGGTTCTGAGCGATCCGCAACACGAATACACTCGCGCGCTCATCGACGCCGCACCGGGACGCAAGTGGGATTTCCAGAACTTCTGCCCGGCGGCGGCTTGACCGATCGTCGTCACGCGTTCATGAAGACAGGCATTGCGGCATGCCCACTGTATAGACCGATTGATAAATTCAATACAAAGGAATCCTGATGAGTGATTGTTACGATGTCGTGATCCGCAATGGGGTCATTGTCGACGGGACGGGCGCCGCCCGCTATGACGGTGATGTGGGTATCAGAGGCGATCGTATTGTGCGCATCGGCAATTTGCATGGGGCCAGCGCAACAACAGAGATCGACGCGTCGGGCCTTGCGGTTGCACCAGGCTTTATCGATGCGCATACGCACGATGACCGCCTGATGCTATCCGGGGGCGATATGGTGCCAAAAGTCAGCCAGGGCATCACTACCGTGGTGGGCGGCAATTGCGGCGTTTCGCTGGCACCGATGCCGCGGCCGATTCCCGATCCGGTCACGCCGCCGCTTAACCTGCTTGATGAAAGCGGATCGTGGTTTCGGTTCGCCAGCTTTGCTGAATATCTGGATGCGTTGCGTGCTCAGCCCGCTGCGACGAATTGCGCCATGCTGGTCGGTCACTCGACCTTGCGTGTCGCTACCATGGACGATCTCTCCATACCGGCAAATCCAGATGAAATTGCTTCCATGCGCGCGCTGGTCGACGAAGCCATGCGCGCCGGCGCGATTGGCGTGTCAACAGGATTGTTCTACGAACCTTCGATAGCGTCACCCACGGAAGAGGTGATTGAAATATGCCAGCCGCTGCGCGAGTACGGCGGGGTGTATTGCACGCACATGCGGAACGAGGGGGATCAGGTCATGGAGTCACTGCTTGAAACTTTTCGCATCGGCCGCGAAGTTGGGGTACCAGTCGTTATCTCGCATCATAAGGTGGTCGGTATCAAAAATTACGGGCGCTCCGCTGAAACACTGAAGCTAATTGCCGAGAACATGGAAAAGCAGGAAATTTGTCTGGATTGCTATCCATATCCGGCGTCTTCGACCATTTTGTCCGCACATCGCGCACGCAACGCGACCCGAGTGACCGTCACATGGTCTAAAAGTCTGCCCCAATACGCCGGCACGGATCTGACGGACATCGTTGCGGAGCTCGGTGGTACGCAGGAGGAAGTGATCGACCGTCTGCTGCCAGCCGGCGCGGTTTACCACATGATGGACGAGCGGGATGTGCAGCGCATTCTGGCGTTCGACCAGACCATGATCGGCTCCGATGGTTTGCCGCACGACGAGTCTCCGCACCCGCGTCTTTGGGGAAGTTTTCCGCGTGTTCTCGGACACTACGGACGGTCATTGGGCCTGTTTTCCCTTGAGACCGCCATCCATAAGATGACCGGACTGACAGCCAGGAATTTTGGGCTCGCAGGCCGTGGTGTGGTGCAGGAGGGCGCCTTCGCTGACCTGACCATTTTTAATCCAGAAACGGTTGATGATGCAGCGTCATTTGCCAAACCGATTGCGCCGGCCAAAGGCATTCATATAGTGCTTGTCAACGGCGTCGTTGTGTGGCGTGACGGCGGCCCAAGCGGAGCACGGCCGGGCCACGTGCTAAGGCGCGAGCGCATGCCATCTACCGAGCCTTACACCGTCCCTGCAAACATGGTCAATGAGTAAGGCATGGACTCGAATCTGAATAATTTGCCCGCTATTATCGGCTACGTCACGCCTTTTAGCGGGAGGCCTGGGGACACTTTGTCCTTCAAGATCAGCTCGCAGGGCGACCGCGACTTCAGTGCCGCCGTCGCGCGTATCGACTGTTGCGATCCGAATCCGGAAGGGCCCCGAATGAAGCTCGTGCCAGTGGATTTCGCACTGCAAGCCCACTATGCGGGCTCCGAACAGCCGGTATTTTCGGGCTCCTGCGCTGTGGGTCCATTGCCGTCGCTCGATGGGGTGCAACAACTCGTAGTCGAGTTGATTGTGCAGCCGACCCTGATAAGTGATCAGATGCAAACCCTGCTGTCTTTGCAGAACGAAAGCGGGTCGCGGGGATTGGCCATCGGGCTGCGCGGTGGACAACTCATCTTCCAGGGTCTCGCTAGCCAGTCAATAGGCGTGGACATCGCAACCGGCCTCGACATACCTTTGCGGCGCTGGACTCGGTTGCGCATCGTACTGGACGAACAGCAGAACGCGTCGATAGAGGCCAGTCAGGCCGGCCTTCGTGAAGCTCCGCGCACTGCACAACTGCGGGTTGCCATGCACAACTGCGCAACGGATGCCTCCGTCGACCGTATATGCCTGGCCGCGATTTGGCGGGGTCATCCAGAACACGCCTTCAATGGCCTGCTCGAAGCACCGGCTTTGTTCGTGGCGGATGACGAATCTTCCGGCGGCTGCACTGCTGCGCTGCGCGCAATCGCGCGCTGGGATTTCTCCCAGTTCATCGATCAGCAATGGGTACCTGACAGCGTGGACAATTCACGACGGCTGGCGTTGGTCAATTTGCCAGGGCGTGGGGTGCGCTCGTCAAAGTGGACGGGCCTTCATATGGACTGGAAAACAGCTCCCGACGAATACGCCGCCATCTATTTTCACGCCGATGACCTGCTCGACTGCGAATGGAAAACCAGCGTCGAGCTACGTATTCCGGAAGGGACGCCATCCGGCGTATACGGGCTGACGGTGCGTAACGGTATCGGCGCCGATACCATCCCCTTTTATGTAACACCTGGCCCTGCCGGGCCGCGCGCACGGATTCTGTTTCTGGCCCCGACGCTGACATACGTGGCCTACGCCAATTATGTCCGCGGCAACTTCGCCGGGGCGTTGGCGGACCGCGTCGAACAGTGGAACGCTTACCCCAACCACCCCGACGTCTTCACCGCCTATGGCGCATCCACCTATAACCGTCACCCCGATGGCTCCGGCATCAGCATCTCCTCGCGCCTGCGTCCAATTCTGACCATGCGCCCTGGATTCATGACCTTCTGCGACGAGCGCGGGTCGGGCATGCGCCATTTTCCGGCCGATTCGCACCTGACTGACTGGCTGCATGAAAAAGGATACGCTTTCGACGTCATCACCGACGAGGATCTCGATGATCAAGGTGTGGCGGCGCTCGCCGGTTATGACGTCGTTCTGACTGGTTCGCATCCGGAGTATTACACCCGCCGCATGCTTGAGGCGGTACTGAGCTACCGGGCCGCGGGCGGTAATTTAATGTATTTGGGCGGTAACGGTTTCTACTGGAAGATTGCACGCACTCCTGAGCTACCTCACGCGATTGAAATCCGGCGCGCTGAAGGCGGCCTTCGCCCATGGGCCAGCGAACCTGGCGAGTACTATAACCAGCTCGATGGCGAATATGGCGGACTCTGGCGGCGTAACGGCATCCCGCCACAGAGCGTCGCTGGCGTAGGGTTCACCGTGCAGGGCGCGTTTGAAGGGAGCTACTACACTCGCACGCCGGCATCGTTCCGCCACGACCTTGCCTGGCTATTCGAGGGCGTGGCGGCCGGCCCAGGTGAGCGGCTCGGCGATTTCGGACTGTCTGGCGGCGGTGCGGCTGGATTTGAGCTGGATCAGGCATCGATTCAGTTGGGTACGCCTGACTACGTATCGATCATAGCCGTCTCCGAGGCGCACGGCCCAACGTTCAAGATAGCGCCCGAAGAAATTCTGACGTGGCTTCTGCCAGCCGACCCGGCACGCGAATACGAAGGTATGCGGGCGCACATGATTTACGGTGTCTCACCCAATGGCGGAGGCCTGTTCGCGGTGGGGTCCATCAGCTTTCTGGGCAGTCTGTCCCATAACCGCTATGACAACGATATATCCCGAATCCTGGAAAACTGCCTGAACCGGTTTTGCGGCGCCCCCGCGGCGGTGCGCCGCAGCCCGAGTGAGGGCTGACCGGCGGATAGCGAGCAACGTTCGTCGCGCGATTGGGCATCCCCGTGATTTGAGTGCAGATCACGAATGGGCGACACTTTTCGCGCTGCGCGTTGCCTTGCGCAACGGTTCGGTCTATGTCGCGCACAGCTTCGATTTCGGTATTGTCACGTTGATGGCGGGTTGAGGCAGACGCGGCGACAATTGCGGGCATGAAACGAACCACTTTGCCGCAGCGAGCGCCGGCCACCGACACCATTTCCTACGCCGGCTACCGGTTTCCGCCCGATGTGATCAGCTACGCGGTTTGGCTGTACTACCGTTTTCCGCTAAGCCTGCGCATGGTCGAGGAACTACTGGGCGCCCGTGGCATCGATCTGACCTACGAGACAGTGCGACGCTGGTCGGTAAAGTTCGGGCTGGGCATTGCCCGGCGTATCCGGTCCACCGCTCTGGCGCGAGGCGACAAGTGGCACCTCGATGAAATGGTCGTCTCGATCAATGGCAGGAAGCACTGGCTGTGGCGTGCGATGGACCAGCATGGCGCGGCGCTCGACGTGCTGGTGCAAAGCCGGCGCGACCGGCACGCGGCCCGGCGCCTGATGCGCAAGCTGCTCAGGAAACGTGGGTGCGCGCCGCGTGTACTTGTCACCGACAAGCTCAGGAGCTACGCGGCGGCGAACCGGGATCTGGGGCTCAATGTCGAACATCGCCAACACAAGGGGCTGAACAACCGGGCGGAAAACTCGCACCAGCCGACACGGGTGCGCGAGAAGGTGATGCGCCGCTGCAAATCAGCGCGTCACGTGCAACGTTCGCTTCGGTCCACGACCAGATTGCCAATCTCTTCATGCATTGCCGTTACCACACTGACGCAGGGCAAAAGCGGACGCTACGCACCCAGGCCTTCGAGGCGTGGGAAAGCGTGACGGGCGCTCCGTTGCTGGAGCGACTCGCCGCTTAAATTAGGCATATTTACATACGGTGCGTTCGAGCGCGTTGCGTTCTACAACTTGACAATACCTTCAGAAGTCCACACCCGCTTGAGTTCCGGGTACGGACTTTTTTGTGCGCCAACAATAGTTGTCGAGCCAATCGTCGACTTTTGCAAGTTTTCTGGCGTGCCGCGTTGCAATGGACACTGCCGGGCGATCAGATCATCCCGGCCAGTCTGGCCGCGCCGATCAGAAGCCGTCGTAGGTGAGCGATCCGGTCATGGTGTGCTCGCTCCCGTCATCCGTCGTGGGCAGAATTCGCGGAACGTTTCGGCGAGCACAACCGACGTACCGACTCCGTCAGGCGCCAGAACGGCGAACGCTGCAGCCGGGCAAGTTGTTGCCTCACTTCTCCTAAAGCCGCCCGCGTTGCCGCAAGTTCGCCTGCCAGCACTGTGTCAAACCCCGCGCCGTCGATCAGCGCGACATCCACGATACGTGTAGCCCGATGAAGAGGAACCTGCGTCTGCGGCCAGTTCGCCTGTGCACCGAAGGCCAATACCTGTGTGGCCTGCGCGAGTTTGCTAGTCCAGAGCGAAAATGTATCAGGATGGACAGCGCCGCTGCGCACCATCTCCTTGCCGAAATGCATGGCTTCAAGATGGATTTTCAATCCTTCCGACGCGTCGAACCCACAATGACGATCGTCCCCGCTCGCTTGACGCGCGCTTGCGAACGATGGCGCAAGTCCCGTTAGATCGGCTACCCAGCGTTCGGCGGCCTGCGTATAAGCGGGCGACCTGGCGGCGAGGTCGCAATCAAAGATCGCATGTGCGTGGGTTGCGGCATGCTGCAACGTAAGGAGCCAATGCCCAAGAAAAGCGCGATACGCAGCGGCGGGCGCAACATTCACAGCATGTTGCTTGAAAAAATCGAGGGTTGGTCCAAATGTTTCTTCTCCAGGCCCCGGCGATACCTCCGGCAGATCGACCTGTAGTGCGTCGAGCATCCTGCTAACCATCGGCGTATGTTTGTTCAATGCCAGAACGGCAAACGGCACAGCCACAAAATGCGGGTTTCCGTGCCTGGCGAGCAAATCCCAACATGAGCGCCACTGAGAAATCGGGTTTTTCTCGACCACGATGTGTACGGCGTCCGGGAAGGTGCTGCGGAACCATTGCAGTCGACCTAGCGATCGACAGAACTTGAAGACAGGCACCCCGCCTTGCTCATGAGCCGCGCCGATCAGGTCGCGTAGATAGGCCTCAAGCCGGTCAGCCCCGTCCGGAGTTTGTCCCGTGAAGCGATCGATTGAAAAGCGCTCCTCGTAGCCGGGGATACCCCGTCCACCAGGTCCAAGCAGATGAGCGAATTCGGCGAAATACGGTTTCTCCAGTTTCGGATGGCCCGAATGCCAACTGTCGGCCGTACTCGTCGCCAGATTTACCGAGTCGATCGTCGACAACATCTCGTGCAAGGGTTCATAGTAGGCGGTGACTTCGTTGAGGTGGCGAAAGCACGACCATAGCCACGTGCCCGCCGTTCTGTATCCGGCATGCAAGAACACCGCTTTGGTTTCTGGCGTCATCGAGCGTAACGTAAGTTGAATTTCGGTAAGTGGTTGCAAATCCTCGCGCCGGGGAATCGCTTTATAGCTGACCTGACCCGGGTTTTTCCGTTGTGTTGCCGTCATCTCGTACCATGCGCTGAAACGCCGACAATACTCGCGCGCACGTGAGTGTCTGACGCCAGAATTTCTCCTTGAGCCGCGCGGTGGGAACCCATTGCCAGGGCAAAACCACGTTGACCGTTCCCCACGCCGGGCGCCAGCGTTCAGATACGCGGCGGCGCCGGAACAGACTGATCGTCGGAATGCTGAGACTTGACGCGAGATGCCCGACGCCGGAGTCGTTTCCGATAAACCAGCCGGATTCGTATAGCCAACATGCCAGGTCGTGAGGGTTGTTAAATTCAGGCGCGGGGATGCCCCATCTTTCCAGTTCGAGCCAGCGCTCGCGTTCGTGGGGTGCAATCACGAAGTGCACGTCGTAGCCGCGCCGACGCAAATTGTGGGCTAATTTCACGAAGCGTCGCGATAGCCAGCGTTTGTCTTCGGTGCTGGCCTCGGGATGAATCGCGATCCGGCGAATGTATTGGCGGTGTCGTAGCGTGGGCGGAGGCGTCATTCCGTTATACAGACCGACATTCGAAAGCCCGAGTTCGTCACGGCAAAAGTCAGCGAAGCGTTCGGCCATACATCCCGAGCGGTCCCCGAATACGACCTTATCCAGATCAAGGACACAAGGGTGGGCTTCCGTCAGGCGTGGCATCGGCTGATTCCGATGCATCTGCAAAACAGTGTGATACGGCACTAGCCTTGCCCGGGTATCCGCCTCGTCCGGCAACGGTTGAATCGTGACGTCGGGGAACCAGTGTCGCAATGCATGAGCTGGGCGCCCGAATACCGTGACATCAATGCCGTTTCTTAAAAGATTGTGCACGATCACCATCAACACCAGGGTGTCGCCAATTGCGTTCGACATGACCACTGCAATACGTCTGGGTCCGTCTCCGGTCATGCTGGGGAAGGGTAGCGAATTCATGCGAGATTGGCGCGTAGTTGCTCGAATGCCTGGGTCACTTTGCCGACGGACAACAGGTATTTCCAGTAGCGCTCCTTCAGACGTCCCGTGGGCAGGTAAGCGCCACCAATCAACACCCGTCCGGTTCCCCAGTCGGGGCGCCACGTACGCGCGATGCCGCGGCGCATGAACAATGAGACGGTCGGAATCTGCAGGTTTGACGCAAGATGGCCGATTCCTGAATCGTTACCGATGAACCACCCGCACTCGAAAAGCCACGCGGCGACGTGATCAAGCGAAGACAGATCGGGCAGTGAGATACCTGAACGCTCGACGTGCTTCCAGTCCGCACGCTCGTGAGATGCAACCACAAATTGCGGGCTGAAACCCTGGTCGCGCAGCTCCACGCCCAGTTGAATGAAGCGTGACGCTAGCCAGCGTTTGTCCACAGTGCTTGCCGTCGGGTGAATGGCGACGCGAAGCGGGTATTTACGATGCAGAAGTCCTGGCGGCGGCGTAAGGCCGTTACTTTTTCCGGCATTCAGCAGACCGAGCTCATTGCGACAGAATAGTGCAAGTCTGTCTGCCATCGATTCTGAAGAACGGGCGCGACAGATGTGATCGAGCAGGATCACACCAGGATGCAAACGGTCCAGTCCGGCAAACGGCCTATTGCCGTGCATCTGGATGACCGTATCAAAGCAGTGCAGTTTCTCTGCAAGATGATCTTCGCGCAACGCTGCCCGTATTTCGATACCTGGAAACCAACCGCGCAAAGCATGCGCATGTTGGCCAAACACGGTAGTTGCGATACCGTTTTTCTGGAGATTTCGCGCAACCGTCATCATCAACAGCGAGTCACCCACTGCCGGTGAAAGGATCAGGGCCACACGAGATACTGGCTGGGTTGCCTGCCACATAGATGCATCCGATTGGCGCACTTCCAACGGTTGGCGAAGCGCTTGCCAGGTCATGAACGAGTACCGCTCGCTGAATTGAATGCAGTCTAGATTCAGCGCACGTTACTTGAGTTACAACGTCTGCTACCGGGGCTTACTCCCGCTGCACCCGATGATCGGCAGCGCGATTGCAGGCGTTAGAACGAAGTCCCAATCTGGAACTGGAATTTCTGGTACTGGTCGCCGGCGTGCTTCACGATCGGCAGACCCAGGTCAAGCTTCAGCGGACCAATCGGGGAAATCCATTCGAGACCCGCACCATAGCTGTAGCGCAAGCCGTTGGCGCCGACGCTATTGCCTTCCGTGCCCCAGACGTTACCGCCATCGACAAAAGTGAAGACGCGCAGCGTGCGGTCGTAGCCCGTGCCCGGCAGCGGGAAGGTGAGTTCCAGATTGCCGACGATCATCTTCGAACCGCCGATCGGGTCGCCCGTCGTTGCATCGCGCGGACCCAGCGAGCTCGGCTCATAGCCCCGCACGGACCCGATACCGCCCGCATAGTAGTTCTTGAAGATCGGGTAAGGATCGCCGCCGAGACCATTACCGTAGCCGCCCTGGAAGTTCAGGCCGAGCACGAAACCGCGCGCGAAGGAGTAGTAGTACTGGGCCTGCACATCGGTCTTGTAGTAGTTGGTCCGGGCGAGCGGTGTGCCGTATTCGGCGTTGAATTGCGTGAAGTAACCGCGGCTCGGAACCAGCGCGCTGTCGCGGTTATCGCGCGACCAGCCCACGGTGACCGGCACGTTATTCGACACACGGCCGAACGAGTTGACGTAGTCGATATAGCTTTTCGGCGTGGTCGCGTCGACGTCCAGGCGGTTCTGTTCAATGCCCATGCCGAAGTACACCATATCCGATTCGGAAAACGGAATGCCGAACTTCAGGTCGGCGCCCATCGTGATGACACGGAAGCTCGTGTCGGTCGCGCTCGAGTAATACAGCGGCTCGCTTGTCCGGTAGTAGACGTCGGTAATGCGCTTGATGCCGTCTACCGTGAAGTAGGGGTCGACCTGCGTGACCGTCAGCGTACGGAATGTCGTGGCGGTATTCACGTTCAGCGCGAGGCTCGTGCCCGAGCCGAACACGTTGTCTTGCGACACACCCGCCGAAATGATCGGGCCTTCGCCGGAACCGTAACCGAGACCCAGCGAGATCGTGCCAGTCGGCTTTTCCGTGACCTTCACGTCGATGTCGACCTGGTCTGGTGTGCCTTCAACTGGCACGGTCGTCACGTCGACATCGGTGAAGTAGCCAAGCCGGTTGATACGGTCCTTCGACAGCGCAAGGCGGTTCGAGTCGAACCACGAGCTTTCCATCTGACGCATTTCGCGGCGGATCACTTCGTCACGCGTGCGTGTGTTGCCAGTGACGTTGATCGAGCGCACATAGACGCGGCGGCTCGGGTCCACTTGCAGCGTCAGGTCGACCGTGTGGTGTTCCTGATCGATCTGCGGTTGCGCGTTGACGGTGGCGAACGCATAGCCGTACTCGCCGAGCTTGTCGACGACGGCCTTGGTGGCGTCCTTCAGCTTTTGAGCCGAGAAACGATCACCTGCTTTGATCTTGACGAGCTTCGAAAGCTCAGCCTCGCGATTCAGCAGGTTACCTGCCAGACGGATGCCGGAGATCGTGTAAGGCTCGCCCTCGTGAATCACGAGCGTCAGATACATGTCCTTCTTGTCGGGCGACAGCGACACCTGGGTCGATTCGATGTTGAACTCGAGGTAGCCGCGGTCCAGGTAGTACGAGCGGATCTTCTCGAGGTCGTCGGCGAGCTTGTCTTTCGAATACAGGTCGTTCTTCGTGTACCACGAGAACCAGTTTGGCGTGGACAACTCCATTTCATCGTGCAGTTCGCGGTCGCTAAAGACCTTGTTGCCGATAAAGTTGACCTGGCGGATCTTCGCGCTCGGACCCTCGATGACCGAGAACAGAAGACCCACGCGATTGCGATCGATCGGCGTGACGGTGGTCGTCACTTCAGCCGCGTAGTAACCGCGCGTCAGGTATTGCCGCTTGAGCTCCTGCTGCGCGCGATCGACGAGCGCCTTGTCATAGTAGCGGCCCAGCGACAGCCCCACTGCGTTCAAAGCCTTGGTCAGGTTGTCCTTGTCGAATTCGTGGATGCCGGCGAAGTCGATCGTGCCGACCGCCGGACGCTCCTGCAACTGCACGACGACGACGTCGCCTTCGGTCGAAATCTCGACGTCGTTGAAGAAGCCCGTGGCATAGAGCGCGCGGATTGCGTCCGACGCCTTCTGAGCGGTGAACGTATCGCCCTGCTTGATGGGCAGATACGAGAAAACCGTATTGGGCTCGATGCGTTGCAAGCCTTCGAGCCGGATATCGCGCACCACGAACGAGTCTGCGGCGAAACCCGACGCTGCTGTCACGCTCAGGCCAGTAAATGTTAGCGCCCGGGCGCTGCGGGTCAATAGCGTTTCAAAGTTCATACAGACAGGAGGGATGCACAAAAGGGAGGGCGCAGACGCATCTTGGGCTTACGCCTGCCTTGCGCAGCGAGGGTCAACGGGGTGTAAGTGCGAGACGCACTATTGAAGTTTGCTGCAAGATGCGTCCTTTACTCTGGTAAGCCCCGTCACGAGCGAAAGCACTTCAGTCATGTGGCGCGCTTCAGAGCGATGCATTCGAAACGACAGTTCGGCACCACCTGGCAGACGAAATGTCAGGACCAGATGAGTGGATTCGTCTTTGTCTCCGCCGATCGCCCATGCCTCGCACGGCATGGCGAATTTCATGTCGTCCTTTTTCCGGCGAACACGTTGTGACCAGCCGATAGCATTGGAAAGCGCTGCCAGGAGTTCGTGCATGACCGAGTAATGCAAGGCAATCACTTCGGGCTGGTTGCCTTTGAACATCAGGTATTGGCCGTCCGCGGTCAGTTCAAACGAGTTCAGAGAATGAATCTCTAATGCGACTGGCGATGACATGTGGCGCTCCCGGACTACGTTGAGTGCGGATTGTAGGGGAGTAGGATCGGTTTTCCGTTACGTGATGTTTACCGATTCTTCGCTGGGAAAGTTGAAATGGATGATGAGAAAACAAAACGTTTTCGACGTGAAGCATATGGAAAGCACAACTTAAGTTACACGTCATGTAAATGGCAGCTTTGTAAGGCCGTCGATGTCCATGCCGGCTCGACTTACAAGTCGGCAATTCGAGCCGCACCTGCAACTGGTTGCGGGTTTCACTCAGGCGCAAGCGGGATGTGAAGAGGCGAGTTAGCGCGGGCGCGCAGGAGCGGTTCTGGAATTTTGAAAAGCGCGATCACTAGCGCTGTTTTTGTCGATGTATCGTACGGATTGCAGATTAAATGGCCGTGATACTTAATGGCGCGGTGCGCCATCGTGATGGTGTTCGAACCAGCGCGGGTCATCGGCAGTGGTGTTGCAGGTCGATCATCGTGTAGGCGAGGGTCTTGAATGCGTAAGAGACCGGGCTCAGACGCTCAAAGCGAAGCGGCAGGTGCCGGACCTTGTCCTCTAACGCAAACATTACAATCGTGCGCGGGACACCGTCCAGCTCATCGGTTTCGGGTCGTTTTCGACGGGCGCACGCGCTGCGCGGATCGGCCGCAACCCGGCGACCCGGCGCCGAACTGGCTACGGTGCTCACGCACGAAACAGTGGATGCGGAAATTTGACGCTTCTATACTGATGCGAATATCAGTCGAGGGAACAACATGCGGCGTGTGATCGTCCGGCGGTCTTCAGTTCACGGTAAGGGCGTGTTTGCGATGCGACCGCTTGCAGCGGGCGAGCGCGTGCTTGAATACAAGGGTGAAATCACCGAGTGGCGCGATGCCGTTCGCCGACACCGGCGTGAAGGCGTGGCAGGACACACGTTCCTGTTTGGCCTGTCGGATGGGCGCGTGATCGACGGCAGCCGCGGCGGCAATAGCGCTCGGTGGCTCAACCACGCATGCGCGCCAAACTGCGAAACCATTGAAGACGGCGATCGCATTTTCATCCACGCGCTCCGGCCTATCGAGGCCGGTGAAGAACTGTTTATTGAATATTTGCTGGCTACTGACGATCCTCTGGATGAAAACGTTCGGGCGCAGTACGCGTGTCGGTGCGCCGCGGCGGACTGTCGTCACTCGATGCTTGCCGACTCAGCATGAACACGGGGGAGGCGCTTTGCGGCTGCTGAGCGCCCTGCAGTGTCACGGCGCTGGCACGACGCGGTAATAAACCCCGTTGGCGCCGTACGCGGGTTGGAACCACGTATTACCGCACAGATAGTAGGTCGCGCCGTGAACGCTCGGCGAGATACAGCCTGCGGGCAGCACTGCGTAGATCGCCCCCATCGCGAAACCTGCATTGCCCGCGCTGCCTGCCGCTCCGGCGGCCACGCCGGCGTTGTACGCATTCGAGGTCGCCGCCGCTGTGTTGGCGGAGGCGATCGCAGCGCCGGCCGCGACGCCGACTACTGCGCCCGCCGCGGCGGCGCCTGCAGTGGACCAACCTCCGCAGTTGTAGCATCCGGACCCGTAATTGTTCACAGTGACCGGGGGATGGTAGGCGGGGTATTGCGCGCCATAGTAGGCGCTGTGGTAAGCCGTCGCCCCCGAGGCGCTGGTGTAGGTCGTGTATCCGGATCCCGTGGCATGGTATGCGCTCCCGCCATAGCCATTACTTGCAGACGTGCCCTGGCCGTACGTGTGGGTCGCACTCCCGCCGTACGGATTGGTCGCGGTTGTCTGGCCCGAGCCTTCCTGATGGGTGGCTGTGTCGCCATAGCGGCCCGTCGCGGTCGTGCCCTGTCCATAGGTGTGCGTTTCGCTGCCGCCGGCATAGTCGGTGCGCGTCGTCGACCCCGAGCCGGGAGCGTGATAGGTGCCGCCCCCGTAGGCATTCGCATGCGACCACGCGCCGACATGCGCCGGGACGAGCGCCGGGATGAGCAGAGCCACCAGACGGATGACGTCGTTTTTCATGTGCGTCTCCTCACTGGGTTTTTTGATGCAGGACCTTCGGAGGCGGCTTCATGCCCGGTGCATCCGTGGCGTCCGGACGCGCAAAAGCGATGCGCGCCGCGCCGCTCGCATCCGCGGCGGTAAAAGCGTCAGCCGGCACAGCGATATCCAACTGCCAGTTCGACAATTCCAGCACATGACGCAGTTGCGCCCGATCGTTGAGGTAGATGGCGTAAATGCGGCGCGGCAGCTTGTCTTCTGCGCCGATCCATATCTGGATGAACACACCGTTGGTGACGTACGCCACCATGTCCGTGGTCGTGCCGGCAACCACATTCGATTGACCGATGTAGAAAGCGGTCGTCAAACCGTCGGCGATGTCTTTGTACGGATCCGCGACGATCACATCGCTGAACGGAAAATAGATCGCACCGGAAACGAAGGCGGCCTGCAGCGCAGCGTCGATGGTGGGCGGCGCATCGGCGACGGCGACGAGTTTCTCCACGGGCGCGTAGGCCGTCATGGTCTTGCCGTCGTAGTAGAAGTCGGAAGGCGGCCCGTCGCCGAGCGTGACGACCTTGAGCTTGTCGGGCCGCTGCATCGTGACCTCCGATCGGGTGGAGTAGACGAGCGGGAGACCGAGACGACTGGGGCTTTCATACGAGACGACGGCGGTGAACGACATCGAGTGGGCGGCAGCGAGACGGGCACACGCTTGCTTGAGAATATCGACGGCGTGTGGCTCGAGGCCCGGCTTGAATGCGGGCGCAACGTTCTTCGCGACCGGCTTCGCTGCTGCTTTCGATGTAGGGTGCGCTTGTTGGGCATAGCCGCCCGCAGTCAGCGCCAGGCCGAGCACGATGACCGCAATGCGCCTGAACAGTTTCGCGTGGGTCATCGGAGCCTCGCCGAGTCTGACTAGTGACAGAATGCGTCCAGCGGCAATCACGGGATCATGCCGCATTCGAACAGCTTGTTGGCGATCGGCGCGGCAACTTTATCGATGAACGCCGCACGCATCTGGGGATCGTCATGCAGCAACTGCACGGCTTGCTGTTCCCGCTCGGACTTGGGCTGAGCATTTTTATGCGCGCGTTCCTGCCATAACTGCTCACAGCTCGATCCCTGGTACTTCTGAACGACTTTGCCTGCGACCATGTCGAGAACCGGATATTGTGCAATGGCCGCAGTGGCGGTCAAAGCTACCAGAACAATCGCCAACCATCCAAGACGCCTGGCCATGGTAATGCCCTCGCTCCGTTACATTGACGTTGCGGCCTTTCAACGAGGACCGCAATACGAAACCAGGCTCCTCACGCGCAACGTTCAACTTGCGCGATGGGAGCCGCACGCTGGATCACGGCGTGTATTTGGAGATCTTTTGCCCTTGCACGCCAAGACCAGCCATCAATCCTTGCTGGCCGTAGATGAACGCATATACGTCGGATTTCAGGGTCGTGGTGGTCATCGACTTGCCCATTCCCGCGTCCACGACCACTACGCTCGGGCCCATGCCGACCGACCATCCGTCGCTGCTATTGAGGTATTCGATCGCTGAGTCGCTCATCAGGAACATCGCTTCCGAGAACGTCTGGCCGCCGGCCTGCAGCCCGTAAGAGACCGCGCGCGCGGTGTAGTACCCCATGACCGATCCGTCAGGCGCGAACATCACGCCCTTGCCACCTTGCGCTCCGGCAATGAATCCGACTTTCAGAATATCGGGGAACACCAGAACGGCTTTAGCCGCTTGCATAAGCTGCTGGGTCCGCGGTGCGCTGCCGGCCAGTTGTTGTAGCGACGCGCGTGCTTTCGCTTCGAGGTCCGGGTCGGTTCCGGGCGTTGCACCAGCCTGCTGTTGCGTCGAACAGGAAACCGCCACAAGCAGCATGGGAATAGCGAGGATAAGCCGAAGGTACTTGAACATGTTCGTGCTCCATTCAGGGAAATGACGTCACGGTGTGAACGCGGTTTGCGCGTCGGATCGTTCGCGGCTTGAAAAGACTGTGATCGTGCTGACCCTGCCGGTTGCAGGACGCTTTGATTGGAATAAATAGTGGTGGTGCGGCCACGTAAAGACAATTGGACCTTGGTCCAATATCGTTTCGCGGTGTCCCCGTACGCAACGGCGAAGACTTACGACGATGACGTTCTGGAGTCATCGTCGGCGACGTGCAGCGACACGAGGCGCGCGAGCACGATGGCGGGATAAAGCTGTCCGATCAGTGCCTCGAGAATCGCGAAAGATCTTGCAATGTGAGCGACTGGCGTGATGTCGCCATAGCCTACCGTCGTGAGTGTCACAAAGCTGAAGTAGATCCAGGTCGCGCGGTCGCCTTGAGCGTTCCCGCGCGCAATGCCTGCATAAGCGGCGGGTAGGTGGCTGTTGACGAGCTGGTAGGCCTCGGCCCACACGACGCCGATCAATATGTAGAGTGCGACCGCTCCGAGGATCCGGTCGAAGGTCGCACGGCCGGTGCCGAATACCTTGATGCCGACAACCACGCCAAGAATGGCCAGCGACAGAAGCGCCGTGACGTCGAGCAGGCCGGGTATCGTGTCCAGCGGGAACAGCCATGACGTGCAGCGAATCGAGATGGCTACGCCGGCGGCCAGCGCGACGACAATGTAGGCCCTGCGATGGTCCGATACCGCCGCGATGCCGCTTAGCAGGATCAACGACAGCAGTACGTCTCGCGCGGTCCGCACGTAGAGGTCGTCCGGAGCAACCGCGAACGGTACGACGAACACGTCGAGCACGAGCAGGCATAGGAGCAGCGCCATGCTGCCGATGCGCAAGGCTCCGGTGCGATCATGTCGCCGCCGCAATCTCATCACTGCTCCTGGTTTGCCGCAGGCCGTGCGCGCTTATAGCGAGCGCCGCCGCTAGCGGCGGAACCCTCCACCTCCACCGCCGCCCCGCGCGGCCATGCCGTTGCCTGCGGTGCGCCCGGCGCCTGCGGGTTGGGCGTAACGTTGGCTCTGTGCTGCGCCTCGCTGCCGGTTCTGCATTTCCTGATTAAGATCGGCGGAGGAGGGCTGCGCGCTGGCCCGGTTGATTCCACCGGTGGCCCGTTGAGGTTGGGCGCTGGGCGTCGCCGTTGGACGTGCCTGCTGGGTGGCCTGGGTGGTTTGCTGTGGCGCCCGCACGTTATTGGGCTGGGGCGCAGCGGGGCGCGGCTGCTGATAGTTCGGGTTATTTTTCGCCGCGGTCGCCGTGTTGGTGGATTGAGTGTTTGTGGCGCGTGTCGGCTGGGTGTTCCGGGCGCTCTGCTGAGCCGCAGCCGCGTTCGCCGTGCCGGTCGTTTGCCGCGTTTGCGTGCTGGCCGGTTTTTGCGCAGCCGACTGCGACACCGATTGAGACGTCGGTTTGTTCACCGTGGACCACGAGCCGTTGTCGTATTTCTGCCAACTGCCGCCGGTGTTCTTGTAGACGTTCCCGTCTCGCCCTGCATACAGATCGCCGTTGGCGGTTTTGCCCGCAACCGCGCGGCCGTTGGCCGTGCTGCCCGCGACGGCTTTGCCGCCCGCGGAATTTTGATAGCTACCAACCGTGCCATTCGCAGTGGTGGTGTGTTGCGTCGCAGCCCACTGATTGCCCTTCGTTACGACCGAACTGCCCCATTGGCCGTACGCGTTCGATCCCTGATGGCTTGCCGCATAGGCGCCGGTATATGGGTTGTAGGCCTGTGCGACGCTCGCGCTGCCGTACCGTCCTGAGGCCGTCGCGCCGCGTGCGTAGGTGCCCGTATAAGGGTTGTACGAAGCGCCCCATCTTGCGCTGCCAGCCGGACCATAGACGCCGCCGCGTACGCCGCTCGCACCCGTATAGGGGTTATAGACCGGATAACCATAGGGCGCGGGACGCGGATAGTAAACCGGATACGGCCCGTAGCCGATGCGTACGTACGGCGGATAGTAATAGCCGTTGCCTTGCGCGACGATCGCACCGATCGCGGCGCCCGCAATGAACATGCCGAGATATCCGGCGGTATAGCTCGCCTGAACGGTGCCGCCCGGCACTACCTGTTGGGTCACGTAAGTCACGTTGTAAACAGGCGAGGCCGGCGGGATCGTATAAATCACTTGCGGCACGGAAGTGCTGGCGGCCCACGGTCCGCTGGGCGATGGCGAGTCGAACCATACACCGCGTGAGCAGAGGTAGTAGTGGTTCTGGACCTTGATGATCTTGTCCGGGGTATTGGTCGCATAAGCGAGCGGCGTGCCTTCGATCGGTGCGAACTGCGGCTCGCCGGTGTATGCCACCTTGATTTCTGCCGCCGCTGCGACAGGGTTTACCTCGACGGTCGTCGGAATCTGCGCGAGTAGCACGGCGTCGTTCGCCTCGGGCGTGCCTGGTACCGAAGCGAGTACACGCGAGGCTGGGCTATCGCGGGGAATTCTGGCGAAATCGGCGGGCAGCTGGTCGGTCGCGTAAGTCCATGGACCGCTGGGCGCGGGCGATGAAAACCAGCGGCCGGCCGTCAGATAGTAATAAGTCTTCGTCGGCGTATAGACGAATACATCGCTGTCCGTGTTTTTCGCGAATACCAGCGCGGTTCCGGGAATCGTGCTGTAGACCGGTTGGCCGTCGAAGCTGATCAGCTCGGCGGGCGTGCTGCTATAGAACACCGCCGGGGCTTTCCCGGCTCGCTTTGCCGGCGCCGGGATAAAAGGTTTCAGGTCCGCCCAGGTGGGATCGGCGGACACTTTCGTCATCTTCGCGGGGAGCGTTTTGATTTCTGCCCAGCCCGTTTTCATGTCCGTCGACGTCATCCACGAACCGCCGGTGAACAGATAATACTGATGGGTGGCGTTGTCGACGAAGAGCGGCCAGCTCGCATTGACGACGAAGGCGATGTCCGAATCCTTGATTGGCGCCAGCACGGGATCGCCATCTACAAACAGCAGCAGCCCCGGGCCAAAGCTGACGAAAATGGCGGGCGGGTCGCTTTTGATCGCGACAGCCGGCGCCGCCTGTTTCTTGTCGATGCTGGCCACCAGCCGATCCATCGACAACGTCAGCGACGCCTGAGGATTGAGAAATTTTCGGACTACCTGATCGAGCTTCTGGGCCGTAGCCTCGTCCGCACCGGGGAACGATGTACCCGTGATTTGCGGATTGCTTATTCGGGCGTTGCGGCTGTCGATATCGACATCGGTGTGCGCTTGCATTGTGATCACGCCCACTTGTGGCCTGCCGCCGCGCAGCGTCACGCTCACCGCCATGCGACCGGTCAACTCTCTGAAGTCCTTCCAGTCGTCGATCTGAGGCTGGTAATAGGTGAGCGTTGCATCGTCGCGGACAAGCTCACGTGGCCAGCCGGGGTCGAGTGTGGCGGCGTGGTTTGTTTGCGCCGCCGCTAACGTGAGCGCTAGCGCCAGTGTCAACGTTCGCAGGTGTGGTTTGAAGGTCGACATGCTTTGCTCCTCGCCGGACAAAGGCGCTTGCGCCGTGCGATCGCAGCCGGGGACGGAGAACGAAATCGCAGTCACGGATCAGGCTTCTGCCTGTTGGGTTGTTTTTGCCCACCGAAGGCAGCTAAAACCATAAGTGCGCAGCGATGCGTGTGCAATTGGACCTTGGTCCAATTGCACACTGCAGTGCGGCGAGCAAGATGTCGAATCGCTACGTGCGTGACCAGAGACGGAGGACTGCAGGGTGAACCATCTCTTCGACGCGGCAATCGTATTCGCATGCGTTTTCGGCAGTGCGCTGCTCGGTTCGTATCTGCGCCGTGTGCTGCCACAGCACCATCTCAGCGATGAATCCACCGGTGTCGTCAAACTGGCGACCGGTCTCGTCGCAACCATGGCCGCCCTGGTGCTGGGCCTGCTGATTTCGTCGGCAAAAGGCTCTTTCGACACCATGAATACGGAGCTTTTGCATAGTGCTGCCGCTATCGTTCGCCTTGATCGCGTGTTGGCTCACTATGGTCCGGAGACGCAGGAGATTCGCAGCACGCTTAAACGCACAACCGAGGCCTCGGTCGCGGCGATGTCTTCCGGCGATCCTGCTCAATTGGCCAAACTGAGCAGCCCCGAAGCGGTTGCCCGCGGCGAAGCACTCCAGCGTCAAGTGGAGGAACTCTCGCCGCACACCGACCTCCAGCGTCAATTGCAGGCGCGGGCCCTGCAAATCGTCGACGATGTACTCGCCACGCGGTGGCTCGCGCTTCTTCAGCAAAGCGGCTCGATTCCCGTGCCGTTGCTGGTGGTCCTGGTGTCGTGGCTGGCGATCCTCTTCGGCACGTTCGGCCTGTTCGCGCCCCGCAACGGCACGACGATGACAGCGCTCGTGATGTGTGCGCTATCGACTTCCGGTGCGATCTTCCTGATCATGGAAATGAATACGCCACTCGGCGGAATAGTCAAAATATCCTTCGCACCGATGCGCGCGGCGCTCGATATTCTCGGGCATTAGGCATTAGGCATTAGGTACTAAGCCCTAGGAATTAGTCATTAGGCTTTAGGCATTAAGCACGGCGCTTCGCGCGAATCTGCTGCACAGGCTGCATGGCCCGATAGGGTTCAACGATTGAACCAGCGGTATTGAAGTGCGATCGAGATCGTCTGGAAATTACCGCCTACACGCGTCACCAGGCCACGCGACCATGCGAGCTTGGCGGACCATTTCGCAGCCAGTGGAACGGACAGCGTGACACCGTATCGCGCACTGAGTTGATAGTCCTGATCCTCGACACCGTTGACGCGGGTGCGTCCGCCCGTAAAGTACGTCACATCCGCGGCGAGCCATAGTCCGGGGCGCCAGGTGTAGCCCCCGTGCCATTGGAAGGTCGGCATCGGATCCTGGCTGCGCCGATGACCGCCGAAAAAATCGTCGTTGTCGGTAAAGAGCCACACGCCTGCCGCTGCGTCCATGAACCAGTTGCCGAATGGTTGGGAGAGCCCGACCTCAGGTTTGAACGACCAGCGGTTGGCGCCGATATTGATGAGACGGGCGGGCACGTACTGGCCCGTCGGCGCCACCATGCTCAGGCTGACGCCGAGGATCGTGCTGGGTGTGCGTCGCACGAATTCTTCCGGGGAGAGCGCCGGATCGCCGAGCAGGTTCGCCGCGACCCTGAAGTGCATATCGCCGAGACCTGAGCGGTATTGCTGCTGATAAATACCCTTCACGTCGCCATTCACATCCGCGTTCGCATAGGGCGCCGATACCGCGACACTCACGGTATGTCCCGCGACGCCGAAACTGTGCGAATACCCGAGCGTAAAGACGTTGATATGCGCCTGCACGTTGGTGATCGGCAACGACGGATCGAACGACACGTCGCCGCTCGATCGCGCGTAGTCGAACACCACGAAATTGGTGCCCACCGGCACGGCAGAATAGGCGCGTGGCTCCATCTCCTGCGCCTGAGTCGGAGGTGCGCACATCGAATACAGCAGCGCGGCGCCGAGCCACGCGAGTCGACGGCGCCGTGGCTGCGGGACGGTGCGGCTCGAATCGGTCGATGCATGCGGCATTGCGGTCAAGTCCACTTCACTCGTTACCTGATGTGCCCGGCGATACGTCGCGAGCCTGGCGCGCAAGCGTTGAGCCAACGCCCCCGCTGCGGAACCGTCTCCATGAGGCGGCTGAAATGCCACTGCTCGCAATAGGACTAAAGTCCAATAGGCATGCGAGCGGATGCGGCTAATCTGGAAGATGTGGCCCGCACAGCCGTGCCCGTGCCTGCTGCCTCAGGAGACGACCATGAAAGTGTTGCTCGTGTTGATAGCCTTTGCGCTGTCTTCCAGCGTATTTGCAGAGTGCACCACTAACGCGCGAGGTATGACTGAATGCAACAATGGGCAAGCGGCCGGCGGCTACAACCCGAACACCGGCAACGCATGGAAGGCGCAAAAGAATCAGAACGGTGTCACGACCACAACGACGAGCAAAGGCGGAGAGGCCAAGACCAAAAACGGTAAGGGTGTATATAAGAGTCCGAGCGGAAAGACCTGCTATCGCACGGCCAATGGTCAGGGTTGCAATTGAAGAGGTTTGAGCCTGTTTCTGATCGCCCGCTAGCCGGTCAGGTCGTAGACGTTAACGCCATTGCCCAGATCCGTCGCTTCCCGCCAGCGTGGATCTGAGAGCGACTTGTGTGCATCCCGGTATCCGAAGTCCCACAGTTCCATGACAGTGGCGCGTGAGAACTCGTAGTCCTTGAAGTTCGACGAACGTGTGTTATGCCGGTTGATGAAATGGACAAGAGCAACCGCGCCCCGCGTGCTGATCGCGTCGAGCTTCTGTACGTCAGGGTCGGTCTGGAAAGAATCGGGCAATTTGTCAAGCACGCGGCGCAGCGAATTGCGAAGTGCCTCGATCTCACTGATTCGCGTGGTATTGAAACGTGTCTTGCTGGCATATTGAATGTCCTTGCAACGCTCCTGCACGTCGCTGACGTTGGTAGGCAATGCCCCGGCGCCGCTAAATACGTCCACCTGCAGAATCAATGCACTCATTCTGAAGTCTTCGTCGAGCACGTACCAAAGCGGGGAGTTACACGCGATACCGCCGTCCCAATACCATTGGCCGGCTATCTGCACTGCGGGAAAACCCGGGGGCAGCGCGCCGCTTGCCATGACATGCTCGGGACCAATCTCGGTTTTAGTATTGTCGAAATAGACTGAGTTACCGCTCTGCACGTTGACCGCGCCGAGAGATAGGCGCACTGCATGCTGGTTGATCAATTCGAAGTCGACCAGTTCTTTAAGCGTCTGCCTGAGCGGATACGTGTCATACAGGCTGAGCGTTTCGATACTTGCCTGCGGCGCTGCAAACGGCCCCGTCGCGCGTGGTGTAAAAAAACCGGGCACGCCAAAGGCAACACTGGATGCCGCGCTCATGAAGTTCAGGAGCGGGCGCATGGGATCGAGCGATAGCGGTGGCATGAAAGGGGCGTGGGCCGATATGCGCTGCCAGAACTCGCGCAGGCGCTCCACACGTCGCTGCGCTGGATTCCCGGCGATCAGCGCGGCGTTGATCGCGCCAATCGACACGCCGGCAATCCAGTCGGGCGCAATTTCCGCTTCCGCGAGACCGGCGTAAACACCGGCCTGGTAAGCGCCGAGTGCGCCGCCGCCCTGTAAGACCATGACGGTGTGGTCGAATTTTCCCCAACTCGAGTGAGTGTCAGGATGGTTCGCTTCGCGTTCCTTGCGCATGAGCATCTCGCAATCGGATAAACGATTGTGCTGGCGACCTCAGCAGAACGTCCAGAACCGACGGTTGCCGCGGCAATGTTGTGTGAGGTATTGCGCTGTTGCCGAATGCTGTCCGGCGCGTTTGCGCACGGGGCCTCGCGTCTGTCACGCATGCTCAAGAAACGCAAACCGTCAGGTAATCAAATTTATCGTCAGTGAAGCACGTGGACAATTGGACTTTGGTCCCATTCGCTGGTGAACCGAAATACGTGTAAAGGAAATGCCTGAATTCCAGTTTACATGTTCAACTGTCCGTACTACGATTCATTTTGCCGGTTGGGAACGCTTCCAGGCTGTAACCGTTACCGGTGCGCTCGTTTCGATGCATCCACATGCAGAGCGTGTCTTCGTTAGTTCGTTAACTTTCTAATGAGACGATGAGCCTGCTGTTCAAGAGGCATAGTCTCGCGCCGATGTTCAGTACGACTTTTGGCAGCCAATCTCGCGGTGCCGAATCTTGAGAGGCCATTCGGTCATGAGCATCGTCATGCCTGTTATTGTCGTTTTTCAAGCAGCGATCATTCTAGGATTGCTGGTGTTCCGATTGCGCCACCGCGTATCCGCGCTGTTCAGCAGTGTTAATCCGCCAATTGGCCGAGCGAATTATCGCGAGTGGGGGATGTCTGGTGGACGCGCGGCGAATGCGGCACTGCTCGAATTGGCGGATAAAGCGGGTCTGCAAGAATCCTTAAATCAACCTTGTCAAGCGGAGCGTCTGCGTCCCGCGCATCTTTCCACCCCTCCCAAGGTTGCCGGCGCGCCAGACAGCGGTCTACCGGCGGCGCGCGTGAGACGGCGTTTTACGGATCGGCTCCGCACGATGGCGTCCGCGAGAATCGCGCGTAGGAAAACGTACGACGGCGCCGGGCGAGCGGTGCTCGCACACGATTCACCCACGGATGCCGACGAACACGAACAGGTGAGCGGTGAGCGCTATTTTCGTGAAGCACTGGCATTATTGCCGCTGGCGATTCTAATACTCGACGAGCGCGGCGTGATGGCAATGGTCAATCCGCAAGCGCAACGGCTCTTCGGCTACGAGCACGAGGAGTTGATCGGCAAGCCGGTGGAACTGCTGGTTCATGCGCTGCATTTCGACAGTCACACGCCGCGTTGGGACGACCCCGTAGCCATGCAGCAAGCGCGCGGCTTCTTGCCGCTGGATGATCTGCGCGCACGCCGTAAGGACGGCACGGAGTTTCGTGCTGAAGTCGACCTGAGTGCATTTCGCTTCGACGGTGAACACGTCACGCTCGCATTCGTCATCGACAAAACGGAGCGGTATGAGTTGCTGCGCCAGCGTCAGGATCTTGCGCATCTGACGCGCGTATCGACAATGGGGCAACTGGCTTCCTCGCTGGCGCATGAGTTGAATCAGCCGCTTACCGCGATACTCAGCAACGTGCAGGCTGCGCAGCGTTTCATGACTGCCGATCCGATCGACCTGGCCGAATTGCGCGACATTCTGAACGACATCGTCCAGGACGATTACCGGGCCAGCGAGGTGATCCGTCGCATTCGCGCAGTCGTCAAGAAGGGCGATCTCGATGTGATTCCTCTCGACCTCGCCAGCGTGGTGCGCGATGTGGTGGCGCTGGTGCACAGCGATGCGATCGTGCGCGGCACGCGCGTGACACTCGATATCGACGCGGCATTGCCGCCCGTGCGCGGCGACCGGGTTCAATTGCAGCAGGTCATGCTGAATTTGTTGCTGAATGCGTTCGACGCAATGAACGAAGTACCACCCGTCGACCGTATGGTGTGTGTTACGTTGAAACCGGCGGACCGAGGCATGGTATTGATCGCTGTTCGCGATCGGGGCCATGGATTGACCGCCGATAAGCTGGACAAGATATTCAAGCCGTTTTTTACATCAAAACCCCAAGGGCTCGGTTTGGGATTGTCGATCAGCCGTTCCATCATCGACATGCACCGCGGGCGACTATGGGCCGAAAACAACAACGATCGAGGCGCGACATTCTACGTGGCATTGCCGTCCGGCGATGCGACGCCGGAGGATAAGTCGCGATAAAGGCCATGACTGAATCCGATTCGCTTGTCTTCGTCGTCGACGACGACGATTCCGTGCGCCGTGCGTTGGCGCGTCTGATCCACTCCGCGGGCTACCGTGTCGAAGCATTCGGCAATGCCCGCGCATTTCTGGAACGGCTGCGAGAGGTCGATTCTCCGGCCTGTCTGGTTCTCGACGTGCAGTTGCCTGACCTGGACGGGCTGGCTTTGCAGCGCGAACTCAAAGCGGTGCTGCCGATCATCTTCATCACCGGGCACGGCGATATCGCCATGACGGTGGACGCGATGAAAGCGGGGGCCACCGATTTTCTGGCAAAACCTGTGAACGATACCGATCTGCTTCGTGCGATCGAAACAGCGTTCGAACGGGTTGCCCAGACCCGCGCGGTGCGCTGCGAACTGGATGCGATCCGTGGCCGGCTCGACACGCTCACCCCGCGCGAAAAGGAAGTCATGGCGCTCGTGGTTACGGGCCGCCTGAACAAGCAGGTGGCAGGCGAGCTCGGCACCGTTGAAAAAACCATCAAGGCGCATCGCGCGCGCGTGATGGCGAAGATGGAGGTCAGTTCGCTGGCCCAGCTCGTGCGCGTCGCGGACAAAGTCGGTCTCGGCGTTTCGGGCGAAGCTCACGTTTCGCGTTGAAGTCATTGCGACCGGTCGGCGGCAGCGTTCCCGATTCGCCGGGCCTGTCCCGGCATACCTGTCTCAGGAGCGGCCGCAGGGTTGTCCGTGCCCGGTCCACACGAGACCAAGGTCCAATATCGGTAAGCCTTTCTGCCTCGTAGGCTTTCGTCTGGGGGAGTGTGTTGATTCGCGCATTCCCGGACACCGGACTACTCTCCATGGGAAAACTCAAACCATTCGTTGTCGTCGTCGATGACGATGAATCGGTGAGCCGGGCAATCCGACGATTGCTGCGCTCCATCGGAATCGCCTCCGAAGCGTTTGCCAGCGGCGACGCGTTCCTCGATATTCTCGCGTCGATGCCGTCGTATCAACCCGACTGCGTCATTCTCGACGTGCAGATGCCCGGGCTCAATGGAATCGAAGTCCAGCGACGCCTGTCCGGCAAAGGCATGCCCGTGATCTTCATTACCGCGCACGACGAGATCGGCGTACGCGAGCATGCGCTCGCGGCCGGTGCGGTTGCCTGGCTGCGCAAGCCTTTCAACGACGAACTGTTCGTGAAGACGGTGCGTGCCGCGCTCGACGGTGTACCGCCTGTCTGATGAGCAATTGCATAGGCCCGTACCGCGAATTCGCGCGCTATGGGACCAAAGGCCAATTGCTATCGAACGCCGCGAAATCCAATAATTGACTCGACTGATCAGGGTCGAAGATGGCGCCTGAGTTCGGGATTGGGCGCACGGATAGTCGCGAGCAAGGCGCGCGCCGACGGCCCGTCTCCAGAGAAATCGAACGGAATCTGACCATGCTACCGATCGTGCGAGGGCTGATGGGTGTGCTTGTGCTGACGCTGGCGTGTGCAGCGGCTGCGCAGCAGCCCATCATTTATCCGGCGAAAGGCCAAAGCGTCAGCCGGCAGCAAACCGATACCGCGGAGTGCCAACTATGGGCGAAGCAGACGACCGGAGTCGATCCGGTCGTGCTCGCCCAACAAGGCGCGACGCAATCCGGTGCACCCCAACCGCAAGGGCAACGCCTGAAGGGCGCAGCCGGCGGAGCCGCATTGGGTGCCGCCGTCGGCGCGGTGGCGGGCGACGCCGGCAAGGGCGCAGCGATCGGGGCAATCACCGGTACGGCCGCCGGCGGTTTGCGGGCGCGCCGCGCGCAAGAGAACGCGGCCGCGCAAACGCAGGCTAACCAACAGCAGATCTCGCAAGCGTTGACTACCTACAACCGCGCGGTGGCTGCATGCATGACCGGTCGAGGCTACACGGTCCAGTAGGACTCACGCGCAGCAGGAGAGAGGCATCCATGAACAGGAAATGCATACGTGCCGCGCTTGGGACCCTGGCGCTGACGAGCGGGCTCTTTTCGGTTGCCTTATCGGAGACGGCAGCGGCGGCACAGTTCGACGGCAGCGTGCCGCTGCTCTGCGCCACGATCGATGCGCACGATTGCGACGCCGGCGAACTTTGCTTGCGCGCATTGCCGTCCGAGTTGGGTGCACCGCAGTTCCTGCGCATCGACTTCGCGAAGAAAACCGTCGTCGGACCACAACGCACCACCGCAATCCGTTTCATGGACAACGGCCCCGACCAGATCCTGATGCAAGGCGTGGAACTGGGTTATGCGTGGACGATCGCGCTCGACAAGCAGGTGGGCTCGATGACCGTGACGCTCGTCAACCATCAAGACACGCTGGTGCTGTTCGGCGCCTGCACGCTTACGTAGCCGCAACGGGTGAATCGATGAAACCTGTAAGCCATGCAATGTTCACGCAACGGTCAGGGCCGGGATATGTTGACGCAACGGCAAGCGTACGAGGTCTCATGATGCTCGCCGTACTCGTGTTGTGCACCGCCGGCTGCCACAAGGCGCCGACGCTGCCAGCGGCCGGAGAGACCGAAGTGACCGTCATGCAGGTCACGCAGCGCGACACGCCCGTCGATTTCGAATTCACCGCGCAAACCCAGAGTTCACGTGAAGTCGAAATCCGCGCGCGCGTGGACGGCTTTCTCGACAAACGGGTCTATACCGAAGGGCAAATGGTTCATACCGGCCAGACGCTCTTCCTGATGGATCCCAAGCCGTTCGAGGCGACGCTGCAGACGGCTAAAGGACAGCTTGCGCAGCAGCAGGCGCGGCTTTACATCACCAAAGCCAACCTTGCCCGTGTGATACCGCTCGCGAAACAGAACGCGTTGAGTCAGAAGGATCTCGACGACGCGACGGGCAATGAGAAGGAAGCGGAGTCGGCAGTGATCGCCGCGCAAGGGCAGGTCCGGACCGCCGAGCTGAACCTCAGCTATACGACGATCAAATCGCCGCTCAACGGTCTGTCGAGCTTCGCCCACCAGCAGGACGGCAGCTATGTGACTGCCTCGGCATCAGGTCTGCTGACCTACGTCTACCAGCTCGATCCGATGTGGGTCAACTTCAGCATCTCCGAGAACGAGCTGCTCCGCTATCGTGCGCAGGTGGACAAGAAGCAACTGGTGTTTCCGGCGAACAACGACTTCGAGGTGTCGGTCGTGCTGGCCGATGGCTCGCTGTTTCCTTCGACCGGTCACATCAACTTTACCAATCCGGCATTCAACACCCAGACCGGCACTTTCCTTGTGCGCGCGTCGTTAGCCAACCCGACGGGCAGCCTGCGCCCAGGGCAATTTGTGAAGGCGCGCGTCTCCGGCGCCATCCGTCCGAATGCGATCCTCGTGCCGCAGCGCGCGGTGCTGCAGGGCGCGAAAAGTCATTTTGTCTGGGTGGTGGATAGCGATTCCAAGGCGCATGAACGTGTGGTCGAAACCGGTGAATGGCATGGTGACGACTGGTTCATCACCGAAGGCTTGAAACCCGGCGAGCGGGTCGTCGTGGATGGCGCGATTCGCGTGGTGGCGGACACGCCTCTCAAGATTACCGGGGCGCCCAGTCCAGCCAGCCAGCCCGCAGCCGCCAATGTGCCGCAAAGTGCGCCGCAAAACGAGCCGGTGCACCTCGCCGCGCAGCAGTCCGACCAGACCGTGTCGAAGTGACGGGCCACCGACATGAACATCTCCCACTACTGCATCGACCGGCCGATTTTCGCGTCAGTCATCTCGATCGTCATCACGCTCGGGGGCGCGCTGGCGATGTTCAATCTGCCGATCGCGCAGTACCCGGACATCACGCCGCCGCAGATCACCATTTCCGCCACTTACCCAGGCGCGACGGCGGACGTGGTGGCGAACAATGTGGCCGCGCCGATCGAGCAGCAGGTCAACGGCGCGGACAACATGATCTACATGTATTCGTCCAGTTCCTCGACCGGCTCGTACACCCTCAATGCCTTTTTCCAGATCGGCACCAATCCTGAACTGGCGCAGGTCGATGTGCAGAACCGCGTGAACCTGGCTTTGCCCCAGTTGCCGTCTTCAGTGCAGTCGCAGGGCATCAACGTCCAGAAGAAATCATCTGCGTTCATGATGGTGATTGCCATCTATTCGCCGAGCGAGCGCTACGACGCCACCTATATCGCCAACTACGCGAATATCTATGTGCTCGATGCACTCAAGCGTATCCCGGGTGCGAATCAATCGTCTATCTTCGGCACGCCCGACTACGCGATGCGTATCTGGCTGAAGCCGGATCGCATGGCGCAACTGGGCATCACCGCCGGGGACGTGCAGAACGCGGTCAAGGCCCAGAACCAGCAGTTCGCGGTGGGGCGCGTGGGTCAGTCACCGACGGGGGCGCCGGTCGAGCAGTCGTTTGCCGTCACGACCACCGGCCGCCTGACTGATCCGGCCGAATTCGACAACATCATTATTCGCGCGGCAAGCGGCAGCACGTCAGCCGCCGACTCCGCAATCGTGCGCCTCAGGGACATCGGCCGCGCCGAGCTCGGCCAGAAGGATTACTCGATCCGCAGCAAATTCCAGGGCAAGCCCGCTACCGTCATCGCGGTCTACCAGCAACCGGGCGCCAACGCGCTCGACGTGTCAAAGCAGGTGCGCGCGACGCTGGCCGAGATGAAGAAGCAGTTTCCGGAAGGCATCACCTACGACATTGCGATGGATACGACGGACTTCACCCGTGCATCCATCTCGGACGTCATCCACACCTTCTTCGAAGCCCTGGTGCTGGTGGTGATCGTCGTGTTCGTGTTCCTGCAGAGCCTGCGCGCGACACTGATTCCGGTGTTGGCGGTACCGGTATCGATCGTCGGCACGTTCATGGGCATGCAGGCACTCGGCTTTTCGATCAACATGCTGACGCTGTTCGGGATGGTGTTGGCGATCGGCATTGTGGTGGACGATGCGATCGTGGTGGTCGAGAACGTCGAGCGCAACATGAGCGTCCATAAGCTGAGTCCAAAGGACGCGGCCAAACGGGCGATGGACGAGGTGGCCGGTCCGGTCGTCGCGATCGTGCTGGTTCTGTGTGCCGTGTTCGTGCCGGTGGCCTTCCTTGGCGGCATTACCGGACAATTGTATAAGCAGTTCGCCATCACGATCGCCATCTCAGTGGTGTTCTCAGGGCTGGTTGCGCTGACGCTGTCGCCGGCACTGGCGGGCGTGCTGCTCAAACCGGGTCACCATGAAAAGCGCGGTTTTTTCAAGTGGTTCGACAATAAATTCGCGCGGATGACGACCGGCTATACCAACGTGGTCAAGCTCGTCATCAAGCGCTTCGGCGTCGCGCTATTCCTGTTTGCCGGCATCATCGTGCTTGCCGTCGTCATGTTGAAATCGATTCCGAGTTCGTTTTTGCCACCTGAGGATCAGGGCTACCTGCTCGGCGCGGTGGTCATGCCGGACGCAGCAAGCCTCGATCGCACCGGCGACGTCTCGCAGCACGTCACTGACTATTTCATCAAGCAGCCGGCCGTAAGCAGTGTGACGACCATCGACGGGTACAGCCTGCTCGACAGCCAGAACAAGAACAACGCAGGGACCTTTTTTATCGGTTTCAAGAGCTTCGATGAGCGCTACAAATTCGCCAACATCAGGACCCAAAACGCGCGCGCGGTGTTGATCGACGCGTACGAAACCCTGTCCAAAGTCAAAGAAGGGATCATCCTGCCGGTCAATCCGCCGTCCATTCCGGGCCTCGGCACGACTGGCGGCACCGAGGTATGGATCGAAGCGCAGGGCGATGCCACGACCCCGCAGCTGGCCGCCGTGGTGGATGACTTTGTCGCCAAAGCCAAGGCGCGACCTGAACTGTCGCGCGTGACGTCGACCTTTAACGCCGCCGCGCAGCAATTGCTGGTCGACGTAGACCGGGACCATGCGGAGACGCTCGGCGTGCCGATCGAGGAGGTTTACAGCGCGATGCAGACAATGTTCGGCTCGCTGTACGTGTCGCAGTTCAACCGGTCGAGCCGTTTGTGGCAGGTGATCTTGCAGGCTGAACCGTCGTACCGGCTCACGCCGCTGGACCTCGATCAGATCTATGTGCGCAGCAAGACCAACAACATGGTGCCGATCAAGGCGGTGATGACCTCGAAGTACGTCACCGGCCCGGATCTGATGACGCGCTTCAATAATTTCCCGGCGGTCAAGGTCACGGTCAACGCCGCACCGGGCTACAGCTCGGGGCAGGTAATCAGCACGCTTCGGGAGATCGGCACGCAAGTGCTGCCTTCCGGCTACAACCTCGGGTGGAGCGGTGAGGCCTACGAGGCCACGCAGGCCAGCGGCACCTCGGGGTTGGTGTTCGTCTTCGGCCTGATCATGGTGTTCCTGATTCTCGCCGCGCAATACGAGAAGTGGAGTCTGCCGTTCGGCGTGTTGATGGCCGTGCCTTTCGCGCTGTTCGGCGCGCTGCTCGCGATCTTGCTGCGCGGCCTCGAAAACGACGTCTACTTCCAGATCGGCCTGACCATGCTGGTGGCGCTTGCCGCCAAGAACGCGATCCTGATCTTCGAGTTCGCTGTACTCAATCGCGAATCCGGCGAGTCGGTATACGACTCTGCCTTGACAGCCGCGAGCGAACGGCTGCGCCCGATCATCATGACCTCGCTGGCGTTCATCCTGGGTTGCGTGCCGCTTGCCATCGCGCTCGGGGCGTCGGCCAACAGCCGGCATTCGATCGGCACGGGCGTGATTGGCGGCATGCTCGGCGCAACGGTGATCGCCGTGTTCTTCATTCCGATGTTCTTCTACGTGCTCGAAACCATGTCGGAAAAGCGCGACAGCAAGAAGACACCGGGAGCGAGCGGTGGACCGGAGGGGGGCGCTCATGCGGGCCCGGTTGCAGATCCAGCTAAGCCTGCGGGCTCCGGCGGACCGACGGTCACGCCTTCCGCGCAACGTGAGGGCGACTGACATGCGAGGCTTTGCGTTCTCACTGCGCCTCGTCCCCGCCTTGGTGCTGGCAATGGGGCTGGGTGGCTGCCTGTTGGGCCCGGACTACGTACGCCAGAACGTGCCTACGCCCGCGAATTTCCGTTTTGCTGCCAATGAGGCTGCCGATACGGCCAATACGCGGTGGTGGGAACAGTTTCAGGACCCGGTCCTGAACGATCTGATTCTGGCCGCGCTCGCCGACAACAAGGACGTCAAGATCGCCGCGGCGCGCGTCGATCAGTTTCTCGGCCAGTTCGTGACGACACGCTCCGGGCTGTTTCCGCAGGTCAGCGCCGGCTTCGACGCCTCCCGTCAGCGTGCCTCCCAGCTCGGACCGACGCCGATCCCGGCGGGCGTGAGTCCCGTCTTCAACGAGTTCCAGGCGCCGCTTTCGGTGGCCTGGGAAGTCGACCTCTTTGGACGCGTGCGGCGTGAGACCGAATCGGCTCGCGCGAGCCTGCTCGCAAGCGAGGAGGGCCGCCGCGCGACGATCCTTTCGCTGGTTGCCTCGGTGGCCACCGCTTACATCAATCTGCGCGATCTCGACCAGCAACTGACGATTGCCAAAGCGACGACCGATAGCCGGGCGGGATCGGTCAATGTATTCCAGGCGCGTTTCGCCGGCGGCGACGTCTCGCAGATGGAACTCGCGCAGAGCCAATCCGAATATGAGGCATCGCTCGCCACGATTCCGCAACTCGAGACACAGATTGCGCAGCAGGAGGACGCCTTGTCGATCCTGCTCGGTCGCAACCCGGGCCCGATCCTGCGTGGACGCGAACTGACCGAACTGGTGTTGCCGTCCGTGCCGGCAGGTCTGCCTTCCGATCTGATCGAGCGCCGTCCGGATCTGCTGCAAGCCGAGCAAAACCTGGTTGCCGCCAATGCCCTGATCGGTGCCGCACGTGCGCTGTATTTTCCGGACATTTCGCTGACCGGCCTGTTCGGCTCTACGAGTGTCCAGTTCTCGAAACTGTTTACCGGGCCTGCGCGCGTCTGGTCGTACGCCGGCTCGTTGACGGTGCCGATCTTTACGGCGGGCAGCATCAGTGGGCAGGTCAGCCAGGCGGAAGCGCAACAGCAACAGGCGTTGATCCAGTATCAGCAGGCTATCCAGATCGCGTTCGGGGAAGTCGACGATTCGCTGATCGCGCTGCAGAAGTCGCGCGAGCAACTGGTCGTGCAGGGACGTCAGGTGGACGCGCTGAAAACGTATGCGCGGCTCGCGCGGCTGCGTTTCGAAGGCGGCTATACGAGCTATATCGAGGTGCTCGACGCGGAACGCAGTCTGTTTAACGCGCAACTCAGCTATACGCAGACCAATGGCGTGGTGTTCAACTCGCTGATCGGTCTTTACAAGGCGATGGGCGGCGGGTGGGTCGTGCAGGCCGAGGCCATGACTGGACGGGTGATGGGGCAGAAGGCCGTGGCACAGGTGGCCGGTCAGTCAGGCGATCAGTCGGGGGCATCGTTATCGACTCCATCAGCGAGTCCATCGGCGGCCCCATCAACGAATCCGTCAACGAATCCGTCAACGAATCCGTCAACGAATCCGTCAACCACTCCGCCCGGCGCCGAGCAACCTAAATGAGCACCGACACGACAACCGGGCCCAGCCCCATTTCTCTCGTCGCCTGCCACGAATGCGATCTGTTGCAGCGCGAATCCGTGGTGCCGCCCGATGGCACGCTGCGTTGTTGCCGCTGCCACGCTGAACTCTATCGGGCGCATCCCGACAGCACCGACCGGTCACTGGCTTTTACGCTCACCTGCGTCGTGTTGTTCGTCATCAGCAATGTGTATCCGATTGTCGGACTGGCGGTGAACGGCGATCTCGTCGAGACCACGTTGCTCGGTGCGGTTCGTGTGCTCTACAAAGACGGCATGTGGCCGATCGCGGGTCTCGTGCTCGCCACCACCTTCCTGATGCCGTTGTTGCAGATGACGGCCATGGCGTACCTGCTGGTGCCGTTGCAGCTGAACCGCCGCCCGTATCGTGCGGACCTCGTATTTCGCCTGATGCATCTGGCGCAGCCGTGGGGCATGACCGAGGTCCTGATCCTCGGCATGCTGGTGGCCCTGGTCAAACTCGCGCACATTGCCAGCGTCGTGCCGGGCGTCGCGTTGTGGTCGTTCGGTGCGCTCATGCTGCTGCTGGCCGCTGCCGCTTCAGCGTTCGATCCACGCGCGCTCTGGCAGCGCATGGGCAGCTTCGACGATACGGCTTCGGATACGGAGGCGGCGGCCGCCGCGGTGGCGCATACCGCGCTGCGTTGCGGCCTGCTGAGCTGCCATAGCTGCGGGCTGCTGGTGAAGTCGGCCGCGCATGTGCACGGCGCGGCGTGTCCGCGCTGCGGTGCCCATCTGCACGCGCGCAAGCCGGAAAGTATCGCGCGCACGTGGGCCTTCCTGATTGCCGCCATCGTGCTGTATATCCCGGCGAACGCACTGCCCGTGATGAATACCAGTTCGCTGTTCGGCTCGGAGAAGGACACCATTCTGAGCGGCGTCGTTTATCTATGGACCTCGGGATCATGGCCGCTCGCCGTGGTGGTGTTCATCGCGAGCATCGCGGTGCCGATGCTGAAGATCCTGGCGCTGGTGTATCTCGTGATTTCCACGCAACGGCGCTCGGTCACGCTCGTGCAGCAACGAACCCGCATCTACCGGCTGGTGGAACTGGTGGGCCGCTGGTCGATGCTCGATATCTACGTCATTACCATTCTTGTCGCGCTTGTGCAGTTCAACGCGCTTGCCACGATCCAGGCGGGACCCGCCGCGGTCGCGTTCGGCTCGGTGGTCGTGCTGACGATGTTCGCGGCCATGTCGTTCGACCCGCGCCTGATGTGGGACGCGACGGAGGATCATCATGTCTAGACCTCCCGGGCCGCCTGAGCTTCCCGAAGCGGTAGCGACGCGGCGCTCGCGCTGGCGCATGCAGGTGGTGTGGCTGGTGCCGCTGATCGCCGTGCTGATCGGCGGCTGGCTCGCGGTCAAGGCGATCCTCGAACAGGGGCCGACCGTCACCATCAGTTTCGAAACCGGCGAGGGGCTCGAAGCAGGCAAGACCAAACTCAAGTTCAAGAACGTGGATATCGGTGTGGTCAAAAGTGTGACCTTGTCGCGCGATCACCGCAATGTAGTCGCTACCGCCGAACTCTCGAAAGATGCAACGGGTCTGTTGGTGGACGACACGCGTTTCTGGGTGGTTCGCCCACGCATTTCCGGCGGAACGGTATCCGGTATCGGCACCTTGCTTTCCGGCTCCTTCATCGGCATGGATGTCGGAACCTCGACGAAGTCGCGGCGCGACTACGTCGGGCTCGAGTCGCCGCCAGTGTTCGCGAGCGGCGTGCCGGGTCGTGAGTTCATCCTGAAGGGCGACAATATGGGCTCGCTCGATGTCGGCTCGCCGATCTATTTCAGACGCTTGCAGGTCGGCCAGGTCACGTCGTACAAGCTTGACGATAACGGTAAAGGCGTGACGATGCATGTCTTTGTCAACGCACCCTATGACAAGTATGTGCAGATCGATACGCGCTTCTGGCAGGCGAGCGGTGTCGACGTCTCGCTCGATGCGACCGGTGTGAAGGTCAACACGGAATCGCTGGTGGCCATTCTGATCGGCGGGCTCGCTTTCCAGTCGCCTGACGATACAGCCGATCAGCCGGAGGCGGATGCCAGCGCTGAATTCACGCTGTTCTCCGACAAGGCCGAGGCGATGAAACGCCACGACCGTATCGTCGATCACTACGTGCTCAATTTCAAGGAGTCGGTACGCGGCTTGACGGTTGGTGCGCCGGTCGATTTCCTCGGCATCGTCGTGGGCGAGGTGGAGGCGATTCACACGAGCTTCGATCCCGTCACCAAGCAGTTCAGCATTCCGGTCGACATCAAACTGTTTCCGGAGCGCTTCACGTCGCGCTTTGCGTCGGGAGCGGCCGGCGGCAGGCTGGCCACCGACGCCGATCGGCAGCAACTTGCGCAAGCGCTCGTGGATCATGGCCTGCGGGCCCAACTGCGCACCGGCAATCTGCTGACCGGCCAGCTTTATGTCGCGCTCGATTTCTTCCCCAACGCAGCCAAAGCGAAGGTGGACTGGAGCTCGAGCCCGCCCGCGATGCCGACTGTGGCTGGCGGCCTGCAATCGCTGCAGGATTCGGTGACGACGCTCATCGCCAAGCTGAACAAGATCCCGTTCGAGGCGATCGGCAATGACGCGCACCAGACCCTGCGCGATGCGGATGCACTACTCAAGCGACTCGATACCGAGGTCGCACCGCAAGCGACTCAGGCACTGGCATCGGCGAAGTCCGCGCTCGACTCGGCGAATAACGCGTTGCAACCCGACTCCGCGCTGTCGCAGAACACCGGCGACGCAATGAAGGAACTGGCGCGCACGGCGGCAGCCTTCCGCACGCTGGCGGACTATCTCGAGCGTCATCCAGAGGCACTCATCCGCGGCAAGCTGGAGGATAAGAAATGATGCGCTCATCCTTAACCGTAGCCGTGGCGTTGGCGCTCGCCGCGTTGTGCGGTTGTGCATCATCGCCAAAGTCGGACTTCTACACGCTGAGTTCCGTGGCGCCGCAGACGAGCAACCCGCCCGCAGCGCCGATCGCGGTGCTGATCGGCGTGGTGACGGTGCCCGACCTCGTCGACCGGCCGCAGATCGTGGTTCGCAGCGGCGACAACAAGGTGGATATCGACGAATTCGCCCGCTGGGCGGATCCCCTGAAAAACCAGATCCCGCGCGTGATAAGCGCCGACCTGGGTCAGCTGCTGAACAGCGCGCTGGTGTCAACGTATCCGGTGGGCGGCGATTCGGCGTCGGCTTATCGGGTCCAACTCGACATTCAGCGCTTCGATGCGGCGCTCGGCGACGCCGTGACGGTCGACGTGTTGTGGTCGGTGGCGCCGCCCGGGAAAAAGCCGCCGCTAAGCGGCCGGAGCACGGTGCACGAGCCTTGCGGCGGTGCCGGTTTTGATGCGGTGGTGGCGGCATACAGCAGGGCGCTCGGAACCGTGAGCCGCGATATTGCCACCGCGATCCGCCCGGCGTCGCCTTGATGCACGGTCAGGCATGACGTAGCGCATAGGCCGGCACGGGTGTTGCGCCAATGACAGATAGCGGCGGCATGCCCTGGCAACGTTCCCGCTCGACGGTCGCGCGCTGCGCTCAATCGGAAGGTGTGGCGATGCGGCCGCAACGCGAGGCAACGCGCGATCCGGAGAGTCGGTCATGACAAAGATGCTGATCGATGTGGTCATTTTTCTCATCGCCGCACTGATCGCTGTTCCAATCGCGACGCGGCTCGGTTTCGGCGCGGTGCTCGGCTACCTGGTGGCCGGCATCGTGATCGGACCGTGGGTGTTGGGGCTCGTGACCGACGTCGATGCCATTCTTCACTTCTCCGAGTTGGGCATCGTGCTGATGATGTTCGTGATCGGCCTCGAAATGCGCGTGGAATTGCTGTGGGCCATGCGCCGCAGCATCTTTGGTTATGGTGCGATGCAGATGGCCCTCTGCGCGGCCGTGCTGACGGCAACGTTTCTGATATTCGGCACGCCGTGGCGCATCGCGCTGACGGGCGGTCTCGCGCTAGCATTGTCGTCGACGGCCATGGTGATCGGCGAACTCCAGCAACGTAAATTGATGGATACGCCGACCGGCCGCGCGGGTTTCGGCATTTTGCTGTTTCAGGACATGGCTGCCATTCCCCTGATCGCGCTTCTGCCGCTACTCGGGCCGGCCGCAGGTACGGCGGCCGCGGAGCCTGGCTGGCTGGTGGCAACAAAGGCAATCGCGATGCTCGTGATTGTGCTGGTGGTCGGCCGCTATGTGTTGAAAGCGGTGTTGCCTTTAATCTCGCGCACGGGTGTGCGTGAAATCTTTACCGCGTTTGCATTGCTCTGGGTCATCGGCATTGCGCTACTCATGGAGAGCGTGCATTTATCGATGTCGATGGGTGCGTTTGTCGCTGGCGTGATGCTCGCGGACTCTGAATTTCGCCACGAGATCGAAGTCGACATCGCCCCGTTCAAGGGCCTGTTGCTCGGCTTGTTCTTCATCGCGGTGGGCATGTCGATCGATTTTGGCGTGTTGGCGAGCGAGCCAGTGCGAGTGGTAGGGCTCGTGGTGGTTCTGGTCGCCATCAAGACTATCGCGCAGTGGTTTCTGGCGAAGCGGTTCGACGTGCCGTCGTCGCAGCGCGGCTATTTTGCGATTCTGCTTTCGCAAGGCGGCGAATTCGCCTTTGTGGTGCTGGCGGCGTCGCTGGCAGCGCGTGTCGTCGATCAGCGCCTTTCGTCGCTTGTGACGCTGGTCGTTGCACTCTCGATGGTTTCTACGCCGCTATTGCTGCTTTTGCAGCGCCGCTTCTCACGACTCGGTGGTGATGACGGACTGGATGCGGCCACTGAGCGCAAGATCTAGACACGTTCAAGGTGCAACGAAAGCAGAACCTCACGCACCCTGAAGCTTGGCGTCCCTACGATAGTCACTCGGCGAAACGCCTTCCCAGCGCTTGAACGCGCGAGTGAAGTTGCTCGAGTCGCTAAATCCCAGCAAGAAGGTAATTTCGGTAATCGACAACGCCGATTGCTGCACATAGCTGGAGGCTAATTCCTTGCGGGTCGCGTCGAGCAGCTCATTGAAATTCGTATCGTGCTGCGAGAGCTTGAACTGCAAAGTGGTCGGACTGATACACATCGCGCCGGCGACTTTATCTCTTGAGCAGTCCCCGTTGGGCAGATACTCAATGATCTTCTGCCGCACCGTGCTCACCACATCGTGTTTGTCGAGACGGGCGATATAGCTAGTGGCGAGGTTGTCGTGCAGTTGCGCCAGCTCAGCGCACGCGCCGGCCAGTGGCTGTTGCAAATCTGGTTTCGGAAACACGAGTTCGGGTGCAGTCTGGTCAAAATCGACGGGTGAGCGAAACAGCTTCTCGTAGGGGCCGCTGCCTTCGCGCGGCATCGCATGAGAAAACGCCACGCGAACAGGATTGAAATCGGCGTGGTAAAGCTGGCGCATCGACAGCACGACAAAACCCATCAGTGCGTCTTCCGTCTCGCCGCACACGGGCACCAGCAGATTCATGCGCAGTGAGACCTCGTTGTCGTTTTCAACGATGCTGATTTCGCACGCCTGAGAAGCGAGCCTGAAAAAACGTTCCAGCCGTTGGCAAAATGCCATCAGGTTTGAACTGGCGGCGAGCGCATAGCCGAGTGCGTGCAAATTCGAAACGTGGATGAACCTGGCGACCGTCAATCCGAAGTAGGGATTGTGCGTCACGTCAACACAGACCTTATAGAGCCTGGCCATGGTGGCGACCGGCAGCCGCATCATGGGATCGTTTTTCATCAGTGACGGGTCAATGCCGGCTGCTTGAAAAATCCGGGTGCTATCGACCCCGTTGTGCTCGAGGGCGCGTGAAATCGCCAGTGCGTAGCCACCGATCGTCGTGAGAACGGCGTCGCTGTCGAAGCGGGACGGGGAGGCTTTCTGCATGATGGACTGCAATTATTGCTGAGCCGGTTTGCTATCGATCACCGGCGGGCGGGGTGTGAATGAAATACGCTCGAGCGTCGATGCGTTTGCACCGACACCGCGATAGCGTAGTCGCGATTGCACTACAAACTCCATCGGCGTAAATGCCAGGTCAGGGATCGTGACGCGCGTGACCTGCCTGTCTGCAGGAACTCCAATCAAATATCGTAACACTGCCGAGCGGCTTGCCGCGGCACACAGCGACCTTCCGGCCGTTGCTGACTCCCGCTTCCTCTCAGTGTTTACCCGCCTCGTGAGCCAGATTGCGTCTCGCGTGACGCGCAAGACCACTGGATTGTCCTCAAAGACCAGCGTCTCGCGGGACGCCGTTCATAAAATGCCTCCGATTTGTCTATGACCCGAGAGACCGCGATCCGGCGGCTGGCGTCACGTTTCAGTCAATGACAGGAGACCCTCATGACCCGCGAAATCAACCCTGCGACATCCGCTTCCGATCCGACGGAACCGTCTTCGGAAGAGACGGGCGCAGTCGAGCAGCCCCATCTCACCGCCGTGGCCGCAGCAGGAACGCAGGATCTGCCGTTTCCCAAGACGCCGACAGCCAGCGCTGCTGGACGCACGTTAGCCGAGTCGAAACATCAGTGGCGCACCAAAGCCAGCCATTTGCGAGCCGACGCGCCGAACGTACTGATCATCATGCTGGACGACGTCGGCTTTGCGCATGCCGATACGGTCGGCGGTGCGATTCACACGCCGACGCTCAGCCGCATTGCGGACTCCGGCGTGCGCTACAACGCTTTCCATACCACTGCCATCTGCTCGGCGACTCGTGCGTCGCTGCTGACGGGGCGCAACCACCATCGCGTGGAATCCGGGACCATCACCGAGCTCGCGAGCGATTTTGACGGCTACACCGGTGAGATTCCAAAAACGTCGGCGACCATTCCCGAAGTGCTGCAGCACTATGGCTACAGTACCGCGGCATTTGGGAAGTGGCATAACACGCCAGCCCAGGATGTCTCCGCCGCAGGACCTTTCGACCGCTGGCCGACCGGTTGCGGATTCGATCACTTCTACGGTTTCATGGGGGCGGAGTCCTCGCAATACGAGCCGAATCTGTATCGCAACACCACGCCGATCGAGCGGCCCAACGATCCGAAGTATCACCTGAGCGAAGACCTGGCGGCCCAAGCCACAAGCTGGTTGCGCCAGCAACATGCGCTCGCGCCGGACAAGCCATTTCTGATGTATTGGGCGCCGGGCGCGGTGCATGGCCCGCACCAGGTCTTCGGTGAGTGGTCGGATAAGTACAAGGGACAATTCGACGACGGTTGGGACGTCTATCGCGCGCAGGCGTTCAAGCGTCAGAAGGCGCTCGGCTGGATTCCGGCCGACAGCATCCTGACGCCGCGTCCCGACACGATGCCCGCGTGGGATAGCCTCAGTGACGATGAAAAGAGATTCCAGGCGCGCCTGATGGAGGTGTACGCCGGTTTCCTCGAGCATGCCGACACACAGGCCGGCAAGGTCGTGGATGAACTGGAGCGGCTGGGCCTGCGTGACAACACGATGATCTTTTACGTGTTGTCGGATAACGGCGCGTCCTCTGAGGGCTGGAGCGGCACCATCAACGAAATGCTGACGCTCAACGGCGTGCCGATGCCTTTTGCGCAACAGATGAAAATCCTCGAAGAGGAATACGGCGGCCTGCCCGCGTTGGGCGGTCCGAAGGTGGCGAACATGTATCACGCCGGCTGGGCCTGGGCGGGAGAAAGTCCGTTTCAGGGCACCAAGCTGGTGGCCGGATATTTCGGCGGTACCCGTGTTCCCATGGCGGTTTCGTGGCCCAAGGGCATCAAGGCCGATACCAACGTGCGTGGGCAGTTCCATCATGTCAACGATATCGCGCCGACGATCTACGACGTCATCGGCATTACGCCGCCGGAGTCGGTCAATGGGCTGAAGCAGGATCCGCTGGACGGCGTCAGCCTGGCGTATACGTTTGCCGACAGCGAGGTAGCCACACAGAAAACGCATCAGTACTTCGAAGTTTTCGGCAGCCGCGGGATCTACTCGGACGGCTGGATGGCGTCTGTTTTCGGGCCACGCGTGCCATGGTTGCCGGGCGCCTACGCCGCCTATGCGAACTGGAATCCGGAGGAAGACGTCTGGGCCCTGTACAAGCTCGACGGCGACTATTCGCAATCGACCGATATTTCGCGCGACTACCCGCAAAAGCTTGCGGAATTGAAGCAGAAGTTCGATGAAGAGGCGCGCGCCAATCACGTTTATCCGATCGGCGCGGGATTGGGGCCGCTTCTCAATCCCGATGCACGGGTGGGCACGACTCAGACCGAATGGCACTTCAATACGGAAATCACACGTCTGCCCGAATTCTGTGCGCCCAACCTGCGCGCGCGCAACAATCGGGTAATGGTCGACGTCGAAGTAGCCGCCGAAGGCAGTGGCGTGCTCTATTCGCTGGGCGCCGTAGCCGGCGGTCTGGTGCTCTATATGGACGACGGCTATCTCCACTACGAATACAACTTCCTCGGCGTGGTGAGAACGCGCTTACGTTCTGCGGACAGGATTGCACCGGGTTCGCATCGATTCGATCTCGAGACTGTGATGAGCGGACCGGCACCCGGCGCGCCTGCAACCCTGGTGATGGGCGTCGATGGCGTGGAAGTGGCGCGAGGCACGACACCGTTCACCGTCCCGCTTGCGTTCAGCGCGAGTGAAACCTTCAATGTCGGCGTCGACCTGGGTTGTCCGGTTACGCTGGACTATCGTGACCGCGCGCCGTTCAGATTCAACGGCCAGATCAACGACGTGCATATCGTGTACTTGCCATGATCGACTACATCGTCATTGGCGGTGGGTCGGCGGGCTGCGTGCTGGCAGCCCGCCTGAGCGAGGACCCACGCGTTCAGGTTTGCCTGCTCGAAGCGGGCGCATCCGATAACAGTGCGTTGATTCAATGTCCGGCGGGTTTAGCCGCGTTGATCCCCTATCGCATCTTCAATTGGGCATTCAATACCATTCCCAATCCCGGGATGAACGGCCGGATCGGCTACCAGCCACGTGGCAAGGCGCTGGGCGGGAGTAGTTCGATCAACGGGATGATGTATATCCGCGGCGACCGGACCGACTACGATCAATGGGCGGAGGCGGGCAACGTTGGGTGGAGTTATGACGACGTGTTGCCGTACTTCAGGAAATCGGAGAACAACGAGTTTTGGGGCAGCAATGCCTATCACGGCGCCGGCGGTCCGCTGAATGTGGCGGATGTGCTGGAACCGAGCGTCTATGCAAGAGCGTTCGTCGAGGCTGGCGTGCAGGGGGGACATTCGCCCAATCCTGACTTCAATGGCGATCATCAGTTGGGGATCGGACTGACGCAGGTCACGCAAAAGAACGGCGAACGCTGCAGTACCGCCAAGGCGTTTCTGACACCGAATCTCGGCCGGCCGAACCTGCAGGTCATCACTGGCGCGCATGCCACGCGAATCCTGATGGAGGGCAAGCGCGCGGTCGGCGTCGAGTTTCGGCAGGGCGGCGAGATCAAGGTCCTGAAGGCGAGGCAAGAAGTCCTGTTGTCGGCCGGCGCGTTGCAGTCGCCGCAAATTCTGATGCTCTCGGGCATCGGGCCGGCAGAGCATTTGCAGCAGCACGGCATCCCCGTCGTCCACGATTCGCCGGGCGTAGGCAAGAACCTGCAGGATCACATCGATATCGTCCACAGTTACGAAGCCGGGGCGTCGCGAGGGCTGTTCGGCCTGTCGCTGTCGGGTGTGTGGTCTGCGGCGAAGGGCATTCGTACCTGGGCGAAATATCGACGCGGCGTGCTGACGTCCAACTTCGCGGAGGGCACGGGCTTTGTGAAGACGCTGCCGGAAGAAGCGCGCCCGGATGTGCAGCTCGTATTCATCGTTGCAAAACTGATCGATCACGGCCGGAAGATATTGATCGGCAATGGTTACTCGGTTCATTGTGGGCTGTTGCGTCCCAAATCCCGTGGCAGCGTTTCATTGGCGAGCGCCGACCCGTTGGCACCGCCGCTGATCGACACGAATTTCCTCGCCGATCAGGATGATGTGAGTCGTCTGATTCGCGCTTTTAAACTGGTACGCGGGATCATGCGTCAGCCGGCTCTCTCGCGATTTGGTGGCAAGGAATCCCGAAACTCGGCGCGCGCACAAACCGACGCCCAGATCGAAGCGTTCATTCGCAACCACGCTGACTGCGCTTATCACCCGGTTGGGACCTGTCGCATGGGTAGCGGCGCGCTCGATGTGGTCGACGATCAACTGCGCGTGAAAGGGGCGCAGGGCTTGCGGGTGGTCGATGCGTCGATCATGCCGGACATCGTGTCCGGCAATACCAATGCGCCGACCATCATGATCGCGGAGAAAGCCGCCGACATGATCAAGGCAGCCGCGCTGGCGGTTACCCGAGAGGGAGCATGCAGCACTTCCTGAAGGCGGCTTGCCTCGCGATCTATGGATTCGCGCTTGCCAGCCTCGTTGCGCCCGGACCATCGAGTGGCCTCGCTCATGGTGTGGAGATCGTGGCGATGGCCTTTCTTGTTATCCACGCACTCGAGGTTGTCTTTGCCTTCGAGAGATTGCGGCTGTACCGGGGGCCGCTGATGCTCAGCGTGCTTCTAACGCTCCTGTTCGGCGTGCTGCACTGGATGCCCCTCGTGAAGGCACGATCGCGCGGCACAAAAAATTAGAGCCGCGGCGGCATTGGGCAAGAGGCGGAACGCAAAGCGCTTTCCGCCTCATTTCACCGTTCGCCTGGCGCTGCGCCGGCTCATCATTTTTATCTCCAAAGGAGCAGAACCATGGGTGTTCTCGACGGCATTCGCGTCGTGGAAATTGCCGGCATTGGCCCAGCGCCATTTTGCGGCATGTTGCTCGCTGACATGGGCGCCGAAGTCATTCTGATCGAGCGCGCCGATGCTGACGGCGGCGGCATGCTCGATCTCGGCAAGAGCGCTATCGTCAATCGCGGCAAACAGTCCGTTGCGCTGAACCTGAAGGACGCGCGTGCGATCGACGCCGTCCTGCGATTGATCGACGGCGCGGACGCATTGATCGAAGGGATGCGTCCCGGTGTGCTGGAACGACTGGGTCTTGGACCGGACATCTGCCTGGCGCGCAATCCGCGCCTAGTGTACGGGCGCATGACCGGGTGGGGACAGACGGGGCCGTTGGCACAGGCGGCCGGACACGACCTGAACTACGTCGCGCTCTCCGGCGCGCTCTGGTTCGCAGGCGAGCCCGGCAGGCCGCCTATGCCGCCCCCTACGCTATTGGGCGATCTGGGCGGCGGTGCGCTGTATCTGGCAATGGGCGTCCTCGCAGGCATTCTGAGCGCGCGTCGCACGGGCTGTGGGCAGGTGGTGGACGCTGCCATCGTCGACGGCAGCGCCAATCTGATGAACCTGTTGCTGTCGGTGCACGCCGCAGGGCATCAACCCATCGAACGCGGCCGCGGTCTTCTGGACGGGCCGCACTGGAGCGGCACTTACGCATGTGCCGACGGTCATTTCGTCAGCGTGCAGGCGCTGGAGCCGCAATTTAATGCGCTGCTATTCAACAAGCTGGGGTTGGGTGAGGATCCGGATTTCAGGCAGCCCTATCACCCGCATCGCTGGGGCGCGCTGCGCGAACGGCTGGCGGCATTGTTCGTCACCCAGCCCCGGCAGCATTGGGTCAACCTGCTCGAAGGCAGCGATGCCTGTTTCGCGCCGGTGCTGACACCGGTTGAAGCCATGGCGCATCCGCATATGGCCGCTCGCGGCGTCTATGCCGAGCGCGACGGAATATTGCAAGCCGCACCGGCGCCGCGGTTCTCCGCGACACCGTCCGCCTCTGCCAGCACGGTGCCGCACCGTGGCGAGCATGGCGTCGCGATTCTTCGCGCCGCCGGCATGAGCGAAAGCGAAATCGCGCAATTGCTCTCCGCTCATTGATGCTCGGTCCCGCGCGACATATCGCCGGGACCTGCGTCTTCATTCCAATGACCTGTTGCGACCGGCAGTTCTCCCTACGATCACCACACTCGCCAATTTCTTGAGGGCGGCGCATTCGTCGAGCGTCCTGATCACTAAAAAAGTATGGAGATGTCATGAACGAAGACGTTCTGTTGTACGAGGTCGAAGGGTCTGTCGCCCGTTTGACGCTGAATCGCCCGAAGGCGATGAATTCGCTGAACCTGGCCATGCTCGCGGAGCTCGATCGCCGCCTGACTGAAATCGCAGACGACAACGAAATGCGCGTGCTCGTTCTCACCGGTTCCGGCGCGGCCTTCTGTGCCGGCGCGGACCTGAAGGAAGTGTTGGCGGGCCAAAGCCTCGGCCCCGGTGAAGCGGATTTTCTCGATCGCGCAAACCAGGTGTTTGGCCGGCTGCGCAACTTCCCGAAGCCCGTGATCGCAGCGTTGAACGGCGTCACGATGGCGGGCGGCCTGGAACTGGCGATGTGCGCCGACCTGGTCGTTGCCGCGGAGAGCGCCACGCTTGCCGACGCACACGCGAACTTCGGCGTGTATCCGGGCGCAGGTGGCGCGGCTGTGCTGCCGCGACTCATTCCGCTCAACATGGCGATGTATCTGCTGCTAACCGGCAAGTCGCTGTCGGCCACCGAGATGAAAGCATGTGGCCTTGTCTGCGAAGTGCATCCGGATGAAGCCTTCGCTGGCGCCGTGATGAAGCTGGCCGCGCACATCGCGCGTAAGAGCCCGATTGCGCTGCGCCGCATGAAAGAAGTGGCACGCCAATCCGCCGACAAGACACGCGACGACGCCTTGCTGCACGAACAGGTGATGCTGCGTCAACACATGCGTACCTTTGACTTCCACGAAGGCTTGCAGGCCTTCGCCGAAAAGCGCGCGCCCCAGTTCCAGGGCCGCTGAATCACATCGTAACGAGAACAGAAACATGAGCGATATCTATGTGGTCGGCGTCGGCATGACTGCCTTTGGGCGCCTGCTTGAAAAGTCCGTGTATGACATGGTTGGAGAAGCGGTTGGGCTTGCGTTGAAGGACGCCGGTTGCGGCGCGGCCGACATCGGCTCCGCGTATTACGGAACCATGACGAACGGCCAGTTTCAAGGCCAAACCGCGATCCCGGGTCCGATTGCGATGCGCCGCCTCGGTATTGAGGGCGTACCGGTGTTCACGGTGGAAAACGCCTGCGCCACCGGTTCGTCAGCGTTCAACCTGGCGACGCTGGCGTTGCGCTCGGGCAGCTGCGATATCGCGCTGGCCGTCGGCGCGGAGAAGATGAATATTCCGGACAAGGCGAAGATGTTTGCGGCCTTCGACGGCGGCTGGGACGTGTCGACCGTGGAGCGGAACAAAGAGACGCTGCTCGCCATGGGCGAGGGTGTGACGCCGCCGCCAGGCACCATGTCGGAGCGCCCGTACAGCGTTTTCATGGACGTGTATGCCGCCATTTGCCGCAACCACATGCTGCGTTACGGCACTACCCAGCGGCAGATCGCTGCAGTCGCCGCAAAAAACCATCAACACTCAGTGCACAACCCGCTGGCGCAGTTCCAACAGCCCTTCAGTATCGAGGAAGTATTGGCGTCGCCGCCGATCGCCTATCCGTTGACCACGTTGATGTGTTCTCCCATCAGCGACGGTGCGGCTGCTGTTGTGCTGTGCAATGCGGCGGGCCTGAAGCGGCTCAATGGTGCGGCCCACCGCGCGGTGCGTGTACTCGCCAGCGTCGTGCAAACCGGCTCCACGCGCGGCCTCGATGAACCGCACAAGATCGTTGCACATCTCGCGGCCAAACAGGCCTACGAACAGGCCGGGGTGGCGCCTGCCGATGTCGATGTCGCCGAGGTTCACGACGCCTCTGCGATCGGTGAAATTCTCAATGCCGAGTCGTTGATGCTGGTGCCGTTCGGCGAAGGCGGCCCGGCAGCGGAACGGGGCGACTTTACGGTTGGCGGCCGCATGCCGATCAACCCTTCTGGCGGCCTCGAGTCGAAGGGCCACCCCATCGGTGCAACCGGTCTCGGCCAGATTCACGAACTGGTGACCCAGTTGCGCGGAGAAGCGGGCAAGCGCCAGGTGGACAACGCCCGCGTTGCGATTCAGGAAAACGGTGGCGGTCTTTACGGTATCGAAGAAGCCGTGGTGGCCGTGACGATCCTCGCCAAACAGTAAGTCATTCAGGGAAGCCGAGAAGATGGGATACGTATTCAGAACGGAAGAGCAGCAAGGGGCGGTAGACGGATTGCGGCGCTATCTGGCGGACAAAGCCGATCCGCTGTTCAACAAGGAGTATCGCGACAGGTTCGTGCCGAAGGAACAGATGGGCGAGCTCATGCGTGAGCTTAGCCAGTTCGGCTTGATCTCGGGTGTCGTCGGCGAAGAACATGGCGGCCTGGGCCTCGATTGGCTCACGATGATCATGTTGTTCGAAGAAGTGGCGGCCACCTCGATTGATCTGTCGGTGCCTGTGCTGATCAATAGCTTCTGCGCGCAAATGGTGGCGAGGCTGGCCCCTGCGCATCTGCGTGAGCGCTATCTGCCGGGGTTGCTCAAAGGCGAATTGTTTTGCAGCGCCGGTATCTCCGAACCGGACGTCGGCTCCAACGTGCTGGAGATCAAGACTCGCGCCAAACGGGATGGGGATCACTTCATCATCAATGGCGAGAAGACCTGGATCAGCAATGGCTCCTATTCGGACATTCTGATTGTTACCTGCCGCACCGGCGACGATCCCCGCCGTGGTTTGACGCACTTTCTGCTGGACCGCAAAGAGCATCCCTACGAGGTTCGGGATATTCACAAGATCGCGTGGAACAGCCAGTCGACCGCGCAGATTTTCCTCACTGACGTCCGCGTTCCGGCCAGCAACATGCTCGGCAACGAAGGCGAAGCGCTGAAGAACACGCTGACGATGTTCGAACGCTCACGCGTTTTCGTCGCCGCGCAGGGTCTGGGTATCGCCCGGCGTGCGTTGGAAGAAGCGACGCGTTATGCCACGGAGCGCAAACAGCACGGCAAGGTGATCGCGGGACACCAGCTGATCTCCGCGATGCTGGCCGAAATGGCCACGAATGTCGACGCGGCACGCCTCCTGACTCAACGCGCGGCATCGATGATCGAAGCCGGCGTGCCGGCCGAAATGGAAGCCGCGATGGCCAAATATTTCGCGTGTGAAGCTGCCGTGACAATCGCCCGCCAGGCTGTACAGATTCACGGCGGCAATGGGGTCACCAAGGAGTTCCTGGTCGAGAAGCTGGCGCGCGAAGCGATTGTCGCGCCGATTCCCGAGGGCACGAGCCAGATCCAGCAACTGATCATTGGGCGAGCGCTGACCGGGGTCAACGCATTCTGATGCACGGCGGCGCGCACAGCGCCGCCTGCACAAACCACTTTCAATTTCTCAATTTCTAGTCGGAACTCCCATGCGTATTCAGGACAAAGTCGTCGTTATCACGGGTGGCGCGTCAGGGCTTGGCCTCGCCACCGCGCTCTACCTCACGCAAGAAAAAGGCGCGCGTGTTGCCATTTTCGATTTGAATGTCGAAGCCGGTGAAAAGGCAGTAGCGGACATCGGCGCCGATCGCGCGATGTTCGTGCAGACGGACGTCAGCAGCGAAGAGTCGGTGCAGAAGTCGGTCGGCGAGGTGATGGCCCGTTTCGGCGCGATTCACGTCTGTATCAACGGCGCAGCGGTGCCGACCCCGTTCAAGGTGCTGGGCAGGGATGGCAAGGCCGCGCCGCTGGCCAAATTTGCACAGACGACCGCGGTCAACCTCAACGGCGTGTTCAATGTCATGTCCAAATGCGCGGAGCAAATGGCGACGAACGAAGCGGAATGCGGTGAAGAGCGAGGTGTGGTGATCAACGTCTCGTCCGGTGCAGCGTACGAAGGCCAGATCGGGCAGAGCGCTTATGCGGCGACAAAGGCAGGCGTTATCGGTTTGAATATGCCGGCCGCGCGTGAACTCGGCGCAATCGGCGTTCGTGTCAACGCGATCGCCCCGGGCCTGTTCCTGACGACCATGGTGGCTGGGCTCGACGAGAAAGTGCTGACGATGCTCAAGGAGCAGATGGAAGCGCCCAAGCGTCTAGGCGATATGCGTGAGTTTGCTCACTGCTGTGCGTTCATCATCGAAAACGCTTACCTGAACGGCGAAACCATTCGCCTCGATGCGGCATCGCGCATGCGCTCGAAATAGGATTGGTTGATTCCTGAACGTTTCAAAGCTGGTGCTGGAGGAAATAAATAAAATGAGATTGGCAGACTATTTCGACGCTGTAGCGGCGCTTCATCCGGACAACCTGGCTTTTGTCGATGGCGCTACTCGCATGACGTACGGTGAAGCTCAGAAATACGTACACGCAGTAGCCCATGGTTTGACGCGCGCGCGTGAAGCGGGCGCGGGCATGCATGCGGCAATCTATGCGCCGAACGACTACCGCGTCAGCCTTCTGCACCTGGGTATCAACCTGGCTGACTCCGCATGGCTATCCGTCCACATTCGCAATTCGATTGAGACCAATGCCGAGGTGCTCGACTACTTCGACACCGACATTGTGTTCTTTCACAGCTATTTTGAGAGCAGCGTTCCGGTGCTGAAAGCAACGCTGTCGAAAGCGAAGCGCTATGTCTGCATCGACCGCGAATCCGAGCATGGCGTATCGATGGACGAATGGCTGAAGGATTGCTGGAAGCCATTTCGCAATCAGCCGGAAGACCCGGCCACGCGCGCCTTCCTGCAACCTACCGGCGGCACGACCGGGCCGTCCAAGGGCGCGGTGCACACGCACCGAGGCCTCGAGTTCATGGGCCAGGGACTGACTTCGGCTTTCGGCATTACGTCCAGTTCGCGCCACTTGTGCGTGGCGCCGCTGACGCATGCCGCCGGACTGCTGGCGCTTGGTTTTACGATCAAGGGCGGCGTCAACATCATCTTGCCGGGTTTCGATCCTGAGGTTTTGTTGAACGTGATCGAAGCGGAAAAGGTCACTCACCTGTACCTGCCGCCCACCGCGGTTTATGGGCTGCTGGCGCATCCGCAGACGAAGCAGACGGACTTCTCATCGCTGCAGGCCTTCATCGTCGGCGCGGCGCCTATCGCGCCAGAGAAGTTCAAGGAAGCGGTTCAAGTGTTCGGCCCCATCATGTACGAAAGCTTCGGGCAAACCGAGACGCTGGTGCCGATCCTGGTCAAAGGTCCCGCCGACTACCTGAAGGACGACGGCAGCTTCGACGAAGACGTGGTGAAGGCTGCTGGCAAAGCGGTCGACGTGGCGTGTCTTGCCATCATGGACGAAGCCGGCAATCTGTTGCCTGCCGGCGAACGTGGCGAAATCGTTGTGCGCTCGTCGATGGTCATGCAGGGCTACTACAAAAAGCCGGACGACACGGCTGCCGTCTCAGCGTTCGGCTGGCACCACACCACCGATGTCGGCGTGCGGGACGCACGTGGCTACATCACCATCGTGGACCGCATCAAGGACATGATCGTCACCGGCGGCTTCAATGTTTTCCCCGTCGAAATCGAGAAAGTCATTCAGGGTCATCCCGCCGTTCTGGACTGCATTGTGATCGGCGTGCCGGATGACAAATGGGGCGAGGCGGTGAAAGCGGTCGTGCAGTGCAAGCCCGGGCTGACTATTTCAGAAGAAGAGATCATGGCGCTCTGCAAGGAACATCTGGGTAGCACCAAGACCCCGAAGAGCGTCGAGTTCTGGGTCGACTTACCGCGTAGTGCCGTGGGTAAGTTACTCAAGAAAGACGTCCGGGAAAAGTATTGGGGCGACCAGTGGCGATCGGTGTAAGCGCCGACGGTCCGACGCGCTGGCGGTATGCCGGCTGAAGCGCAAGGTGCGGTGGGATCAGTGGTCGATCGAAACCGCGTCGAGAAAGAGGGTGAACGGGAATGCCGATATGAATGACGCCATCGAGAATCTGCAGGACATATTGGTTCGGCAGCGTAATGCATGCCTCGCCAGCCCCTACCCTGAGCTGAAGCAACGCAGACGCGAGTTGAAAGCGGTGCGGGAGGCACTGAGCCGCTACCAGGATCAACTCGCAACGGCGATGAGCGGCGATTTCGGTCGCCGCTCCGAGTTCGAATGCAAGATGCTGGACGTGATGTTTCCAGCGCTGCAGATCGATCACGCGCTCGGCAATCTGCGGCGCTGGATGAAGCCCCAAAAGCGGCGCACGGACTGGCTGTTTCGTACCAATGGCGCCAAAGTGGTCTACCAGCCCAAGGGCGTCGTTGGCGTGATTGCGGCCTGGAACTTCCCGATTGTCGAGGCGGTAGGGCCGATGATCATGGCGCTCGCAGCAGGCAATCGGGTGATGATCAAAATGTCGGAATTCTCGCCGCGCAGCACGGCGGTCCTGCGCGAGATGCTGGCAGAGATATTTCCGGAGGACCAGGTGGCGGTGTTTGGCGGGGGCGTGGAAGTCGCCCAGGCCTTCGCGAGCTTGCCGTTCGATCACATCGTGTTTACCGGGTCGCCGGCCGTCGGCAAGGAGATCATGCGGGCGGCTTCGGCGAACCTGACACCCGTCACGCTGGAGCTCGGTGGCAAGTCGCCGGCGATCGTTGCCCCGTCTGCGAGCATCGAGCACGCAGCGCGTTCGATCGCTCACGGCAAGGCTTTCAACGCCGGTCAGGCTTGTGTCGCCCCGGATTACGCTCTGGTGCCGCGCGATCGGATCGACGCGTTCGTTGCCGCCGCGGTGAGCGCGTTTCAACAGATGTATCCCAACCCGGTCGACGATCCGAACTACACTTGCATTGCGTCCGATCGTCACGCGAAGCGTGTGCATGAACTGCTCGACGATGCGGTCGCCAAAGGCGCCACGGTGACTTCGTGCGGCACCGGAAACGGCTGGCGAGTCGTGCCCATGCAGATCGTGACAGGTGTGACACCGGATATGCGCATCATGCAGGAAGAGCTCTTCAATCCGATACTGCCCGTGGTGGCTTGCGATTCGCTGGACGAAAGCATCCGGTATGTCACGGCGCGGCCTCGTCCCCTGGCGCTGTACTACTACGGTACGCAGGCGGACGAAATCAAACGCCTGGAGCGGGACGTTCACGCCGGCGGTATGACAGTCAACGATTGGGCATGGCACGTTTTCCAGGGCGACCTGCCGTTCGGCGGCACCGGCAATTCGGGAATCGGAAGCTGGCGCGGGCCGGAGGGGTTCAAATCCCTGTCGCACGGCAAGTCGGTGCTGACGATGAAACGCTGGTTCCCAATCGGTTTGTTTCGTCCACCTTATGGCACGCGCGTTCAACGGCTTATCTCGGCGCTATGTCTTGGACATCCTGACCCGGCGTTGAACCTTCCATCTTCATATGAGCTCCGCCGCGACGATTCGACGGCGCAAGCGTCCAGCAGGGAGTCGGCATGAGAACCCTTCACCTGATCCAGGTCCGCAGGGCTGGCGGCGCGACCGCATTCCAGGGATCGAAAGCCTACGCGTGGACCGTGTTCGCATTGAGCTTCGGTTTGATTCTGTCGGACTACCTGTCGCGTCAGGCTGTCGGCGCCGTTTTTCCGTTTCTCAAGCCGGTATGGGGCGTCTCGGATTCGCAACTGGGCGCGCTCGTCAGTATCGTGTCACTGGTGGTCGGCGTGATGACCATTCCGTTGTCGTTCATCGCGGATCGTTGGGGGCGCGTCAAAAGCATTACGCTGATGGCATTCGTCTGGTGTTTCGCCACGATCGCGTGTGGACTGGCGACCAGCTACACGCAAATGCTCATCGCCCGTGCGATGGTGGGGTTCGGCGAGGCCGCCTACGCGGCGGCCGGCGCGGCGCTTCTGGCTCACACTTTCCCTGAAGGCAAGCGCTCCGCCGTGCTGGGGGCGTTTCAATCGGGCGGCATTTTTGGCTCCGTCATGGGGGTGGTGATTGGCGGTGCAGTCGCGAGCCAGTTCGGCTGGCGCTATGCCTTTTTCGCGGTCGGCGCACCGGGTTTGCTGCTCGCCATCCTTTACCCGATCTTTGTGCGCGACTACGAAGTTCCTCCCCTACACGAGGGCGAATCCGGTGATTCCATCAAGGGGCGGCTACGTTTTGCCGAAGTATTCAGGCAAGTGTTCGCCACGCGCTCCGGTAACTTTACGTTTGCCGCGTTCGGTCTGCAGATGGGTATCCCGGCCATTTTGATCGCGTGGGTGCCGACGTATTTCAACCGCTTCTACGACTATGCGCCGAAAAAGGCGAGCTTGATCGCGGCGGTGGTGGTGCTCGTGCTGGGCGTGGGGATGCTCTTTGGCGGTGGCGTGGCCGATTGGTTGAGCCGGGGACGGCCACGCCATCGGGCGCTCGTGCCTGCCGCTTACGCGCTGATTTCCGGGTTGATGCTGTTCGCGGCGTTCGCGTTGCCGCCTGGCGCAGTGGGGCTTGTCCTGCTCATCGGCGGCGCGCTGTTCGCAGCGGCGCATGGGGGCTCCGCGGTGGCGATGCTGATCGACGTCACCAATCCCGCCGTTCACGCCACCGTGACGGCAACCGCAGTGCTGGGCGTCAGTCTGCTTGGCACGGCGCCGGGTCCTTATCTGGTAGGACTCTTGTCCGACGTGGCGAATCTGCGGACGGCGCTCAGTATTGCGCCACTGATGTCGCTGGCCGCGGCGGTGCTATTTCTGCTTGCAGCGCGTTACTACGAAGCGGATATCGCCGCGAGAAACGCGGCCGGCTAGAACCTGCAGCCGAATCTGCCTGCGCCACAGGTCAAATGGTGCGCACCGCGCGATTCTGGCGGCACTCTGAAAGACCACCCTTTTGGCCGCAATGACAGGCGCGGGATTCGCTCGTCCCATACGATGAACCATCGACGCAAAATGGCCGGAGCAGGCCGTGATGCAGGGGTGATTTAGCCAAATCTCAAGCGGGTCGCTTGTTCGTCCAAGGTCATAGCCATGATTTCTATTTCGTATTCCCGAGTGGCCTATGGCCGCTGTCAAGCATGAATACCGAAGCCGCGGTATCGCTGACCGGCATTCATCTGATGGCGAAGCCAATCGGCGCGCTGTGCAATCTGGATTGCGGCTATTGCTTTTACCTCGAAAAACAGAACGCGTTTCCGCCGCGCGAGCGCTTTCGCATGTCCGATGAGGTCCTCGAGGCCTATGTCCAGCGATATATTGCGGCCCAGTCGGCGCCTGAAGTTGAATTCACGTGGCAGGGCGGTGAACCGACCTTGTTGGGGCTGGAATTCTTCGAGCGCGCCGTCGCACTGCAGCGCAAGTTCGCTCAAGGCAAGCTGATTCGCAACACCTTGCAGACTAACGGCACGTTGCTCGACGACGAGTGGGGTGTGTTTCTCCGACGTGAGCATTTTCTCGTGGGCGTCAGTCTGGACGGCCCGCGCGCCCTTAACGACGTGGCACGTCCCGACAAGCGCGGCCATTCAAGTTACGACGATACCGTGCGTGGTTTGGCTGTCTTGTCGCGTCACGGTGTGGATTTCAACGTGCTGGTCACGGTATCCAGCGCCAATGTGCATCAGCCGCTGGAGATCTATCGTCATCTGAAGGAGCTGGGCGCGAATTTTATCCAGTTCAATCCGGTCGTCGAGCGCGTGGCTCAGCCAGAAGAAAAGGTCATCGGGCTGCATTTTGCCGTTCCCCCGTCGCTCAGCCTGTCTGCCGTCGCGAAAGCGAAGCCGGTGGCACGTACAGCAGCAGAAGTGACTTCGCACACGGTGGATGCGCTTGCGTACGGCACATTCCTGTCCACGGTATTCGACGAATGGGTTCATAACGACGTAGGCATGGTTCACGTAATGAACTTCGAATGGGCTCTCGCGTCGTGGTGCCAACTGCCTGCAGGCGCGTGCATCTTCAGCCCGCGTTGCGGCAAAGCGGCCATCGTCGAGCACGACGGCAGTGTCTACTCTTGCGACCATTTTATGTACCCGGAATATCGCCTCGGCAACGTAATGTCCGACGACCTGGCCAGCATGATGTCCTCGCCGGCACAGACGGACTTCGGCATGGCGAAGGAAACCTCGCTGCCCGCTGAATGTCTGCGCTGCGAATTTCGCTTCGCGTGCAATGGTGAGTGCCCAAAGAACCGCTTTATCGAAACCGAGGATGGTGAGCCAGGCCTCAATTACTTATGTGCCGGCTATAAGGCCTATTTTCGCCATATCACGCCCGCGATGAACATCATGGCGCGTTTGCTTGGGCAGGGAAAGCCGGCTGACGAGGTGATGGACATCATTCGGTGCTGACGCCGAACACATGACGCCTCGCCCGACTATCGCGGCGGGACGTCCGGTCTGAATGACCATCCGATACAGCTGATGCGAGCGACTACAGGCGCGTATTGGACGTGGTGCCGCTTCGACGATCTGTCGTGCGGCGCTACCCGTTGAGGGCTGATGAGCGGCTTACACAAGCCGTTCGCCGGTCGACTGCTGACCACGAGTCTCGCAGGTTGCAGGTTTTAGCAATTGATGCAGTACAGAAATTTCTGGTTGCCAAGTGGACGCCGGATCGGGTAATCCAAGGAGACAAAATGAAAAGAGGCTTTGCAGCTGCAATCGCATTGGCAACAGTTGGTACTACTGCGCATGCACAATCGTCGGTGACAATGTATGGGGCAGTCGATACAGGGTTGCTTTATCAGAATACGTCAGCGGCTTCGTACAGTCCTTTAGCGAAGAATGCCGGTTCCGTTTTTAAAATGAAAGACGGTGGCATTTATACCAGCTTTCTCGGGTTCAAAGGAACCGAAGACCTGGGCGGCGGGTGGAAGACCAACTTCAAATTGCAAGGTGCGTTTGACAGTACCAGTGGCAAATTTGGGTTGAGCGGTACCGCCGGCGCGGCGGCGCAATTCAATCAGGAGGCGTCGGTTGGCCTGGCCGGCCCGTACGGCTCGCTCACCATGGGCCGGCAGATTATTCCGTTAACCTACGCGATGGCATACACCGATGTGCGCCAGGGCGACTACTTCGGCAGTATCTTTACCGCGCTGGTTAGCATGAATTCCGCCGCGGGTTGGCCTGGAACCAGCACGAATGCGCAGTTGGGGGCGGTGTTCGACGACAACGCCATCGTCTATGTCTCGCCGAAAATCGGCGGCGTGACCGCCAGTCTCGAATACGCGCCAGGTGGCGTAGCGGGGCAGGTGCAGGGCAGTACGCGGGAATCGGCGGTTTTGCAGTACGACAACTACGGACTGAAACTCGCGGCAGCCTATTACAACGGGCACGACACCAATCCCACCCCGACAACCGTGCCGACCGGGCTGGACAACAACCGGTTCTATTACCTCGGCGGGCTGTATTCAATCAACGGCTTCAGCGTCAGCACATCGTTCAGCAACGGCCGTAATCCTGCGCATCCGAAAACCACCAATTTCGACATGATTTCCGGCGGTTTGGGCTATCGGTTCACGCCGGCTTTCGAAGTGACAAGCGGCGTGTATTACATCAAGGACGAAAACAACTCGGCGAACAAGTCGACCGAATTTGTGCTCGGCGCGAACTACAGTCTTTCCAAGGCGACCACGCTGTATGCCCAGGTAGGCTATGTGGACAACAAGGGCACGATGAATCAGTCGGTTGAATATGGACAGCCTGTCGCGCCGGGTCTCAATACGACGGCGGCGATGATTGGCATCAGAAAGCGGTTCTGACGACTGCGGCCCGGGTGATACCCGGCTGCCACTGAAGGTCGTACATTTGCGCGATCGAACTCCTATGATGTCGAATAGCCAGGCAGTTCACTCACGGACTCGATCGCTCAGCAAAAGGACGGCATTCCATGGTGGGTTCAGGGCAGCGCGTGTCCGTTGTGACGGGTGCGACCGGCGGGATCGGACGCTGGATCGCGCTCGGGCTCGCACAGGCGGATCAGCACGTGGTGTTGGTCTGTAGGGACGCGGTAAAAGGGCGCGCGCTGGCTGACTGGATCAGGCAGCACGCGCCTGCTGCGAGCACGGAACTGCGGCTCGCCGATCTGAGCTCGCTTTGCGCGGCACACCGTCTCGGTCAGGAGATCGCCGCTGTCCATCCACGGCTATCTGTGCTCGTCAACAACGCGGGCATGTTCACCGCGCGAAGGACGACGACAGCGGAGGGCCACGACATCGTGCTGGCGCTCAACCATCTCGCGCCGCTCGTGCTGACCGACGCGCTGGAGGAGGCGTTGCGGGCGGGAAGTCCATCGCGGATCGTGAACGTGGGTTCTTCGACCTCGGACCGCGCGCGAATCGATCCCGACGACCTCGAACTCGTTCGGCACTGGGGCATGGTGCGAGCCTATGGAGGCTCGAAACTGGCGATGATGATGTCGACTTTCGCGCGGGCGCAACGTCTGCGCGGCAGTGGCGTGGTAGCGAACGTCGTGCATCCTGGGGCTGTGGCGACTGGTCTGGTTCGCGAAGGTGGCGCAATCGGCGCCGCGTGGCGGCTCATGGGACCGTTCTTGCGCACCGGGCAGCAGGGAGCGGACACGCCGTTGCAGGTTGCATTGGCGCCGGCCTGGGCGGCCGCCACTGGCGAGTATGTCAAAGACCGCGCTGCGGTTCGTCCGAACCGGCGGGCGCTGGACCCGGTGCTGGTGGACAAGGTCGAAGCTGCTTCGCGGCAGTTGGCGGCACGCACCATCCTCGTGGATACGCTGCCTTAGTACGTTGCCTGAGTACGTTGCCTGAGTACGCCACCTGAGTCGATCGCGCGGAGCATGCCCCGCGCCGCTCAATCCAGAGCAGGCTCCTGGACCGGCGCTTCATCCGCCGGGCGAACCGGCGAAGCCTGCCTTCCCGTCTTCGGCTCCCTGCGGCCTCGCTCCCGAAGCCGCGCCAGCAAACCCAGAACCCGGACGTGCACGCTGCTGGAACGCGCCTGCGCGTCGAACGCGCCCCGCACCGGCGAGGGGTGCTCGGAGGCGGCGAACAAGGTGGGCGCATGGCGCTCCTGCAGCGCGGCCTCGCCGGTCAGTTGGCCGCTGTAGCCGAGCTTGCGTATGGCTCTTGCGACCAGTCCCGGCACGAGTCGGACGCCGAGCGAGAACAGAATGGCCGTGGAGGTCACCGGCATCTCCGCACGTCCGTTGATCAGGGCGAGGCGGATTGCCTCGGCGACGACCTCCGGCTGGTAGACCGGCGCCAACGGCCGCCCCAGTTGCCCCATGTGTGATATTGCGTGATCGAAGAAAGGTGTATTCACCGCGGGCGGGAACACGCTTGTCAGGTGCACGTGGCTGCCGTCCTGGGCCAGCTCCGCGCGAATCGACTGGCCGAAGCCGCGCACCGCGTGCTTCGCGCCGCTGTAAGCGGACAACAACGGCATGCCGTGAAACGCGACCGCGGAGCAGACATTGACGATCGAGCCGCGATCGCGCGGTATAAACCGTCGCAACGCGACACGCGTGCCGTTGACCGTGCCCATGTAGGTGACCTCGGTGACGCGCTGGAACTGTTCGGCGGGGGTATCCAGAAAGCGTCCGTAGGTGCCGTTGCCCGCGCAGTTGATCCATGCGTCGATGGGGCCGAGCACCGCCTCGATGCGGGCGGCGGCTGTTTCCAATGCGTCGAGATCGGCCACGTCGGCCTGTTCCATCGCGGCCATGGCGCCGTGGCGGCTGACGTCGTCGAACGTTGCCTGCAGGCCGGCTTGCCCGCGAGCGATCAGGCCGACCCGCCAGTGATAGCGGGCAAACAGGTTGGCCGTGCTGCGCCCAATGCCGGAAGACGCGCCAGTGATGACGATCACCGCCGCGCCGGCCCGCGGGTTCGGGCATCCGTGGCGGCGCGATGGCATCAGGAATTCGGGGGGGCGGGGCATGCAGATCTCCCTGTCGGTCTGGACTGCGGATGCCCGCTAACCTGGCGCTCTGGGCATGAGGAGTTGTAGGAGCCCGTGGCCGTTCTGTCCAGAGGTGCAACTCTCCGGCTGAGGGTATTTCACGTCGAATGCGGGTGGTATTGGACTTTAGGCCAACAAGCCTCGGCTGGTGGGGTGGCGCATTGCGCAGGTTATCCACAGAAAATGTTCATATCCTTGTGGACAAGTCCTGGCTAAATACGCCAAGTGATTGAGCGCAGGGCGATTTCTTCATCGGTGCAGCGAACGCGCGGACCCAGGCGGGCGCCATGATGCGAGCCATTCCCGCCGCTTAATCCGCAGGAGAGGCCAGCAGGGACACCGGCACGCCATGGCAACTCACCCTGGCGACAAGCGCCGCGTCGAGGCCGGCGTTCGTGTTTGTGTGAGGATCGAACGATGTCACTTCCCTGTCGACGCGCAGAATGTTGATCGGCCACGATCGCCGGGAGAGCCGCTCGTGCGCGAAAGCACCGACCCACAGCGGGGCGGCTGACGCGCCGTTCTCCACGGCATAGCCGCTCGGCCAGAAACGCAGCACGTCGCGTTCGTCGCGGGTGTCGCCGGGACGCATGAAGACCATCGACGAAGGCACGCCGTTATTCAGCTTCGGCAAGACCGGCAGCGATGTCGCCGCGACATTCGGTGAGGCAAGCGAGAGCAGGCTGTGCGCGGAGAGGTCAGTGCCCTCGACCCATCCCTGGGCGCGCAGCTGCCCCCTGATCGAATCGAGGTTCGACACCCATTGCAGCGTGAGCGGCTCCTTGCGGTCGCCGCCCATATCCGAGCGATAGCATGGCAGTCTCTTCCACAGCGACACCGTCCATTGCGCTTGCGTGACCAGCACGGGCGGCGGCCGCACCGTGTTGTCCGGCGGCGGCGCCGATGGAATGAGGCTCAGTTGCAGGCCTACGCTCACGAGCATCACGACCAGCACCACGACCGGCATGAAGCCGCGTGAGGGCGGCACTTCCGGATGCCGCAACATCGCCGTCAGCGAGACGATGGCGACCCAGATGTACGCGAGCGCGGCGCCGCCGATCGCGTCGGAGACCCAATACCTGCCGAAGTAAAGTCCCGCCAGCGCGACCACGATCACGACCACCGTACTCACGGTCGCCACGAGCAAACCTTCCAGCATGCCGACCCGCCGGGCGAGCAGGAATGCGAGGAAGCCGTAGACGATCACCGTCGCGGCGACGTGATTGCTCGGAAACACGTAGGCGTTGGACAGGAGTTCGTTGGGCGGCGCGCGGTGCATGGCGAACTGCAGGGCGAAGATCAGCAATTGGGAAAACACCACTGCAGCGAGCCAGTAGCCGATGGTGCGCCAACGCCGCTCCAGCAGCATCCAGACCACCACCGTCACGACCAGCGCTGTTAGCGTGAAGACGCTGCCGAGCGTCGCTAGTCCGGCCAGGACGGTGTCGCTCCAGGGCGTGCGCACCGATTGCAGGAAGTGATAGACGGACAGATCGACGCTCACCAGCGGATCGCCGCTGATGACGTCTTCGAGGACGCCGAAGAAGAGCGCGCCCGCCGTCAGCACAATCAGCGACGTCACCACGATGCTGCTGGCATCCGGCTGTTCGGGGTCCAGCAGTCGCCGCGCGAGCCGGCCGAACGGGCCTGGGTGGCGGCAAGCCCAACTGCCCAGATAGCGGCCCGCCGCGCTCGTCCACGCGCTGGCATGCGAGAGCAGGAAGCCCATTGCGCGAAAGCTCAGCCAGACGATCCCCACCAGCAACGCGATGATGACGACGAGGCGGAACGACACTGCGCCGGCCAGCAGCACGGAGGCGCCAAATACCACGCCCGGCAGGATGTGCGCGGGCGCCCATAGCAGCGCCGACAGCACGTTCATCGCGTAGAAGCGCGCCGGCGTCATGCCCAGCATGCCCGCCACGACCGGGACGATCGCCCGCAATGGTCCGATGAAGCGGGCGAACACGACGCCTTTGGCGCCGTGTTTCTGAAAGAAGCGGTGGCCGGCGTCGAGTATCTGCGGGTGTGTGCTGAACGGCCAGAGCTGGACGATCCTGTCCTTGTAGCGGCGGCCGATCCAGAAGCTCATGCCGTCCCCGGCGACGGCGCCGGCGATCGCCCACAGGAACACCCAGCCGAGGCTCAGTGAACCTGTGCCAACCAGCGCACCGGCGAGAAACATGGCTGTGCTGCCTGGTATGAAGGTGCCGATAACGGCGATGGCCTCCAGGAAGGCCGCAAGAAAGACGACCGTGAGCGTCCACGCCGGATGGCCGGCAAGCAGATGCAAAAGGTGGATGTAGGCGTGCTCCATCGTGCGCGATCGGCCGTTCTGGCGTAACGGTTGATCATAACGCGCACGGCGCTGCCTCACATTTTCTGGAGCCCGGTGTCATGCGAGCCATCGCCGTTGTCGTCGTACGCGTGGGGCAACAAGGTTTGGGCAGCTCCTGAAAGGGGGCGAAGGCGGGTTTCGTCATGATGTCGGGCAAGAAAAAGAGCCGCAGATTATCTGCCGATCGCCGATCAATCCCTGAATTTCAGCGATGAACAAATGTGGCAGGCGGGCAGTCTTACCGTTTGACCGGGTTCCTTCATGAGCGTCGTTGGCTCAACATCGCTACGATGGTGTGAGTAGTTCGGTCGGGAAATTTGATGGCATCACGGAGTGGGCTATGAACATCGTGACAAAGGGTATTTTGACTTCGGCGTTGGTGATGGGTCTGGCGAGTGCAGCCTATGCCCAGTCGGCAAACCTTAACGCCAATGGTATGGTCGGTTTGCAGGCAGGCGGTACCAATGGCGCGGGTACGGGTACAGGGCTGGGGACGGGTTTGGGGACGGGCGCGGCAAGCCCGAGCCCAACGCCTGGCGCGGGTACGATGGGCGGCTCGCCTGCGATCGGCGGAGCCGGCAGCACGGGATCGGGCCCGGCGCTCAACAACATGCGGGCGAACGGCACCAGCCTGAATACGAACCCCAATCCTCGCGCACCGAACGTGACGGGAAAAGCGTTCGGACAGCAGTAGTCATTCAGCCCGAACCAGTTGCAAAACTATACGCTTCGCCGACGCGAGATGTTCCACCGTCATCGATCGCGCAAGGCGTGCGTTACCGGCCTCGCATGCTTCGAGAATCTTGAGATGCTCGTCCTGGAAGGCCGGTGTGTCGGCTAGCAACGTGCCTTGCAATCGTTCGTAACGCTCGACCTGAGCGCGCAGCTCGCGGATCGCTTTCAATTGCCGGCCGTTTGCACACGGGCGGTATAGCAGCTCATGAAACTCGCGATTCAGTTCGCCCTGTCTTTGCGCTGTATCGGCGTCTCCCAGAAGCCGATGAACGAGTTCGGCGCGCGATAACGTCTCACTGTCCATGCGTTTGACTGCGTGGAAGATGGCGTCTCCTTCGAGCAGCATGCGCAGGCTGTAGATCTCGTCGAGGTCGGACTCTGTCAAGGTTCGCACGACGGCGCCGCGATTGCGCACGAGCTCGACCAGTCCTTCGCCCTCGAGCTTTTGTATGGCCTCTCTCATCGGCACCCGGCTCACCCCGAATCGATCGGCGAGTTCGCGTTCGACCAGCCGTGCGCCGTCCTCCAGTTCGCCGGCCGCAATCAGTTCGCGTAGTGAGACGGCGATGGCGTCGGCTGTCGAATCCAGTTTGTGGTCCATGTGCTTCTATCGGTTGTCGTTTGGAATAATGGTATACCAAAACTGCCGCATGCCTATAAAATGCGTGTGTTGCGAATTCACATCCAGGTCGATGGAAAAGGAGAGTGGCATGGCGTACGGCGAGCACAAATACGCGGTAACGGTGCAATGGACCGGCAACCGCGGCAGCGGCACCTCGGGATACCGTGAATATGGCCGGGACCACATCATCGCTGCGGGAAGCAAGCCCGACATTCCGGGATCATCAGATGCGGCGTTTCTCGGCGACGCGAGCCGTTGGAATCCGGAAGATCTGCTGGTTGCCTCGGCGTCCGCCTGCCACAAACTCTGGTATCTGCATCTTTGCTCGGACGCGGGCATCGTTGTACTGAGCTATCGCGACAAGGCCGAAGGCACGATGCTCGATAGTTCGGAGCAGGGCCGCTTTTCGCAGATTGTTCTACGTCCGCATGTCGTCATTCGGGCTGGCGGCGATCTCGAACTGGCCGAGCGTTTGCATCATGTGGCGCATGAGAAGTGTTATATCGCGAACTCGGTCAACTTTCCGATTCTGTGCGAGCCGGAAATTGCGACGGTTGGGGGGTGACGGATGCGTGACCGTTACCGGCATCGGGCAGAGAGATCGCAACGCAATTAATCAGGCAAAGCAATGGGGGACGCGCAGGGCGGAGGTCGATCGTTTTCCCGCCGCTCCCCGAAACAACCGGGAGCGGACGGGGGTAGCAGCGATTTAATGCAGCAAAGTCATCTGCACGACCTTCACGACAACGAGTGCGACAGCCACGATCAGATAGCCGCGCAACACACCCATCCAGACGCGTTTGGATAAGGTCAGTTGCGGCGCCGGCAGTTCTTCCAGGGGTGGCATGCGCCACGTATTGCGTGCTTCTTTCGAAAACCGTTGCTCGCTTTCGGAAACCGAGGCAACCGTGGAAGCCGCGGCATTCGCCTGCGCGGGCCGCAGCCTGCGAACCGTCACGGTTGCAGCGTATCCGACCACGGCCAGCAGTGTGCCGCCGGCCAGTACTTCAATGATCGCTTCGCCGGTAATGTCCGGATACATCACCGATGCAGTAAGGATGATGGAGAGCATGACGAGCACCCAGACAACTGCGCCTGTAAAGATGTTGAGCTTCTTCGAGTTCACCCACGGACCGAGGACCGCGCGGTCGTTGCACAACAGCAGCAGAAACACGGTCGCGCTCGGAAGCAGTACGCCTGCGAGCGTCTGCACGGCTTCAGTCAGAAGACCGAGCGGGCTGCCGGGAATCAATACCAGCGCCGCCGCGGCCGCGACGATGCCGAAGTAGACGAGGTAAAAGCCCTTCGCGTCCGACACGCCGCGATGCAGCGAGTGGCGAATCTTGAACACGTCGCCGATTGCGTAAGCGGTGGACAGCGACACGGCCGCCGCGCCGATGATGCAGGCGTCGAGCAGCGCGACCGCGAAGAGAACCGCGGGCGTGCGCCCAGCATATTTTTCGAGGCCGGCGATCACGCCGCCCGCATCCGTGAAATTGCCGAACTCGGGTTTGCCTGCGTACAGTGCAGCGCAGAACGAGATCATGGCGACCGCACCGATCATCACGAATACGATGCCGATCCACAGGTCGGCTTTCTCATAGTTCATGAAGCGCGGCGTGATGCGTTTATCCACGATATAGCTCTGCTGGAAAAACAGCTGCCAAGGCGCGACCGTGGTGCCGACAATGCCGATCACGAGCAGCATCACATCGCTCAGTTTCGAATTGGCGGGCCAGTTCGGAATCACGAAGTCGCGCGCGATCTGGCCGACCGGCGGATGAATCGATACCAGTACGGGCACCAGCAACAGGCTCAACAGACAGAGCACGACCGCGAAGCGCTCGAAGCGCCGGAAGTTGCCTGTGCTGACCGCGGCCATCGTCACGGCCGCGGCGATGCAGACCCCGGTCACTTTCGAAATGCCGAAGAAATCCAGCACGAACGTGATGCCGATGAACTCGGTCACGATGGTGAGTGCATTGAGAATGAACAGGTCTACGACGCTGAAGGCACCCCAGAATTTGCCGAAGCGTTCGAAGATGAGGCGCGCGTGTCCGACACCGGTCACGGCGCCGAGGCGCAGCACCATTTCCTGATTGACGAAGAGAACGGGCACGAGCAGCAGCATGGTCCACAGCAAGGTGGTTCCGTAATTCTGTCCCGCCTGTGTGTAGGTGCCGAAAGCGCCGGCATCGTTGTCGCCGACCATCACGATGAGGCCGGGCCCGAGGATCGCGAGCAGCGTTCGGATACGGGCCCACCAGTTGTTGCGAGGTGCGATGTCGTGGTGCGCAATGGTGCCGAGTGCGCCTTTGATGTCGCCGAGGTGGGCTTCGTCGAGAACGGCGCTGCGTGGTGGTGAGACGTTAATTGGAGTGGACATTGTTAACCGCCTGCGTAGGTGTGATTTGTATGCAGCGGCGCGTCTTCGGAATCCGCTGCGCGAGTGTCGTCGAATGTGATCGAGCGACGGCGGCGCATGCGGATCGCGAAGGCGTGCGGTGCTGACAGTGAGTGATTACGAAGCCGAGTACGAACCTGAGTACGAAGCCGGGTTGAAGAGGAGCGCTTTGAAGCGGTGCCAGGACACGGCGAGCCAGTGCGGCTTGATGCTGTGAAGCGCGAGTGCAGCGTCGCTGTGGATATGCGTTTGCTGCAGGGTCGGTACGAGGATGGCGAGGTACATGGTAATTCTCCGGGCGTATGGCTTTACGCGGTTTGCGGAAAGCCAGCAGACACGGAGCGCGGCCGGCACTATGCGCGCGGCGGCGAATGTCTACTCGCTTTCCTCAGGCAAAAGAAAGATTGCGTGGCAATTGAGCGGCATAAGGGATAACTGTCACTGTCCGGCATGGCGGCTCCTTATCGGCGTTGCGTATTGGCGTTGCTTATCGACGTTGCTTATCGATGAGTACGCACGTGTTCGTCCACGCGCTCGGCCGCGCCGGCGGTCGAACGGATCGAACCGGCGCGAGCGAACGCTGCCGCGAGTGGATGCTCGCGACGCGATGCCATACGGATGCGGGACGTGCGCAAGCACGGCGCGGCCAAATGGCGCTAGTTAAGGTGCACGGAGAGAGTTACTACGGCGCGCACCGTCTGCCTGCTGGCAAGACGGCGGCTGAGAAAAGAGAGCGCGGGCGTCGGGCCGGTCAGGCAGTGAAACTGTTCGAAGATCGACTACTGCTGGTGTCCAAGGCAATGGCCCCGTTTGTGATGACGGCCGAATTTTAGGCACTCCCGCAAGCAGAAGTCAACATGCTTCGTTAAGCGAAGCAAATATTCTTTTTTTATGTGTTGTGGCGTACCAATTCGTCATCACTAGAGTGGGATGAGTCTTTCAGAAATGACAGGAAAGACAGGTAGATGAAGGGCGCAGGTGCAGCGGTGAATAAGACAGCAGGGTGTCGGCGCGAAGGCGCAGCGTGAATAGCGCAGTCTGATGTCTGCGCGAAGGCATGGCCGTAAATTCGGAGTGCGATTTCTTTGATGCGGTTTTACTTGCGATTTTATGAGTGTGCCGAATACAATCCGCCCGTCTCAGCAAAAGGAGTCCCTCGTGGACACATGCTCTAGTAGTGGAAGTCCGATGCCGGTCTACGCCGGCGCAATGTCCGCGAGTTAGCAGCAGGATCACTCCGTCGCCGCTAACTCGCTCCGTTCGGGTTAGCGCGCTTCTTCAGTGACCGGTTCCTGCCGGTCTGCCAGTTGCACGCTCCCTCTGTTTGATCGTTATCGCATCGTTTGCGAGAACCGGTCACGTCTTCGTACATCGCCCGGCGTGGCCGGGATCGATGGGAGTGAGCTTATGTTCGTCAAATCGTCGTCGTATCGTTCTTTGGCGCGCTGCGTGCGCGGCGCTCAAGCGTGTCTCGTGCAGAAAGACCCTGCAAAAGCTGGGCGGTGGATGTCCGGCGGCCCCCTCGGTCTGACCTTCCTGTTGTCGTTTGGCGTCGCGCCCTCCGTGCTGGCACAGACGCCGGCAGCGGGACAGGCGCTTGCTACTGAGCAGACACCTGCCGCAGTTCAGGCGCCTGCCGCGGGACAAACGCCTGCTACTGAGCAGACACCTGCCACGCCCACTGGGCTCTGGGACCGCTCGAATCTGCTCGGCGAGACGGGCGGGCTGCGTCCCTGGCTCGGTAACTACGGGGTGACCTTCAACCTGCAGGAAACCAGCGAGTATCTGAACAACCTGTCGGGCGGCGCTAAACGGGGCGGCGCTTACGATGGACTTACCCAGTTCGGTATCGTTGTCGATACGGAAAAAGCGCTGGGCCTGCCGGGCGGCACGTTTAATGTGTCGGCGTTGCAGATTCACGGCAGCAATCTGAGCCAACGGAATCTGCTGACCCTGCAAAGCGCGAGCGGCATCGAGGCCGACGTTACGACGCGGCTGTGGGAACTCTGGTATCAGCAATCCCTGATCGGCGGAAAAGTAGACGTGAAGGTCGGGCAACAGAGTCTCGACCAGGAATTCATGGTGAGCCAGTTCGCGACGCCTTTCATCAACGCAACTTTCGGCTGGCCTGTATTGCCGTCGGTCGACATGCCGGCGGGCGGTCCCGCTTATCCATTGTCGTCACTGGGTGTGCGATTGTGCGCCAGGCCTTCGGACGCATGGACCGTGATGGCCGGCGTCTTCGACGGCAATCCGGCGGGCAGCGATACGGGCGACCCACAGCAACAGAATCGCCACGGCACGAATTTCAATCTGCGCGGCGGCGCGTTATTCATCGGCGAGGTGCAGTACGCAATCAACCAGCCTCCAGCGAACTCGTCGGGTGGGGAGGCGACCGGATTGCCTGGCACCTACAAGCTGGGCTTCTGGTACAACACGCAAAATTTCGCGGACCAGCGTTTCGACAATACCGGTTTGTCGCTGGCGAACCCGGCGAGCGACGGCGTACCGGCGAATCACCGGGGCGACTACAGCTTCTACGCGGTTGCCGACCAGACGGTCTGGCAGCGGGGCGGGAACAGCCCGCAGTCGGTGGGCGTTTTCGCGAGAGTCATGGGCGCGCCGGGCGATCGCAATCTGGTGGACCTGGGTGTGAATGCAGGCGTGACGCTCAAAGCGCCGATCAAAGGGCGCGACAACGACGTTGCCGGATTGGCCGTCGGCTACGCGAAGATCGGCTCGGGTGCTCAAGGGCTGGCAAGCGATACCGCCTCGCTGACGACACCGGGTTATCCGTCGCGCAGTGCTGAGACTGTCGTGGAGGCGACTTACCAGTATCAGGTCGCGCCATGGTGGCAGTTACAGGCGGACTTCCAATATGTCTTCCGTCCAGCAGGCGGTATTCCGGATCCGGGCAATCCGTCACAGCGCGTCGGTAACGAAGCGATCGTCGGGCTGCGGACCAATATCGTTTTCTGAGTGGACGGGCGGGGTTGAGGAGGGCGCTTTTGCAAGCAACAACGTATTGAAACCCCTGGTTCGCAGGCCGGCCGATGCCGGCCCGGACCTGCGGATGCTGTTGCGGAAGACCCGGCGATGATGCCGTTAGCCCTCTGACATATTCACTTTTGTGTCTTGGCGCCGGCGGGGTAGTTTCATCTCAGGCCATAAATACGCAACTAACGGTCAAGTCCAGCTAGCCTCTCCAAATAACGCGGCGACCGTCTCGATGGAAACTGAAGACGGCCACCGCTCGCGTACTACGCAGCAGCTATGCAGTGAAGAGGCCGGCTAGGTCACTCAACGATTGCCGTCAAGCAGATCGCCGAGCAATTCGTCGAATGCGGCCTGGGCGTCTTCGAGTTCCTGCAACGCAGCGTCGAAAGTTTGCAGCGCGAACTGCGAAGGCTGGCCGCTGCCGGCCGGCGGGAATTGCGATTGCAGCGACGCGAAAGCCGCCTGGACCCGCTTGGTCGCGGTCACTACGCGCTCCATCGCGGCTGTTTCTTCGGCTCTTGCCTTTTCGTGATCCATGAAAACTCCGTGCTCGTCTGGTCGGCTCGCGCCGTATCAAATGGGTGAGACTATGCCACGTCCGCGTTCACGACAGCGGCAGCCCGCCGTTAGCCTTGATTTCCCGCAGCGACAATGCCGATTCCACCGACGTCACGCCCGGCAGGCTGCGCATCTCGTCGCGCATGAAAGTGCCGTAGTCGTCGAGATCGCGCGCGACTACCTGCAGGATGTAGTCGGCGCTGCCCGACACGTTGTGGCACGCCAGAATGCGCGGGATTGCCTGCACTTCGCGTTCGAAACGGGTGGCCACCGCGCGATCGTGCACGGCAAAACGCACGTAGACGAACGCGATTACGCCGAGGCCGAGGGCGGAGCGCGAAAGCATCGCGCGGTACTGGTCGATATAGCCGTCGTTTTCAAGGCGCTTGAGGCGGCGGGCGCAAGGCGTCTCGCTCAGGCCGACCATGTCGGCCAGCCGTGCATTCGAGATGCGGCCGTCGTTCTGCAGCGCGGCGAGTATCGCGCGGTCTGTTTTATCGAGGTCGGTTGTCATGGCTTTGGGGGCTTACTGTGCGTTAGCGGAAAACATGGCTCGGGAGTGAAATATTAGCGCATTCCTCCAAAGATGAATCCCATGCGCTTGTATTTCGCCAGCAAACCCTCCGCCGACGATAGCAAGATAGAGCCCTTAAAAACAAGAGGCTTCTATGATTTCCGCACACCTTCTGGTCGTCTATATCGCTGCGTTGTTTATGGTCTATGCCGTACCTGGGCCCGACATGGCGCTGGTTCTGCAGACCAGTATCGGACGTGGCGTGCGCAGTGGCTTCGCGGCGGCCGGTGGGCTGGGCGTGGCGCGGGCGACGCACGTCACGCTGTCGGCATGCGGGGTGGCCGCGCTGTTGCGCAGTGCGCCTTGGTTGTACGACGTGGTGCGTTACGGCGGCGCGGTTTATCTCGCATGGGTCGGCATCCAGATCTTCCGCTCACCCGTATTCGCGTTGCCTGAAGGCGGCGTGGCGGGTGTCGAGTCGCGGCCGTTGCATGCCGCTTTCGTCAAGGGCTTGCTGACCAATCTGTTGAACCCGAAAGCGCTGCTGTTCTGCTCGGTGCTATTGCCGCAGTTCGTGCGTCCAGAGGCCGGACCGGTTGCGCTGCAGATGGTCGAACTGGGTCTGGTGCTGCTCGCCATCGGCGCGTGTTTCGACGCCATATACGCGATCGGCGCGGCGCGCATCGCCGGCTGGATGCGGGCTCATCCTTTCGCGCAGACACTGCAGCGTTGGACTTTCTCAGCGGCGCTGATCGGCTTTGCGTTGCGGCTCTCGCTGGACTGACTTACTGCCGAACTTGCAGATGTCGATACAGGGTGACGCGACGCTCATGACAGGTAGCGAATCGGGGCTGGGTACGACGGCTGTCGCAGGTGCCATGCCCGCTCGCAAAGTGATTGTGTTAATAAAGCCGACAAAGGGTCGATAAACAACGGCCGCTAAACAGAAGCCGATAATCAGCCGCGCACGGTCTCGCGGCAACACAACCACTCGCTACTCTATCTGTCGATGAAAACTTTTCTGCTCTATGCCGTGACCGCCATTGCCGAAATCGTTGGGTGCTATTTGCCCTGGCGTTGGCTGAAGGAGGGGGACTCCATCTGGCTGCTGGTTCCCGGCGCGCTTAGCCTCGCATTGTTCGCCTGGCTGCTGACGCTGCACGGCACCGCCGCAGGCCGCGTGTATGCGGCTTACGGCGGTGTGTACGTGGCGGTGGCGATCGCGTGGCTATGGTGCGTCGACAAAGTGCGCCCCACGCTGTGGGACGCGACCGGCGTGGCGTTCACATTGGCCGGCATGGCGATCATCGCGTTCCAGCCGCGCGTTTGATGCCGCTCATGCACTGTTCATGCGTGGTTCACACGCGGATCATGTGTAGCCCACGGGGGGCCACATGTGGTTCACGTGCTGCTTATGCCGCAATCGCGTAGCGCTCGCGCAATACCGCGCAGGCCTTCTTACTTGATGCCGCCCAAATAGTCGAGTTTGCCAAGTTCGACGCCGTTGTGACGCAGAATGTCGTACGCCGTCGTAACGTGAAAATAGAAGTTCGGCAACACAAAGCCGAGCAGATACGACAGCCCCGTGAACTCGATCGGGCCGTTGCGCATTTTCAGCGTGATCGGGCGTTCTTCCGAGCCGTCGATCTGTTGCGCATTGAATTCCTTCAGGTAATCAATCGTCTTTTGAAGGCGGGCATCGAGTTCCTCGAAGGTCTGTTCGACGTCGTCGTACTTCGGCGCTTCGACGCCAGCCAGACGCGCGGCGCAGCCTTTCGCCGTGTCGCTCACGATATAGACCTGGCGCACCAGCGGCAGCATGTCCGGCGCGAGCCGGGCGTTCGTGAGCACGGACGGGTCGATCCGTTTTTCGGCAGCGTGTGCCTCGGCCTTGCCGAGGATGACTTGCAGGTTGGTCATGCCGCGCACCAGCACGGGCAATGACGCTTGATACATCGAAATTGACATGAGGTTCCTCTGATTCTTCGATCGTGCGCGCGGGCGGCGCGCGAGGCGCTGCAACGGCTGGATTGCCGCTTCAGCATCATAGCGCGGGTGCTGCGCGATGCGCATTGATCCAGCCCGGCGTTAGTCACTCGGACAACTGCCGCGCACGCTGGAACTGTGTTCGAATGCACAGGTCGGACGGTTTGGCGAAGTCCTTGAAACAGCAACCCGCCGTTGGTCGCGAGGCGGTGAGTTCGTGCAGGCGCGTGCCGTGCGTGGGGTCCACCTTGCGGCCCGCGCCATCACGCTAACAGAGGAGAATCGACACCATGGTCAACAGACAAACGCTGCCGGGAAGTGAGCGAACGGCAGAACAAGGTTCGACAGTCGTTGGGCAATGCGATCCAGCAGAACGGATCGAGGTTTTCGTGATACTGCGCCGTCAGCGGCAGGCCCAGTTCGACGCACTGATGAGCAAGATCCAGGCGGGCGACCCAAGCGTCAAACCTCTATCGCGTGAGGCGTTTGCAAAAGATTACGGCGCCGCGCCGGACGACATCGCCAAGGTCAAAGCCTTTGCCACCGCACACGGCTTGACGGTGGTGCGGGAAGATCCGGCAGCGCGCCAGTTGTTGCTGAGCGGCACGATCGCGCAGTTCCAGACCGCGTTCGGCGTCAAGCTGGAACATTACCAGCATCACACGGCGGGCCAGTTCCGCGGCCGCACCGGCACGATCAGCGTGCCGGACGATCTGCACGGCATCGTGCAAGCCGTGCTCGGGCTCGATAACCGGCCTCAGGCGCGGCCGCACTTTCGCATCCGGCCGCCGTTCCAGCCGGCCAAAGCGCATCAGGCGTCCTTTACGCCGCCGCAACTCGCATCGTTGTATCAGTTTCCGCAAGGCGACGGCAGCGGCGAATGTGTCGGCATCATCGAACTCGGCGGCGGGTACAACACGTCCGACCTCAAGAGTTATTTTGCGAGCCTTGGCGTCGCTTCACCGAACGTGAAACCGGTCGGCGTCGATCAGGGTGCCAATCAGCCGAGCGGCGACCCGAACGGGCCGGACGGCGAAGTTACGCTCGACATCGAAATCGTCGGCGCGATTGTGCCTGGCGCGACGATCGCGGTCTATTTCACGCAGAACAGCGACGCCGGGTTCATCGACGCGGTGATTCGCGCGGTGCATGACACGACTAACAACCCCTCGGTAGTTTCGATCAGTTGGGGCGGCCCGGAGTCGAGCTGGACCAGTCAGTCGCTGCAAGCTTTCAACAGCGTCCTGCAAACGGCTGCGGCCCTGGGTGTGACTGTCTGCGCGGCGTCGGGCGATAGCGGCTCGAGCGACGGTTCCGGTAGCGATCAGGTCGACTTTCCGGCGTCGAGCCCCTATGTGCTGGCATGCGGCGGCACGAGCCTGACCGCGTCGGGCACCTCGATCTCGCATGAGGTGGTGTGGAACGACGGCGCACAGGGCGGCGCGGGCGGCGGTGGCGTGAGCCGGGCCTTTCCGGTGCCGGTGTGGCAACAAGGTCTGTCGGCCACTTCATCGAGCGGCGCCAGGACGGCGCTCAGCGGGCGCGGCGTGCCGGACGTGGCCGGCGATGCGTCGCCCGTCACCGGCTACAGCGTATTGATTGATGGCACGCAGACGGTGGTCGGCGGCACCAGCGCGGTCGCACCGCTGTGGGCGGCGTTGATTGCGCGGATCAATGCGGCGAAGGGGCAACCGGCCGGTTTCATCAACCCGAAGCTGTACAAGGCGCCAGGCGTGTGTAACGACATCACCCAGGGCAACAACGGCAGCTTCGCCGCGTCGCCGGGCTGGGATGCGTGTACGGGACTCGGTAGTCCCGATGGTCAGAAGGTGGCGGCCGCACTATAGTCTGATGAGTCGCGGACGGGTTCAGGTGGCGCCTGGGTGATTCCCGGATCAGGCTCACCCGCCGTTCGCGCTTGTCCCACGGTGCGCCGCGTTCAGGCTGCAGGCGGTACGGTGCATGGCTTCAGCAGACGCAGGCAACGCAGGACACACGAGAGACATCAAGGCACATCAAGGCACACCAAGGCACACGAGAGACATCAAGACGTTAACGAACCCATGGAGCGATCATGACGAACACCGAGTCAGCTTCCGTTAGTCCGCAGTCGTCACACAACACGCATGCTTCGCCCGCAACGGCTACCGGCGGCGCGTCGCACAAAGCAGGAGATCAGCCGTTTTTCGATCCGGTTGCTTATGGCAACGGGCCGGACGACTCCGTCACCGATACCACTGAAACCGCCGCGATTACGCACCATTCGACTACGATCGGCGGGCAGAAGATCAACTACACGGCGACGGCGGGTCACCTTGTGATTGTCGACGCAAGTAGTTCGCAGCCTGAAGCCAAGATGTTCTACGTTGCGTTCACGCAGGACAATCAGAAGGAGGAAACCCGTCCGGTGACTTTCTTCTACAACGGCGGCCCGGGTTCGTCTTCGGTGTTCGTGCTGCTGGGCTCGTTCGCGCCGCGCCGCATCAAGACGTCGATGCCTGGCTTTACGCCGCCCGCGCCGTACTCGATGGAAGACAACCCGGACAGTCTGCTCGACAAGAGCGACCTCGTTTTTATCAATCCGGTGGGCACAGGCTACTCGGCGGCCATTGCGCCGAAGACGAACCGAGCCTTCTGGGGCGTCGATCAGGACGCCGACTCGATCAAGCAGTTCATCAAGCGCTTTCTCACCAAGAACAATCGCTGGAATTCGCCGAAGTATCTGTACGGCGAGTCTTACGGCACGGCGCGCAGTTGCGTGCTGGCGTACCGGCTGCATGAAGACGGCGTCGATCTGAACGGCATCACGCTGCAATCGTCCATTCTCGATTACACGCAATCCGGCAACCCGGTCGGCGCGTTACCCACAGCCGCCGCGGACGCGTGGTATCACAAGAAACTCGGCATTGCGCCGCGGCCGACTGACCTCGGCACGTTTGCCGAAGAAGTGGCCCAATTCGCGCGCACCGACTATCTGGCGGCGCTGCGCAAGTTTCCGACTACGGATTCGGCAACGGTCGAAAAGCTCAGCGAATACACCGGTATCGACAAAACTACGTTGCTCGCCTGGAGCCTCGATATCGCGTCGTACGACAGCCGCGGCAATTCGCTGTTTTTGACCACGTTGCTGAAATCACAGGGTCTCGCGCTCGGCGAGTACGACGGCCGCGTGACGGCGATCAACACCGGCATCGCCGGAAAGATCGACCCGAATTCCGGCGGCAACGATCCGACCATGACGGCGGTGACCGGCGTCTACACGACAATGTGGAACGTGTATCTGAACGAGCAGTTGAAATACACGTCGAATTCGGCGTTCACGGATCTCAACGATCAGGCATTCCAGTATTGGGATTTCAGCCATATCGATCCGACCGGCGCGCAGAAGGGGCTCGACGCGAAGGGCAACATCATTCTGTACACCGCCGGCGACCTTGCCGCCGTGATGGCGCTCAATCCTGACCTGAAGGTGCTGTCGGCGAACGGTTTCTTCGACTACGTCACGCCGTTCTATCAGACCGTGCTCGATCTGCAGCAAATGCCGCTTGTCAGCCAGCAGATCCGGCAGAATCTGTCGGCGCGTTTTTATCCGTCGGGGCATATGGTCTATCTCGACGGTGGCTCGCGTACGGCGCTCAAAGCGGATCTCTCCAAGATGTATGACGCGACGGTATCCAATACGCAGGCGCTCGGGCGTATCCGCGCCTTGCAGGCTCGGGTGGCGAGACCCGGTTGACGTAGCGTGCTGTTGGCGCCGTGCGTGAGCGGCGTGCAGACAGCGGCGTTGTCTTTATCCTGTGGTTCGGCGCGGTCTTGCAACGTGTATTCGTGCACGGCAAGACCGCACCGGCGGACGCCCGCGAGCGTCCGGACGCATCTTCACCGACCTGCGCAGGTGTGTCTTTTCACGCAGGGGTATTGAATGTGTTTTAATTAGTCTGCGAATTAAACTATTGCGCGTCGTTACCGGCGCGCCGACGAATGAACGCAGGCATTGCAGACGGGCGTCGCATCATCCATTACAGCGACGCGACCAGCAGTACATATCAGGCGATTCCGTCGACGCGCGGGCGTGGGCGCGGCGCCGCGTGTCCTGGCCGCACGATGCGGATCGCGCTCCTGTTCGGCATCGTCGCGGTACTCGCATTCCGCGTCGGTCAAGTCTGGGCTCAGGATTCAGCAATGCTTGACGAGCGCGTCACGCAGGAGTCAGTCGGCGAAACGATTTGCCGACCCGGCTACGCCGACACGGTCGCACCGCCGTTCGATGAGCTGATGGCCCACAAGGACCGCATGCTTGCCGCGCGCGGCATCGATGCCGACAACGGTCCCGCTTTCGCGCTGGACAGGCGTGTGCCCATTGTGCTCGGCGGCTCGCCGAATGCACCCTCCAATCTCGATCTCCTGCCTTGGGCGGGCCAGCAGGGCGAGCGTCGCAAGGCGCGCGCCGCGGTCATGCTCAAACGCTGCGTTTGCGAAGGGAAACTGAGCCTCGCGGAGGCGCAAGCCGCGATTGTCGGTAACTGGTCGGTGGTCTATTCCGGCTTCAGCCAGACGTCTTGCGACGTGAGCCGTCTCGACGTCGCGACCGGCGACAGCAGCGGACGAAGCGACGGTCGCGACAGCGCGCCATGAGGCCGCGTGTCTCTGCCTGCGTCGACGATAGGTCCGCTGTGCTGGTTCAGGCGCCGTAAGGCAAGAGTGCGTGGTGGGTGAGCGCGGCCAACGTGCAAGCGGCGGACTGATCCCGACGATCAGCCCGCCCTTTGCGCACGTCCCCCGCAGGATGCCGTCGGCGATGCATATTGCTGTCCGATGCGGCCCGTTTTATGCGTCCGTCGTCAGCGTCTGGCACGCGTGCCGGGTCTGCACCACTGAATGAACATGTGTTTTGCTATTTTTACCGCTGCTAATTCAGGTACAGTGCATTAACGGAAGTTTTAAAGTCCGTTTTTACGACATTGTGTCGCATCGCTTTTGTTGTCGATTGTGGCTATCCTGAAAACAGGACGAAATTCGAAGGGGAGATTTAAATGATTGCCTTCTATCTGTCATTGGCTGCTGTGGCTGCGGCCGGCGCCGCATTGATCCGCCAACTCGCGGCTGCTCAGGCGAAACAGCGTGCGGCGCTGCGCCCGGTGCGGGTGCATGTCGCGGATCGTAGCGCGCGCCGAGGGTAGGCGGCATGAACCTGATCGTGCGCAATATCGCGGAATCGTGCAGCGAGCAGGAAGTGCAGGAATTCCTCAAACGTGAGCTTGGGCATTACGCGAAAAACGTCGAGGTAGTCGACGCAGGGAAACCCAGCGCCTACGCCACGGTCGAGTTGGATGCGGACGTGCCGTATGTGGGCGAGGTGATCGCGCGGCAGATTCAGGGCAAGCATTTGGGGGGCTTGCCACTCGAGGCAAGCGCCGATCTGTTTAGCGACGACGAGTCGCCGCCTGCTCACTGAGCGTCGCAGCTGCGTTTGCCGAATGTTTCGAATGCTTCGAGTGAGGAGAACGCTCTGCCTGCGTCTGGCGCATTTCCGACGCGTCCTCCCCGCGCATCCTGGTTGTTACATTTCTTCTCATTCCCCGCCTGTCTTGACCGGCCAATCGAACGGCGTGTAGGGCAACGCCCGCTTGTGCCGCGTGACATCGTAGAAGCGCAAGACCGTCTCGCGCACCGCGTCGCTCACGGGTTTGCCTTCCAGAAAGTCGTCGATATCGTCGTAAGGGATGCCGTACGCGTCTTCGTCTGGCCGTTGCGGACGCAACATTTCCAGGTCAGCGGTCGGTACTTTGTGCGCCAGCGACTCGGGCGCGCCTAAGGCTTTGGACAATGCCCGCACACGACGCTTGTTCAGGCCGGTGAGCGGCAGCACATCGGCACCACCGTCGCCGAACTTCGTGAAAAATCCCATCACCGATTCGGCCGCGTGGTCCGTGCCGATCACTACACCGGCCCGGGCGCCGGCTACCGCATATTGCGCAATCATTCGCTGCCGCGCCTTGATATTGCCGTGGACGAAATCCTGCTGTGACTCGTCGTTAAATCGCACGCCGCTGTCATTCAGCGCGGCGAGCATCGCGTCGGCAGCGGGTTTGATATCGATGGTGAGATTTTCGTCCGCGCGAATGAAGCTCGAGGCCTGCTGCGCGTCGGCCTCATCTTTTTGCACGCCGTACGGCAACCGGATCGCGACGAAACGCGCGTCGTAATGTTCGGCGCGCAGCCGTTCAACCGCCAGTTGCGCAAGCCGCCCGGCGGTCGTCGAGTCGACGCCGCCGCTAATGCCGAGCACGTAGGTTTTCAGCCCGCTACTGCGCAGATAATTCGCCAGAAAAGCGACCCGGCGCTCGATTTCCTGTGCGGCGTCGAATTCGGCGGCGATATGCATTTCCGCTGTAATGCTTGCCTGGCGTGCGGCTGGGTCTTGTTGCGTCATGTTCCTCTTTCCTCCGTGGGCGGTGGCGCGAGTGTCAGCGATGAACGCTCGCGCGGATTGCACGAGCGGCCGGCCCATGAACGGGACGGCTCTGCGGGCATGAAGTGACAAATCGGTCTCGCGGTTTTATCGCGAATATTGGCGTTAAATTCACTTTGCGCTGCTTTTAAACCGCCGCGCAGCTCGTTAAATATTGACGATCAATACGGTGATATTGGTGGGTTGGCCGATTCTTCATCGACAGATGCCAATGTGCTTAGTAACATCCTCGTTCCGAGCGCCGCATGAGCCGGCGAGCAGTCAATAATAATCAGGTTTGCTCAAATACGCGATGAACTACCCCAATCGGCCTGGCCAGCTTGCACCGGACCGCAGTACTTCCGCGTCGGTAGATGGTCGAGGCGAAGTGGTGTGCATGTCGGATTTACTCGCTGCGCCGTGTTCCGCGCACGCTGTTCGTACAGTTCGCTATCTGACGCGCGCGTTGGGGGCCGTCTTTTTCGCAATGTCATGCGGCGTCGCTATTGCGGCATCGGGCGCGGCTTCGGCTTCAGCTTCGACCTCGGCTTCAGCTTCAGGCACTGCGTCCGCCCGGGCGCCGGAATCCATGGTGGCGAAGCACCCGGCGCGCGCCGTCGACGCGTCGGCCGTTGCCGCGCCCGACGCGGCCGGCGTGGTTGACCCGCGTCGCGCGTTTCTGCTGCGGGATGTGTTCGCGCAGGACGTGACGCGTCGGCTGAAAGTGCCGGCCGCCGAGCAGCATGCCTATGCCGACCGCATGGAAAAGGCGCTGGGCGAGCACATGCTCGGCAATCTGTCGGGCGAGTATGTTGTGATGGTGGATCGCAACGCCAACGTTCAGACGCTGTTCATCTATTTCCGGGCAACCCCGGCCGATAGCTGGCAGATGATCGGCGCGTCGCCGGTTTCAACGGGCCGGCCTGGCGAGTACGACCACTTCATCACACCGCTCGGCGTGTTCGAACATACGCCGTCCAACATGGATTTCCGCTCCGAAGGCACGCTAAACGAGAACCACATCCGCGGCTACGGCAAGCGCGACATGCGGATCTTCGACCTGGGCTGGGCTCAGGGTGAACGGGGTTGGGGCAAGGGCGGCATGTCGCAGATGCGTTTCCAGATGCACGCCACCGACCCGGACCGGCTTGAGCCGCTGCTCGGTATTCGCCATTCGAAGGGCTGCGTGCGGATTCCCGCGTCGCTCAATGCATTTATCGACCATTACGGCATTCTCGACGCAGAATATGCAACGCTCGTCGAGTCTGGCAAATCGCTGTGGGTGTTGAAAAGTGATCGCCAGGTGACCCCATGGGCGGGGCGCTACATTGTCGTGGTGGATTCGGAGCGCAAGAGCCGCCCGGCCTGGGCCCCGGCCCCGGGCAGCAAGGTGCGCGCAAAAGTGCCGGCCGGTGCCGACACGGCGGATTGATCCGCGGGTGACAGGCGGGCGAGCGTGCTGAGCGGATTGCGAACTGGCAACGTTCGCGTGACCATACCGCCCAGCACGCGTGACGAACGTGTGCTGAACATGCGACTAACGCGCGTTGAACGACGCAGGCCAGTGTGCGCCGATTAAACCCTCACGACCGCGCCAGCAGCACGCCCACCAGCGCCACCGCGAATCCAGCGATCTGCACGGGCAGCAGTGTTTCGCCGAAGCCGACATACCCTTCGAGCGCGGCGAGCGGCGGCGCGAGAAACAACAACGCGGTGGCGCGCGCAGCATCGCCGCGTCTGACCATCCACACCAGTAAAGTGACGCTGATCCCGGACAGCATCACGATTCCCCACGCAAGCGACCCCCACAAAGTGGCCGATGTAATCCAGCGATGCTCGCCGAGCGCCAGCGCAAGAATCGCCGCAACCACCGCCGCGCCGAAATTCTGCACCGCACTTGCGCTGCGGATATCGGCCTTCGCCAGCGAAGTCTTCTGAAACAGCGTGCCCGCGGTGATCGCGCCGACCGCGACGATCGAAATGAACACGACCAGCCACGGCGGCGCGTCGCCATGCGGGGTGGCCGGCGCGGCCGCGGCGAGTTTCGGTTCGAGGACCAGCACGACGCCGGCCAGGCCGAGCGCCATGCCGGTCCAGCCGCGCCGCGACAGACGCTCGCCAAACAGTGGCGCCGCGACGGCAGCAGTGGCGAGCGGTTGCAGCGCGCCGAGCAAGGCCATCACCCCGGCGCTCAAGCCCTGCGCGACGGCCCAGTAGCCGGCGCCGAGATAGACGCCTTGCAGTAGTGCGCCTGCGAGCAGGTGCTTGCCGAGATCGCGGCCGGTCGGCCACGCGGCGCGTGTGGCGAGTGCGGCAAGCGTGAATATCAGCGCGGTGCCGCCGAAGCGCGCAAGCAGAAACAGATTGGGATCGGCATAAGGTGTGATCGCCCGGGCGACCACGAAACCGGTCGACCACAACACGACGAATACGGCGGCGATTGAGGAAGCGAGCATTGGAGACGGGTGACGTGAAAAGCGGCCATCTTGCCGGGACACGCAAAATGCGTCTTGTTCGAAGCTGCAATCGCGGGTGAGTGCTAAAGGCGGATGGTCAGGATATTCTCTCGCAGCCTCTTCGACGGCATAACGCCAGCATCACAACGCCGACATCACAACGCCGACATCACCACGCCAGCATCACAACGCCGACATCACAACGTCGACACCACAACGCCGACATCACCACGCCCGCGTCACAACGCCGGCATCACCACGCCCGCGTCACAACGTCGGCGTATTCACCGCATTACCACATCAGCAGCACCGTCCCCGCGCCGATCACTCCACCGCACACGGCGCACGCCCACAGCAGCACACGCGTACGCCGATATTCACGGCTGATATCCTGCAACAGCTGTGCATTCTGCTGCGGCGTGCGGGCGCGATCGTGCTCATGCTGCAGGTAGCGCACGGTCAGTTGCGGGAGGCGCGGCAGCATATGCGCCAAATGCGGCAACTCGCGCGAGATGCGTTTGATCCAGCCGCGGTGATCCATGTCGCGCCGCGCAATCCCCGCCAGCACGCTGCGTGCGACATTCCACGTATCGACGCCCGGATGCAGCGCGCGGGCCAGCATCTCCGCCTGCTGGAACGAGCGCTGCGCGGTGGCGAGCCGGCCGGGCACGGCGCCGTCGAACGGATGCACCGCGTGCAGCAGATGATGAAATAGCGAACCTGCCGACCGGTCTTCCGGCTCGGCCGCGAAGTGCGCTTCGGCGCGTGTACGCAACTCGGCTTCGAGCACCTCCGTGCGCGTGTCGTGCGGCACATGCCCGGCGTCGCGATGCAGTTCGGCAAGCCGGCCGTAGTCCCGGTCGAACAGCGCGGTTGCGCCGTGCACGAAGAATTCGCGCTCGCCGGTCGACAGACTCGACATGATCGAAAATTCCGCCAGCACGAGGCGTCCCAGCGTGTCCGGTTCGACGCTCACGCGTACCCGGCGTGCGTCGAGCGTCGCGTGAAAGAAGCCGTGCTCGAACGCCTGCTCAGTCACCACCTCGACGATATGCACAGCCAGCGGCGCGAGCTTGATGTGATGCGCATGCAGGCCGGGCAGGTCGCTTGCGGCCAAGGTGCTGACGCGTTGCATCGTCAGCGTGTGGTTGGTGCACAGGTCCCAGATCACGTCCGGCACGACAATGCGTGCGTCGCCGTCGAAATGATGGCCGGTCTGGCTCAGATTGGCGGCTTCGGCGCGTAGATCGAAGCGGCGCAGGATATCGTCGGTGAAGGTCTGGGCCAGCGTACGCAGTTGCAGGCGGCGGGCAGAACCGGACAGCTTCTCCAGCCAGCGCGCAACCCAGCGTAGAAGCGCGAGTTCATCGCCGATCTGTTGCAACTGTTCGGCGCGCACCAGCTTGATGGCCACTTCGCTATGGCCGTCGACCGGCACGATGAGCCGCGCGAAGTGTGTCTGTTCGGCAAAGCCGCCGCGCACCGGCACCAGATCGACCGCGCTGAAGATCGTGGCGAGCGGCCGGCCGAATGCGCGTGCCAAAGCCTGTTCGGATTCCTGCGGCGGCAGAGGGGCTTCGAGGTGATCGATCGCGTCGATGGCATCGTGCAGGGCGCTGGTCGCGAGTTCGGGCCGTTCAATCAGGGTCTGCGCGAAGCGACTCGCGAGCGGTCCGAGCGCGGGCAGCACGCCCTGCAGGCGCTCGCCACCGCGCTCGGACGCATGCACGCGGCCGACCAGCTCGATCATCCAGTGCAGTTTGTGGTCGGACGGGGCGGCAAGCCAGATCAGGCGCGCGCCGTAACGCAAGGCGTGGAACAGCAACAGTAAACGGCGAAACAGTGGCGGCATCGGCAGTTCGGTTGACAGACTATGCGGCATCGACAGGCGTCGGCGCGGCCAGGGCACTCAGGTTAGCAGGTAAGCGCGCCAGGAGGCGCATCCCCGCGCCGCGCGTAATACAATACGCCGACCTTTCACTCGTGGCGAAACCCAAGCGTGCCGGCTTCCGGCCCTCAACAGATGCTCGCAGAACAACGTCACCAATATATCCTGGCGCAAGTCGCCAAAACTGGCGCGCTCTCGGTCGCTGAACTGGTGCGCGAACTGAATGTGTCGCGCGAGACGATCCGCCGAGATCTGAATGCGCTGGCCGGGCGCGGTCTGCTTGTCACGACCCACGGCGGTGCGCTGTCGAGCGACCGGCGCGAGCCCGACCTCGATACGCGCGAAGCCGCCAACGCCGGCGCCAAGCGGGCAATCGGCGAACGCGCGGCCGAGTTCGTGCCGGACGGCGCCTCGTTGATCATCGATTCGGGCAGCACCACGCAAGCGGTAGCGCGGGCGTTGCTCGACCGGCATCGCCTGTCGGTCTATACGAACGACTGGCGTATCGCGCTGCTGCTCGGGCGCCGCAACGATAACCGCGTGACGCTGCTCGGCGGCGAACTATCGGATATCGAAGACGCCACCTTCGGCCTCGACACGGTCCATCAGCTGACGCAGTACCACGCGGACTTCGCCTTCATCGGCGCGGGCGGCATTTCGCCGGACGGCTACCTGACCGACTACAGCCGTATGGCCGCCGAAGTGCGCAGCCGCATGATCGCCGCAGCCGACACGGTGGTGGTCGTCGCCGACCACTCAAAGTTCGGCCGCGTGACGCCGGTGCGCATCAACGGCATCGAATCGGCGCGTTATCTGGTCACCGAACTGGCGCCGGAGAAGGCGCTCGGCAAGGCGATCACGGCGCACGGGCCGGAAATTCTGATTGCCTGAGCAACTGGGCGCGTGAGCAGTTGGGCAGCTAGGCGTCCGAGCACCTTGGCGCCCAAGCACCCAAGCACCGAGCACCGAGCACCGAGCACCGAGCACCCAAGACGCTGGGCACCCGAGCGGATAAGCGCGCGCCTCGCGTACCCTGTGCGCCACGGTTGCCCCGCGGCATCCCCGTCACTTCACGCGAATCCCGAGCCGTTTCAGCGTACGGTCTATCGCCGCCACCGCGTTATGCAGTTCGTTCGCATCGATCGCGCCGATGCAACCCACGCGGAACGTTTCCACTTGCGTGAGCTTGCCCGGATACAGCACGTAACCGGCAGACCGTAAAGGTGCCGCTGCCTTGAAGCGGCACGCATACATAGTCATTTTCGCCATGTACGATCTTCACGAGATCGGCGCACACGCTATGGGTCACGCGGTTGAACGCGGTGTCCCACGAACCCCGGTCGCGCAGCATTGCCTCGCCGGTTTGCGGCGAGGTGGAGAGTGGCCCGGGGGGGCAGCAGGATTGGGTCGTTTCCAAGGATCACGCAAGCCTGCGTCATCAGATGAATGTTCGTGGCCCGGGCAGGGTGACGAAAAGATTGGTTTGGATATTATTGGCGAATTGTGTCATTTTTTGGAATTCGCCAGAATAGTCATGGCGTTGTCATGGAAACCTGTAATCCTTGTCGTGCCCGTTCAGGCATGGCAGGCAGCGCGACGCGTAGGTGAGCTGTAAGTCAGGCTGGAGAAGAAGCGGCAAAGTTGTCGGCAATCTGCAATCTGGGTGAAACTGCACGACGACTGGCTGCGGGCAACACGCAAGCGGCACGGCGCTACCGCCGTTCAATCACAACAGGTATCGGGTTATCCCGACCGTCTGGTTTTTTGCCTTTCGGAGAGAGCGACATGACAAAAACGAATTCCCTTCACGCCACGGCTGGCCTTGCACGCAAACTGTTGCCGGCGCTGATCGCCGCGGCAGCGTTCGGCGGCACGGCGATGCAGGCCCATGCGGCTGACGCAGTGGTGCTGTACACCGCCGATGGCCTCGAAAACCTCTATAAGGATGTGCTGCCGGCCTTCGAAAAGAAGGAAGGTGTGAAGGTCAACATCGTCACGGCAGGTAGCGGCGAAGTGGTGAACCGCGCCACCATCGAGAAAGATCAGCCGAAGGCCGACGTGATCGTCACGTTGCCGCCGTTCATCCAGCAAGCCGATCAGAGCGGCCTGCTGCAGGCATATCAGAGCGCCAACTACAAGAACGTGCCGGCGATCGCCAAGGCGCCGAACGGTGCATGGGCGACCTTCGTGAACAACTACTTCTCGTTCGCGATCAACCCGGACGTCACCAAGAACCAGCCGAAGACGTTCGCCGATCTGCTGCACCCGGACTACACCGGCAAGGTCGCCTACTCGAACCCGGCCACGGCTGGCGACGGTATGGCCGTGATCATCCTGACTACGTCGCTGATGGGTGAAGACAAGGCGTTCGACTATCTGAAGAAGCTCGAAGAGAGCGCCAAGTTCCACACCAAGGGCACGGGCTACCTCGACGTGCTGCTCTCGCGTAACGAAATCGCCTTCGCCAACGGCGACCTGCAGATGGATCTGGACGATGCGGCCAACGGCGGTCTGTCGCTCAAGCCGATCTTCCTCGCGGCCAAGGCCGGCGATAAGCCGACCACCTTCCAGTTGCCGTACGCGATCGGCCTGATCAAGAACGGTCCGAACCAGGCAGAAGGCAAGAAGCTGATCGACTACCTGATGTCGACCGACGTGCAAGCCAAGGTGCCGGACATCTTTGGTATCCCGGGCCGCACCGACGTGCCGCTCGCCGGCAAGAACGGTGAAGCAGTCAAGCAGGCGATCGCGGGCGTGAAGCTGATCCCGGTGGACTGGACGCAAGTGATGGCGAAGAAGGCTGACTGGACGGCACGCTGGAAGAGCGACGTGATCGGTTCGTCGGGCAAGCAGCTCGAAGTCGTCAAGCCGAAGTAAGCCGGCCAGTTCGTCATTGAGTCAGGCGGCGCCCCTTGCATTCGCGCGGGGCGCCGTATCAGCATTAATCCAGTTGGAGGATGAACCCGGTGAATACGGCCAGTCTTGCTCACCCAGGCGCGCTCGGCGCCTCACCGGACGCGCTCGACGCCGCGCGTTCGAACACGCCGGGCGGCGTGCAGATCGACCATCTGACGGTGCGCTTCGGTTCCCGCACCGTACTCGACGATCTGTCGCTGACCATTCAGCGCGGCGAATTGCTCACCGTGCTCGGCCGCAGCGGTTGCGGCAAGACCACGCTGTTGCGCTTCATCGCCGGGTTCATTGAAGCGGATGGACTGTCGGGCACCTTGACCGTTGCCGGTCACGACCTGACGCATGTACCCCCGCATAAGCGCAATCTCGGCTTGCTGTTCCAGAGCTATGCGCTGTTCCCGCATCTGTCGGTGTTCGACAACGTGGCTTTCGGGTTGCGCGCGCGTCGCACGCCGGCGAAGGATGTCGCGCGGCGTGTTGCCGATGCCTTGAAGCTCGTGCAACTGGGCGACGCCGGGCATCACATGCCCGCGCAATTGTCGGGCGGCATGCAGCAGCGTGTGGCTCTCGCGCGCGCACTCGTGATCGAGCCCGATGTGTTGTTGCTCGACGAACCGCTTTCCGCACTCGATGCCAATCTGCGCGCCTCGGTGCGTTCCGAACTGAAGGCGCTGCACGAGCGCCTGCCGAATCTGACGATCGTCTGCGTGACGCACGATCAGGACGACGCGCTGGTGCTGTCCGACCGCACCTTGCTGATGCGCGAAGGCCGCATCGCCCAACTCGGCACGCCGCAGCAGTTGTACGACACGCCGAACGACAGTTTCGTCGCGCGCTATCTGGGTGCGGCCAATCTGTTGCCGCCGCAGGTCGCATTCAGCATGGACGACGTGCGCTACAACGAACGCGAGCGGGTGGCCTGTCTGCGTCCGGAAGCGCTGCGTATCGTGCCGCTCGGTGAAGGGCAGTTGCATGGCGCGATTGCGTCGGTCGAATGGTACGGCGCGGTGCTGTCGGTGTCGGTCGCTTTGGACGCGATGCCTAACGAGCCGGTGCTCGTCACCATGCAGCGTGGCCACGGCATGATGCCGGAGAAGGGCGCGCGTGTTTCCCTGCGTTATGAGGCTGACGATGTCGTCCTTATCAACCCCTGATACGCCTGATTCGATGAGCGCGGCCGATGCTCACCGTAGCGCCAGTGCGGCCTCGCACACGGCGGCGGTGAAGCGGCGCGAACGCGCGGCGCAATGGCACCTGCTTTTCCTTGCGGTGGTCGTGCTGGGTCCGCTGGTGATCTATCCGCTCGTGCGTCTGGTGCTGCTGAGTTTCACCGGCCCGCACGGTTTGAGTCTCCAGGCCTATTCGGCATTTTTCGGCAATCCGGAAACGCGCGGCGTGGTCGGCACGACGCTGTGGATTCTGTTTGTGAGCGCCGGGCTCGCATCGCTGCTCGGCATTGGCCTCGCGGCGCTATTGTTCTTCAAGCCGTTTCCCGGCGCGCGCATGGTCACGCGTTTCCTGGAGCTGTTCGTCGCGTTCCCGTCGTTTCTGGTCGCCTTCACGCTGATCTTTCTGTATGGCTCGCAAGGTTCGGTCAGCATTGGTTTGCAGCAGCTGTTTCATCTCGAAGCGCCGCCGCTCAATTTCCTGTTCGGCGTGGGCGGCGTGATTCTCGCGGAAGTGGTCTTCTACGCGCCGTTCGTCGTGCGTCCTACGCTGGCGTCGTTCGCCACGCTCGACATGCGTTTGATCGAAGCCGCCCGCAGTCTCGGCGCGAGCGGCTGGATGGTTGCGTTCAAGGTGATCCTGCCGCTCGCGTGGCCAGGCATCGCCGCAGGCACGATCCTGTGTTTTCTGCTGACGTTGAACGAGTTCGGCATTCTGCTCGTGCTCGGCAGCGCGCATCTGATCACGCTGCCGGTCGCGATCTACAGCTCCGCGACGGTCGACCTCGATCTGCAGACCGCCGCCGCTGGCGCGGTCGTGATGCTGATCATGTCTTTGTCGCTGTACGCGTTGTACCGCCAGGTCAACCGTCGCAAGGTAAAAGGAGCGGGCCATGGCCGTTGAACTCGACCCGACCGTTTTGCCGGTCATGCACAAGAAGGCGCGGCCGGTGCGCCGCAGTTTGCCGGTGCGCATGCTCGGCGGCCTGTTTCTCGGCTTTGCCGCGTTGCTGTGCTTCTGGCTGTTCGTCTTGCCGGTGCTGGTGGTCGCGCTATCGAGCGTGGCCGGGCACTGGTCGGGCACGATTCTGCCGGATAGTCTCAGCATGCGCTGGTTCGAACGGCTGGGTTCCAGCGACTTCGACGCGCTGACCACCAGCCTCGAGGTCGGCATGGGCGTCGCCGTGCTCGGCACGATTCTTGGGTTGTGGCTGGCATTGGCGCTCGAAGGACGCGACCGGCGCGGACTCGGCGCGTTCGTCGACACCATCGCGATGATGCCCAACGGCGTGCCGAGCGTGGTGCTCGGGCTGGCCGTGCTGATCGCGTACCACAAGCGTCCGTTCGACCTGTCGAGCTCGGCGGCGATCGTCGTGTTCGTGCAGCTCGCATTGGTGCTGCCGTTCTGCTACCGCTGCGCGGCCGCTGCGTTGCGTCCGGAATTGACCATTCTGCGCGAAGCGGCAGCGAGTCTGGGTGCGCCGCCGTCGATGGTGCTGCGCCGCGTCGTGCTGCCGCAACTGGTGCCGGCGATCCGCGCGAGCCTCGCACTCGGTTTCGCGCTCTCGCTCGGCGAACTCGGCGCCACGCTCACCGTGTATCCGCCGGGCTTTGCGACGGTGCCGATCGTTGTGGTCGGACAAGTGGAGCGCGGTTACTACCTGCCGGCGTCCGCGTTGTCGCTGATTCTGCTGATGGTCTCGCTTGCCGCGCTGCTGCTGATTGCGGCGCGTGTCCCGCGCCGTCGGGTGCACTGACGAGCACCTTCTGATTGCTGTGTTTGCGTGCGCATGCCAAGCGGCGGGCGCGCAAACACATATCGATGTGGCGAAATTTGTCAAAATGACCGAGTATATGCAAATTGCTTCTGTCGATCCGATTGAGGTTGTGCGCAGGCATTCGCTGACAACGCTGGTCCGCGACGAAATCGAACGGCACATCATCGAAGGGGCGCTCGCGCCCGGCGACAAACTCAACGAAGCCGACTGGGCCGCGCGTCTGCAGGTATCGCGCGGGCCGGTGCGCGAGGCGTTTCGCGCGCTGGAACAAGCGGGCCTCGTGCGCACGGAGAAAAACCGCGGCGTGTTCGTGCGGACGGTGTCGCTGGCGGAAGCGGACGAGATTTACGCGGTGCGTGCAGTGCTCGAAGAGGCGGCGTGCCGGATGCTGGCTGCGTGTATCGATGCGCGCAAGCTTGCCGTGTTGCGCGAGTGGCTCGACGCGATGCGCGCGGCGCTCGACGCCCAGGATCACGATGCCTACGCGCGCGCCAATGTGGCGTTTCACGACGCGATCGTGGCGGCATCGGGCAACGGCAAACTGTATGAGACCTATCGAAGGCTGGTGAGTGAGTTGAGCCTGTTTCGCCGCGCCGCGCTGGTGGTGCATGCCGATGCGATGGAACGCTCGCTCGCCGAGCATCGCGCGATTCTGACGGCGCTGGCCTCGCGCGACGCCGAACATGCTGCGGCGTTGATGCATGCGCATGTGAACGGCGGTCTGCAGCGCGCGCGTGAGGCGTGCGAACCGGCGGGGCCGCTGGGCGCGGTGCAGATGTCGGCGGTATCGAATGATTGAGATTGGCTGCAACGGATTGACTAGAGCACGCGTGCTCTTAACGCATGGAAGATAACGATGGCAAACGCAAGCGAACGTACGATTGAAGTCAATGGCCGCAGCTACCGGCTGCCCGCGCAACCGACGGTCGTGGTATGCGTCGACGGCTGTGAATACGATTACCTCGAAGCCGCGGTCGCGGCGGGCGTCGCGCCTTTCATCGGCAAGATGCTCGAAAGCGGTGCGGCCTTCAAGGGCGACTGCGTGATTCCGTCGTTCACCAACCCGAATAATCTCTCGATCGTGTGCGGTGTGCCGCCCTCGGTGCACGGTATCTGCGGTAACTACTTCTGGGACCCGGACGCGAACGGCGGCGAAGGCGCGGAAGTGATGATGAACGACCCGGCCTATCTGCGTGCGGGGACCTTGCTGGCGGCCACTGCTGAAGCAGGCGCCGCGGTCGCCGTGGTCACCGCGAAAGACAAACTGCGCCGGCTGCTCGGCTGGCAATTGAAGGGCATTTGCTTTTCGGCGGAAAAAGCCGACAAGGTGACGCGCGAAGAAAACGGCATCGACGACGTCCTCGATCTGGTCGGCCTGCCGGTGCCGGATGTGTACAGCGCGGGTTTGTCTGAGTTCGTGTTCGCCGCCGGCGTGCGGCTTGCTGAAACCCGCAAGCTTGACCTGATGTATCTGTCGACCACCGATTACATCCAGCACAAATGGGCGCCGGGCACCGAAGGCGCGAACGCCTTCTACGCGATGATGGATGGCTACCTCGCCAGGCTCGATGCGCTGGGCTGGGTGATCGGCTTGACCGCCGACCACGGCATGAACGCCAAGCATGACCCGAAGACCGGCGAGCCGAATGTGATCTATCTGCAGGACGTGCTGGACGATTGGCTCGGGCATGGGAAAGCGCGCGTGATTCTGCCGATCACCGACCCCTATGTCGTTCACCATGGCGCGCTCGGTTCGTTCGCGACGGTTTATCTGCCGCACGATGTGAGCGTCGCGCAGGTGATCGAACGGATCGGCGGTTTGCAGGGCATCGAAGTGGTCCTCGACAATCGCGCCGCATGCGAGCGCTTCGAGCTGCCGAACGACCGCGTGGGCGACATCGTCGTGGTCAGTACCAAGCATGTGGTGCTCGGCACGCGTCGCGATGAACACGATCTGTCCGGACTGACCGTGCCGTTGCGCTCGCATGGCGGGATCTCCGAGCAGGAAGTGCCGCTGCTGTTCAATCGCCGCGTCGACGCTGTTCCCGCCGGCAAGAGGCTGCGCAACTTCGATATCTTCGACGTCGCATTGAATCACGTGTCGGCATCATGAACGCCGTGCTGCGGGACCATCCGGCATTTCGAGCGGAAGCGCTGCGGCTCAAAGGCGAGCGTGCGACGCGCTCGCGCACGCTCGACGTGTTCGATCCTTTCACGGGGACGCGGGTGGGCACGGTCCCGTTGGCAAACATCGACGACGTGCGCGCCGCGTTCGAATATGCCGCCGCGTATCAGGCGAAGCTCACACGCTATGAGCGCTCGCAGATTCTCGAACGCGCTGCGGCACTGCTGCGGGAGCGGACCGAGGAAGCTTCGGATCTGATTTCGCTCGAGTCGGGTTTGTCGAAGCAGGATTCGCGCTACGAGATCGGCCGCGTCGCCGATGTATTCAAGTTCGCCTCGATCGAGGCCTTGCGCGACGACGGGCAGAGTTTTTCCTGCGATCTCACGCCGCATGGCAAGCAGCGTCGTGTGTTTTCGCAGCGTGAGCCGCTGGCGGGCGTGATCGTGGCGATTACGCCGTTCAACCATCCGATGAACCAGGTCGCGCACAAGATTGCGCCGGCGATCGCGACGAACAATCGTGTGGTGCTCAAGCCGTCGGAGAAAGTGCCTTTGTCGGCGTTGTATCTGGCGGACATTCTTTATGAAGCGGGTTTGCCGACGCCGATGCTGCAGGTGCTGACCGGCGATCCGCGCGAAATCGCGGACGAACTGATCACGCATCCTCTGGCGGAGCTTGTGACTTTCACGGGTGGTGTGGCGATCGGCAAATATATCGCGGCGAAGGCGGCCTACCGGCGCATCGTGCTGGAACTGGGCGGCAATGATCCGCTGATCGTGCTCGAAGACGCCGATCTCGATCGTGCGGCGACGCTTGCCGTGCAGGGCTCGTATAAGAACTCCGGCCAGCGGTGTACCGCAGTCAAGCGGATGCTGGTGCAGAAGAGCATTGCGGCGGACTTTACCGATCTGGTCGTGGAGAAGACGCGCACATGGACCTACGGCGATCCGTTCGACGCATCGAATCAGATGGGCACCGTGATCGACGTCGCCGCTGCGCAGTTATTCGAAGCGCGTGTGAACGAGGCGATCGCGGCCGGCGCGCGCCTGCGGATCGGCAACAAGCGCGACGGCGCGCTTTACTCGCCGACGGTGCTGGATGGCGTCGATCCGTCGATGACGCTGGTACGCGAAGAAACGTTCGGCCCGGTGTCGCCGATCATTACCTTCGACACGCTCGACGACGCCATCCGTATCAGTAACGGCACGCCGTTCGGGTTGTCGTCCGGGGTGTGCACGAACCGGCAGGACGCGATCACTCGGTTTATCAACGAATTGCGCGTCGGGACGGTCAACGTATGGGAAGTGCCGGGATACCGGATCGAGCTGACGCCGTTCGGCGGCATCAAGGATTCCGGGCTTGGCTACAAGGAAGGCGTTCAGGAAGCAATGAAGAGCTTCACCAACCTGAAGACCTTTTCATTACCGTGGGAGTAAGAGCGTGGCATTGAGTCTGAACGACATTCGTTCGTTATTTGGGCAGTACGGTAACCTCGCCTATAGCGGCGAGCCGGTGACGCAGCTTGAACATGCGCTGCAAAGCGGCGCGTTGGCGGAAGAGGCGGGCGCTCACGATGAACTCGTTGCCGCTGCGTTTCTGCACGACCTCGGCCATCTGCTGAATCTGCAAGGCGAAACACCGACGGAGCGGGGCATCGACGATCTGCATCAGTATTTCGCGCTGCCGTTCTTGCGGCCGGTATTGTCGGACGCGGTGTTGGAGCCGATCCGCCTGCACGTCGACGCCAAGCGCTGCCTATGTGCAATCGACGATGCGTACTTCGGTCAGCTTTCCGCCGATTCCGTGCGGAGCCTGGAACTGCAAGGCGGTATCTTCAGCAAGGAAGAGGCTGAGGCGTTCCTGCAGAAGCCCTACGCGGAAGACGCATTGCGCCTGCGCAGATGGGACGATCGCGCAAAAGAAGAGAACCGTGCGACACCGGGCCTCGATCATTATCTAGGCATAGTCGAGCGCGTGATGCAGAAGCGCGCGGCCGCCTGAACGAGGCGGTTTTCGGCTGTTCTTCGGGCGTGCTTGTTGTGCCACGTGTTGAGCCCTCTTCGCGCCATTTCTGGCGCAATCCATGCGTATCAAAATAACGCTTGCAAGGCGCGGTTCGGCTCGCTAGAATCTCGCTCTTTCGTGCTTCGGACACCGGGGCACGGGAGGCGGGAGAGCCAGCAGTGGCAAGGCTTTCAGCGAAGTGAGCGGGTTGAGGGAGTTAGAAAAACCTGTTGACGACGTAGCGAAAGTTCTTCATAATCTCGTTTCTCTGCTGCTGATGCAGCGACGCAGAACGAAGCGGTACCGGTAGTTGTGAGGCGGGCGGTTGATGCCTGCAGTGCGCGGTGCGGTTTTGGTGGTGAATGCGTAATCGATCTTTAAAAATTAACAGCCGATAAGTGTGGGCGCTTGATGCGCGACGCGCGGTGGACTCTTCGGGGTCTGCTGGAAGCGAAAGTATCAAGTCTCACACTAGTATTAAAGGAAGGTTTTCCTGCTGGGGTGGAAACACGCCGGCAGGATGATCATTCGTCAGTACGTTGAGTGAGCGACCGGTTCGTAACAGAACCGAAAAACAGTAACAGGTTTGAACTGAAGAGTTTGATCCTGGCTCAGATTGAACGCTGGCGGCATGCCTTACACATGCAAGTCGAACGGCAGCACGGGGGCAACCCTGGTGGCGAGTGGCGAACGGGTGAGTAATACATCGGAACGTGTCCTGTAGTGGGGGATAGCCCGGCGAAAGCCGGATTAATACCGCATACGCTCTACGGAGGAAAGGGGGGGATCTTAGGACCTCTCGCTACAGGGGCG
>NZ_JABBGJ010000037.1 GCF_012927345.1 Paraburkholderia polaris
ACCAACGTGCCGAGCATTTACGTGTATGGCGGCACGATCCGTCCGGGCAACTGGAAAGGCACCGACCTGACCATCGTGTCGTCGTTCGAAGCCGTGGGCGAGTTCACGGCCGGCCGGATGTCGCAGGAAGATTTCGACGGGATCGAAAAGAACGCATGCCCGTCCACGGGTTCGTGCGGCGGCATGTACACCGCCAACACCATGAGCTCGTCGTTCGAAGCACTGGGCATGTCGCTGCTGTATTCGTCGACGATGGCGAACCCCGACCAGGAAAAGGTCGACTCGGCAGCCGAATCGGCACGCGTGCTGGTCGAAGCGGTCAAGAAGGATCTGAAACCGCGCGACATCGTCACGAAGAAGTCGATCGAAAACGCCGTGGCCGTCCTGATGGCGACGGGCGGCTCGACCAACGCGGTGCTGCACTTCCTCGCCATCTCGCACGCAGCTGAAGTGGAATGGACCATCGACGACTTCGAGCGCATGCGCAAGAAAGTGCCGGTGATCTGCAACCTGAAGCCGTCGGGTCAGTTCGTCGCGACCGATCTGCATAAGGCGGGCGGCATTCCGCAAGTCATGAAAATTCTGCTCGACGCCGGCCTCTTGCACGGCGATTGCATCACGATCACCGGTAAGACGATCGCTGAAGAACTGAAGGACGTGCCGAGCAAGCCGCGCGCCGACCAGCAGGTGATCTTCCCGATCGAACAGGCGCTGTACAAGGAAGGCCACCTTGCCATCCTGAAGGGCAACCTGGCTGAAGACGGTGCCGTCGCCAAGATCACCGGCCTGAAGAACCCGGTCATCACCGGCCCGGCCCGCGTGTTCGACGACGAGCAAAGCGCGCTGGAAGCCATTCTGGCCGACAAGATCGTCGCCGGCGACGTGGTCGTACTGCGCTACCTCGGTCCGAAGGGCGGCCCCGGCATGCCGGAAATGCTCGCGCCGACCTCGGCGATCATCGGCAAGGGTCTCGGCGAAAGCGTCGGCCTCATCACCGACGGCCGCTTCTCGGGCGGCACATGGGGCATGGTGGTCGGTCACGTCGCGCCGGAAGCATTCGTGGGCGGCACGATCGCGTTCGTGCAGGAAGGCGACTCGATCACGATCGACGCACACAAGCTGCTCCTGCAACTGAACATCGACGACGCCGAACTGCAACGCCGCCGCGCCGCATGGCAACAGCCGAAGCCGCGTTACACGCGTGGCGTGATGGCGAAATACTCCGCGCTGGCACTGCCGGCCAACAAGGGCGCAGTGACGGGCTAAGCGTGCGCTGAGCACCTACTGATGCGCCTCGGTTCTTCGGGGCCAATCAGAAGCACTGCTCGACGCTACCTGAGCTACGTAAGTTACGAAAAGGCGCAAAGGGGCGCACGGGAAACCGTGCGCCCCTTTCCTTTTATAATGCGTGCACCACGAGTCGGGCACCTGCACCGACGGAGACCGGAATGAAATCATTGTCGTATGCAGCGCTTGCAGCGGCGGGCGTGCTGAGCGCTACGTTGGGCGTCGGCAGTCCGGCGGCGCACGCGGAGGCCGCCGGACTGGCGCTTGCCCAGCAGCAGAACTGCATGAGCTGCCACTCGGTGACGCGTCCATTCATGGGCCCGGCGCTGCATGACGTCGCCGCGAAATATGCCGGCCGCGAAGACGCCGCCACCTATCTGAAGCACAAGATTCTGGATGGCAGCACGGGTGTGTGGGGCCGGGTGCCGATGCCCGCGAATACGCAACTCACGCCCGATCAGGCGGCTACGCTGGCGAACTGGGTGATGACCCTGAAATGATTGACGCTTATGAAGACTCAAATGAACGCGGCTTGCTGAAAGCGGTGGGCGCGCCCGAATAAAGGCGCGCCACTGCCATGCTCAAGCGCCGCCCGAGCGCCGGGCGATCTCCTGATCGACCGCTTCCCTCACCCAGCCGGTCAATTCGGTCTCCAGAGCCAGCGCCACTTCGCGCGTGATCTGGTTCACGAGCCACGAAGTGTGATCCTGCAACGCATCGCGGCAGCGTGCTTCGATAACGCCGCGCCCCTCGCCCGTCAAAAATCCCGCAAACCGTCCACGCAGACGTTCGGCGATAACATCCGCATCGAGATTCGGTTGCGGCTGCGCGAGTGCTTCGTGAGCGATATCCGGCGGCACAATCGCGCCCGTCTCGATCGGCGCATGCGGTTCAGCCCGGTCGAAAACGCCCGCTGACGGCGCAACGGCAGGCTCATGTGCGTGCCGGTGATCGCCAGCGTGGTGTGCCCTCGAGCGTTTTTTCGGATGAGCGTGGTCTGCCGGATGCGCCTGCTCTGACACATGCGCGGGCTGCGGCGCAAGCGTCGGCTCCTCCCGCGCGGGCGCGGACTCTGGCCTGAGCACCGGCTCAGGCTCGTGCCTCGGTGCCGGCGCGAAGACCGGTTCTTGCGCTGTCTCGGGATCAGACACCGGCTGCGTACCGCCGGGCACATGGCGCGCCTGGGCAGGATTACCCGGTACGAGAATCTCGCTCAGAACCGGGATCGAACTATCGTTAGGATCGGACACGCGCACTCTCCGTGTTTGAGTCCAAGCTGCGGCAGGCCACGCGCACGTCGAATCCGTACGACAAAACACCACGCGACGCGGGCGGAGTGAAACCTAGCCGCCTTGCTTGTAGTTGTTCAAAGCATAGCCGCGATCGCGATAGAAACGATAGCGTTCGCGGCCCGCCGCGAGTTCGTCGTGTGCGTTACCGACCACTTCCAGCAATCTTTCGAAGCGAGCAAATTGCGCCGGCACCGTGGCGCCGAGATTCAGCAGCACCTGATGGTGCGGCACATCATCGAGGCTTGAAGCCAGCACGATCGGCGTTTCTGCGGCAAGCGGCGAGCCGGCCATGCAGTGCGGCACGAAGTCGAGTGGCGAGAACGTCCACAACTGCTCGTCGAAAGCCCGCAGGCGTTCGGGCTCGGCCAGCACGATGGTCGGCTGGCCCGACTGATACGCCTTGCGGATCAGGCGGCACGCATACAGCAGCGAATCGCCGACGTTCGAGTGAAAATCGATTCTCGTCATCGGCGGCTCCGCTTTGCGTCTACAGCGACGCCCACAGCCTTACTGCAACGCGTCATTGTGCGGCACGACCGTCAGCGGCCCGACCGTCAGCGGCCCTGTCGATCAAGAACTGCGCGAGCAACGGCACCGGACGGCCGGTCGCCCCCTTCGCCGCGCCGCTCTTCCATGCAGTGCCGGCGATGTCCAGGTGCGCCCACGGGTACGCTTCGGTGAAGCGCGACAGGAAGCACGCCGCCGTCACGCTGCCGGCCGGACGGCCGCCGATGTTCGCGAGGTCCGCGAAGTTCGACTTGAGCTGATCCTGGTACTCGTCGTCGAGCGGCAAGCGCCAGGCCGGGTCGGACGCTTCACGCGATGCGTCGAGCAATTCGCCCGCCAGCGCGTCGTCTTTCGAGAACAGGCCGCTGTTGTGATGACCCAGCGCGATGATGCAGGCGCCCGTGAGCGTGGCGATGTCGATCACCGCTGCCGGCTTGAAGCGCTCGGCATAGGTCAGCGCGTCGCACAGGATCAGCCGGCCTTCGGCGTCCGTGTTCAGCACTTCGATCGTCAGGCCCTTCATGCTGGTGACGATGTCGCCCGGCTTGGTAGCCGTTGCCGACGGCATGTTCTCGACGGCCGGGATAATGCCGACCACGTTGATTTTCAAGCCCATTTCGGCGACGGCGCGCAACGTGCCCAGCACCGAACCGGCGCCGCACATGTCGTACTTCATCTCGTCCATGCCTTCGCCCGGCTTGAGCGAAATGCCGCCGGTGTCGAACGTGACGCCCTTGCCGACCAGCACCACCGGCGCGGCTTTCGCGGCGCCGCCGTGGTACTGCAGCACGATGAACTGAGCCGGTTCGACCGAGCCGGCCGTGACCGACAGGAACGAGCCCATCTTGAGCGCCTCGCACTGCTTCTCGCCAAGCACTTCGACCTTCAGCTTCCAGTCTTTGGCGAGCTTCTTCGCGGTATTGGCGAGGTAGGTCGGCGTGCAGACGTTGCTCGGCAGGTTGCCGAGGTCGCGCGTCAGATCCATGCCGTTAGCGAGCGCGGCGCCCTGCTTGGCCGCGAGCTTGGCGGCCTTCTCGTCGCCCGTATTGACGCTGAACACGATGCGCTTCAAGGCGCGCGCCGCGTTGTCCGGCTTACTCTTCATCTGCGTGAACCGGTAGGTCAGCTCGCGCAGTGCGAGGATCGCGGCGCGCACGCCCCAATCGGCCGAGCGCTCGAGGATCGGCAGTTGAGCAAGCGTGAAGGTGACCTGGACGATCTTGGTGCCGAGCAGTGCGCGCCAGGCGGCCCGCACGGCTTCGCCGTAGGCTTTCTGGCTGAAAGCATCCTGCTTGCCGAGGCCGACCAGCAGCACGCGCGAAGCGCCGATGCCTGAGACTTCGTGCAGGAACAGCGTGGTGCCGGCCTTGCCGTCCATGTCGCCGGCCTTGATGATGCGGGTCAGGAGGCCCTTGGTGGCCGCGTCGATCTCCAGCGCAGCGCCCGAGAGCGTTTGCGACTCGAACACGCCGATTACGATGCAATCGGATTTCCCGGTCAGGAAACCGTTTGACGAGCCTTTGGTCCAATCACAGGCTTTTATGCTAAAGTCCATCGCGCTTGTCCTCGGATAAAGTCTGGGCTTAGGATGAAGCCGCAATTATCCGCTATTTTTCCCGCGGCGGCTGCACCGGAGGCGTGACGGGAACCAACCCGTGCGCCGCTGAGAGCGCCCCCTCTCTTCATCAATAATGATCTTCGAACGCTCCCTCCAGCGCGAACTCGCGTATACGGCTGGTGCCGTGTTCATGGTTCTCCTCACGCTCGTGCTGACGACGATGATGATCCGCATCGTCGGCCTCGCCGCCTCGGGCGAGATCGATCCGCGCGACGTGCTGGTCCTGATCGGCCTGACCGTGATCGGCTACCTGGCGATCATGCTCGTCGCGACCCTGTTCGTGTCGATTCTGTTCGTCCTGACCCGCTGGTACAAAGACTCCGAGATGGTGGTCTGGCTTGCCTCGGGTGTCAGTTTGACCCGCTTCATCAAGCCGATCGGTATTTTCGCCACGCCGATCATCATCCTCATCATGTTCTTCGTGTTCGTCGGCTGGCCGTGGTCGAACCAGCAGAGCAAGCTGCTGCGGGCGCGCTTCCAGCAGCGCGATGAAGTCTCGTTGCTGGCGCCGGGCCAGTTCCGCGAATCGGCTACCAGCCACCGGGTGTTTTTCATCGAGAAGATGTCGCCCGACCAGGCACGTGTCGAGAACGTATTCGTGACCAGCACGGAAAACGGCAAGGTCAACGTGGTCGTGTCGAAAACCGGCCATACCGAAACACACAAGAACGGCGACCGATTTGTCGTGCTGGAAAACGGCCGCCGCTATGACGGCGAACCGGGCCACCCCGATTTCCGCATCATGGAATTCGAGCGCTACGGCCTGAAGATCCAGAGCCAGCCAGTCGTCAATACACCGACTACGACCAGCTTGCCCACGCTCACACTCCTGCGCAACCCGACCAACGACAACCTTGCCGAATTCGCATGGCGTGCGGGGCTGCCGCTGATTGCGATCAACCTGATGCTGCTGGCGATTCCGCTGGCGCATCAGAACCCACGGCGCAGTCGTACTATCAATCTGGTGATGGCCGTATTGATCTATCTGACGTATTCCAATCTGTTGAACGTGGTGCAGGCGTGGATCGAGCAAGGCAGGATGTCGTTCGCGGTTGGACTGGTGGTCCTTCACGTTATCGTGGCGGCGATCGTCGCGTTCATCTTCTGGCTGCGCGTGCGCAACCGGCCGCTATTCACGCGGGCGATGTTCAGCCGTTCGCAGGGGGCCTGACCGATGCGCATTTATGAAAGGTATTTCGCGCGTCAGGTCTACCTCACGTTCATCTTTATTCTGTTCGCGTTCTCGGGTCTGTTCTTCTTCTTCGACTTGATCAACGAACTGAACTCAGTCGGCCACGGCAACTACAAGTTCCAGTACGCGGTGCTGCGCGTCGCGTTACAAACGCCCTCGCGCTTCTACGAAATCATTCCGGTCGCCGCATTGATCAGCGCGATCTACGTGTTCGCGCAGATGGCGGCTAACTCCGAGTACACGATTTTCCGCGTGTCGGGCCTCGCGACGAATCAGGCGCTCCGCTCGCTCCTGAAGATCGGTATTCCGCTGGTAATCCTGACTTATTTCATCGGAGAAGTCGTCGGGCCGTATACGGATCAGTTGTCGGAACGCGTGCGGCTTGAAGCGCTGGGGTCGTCCGTGTCGAGCAACTTCGAATCGGGTGTCTGGGTGAAGGACACGCTCACCGCGCGCGCGGACGGCGAGCAGGTGACGCGCTTCGTGAACGTTGGCGAATTGAAGCCGGACGCGACGATCAGCAACGTGCGGATTTATGAATTCGACTCGAAGTTCCGGCTCTCGAACGTGCGGATTGCGAAGAGTGGCACGTATCAGCCGCCGGGGCATTGGCAGCTGACTGACGTGACGGACACGCAACTGATCGACGTGCCCCCTCCTCCGGGTACGCCGGCCGATGCGTTGAATCCGGTGTATCGCGCGAAGCAGGTGGCGTTGCCGGAGTATTCGTTGCGCTCGGAATTGACACCGCAGATCCTATCGGTGCTGCTCGTGTCGCCGGACCGGATGTCGATGTTCAATCTGTTCCGCTACATCCAGCATTTGACCGAGAATCATCAGGACACGCAGCGGTATGAAATTGCGCTGTGGCGCAAGCTGCTGTATCCGTTTGCGGTGTTCGTGATGCTGGTGCTGTCGCTGCCGTTTGCGTATCTGCATACGCGCGCCGGCGTGGTCGGTGTGAAAGTTTTCGGCGGGATTATGCTGGGGATGAGTTTTCAGCTGTTCAACACGCTGTTCTCGCATATTGGCACGTTGAATACGTGGCCTGCGCCGTTGACCGCGGCTACACCGGGGCTGGTGTATCTGGTGCTCGGGTTAGTCGGGTTGAAGTGGGTCGATCGGCATTAGGAGCCTTAGCCATGGACTTGCATGGAATTGTGCTGTTTGGGCATGGCGCGAGGGATGCGCGGTGGGCGGAGCCTTTTGCTCGCCTCGCTGCGAAGCTGGAGGCTGCTCATGGCGCCGCTGGACCGGTTTCGCTGGCATTTCTTGAGTTGATGGAACCCGATCTGCCAACCGCTGTGGCCGCTCACGTTGCTCACGGATGCTCGGTTGTGACCGTTGTGCCGGTGTTCTTTGGGCAAGGTGGGCATGTCAGGCGGGATTTACCTGCGGTGCTCGACGTTTGCCGGGCGGCCCATCCTGGCGTCGCTATTCACTGTGCGACCGCCGTCGGTGAGGATGATTCTGTGCTCGATGCTGTGGCGGATTATTGTCTCCGGCAAAGCAAAAAAAACACCCCCTTCACGCCGCGCTAAGCAACGCTTCCGAAGAAGAATCCGTCCGCTGCCCGGCCCGCGCCGCAAAAGCCTCCCCGATCATCAGAAGACTCGGCTGCGAGGCATCAACCCATCTTTGCGCCTCTCCGGCCGCGAGTTCCTCGAGCGTCAAAGTCAGCGTCCGTTCGCGCTCCGTACTGCAAGCCTCGACAATCGCGACAGGCGTAGAAACAGCGCGCCCAGCGTCGATCAATTGCTGGGCGATTTCCACCCCACTATCGCGCCCCATATAGAACACGAGCGAATCCGCATTCACCTGCTCGCGAATCTCATCGGACCCCGGCGCCCGGCTAAAAGTAGCCAGCGCGATACTGCGCGAAACACCTCGCAGGGTCAAAGACCGCTTCAACGAAGCCGCACTAGCCAGCGCCGCTGTAATCCCAGGCACAACCTCGTACTCGATGCCCGCCGCTTCCAGCGCCCGCATCTCTTCATCGGCACGCCCGAACAACATCGGATCGCCACCCTTCAGACGCACCACCACATCGTGCTCAAGCGCAGCATCCACAATCTGCTTGTTGATGAACTGCTGCGCCGTCGACAATTGCCCACAGCGCTTACCCACCGCAATCCGCCGCGCGTGAGCAGGCGCGTAGTCGAGCATCGCCGGCTCGACCAGCGCATCGTGCAACACGACATCGGCCATACCCAACAGCCGGGCCCCGCGTACCGTGATGAGGTCCGCAGCACCCGGCCCTGCTCCGATCAGATAAACCTTACCCATTTGCATCAACCTGTTCGTTAAGGCGCCCGCGGTGCGCGACCAAGGCTCGCTAAATTACGCCGAAAACGCCCGGATCATCCCAGCCGCGACGGTGTGATGCGTCGCTTCGTCGATCAGTACGAAGGCGCCCGTGCCCTGATGCGAGTCGTACACGTCGCACACCAGCGGCTTTTGCAACGTCAGCGAGACGCGGCCGATGTCGTTCATCGTCAGGTCCTTGCGATCGGTCGCCTGCGACAGCGTATGCACGTCGAGCACTTCCTTGATCGCACCGATGCGCGCGAACACCGTGTTGGTGGTCTGCTTCAACAGATACTTGCGTTGCGTCGACAGCGGCGTATCGTCGAACCAGCACAGATCGGCTTCCAGCTTCTTCGCCGGCTCCGGCGCTGCTTCGCGCAGCACGAAGGTATCGCCACGCGACACGTCGACGTCTTCCGCCAGACGGATCGTCACGGTTTGACCGGCAAACGCACGGTCCACCGCCGCCGTACCACCCGTCACCGGCGCGATGATCTCGGCAACCGTCGCTTCACGGTTCGCCGGCAGCACGACGATGGTGTCGCCGACCTTCACCTCACCCGCTTCGACACGGCCCATATAGCCGCGGAAGTCGTCAGCCTGGCTGCCGTCCTGACGCGCCACCCATTGCACCGGGAAGCGCAGCGCCTGGCCCGTCGGAATATCGACCGGCAACGCTTCGAGCAAATCGAGCAGCGGCTCGCCTGCGTACCACGGCATGCTCTCGCTAGCCGTCACGATGTTGTCGCCCTTCAGCGCCGAGACCGGCACGAAGCGCACGTCGTTCAGACCCAGTTGACGCGCGAGTTCGACATACGCATCGCGAATCTCGTTGAAGCGCGTTTCGCTGTAGTCGACGAGGTCCATCTTGTTGATCGCGACAATCGCGTGCTGCAAGCCGAGCAGCTTCACGAGCGCGCTATGACGCTTGGTTTGCGGCAGCAGTTGCGCGACACCGTCGACAAACGTCACACGCGTTGCGTCGACCAGAATGATCGCTGCGTGCGCGGTCGATGCACCCGTCACCATGTTGCGCGTGTATTGCTCGTGGCCCGGCGTGTCAGCAATGATGAACTTGCGCTTTGCCGTTGCGAAGTAACGGTATGCGACGTCGATCGTAATGCCCTGCTCACGTTCGGCTTCGAGGCCATCGGTCAGCAGCGACAGATCGATTTCGTCGCCAACGGTACGCTTATTCTTCGCGCGCGACAGTGCCGAGAGCTGGTCGGAGAGCACAGCCTTGCTGTCGTACAGCAGGCGGCCGATCAACGTGCTCTTGCCGTCGTCGACGCTGCCCGCAGTGATGAAACGCAGCACGCCGAGGTCTTCTGGTTGGTGAATATTCATTTGCATTGCTCTCGTGTGCTTAGAAATAACCTTGCTTCTTACGCTGTTCCATCGCGGCTTCGGAAACCTGATCGTCCATCCGCGTCGCGCCGCGTTCCGTGATTTCAGTCACGGCCGTTTCCGCGATGATCTTCTCGAGATCATCGGCATCGCTTTCCACCGGGCACGTGCAGCTGATATCGCCCACGGTGCGGAAACGCACCAGCGCAGTTTCGCTGGTTTCGCCTTCACGCATCGGCGTGAGCGGCGTGACCGGCACGAGCAGGCCGTTGCGGCGCACGATCTCGCGTTGATGCGCGTAATAGATCGACGGCAGTTCGAGCTGTTCGCGGGCAATGTATTGCCACACGTCGAGTTCGGTCCAGTTCGAGATCGGGAACACGCGCAGGTGTTCGCCGTTGTGCAGACGCGCGTTATACAGGCTCCACAGTTCCGGGCGCTGTGCCTTCGGATCCCATTGGCCGAATTCGTCGCGGAACGAGAAGATCCGTTCTTTTGCACGGGCCTTTTCTTCGTCGCGGCGCGCGCCGCCGATCAGCGCGGTGTACTCATGTTCCGCGATCGTTTCGAGCAGCGTCACGGCTTGCGCAGCGTTGCGCGAATCCAGTTCGCGACGCAGACGCACCGTGCCGCGCTTGATCGAATCTTCGACGTGACCCACCACCAGCTCAGCGCCGATCTCTTTCGCGCGGCGATCGCGGAAGTCGATCACTTCCTCATAGTTGTGACCGGTGTCGATGTGCACGAGCGGGAACGGCAGCACGGTCTTGCGATTCGCGCCAATGCCGAAGGCCTTCAGCGCGAGGTGCAGCACCACGACCGAATCCTTGCCGCCCGAAAACAGCAGCGCGGGCTTGCTGCATTCGGCGACCAGTTCGCGCAGGATGTGGATAGACTCGGCTTCGAGCCAATCGAGGTGATCCATCCGGTTCGCCGTGTTGGTAAGCGGTGCATTCACAGTGGAATCGAGCGTGGTGCTCATGTTTGGGTCCTTCGTTGATTCGCCTGACAAGCGGTTGCTCGCCCAGGCGGAACTATTCAAATCGGTATCTGCGGCGTTCAAGCTAAAAACCAACGCCTGAATCGCCTGAATGCTTTATGCCGAAGCGTTCTCGCTGCTGCTGACGGGGATCGGCGTAATCGTCGTGATATGCAGTCCACATTCCTTCGTATCGCGCGACTCCCACCACCAGCGCCCTGCACGGCTGTCTTCACCGGGACGGATCGCGCGGGTACAAGGTTCGCAGCCGATGCTCGGGTAACCACGCGCATGCAGCGGGTTGACCGGCACGTCCAATGCTTTCAGATAGTCCCACACTTCAGCTTCGGTCCAGTCCGTCAGCGGATTGAACTTGGCGATGTTGCGCGCCGCATCGTGTTCTTCCTCATGCAGTTCGGCCCGCGTGACCGACTGCTCGCGGCGTTGCCCCGTCACCCACGCGCTGACGTCCGACAGCGCACGGTTCAACGGTTCGACCTTGCGAATTTCGCAGCAGCGCTTGCGCAGATCGACGCTTTCATAGAACGCGTTCAGACCATGCGAGCCGACATATTCTTCAACTGCTGCAGCTTGCGGATGAAACTGCTCGATATCGTAACCGTAGCGCTCTTTCACGCGATCGAGCATGCCGAGCGTTTCCGCATGCAAACGGCCCGTGTTCAGCGAGAAGATGCCGATCTTCACACCACGCGACAGGATCGCGTGCGTGAGCAGCATGTCTTCTGCTGCAAGGCTGCTGGCGAGCTTCACGTTCGCGTGGCGCGCCGCGATCGAATCGAGCAGCGCATCGAGGCGCTCGACCTTCGCAGCGAGTTCCGGCGTGAACGATTGTGCGCCGCTCATGCCGAGGCCTTTGCCAGCTCGCCCACGAGTTCGCCTGACTCGCGGCGGCGGAACAGCGGCGAGGAGTTCACCGCGCCCTGATAGTTGAAGCTGAATTCGTCGAACGCCTTGAGCGCGTCGTCGAAGTCTTTGTCTTCACGCAGTGCATACGCATCGAAGCCGCAGCGAAACATGAACGTCAGTTGATCGCGCAGCACGTCGCCGATCGCGCGCAGTTCGCCCTTGTAGCCATAACGCTCGCGCAACAGGCGAGCGATGCTATAGCCGCGGCCGTCGCGGAACACCGGGAAGTCCACGCCGATCAGCGCGATCGTGTCGAAGTCGCCGACGATATCCGCCGGTTCGCTATCCGGTGCGAGCCACACGCCGATTTCAGCGGTGCTGCGCGATGCAATCAATGCATCACGGGAAGCCTGCCACAACGTGAGCGGCACCAGCACTTTGCCGGCCGGCAATTCATTCACTGCGGGCAGCGTGCCGTCTTCAGCGGCGCGCACCACCGTCCAGTCATCGTTGACGATCGCGCGGTTCTTGATGATAGAAGCCATCTGTTCAGTATCCTTTTCGCAGTTACGCGTGAGCCGGTTGACGCGAGGCGTACACACGTTCCTTGAACGGGGTCATGCCGATGCGGTTGTACGTTTCGACGAAGCGTTCGCCTTCAATGCGGTTTTCCACGAACGTATCGATCACCTTGCTGATCACGTCCGGCATTTCTTCCGCCGAGAACGACGGGCCGATCACGCGGCCGAGATGCGCGCCCGTGGCGCCCGTACCCTGCTCGCCACCGAGCGTCACCTGATACCACTCCGAGCCGTCCTTATCGACGCCCAGAATGCCGATGTTGCCGACGTGGTGATGGCCGCAAGCATTGATACAGCCCGAGATGTTCAGCGACACGTCGCCGAGGTCGTACACGTAGTCGAGATCGTTGAAACGTTCCTGAATCGCCAGCGCAATCGGAATCGACTTCGCATTCGCGAGCGAGCAGAAATCGCCACCCGGGCACGCGATGATGTCGGTCAGCAAGCCGATGTTCGGCGTTGCGAAACCCTGCGCCTTAGCCTTTTCCCACAGCGCAAACAGGTCGCGCTTCTTCACGTTCGCGAGAATCAGGTTCTGTTCGTGCGAGACGCGAATTTCGCCGAGCGAGTATTCGTCGGCCCAATCGGCAACCGCTTCCATCTGCGCGTCGGTGGCGTCGCCCGGGGCGATCGTGGTCGGCTTCAGCGACAGCGTGACGGACGAATAACCCGACACCTTGTGCGGACGCACATTGCGCTCGACCCAACGCGAAAAGCCGCGGTTTTCCAGCAAATGCTTTTCGAACGATGCATCCGTGTCGGCCAGCTTTTCATATACCGGTGGCTGGAAATACTGCACCACGCGATCCACTTCCGCTTGTGTGAGCGTCGACGGACCGTCCTTCAGGTGTTGCCATTCTTCTTCGACCTGCGCCGAGAATTTCTCCGGGCTCAGCGCCTTCACGAGAATCTTGATACGCGCCTTGTACATGTTGTCGCGGCGGCCGTAGCGGTTATACACACGCAGCACGGCTTCGCAGTACGTCAGCAGGTGTTGCCACGGCAAATCACGGCGGATGATCGCACCGATGATCGGCGTACGGCCCATGCCGCCGCCGGCCAGGATGTCGACCACCAACTCGCCCTGCTCGTTCTTCTTCAGATACACGCCCATGTCGTGAATCTGCACGGCAGCGCGGTCTTCCGTCGAACCCGACACGGCGATCTTGAACTTACGCGGCAGCCAGGCGAATTCCGGGTGGAACGTCGACCATTGACGCAGAATTTCTGCCCAGGGACGCGGATCGACCACTTCATCCGGCGCTACGCCAGCGAACTGATCGGCCGTGATGTTACGGATACAGTTGCCCGAGGTCTGGATGCCGTGCATCTGCACAGCAGCGAGCTTGCGCAGGATTTCCGGCGTTTCTTCGAGCTGGATCCAGTTGTACTGGATGTTCGAGCGCGTCGAAAAGTGGCCGTAGCCGCGGTCGTGCTCGCGCGCGATCTGGGCCAGCACGCGCATCTGATCGCTGCGCAGGTTGCCGTACGGAATCGCGATGCGGTGCATGTACGCGTGACGCTGCATGTACAGGCCGTTCTGCAGGCGCAGCGGACGGAACTCCTCTTCGCTCAATTCGCCCGACAAGCGGCGGCGAACCTGATCGGCGTATTGCGCGACCCGCTCATCGACGATGGTCTGGTCGTACTGATCGTATTGGTACATTCGGGGACCCCAATTTTTTGCAGTAACAGCGCAGCGGTCCGGTTCCGCCGCGCCTGGCTATCTCTGTTTGTCAGCACTCGCCCATGAACGTTTAGACCCTCCGCTCATTTGCTTATGACAAATACAGATATCCATATTGAAAAAGATGGACAGATCGTAATAAACTCGCCTTATATTTCAAACGACTAAAAAATTCTTTTGATATGCGGAGAGGTTATATATGAACCTGCATCAATTCCGCTTCGTCCGCGAGGCTGTGCGGCAGAACTTCAATCTGACCGAAGCGGCCAAAGCCCTGTTTACAAGCCAGCCGGGCGTCTCCAAGGCGATCATCGAGCTGGAAGACGAGCTGGGCGTCGAAATCTTCACGCGGCACGGCAAGCGGGTGCGCGGGATGACGGAGCCGGGGCGCATCATTCTTCAGTCGGTTGAGAAGATTCTGCAGGAGGTCGAGAGCCTCAAACGGGTCGGTAAAGATTACGCGGCCCAGGATCAGGGCAATCTGGTGATCGCCGCCACCCACACCCAAGCACGCTACTCACTTCCGGCCGCGATCGCCGAATTCAAGAAGCGCTTCCCAAAAGTTCACCTTTCAATTCTGCAAGGTAGCCCGACGCAGGTCGCCGAGATGGTGATTCACGACCAGGCCGACCTGGCCATTGCCACTGAAGCGATCGCTAACTATAAGGAACTGGTCTCGCTACCGTGCTTCCAGTGGCACCACGTCGCCGTGATGCAACCGGATCACCCGCTGCTCGACCGCAAACTTTTGTCGTTGGATGATCTGACCCAATATCCGCTGATTACGTACGACAACGCGTTCGCCGGCCGCACCAAGATCAACGAGGCGTTCCGCCTGCGCGGGTTGCATCCGGACATCGTGCTGGAGGCGATCGACGCCGACGTGATCAAGACCTATGTGGAACTGGGGCTAGGCGTCGGCATCATGGCGGATATCGCGTTCAACGCCGAGCGCGACCGCCATCTGCGCGCGATGCCGGTCGGCCACCTGTTCGGCAGCAACGTGACGCGGGTCGCGCTGAAACAGGGTGCGTATCTGCGCAGCTATGTGTATACGCTCGTCGAACTGCTGTCGCCGAGCATGAATCGCAAGCTGATCGAACAGGCGCTCAAAGGCGAGCACGAAACCTACGAACTTTGACATCACCACGCTTCCCGCTATGGAGACCCCTCGATGAAGTCGTATCAGAAAAAGATCAGCGGCCTCGCCGCCGCTTTTGGTTTTGGCGCGCTCTTGCTCGCCAACGCAGCACACGCCGACATCAAGGTCGGCATCGATCTGTCGAGCACCGGCCCCGCCGCCGTGATCGGCATTACGAGTAAGAACGCGATGCTGATGTGGCCGGCCACGATCGCCGGCCAGAAAGCCGATTACATCTTCCTCGACGACGCTTCCGACCCGGGTGCGGCGGTTCGCAATATTCACAAGCTGATCAATGAAGACCACGTCGACGTGATCGTCGGCCCGAATATCACGCCGGCGGCGATGGCCGCGCTCGATCCGGTCGCCGAAAGCCAGACGCCGATGATCACGCTGATCGGCTCGGCGAGCGTGGTGGAGCCGCAGGAAGGCAAGAAGGTCTGGGCCTACAAGATGGCGCAGACCGATAGCGCGATGGCCGACGTGATGACACGCTACATGTCGAACCACAACGTGAAGACGGTGGGCTTCATCGGTTTCGCGGACGGCTACGGCGAAAGCTGGCTCAACGAGTTCAGCAAGTTCGCGGCCCTGCGTCATATCCAGTTGGTGGCCACCGAGCGCTACAACCGCACCGACGCCAGTGTTACCGGCCAGATCCTCAAGCTGATGGCAGCCAAGCCCGACGCGATCCTGATCGCCGGGGCCGGCACGCCGACCGTGCTGCCGCAACGCACGCTGATCGAACGCGGCTTCAAAGGCCCGATCTATCAGACGCACGGTATCGCCACGCCCGAGTTCATCAAGCTGGGCGGCAAGGACGTGGAAGGCACGCTGTTCCCGACCCAGCCGGTCGTGGTGGCGCGCACGCTGCCGGCCGATCATCCGGCGAAGAAGGCGGCGCTCGCGTTCACCAACGAATACGAAGCAAAGTACGGCCCGGGCAGCGTCACGCAGTTCGCGGGCGATGCAGCAGGCGTGTATCCGCGTTTGCAGGATGCAGTCGCGCGTGCGTTGAAGACGGCGCAGCCGGGCACGCCGGCTTTCCGCATTGCGTTGCGTGACGAACTGGAACACGCACATGAACTGGTCGTGCCGAACGGTGTGGTCAATACGAGCCCGAAGGACCACGTCGGTCTGGATCAGCGCGCGAGCGTGATGGGCACGATCAACAACGGCAAGTTTGTTTATCTGAGTCAGTGAGCATGGCATGCGCGGCGGGTTCCGTCCCGGTTCAGCCGCGCGCATCGCACTACCCATCGCCACCGGTTGTCCGTCTGAATTTGTCACTTTTAGTCAATATGCACGCCTGCCGCCCGAGCCCACCGTTCGAGCGGCGCGCGCCATGCAAGCTGCGTGTAACATGCTGACGGCCAGCTTGCAATGAACGGCGAGTTCTGGCTAATTTGCCGATTCCGTGCGAGCGCGGGGCGCCTTGAGACCACAAGGCCGCCACCGCCTCTCGCCAGTTCGTGAAGTCCGTCAGACCGCGCATGCTAAAAACCAGAAAACGCATCATCGTCGCCGCCGTTGTAGCCGGTGTGATCCTCGCCATTGCGATCGGCCACGCCATCAGGAAGCGCAGCGGCGCCGTTGACGCCAACGTCGGGGCCCCTTCTTCCGTCGTCGAATTCGCGCCTGACGACCTCACCACCGTCAGCCGCCGGACCCTCTCCGAAACGCTGCCGCTGACCGGTTCACTGCGCGCAGTCACGCAAGCCGCGGTCAAATCGAAAGTTGCCGGCTCGGCGCTCAACGTCATGGTGCGCGAAGGCGATCCGGTCAAGACCGGTCAGATCCTCGCGAAGATCGACGCCCGCGACTACGTCGCCCGCGCCGAACAGACGCGCGGCCAGATGGCCGCCATGGCCGGCCAGCTCGACATCGCCAGACAGACGCTCGACAACAACCGCGTGCTGGTCGAAAAGGGCTTCATTTCGAAAAACGCCTTCGACACCGCGCAAAGCCAGTATCAAATCGCGCGCGCGAATCTCGACGCGGCGAAGGCCGCGCTGGCGTCGTCGAATCTGTCTTTGGACGATACCGTCGTGCGCTCGCCGCTCGACGGACAGATCGCCTCGCGCTCGGTTGAACCGGGCGAGAAAGTTGCCATTGATACCAAGCTGTTCGACGTGGTCGATCTGCGCACGCTCGAACTGGAAGCGCCGGTGCCGGTCGGCGAGATCGGCCGCGTGCGGATCGGCCAGCCGATCCAGATCGCGTTCGACGGTATCGACACACCGATCCAGGGCGCAATCACGCGCATCAACCCGGCCGCGCAAGCCGGCTCGCGTTCGATCATGGTGTACGTGCAGGTCGCCAACCCGGCGGGCACGCTGCGGGTCGGCATGTTCGGCACCGGCACGATCTCGGTCGGCAGCCGGCAGGACGTGCTGGTGGTCCCTGCCACCGCCATCCGCACGGACGGCACGCGCCACAGCGTCTATGCGCTCGTCAACGGCAAGCTGGTCGAGCAGCCGGTGCAGACCGGCGCGACCGGCGATGCCGACGGCGACACATGGACCGAGATCGTCGGCGGCCCACTGGCGCCCGGCCAGCAGATCGTGAAGAACAATCTCGGCTCATTGCGGATCGGCAGCACCGTGCATGTGGTGCAGCCCGCCCAATCGGCGCCATCCGCCCAGCCCGGGCAGGATGCCCCGCAAGCGGCCAGCGTGCCGGGCGCAAGCAGCACACGCTGACCGGAGCCCCTGCCTATGTGGTTCACCCGCATCAGCATCGGCAACCCGGTGCTCGCCACGATGATGATGATGGCGCTGCTCGTCATCGGTCTGTTTTCTTATCAGCGGCTCAAGGTCGATCAGTTCCCGGACATCGCGTTCCCGGTCGTGGTCGTGCAGACCGCGTATCCGGGGGCGTCGCCGGAATCGGTCGAGTCGGACGTCACCCGCAAGATCGAGGAAGCGGTCAACACGATCAGCGGCATCGACGAAATCACCTCGCGTTCGTACGACGCGCAGTCGGTCGTGATCGTGCAATTCGATCTTTCGGTGGATGCGGTGCAAGCCGCCCAGGACGTGCGCGACAAGATCGCGCTGATCCGCCCCGATCTGCGCGACGGCGTGAAGGACCCGCGCGTGCTGCGCTATGACCCGTCGGATATGCCGATCATCACGGTGGCCATCTCGAACGCACCGGGCGCGTCGTTGTCCACGCGCGATCTCACCACCGTCGCCGATCAGATCGTGCGCAAGCGGCTCGAAACGGTGCGCGGCGTCGGCTCGGTGTCGCTGGTTGGCGGCGTAAAGCGGCAAGTGCAGATCGATGTGAATCCGGAGAAGCTGCAGGCGCTTTCGATCGGCGTCGATCAGGTGATCCGTGCGGTGCAGAACGAGAATCAGGAGATTCCGGCCGGACCGCTCACGTCGAGCAATGTCGAGCAGACCGTGCAGGTCAAAGGCCGCTTCGAAAAACCGGACGACTTCAAACGCATCATCATTGCGCGGCGCGGCGCGCAGTCGGCGATACCGACAGCCTCTTCCGCGACACAGCCCGTCACACTCGATCAGGTCGCCGATGTGGTGGACGGCCAGCAGGAACCCGACAGCATGGCGCTGCTGAACGGCCAGCGCGCGCTGTTCCTGTCGATCATCAAGGCGCAAGGCGAGAACACTGTGGAAGTCGCACACGGCGTGCGTGACGCAGTCGGCCTTCTGCAGCCGCAACTGCCACCCGGCGTCAAACTGAGCATCACCGACGATTCGTCGATCAACATTGAAGACAGTGTCAACGAAGTGAAGCGTACCTTGCTCGAAGGCGCGCTGCTGACGGTGCTGATCGTGTTCCTGTTTCTCGGTTCGTGGCGCAGCACCGTGATCACCGGCCTCACCCTGCCGATCGCGCTGATCGGCACCTTCGCGGTGATGTACGCGTGCGGCTTCACGATCAACGTGATCACGCTGATGGCGCTGTCCTTATGCGTCGGCCTACTGATCGACGATGCGATCGTGGTGCGCGAAAACATCGTGCGGCACGTGCAGCTCGGCGCGGACCATCGCACCGCCGCGCTCGACGGCACCAAGGAAATTGCGCTCGCCGTGCTGGCGACCACCTTTTCGATCGTCGCCGTATTTTTGCCGGTGGGCTTTATGGGCGGCATCATCGGCCGCTTCTTCCATCAGTTCGGCATTACAGTGGCCGCCGCCGTGCTGATCTCGATGTTCGTGTCGTTCACGCTCGATCCGATGCTGTCCTCGATCTGGCCGGACCCCGATCTACACGACGCGGACACTGGCCGCAAGGGCTATCGCTATGGGCGCGTCATCGAACGTTCCCTGCATCTGTTCGACAAGCAGATCGGCCAGCTCACCGCGTTCTACCAGCGCCTGCTGGGCTGGTCGCTGAAGCATCGCGCGATCACGCTGGCCGTGGCTGCGGCCACGTTCTTCGGCAGCCTGTTTCTGGTGCCGTTCGTCGGCACCGAGTTCGTGCCGAATGCGGACTTCTCCGAAACGCAGATCGGGTTGAACACGCCGGTGGGCACCTCGCTCGAAGCCACTTCGGAAAAAGTGAAACAGGTGCAGGCGATTCTCGCCACCTACCCCGAAGTGCGCTTCAGTTACGCGACGGTCAACTCGGGCAACACGCAAGGCAAAAACACCGCGCTGATCACCGTGCGCCTGAAAGACCGGCGCGACCGCACGCGCGGCATGGTCGAATTGAACCAGGTGTTCCGCGCCCGGCTCGCCTCGGTGGCGGGCGTGTCGATTACCGAAATCGGCGTGCCCGATGGCGCCGGCAGCACGAAAGCGATCCAGTTGAGCTTGCAGGGTGACAACATCGACAAACTGCGCCGGCTTTCGGATGCGGCTCAAACGCGGATGGCCAAGATCCCGGGCCTCGTCGATCTCGATTCGAGTCTCAAGGCGGATAAGCCGATCGTCGCGATCAACGTGAAGCGCGAACTGGCGTCCGACCTCGGCGTGGGCGTAGCCGATATCGGCACCGCATTGCGGCCGCTGCTCTCCGGCGATGCCATCAGCACATGGCGCGCCCCCGACGATCAGGACTACGACGTCAGCGTGCGCTTGCCGCGCTCGCAGCGTCAGGACGTCGACGATCTGGCCAAGCTGATGATCGCCACCAACCGCACCGACGCGAACGGTGCGCCGGTGCTGGTACCGCTGCGGCAGATCGCGGATATCGTCAAGACGACCGGCCCCGATGTCTTGAACCGGCGCGACCTGCAACGCGAGGTGATGCTGTCGGCCAACGTCAATGGCCGCTCGCCCGGTGAAGTGGCCTCGGACGTCGCGAAAACGCTCGACGCGATGCATCTGCCCGCGGGCTACCACTATCGATTCGAAGGCTCGACCAAGAGCATGAACGAATCGTTCGTGTACGCGGTGGAGGCGTTGGCGCTGGCGGTGATCTTCATCTACATGATTCTCGCGTCGCAGTTCGCCAGCTTCGCGCAGCCGCTTGCGATCATGGCGTCGCTGCCGCTTACCTTGATCGGCGTGCTGATCGCGCTACTGCTGTTCGGCAGTACGTTGAACATGTTTTCGATCATCGGCTTCGTGATGCTGATGGGCCTTGTCACGAAGAACGCGATTTTGCTGATCGACTTCGCGAATCAGGCGCGGCGCGGCACCCTGCTCGATGCGTCCGGCAAGGGTCGCGTGATGGAGCGGCGTGAAGCGCTGCTCGAAGCGGCGCGTGTACGTCTGCGGCCGATTCTGATGACCACGCTGGCGATGATCTTCGGCATGCTGCCGCTGGCGGCGGCGCTCGGTGAAGGCGGCGAGCAGCGTGGCCCGCTCGGGCAGACGGTGATCGGCGGTGTGATTACGTCGTCGATTCTGACGCTGGTGGTCGTGCCGGTGGTCTATACGGTGCTGGAGGATTGGGCGGATTGGCTGCGGAGAAAGTTCAGACGCAAGGCGTAGCGTCACGCAATCAAGCAACTTCGCAGGCCCTGCGCGAAGTTGCTACAGTAGAAGTCTTTCCCCGACCAGCCGTCCCCCATCATGCGCACCACCCGAGCCATCCACGCCGTCGAGCGGCTAAAAACCCGCAGCGGCAATCCGCAGTTCGCAGCGATCAGCCTGTCCGGCGGCCTGTTTTATCTGGTCGACAAATCGAGCGGCACGGACAAGAAAGTCTCCGACCCGCTGACGCTCGACGACTTCGTCAAATTCGTCGACGGTTTTGGACCGCCCAAGCCACGCAAGGCAAGCAAGCTCGATATCGCATTCGAAGAGCAGATCCGGAAGAGCAAGGGCAGCTAGGCGGCGCCCCACCCCATTTGACGACCGAAGATATCCGCTCCATGACCAGGACAAGCGCCAGGTCCGTCAGCATCGCGCCGGACCACAATCAACCTACCCTGTCGAAGGGCCAGAAAGCGTTCAACACGCTGATCAAACAGATCGAAAAGCGGCGCGCCAGTTTGAGCGCGTGGGAGGAGTTCGCGCCGGCTTTCCAGCAAAAGTACGTGAATGAACTGCTGCCGCTGACGCAGAAGATGCAACATTTGCGTGCGCGAATGGCGCACCTTCTCGACGAGCAGAGCAACCAGAAACGTATCACCCAGACCGAGCGGCGCACCCTTTCAGCGGTGATTGTCGATCTGGCGGCGAGGTGTCTCGGGGAAGAAGATAGCGGCGACTTGAAAGCGCTATACAACCGGCACAGCGGGTCCGACTACGACGACGACAGAGCGTCCGAGTTAGACGAAATGAAATCGATGCTGGAGACGGTATTAGGCGTTGAGCTGGACGACATCGACATGAACTCGCCCGACGAAGTTCTGGATCGCCTGCAGGCGCATATCGAACAGGACGACGCTGCGCAAGCGGCGGAACATCAGGCGCGGCAGGCGCAATGCGCCCCGAAAAAGAAGACGGCGAAGCAGATAGCGGCCGAAACGCGCCGCGAGGAAGAAGAAGCGCAACTGAGCCGCTCGATTCGCGAGGTGTATCGCAAGCTGGCGAGCGCGTTGCATCCCGATCGCGAAAGCGATCCAGAAGAACGCAAACGGAAAACCGCGCTGATGCAACGCGTCAACGAGGCCTACAGCAAGAACAATCTGCTGCGTTTGCTCGAATTGCAGCTGGAACTGGAACACATCGATCAGAACGCGATCGATAACCTGAGCGAAGACCGGCTCAAGCATTACAACAAGATACTAAAGGAGCAGGTCGGCGAACTCGACGACGAAATTATGTTTGTCGAAATGGCGTTCAAGGAACGCTACGGGCTCGACCCGATGGCTTCCATCACGCCGAAGAAGGCAATGCACGAGCTGGCGGAAGACGTTTTCATGCTGCAGGAACAGATCGAATCGCTCGAGTACGATCTGGTGGAGTTCCAGGACCTCGGTACGCTCAAGGCCTGGTTAAAAATCAGGCGGCGTTGAATTGAAAGGCTCCCTTCGCTGCCCGGCATGCGCGTCACGTATCCACCGTCAAGCAGGTTTTATCTCGCACCATTGACCGTCCGCCGCGCTGCTTGCCTGCACTGCATCGATGAAGCGCAGGCTCGCCACACCGTCGCAAGGACGGATCGCCAGGAATTAATACGGGGTCGGGCGGCCGCGGCGAGAGCCGTCCCAGGGCGGCGGCCGGACGGCGCACCGCCCGTGACGGCATGGGTTCGCGCCGCCATTTGGTACAATCCCGTAGTTACCCTGCCGTGTCCTGCGTCCTGAGTTGTGTCCGGGGCTGTACCCCGGAGTCACACCCCGAGGTCGCCGGTCAGTGGCAAAGAATCGCAAACTCGCCAAACCACACTGCCGAATCCACCATGAACATCGAGCAAGCGCGTTTCAACATGATCGAACAGCAGATCCGCCCCTGGGAAGTGCTCGACCAGGACGTGCTGAATCTGCTCTCGATCGTCAAGCGTGAAAATTTCGTCCCCACCGTCTACCGCGATCTGGCCTTCGTCGACTTCGAAGTGCCGTTGCCGGGTGGCCAGCACATGCTGGCGCCGCGCGTCGAAGCGCGCGTGCTCCAGGAACTGGCGGTGAAGAAACACGAAAGCGTGCTCGAAATCGGCGCCGGCTCGGGTTACATGGCCGCCCTGCTCGCGCACCGCGCGCAGCACGTGCTGACGGTCGACATCGAACCGGAACTCGCGGAACTGGCGAAGAGCAACCTGATCGCCAACGGCGTGCTGAACGCCGAAGTCGCCACCGGCGACGCCTCGCGTGGCTGGGCCAACGCTGCACCGTACGACGTGATCTGCGTATCGGGCGGCCTGCCGGTGCTGCCGCAGGAAATCCTCGAACATCTGAAGATCGGCGGCCGTCTCGCGGCTTTCGTCGGCACCGCGCCGGTCATGAAGGCGCAGATCATCACGCGTATCGACGAGAAGCAGTACCGCATCGCCGACGTGTTCGAAACCTATGTCGAACCGCTGATTAACGCCGTGCAGCCGCCGCGCTTCAAGTTTTAATTCACACCTTTATCTGTACGGCCGGCGTGCCGCCGTCCTCTGAACTGGATGTCCTGCTGATGCAAAATCTGACCGCTCCCGCGCTCGCTGAATGGCTCGCGGATCAATCGCGCCCCGCGCCCGTGCTGCTCGACGTGCGCGAACCGTGGGAAATCCAGACGGCGTCGATCGCCGGCGCCGTGCTGATTCCGATGCGTGAGATTCCCGCGCGCAGCGAAGAGCTCGACGACGACGCGCAAATCGTCTGCGTGTGCCATCACGGCGCGCGCAGCGCCCAGGTCGCGATGTTCCTCGAATCGCGCGGCCATACCAACGTCTTCAATCTGCAAGGCGGGATCGACGCGTGGTCGCGTCAGGTCGACCCGTCCGTTCCCACCTATTGATCGCACGGTCGCGATGATCCGTCGGCGGGTGCAGGTTCTCGCAGCCGCTTTGGCGTTTCATTGCGCGTTTCGTGGTGCACTTGTCGCCACCTCCATTGCCGCACTCGCGGCGCTGATCCCGCTGCCCGCGCACGCCGTCGGCCTGTCCCAGCTTTACGACGAAGCACTGTCGAACGACGCGCAACTGCAAAGCGCGCGCGCGGCGCTTGCCGCCAATAGCGAAGCGTTGCCGCTGGCCCGCGCCAAACTGCTGCCGCAAGTCTCCGCGTCACTCACCGCGAACCGCCAGAACACCGATTTCGGCGGCGGCTTTCCTGCCTCCTACGGCAATAGCAACGGTTACACGATTTCGCTCACGCAGCCGCTGATTCACGTCGATAGCTGGTACGGCTATGCGCAGGGCAAGCTCGCGGTGGATTCGGCGCAGGCGTCGTTTGGAGAGGCGCGGCAGGATCTGATCGTGCGGCTTGGCCAGGCTTACTTCGATGCGCTCGCCTCGCAGGACAGCCTTGCGATTGTGCGCTCGCAGAAAGCGTCGATCGCGCAGCAGCTCGAATCGGCCAAGCATTCATTCGAAGTCGGCAACACGACGATCACCGATACCAACGAAGCCCAGGCTAAATGCGATCAGGCGGTCTCGCAGGAAATTGCCGCGCAGAACGACCTTGCCGTGAAGCTGGCGGCTTTGCAGCAGATTGTCGGACACCCTGTCGAGCGCGTGGATGGACTCGCCGCCGGCGCACCGCTGCCGCCGCCCGTGCCCGCCGACATCAATCTGTGGGTCGATGCGGCAAGCGATGCGAACTACCAGGTCATCCTGAAGCAGATCGCGCTGGATAGCGCGCAACGCGAGACGTCGAAGGCCAAGGCCGGCCACCTGCCGACTGTCGACCTGGTGGCGAGCCGCTCGCGCAGCAGTCTCGGCGCGGCCGGCGCGGGTAACTTCGGCGGCAATTTCGGTGGCGGCTTCGGCAGCGGCGCGAACACGCCCGCGCCCGGCACGCCGGCGCTCGCCGCGGAACTGGGCAACCTGGGGTCGTCGTACACGAACAGCACGATCGGCGTGCAAGTCACGATTCCGATCTTTGCGGGTGGCGCGACGCAAAGCCGCGTACGTCAGACGCTCGCCCTCGAAGACCAGGCTGCCGCGGATCTGGATACGGCTCGGCGCAATGCGGCGCTATCGGCGCGGCAAGCGTTTCTCGGCGTGGTGAGCGGGCTCGCGCAAGTGCGCGCGCTGCAGACCGCCGAGCGATCGGCGAACACCTCGCTCGAATCGAACCTGCTCGGCTATCAGGTCGGCGTGCGGATCAATATCGACGTGCTCAATGCGCAGGATCAACTGTTTTCGGCGCGCCGCGATCTCGCGAAGGCGCGCTATGACACGCTGATCAATAGTCTGAAGCTGAAGGCCTCGACCGCGAATCTCACCGATCAGGACGTGCTGCAGTTGAGCGCGTTGCTGTCGCCGCTCGACGATGGCTCGTTGACTGCGTTGCCGCAGGTGCCGACGGTGCCGACGGTGCCGACGGTGCCGACGGTGCCGCATCCGGGTGTCGCTGCTAAAGGCGCTGCAGGCAAGCTCGGACGGCGGACGATGCCGAATGCGGCGGCGGCTCAGTAACGTCGGCTCGTTTAGTCTTTTTCTTCCCCGATTGACCCTCTGCCCGCGCGACGTTTCTTGCGTTGCACACGTGGGCCGCCTGCTACTCGCTGCTGTGTGCTGGCATTCGTTGTCATTCGCGCCTTCTCAGCGCGGGACGGTTTGCGACATCCCTGACACCTTCCTTTCATTGCGATCTTTCCCGTCGTCGCTGCAGAAATTTCGTACGGTTTCCTGATCATCGCGCGGGCACCATGCTCCGACTATTTTTGGGGAGCAGTGTGATGAGACTTCTAAAGATCGCGATGCTGGCCGCAACACTGCTGCCGCTCGCCTCGCATGCTACGTTGGGCGGCGCGCCGAGTACCGGTACGTCTTCCTCGCCGACGATGCTGCGTGCTACACCGCAGTCTGCCGCCGCTTCAAATACGGGCGCGGCCAGCACAACCTCCACGGCGGCCTACTCGGTGCGCGAGTCGCGTAACGCTAACGGCGTCACGATCCGCGAATACGTGCTGCCCAGCAATGTCGTGTTCGCTGTCACTTGGGAAGGACCGATACGGCCGGATATGACGGCGCTTCTCGGCAGCTATTTCCCCAACTACGTCAGCGCCGGCGAAAGCCGTGCGCGCGGCACCGGTCCGCTGATCGAAAGCAACGGTGACTTCCGCATCGAATCAGCCGGCCGCTTGGGACATTTCTTCGGCGTGGCGTATCTGCCGCGCCTGATGCCGGCCAACGTCCGTCCGGGCGATCTGAAGTAATACGGCGTATCGATTTCGCGGAAAACAACAAGATGACGACAATCAATAAGACACTCTGGGTCGCGCTGGTCGCGCTTGGCCCGACACTGGCAGCGTGTGGCGGCGGAAGTGATGGAAACAGCAGCAACAACAACGGCTCGATCGCCTGGTCCGCCGATCCCGACTGGATCACGAAACCGGATGGCTCGGGCAGTTCAGGCAATTCGGGCAATACATCCAGCAATGGCAGCAACACGGTGCCAATTTATGTCAACAACTCGATGGGCAGCCTCAACATGCTTTCCGCAACGATCACGGTATGCGTTCCCGGTACGCAAGGCGCGAGTCAGTGCACGACCGTCGACCGCATGTTGGTGGATACGGGCTCGGTCGGCGTACGCATCATGGCCAGCGCATTGCCGACACTCGGGTCCCAGTTGCTGACGCAAGTCGGCGCCGTCGACGACGCAAGCGGCGCCGCGCCGATCGCCGAATGCATGCCGTTCGGTTCCGGTACGACCTGGGGTTCGGTGAAACGCGCCGATGTCAAGATCGGCAGCCGCACGGCAAGCAACATCCCCATCCAGTTGGTCGGCGACGGCGCGTACGCCATCCCGTCGGACTGCGTCGCGCACGGCGGCCCGGACCTCAGTACCGTCGAGAAACTCGGCGCCAACGGTATTCTCGGCATCGGCTACGGCACCCAGGATTCGAAAGACGCGCTGACCACCGCGCTGCCGGGGAATTACTACTATTGCACGGGCGCAAACGCTTGCTTCAACACACGCATGACGGTCAGCAAGGAGGTGATAAACCCCGTCGCCGCCTTCTCGAGCGATAACAACGGCACGATCATCCGCCTGCCCAAGCTGCCAGCGGGAGGCCAGGCGAGCGTCACAGGCGAACTGATCTTCGGTATCGGCACGCAATCGAATAACGCGTTACCGTCGAATGTGAACGTTCTGGCGTTGGATGAATACGGCGAATTTACGACTCAGTATCAAGGTCAGGCGTTCACCTGGAGCGCAATCGACAGTGGTACCAACGGGTTCGCGTTCCAGGACGATTCGATTCCCACTACGTCGGGCTGGTACACGCCGCTAACCGCGCTGAACCTGGCAGCCACGATGGAGGCCACCAACGGCAACGGAACGCCTGTCAATGTGCCGTTCACGATCGACAGTGTCGTCCGCATGTCGACGAACGGGTATGCCGCCTACGACAACGTCGGCTGGTATCAGTCCAGTTCGAAAATGTTCATGTGGGGTCTGCCATTCTTCTACGGACGCAGCGTGTACACGACCGTAGGCAACGGCACGATAGGCACACAGAGCGGACCGTTTGTCGCGTTCTGACGGAATGGATGTTTTTGATGCAGGAGGCGGGGCTTTCCAGCGCTGTCTCCTGACGTCGTTTCCGACATCTCATTGAGACTTTTCCGGCACTCTCATTAATAGCCTGCAGGCAACATGCTCCGACCTGTTTTTTGGAGCAATGTGATGAGATTTGTAAAGATCGTGCTGGCCGCCACGGCACTGTTGCCGCTCGCGTCGTATGCAGCGTTGGGTGGTGCACCGAGTACGGGTTCGGCCCCGCAGACGTTGCTTCGCGCGGCAGCCCTCAATTCCTCTTCCTCTACCGCGGCTTACACCGTGCGTGAGTCGCGTGACACTGACGGTGTCAGGATTCGCGAATACGTCTTGCCAACCAACGTCGTGTTTGCCGTCACCTGGCAAGGGCCGGTGCGCCCTGACATGGTCACACTACTCGGCAGCTACTTCCCGAACGCGGTCTCCGCCGGTACAGCGCGCGTGCGCGGCACCGGTCCATTGATCGAGCGCAACGGCGACTTTCAGATCGAGTCGGCCGGCCGGGCGGGCAACTTCTTTGGTAAGGCAGTCCTGCCGCGCCTCGTACCCGCCAATGTCCGTGCTGACGATCTGCAGTAACGCGGCACATCGATTTCACGGAAGAAAGAAACATGAAGACACTCAATAAGAAACTTTGCTTCGCGCTGCTGACGGCGAGCTTGGCCCTTTCAGCCTGCGGCGGTGGTGGCGGCGACGACGGTAGTTCGAACGCGACCCAGGATAACGACAAACCGGCAACTCCGACTCCAACTCCGACGCCGACACCCACGCCGACTCCGAGTCCCACTCCGAGCCCGAGCCCTGCTCCGAGTCCAAGCCCAGATGCGGGCGCGGCTGGTGGCGTCCCTACTCCAACGCCGACTCCAAGCCCGACGCCCACTCCGACTCCCACTCCGACGCCGACGCCGACTCCCACGCCGACTCCGACTCCGACTCCGACACCAACGCCGACTCCGACGCCGACGCCAGTCGCCGACGTGAACACTGTGCCGATCGTCGTTGATCGGACGATGGGCGAGACCAACATGCTCTACGTGAGCGCAACCATATGCATCCCTGGCTCGCAGGGCGACACCCAATGCGCCACCGTCGATCACATGCTGCTCGACACAGGTTCGGTCGGTGTGCGCGTGATGGCCAGCGCGTTGGGTTCGACGCTCGCTTCCCGCTTGCCGGCGCAGACCGGGGCTTCGAACGATCCGACCGGAGGCGCTCCGGTTGCCCAATGCGCGACTTTCATGGGCGGCTATACGTGGGGCTCGGTCAAACGCGCCGACGTGACGATCGGAGGCAAAACGGCGGGCAATCTGCCGGTCCAAGTGATCGGCGATGGCGCATACACCATGCCGACGGAGTGCAATTCCCGTGGCATGGTCGACCTCAATACGGCGGCCGCGCTTGGCGCCAACGGCGTAATCGGCATCGGCCATACGGCGCGCGACTATCCGCTTGCAGCGCAACAAGTATTGTCGGCGACCTACTACTACTGCCCCTCCACGGCCTCGTGCACGGGCACACGCGTACCGCTGGACACGCAAGTCATGAATCCTGTCGCCGACTTTACCTCCGACAACAACGGGACCATCATCCGTTTGCCGGCGTTACCCGCAGACGGTCAGGCGACGGCCACCGGTGAACTCGTGTTCGGCGTCGGAACGCGGCAGAACAATGCGCTATCATCGACGGCGAGTATCGTGCCGGTGGATCAGAACGGCTTCTTCACGACCGTGTACAAGGGCAGTACGCTCACCGGCGTGATCGACAGTGGCACGAATGTCTATTACTTTCCGGATAGCACAATTCCCTACACGGGCGTCTGGTACACACCATCGCCCTCCCTTAGCCTGTCTGCCGTCTTGAAGGCCACTAGCGGAGTCGGCACACCCGTCACGGTGCCGTTCTCGGTCGGCAATGGGCTCAGCTTGCGGGCGAACCTGAACGCTGCCTACGATAGCCTCGGCGCGAAACTTTCCGGAGGTTTCATGTGGGGTCTGCCGTTCTTCTTCGGCCGCAATGTGTATACCGTGCTGGAAGGCGCGAAGATCGGTACGCAAACCGGGCCGTTCGTCGCCTTCTAACCTCAACAGCCGTACGCGCGTGACACATAAGGCCGGCGCCGCGAGGCGCCAGCCTTATGTGACAGCACGCGCCATGCGCTCGTGTCACGGCACACCTCTGCGCATCAATTCGTCTCCCTCAATCCGGCAACGCCTCCATTGCCCACATTTGTCCCAATCTTCCAGATCAAAAGTTGGCAGTCTTGGCTAAGACAGAAGCGCCATCGAGTTTTGTCTTGCTGGATACCATCACGTAGTAAGTCCCGCCCACCCGCAGAACCTAACCGGTTGTACCGGTAGCAGGTGTAGCGCATTCAATCGTCGCGTCAGCGGAGGCGGTGGCACCATTAGCCTGACCTCTGAAATCATTCTTATCCTTTCGCTTCTACCCCTGCATCGGCGTACTCAATGCAGGAGTCCAACGTTACTGTGGACAACTACAAACATCCCCCAAGCATGTAACTGTAGCATCGAGCGATTTCAACCTACAGGAAGGGTTTACGTCGCTAACAAAAAATCGCTCGATTTTTGCGTCGCCTACCGCTGTCTTGGCTGTTACCCTAGCGTAAAAGGTTCTCCCATAGCTGGTGCTGCGCCCCGAACAGGCAGCGGGCATTCCATCCGACAGTGTGGAAGAACAATCAGGTGAAACCATTAATGCCGTATCGCCTCTGGTTTCCAGCATTACGACATCTTTTGATGACCCCGACCTGAGGGTAAAAGTTGCAGTCGATCCAGGAAGTGCATAGTGGAGACTTCTCACCTGACTAGGTGGAATAGTGATCGAAAAATACAGCACCTCATCCTTAACCAGCGGGAACCTTACTCCCTAGTCATCGTCGGTAATATCGGTGATTGAAAGTGCGGCGACGCTAACAGGGAGTGACGTAGTGCTGACTGCCCCATTCTCGTCGGTTGTGGTTAACGTAATCTGGTACATGCCAGGATAGTCATAATCCACGACCGGATTGGTGGAACGCGAAACGACCGTGGCAGCCTTTCCGTCGCCGAAATTCCAGTTCCATGACCGGATCGGGACGCCGCCCCGTGCTGTAGAAAGGTCTTTGCAGATCAATTGCATAAGGTTCGGGCTTTGCGTGCACGTGAAGTCCGCCGCCGCCGGTATTTTTCCAGACTTCACAGCCTTTACCGCCGCAGTCGCATCGACAATGCCCGTACCAATCGGCTGATCCGGTTTTTGGGGTGTAAATGGCTGGGCGGTTTGCTGTATAAGCGTCCGCATTTCCGCAACGGTCAGCGGCGCAGGGGCGATGGATTGCACCAGTGCAGCCACGCCGCTGACCATCGGCGCGGCCTGCGATGTACCACTCAACAGACCGTAGCCTTCGGTACCAGGCGCTGTCTTCCCATCGTTATAGGTGGACCAAATGTTATTGCCCGGTGCCGCGATATCAACAGTCGGGCCGAAGTCTGAACTCACCCATTTTGTCGAGTCGGAGTTGATGGCTCCGACCGTAATAACGTTATGACAGTTAGCGGGTTGAACCTTCGCCGCATCGGTTGAATAGTTTCCGGCGATTACGACAACAACGGACCCTTTACCGGTTGCATAGTCGATGGCGTTTTGAAGCGATGTTTGGCAGGCTCCATATGCATAAAGGCTTATGTTTATCACCTTCGCAGGGTTCGGATTGACAGGTGCGTCCGACACAGTTCCGCCCGCAGCCCATGTAATACCGTCCGCCATATCGGACATATAACCGCCATTGCAGTTTCTGACCGTCCGTACAGACACCACCTTGGCGGCGGGCGCAATTCCGGCAATACCGATACCGTTGTTTGTCCCTGCGGCCATGATGCCCGCGACGTGTGTTCCATGCCACATTACATTGCAGTTCTCTCCAGGCTTATTGGCCGGCTGCGTGCCGTCGCCTCCTCGATTTCCATACGTGCCACTGGTGAATTCGTAGCCCGGCAGAACGTTCGGGTTCAAATCGCTGTGGCTTGTAATACCGCTATCCACGACACCTATCACCACCCCTGCGCCGTTCGCTATGTCCCATGCACCTTCCGCGCGTATCCCCGCCGTGGTTGTTCCCGGCGTCTGATTCGAACTCAGAGACCATTGTTTGCTATATAGGGGATCATTGGGCGATGACCCTATGGTCATCACGGTGTCTGGTTCAACGAACTCAACGTTGGGGTCCGAAGCGATCGCTCGCATGAATGCCTTCGCTTCAACCCCTTTTAGTTTGCGATCCGTAGTGACGACGTCTGAGCCACGACCCATGCGCCGCAAATAGTGTGCCTTCGAGGGGACGGAACCCGCAAGCCGGTCGAGTCTTGACTGCACCGCCGTTGTTGAGCCGCTTTCAGTGGTGCCGTCCTTGTACTTGATGATGAAACGATCAACAGAGGCATCCGGTCCCAAGCTGCTGGTGTTCATCTTCAGGGAAAGCGCCAACGGGGTTGTCGGGTTCGCCGCCGCTAGTGATGCTGTTTGTTCGAGCGTTTGCGGCTCCTTCGATTCCTGCGTTGTCTGTGCGGTTGTGTCGCCGCCGCCACTTCCGCCGCACGCGCCAAGTGCGAGAGAAAGGAAAACGCCGGCAAGACCCGCTACAACGCCGCGTCGCTTTTCTGTTGCGCCAGTAACGCGAAGCGGACCATTTTCGGATCGCAGTCCCTTCATTGTTTTATGTCTCATAGTCCGCATAATTCTTATTCCTGAGTGAGATTATTTTTCGAGCGCCCTCTGCTGCGTCACGCGCTGCGATTCCTTGAAAAGGCATCTCTTTCTCAGATCTTTTGCGTATTTCTGCAAAGGTTGTGCAATTGAAATATTCGTAACGATCCGTAATGGTTATGAGCCTAAACAGAGGTGTCCAAAGGAACAATCAGCCTCATCCGATCACAATCAGGAAATTTCCTCGCATGGAGTCTGACTATGCGAACGGGAGACGCAACAAAAAAAGGCGCGATTCCTCGCGCCTTCTCTTGTCCGTTTTGCGGTTTCGTTGCCGCTGGGGGCTAGTGTGTCAACGTTGTAGAACGTTGTTTCACCGGTACAGACGTTTCGGCCGTCTTGTGGTCACGCGCCGCCGCTTGCCCTTCCGCAAGCGGCTTCTCGGCATGGCGGGCCGTGATGCGGTGGTCAAGGTTGACATTTGGACCGCCCAAAAGACCCATCGCACGAACGTGAATCAAACAAGGTGTCGGTGCCTCATGGCGCCAACACCTTACCTTGCAAACCGTCTTGCCGTCAAAAAACACCGTGCCGCCCCGAATCCGTCTCCTTCAAACCTCAGCCACCGTCTTAAAGACCTCATCGATCTGCGCCTCTTCAATAATCAACGGCGGCGAGAACGCCAGAATATCGCCGGTATAGCGCGTCAACACGCCCTTCTCAAAACACCGCACAAACACATCATGAGCACGCGCACTAGGCGCTCCGGCACGCGGCGCCAATCCCCCCCCACCAGCCCAAGATTGCGCACATCAATCACATGCCGCTCGCCGCGCAGCTTATGGATCGCATTCTCGAAGATCGGCGCCATCCGCGCAGCGCGTTCAAACAGTTGTTCGCGCTCGTAAAGATCAATCGTCGCGCAAGCCGCAGCCGCCGCAATCGCGGTGTCCGTACGCCCATGAAACAGTTCAATCCCACCCGGCGCCCCATTCACAATCGAATCGTGAAACCACAGCCCGGCAGTGCCGTCGAGAATGCGCCGACCATCGTCTGATGTGTAGTACATCCCCCTGCGCGCTCGCCAACAGACGAGGCGCGCTCTTGAACTGACGGTTCGCCGCAAAGGGCATCCAGAACACGGACATATGCGGACATATCGGGTGCGTTGACGCTGGCGCGCTCGCTCATATCGCGCCTCCTCGCGTGGGTGGCCTTCCAGTGCAGGCAGAGCGCGCCGCATGCACAAAGGGGCGGCGCTCATGCACCGCCGACGCCCGCTGGCCGATAGACACGCTTCGCTGCAGCGCGGCGCGCACCTGAACGAGGCGCACACCCCGCTCCTGCACCAATTTTGCGCCGCGTTACGCATAACCGATGTGGCGCATCACCGCGTCGCAGCACGCAATACGCGGATTCCAAGTCGAAATTACTGCATGGCATGTGCCTTGCAGTACACAAGTGGCATGCCATGCGGGATAAGCCCTGCTGGCGGAAATCGACGCCCATAAACACTCACCATCAATGGCAAGGGGATGCACATGAAACGTCGCAGTCTATTGAAATTTGGTTCGATGTCGGGCGCATTGGCGCTGGCCAGCAAGATTCCGTTTGCTCAGGCGCAATCGGACAGCGGTCCGATCAAAGTAGGCGTTCTACATTCCTTGTCCGGCACGATGGCGATCTCGGAGACATCGCTCAAAGACACCGCGCTGATGACCATCGCGGACATCAACAAGAACGGCGGCGTCTTGGGCCGCCAACTGCAGCCCGTGGTCGTGGACCCGGCGTCGAACTGGCCGCTGTTCGCCGAAAAAGCGCGCCAGCTGATCACCCAGGAAAAGTGCGCCGTCGTGTTCGGCTGCTGGACCTCGGTGTCGCGCAAGTCGGTGCTGCCGGTGTTCGAAGAACTGAACGGCCTGCTGTTCTACCCGGTGCAGTACGAAGGCGAAGAAATGTCGCGCAACGTGTTCTACACCGGCGCCGCGCCGAATCAGCAAGCGATCCCGGCAACCGAATACCTGATGAGCACGGAAGGCGGCGGCGCCAAGCGCTTCTTCCTGCTGGGCACCGACTATGTGTACCCCCGCACGACCAACAAGATCCTGCGCGCGTTCCTCAAGTCGAAAGGCGTGCAGGAAGTCGATATCCAGGAGGTCTACACGCCGTTCGGCCACAGCGACTATCAGACCATCGTCGCGAACATCAAGACCTTCTCGCAGGGCGGCAAGACGGCGGTGATCTCGACCGTCAACGGCGATTCGAACGTGCCGTTCTACAAGGAACTCGGCAACCAGGGGCTGAAGGCGTCCGATGTGCCGGTCGTCGCGTTCTCGGTCGGCGAAGAAGAACTGCGCGGCATCGATACGAAGCCGCTGGTCGGCAATCTCGCGGCATGGAACTACTTCATGTCGCTGCGCAACCCGACCAACGAGAAGTTCAAGAAGCAATGGGCCGCATGGGTCAAGGACAACAACCTGCCGGGTGGCACCAAGCGCGTGACCAATGACCCGATGGAAGCGACCTTTGTCGGCATCCATATGTGGAAGCAGGCCGTCGAGAAAGCGAAGAGCGCGGACGTCGACAAGGTTCGCGTGGCGATGATCGGCCAGACCTTTGCGGCGCCGTCGGGCTTCACGCTCGAAATGGACGGCAATCACCATCTGCACAAGCCGGTGATGATCGGCGAAGTACGTGCCGACGGCCAGTTCAACGTGGTGTGGCGCACCAAGACCGCGATTCGCGCGCAGCCGTGGAGCCCGTTCATCGCCGGCAATTCGAGCAAGCCGGATGTGGTCAGTTCGATTCCGGCATTCCTGAAGCGCTCGCGCGTTGCCTGACAGGACGGATCGCTACGACGGTGCGGTTAGCCGTCGCTACGATCCGACGTGATCTCTCGATGGACGCGCGAGACACGCTGCCCGTCCGGACCGTGAAGCTGGCGCTTAGGTCTGGCTCATGTCCTGTTGGCGTTGGGTCAGTCAGCCTCGGCCTTCACGGTCGGACTCGCAGACCAATTTGCGGCAGGTGCTGCATTCGCCGCAACTGTGTCAGTCGGAACGGACTCAGGGCAGCGGATTCGCGGCAACCGACTCACGGCGCGGGTCTGCGCGTGCAGCAATCCGACGGCGCGGCAAGCGGCTCTTTAGCACGATGCCGCGCCGCCCCGCCGGTTCTTCTTCAAAGGCCATCATGGCGTTTTCATTTCCGAAATTCGCACGACGCAGCATCGGCGGCCTCGCGCTCGCACTCCTCGCCAGCGCGCCGCTTGCCGCCTTTGCGCTCACCCCGGCCGATGTCGCCCCGCTCGCCGGCGACGACTTCGATGCGAAATCCGCGGCAATCGACAAACTGATTGCCAACCACGACAAAGAATCGCTCGCGGTCCTCAAAGCCCTCTCCGAGGACAGCGCGCTCGCCACCGACTCCGGCGCGGTGCTGCTGCAAGACGGCGACACTGCACGCGATGCCGTCACCGGTAAAACGGTCGCCGCGGGCGACGCGCAACCGGTCACCCTGAACAACCTACTCCGCTCGAAAGTGGCAGGCGCACTTTCGGGCGTGCAACTCGATTCGCCCGACGCCGCCACGCGCGACGCCGCCATCACCGCGCTGTTGCAAAACCCCGATCCGTCGATCAAACCGCTCGTCGATGCGGCGCGCGCGAAGGAAACCGACCCGGCGCTAAAGAAGCGCCTCGACACGCTGTGGGCGATGACCGCGTTGCACGACGCCGACCCGGTCAAGCGTCTCGAAGCGGTGCAACTGGTCGCCGCGCGGCACGATCTCGACATGAACGAACTGCTGCGTCCGCTCGTCGCGAAGAAGCCGGACGGCACCTTCAACGAAGCGGACGACCGCGTGCGCGCCGCGGCACAAAGCGGCATCGACGAACTCGATTCGATCCAGCGCCGCAGCCAGATCGCGGGCACGCTGTTCGCCGGCCTGTCGCTCGGCAGCGTGCTGCTGCTCGCCGCACTCGGTCTCGCGATCACGTATGGGCTGATCGGCGTCATCAACATGGCGCACGGCGAATTCCTGATGATCGGCGCCTACGCCGCCTACGTTGTGCAGAACCTGTTCCAGCGCTTTGCCCCCGGCGCGTTCGACTGGTATCCGCTACTTGCCGTGCCGGCGTCGTTCGCCGCAGCCGGGCTGGTCGGCATTGTGCTCGAACGGCTGGTGTTGAAGCATTTGTATGGCCGTCCGCTCGAAACCCTGCTGACCACCTTTGGCGTCAGCCTGATCCTGATTCAGGCGACGCGCATGCTGTTCGGCGCGCAGAACGTCCAGGTGATCAACCCCGCATGGATGAGCGGCGGCGTGACCGTGTTGCCCAATCTGATCCTGCCGTACAACCGGCTGGCGATTCTGGCGTTTTCGCTGATCGTCGTCGGGATTGCGTGGGCTGTCCTGACTAAAACCCGCCTGGGTCTGTTCGTGCGCGCCGTCACGCAAAACCGGCGGATGGCGGCGTGCGTCGGCGTGAAGACCGCGCGCGTCGATTCATATGCATTCGCGTTCGGCGCGGGCATTGCCGGCCTGGGTGGCTGTGCGCTGTCGCAGATCGGCAATGTGGGCCCGGACCTCGGCCAGAGCTACATCATCGATTCGTTCATGGCCGTGGTACTCGGCGGCGTCGGCCAACTCGCCGGCACGGTGATCGGCGGCTTCGGTCTCGGGCTGGTCAGCAAGGCGATCGAGCCGTTCTGGGGCGCGGTACTCGCCAAGATCGCGGTGCTCGTGCTGATCGTGTTGTTCATCCAGAAGCGTCCGCAGGGCATGTTCGCCCTCAAGGGCCGTAGCGCGGAGGCATGAGATGACATCTGCTACCTCATCGGCTCACGTCGGCGCAGCGGGCGGCGGCGCCAACGTCGGACGCGAAGCGCAATCCGGCTTCGCGCTCGGCCTGCCGCCGCGTCCGGCACTTCTGTCGCGCCGCGCGTGGCTCGCGCTGATCGCACTGATCATCGTGTTCGGTCTCGGCGTGCCTTTCGCTACCCTGGTGGTCCCGGAGACGAGCGCGTTCCATCTGTCCGCGTATGCGATGACGATCACCGGCAAGTTCATGTGCTACGCGATCGCCGCGCTGGCACTCGATCTCGTCTGGGGCTATTGCGGCATTCTGAGTCTGGGACATGCGTTGTTCTTTGCGTTGGGCGGTTACGCGATCGGCATGTACCTCATGCGCTCGATCGGCCACGAAGGCAAATACGGCAGCGACCTGCCCGACTTCATGGTGTTTCTCGACTGGCACCAACTGCCGTGGTATTGGCAAGGCACGCAGCATCTCGGTTATGCGCTGCTGCTAGTAGTGCTGGTGCCCGCCGTTGTCGCGTGGGTGTTCGGCTTCTTCACGTTCCGCTCGCGGGTGAAGGGCGTGTACCTGTCGATCATCACGCAGGCGATGACGTTTGCCGCCATGCTGCTGTTCTATCGCAACGAAACGGGGTTCGGCGGCAATAACGGCTTTACCGACTTCAAGCGAATCGGCGGCTTTCCGATTACACATCCGGGCACGCGCACTGCCCTCCTGCTGATCACATTTGCAGTGTTGATTCTGGCCTTTATCGGCGCACGGGCAATTGTCACGTCGAAGCTCGGCCGCGTCGTCACTGCGGTACGTGACGGCGAAACGCGCTTGATGTTCCTCGGCTACAGCCCGCTCGCGTACAAGCTGTTCGTGTGGACCGTCTCCGCTATTTTGTGCGGAATTGCAGGTGCGTTGTATGTGCCGCAGGTCGGCATCATCAACCCGGGCGAGATGTCGCCGGGCAACTCGATCGAGATGGCGATCTGGGTTGCGGTGGGTGGACGCGGCACATTGATCGGACCGATCATCGGCGCGTTCGCGGTGAATGGCGCGAAGAGCTTTTTTACGGCGAACTTCCCTGAGTACTGGCTGTTCTTTCTTGGCCTGATTTTCGTGCTGGTCCCGTTGTTGTTGCCGAACGGCATCATGGGGCTGATCGAAATGGTCACGCGCAAGAGGAACCGCTCATGAACGAAAACCCGATGGTTCCTGATCTTGCATTACCTGAAGAACCTGCTGAACGGTCGTTGAGCGGCGTCGCGAGCATGGGGCACGCGGTGGTGCCGGGCGAGATCGATATTTCGCACGGGACGATTCTGTACCTTGAAGACGTGACCGTGAGTTTCGACGGGTTCCGCGCGCTGAATGCGCTGACTTTATCGATCGAAGCAGGTGAATTGCGTTGCATCATCGGCCCGAACGGTGCAGGCAAGACAACGATGATGGATGTCATCACCGGGAAAACCGAGCCCGATTCGGGCAAGGTTTTTCTCGGGCAGTCGATCGATCTGACACGGATGAATGAGCCATCCATTGCCCGTGCGGGCATTGGGCGCAAGTTTCAGAAGCCTACCGTTTTTGAGCAGCATCCTGTGTGGGAGAACCTTGAGTTGGCGATGAAGGCCGACAAGGGCTGGTGGGCTTCGTTACGCGCCCGTTTGGATCGCGAGGCTCAAGCGCGGATTGAAGAGACGTTGGCCTTGATCGGCTTGGAGAGCGAGGCGCGGCGGCTTGCCGGCGAGTTGTCGCATGGGCAGAAGCAGCGACTCGAGATCGGCATGTTGCTGATGCAGCAACCGGCGCTGCTTTTGCTCGATGAGCCGGCGGCCGGCATGACCGACGACGAGACCATGCAGTTGGCCAAGCTGCTTAATCATTTGCGTGGGACGTGTTCGATGATGGTTGTTGAACACGATATGGAGTTTGTCGCGGCGCTGTCCGGTGAAAAGGGCAAGGTGACGGTGATGGCCGAAGGGCGGGTGCTGGCCCACGGCACGCTTGATGAGGTGAAACGGGACGAGACGGTGATCGAGTCTTATCTCGGACGGTAATGGCCGCAATAAGACTACGGCCGCGATAAACCACCAGAATTCAAGGATCGACCGACATGCTAGAAGTGGAAAACCTGAACCAGTACTACGGCGGCAGCCACATCCTCCGCGACGTGAGGCTCACCGTGCCCGACGGCAAGCTCACCGTATTGCTGGGCCGCAACGGCGTGGGCAAAACCACCTTGCTTCGATGCCTGATGGGCGTCGTCCAGACCAAAAGCGGTTCGATCGCCTGGCGCGGCACACCGATTACCAAGCTGCCGACTTACTCGCGCGTGGAGAAAGGTCTCGCCTACGTTCCCCAAGGCCGCGACATCTTCCCCCGACTGACGGTCGAAGAAAATCTGCTGGTCGGCGCGGCCAGTAAAAAAGCGCCGAAGAAAATCCCGGACCGAATTTATGAACTGTTCCCAGTCCTGAAGGATATGCGCAGCCGCCGCGGCGGCGACCTCTCCGGCGGTCAGCAACAGCAGCTCGCGATCGGCCGCGCGCTGATGAGCGATCCGCAGTTGCTCATCCTCGACGAACCCACCGAGGGCATCCAGCCGTCGATCATTCAGGACATCGGTCGAACGCTGCGTCAGCTGGTCGAAGAAATGGGCATGACCGTGCTGCTCGTCGAACAGTACTACGACTTCGCCAAAGAGATCGCTGATCGATACTGGGTCATGAGCCGCGGTGAAATCGTCGCGGGCGGTGAAGGCGCCAACATGGATACGGATGGCGTACGTGCACTGATCGCCGTCTGACGGGTGCAAGCAGCACAGCGTGCTATTCTCGCCGCATCCTGTGGCAACGCGGCTAGTCGTTGCCTAACGCGTGCTGGCGCGCTCCGCCTTAACGGGTCTGTTGCCGCGTCCTTTAACGCGGCCGCCCCGCCCGTCCATTCACACTTTCCATTCGTATGTCGCTTCACGAAAACCACGCCACACTGGCCACCGCGCAAAATACTGCGCACTCGCAATGGCGCGCGCGCCTCGAACTCGGCTTTGTCAAGGAGGGTGAACGGACCACGCTCAAGCATCGGCTGCATGATGGGCCGTTGCGTATCCAACGGCCGCTTTACCCCGAAGGCAATGCGATCTGTCATGCGGTCATCGTGCATCCGCCGGGTGGGATCGCGGGCGGCGATCATCTCGACATCGATGTTGCAGTGGGCGACAGTGCGCATGCTGTGGTTACGACGCCTGGCGCGACCAAGTGGTACAAGTCCAATGGCCGTGCGGCGCGGCAGAATATCGCGGTGCGTGTGGGCCCTCAGGCGAAGCTCGACTGGCTGCCGCAGAACAATATCGTTTTCGATCACGCTAACGCGATGCTGGATTTTTCGCTGACGCTTGACGAGGGTGCAACGGCAATCGGCTGGGATGCGACGCAGCTTGGGCGGCAGGCGGCTGGTGAGCGGTGGTCGGCCGGTCATTTGCGCGCGGTGTCGCGGATCGTCGGGGCAAATGGCGAGGCGCTGTGGCTCGAACGTGCGAGCCTTAGCGCGGAAGATTCGTTGCGGGATGCCGCGCAAGGGCTTGCCGGGTTTCCTGCGTATGGGACGCTTTGGGCTGTGGGGGCGGCTTGCGACGATGCGCTTGCTGAGACGCTGACTGCCCAGCTGCCGTTTGATGATTCTTTGCGGGCGGCGGCGTCTTGTGTCACGGACGGGGTTTTGCTCGTCCGGGCGGTTTCGCGGTCGATGGAAACGCTGCAGCGCGCGTTGACTCAGTGCTGGCTTCAGTTAAGGCCAGTGGTGCATGGAGTCGAAGCCGTGCCGCTCCGCATCTGGTCGACTTAAGACGCTTGTGGCTGCTTGCCCGGTCGCGTGTGGCGTTAGCCGTTCCTGTCATCTCGGTTCATCAAAGTCGCCCCGGTCCGGGCAACGCGTTCGCCTGGGTGGACTTTCAGAACCGCAGCCTGCCTTTCACCGTCGTAAGACGCAGTATGCACCAACGTGGAGCATACATACGCCCGCTAGCGTGCGCATCCCTACCTCCCGCGCCGTCCAGCCATACTGCACCGGCATGGCACATACCTTGCATCAAAATCCCCCACGATGCTGCTGCGTCCTGACGGCAGCCGACCGCTTTTCGCCACCACCGCTCACCTAACATGATCCGATCGACCCTCCGCCCCGCGCGTCGCGCCTGGCTCGCCGCGCTGTTGCTCTCACCCGTCCTCGCAATCAATGCGCCCGCCGCCCACGCAGATACCCTCGACAACATCGCGAAGGCCGGCGTGCTGAAAGTCGCGGTTCCCGAAGACTATCCGCCGTTCGGCTCGGTCGGCGCGGATATGAAGCCGCAAGGCTACGATATCGATACCGCCGCCCTGCTCGCGAAGTCGATGAACGTGAAGCTCGAACTCGTGCCGGTCAACAGCGCAAACCGCATCCCTTATCTGCAAACCGGTAAGGTCGATCTGGTGATCTCGTCGCTCGGCAAAACGCCTGAGCGCGACAAGGTCATCGATTTTTCAACCGCCTATGCGCCGTACTACCAGGGCGTGTTCGGCCCCGCCGACATCAAGGTCGCCGGTCCCGCCGATCTCACCGGCAAAACGGTCGGCGCCACGCGCGGCGCGCTCGAGGAAATCGCTCTCACGCAAATGGCACCGAATGCCACCATCAAGCGCTTCGAAGATAACAACGCGACCATCGCCGCATTCCTCTCGGGTCAGGTACAGTTGATCGCCGCCGGTAACATCGTCGCTGCCGCGATCCTCGCGAAGAACCCGCCGCGTCGTCCGGAGCCGAAGTTCGTCATCAAGAATTCGCCGTGCTTTGTCGGCATGAACAAGAACGAAGGACGCCTGCAACAGAAAGTGAATGCCGCCATCGCGCAAGCGAAGCAGGACGGCACGCTCAACACGATGTCGAAGAAATGGTTCGGCGCGCCGCTGCCGGCCGATCTGTAAGCGCATCGTTAGCCGGACTTGATACCGTAGCTGGCTTATCCGGCATTGCACTCGTCATGGACTCATCCCGTGCGTAGCACGCGATCGCGGCCATGGCACGCAGCGCCTATCATTGTCGCAGCCGGCCCAGTTCGGGACCGGCGCAACCCTACGCACACATTCGATGAAGCTGACACCTCGCGAGAAGGACAAGCTGCTAATCTTCACCGCCGCGCTGCTCGCCGAACGGCGCCGCGCCCGCGGCCTCAAACTGAATTACCCGGAAGCGATCGCCTTCATCACCGCCGCGCTGATGGAAGCGGCCCGTGACGGCAAGACCGTCGCGGAGGTCATGCACTACGGCACCACGCTGCTGACGCGCGCCGATGTGATGGAAGGCGTGCCGGAAATGATCCCCGACATCCAGGTCGAAGCCACGTTCCCCGACGGCACCAAGCTCGTTACCGTCCATCACCCGATCCCCTAATCACGCAAGGCAGCCCCATGATTCCCGGCGAACTCCTCATCGACGACGGCGAACACGAACTCAACGCGGGCCGCGCCACCGTCACGGTGGTCGTGTCGAATACCGGCGACCGGCCGGTGCAGATCGGCTCGCACTATCACTTCTATGAAGTGAACGAAGCGCTTTCCTTCGATCGCGAAGCGGCACGCGGCTTCCGCCTGAACATTGCAGCCGGCACCGCCGTGCGCTTCGAGCCCGGCCAGGAACGCACCGTCGAGTTGGTCGAACTGGCGGGCGAGCGCATCGTCTACGGCTTCAACGGCAAGGTGATGGGTAAGCTGTGACGCGCCACCCGCGCGCGCCTGCTCTGACCGCCCTGCTCATTTCCGGACTCACACCATGACATTACGCATTGGCCGCCGCGCATACGCGGAAATGTTCGGCCCCACGACTGGCGACCGCGTACGCCTCGCCGACACCGAGTTGCTGATCGAAGTCGAACGCGACTTCACGACCTACGGTGAAGAAGTGAAATTCGGCGGCGGCAAAGTGATTCGCGACGGCATGGGCCAGTCGCAACGCGTGCATGCCGACGTGGTCGATACGGTCGTGACGAATGCGGTGATTCTCGATCACTGGGGCATCGTCAAGGCCGACATCGGCATCAAGAATGGCCGCATCGCCGCGATCGGCAAAGCGGGCAACCCCGATATCCAGCCGAACGTGACGATCGCGATCGGCGCGTCCACCGAAGTGATCGCCGGCGAAGGCCTGATCGTGACGGCGGGCGGCATCGATACGCATATTCACTTCATCAGCCCACAGCAGATTGAAGAAGCACTCGCGAGCGGAGTGACGACGATGCTCGGCGGCGGCACGGGTCCGGCAACGGGCACCAATGCGACGACTTGCACGCCCGGTCCGTGGCATCTCGAACGCATGCTGCAAGCCGCCGATGGCTATCCGATGAATCTCGGCTTTCTCGGCAAGGGCAATGTGAGCCAGCCGCAGCCGGCTCTGGAACAGATCGCCGCGGGTGCGATCGGTTTGAAACTGCACGAAGACTGGGGCACGACGCCTGCCGCGATCGACAACTGTCTTTCCGTCGCCGACGACACCGACACGCAGGTCGCGATCCACACGGATACGCTGAACGAAGCGGGTTTTGTCGAAGCGACGGTGGCCGCGTTCAAGGGCCGCACGATCCACACATATCACACGGAAGGCGCGGGTGGCGGCCACGCTCCGGACATCATCAAGGTCTGTGGCGAGGCGAACGTGCTGCCCTCGTCGACCAATCCGACGCGCCCGTACACCGTCAACACGCTCGAAGAGCATCTCGACATGCTGATGGTGTGCCACCATTTGGACCCGTCGATTGCGGAAGATATCGCCTTTGCCGAGTCGCGCATTCGTCGCGAGACCATTGCTGCCGAAGACATCCTGCACGACCTCGGCGCGTTGTCGATGCTGTCGTCGGATTCGCAGGCGATGGGCCGCGTGGGCGAAGTCATCATCCGCACGTGGCAGACCGCGCACAAGATGAAAGTGCAACGCGGCGCGCTGCCCGAAGACAACGCGCGGCACGACAATTTCCGCGCGAAACGCTACGTCGCCAAGTACACCATCAACCCGGCCATCACGCATGGTATTTCGCATGAAGTCGGCTCGATCGAGCCGGGCAAGTGGGCTGATCTGGTGTTCTGGGAGCCGGCGTTTTTCGGCATCAAACCGTCGCTGATTCTGAAGGGCGGCATGATCGCGATGGCGCAGATGGGCGACCCGAACGCGTCGATTCCGACGCCGCAGCCGGTCCACTATCGCGAGATGTTCGCGACGCGCGGCGGTGCGCTGGGACGGACTTCCCTGACCTTCGTTTCGCAGCTGGCAGCCGATGCGGGCGTCGGCGAACGCTATGGCCTGAACAAGCGTATCGTTGCCGTAAAGAACTGCCGCAAGATCACAAAGGCGGACATGATTCACAACGCGTGGCGTCCGGCAATCAGCGTCGATCCGGAAACCTACCAGGTGATTGCGGATGGTCAGTTGCTGACCTGCGAACCCGCCACCGTGCTGCCGATGGCGCAACGCTACTTCCTGTTCTAAACCATGCGCACTATCGACAAACTGATTGCACCGCATCTGAAACTGGCACCCGTGCTGGTGAAGCGCGCGCCGACCTTGACGCTCGCTTTCGACGACCGCCGCAAGAGCCGTCTCGCGGCAACGCTCGATAACGGCGAAGAAGTCGCGCTGCTGCTGCCGCGCGGCACCGTGCTGCGCGACAGCGATGTTCTGGTCGCCGACGATGGCGGTCTGGTGCGCGTAGTCGCCGCGCCTGAAGCGGTGTTGTATGTGCGCGCGAAAGATGCATTGACGCTGACGCGCGCTGCGTATCACCTGGGCAATCGCCATACGCCGGTGGAAGTCGGCGCGGATTATCTGAAGCTCGAATACGATCCGGTGCTGGCCGATATGCTCAAGCGCATCGGCGCAAGCGTAGACCAGGTGTCGATGCCGTTCCAGCCGGAATCCGGCGCGTATGGCGGCGGTCATAAGCATGGTCACGATGAGACCTTCGCTGAAGACTATGCGATCGCGCAGCAGGTGTTCGGCGAGCATCATGGGCATGAGCATTCGCATGACCATGACCATGACCACCCACACGATCACGAACACGGTCATAGTCACGCGCACGATCACGCGCATGGGCATGGGCATGACCAACCGGATCATGAGCACGGTCATAGCCACGCGCAGGGACACGCGCATGAGCATGACCACGGCAACGACCATTCGCACGATCACAACGGCGACGATCACGTCCACGACGAATCGTGCGGCCACGGGCATCATCACCGCCATGCGCATCGCTGAGCTCACGGCGCTGCTGCATCTTGCGTCACCGGCACTGCCGATCGGCGCATTCAGCTACTCGCAGGGTCTCGAAGCCGCGATCGAAGCGCAACTCATCACCGATGCCGATTCCGCACGTGATTGGATCGCGAGCGGTTTAACCGACGTGCTCGCGCGTGGCGAACTGCCGTTTCTCGCACATCAGATGGAACGCTGGCGTGCGCACGACGCAGACGGCTTAAAGGAAGCGAACAGCGAATTCCTGGCAAGCCGGGAGTCCGCTGAACTCAGGCGCGAAACGGAACAGATGGGCTGGTCGCTGCGACAGTTGTGCGTCTCGCTGGAATGGGGCGACGCCGAACGGCGCACCACGCTGGCATCGCTCAAGCCCCTGGCCCAGCCCACGGCTTTCGCCTTCGCCGCTTTCGCACACGATGTAGCGCCTGACGCCGCGCTCGCCGCCTACGCTTTCAGCTGGGTGGAAAACCAGGCTGCCGCTGCATTGAAGGCCGTGCCGCTCGGCCAACTCGCCGGCCAGCGCATTATCGTCGCGTTACGCGCGCCGATCGACGCCGCCGTCACGCGAGCCTTGGCCACCTCACCTGACAACATCAACACCTTCGCGCCGCAATTGGGCATTCTGTCGGCACGTCACGAGTCGCAGTATTCGCGGCTCTTTCGCTCTTAAAAGATTCCATCATGAACGCACCTCATCACCCTGCTCACCCGCCTGTCCGCACGAAGAAACTGCCGCCGTTGCGCGTGGGCGTCGGCGGTCCAGTCGGCTCGGGCAAGACCACGCTGCTCGAAATGCTCTGCAAGGCGATGCGCGAGCAGTACGACCTCGTCGCGATCACCAACGACATCTATACGAAAGAAGACCAGCGTCTGTTGACCGTGGCGGGCGCGTTGCCGGCCGAACGGATCATGGGCGTCGAAACGGGCGGCTGCCCGCACACGGCAATTCGTGAAGACGCATCGATCAATCTCGAAGCCGTCGACCGCATGCTGACGCGTTTTCCGGATGCGGACATCGTGTTCATTGAATCGGGTGGCGACAATCTGGCAGCGACGTTCAGCCCGGAGTTATCGGATCTGACGATCTACGTGATCGACGTGGCCGGCGGCGAGAAGATTCCGCGCAAAGGCGGCCCAGGCATTACGAAATCGGATCTGCTGGTGATCAACAAGACCGATCTCGCGCCGATGGTCGGCGCGAATCTCGACGTGATGGCGTCAGACGCGAAGAAGATGCGCGGCGAGCGCCCCTTCGTGATGTGCAATCTGAAGGCGCTCGACGGACTGGATGTGGTGGTGAAGTTTATCGAGAAGAAAGGGTTGTTGAAGGCCTAAGCCCAAGGGGCGTACATCGAAGCTTCAAAGCTTTGAAGCCGGGGCGCTTTCGCGCCTCCCCTCACTCCGGCAACAACGCCATCAACACATCAACAGTGCGTGTCGTCGCGCCGCGGTGGCGCGCGGCAAACGCCGAGGCCGCCCCCCCCATCGCCAGCCGCCTTGCCTTATCACCGAACAGCTCGCGCAGCGCCCGCGCCAGATCAGCCGGGTCTTGCACCTGCACCGCCGCACCCGCCGCCACCGCATCCGCCGTGGCTTGCGTGAAGTTGAACACATGCGGCCCGATCAGCACCGGCACACCGACCGCACAGGCCTCAATCAGATTCTGCCCGCCCAGCGGCAGCAAGCTCCCGCCGATAAACGCCAGATCCGAGGCGGCATAGTAAGCGCCCAACTCGCCCATCGAATCGCCGAGCAGCACGTTGACGTCAGAACGCAAAGCGGGCACACCACCGTTGGTGGTCGCAGCAGCCGATGCCACCGTCGCCGCAGGCGCCCACGTCGAACGCCGCTCGAGACGCAAACCGGCCTTCTCGACCAATGCCGCCACTTCGGTAAACCGTTGCGGATGACGCGGCACCAGGATCAGCAACGCATCGTCGATACCAAGCGCCGCGTACGCCTGCAGCACCAGTTCCTCTTCGCCTTCGCGCGTACTGGCCGCGACCCACACCGGCCGCGTGCCGATCGCCGCACGCCATGCATGGCCGCGCGCCGCCAACTCCGGCGGCGTGCTCATATCGAACTTCAGATTGCCGAGCACGGCGACGTTACGCGCACCGAGTGCCGTGAGCCGCTCCGCATCCGACGGACTCTGCGCCAACACGCGCGCAAATCCACCGAACACGTCCTTGGTCGCATGGCCGAATTTGGCCGCGCGCTTATACGAGCGTGCCGACATCCGCGCATTGGTCAGCACGAGCGGCACATCCGCGCGACGGCATTCGTCGATCAGCGTGGGCCACACTTCCGTTTCCATCACCAGACCGAGCGACGGCCGCCACCCCCGCAAAAACCGCCGCACCGCGTGCGGCATGTCGTACGGCAGATAGCTGCGCAACACACGGTCGCCGAAAATCTGCTCACCGGTGGCACGGCCACTTGGCGTCATATGCGTCAAAAGAATTCGTGCGTCGGGACGCGCCTTCAGCAACGCGTCGATTAGCGGTTGCGCGGCACGCGTCTCCCCGACCGACACCGCATGCACCCAGATCAGCGGCGCGTTGTCTTCCGGCAACCGGCCGCGCGAGTAACCGAAACGCTCGGCGATATGCTCGCGATAGCCACGCTCCTTGCGCGAACGGATCAGCAAACGCAGCACGGCAAGCGGCGCGACGATCCACCAGAGCGCGTTATAAATCGCCCTCAGCATCGAGACTCCGCGCGTTTAAACCAAGGCCTCGGCGCGAGTGCCACTGTCACTTTCGTCGTGAGCTTCGCGTCGAGCGGGCGCGCGCAATCAAAGGCGAAAGCGGCGCTCAAACCAGCGCCCTGCCCTTCAGGCGCTCGAGAATGCCGAGCGGTGCGCATTCCGGCTGCGCCATCGCCTTGACCGGCAGGAAGAAGGTCTGCTCCAGCATGAACTGGCCGGACATGACCGCATGCGAAGTCTGGTCGGAGAAACACACCCACACGCTGCCCGGCGGAAACGGCATGGTCTCCTGCGGGCTCGACTTCTGATAGTCGAGATCGGCCTTCATGCTGTCGTGCAGATTCAGCATTAGATGGTCGTATTCGCTGCGCGGCGATTTGGTGACGTGCAGCAGGTTCAGCAGCCACGCCGAGCCCGGCATCTGCGGTTTGATGCGCGGCAGGAAGCGTTTGGCCATATCCTCGAACGGTTCGCCGACGCGCCACACGCGCGGTGCACCATGCGGATTGACGTTGGTGAACACGCGCAAAATGCGCTCGCCGTAATTCGGCCGTGACGGAAAGGCATCGACGTGCAAACGGCTATCGTCCTTCCGCCAGGACGTCTCGCGCCCTTCCACCTGACGCAGCCGCAGGCTCGTCGGCGCGACGCGCAACTTGCCGTTGTATTCGGGGAACAGCTCATCGACGAGCGTGCGCGCATTGGCCTGATAACGCGCGATCAACGCGCGCACCGCCGATTGCGTGACCGCATCGCCGGCCACGCCGTGCAAGGCGCCGCCGTTCGGCTCAAGACTGATGTTCTTGCGGTTCGGATCGGCCAGGGCGGGATCGAGCAACGCCTGTTCGCCGCCTTCAATGGCAAAGCGCAGGTTCGGAAAATACAGCACCTTGCCGCGTTCGACGCCGGCCAGCAGCATCTCGCGCGGCACGGACAGATTGCGTCCGTGCCAGTCAGCGTTCGCTACTTCGATGATCTGGGTTTCGTTCATGGTCGCCCTTGAAAACGGATGGAGCGTAAGGCGAAGCACACCGCATTACAGCGCTACAACATTAGAGCAGACCGAAACCGGCCAGCGCGGACTTGACTTCTTGCAGCGTGGGCGGCTTGCCGGCCGTGCCGAGATTGACGACGTTCGGCGACCAGTAGCCGCCGGTACGCCACGCGGTGGCGAAATTGTACAACTCGACCGTCGGCCGCTTCAGCGCCGCGGCAATGTGAACTAGACCTGTGTCAACGCCGACCGTCGCCGCAGCGCCCTCGATCAGACCGACCACCGCCGGCAACGACAGCTTGGGCGGCACGATGGCCGCAGCGCCGAATTCCTTCGCCAGACGTTCGCTGGTGACGCGCTCTTCCTCGCTGCCCCACGGCAGCACGATCGAGGCGCCGCGCCGCACCAGAGACTGACCGAGTTCGATCCACGCGGTATCGGGCCACTGCTTGTCGGCGCGCGAGGTAGCGTGCACGAACACCACGTACGGCACCGGCAGGTTCAGATTCGCCTCCGACAAAGCCAGCGCCGCGCGCCCGGTGTCGAGGCCGAAGTCGATATCGTCGGTGGGTTGCGGCTGCGGATCGTTCAGCGCCGCGGCCACCAGTTGGCGCGTACGCTCGACTACATGGGTGCGCGGCTCGATCGGCACGCGCTTGTCGTAGAAGAAGCGCACCGGCCATTCGAAGCCCGCGCCGTCGGTACGGTTCGCGAGGCCGACCACGGGTCCACGCGCCATGCTCGCGACCCACGCGGTCTTGATGAGCCCTTGGCAGTCGATCACGAGGTCGTAGTTCTCGGCGGCGAGCGCGCGGCGAAACGCGCCGATCTCGCGCCAGTTGTCGATCGAAAATAGACGCTTGCGCCAGCGCCGCAGCGACACGGGGATCGGCCGCCGCACGCCGCTGACGAGCTCCACGAGCCCGACGAAGCTTTCTTCGACGAGCCAGTCGATCTGGGCATCGGGATGACGGCGTCGGATGTCGGCGATCACCGGCATGTTGTGAACGACGTCGCCCAATGACGACACCCTCACGATCAGTATCTTTTGCACGCTCAAGTGTGGGAAAACCGGCTATCCGGCCCGAAGTGCGTTGAGAGAGCCCCCGAACCTGTCGCTTCGCGCCAGGCCCCCCGAGGGGGATGAGAAAACTTGGGGCGGCCCGGCGTTTTCTCATGAGGACGGCAATTCTAGCGCGCCACGGGTAAATGACATGAAAAAACGCGGCGCGGTAAGTGAAACCCGCGCCGCGTTCGACGGCTGCCGCAGTTCGTGACGAACCACGGCGTCGCTCAAGCCTTTAGAACGGCAGCTTCGCGTCAGGCTTCTCCGCCATGATCACGCGGCGGAAGTCTTCCTGGATGCGCTTGAGCGCTTCGTCGCTATCAGCTTCGAAACGCATCACCACGACCGGCGTGGTATTCGACGAGCGCGCGAGGCCAAAGCCGTCCGGATACTCAACACGCAGGCCGTCGATCTTCACGATGTCGTCCGCGCCGGTGAACTTCGCGTTTTGCTGCAAACGCGCGATCAGCTCGAAGTTTTCGCCTTCTTCGAGCTTCAATTGCAGTTCCGGCGTGGAATTCGAGTTCGGCAGCGAGTTCAGCAGCTTGCTCGGATCTTCCACACGCGTGAGGATTTCCAGCAGGCGCGCGCCCGTGTACAGGCCGTCGTCAAACCCGTACCAGCGGTCCTTGAAGAACACGTGGCCGCTCATTTCGCCTGCCAGCGGCGCGCCGGTTTCGCGCAGTTTCGCCTTCACGAGCGAGTGGCCGGTCTTCCACATCAGCGGTTCGCCGCCCTTGTCCTTCACCCACTTGGCCAGATTGCGCGTGCACTTCACGTCGTAAATGATCTGCGCGCCCTTGTTGCGCGACAGCACTTCTTCGGCGAACAGCATCAGCTGGCGGTCCGGATAGATGATCTGGCCGTCTTTGGTGACGACGCCGAGGCGGTCGCCGTCGCCGTCGAACGCGAAGCCGATTTCAGCGTCGGTTTCCTTCAACGCGCGGATCACGTCCTGGAGGTTTTCCGGGTGAGCCGGGTCCGGGTGATGGTTCGGGAAGTTGCCGTCGATCTCGGTGAACAGTTCCACGAGTTCGCAGCCGAGCTTCTTGAACAGCTTCGGCGCGAGGCCGCCTGCCACACCGTTGCCGGTGTCGACCACGATCTTGATCGGGCGTGCGAGCTTGACGTCGCTCGTGATGCGATCCAGATACGCATCGGCAATGTCGTACTCAGTGTACGTGCCACTACCTTCAGAGAAGTTTTCGTCGACGATGCGCTGATGCAGCGCGAGGATCTGCTCGCCGTAAATGGCCGCACTGCGCAGGACCATCTTGAAGCCGTTGTAGTCAGGCGGATTGTGGCTGCCCGTCACGACAATGCACGAATCGACGCGGCGTTCGCCGCCGTCGAGCTTCAACGGCACGCTGGCCGCGAAGTAGCCAACCGGAGTTGGCACCATGCCGACGTTGACCACGTCGACACCTGCCGCACGCAGACCGTCCGACAGCGCCTCTACCAACTCGGGACCGGAGAGGCGCCCGTCACGCGCGACCACCACGGCGTCGCCGCCTTGCGCCCGCACTTCGCTGCCGAAGGCCCGGCCGATCGAACGCGCTGCGTCGGCGTCGAGCGTCTTGCCGATTACGCCGCGAATGTCATACGCCTTGAAAATAGATTTGGAGATCATGTTGGCTCACTTGCGTGCAATGGAAAATTTTGACCGGCGCATCGCTGAGGGATCGGTAAATTGAACAGCTAATTCACTCATTACCGACGGATAAGACATCGCGAAGCGCCCTTGCCGGAAGCGATCCGGTTCCAACTTATAATTGCGCTTTTCGGACCAGCCTTATAAACGCCATTCTAATGCTTAGACGCCGTCCTTTTGTAAAGTTGCCGCGACAGGCGGCCGGGTGGGCGGTTGCGCACAGTGCGCCCCTCGCGTCGCCGGTGCCGCCCACGCAATTGGCGCAATCGGCGCAAGCCGCACAACAGGTGCTATTGCACTGGCGAGTGTCCGCCGGATGCTGACGCTCAAACGCTTCGCCAATCCCGACGTCACGCGCGCCTTCACCAATATCGTCTGGCTCGGGCTGGAACGGCTCACGCAGATCGGTGTGGCAATTGTGATCAGCGGCATGCTGGCGCGCTACTTCGGGCCGGACACCTTCGGCAAATGGCAGTATGCAAACACGCTGCTGCTAGTGCTTTCGCCGATCACCTGGGTGTGCGGCGCGGAAATTCTGGTTCCCACCATCGTCAACCGGCCGCCAACCCAACTGGGCACGGTGCTCGGCAGCGCCTTTACGCTGCGCTTCTCCGTTTCCGTCGCGGCGCTGCTGCTCACATGGCTCGGCATCGCGTTGCACTTCTTCGACCCGCTGGTGGGCGCCATGCTCGCCGGGCTCGCGGTGACGATGCTGTTTCGCGAGCCGTTCGTCGGCGTGATCAACGCGTGGCTGCAAAGCATGACGTACAGCAAGCCGCAGTTGCTCACCAGCATGAGCACCGCGGTGCTGAAGGCCGGCTTTGTCTATCTGCTGGTACGCGCAATGGCGACGCCCGCGCGCTTCGGCTGGCTGTGGGCCGCCGAATCGGCGTTGATCGGCGCGGTTCTGCTGATCTATTACGTCCGCCGGCATGGCGGCAAGCTCGGCTGGCACCTCGACCGCTCGCTCTTCAAGCACTTCGCGACCGCGGGCACGGTGTTCTGGCTCGGCCTGATCTGTATGTATCTATTCCTGAAACTGGACAGACTGATGCTCGAGCGAGCGATTTCCTTCGCCGACCTCGGGCGTTATTCCGCCGCGCAGCAGTTGAACGAAAACTGGATCACGCTCGCGCTGATGCTCGCGCAGACAATCGCGCCCGCCTTCGTCTACCGCGTGCAGGACGCCGCGCAATTGCGCCGCAACGTGTGGCGGCTCAGCGCCATGACCGCCGCGCTGATGGTGAGCGGCGCGATCGTGCTGGATCTGCTGGCCGGCTTCATCATCCGCCGCGTATTCGGGCCGGACTTTGAAGGCGCCATCGAGATTTTCCGCTGGGCCGTGTGGCTTTCGGTGCCGGCCGGCATTGAAGCGATCGGCAATCTGATCGTGCTGAAATATCAGGCCAAATTCGTGTTGCTCTCGAAGTGGCTGCTGGCGCTGGCTGTTGCGTTCATCGTCAATCTGTTGGCGATTCCACGGCTTGGCTCTTACGGTGCGCTGGTGGGCCTCGCAGCCGGTTATCTCGCTGCCGCGTCAGTGAATCTTTATTACATTCGCTTCAAATTGCGCCCATGACGAATTCATCCGCCACAGCGCTTCCCCTCGACGATGTCGCCGTCCTGATGCCCGCGTATAACGGCCAGGCCGACGTCGATCTAACGCTGGCTTCGTTCAGCGAAAGCGCGCTGGTCCACGTACTGATCGTCGACGACGGCAGCACGCCGCCGATCGTCGCGCCGGCGATCCCGAACATGAAGATCGAAGTGCTGCGTATGCCGCAGAACGGCGGCATCGAACGCGCGCTGCAAACCGGCATCGACGCCCTTGCCCAGCGCGGCTTTCGCTACGCGGCCCGCATCGATGCGGGCGACCGCAGTGTGCCGCAACGGCTCGCCAAACAACGCGTATTCATGGAGTTGCATCCGCAAGTGGCCGGTCTCGGCATGTGGACGCAGATCGTCACGCGTGAAGGGAAAGCGCTTTTCATGCTGACGCCGCCCGCCGAACCGAATGAGATCCGGCGCCTGCGCTTCTTCCGTTCATGTCTGGCGCATCCTTCGATGATGCTGCGCATCGACGCGGTTCGTACGGTCGGCAACTATCGCGCGGCGTATCCTTCCGCCGAAGACCTCGATCTGTTCGTGCGCCTGATGGAGCGCTACGACTGCGCGAATCTGCCGGAACTCGGGCTCTATTACGAACTGAACGAAGGCGGCATTAGCGCCACCAAACGGCGCCGCCAGGTCAACTCGACGCTGCGGCTGCAATTGCGCTACTTCAACGCCGCCAATCTGTACGACTGGCTGGGTCTCGCTAAAAATCTGCTGCACCTGGTGACACCCTACCGCGCATTGCAGCGGGTCAAACGCACGTTGCTCGCGCCACGTGCGAGCCATTGATTCCCTTACCCCGTCATTTCACCCCGTTATTCACCGTCGAGCCCGTTCCCGCATGAAGCCTGCCTTGAAGTCGACGCCCGCGCTACGCATTACACTCGTCTGTAACACCGCTTGGGCAATCTATACGTATCGGCAAGGACTGATCCGCATGCTGGTCGGACGCGGCGTCGACGTCACGGTGCTCGCGCCGCGCGACCGCACGTTCGAACTGCTCACCGCGATGGGGTGCCGCTGCATCGAATTGCCGGTGGCGTCCAAAGGCACCAATCCGCGCGACGACCTGCGCACGCTTTTGTCGTTGTATCGTTTGTATAGAAGCATCCGCCCGCACGTCGTGTTCCATTACACGATCAAGCCGAACATTTACGGCTCGGTCGCCGCGAAACTGGCGGGTGTGCAGTCGGTGGCGGTGACCACCGGGCTGGGTTATGTCTTCATCCAGCAGAGCCGTGCGGCGCAAGTGGCCAAAAAACTGTACCGTTTCGCCTTTCGTTTCCCGCGCGAAATCTGGTTTTTGAATCGCGACGACCAGGCCGCGTTTGTCGAGCAGAATTTGTTGGTGCATCCTGAGCGTGCGCGCCTCTTGCATGGCGAAGGCGTCGATCTCGAACAGTTCGCCTTCACCGCGCTGCCGGAGCGCGCGGAGTTCAAGTTCGTGCTGATCGGGCGGCTCTTGTGGGACAAGGGCGTGGCCGAATATGTCGAAGCCGCGCGGCGTTTGCGTGAACGTTACCCGCAGGCGCGGCTCCAATTGCTCGGTCCGGTCGGCGTCGACAACCCTAGCGCGATCACACGCGAAGAGGTAGCCGCGTGGGAGCAGGAAGGCATCATCGAGTATCTTGGCGAGGCACACGACGTGCGGCCCTTCATCGCCGATGCGGACTGTGTTGTACTGCCTTCCTATCGCGAGGGCGTGCCCCGCACACTGATGGAAGCATCGGCGATGGGCCGGCCGATTGTTACGACAGATGTGCCCGGCTGCCGCGAAGTGGTGGCGGACGGCGTCAATGGACTGCTGTGTGAAGTGCGCAATGCAGAGAGTCTCGCGGCGAAGCTGGCGCAGATGCTCGACATGAGCGGCGCCGAGCGCCGTGCAATGGCTGAACGCGGTCGGCAGAAAGTCGCGCAAGAGTTCGACGAACGCGTTGTCGTCGAAACGTATAAAGACCTGGTACAGAAAATGACGGGCGTTTTACTTTAACGGAGCAACAGCATGACCACGAAGGGCACGATTCTGGTAACGGGCGGTGCAGGATTTATCGGCTCGCACACATGTGTCGAACTGCTGAACGGCGGTTACGACGTCGTGGTAATCGACAATCTCGTGAACAGCAACCGCGAATCGCTGCGGCGCGTGGAGCAAATCACCGGCAAGGCTGTCAGCTTTTACGAAGCCGACGCGCGCGATGAAGCGGCACTCAACCGTATTTTCGACGCACACCCGATCACCGGCGCGATTCACTTTGCCGCGCTGAAAGCGGTGGGCGAATCGGTCGCCAAGCCAATCGAGTACTACAGCAACAACGTCGGCAGTTTGCTGGCGCTGCTCGGCGTGATGCGCGATCGCAATGTGAAACAGTTCGTGTTCAGTTCATCGGCAACCGTCTATGGCGTGCCGGAAAGCTCACCGATCGATGAATCCTTTCCGCTGTCGGCCACCAATCCTTACGGCCAATCAAAGCTGATTGCCGAGCAGGTTTTGCGTGATCTGGAAGTGGCGGATGCTTCCTGGCGGATTGCGACGCTGCGCTATTTCAATCCGGTTGGCGCGCATGAGAGCGGGTTGATTGGAGAGGATCCGGCGGGTGTCCCGAATAACCTGATGCCGTATGTGGCGCAGGTTGCGGTGGGTAAGCTCGAGAAATTGCGAGTGTTCGGTGGCGATTATGAAACGCCCGATGGTACCGGCGTGCGCGACTATATCCACGTTGTGGACCTGGCGCGTGGGCATCTGGCCGCGCTGGATGCGCTGGTTAAGCGCGATGCGAGCTTCGTGGTCAATCTCGGCACGGGTCAGGGGTATAGCGTTATCGATGTCGTCAAGGCATTCGAGAAGGCCTCCGGGCGGCCGGTGCCTTATGAGATTGTGGCGCGGCGGCCTGGCGACGTGGCTTCGTGTTTTGCAGATCCGGCCGCAGCTTTGGATGTGATTGGCTGGCGCGCGGAGTTTGGTATCGAGCGGATGTGTGCGGATCACTGGCGCTGGCAGTCGACCAATCCGCAAGGATTCGCTGCTTAAGTAGATTACAGCTCGACGGCGGCATGATCGACGAAAGGTCACGATGCTGCTGGTCGAGCAATTCGCGGCGGTAGCGCTCAACGTGGCCGACTACGGCTATGTCATGCGACATCACTCAGAGTCGGCCACGCGTCCAAGGTGATCCAATCACCGACTGTCGGCCGGTTTTCGCAATCGCGAAAACGAGAACTCGACGGCACTCCACCATCATCTCAACCACGCCCAGCATCAACGCGGCGAGCCTCTTTCATCACACACATGGACGCAGTAATCGGAGCGTTTTCCTAACCGCGCGTTATGTGTCGTACCGAACGGAATAGCCGTCTCCGTACGCATACGCTACGTCTACATGCTCGGCAAAATGCAGAGCAGGCGCAGTGTGTCTTTGCATTAAAGGCCATGTTGACCAGATGCAAAAATGCAAGAGACAGCAAGCCGGCTTATATCGACTTATCTATTGAATTCGTCGCCAATCACTTCGCGACACGATAGCTGGAACGTGCTGCCGAAGAACATTTTCGCATTGCCAATAATTACCGTCTGATGTTTAGCGATACCTATTTGTCAACTTCTGAATCAGCCAAGACATCGGCATTTTACGACTGTTCAGCAGATAGTCGTCGAATCTCAAAGCTATTCTTCCTACGAAATAGTCAGGATTGAATTTATCGAGCTTTACGATGCCTCGTGTGCGCGGAATACATTTTCCATATCGTATGGAAAGATTTCTATTCTGATTTTTGGCTGAAATAACCGGTACGACTTGAAGTACCGAAACACTGATGTATCCGTCAACGAACTTCGACCCGGGGGCAGCGATGGCTTTAGTCGGCAAGGTATCGGAATCAGTGTCAAAGGAAATCGCGCCTTTCGATACCCACTATGTGAGTCGTTCGTACGCCGAAAATCCGGATCTAGGCGGCCTCGGCCTTTCAGCTTCTTATATGGATGGCACCGCGGAATTCAGTCGCAGCGAAGAATCGTTTTCTTCGGACGCGTCAACGGAGACAGCGGCAAGTCCTATGGCTTGCCGCACCTTGTCTGCGGTGAACGATCCTGACATACCGGTCAGGAAAGGCGACTTCACGAAGCGCGCCCTCGATATCCTCGGTGCGTCCGCCTTGCTCCTCGTGCTATTTCCGATTTTCCTTGTGTTGGGGTGCATCGTACTGAGCGACGGCGGGTCAGCTTTCTTTGGTCATCCCCGGGTTGGAAAAGGTGGACGGACGTTTCGCTGTTTAAAGTTCCGCTCCATGGTACCGAAAGCCGACCTCGTTCTCGCAGAACTCCTTGCCACCGACGCCAACGCGCGTGAGGAATGGAATCGCGATTTCAAGCTTAAGAACGATGTGCGCATCACTTCCGTCGGCCGGTTTCTGCGCAAGACGAGTCTCGATGAACTGCCTCAACTCTGGAATATCCTTCGCGGCGACATGAGCCTGGTCGGCCCTCGACCCATCGTCAACGAGGAGCTGGAACGGTATGGCGTCGACGCCTACTACTACCTATCGGTCAGACCCGGATTGACAGGATTGTGGCAAGTAAGCGGACGAAGCAATGTTGACTATGCAACGAGAGTCGCACTGGATGTCTCTTACGTGAAAGAACGTTCAACCCTGCTCGACATCAGCATTCTGCTGAGAACGTTTAAAGTAGTCTTCGACGCGAGAGGGGCGTACTGAACAGCATGCACCCCAGCCGAAGCAAATTAATTCCTATGGAATACATATTAATATTTCTCATGTCGTCGAATCGACTGCTATCGGAACGCGCTCGCTGGAGACGCGTTGCTGAACTGCAGACTCCGACGGCAAGAACTGCAGGCGGACTCGGCAAGGAAGGGGCTTACGCAATGAAATCTGCTTTTCCGCGCGGTGCCTGCGCAATGACCGAGAAATCCAGAGGGTTGAGGAGTCTATGACAGTGAATCACGCAAATTGGTCAACATCGGGCTTCGAGCCGGCGCTTCAGCAACCTGCGTCGGCAGGCCACTATCTAAGCGCCCTCTATCACGGGCGTTGGCTCATCATCGGGTCGACACTTCTGTTTCTGCTAGCAGGCATTGCCTACGCGACGTTCAAGCAGCCCGTGTATCGCTCCGATATCCTGGTTCAGGTCGAGCAGAGTCCGGACACACCAAAGAGTGCGCTAGGCGATGTGTCGTCGATGTTCGACTTGAAGACCGATGTGTCATCCGAGATCGAGGTACTGAAGTCGCGGATGGTCACATCGCAAGCGGTCAACAACCTTAAGCTCTATATCGAGGCTAAACCGCGGTATATCCCAGTCGTCGGCTGGTGGCTCTCTGCGCGTTCGGACAACTTGTCGACTCCGCTGGTCGGCGGCTACGTGAGCGGCACGGAAAATATCGACGTCGCAACTTTCAACGTCCCGGAGCGGCTGTACGGCAAGACCCTTAGGCTGACGCTGGAACCAGGCGGAGGCTACACGCTTGCGGGCGGGGGATTCCTGTTTGGGGACAAGTTTCAGCTTCAGGGCCATGTCGGCCAGATGCTTCACGAGCAGACGCCTTATGGCCTGATCGAGCTGCTGGTGCAGCGCGTGGACGGGAGGCCGGGTGCAACCTTCAATTTAAGTCGCTATTCGGAAGCCGGTACGATCGAGTCGTTGCAGAACGCCGTCGCGGTTCTGGAGAGAGGCAAACAGTCCAATATCATCGGCGCGACGCTCGATGGCACAGATCCGAAGGAGGACAGCCGGATCCTGAATGAAATCGGTCGCGCATATATCGAACAGAACGTGCAGCGTAAATCTGCCGAGGCGGACAAGTCGATCCGCTTTCTGGACGCGCAACTGCCGGTGCTGAAGGCGCAACTGGAAGCGGCCGAAACCCGACTCAACGCGTTCCGCGCCGAGCACGGCACGATTGATACGAGTCAGTACGGCGCGGCCCTGCTGCAACAATCGGTAGCGGATCAGGTGAAGGTGTTCGACCTGAAGCAGCGCCGCAACGAATTAATGTCGCGCTTCACTGAGGAGTATCCCGAGGTGCAGGCAATCGACCGCCAGTTGCATGACGCGCAGGCGGCGCTAGCAGCGGTGCTGGGGGCCACCCAGGCATTGCCGACACTCGAACAGAGCGTTGTGCAACTACAGCGTGACGTGCAGGTCAACGCCGACTTGTACAGGATTCAGCTCGGTACCCGTCAGCAACTCACGCTCGTGGGCGCGGGTAAGGTGAGTAGCGTTCGGCTGATCGACACCGCGATGCCAACAGAGCAGCCGATTCAGCCGCGCATCGGCGTCGTGATTGGCGGCTCGATACTCTCGGGTTTGCTGGTCGGCGCGGGTCTTGTGTTCTTCCGGCGGCGCGTGCACGGCCTGGTGGAGGACCCGCAGGAAATTGAAGCGTCGATCGGGCTGCCCGTGTACGCGACGGTGCCGCCGCACGGCCGTCTGCCCGATTACACGCGTCGCGACGCGCTGGCGAAGCCGACGGAACCTCTCATGCTCACCCATGGCTCCAGTAATGGTGCCGCCATCGAAAGCCTGCGCAGCTTCTACGCGATACTGCAGTTCAGGCTCCCGGAGGCGCGTAACCGAGTTGTGCTGATCACCGGTCCGACGGCGGGCATCGGCAAGTCGTTCGTCTCTGCGAATCTTGCAACGCTGGCCGGTGCGTCGAATAAACGCGTGCTGCTGATCGACGCCGATCTGCGTAAGGGCGTTTTGCATCAGTACTTGAAGGTCGAACGCGGTCAAGGGCTGTCAGAAGTTGTGGCGGGCACCCGCCGCCTCGAGGCGGTATTACACCGCAACGTGTCGCCGGGGCTCGACTTTCTGTCCACGGGAGAAGTGCTGTCCGGTCCGAGTGAGATGCTGTTGCGCCCCGAATTGGCGAACCTGATCGAGGAGGTCAGCTCTCAATACGACATGGTGGTGATCGATGGCCCCCCGCTGCTGATGGTCCCCGATGCGATCATGCTGGGGCAGGCCGCCGGCGCGGTCTTCATGGTGGCTCGCCATGGCGTGACCACTTTGCCCGATATGCGTGAGAGCGCTCGCAGATTGGCGCAGGCAGGTGTGCCGATCCGCGGCGTGGTGCTCAACGACTTCAACGCATTGCCGGGCAAATATGGTTACGCCGGTTACGCCGGTTACGCGGATAGCACGCTGGGTGATTACAGACGCGGTGGCTTTACAGAACAGCCTGCGGAACAATGATCTCGCAGTGAGCTATCTATGCGTGGCAGCAGCACGACACAGCCGCTCAAACTCACCGACGGGCGCAAGCATGCAGTGGTAAGGATCACCTTACCGCTGCATGCTTGCAGACAGCGAGGCATGTCGGGCGGGCCTGCAGATTGACTACTTGTTGTGACAGCGCTTCGCGTGAAGCGTCTATCGGACGATAGTTCCATGAGGAAACCATGTCGAATATGACAGTGGTGATTTGTAATTACAACTACGGCGAGTATCTACGCGGTGCGATCGATTCCGCGCTGAAGCAGACCGCCGGCGCGACGCAGGTACTCGTCATCGACGACGGGTCGACGGACGATTCACGCGACATCATCCATTCATACGGCGAGCGCATCACCGCGATCTTCCAGGAAAACGGCGGCCAGGTGGCAGCCTACAATCGCGCGCTGGAGCATATCGATAGCACTTACGTGATTTTTCTCGACGCTGACGACCTACTGTATGCGGACGCGGTGAGTCGCGTCATCGCAGCATTTTCATCCGGTGACTACGTCAAGGTGCAATTCACGCTGGATGTCGTGACCCACGAAGGCGCCAAAACGGGCGTCACTGTACCGCAATCCATGGCGGTCGCCGACTGCGGCAAGCTGCTGCGCGCGGGTTGGCTCTATCCGTCGCCACCTGGTTCAGGCAACGCTTACCGGGTTGCGGCGCTGAAGCGGATATTCCCCATTCCCGTCACAACCGACAATCTCTATGGCGCAGATTTCTATGCGATCTACGGTATTGCACTGTTGGGCGACGTATACATGCTCGATCTACCGCTAGGCGGATATCGGGTTCACCGGTCTGCAGCAAGCGTCGCGAGCGGGGCCAACGGTTCTGCGGCGGCGCTCGCATTTGCCAATTCGGAAGGTCCGCTGGCTTCAGCAAAAAAGGCTGAATCTCGCTGGTCGACGCTGCGCGTCGTCGTGCAACGGAGGCTCGGTGAAACGCTGCCCGTGGCTTTTTTTGACTTCTCAACTGAAAAGGCACACTTTGCCAGCCGGCTGTATCAAGCACCGCTCGCGCGCCGATGGCGCTGGTTCATGCTCGAATCGGGGAGCTATTTCCATACAGTGCTTGCCAATCCGTTCTGGAGCATCCGCAAGAAATTTGCTGTGTCCTGTTTGACGGTACTTTGTCTGAGTCCGTTGGCATCGGTCAGCGATCGCGCGGTGCGCTACATCGCCAATCCCCTGTCAAGAGCGGGCCGTGTCGGTAAATTACGGTCGGATGCCAGTTGAGCCGAATTGCGGCGAGTGGTGCGGTTTGCCGCGTTGGGCAGCCAGTCTCAGGAGAAACGTGATGCAACACAAGATTGGCGAGCCGGCGGAACGGTCCCGCTGGACTGGCCCGGCGCAAGAGTATGTCGGCATATCGATGCGCGGACAACGTGCATTCAATGGTTACTGGTGGGAGGACCCGACGCGCGTGATGCTGTTCTTCATCTTACCGCTTTACGCGCTGATTTCGACGGAGTTGTTGGGCGATCCGAAAGCAATCGGACAAGTGTATTTCGACAGCTTCTATGCGTTTGCCGGCGCACTGTTCCTCATTGTCGTAATGGCGGTGTCCTACTTCGGCCGAACATTGACCCCAACGGTAACTCAGGTGCCGGTCGAGATATCGCGATGGGTGCTCGATGCACTCTTTGTGCTCTCATTGATCGGCTATCTGACCATGATGAGTGGCGTGATCGCCCACCCGGCGCTCATCCTGTCGTTCTTCGACGGCAACGCGAACGCATACGACCTGCTTGAAGTGAAAGGTCGGATTGCTGGGATCAGCACACTGACGCAGGTGGCCGTCGCTTACGTGCCGTTGTACTTCTATGTGTTCCGGCAACCGGAGCGGGGCATCACACGGTACAAAATCTACCTGCTTGTCCTCCTCGGGTTGGCGCTGCTAAGAAGCTTTATTTTTGCAGAGCGCCTTGCGCTGATCGAGGTCGTGATTCCGCTCGTGTTAATGTTTTTGAAATTCCGGCGTTCGCATCGACCTTCCAGGATTCTGATGCTCGGGCCCTATGCCGCCATCGTTCCGCTGGTCGGGTTCTTCATCGCTAATGAATACAACCGCTCGTGGGCGAGCTACTACATCAACGTCTACAACAACATCTTCGAGTTCGCGATCGACCGGCTTGGGCTGTACTACTCGACTGCGCTCAACAATGGCGCTGGGATTCTAAAGATTCTCGGTTGGGGTGTAGGCGAACCCGTGTTTACCTTCGATTGGTTGTTCAGGTTTCCCGTTCTCGGCGATTTCCTTTTGGCACGGCCCGATTTCAACGCGGACTACCTTGTCTTTCTGAGCAACAACGCCGACCCGGAATTCAACAATCCGTCGGGTATCTTCGTGCACTTCTACGAATGGGGCTGGTTTGGACTGTTCGTCGCCGCTTTCATCGGTTGGGTGTTCAGCAGAAGTTACTCAGGATGGCGCAACGGTAATGGGTTCTGGTGTTGCGCGCATCCCGTGTTGATGGTGTCGTTATTCGAGATTCTGCGTGTTCCCATTCTGTTCAGCGGAAGAAACTTTGTATCGATCGCGATGCTGCTCATCGTGTTCTGTTTCTGTAGAACGAGGCCTGTCAGGCAGACTCGCACGGTAGCGTCACAATGCTGATACGCATAGGGGCGCATTATGCTCAGTCGATTCATTGCCGTTTCGTCTGAAAGACGGAGTGTTCGCCAAAGAAAGGCCGCATGATCAAGAAAATCGAAGTCGTGCTGTCGGCCGTTGCGATCGCGTCGTGTTGTGCGACGCTCGCTTACGCGCAACCGGACATTGCGGCGACGTCGTCGACGCTGACCGCAAAAAAAAGACTGAGCGTGACGGGCTACGCGAAATTGCCCGCGACCGCGGCGGTCGCCGACGCGACGATCCATCCGTCCGGTGATGGCAGCGATCAAACCCGTATCATTCAGGCCGCGCTCGACGCGCTGCGTATCGGCCAACGGCTGGTGATCGCGCCGGGCACTTACGTCGTGAGCCATTCGCTGGTTGTCAAGGTGCAGAGCGTGGTGGTGTCTGGATATGGCGCCACGCTGGTCGCGACCAACCCTGGCGATCAATCACTCGTCGTCAACGGGACGAACGCGACGGTCGCTGGTCTGACACTGCGCGGCACGGGCGGTAAGAGGCTCGAAACCGAAAGTTCCACGAAAGTCGTGGTGCGCGGCACAGGCATCCAGATTCTCGATACCAGGATCGAGGGCGGCGCGAGCGCGGGTATTTTCGTGTCAGGCGCGACTAACGTCGTGCTCGCGGGAAATAGGGTTAGCGCGACGCTCGCCGACGGGATACACATCACCGGCGGATCGCAGAATGTTCTAGTGTCGGGCAATATTGTGATCGGCACCGGCGATGACATGATCGCGATTGTCAGCTACGAGCAGGACGGCGCCTTGAGCAGGAACATACTCGTCGCCGACAACACGGTGTCGGGCAATTACTGGGGCAGGGGTCTGTCGGTGGTCGGCGGGGCCAATGTGACGCTGTCGGGCAACACAGTGCAGGGCGTGCAGAAAGCGGCCGGCATCCTGGTCGCGCAGGAAGATGGTTACCGGACCTATAACGCGACGAATGTTGTCATCAGCAATAACGCCGTGTCGGACATCGAGAATTCGACGAACCCCGCCAACAACCGGCCAGCAGCGCGGCACGCGGGGATCGACATCAACACCGGCGCCGGCTCAGTTTCGCTGGTGTTGGTAAGTGGGAATAAAGTATCGCGGACGAACTACGATGGCTTTCGCGCGCTTGGCAACGTCTGTCAATACCACGTTGCTAACAGCGCGTTCGCTTCGATAAGAGGCTTGCCGATTTCGGTGCAGAGTAGAAATTGTGCGTCGAGCCAGATCGTCTGCGGCGCCAACACACTTAACGGCAAAGTATTCGCGCAACCGGTGTGCGCCTCCGTGACTGGCGAGCCCCCTATTACCGGCGTCGATGCGTCGCGCCTTCCGCGCATTAACACGAGTGCTCGAGCGGCACGATAAATGCATTGAACCTCGGACGAGTTGCGCCGCGCGGCACACGAGCCTAAATGCGCTATAGAACCGGGCCGCCGGCCCACCGACTCGAGTCGGTGAGCGCAATGTATTGCGCCCGCGGAAGTTCGTCCCATAGATATCCTTAATACACTGGACATATCGCTATCTCAAACTGAGCTTGGTTGACATCTCAGGTAGCGTCGGCTGCTACTCGATCTGCAACAAAGTGAGGCGCGCGTCCAGAGTTGGAACGAACGTTCAACGCAAATAAGTCCTCTCAATTCCGCCGATCGTGCGGGCTATCCCGCCAGCTTTATTGGTGCGCCCCTCTTCGCCCGTTATGCTGCACTGCGACAGCGAAGGCGACGCGGGAACAATGCGAAGCTTTGATCGTCTCCATTACCGCTTCTGTTTGCTGACCGCGCGAGTGAGGGCAATGCATCGTCATTGGCTTCTCGATTCGGGCGGAGGCCTGCCTTACCCGGCGGGCCCTGCGATACTTACGTGAGGGACATGATGACGACATTCCAGTCATACCACCGTGGTAACCGTCTGCTCGAGGCGCTCCCAACGCATGAATGGGAAGTGCTGACTCCTCATCTTGAACTCGTCGAATTAAGTCCGGGGCAACTGCTGTCGCAATCCGGCGAACTCATACGAACCGTCTATTTTCCCGCCACCGCGATCGTTTCTCTGCTGCAGACCATGGAAAACGGCAGTTCGGTGGAAATCGCCGCGATCGGCAGGGATGGCACGACAGGCGTGCCGATCCTGACGGGCGGAGACACCATGCCAGCCAGCGTTCAGGCTCAATGCCGGGGTTTTGCTTATCGAATAAGCGCAAAAGCACTGCGCGAAGCGTTGCGCAATTGCGCTTCTCTACGTTCGCTGATGCTGTTGTACATGCATGCTCTCCTCACCCAGGTCGCACAGACGGCGGCGTGCAACAGGCTGCATCGACTGGACGAGCAATTGTGCCGGTGGTTGCTGGTCGACATCGATCGTTCGGGCACAAGTGATTTGCAAGTCACGCAGCAACTGATTGCAGATATGCTCGGCGTGCGTCGCGAAGGCGTGACCGAGGCGTCTGGCAAGCTTTGCGAAGCCGACCTCATCCATCACAGTCGTGGCCATGTCCGGATCCTCGATCGAACCGGACTCGAGGCGCGGGCATGCGAATGCTACGAGATTGTCAAACGCGAATTCGACCGGCTATTGCCACGCATCACGGCGATGGAAGTCACGCGCTGAGGATTGGCCTATCCGCGTCCGAATGGACACCTGGGCGGGCACCAATGCGTTTGTGTGTTTGCGTACATTGCCCGACGGTCCACGAAGATAAACTGCGACGAGCACCCGATATCGTTATATCGGGAAAGCTGCAATTGACTACCCGCGGCGCATGGCGCAAAAGAAGGAGCGTCTGCAAAGGCTCATCGGCCTCCGGTCCTTGCGCTGGCCGCGCGATCTGATCGGAAGCCGCCGTTAGTCGTCGGCTTTGTTGTCAAACTGCCATTCCGCGGCGGCCTGCAGTTCTTTTGCCTCGCGTCGCACTACATCCGCGCTTATGCCAATTTTGCCACGCTCGTATGCGCGGCTGGCTTCACGCGGTGACTTCCAACTGGCGCAATCATCCGCGTCCCGGCTGGAGTCCGTTGTCGCATCCGACGATGCCATGCCCTACACGTACTGCTTCAGACGTGCCCGTTTTTCGACTCGGTCGCACTTCTAGTAAAATATGATGTTTGGCGCGACAACCGCAGCGTCATGCGATCGCTCCTGCCTGTATGTCCTTTGCGTTCGGCACGTTGCGCTACCGGCTGCGTGCGGTGGTTGGCCGTAAATCGCGAAGGAGGTAAATCCTTATAAATTCAATCTCGCCCCAATGAAAGGACCAGGCAAATGTTGAGCGTTTTGACACATTCCTTATGCTTCATATTTGGTGTGCTCATTGGCGTTTTCGTATGCGCATTATGTGTCGCACGTTCCAGAACGCCGCGAGACGATAGATAATTCTTTCTTCGGGACGCGCAAAGAGGCGGCGTCCGAGAGCGTGCAAAAGTTGGGGATGTCGATTTCGTCAGGCCGTGCTGGCTTGCGGCAGGGTTGCGCGGTCTGTTATGTCCGTTGGTCGGTGCCGGCCTGGGGATGCTGCCACGCTGCATTTGCCGTGACGCGAGGCGGCTATCTCGAGCACCGAGATGCGGCGGGGCGAGAATTCCCCGTTCAAAACCGCGACCCTAATCTGCGCCAGGCAGCGCGCCCCTTCGTCAGTCCAGCGCATCTGTCGCTTCTTGGCCAGGCGGTGGCTGACGACCTGATTCACCGCGGACTCGGCGATGCTGCTGGAGAGCGTGCGCTCGCGCACAGTATGGCTGAATGCGGCCCGCTATCTTCGTGGAAACGCATGAAGTGCTGGCGAGTAGGTTGCGGTATACGGTAACGCCGTTCAATTTCCTCGCTGTAGGCATGTTGAGCATGTTCTCGCCCGGTTCAATGGCCTGATCTAAGGCGTCGCAATCGCTCGTAGTGCTGAGATAATTGATTCAATGCGTTTCGCGGGGGCACTTGTGTAATCGGCAGACGAAACACCGTTCCAATTTCGGGAATACGTCGATGGACTACTTGCCTTCCCATTCGATTGCAGTCCAATCGGACAGTGAACGTCCCTATCTATTTGCCCGCGAAATGCCGAACCTGATGCGCGATTACTAGGCGGAGATTGCTGCTGTCACCGTGTTAGTGGTTGCGCTCGCAAGTGCCTACGTGGTTTTTTGCAACGCAAATGTATACGACCGACGCGCTCGTCCGTGTGGATCCGCCCGACCTCAATGAACTTGGGGTTTCGTCGCTGGATCGGCAAAGCCTGCCGCCGCCCCCATCCTTGTCCAATGAGATAGCAGTGATGCAAAGCCGTTCGGTTGCGGAGCCGGTCATTCAGCGCTTCGATTACGACATATCGACTACTCCCAGATCGCTTCCGATTCTGGGTGCAATCGTGAAAGAATTTGCTGTGCCCGGGGTACTTGCCGAACCTTGGCTGCGGCTGGGTTCGATTGCGTGGGGCGGCGAGGAACTCAAAGGCGAAATACATCCGTTAAGACGCGATCCGCAAGGCGGACGTAGGCCGCTCTTCGATCAGATTTGCTTTATACAATCAGTGCCTCTCCCCCTCCTCGCCCCGCTCGAACTACGCGGTTCGCCATATCTCGAACCCGCTTGCTCGTCGTCGCGGCAGCGCTTGCTACGGCATGCCTGGACACTCGAAGAGGCTTTAGAGAAACCGCTATGAAAAGGACGGAGAATACTCGAGTACTGGTATTCGTGTACGCCGGATACATCATGAGGTACATCTACCTCATTGTTGTGATTCCCTTCTACGGGCGCGTACTTGGTTTAACCGAATACGGTCGTGTGCTGGCGGCGATGTCACTGATGAACGTGATATGGATGCTCGTGAGCTACGGCTTTACTGTTGTCGGCATGCGTGACGTGTCCAAGGCGCATGTGCGCAGCGAATACAACGCGATTTTTTCCTTGCATGTGAGCGCCCGCGTGCTGATGGGGTTGCTCGGCGGGATAGTGGGTATAGTCGCCACGTTCTGCTCGCCGGTTCTTTCAGAACGTCCGACTATTGGTATCCTCGCGACGGTACTGGGCATCGTGTCCGGGTTTAATCTCGGCTGGCTTTTCCAGGGGCGCCATCGGTTCCGCACTCCGATCATACTTGAGGTCGTCGGATTCGCGATGAGTCTCGTTTTAGTGTTGTCGATCGTCCGCAGTCCGGTGGATTCGTCATGGGTATTGGGGAGTCTGCTGATCGCGGGCGTGACCACTTCGATGATTGCGTATGGTCTGACGATCTTCGACATCGGACTACCGCGAATCCGCCTGACCGGCGTCAGTCACCTGATCCGTAGCTCCACCATGCTGTTCTGTTACTCCACGGGATCAGTCATTCTGATGTCGTTTTCCACCTATCTTCTTACGCTTCTGTCGACGCCGACGCAAGTCGGCTACTTCGGCGCTGCAGAGCGCTTTGCCACCATTGGACTGAGCCTCATGGGGCCGGCAGCGCAGGTTTTCGTTCCGACCATCTCGCGGCAGCTGGCGCAAGGCGACTATGACGGCGCGCGGTCAACGACTCGTCGGGGTGGTGCATTGTTGATCGGCTACGGACTGCTCGCACTGTGTGGCGCGCTCGTGCTATCGCCATTGCTGTTGCCACTGATTCTCGGTGAGGCGTTCGCGCCGAGCGCTCCGGTGTTGCAGTGCTTTGCGTGGATGTTTCCCTTTGCCGCGTTCAATCAGTTCATCAGCTTTTACGTGTTCGTTCCGCTAGAAAAGGACCGCTCGCTCGCTCTGGCCGGGGTGACGTCCGGGCTCGCCAATCTCGCCGCGGCGCTCTATCTTGGACCTCGGCATGGTGCGATGGGCATGGCGTTGGCGCGGGTGATCAGTGAGGCGACGCTCTCCATGATGCTGCTCGGCCTTGCAGCCCGCTTTGGCTTGCTGACAGGCTTCGGGCGGGAGTCTGCCCGCGCGTTTGCGAAGTTGTGTTTTGCGTGCGGTGTCGGCGTGGGGGCCAGGAATACCGATGATGAAAGTTGAGGAAAACGAAAAACGTGCGGTCTGAACTGACCCCGCAAAGTTGGACAGTTTTCGGCTAGGGCCGAGAGGGCTGAGTCCTGTACATCACAGGACTCAGCCCGTTTAGTTTCAGCTTGATGCGTTTGTGGTCGTAGTAGTGAATGTATTGTCTGATACCAGCCTTTAGCTCGTCGATGCTCTCGAACCTGTTCAAGTGGAGGAACTCTGACTTGAGTGTGCCGAAGAAGCTTTCCATCGCCGCCATGGCGCCGCCGCTCCGTTGGGTTCGACTCCTCACAAGACCGGGCCGCGCAGCGGCCGCAACTTAGGCCCGCCGTGATGACGTTCCTGACGCTTCACCACCGTTGCGGCTAACTCGCGCGCAAAACGGCAGTGCACAACTCGTCAACGCCCTCAGTATCGAGAATTCTCTCGCGGAGAAATTGCTCGAAGTGACTCATCACGGCCTCACGCGCCGAGCGCGAGAAGAGCGCGTGATCCACCCGCTCCAGCACCTTCGCCGTCACGTTCGTCAGCTCCCCGAGTTCGCTGCCGTTGGGTCCGAAATGAATCGCCAGTTCATCGAGTCCTGCGTCGAGCGAGCCGTATACCAGCGACGTCTGCACGTCTTTGTGCTCGAGGCCCTTCACGAGCCGGCGGATGGCGCCGGTCGAGGTCGTGAAGCCGATGCAGCGTTCGAACGGGCCGCTTGTGCGTGCAATGACGCGCGCACACCAGCGGCGCCCGAGCTCGAGAAAGATCGTCATCCCGTTCGCCTGGCCCGTCAGCAGTCCGCACCACTTGCGCAGGTCGCGGATTGAGCGCCAGTAAACGAGGCTGGATTCGACGGGGCGGGCTCCCGCCCGCATTTGCGCGCGGCGCCACACGAAGAACGGCAAATTGACCGACATGCAGCCCACTACGCCGGGATGCGCCAAGGCCGTATGAATGCTGACGAATGCACCCGAGCAGACGCCGAACATGACGACTTTCGGGTAGCCGGCCGCCAATAGCCAGTCGACGCCGACCTTCGCGTCTGTGACGCCATGACGGGCGTACACGGCGCCGAGCGTCGGCGAATCGTCGCGGTGCCGGCTATCGCCGAGGCCGCCCAGGTCCATACGTAACGAGGCGATACCCTGCGCGGCGAGCCGGCGCGCCATCAGTACGGCCACACGTCCTTCGCCGATGCGATGGACACCGCCCGTGTTGACGAACAACACAGCAGGGGCGCCCTGCAGTGCGCGGCGCGGCCGGCAGAACACGCCGACGTAGCGTCCGCCGCCGAACACCACAGGCGTCTCATAGCCTGCCGCGAAATCGATTCTGGCGTCGGCGGCGGGAGCGAGCACGTCGAGCGCCGGCTGGGCTTGCATGCCGGCAGGCAAGCCCAGCCACGTGAGCACGCTGTTAAATGCATTCCTGGGAGGTACGCTATACCAGGGATCGACCAGAAACTTGTCATATTCGGGAAAGATCTGCACGTCCGCCTGGACACCCAGACCACGGTAACACTCGAGCAGCCGGTTTATGTGTGGGTTGTCGAAGGTATCGTGGAGCAGCACACGCCGCGCGACATGCCGGGTGTGTTTCTCAAGGTCGACAGCCGCCAGCTGTTCGAGCGTATCCGGATATAGCTGAAAGCCATAAGCGCCAACAGCGCGCCCGTCGTCATTCGCTTGTGCAACCTGGAGGCCGTTGGCCGTGCTGAGCCAGCTCTTATGCTGTATGCCCAGTTCCCGTATATAACGCTTGCCGGATATTACGGGCGCCACCATAACGAGGCTATCGACACCGCCCATTTCTTCCGCTGCGATGGCCGCTAGCGTCGCCCCAAGGCGCAGACCGCAAAAGATGAGGCGTTCGACGCCGGTAGTGGCCCGCAGATACGCTGCCGCTGCCTTGATGCTGTCGATCCATGCGCGAAAGAGCTGAGGGTCTTCCTCATTGCCTTTCGAATCGCCAGTTCCGGGATAGTCGAAGCGCAGCGCAGGAATGCCAGCGCCCGCCGCCAGTGCTTCCGCAAGCTCGCTCCAGCCACGGTAAACACACAGCGCCTCGTAGCCGAAAGGACTGCACAACACTGCGCCTATTGTGGCCTGAGAGCTTGCCGGCCGGTGAAGCCAACCCAGGCAGCCGTCGAACGTTACCGGCGTCGTTGTTGTATTGCTTGTCATGGTTTGTCGGCGCACGGGCGCGTGGTTGCCTCCGCGCCCCCAACTTCTCCGGCGCGAACTTGCCCGATCGTGTTTACGAGGGAATCGATACTCCGAAAGAAGTCGGGGGTAATCAACTCACCCGGGATCTCTATGTCGAACTCCTCTTCGATAGCCATCATTACGCGGACCGAGCCAAGCGATGACAAGCCGGCAGCGTAGAGATCGTCGCTATCGCTGAGGGTTTCGATTGGAACGTCCAGGCATGCCGTTTCCGAGAGAATGCGGCGCAAGTCGGCTTTCATCTTTTTTCCCAAAAATTCGAACGTTCTTCATAGAATCGATGTGCTAAGGCTATGTGCTGCAATTTCGCCTCGAAGCTTCGGTCGCTAAACGTTAGCCGACAGTCTGGTCGCGCATGTACTGTGCCGCGAGAACCTTCCTGTCGATTTTGCCGTTCACGTTAAGGGGTAACGTGTCGACGACAACAATCCGTTCAGGTACGGCATAGACCGGCAAGTGCTGCCGGCACGCCTGCAGAATCCGCACGATATCGACTTGAGGATTCGTCACGAAGGCGGTGAGGCCGATAGCACTGCCGACTTCGCTGAGCGGCCATGGTATTACCGCGCATAGCGCAGCATGGCTGCACGCCTGGACGACATGTTCGACTTCCTCCAGTTCGACGCGGTTACCGCGAATCTTGACCTGCGTATCGAGTCGTCCCTGGAACACGATTCCGTGCCGCAGCGATTCGCGCGCGGCGTCAGCGCTTCGATACCAACGCTGTCCACGCCGGCCCGGAAAGGTCTTCGCAACAAACCGACCGTTGCCGGCTTCGCCGGGTAGCAGATAGCCAGCTGCAAGCTGCGGGCCACCGATCAGTAACTCGCCCGTCTGCCCGACGGCGACCGGTTCGAGTTCGGCATCCACTATCACCAGCTCCATGCCCGGGACCGCCCAGCCGAGCGGTACGGACACTTGCCGCGGATCGTCGAGAAACTCGGCGGTGACCTCGAAGGAAGTGCAGGATACGGTCGCTTCAGTCGGCCCGTAAATGTTCCTCAGCCGGCTGTTCGGTGCAGCCTGCATCCATGCCAGTGCCAGCGAGCGAGACAAGGGCTCGCCGCCGAACACCGAGAGGCGAAGACTCGGAAATTCACCGGGCCTCAATTTGCGCAGTTGACGCATGAAGCCGGCCACGGAAGGCACGCTATTCCAATGTGTAATCTCGTGAGTCTTGATGAAGCCTGCGTTATAGACAGGATCGACGGTTTCAGGAACGTACAGGCAGCCACCGTTCGCCCAGCACACAAACATGTCGTGCACGGACGGATCGAAGCTCAACTCGCAGAACTGCACGTAGCGCGCTTCGGGCCATTTCTCGTTTTCATCTTCCAGTTGCAATTGGCCTTGCACATACGCATCGGCGTTCGCGTGTGAGATCGGTACACCCTTGGGAACCCCCGTGGAGCCGGAAGTAAAGAGGATATAGGCCAGACTCTGCGGCATGCCCTCATGTTGCACATACGACGTGTCCGGCAGCCGCGATAGCCCATCGGCAATGGGCGGCAGGTGCGGATCGTCCGCGTTCTGGTCGAGCAGGAAAATCTGCGGGAACTCATCGAGCAAAGACAGCACTTCATCGAGCGCGGCAACGCAGCGGCGATCGACAAGCATCAACGACGCACCGGATTGCTCGATGATTGCCGCGATCCGCGTAGCCGGCCACTTTGGAATAAGCGGCACGTATGCCATACCGGCGTCTAGAATGCCCAACAAGCCGACGTAGGCGTCAATGCTGCGATAAGCGAACAGCAAACAGCGGTTCGCGCCCCCGGTCGGTGCAGCCGCCCTCAGTCCTGCTGACACGCGACGGGCCTGTGATTCAATTTCGCCGTATTCGTAAAGGCGCTCGTCGACCCATAGCGCCGGACTCTCGGGCTGGCTAGCAGCGGTATCAAAGAAAAAGGTATGCAACATTTTTTGAACGCCTCGAACTATCAATGATTCCGTTGGGTAACCTTCCGAATCTTCGGCTTCCAGACGATGTCAATGCTGGGCAGTCTTGAAGCAGCAAGTTAGCCCTGGCCTTCCAGCTTTTTCGAACCTTATATACAGACGATTGGCGCGTGCTCGCGTAACGCGAATCGGCTACCGCGCACTCTCGGCGGTGGACTTGCCCAGCGTTGCCTTTGGCGTTAGAGAACTGTTACATATACCGAACGGCCGGCTAATGGTGTTCAGTGTTTGCGCGATGCCCAGCAATGCTGGGTTTTGCTCGAAGCTTAAATTTCAAAGATGCCGCCCTCTGTGCGATACCGCCCACAGACTTCGATTTAGGATAATACGAAACACGGAGAGTGTGGAAAACCTGGGAGGGCTCCCACGTTTGGCACATTTTCCCGAAAACCGAGGAAATTCTTGTTTTTACACGACCTCGGTCATATACGACCATTGGCGCGCTCTTTCACCCGGACATTCGAACGTTCGGCTCCGCACAGACACCGAACGTTCCTGCACGGATTATGTCAGTTGGATCATCGACCATTGCAGACTGTCGACGCTCGACGCCGCCGATTGTTATGACCTTCTGCCGTGACGTGTAAATGCCTCAAAGCTATCGTCGGATCTGATGTACGGGGTCGACGCGGGGCGTTCAGAAGGCAGTGGCAGTTAGCCGAGAATGTTGCTTGTCGAGCGTAACAGCCCGCTAACGGGAATTTGCCACCGATGAGTGAGTTGACGGAGGAAGCGAACAACGGTACAGCGGCAACGTTGGGCAGCCTGGATGAGCTGATCCAGCGCGGTCCCCGTCAGATCATCCAGCAAGCGGTCGAGGCCGAATTGACGACACTGCTCGAACAGTACCAGAACGCGAAGACAGCCGGCGACAAACGCGCGGTGATACGCAACGGCTATCTGCCCGAGCACGAGGTCGTCGCGGCTATCGGGAATCCAAGGATTCCTGAGTTGACATATTGCTGGAGCTGGCTGGTTTCGCTCAGGGAAATAAGGAAATATGAAGTTGATGTCTTAATCGATACTTCACAATGGCTGAGGATTTCGGCCATATTGGCGGCTTTTAAGAGGGCGAAATTTACAATTGACTTTAAGACCCGACGTCAATTCCGCCATTATGTTTACGATATCAGCATTGAACATTGCGACGGCCTTCATGAGCTGGGTAATTTCAGAAAACAAGTTCAGAAAACAATTTCAGAAAACTATTGCACCCTCCAGGAATTGAGCCGACGAAATATCCGTTTCGGTGGGGCCCTGTCAACAAAGAGCTTGGGGGCGTTGCGGTGTCCAAGCGAGAAGGTGGAATGTTTCCAAACCTCGGGTTCGAATATCTCAGAAATGCAAAGTACGTGATGGGAAAAATAAGTGTCGCTTCTGTCGCCGACGTTTTGAGTGAAGTTTATTCGATCAATCTAGGCTGCCATGACAAGAAACCCGCAGTGAAGCTTTCGCCGCCTGATTTCGACTGCGCTCAATTAATCGTCGTGGGCGACGTCATGCTCGATTGGTACTGGCACGGACCGACCTCCCGGATCTCGCCAGAGGCGCTGGCAGCCCCTTCTCAATGCTCACATCGACTAGCATGCTGGAGCGATATCTGATGAAACAGTTAGCAGAGTGGTCCAACGTGCGTCGGGAAGAAGCCCCTGTTCAGGCTGCATTTCCAGCCGACGCTAGCTCGGCGCAATCCTCTCAGTGGCAGGGGCCCTCTGCTGGGTTTGCAATCAATGGCAAGTTTGCGTCTCAACGCATAACAGGGGTGCAACGTGTTGGTTATGAACTCGCGATGGCGTTCCAGCGCCTATTTCCAGAGGATGCCGAACTGCCTTTGTTGATTCCTGACAACGCACGGACTGACGTTGTCTTGCCGAAGGCAAAAACGGTCGGCCGGTGGTTGAAGGGTTCTCTGTGGGAGCAACTGGCATTGCCATTCGCAGCTGGTGGCCGAACGCTTCTCAGCCTTTGCAATATGGGTCCGTTATTCTTTCGTCGGCAGATCGTGATGATGCATGACGTTGCGATCTACGATCTGCCGGAAAATTACTCGTGGAAGTACAGGCTTTGGTATCGCGTCGCGTTTTCGCTCCTGAAGCGCAGCGCCAGACACATCGTGACGGTGTCGGAATTCTCAAAGACACGAATCATCGAGCGCCTTGGCATCGACGCGTCACGCATTTCGGTGGTCTGGAATGGTGTGGATCACTTTGAAAAGATCGCACCGGACACGGCGATTCTGTCACGGTTGAATCTGCAAAACGATCGCTACGTACTCGCTGTCGGAAGTCTCTCGATAGGAAAAAACCTTCCACGCATACTTGCCGCAATGGAGCGCCTGAGTGATCGCCACGACTGGAAGTTTGTTGTCGTTGGTGGATGCGATTTGCGGGTGTTCAATCCACGGGCGAAGGCGAGTTACGACTTGTCGAAAAACATCATCGCCGCGGGATTCGTATCGGATAGTGAATTGAGAGCGCTGTATGAAAATGCAGCCTGTTTTGTGTTTCCCTCGTTATATGAGGGCTTCGGATTGCCGCCGCTTGAAGCGATGTCTTGTGGGTGTCCCGTCATCGTGTCACGTGAAGCTGCGCTTCCGGAGGTATGCGGCAATGCGGCGATGTACTGTGACGCGCATTCGGTCGACGACATCGTCGACAAGGTGAGGCAAATGATGGAGGACGCCGCGGTGCGCGAAACCTGGCGCGAACGCGGAAGGGAGCATGCTCGTGGCTTCCGATGGGAGCGGTCTGCGCGTCAATTGCTCGATGTTCTGGAGCGTGAGCTCGCGGGCGGAGTGACACGCTCGGTTCGGACGCGATCCGCACCATCGCGCGTTTAGCGCGGACCGCAGCACGGCGCATACGATCCAGCGTGCGTACGTTCGGCGCCTAGCGCTGGCAGCGCTGCTTCCCGTCGACTCCTGCACTGCCCTGGACCTGAGTTGTGGCAAAGGCCGTCCGCTCAGAAGTGGTATCTCCCGGTTCCCACGCAAGGCGCTTGCGTGCATGCCAGGTTCTACGACCACGCCGGTTCGGCAGGCACATGAGCCGCGAGTGACTCATGGCGCAGGTGCGTCCATGAGCGGCTAAAGTGGGTCCAGAGACCCGCTTACAAGGCCCTTCGGGACAGGAAAATCGGACCGTTCGCCTCTCTAATTTCGTACTCCGAAGTTCATCGGCAGGCCGTCGGCTAAAACGGTGGCTTCTCCAGGGTAGCCTCAATCTAATCAACTCCCTGTCCAGCTGGATTGACGAATTGCAAGTTAAAGAGTGGCTCGGACTCTCGCAATCCGTCTTCCGCGAAGCTCATGGAGGTCGTCTTTTCGAGCTGGAACTCATTCGCTCCGATGGGATGTCCGCTCGACGGCGGAGCGTAGTGCATTGATTCCGCTTTCATCGAGCAAGGCCTTGAACGTGACCATGGTTTGCTGGACCACGCTCACTTCGAACGCGACTTCGGCCAGATTTTCCCTTCAGCAGCATCCGTCCTGCGCGCAATCGCCTCCTTGTCTTCTGGACCAACCGCCTCTTGAGCGTGCCCCATACCTTCAGACAGTTCGTTGAAGATATCGCGCGCAGAGCTCCAATGAGTTGTCCTGTTTTACGGAAATATCAATCCTGTTGCGGACGCCCAGGGTACGACGCCAATCGCATCGACGCGTCGAACGATGCGTGCCGCGTCGAACGTATTTTTCAGTAAGCATGACAAACTATACGAGCGGGTTAACCATGACGCCGAGCACGACGCCCATGCGGGTAAATACGGGCTAAAAATGCCGCGACACAATGTACAAATTCCATTGATAAGACAATTTGAAACAGTCGTTTCTACGCGCTGGAGCCCTTCCCTAGATATCTTCTGTCACTAATTGACCAAGCCGAGAGGAATATTTCATTTATCGGCTCAGAGAAGGACAAATTGTCTTCTGACGATTAGATGCAGGGAGCTATCGCTTTTTTCCGCCGAATCTGCCGTGTTTCAAGATTGAAACGTTTTTTTGCGAATATAATTCGTCCCTATCGAATCTTATGTAGAAAGATCTACCGCACACTTCGATGCAGTTCCATTGAAGCAGGCGGTGCGAGTGCCCTCGTGTCGTTCGCACGACCGGTTGTGTAGCGCGACCTGTCGCGTGCGCGGTCGGGACAGGTCGCTGCTGTGAATAGGTGAACAGGTTGTGCCGGCGCGCTCGGAATGAGCGACTCGGTTGCAGTACCGCCGCGTGACCGGTAACGGTTCGTAGCATTCGCATTGAGCAGAATTGCTCACCAAAAGATCGTAGTCCTTAGTGCCCGCGATTGAACTTGCAGGCACGCCATACCTGTACTTCCGGTACTTTCTTTTTGCCAACAACAAAGGATAAGTATGACTTCAATACGATTAATTCGTAGTACGAATAAATTTATAGAGTCTTCTGGAAAATCACTTCCGCGTGAGAAGCCCTCGAAGATGCGCACCGAGAATTGCGGTCGCTGAATCAGGTCGCGGGCGGAGATTAACTCATCGCACGCCTGGCCGAAGCGCGCACTGCACCGCGCGTGCAGATTTCGACTGGCGCCAAGGCCGCACAGATGCCGGATAAGCAGGCGTAGATCCACGCCTGTGCCGTGTTAACGGCTCTGCCAAAAATGTGTTTCAAGTTCGGACTCAGCGGTCTGCTGACGTTCAAGGACGCGCTTGCAGCGATGCAGCGCGGAGCTTAAGTCATCGCTGCGGCGGGAACGCTCAATTCACAAGGGGCACAGCAGGTCGGAGAACGAGCCACTCGTTAGCGAAAGCTATGGAGTCTGGCGTCACGCCTGTTGCTGACGGCATTGCCTCAGGAATTCGCCGCAAGCAGACGTTTTATTCCCTTCACCCATATGCCGCCTGCGGGCGGCTTTGTTAAATTTTGAGATGTGTTATGAAGCTTAATTTACCGACTACGACGTTGACCGCCCTTCTTGTTTCGTGCTCCTTTCTTGCTGCATGTGGCGGCGGCGGTAGCTCCGATGGTGCTGATGCCGCCGCTACGGCGAATAGATTGCGCCGGCCGGGATCGACGCAACCAACGGCGCCCGCATCGTCACCGACGGCTGCGTCATCCGCAACGCCTGCATCATCGACAACGCCGACCTCCGGTGTAATCTCGATAACGCAGTCACCGTACAACGCGGACCCCACCGGCAAGACGGACAGCACCAACGCTATCCAGAATGCGTTGACTGTCGCAGCGACGAATGGCAGTAGCGTGAGCATTCCGGCAGGGACGTTCGTCTATTCGAACGTGCTCAATGTGGCTGGCATCAAAGTCTCGGGCGTCGGCAAAGCCTCAATCCTGAAGGCGACCAACTTCAACAACCAGGCTGTTCATTTGACTGGCACCGGCGCGTCGCTATCCAACCTTGCGATTACGAGCGCGGCCACGACCCGTTTGAGCCCGTACCAGACATCCGCGGTTTGGATCGACGGCGCCACGAACTTCAACGTTCAGGGCATCACGATCACCGGCTCTGCCAGCGTTGGCATTTTTAACGCGGGAGGCCAGGGCGGCACAATCCAGAACAACACGGTGCAGAACACCCTGGCCGATAGCATCACGAATACGAACGGCGCGAACGGCACCCTCATCACCGGAAATCTGGTCACCGGCTCGGGCGATGATGGCATATCGATCGTCAGCTATTCGGGTTCACCTATCGTCCAGAACATCACCGTCAAGAACAACACGATCAACGGTCAGGTCTGGGGCCGCGGGATGTCAGTGGTGGGCGGCAACAATATCACCTACACCGGCAACATCGTGGACAACACCGATTCATATGCCGACATGTACATATCGTCGGAATCTGAATACAACACCTTGGGCGTAGCTAACGTAACCGTCACCGGCAATACCTTTCTCCATGGTGGCGCTTCTCAAGGCACGGTGACGGTCTACAACTCTCAAGGGGCTACCTACAACATCACCGGCGTGAACGTAAGCGGCAACCAGATTGTCAATCCGGGCTTTGTTGGTTTCCAGTTCGTAGGCAACGGCACCGAGACCGGGACGATCCAGAACAGCACCTTGTATTCGGCGCTCGGGTCATCTGCACTGCAAAATAACGGCAATTCAAAATCGAGTTTCCCTGTCACTGCCACGACCGTGGCGTCGGTGCCCGCTTATACCACCCCGGTAGCAGCGGGTGGTGCTGGCGCCACACAATAAGATCGTTAGCCGATCGGCCCCGCTAAGGCGGGGTTTTTTCGCGTGTTGTGTCCAACCGTATTGCGCCTGCGAGGATCACGCACCACCTGAAGAACCCGGGCAAGATCCCGCTCGAGCTAATCGAAGTGCAATCCGGCGCCTATCTCGGCGAAGATGACATTGTGCGAGTCGAAGACACGTATGGGCGTGGGGAGAGGGCATAGCGCTCATATTCGGGGGTAATCCGTTGAGATCCGAGCGCTCTAGTCCGCCACCCGAAACACCGCGACAGCATCACGCAACGCAACCGCATGCTCTTCCAGCGATTTCGCCGCCGCAGCAGCCTCTTCGACGAGCGCTGCATTGTGCTGTGTGACCTCATCGATCTGTGAGACCGCCTTGTTGACCTGTTCGATCCCGTCGCTCTGCTCGAGCGCTGACGCCTCGATCTCATTCATGACGCCCGTGACGCGTTGAACCGCGTCCATGGCTTCGTGGATCGTCTTCTGTGCGTCGGATACGAGCGATGCACCCTGCTCTACCTTGGCGGCCGATTCGCCGATCAATTCCTTGATCTCTTTCGCCGCCGAGCCGGAGCGCTGCGCGAGGCTGCGCACTTCCGAGGCAACGACCGCAAAGCCGCGCCCCTGTTCCCCCGCGCGGGCTGCCTCGACGGCCGCGTTCAAGGCGAGGATGTTGGTCTGAAACGCGATCCCTTCGATCATGCCGATGATCTCAGCCACCTTACGCGACGATTCAGTGATCCCGTCCATCGTTTCGGTGACGCGCGACACCACTTCACCACCACGTGTCACCGTATTCAGCGCGCCCTGCGCCAACAGGTTCGCCTGCTTCGCGTTGTCGGCGTTCTGCTTCACCGTCGCCGACAACTGCTCCATGCTTGCCGCGGTCTGCTGAAGCGCCGCCGCCTGCTGCTCGGTTCGCGACGACAGGTCGGCGTTACCCGAGGCAATCTCGTTTGCGCCTTGAGTAATCGCAGTCGTACTTCCTCGCACCTTCGCAACCGTCTCCACGAGGCCATCGCGCATTTTGGTCAGCGCGCCAAGTAACTGGCCCATCTCGTTGCGCGACCTGCTTTTGATTGCGATCGTCAGATCACCCGCGGCGATGTGCTCGAAGTGTTTGATGGTCGCATTGACTGGCTTGATCACCGCTGCCGACAAACCGATGCGCGCCATCACGCCGATCACGATGGCAATCGCGCCAATCGCGGCGAACAGTAGCGTCGCCACCTGGAAGCGTTGGGCTGCCGTCTCGGCCTGCTGGCTCTGGCTACCCATCTGCAGGCGCTCGAGCGCGTCGATGGACTTCGAATAGGCCGCGTAGAAGGCGTTCGCCGTTTCGCCCTGGATGTTGCGGAAGGTGTTGAAGTCGAAGTCAGTCAGCGCCTTGAACTCAGGCTCGATTGCCTTATCGACGAGCGCGCTGCGCGCCTGCTCGACGTTTTGCGCGAGCTTCTTCTCATCCTCGCTCACGAACGGACCGGCCATGTAGTTGCTGAAGTCGTTGTTCGATTCGACCAGCACCTTATGCGCGGCCGGCAACAAGTCGTCCGTTTGCTTTCCGACGCTGAAGAGCGTCTGATAGGAGCCGAGCGCGAGCTGCACTTGCAGCAGCTTCTCGGAGCTTGCCTTCAGATGTGACAGTGCTACGGCACTGTGCTGCGTTTCATCGAGACTGCTATTCGCGAGCTTCAGTGCGCCATAGCCGACGCCGATTACGGTCAGCAGAAAAGCAACGAACACGCTGATCACTAGCGTCAGGCCGCCACGAATGGTGATGTTGTTAAGCATTGGGTCTCCAGAACGTCTTATTGATCGGCAGCGAACCCCGCGATGCGCCGGCGACCACCTTTTTCGCCGGCAACTTACACTTCGCCGCATCCAGGTTAACGGCCTTCCGGAGACCTCGTTAAATAGGTGAAATCCATGACAGGCAAGGGTTTGCGGGTGGCTTAAGCCTCACTATCTGGGATTTTTTGCGTAACCGGAGCAAACAGCGCTTTTCAGAGCGGCATGCGTTTCGTTTGTATAATTCGGCGTCTTCGCTCAGGCCCACTTTCATGCTTAGTTTTGCGCTCGGCTTTCTCGTTTCACTGCTGATCACGCTGTTGATCGTGCGCTATGCGCATTTGCATGAAAAATTCTCCACCGATACCGATCTGGCCGGTGTGCAGAAATTCCATGTGCGCCCCGTGCCGCGCATCGGCGGCGCCGGGATTCTGATCGGGCTGATCGTATCCGCCGTGCAACTGCATCACGCGTATCCTGCGGTATCGGGCGGCATACTTGGGCTGATCGCGTGCGGCATGCCGGCGTTCGGCTCGGGATTAGTCGAGGATCTGACCAAGCGCGTGTCACCGCTCGCGCGGCTCGTCTGCACGATGGCGGCCGCCGCCCTCGCCTACTTCCTGCTGAATATCGCCGTCACGCGCATCAGCGTGCCGCCGCTCGACTTTCTGCTCTCGTATGCGGTGATCTCCTGCGCGGTCACCGTGCTGGCCGTCGCGGCGCTCGCCAACGCGATCAATATCATCGACGGCTTCAATGGCCTCGCATCGATGGTGGCGTTCATGATGTTTGCGTCGCTCGCTTACGTCGCGTTCCAGGTGTCCGATCCGATCGTGCTGTCGGCATCGTTCATGATGATGGGCGCGGTGCTCGGCTTCTTCATCTGGAATTTTCCGGCGGGGCTGATTTTCCTCGGCGACGGTGGCGCGTATTTCATCGGCTTCATGCTCGCCGAGCTGTCGATCATGCTCGTGATGCGAAATCGGGATGTGTCGGCGTGGTATCCGGTGCTGCTTTTCATGTACCCGATCTTCGAGACCTGCTTCTCGATCTACCGGAAGAAATTCATTCGCGGGATGTCGCCGGGGATTCCCGACGGCGTGCATCTGCATATGCTGGTTTATAAGCGGTTGATGCGCTGGGCGGTGGGGGCGAGGACTGCGCGGGAGTTGACCCGGCGAAACTCGCTGACGTCACCGTATCTCTGGTTGCTGTGTCTGATTGCGGTTGTGCCGGCGACGCTGTTCTGGCGGCATACGCTGCATCTGTTCTGTTTTGTGGTGGTGTTTGCGGCGACTTATGTTTGGCTGTATATGAGTATTGTGCGGTTCAAGTCGCCGCGGTGGATGGTGGTGAGGAAGGGGAAGAGGTAAAAAAAGGCGCTCAGGCGCCTTTTTTAATGCATGCCAACAACGGGAACCCGTATCGCGAGTGAGTTCTAGGAAGCCCGCGTGACTGATGTAACGTTGCCGACACTACGCAGCGCGGGTGCAGTGGCCGGTTGATATTCTGGTACCCAGCGGCGCAGATCGCGGCGAACTTCGTCGTCGGTCGGGACGCGGTGCTGCATCAGCCAAGGCAGCAGGTTATCAATGAAGCTGTCCGGCACCTCACGCGCCCGCGCGATACGCAATTTCGGATGCGGCGTACGGGTAGTCGTTTCGTCGTCTGCCAGCAGTTCTTCGTACAGCTTTTCACCAGGACGCAGACCGGTGAACACGACGCGAATCTGCTCTTCAGTAAAACCGTAAAGACGGATCAGATCATGTGCGAGATCGGCGATCCGCACCGGCTTGCCCATGTCGAGAATGAAAATTTCGCCGCCATGCCCCATGCTCGACGCCTGCAACACTAGTTGCGACGCCTCCGGAATCGTCATGAAAAAACGGGTGATTTCCGGGTGCGTGACTGTCACCGGACCGCCGCGCGCAATCTGCTCCTGAAACTTCGGGATCACACTGCCGGCGCTGCCGAGCACATTGCCGAACCGAACGGTTTCAAACTGCGTGCGTTTTGCACCCTGCTGCAACGCTGAACAAGCCATCTCCGCCAAGCGCTTGCTCGCGCCCATAACGTTGGTCGGATTCACAGCCTTGTCAGTGGAAATCAAAACAAAATGGGCGACGTCGTGACGAATCGCCGCGCGTCCCACTCGATAAGTGCCGAGCACGTTGTTGCGCACCGCCTGCCAGCTATTCACCTCTTCCATCAGCGGCACATGCTTATAGGCCGCGGCATGAAAGACAATATGCGGGCAATAACGCCCCATCACCTGGTCAAGAAGCAACGAATCCTTCGCGTCGCCTATGATCGGCACCACGGATACTTCTGGATATTTATCGCGCAGCTCTTCGTTGAGGCGGTAGATCGAAAACTCGGAGATATCGAAGGCCACCAGTTGCACCGGGCCGAAGCGCAAGATTTGCCGACACAGTTCGGAGCCGATCGAACCGCCCGCGCCAGTCACCATCACGACGCGATTTTTAAGCAGCGCTTCGACGTGCTGCGTGTCGATCGTTACCGGATCGCGTCCTAGCAAGTCTTCGAGATCGATCTGGCGCACACGGGACAGGAAAGCCTGGCCTTGCGTCAGCGGTGTCAGCGCCGGTAGCGTCATCGCTCGTACGCCTGCGCGCACGCACAGCGTGGCAATGCGGCGATGCGCCTCGACCGAAGCCGAAGGCACCGCGATGATCACGTGCTCGACCTTCATTTCAGCCGTGATTTTGTGCAAATCGCTGATGGCGCCCAGCACGCGATAGCCGTAGATTTCGCGCCCCTGTTTGACCGGGTCGTCGTCGAGCAAACCCGCGAGACGCCATTCGCCCGACCGTTTCAGCTCGCGCACAAGGTTTGCGCCCGCATTACCCGCACCGAGCACCAGCACAGGTTTGCCCTGCCCGACGAGGCCGCCGTAGCGATAGAACTCTTTCGCAGCGCGGTATAACGCGCGCGAACCGCCCATTGAGAGGAACAGGAGCATAGGCGAAACGATCAGGACCGAGCGTGGCACGACGGGGGCCGGCTGCAACAGCGCCGAGCCGATGACCACGACCACTGCGCCGACGCCGATCGCCTTGGCGATTCTCACAAGGTCGGGCAAGCTGGCAAAGACCCACATGCCCCTATACAGCCCGTAGCTGCGGAACATTACCGCGTAGATCAGTAGCACCCAGACCAATGCGTGCAGACCGCTCGACCAGAACTGGGCCGGTACCGGTCCGTTGAAACGGATCACGTAGGCCAGCATCCAAGCCAGAGCCACCGCACACAAGTCGAACGCAAACGCACTGAACGAAAGCCATCGGGCTTTGAATCTTCTCATTGCGCAGAACCTCAGGATTGCCCGGAACGGGACAGATGGCGCCGCCAGTAGCGATCAATGCAAAGCCCGGCGAGCACAAGCACAGCAGCCCATGCGACGACAACAAGCCATTGATAAACCACAGCAATACCCAGTGCCCACAAAGCAAGCATTATGCCCGCGACCATGAAGAAATACCAAACTCGCGCCGTTGGTGCGTGCCCGAAACCGCCCTGCACCAGTCTTTGATAGTAATGTTCGCGGTGCGCCTGCCAAAATTTTTCGCCGCGGAGTAGCCGTTTAAACAGGGTAACCGACGCGTCGCCAATAAATGGGGAAAAACTGACCGCTGGGAACCAGATCGGCCAAACGCCTTCGCGCCAGCCCCAGTAGCCAAGCGCGCCGGCCAGAAAACCCAACGGAATCGAGCCCGCGTCGCCGAGAAAAATCCGGGCGGGGTGAAAATTGAACAGAAGAAAACCAGCTGCCGCGCCCGCCACCACCAGACAAGCCAGCGCAAGCGCGCGGTCCGGATGGGTCGAAATGGACGCGGCGATCGCGTAGCCGCCGAAGCCGAACAGTGCCATGCCACCGGCGAGACCGTCCGACCCATCCATGAAATTGTACAAATTGACCATCCAGACGAGTAAAAACGCCATTGCGGCCAGTACCCACCAAGGCGCGTCGGCCGGGTAGACGACGACCAGCGCCGCCACGGCTACCGCGTGGCCGCCAAATCGGACTCGCGCGGGCAGACCGCGGCGGTCGTCGATTTGCGACAACGCGGCTAGCAGCGCCGCCAGCAGCGCAGGCAGCCACAGCGCTGGTGCCGCCAGCCAGATAAGAGTCGCGGTCACCGGCACGATGCCCCAGCCGCCGACCCGTGGCGTTGGACGCGTGTGCAGCGAACGGTCGTTGGGGATGTCGGTGGCTAGACGCCAGGCGAAGCCGCTCCGGAGCAGAAACCATAGGATTCCCGCGCACGCGGACAGCGCTAATACGCCCCAAAGGAGCAGGTGCACGACAGGTGCGGCAAGGAATGAAGCGATCGGCATTGAGGATGGGTTCAGTGCGTAGAGCGATACCAGGCAGCTGTCTCCAGCAGGCCATGTTCGACGGTATGAGGTGGGTACCAGCCGAGGCGCTCGCAGATGTGAGAGCTGTCGAGACGCAACTCGCCGATCAACCGGTCGATCTGGGCCGAGCGGCCGGTGAGGCGGCCGGCAAGGCGCAGCAAACCGACGGGAACCGGTATGAGGCGCGCCGGCGCGAGCAGTTGCGTGGCGAGCGCCCGGGCCAGCTCTGAGACGCTTAGATCGCGGCCGTCGGTGACGTGGAAGGTCTCGCCGGCGGCGCGCGGGTCGGTTGTGCAGTGCACGAGTGCGTCGGCCAGATTGTCGACGAACACGAGGCTGCGACGGGCTGCAATTGAGCCGAGCGGCAACGGAACGCCTTTCGCAATGGCATTCATCAGTTGCAGGAAGTTGGCGCGCACGCCGGGGCCGTAGACCAGTGGCGGGCGCACGATCACGATTTCAAGGCCCGATTCACGGCCGTAGTCGATCAGCGCACGCTCGGCTTCGAGCTTGGAGATGCCGTAGGGGTCTGTGGGCGCGGGTTCGTCTGCTTCGGAAATAGGTCGGCCGGCGCTGCCTTCCCCGACCGCTTTGATGCTGCTGACGAAAACCAAACGGCGCGCGCCAGCGCGGCGGGCGGCAGCAGCGACGCGCAAGGCGCCTGTGACGTTCGTCGAGCGGTAGGCGGCGAGCGGGTCGGACACTGTATCGTTGAGCAGATGGACACGAGCTGCAAGATGAATGACGCTGTCGCAATGCAAAGACTCGGGCCAGGCAAAGTCCAGACCCTGAAAGTCGTCGTGATCGACGACCCATTCATGCACGCCTTCGCCTGAACCGCCCGGACGCCGCACCAGACCCGTAACGGCATCGCCGCGTTGCTGCAGCGTGCGCGACACCGCCTTACCGACAAATCCGTTAGCGCCGGTGACGAGGACATTCTGGCTCATGCGGTTGTGGACAGGCGAAAATCGGACCCCAGTTGGTCCATGCCGGCGGACGGGGCCGGCATGGCAAGGCGGCGGGCAGGTTGTGAGGTACGGTAAAATTCGACCATCGGAAATCGAGTGCGGTTCTGGTGCACCATTGTAAGGCCGATCGAACGCTGCTCCGAAATCGGCGGATTTCCGCTGTATCATTCAGGGTTACCCGATCGCGAAGCGCCGCGGGAAGCTTCGGTGCAATTCCGTGGCCTGCTCTACCGCCCTCCCAACGGGGGTTTACTGAGCCGTTGCCGCGGACCGCGCCAGAAACACGAGAACACATCACCGGCGTCCGTAAGCTTTTCGTCAAGTTACAGCGCTTCGCCGCGTGCGCTGGCTATGAATCCGTCGCAGAAGAATTTTCACCCGACCGCCTTCGAGGGCGGCACATTGGGGATACCGGTGGGTCGCCGGCATCCTGAACCTTAGGTCATACGTAGAGCATTTGATATGAAAGTGTTGTTCGCCACGTATCCAATGGCTTTCCACACTCCAGGCGGTGGCGAGATCCAGTTGCTCGCTTACGAGAAGCACCTCCCGCAACATGGCGTCGAGGTGAAGCTGTTCGACTCTTGGAAGCCCTGCTTCCTTGACCACGATGTCATTCACTTCTTCTCGTGCGTCGGCGGCTCGTCGCATTTCTGCGCGTTCGTCAAGCGCCTCGGGTTGCCGCTGGTCGTGTCGTCCAGCCTATGGATTACGGAAGAAACGAAGCATCTCTATCCGATCGATGAAATTCGCGCTCAGCTCGGTCTTGCCGATCGCGTCGTCGCCAACTCGGAGATTGAATGCGATACGCTCGCCAGCGTGCTGAATCTACCGCGGGAAAAATTCGTCACGGTGTACAACGGCGTTGACGACGTATTCTTCGAACGGCCGCGACCCGACCTTTTCCGGCAACACATTGGCAGCGATGCGCCGTTCGTGTTGAACGTCGGCAACATCGAGCCGCGCAAGAACCAGCTGCGCCTGGCGCAAGCAATGAAGTCCCATCCGGATCAGAAATTGCTGCTCGTGGGTCACGTACGCGACGAAGCCTATTTCAACGAAGTGATGCAGGAAGCCGGCTCACAGGCAACCTATGTCGGGCCCCTGCCGCACGACTCCGAACTCTTGCGCTCCGCCTATCAGGCCTGCTCACTCTTCTGTTTGCCGAGCACGCTCGAAACCCCCGGTCTCGCGGCGCTCGAGGCAGCCGCACAGGGCACCCCGCTGCTAGTCACGTCCGAGGGCTCGACACGGGAGTATTTCGCGGACTACGCGACCTACGTAAACCCGAACGACAGCCACGACATCGCGCAACACATCGCGCAAGTGCTTTTGAAAACCGGCGCTGGCCACGACCGTGCAAGCCAGCGTGCAGCCAGTGCCTTGGGTAAGGAGTTTTCGTGGGCCACCACGACTGCACGCCTCGCCCAAATCTACAATACGTTAGTGAAGTGACGAAGGGAAACGGAATGAACTTTTACGAAGACAAAATTGATTTGGTAAATCAATACATGCAGGATCGATTCGATCAGGCGCAAGGCGTCAAGGGATGGAACGTCAGGTACGTCCCTAAGGCACTTGATTTTGTCGACGCTGAAGCGTTGGACATCAAGGCCATCGCCTTCTATCTTCCACAGTTTCATCCGATTCACGAAAACGACCTATGGTGGGGCAAGGGCTTCACCGAGTGGACCAATGTCACGAAAGCGGTACCGCAATTCGTCGGCCATCACCAGCCACATCTGCCGGGCGAACTCGGTTTCTACGATCTGCGTATTCCCGAAGTGATGCAGCAGCAAGCCGAACTCGCCAAGCATTACGGCATCACCGGCTTCTGTTTCCATCACTACTGGTTTGGCGGCAAGCGGCTGCTGGAAAAGCCGCTGCAAAACCTGATTGAGCATAAGGAAATCGACATCAAGTTCTGCGTGTCTTGGGCCAACGAAAATTGGTCGCGTCGCTGGGACGGGCTTGAAGACGATATCCTGATCTCGCAGAACCACAGTCCCGAAGACGACATCAACTTCTTCGATTCGCTCGTCGAAGCATTCCGCGACGACCGCTACATCACGGTCGACGGCAAACCGGTGCTGATCGTCTACCGCGTGACCCTGCTGCCTGATGCACATGCCACCGCCGAGCGCTGGCGTGCGCGCGCACTCGAAGTCGGCCTGCCCGGCGTCTATCTTGTCGCTGCGAAGTCGTTCAACATTACTGACCCAACCGTATTCGGTTTCGATGCCGCCGTTGAATTCCCGCCGCACCAGTCGCACGCGAAGGAAATCACCGAGCAGCACACCGTCATGAACCCGACGTACAAGGGCAAGATCTACGACTTCGAGGAAGTCGCGAACCGCCTCGGCAAGATCACCTCCGAAGATCATCTTACGTTCAAGACGGTGATGCCCTCGTGGGACAACGAAGCGCGCAAGCCAGGCGCCGGTTTTTCGTTTGTCAAGTCCACGCCGCAGAACTACGCGAAGTGGCTAAACGACGCCTGCAAGACCATGATGCAGCACAAAGACGAAGACAAACGTCTGGTGTTCATCAACGCATGGAATGAGTGGGCCGAAGGTGCGCACCTGGAACCTGATCGTTACCACGGCTATGCATATCTGCACGCCACAGCGAATGTGCTGCGCGGCTATCGCAAGAAAACGGCTGCCGACAATTTCTACAACGAACACAACGCGAAGTTTGCCAAGAAAAGCCATACGGCCGTCGTGCTGCATTTGTACTATGAAGACCTCGCCGACAGCATGATTGCGTACATCAAGAACATCGGCAGTCCCGATGTCTTTGTGACGTTCAAGCAAGGCGTCGACCGGGCGTATCTGGACAAATTCATCGACAGCGGCCTGAATACGTATCTGCTTCCGGTCGAGAACATTGGCCGCGATATCCGGCCCTTCCTGATTGCTTATGGCGAAGTGGCCAAGCGCGGTTACGACTATTGCTGCAAGCTGCATACGAAACGCTCCCTGCACCGTGTCGACGGTGATACGTGGCGTTCGTCGCTGCTGGGTTGTCTCGCCGGGTCGGAAAGCTGCGGCAAAAAGGTCATCGACTATTTCAGCAAAAACAAGGAAGTCGGTTTGCTCGCACCGAAAGGCTCGATCACAGACCTGTCCGTACCTGAGATCCATCTAGGCAATGTCAGTTGGCTCGACGCGATTCTCGGCAAGATCGGCGAAGACTCGCTGATTGGCAACTACAACGTCCATTTCCCGTCCGGTTCGATGTTCTGGTTCAAGGTCGATGCATTGCAGAATCTGCTCGACCTGAAGCTGGAGAACGAAAGCTTCGAACTGGAAACCGGTCAACTGGACGGCACGCTGGCTCACACGATCGAGCGTCTGTTCGGCGTCTTCGCGAGCAAGAAGGGATATCAGATTCAGGAGATCGACGTTGCAAACCTGTGACGCCAGCCAATCACGGAGGCGCCCGTGATTTCCAATAGGAACTTCGTCGATCTAGAATTCGGGCGAGACAACGGCATTCGTGAAAAGTCATTTTCTCCCGCGCTTTTGCACGTCCTTGACATCGTCAACCAAGGTTATACGGTGGTGCGCGGCACCAGCGCGCAGTTGGCCAAGTGCGACGTGACACGTGCTGCGTTTGCTCGCTTCAAGCAACGCAATCCTCAAGTGTGCGAGAGGCATGCTGACGAATACGGCCACTTGCCGCCGCTCGCCAATCTACACGGCGGGCTGCCGGAGTTGATCAATCTGTTCTCGACGCACACGCTGATTCTGGAAATCCTCGACCACTTTCTGGAAGAAGGGGTGGTGTTTTCGTCGTCGTACACCGAGCGAAGCTCAGCGCACGACGCCGAGCGTGATGCCCCGATGTTTCGTACCGAGCCCGAGCATCTGTACATGGGCTTGTGGTTCGCGCTCGAAGACATGGATGATCAGAACGGCTCGCTAACGCTCGTTCCGAAGGCGCACGCGCTTCCTGAGCTCGATCGCGAAAAAATTCTGCGCTCCGTATATCAACCCGGCAACAAGATCGACCCGCACTCGCCGGAACTCTGGAACGCATATCAGGCCGAATTGCGCAAGCAATGCGAACAGGCTGGACTTGCCGAACAAGCCATCTTGGTCAAAAAGGGCGACGTCGTTGTCTGGCATCCTGACATGCTGCACGGCGAAGCGCGCGTGGCAGATCCACTGCGGACGCGCCACGCACTCGTCATGCAAGTCACCCCGCCCGATATCCAGATCGGACTCCAAGACGTTTTCTACGGTGGTCGCACGCTGCCAGCAACGCAAGCTTCGTTGCTATACAAAACGGCTGGCACGCGGCGCTACGTCGATCATCAGGCAGTAGGGTTTGGGCAGCAGGTCGATTACCCAATCTCCGATCTTTCGTTTTAGTTAGGCAGGGAGATCGGCGCTGTGGCTCCGATCATTCCAATAAAGAGATAAAACATCTGATGCATCGAACCGACTGGCTTGAAGGTTTCGGCCACCCGTCCGCAAGCGTTGATTTCTCGCTCCCCAACGGAATTTATTTCCTGTTGGAGTTTCTGCCTGAATTGCAGCAATACAGCGAAAAGTCATTGCAAGACCGGCTCGCGCTCTATTTCTGGTGGGAGGCCATCGGCGCGCGCTGCTATCCGGATTTCAAGTGGGTACTGCGCGAGCAGGATCGCGCCTGCCTCGACGCGATCGACAACGAGGTGCTGTGCAGTTCCTTCACGACGGCGATCGGCTTCTGGCTCCGGCACACTGATCCCAGCAGTCTTGAACGCCCCAGCCTAATGCGGTTGTTGTTGAGCCCGCCGGCGGAAGATCGAGACGAGCAGGTCAAGCTGCCCTACTTTCTGCATGTACTCCGGCAGGACCGCGACGACTTGCAGCGCGACTTCGATCTCGGCACACCTAGCAGCCGCCTCGCCTATCTGCGCTGGTGGGAAACCCATGGCGCGGTCGAATATGCGCGCGCTAACTGGTCAACGAGGGATATCGTCGAGGAGCTGTCGGTACTCGAGGTGAACGATGGCGCGATACTCGCGCAGCCGCGCATGCTCAGCGTGATCTGGCGCCACAGGACAGGTCTGCAGCAGAACTACGCGATTCATACGCTCGCTGGTCAATTAGCCTATCTGGGCTGGTGGCAAGAACACGCCACAGATTACCCTTCGCTAAGCTGGTCGCCGCGTGAGGTCTTCGACAGATTGCTCAAGCTCGAAATTGCTGAAGGCACGGCACCACTCGCGCTTCCCCATCTGCTGAATCTGGTCTGGCAAGAACGGGAGGATTTGCACACCCATCTGGACCGCTCCACGTTCAAAGGCCAGTTTGCTTTCGTTCATTGGTGGCAAGAAGAAGGTCAGTCGAACTATCCGGAAAGCCAATGGTCCGCCGACGATCTGTTCGAAAAACTGATCAAGCTGAAAGCGGCGGAGTTCATCGAGGGAATCGAACTCCCTTATTTCATTGAGCTCGTCTGGAACGAACGGAGTGATCTGACCACGGCATTCGACCGCGCCACGTTCAACGGCGTGCGCGGCATGATCCATTGGTGGAATGAGTCTGGCAGGCACGAGTATTCGCTGCTGCGCAACGAGCTGGTTGAACCGGATGGCGTCCATGTCGGGTCAGTCGTCCAATTCGCCACGCAAGCGAACCTATCTGAGCGCGCGTATCCTTTTGGCGTGAACGTCATCGGCTTTCCGCAAGGCATCTTGGGTTTGGCCGAAGACGCTCGCATGATGGGTCACGCGCTCGAACTCGCCTCTGTGCCCCGCGTGTTTATCAACGCGCCGATCGCGGGGCCCGCAAAAGTCGACACAACAGTCAGCCGTCTGCTGACGCTTGATCAGAAGTACCGCGTCAGCGTTTTTTGCCTGCCGCCGCCCGAAATGATGCGGCTCTCACTCGAGGGTGGGCGCAATCTGATCGATAGCGCCACCTACAAGGTCGGCGCCTGGCCGTGGGAACTGCCTCAGTGGCCGACTGCGTTCGGGCGCGTTCACCAGTTCGTCGACGAAATCTGGGCACAAAGCCGCTTCGTGCAGACGGCTTTCCGCAAGCTGGGCGACACGCCGGTGCATCACATGCCGATGGCCGTCGACATCCCCGCTCCCACGCAGCGTGTGCGCGGACGCTTTGGTCTGCCGGAGGACGACTTCCTGTTCTATCTGATGTTCGACGGCAATTCGTGGCTCACGCGCAAAAATCCGCTCGCGGGCGTACAGGCGTTCCAGAAGGCTTTCGATGCATCGGTTACCGGTGTCGGGCTCGTTATCAAAGGAATGAATATCCGCGAGTCCGATCCGATCTGGAAACGTATTCGCGACATCGCCTCCCGCGACCTGCGTATTCACATAGTGTCCGAAAAGCTGACGAGGCAGGACTCGATCAACTTTATGGCATCGCTTGACTCATACATCTCGCTACATCGGAGCGAAGGCTTCGGGCGCGTCATTGCGGAAGCCATGTTGCTCGGACAGCCGGTGATCGTCACGAACTTCTCGGGCAATGTCGACTATTGCGACGCAGAGACTTCGTTCCTCGTGGACGGTGAACTGGTGCCGTTACGCGCCGGCGACTACCTGTTTCACGAAGGGCAATACTGGTGCGATCCGGACGTTGCGCAAGCCGCGCAGCAGATTCGCCGCGTGTTTGAAGACGTTGAGGCACGCACCCGGATTGCCACCGCAGGGCAGCAACGTCTGCGTCAGGATTACTCGATCGACGCCGTGTCGCATCGTTACGCCACGCGCATGGCGGAAATCGAAGCGGGAACACAAAACCAATGAAGCTATTCATTTACGCGCCGGATATTTTCGCTGGCGATGCCGTAGGCAACCACTGCTTTGGCATAGCCAGATCGGCGATGCGCAGCGGCCTGGACGTCGAGCTCTTCAGCCAGCGCTTCGACCCGTCGGCACGCACGGTCAGTCACGTCGACCAGTTGTTCGCGAGCATAACGGCAGACGACACCCTGTTGGTCAGCTATTCGATTTACGACGACCATCTCGACCGGCTATTGGCCATGCCGTGCCGCAAGCTGTGCTATTTCCACGGCATTACCGATCCGGAGCTATTGCGCACGTTTGAACCGCAGACAGCCGAGCTATGCAGCGCCGGCATCGCACAACTCCCCGAGCTCAAGGCGTTCGACGTACTGGCCGCCAATTCGAGCGGTACGGCCACGGAATTGAAGGCACACACCGGCAGCGCTCAGGTAGCAGTGGTCCCGCCGGTATTTGCCGACATGCCCGCCTTCCGCTACGAGGCAGCCCAACGCGACTACGGCCGCCGCTCACGCAATCTGCTGGTGGTGGGTCGTGTCGTCCCGCACAAGCGGCTTGAGGACGTCCTCGCCGTCGTGGCTGAGGCAAGAACTCAAGGCGCCGACATCACACTGACCGTGGTCGGCACGATGCCGAACTACGAATATTCGAAGTATCTGTTCAACTTCGGCCGCGAGCTGGGCGTGCTCGAGCATGTGAGCTTTGCTGGCATGCTGGACGACGGCGATCTGTTCTACTGCTACGACAAGGCAGATGCGCTCCTGTCGATGAGTCTTCATGAAGGATTTGGCGTACCCGCGCTCGAAGCAATGTATTTCGGATTGCCGGTGTTCGCCCACAGCGGGACGGCCATCGACGAAGTCGCCGCAGGCGTCGGGGTGTTCCATAAGGAGGAGTCGCTGGCTGCGTTTGCGCACAGCTTGTCGGAACTGCTACTCGATAACGCGTGGCGCCAGCGCCAGGAGACGGGGGGCAAAGCCCGGGCGCTCGAGTTGCTGGAACAGGCCAGCGATAGCGTCTGGTCCAATCTTTTCACCCAGGCGACGAAGACGTCGAGCCGCGCATAACGCGCACTTTGCTACTGGCCAGCGCTACTGCAGAAAAATATGCCGCCCGCACGACCAATTTGAATCGAGCGGACGGCAGACGCCGGCGACTCACGACAGTCCTGCGATCTCGAGATAGAACTTTTTTGTATGTTCGTCTTGTCGGAACAAAGTTATAGAAGCATTCGGCACCAGTACGTTTGGAAACAGCGACAACGGTATGTTCAAAAGGTACTGAGAGATAACTGAGATCGGGCCGGCATGACACACCGCCGCGATTAGGCCCGGCGTATCCGAATGTCGGAGGAATTCCTCCTCAAGCCAATTAACAGACCGTGCGGCCAATTCGAGGTGTGACTCTCCGTCCTCGTAACGATCCGATAGATGTTTTCCGAACTCAGGAAAAGTGCGGCGGAATTCGTCGGCTCGCCAAGTCGCAAACCGTCCAGCATTTGTCTCTCCCAAGCGCCGGTCAACGGTCCAACCGCACTTGTCCTCGAAGAGCACTTCAGCGGTCTGCAACGCGCGGTTCCACGGACTGCAATACACTCGGTCGGGCGATAGTCCACGGCTTTCCATGACGGAACGCAGCTTCGCAGCTTGCTGCAAGCCATATTCCGTTAGGATGTCCTGCTCTGTCGAGTTCAGGAGCCCAGCGATATTTGCATTCGACTGACCATGACGAATTAAAAGAAGATCCATAGTAAGCCTAGTTATGCGAAGACATGGGAGCGGGCAAAGCCTTCAGGAACATGCTGGAGATGCGCTGAACACTAAATCGTTCGAGCACGTCGGCATAGGAATTGACGCGAATCGTCTGCCGCAACTCCGAGTCGCGAAGCATTTCTTCAAGTGCTTGTTGCCAACTGTCAACAGTATTGGATGCAATGTACCCCGTCAGGCGATGCTTCACATTTTCTCGATACGTTGGACAATTTGAATAGATTGCGGGGATACCGAGGCTTCCGTAATCAGCGTATTTAATAGGAGACTTGCACGAATTGAAGAACAAAGTATCAGGGTCCTCTTCCGCACCCAACGGAACAATGGCGAAGATGTAGCCCTCGTCTCGAATAGCCTTTTTATATTCAAGATTTCCACGACTTCCGCGATGCGTTACCCGCGGAATCGAATTCAGTTCGGGAAACGGATCGCCCCAGAAGTCAATTGATAGAGATTCGTTTCTCTTCAGGAAGTCACATAGGGTTGAAAAAAACTCTTTCCTGAACTTGACCAGCTTAATGCCGTCGAGGTTGGAAAATATAATCTTCGGTGGCTGCTTCTCTGTCCAAAGTTCGGGCGATAGATCGAAAGCTTGATGGTCGAACCCATTGGGAATGGTCAGTACATCGGAGCGCCGCACTCTGCGCATCCGCTCTTGCAGCAACTGATTTGACGCGGTTGCTGCGCTGGCTTCACGAATCATTGCCAGTACGTTGTAAAGCACGTCCTCATTCATTTCGAGGACGCTCCAGGAGGGTAGGTCAAGAAGCCAGTCATCCAGGTCATAGATCGTGTGGAGGCCAAGCTCGTTTGCCATCCGCATGATCTTCAATGACAGGTTCGACACGTGCTTGTTGAATAGCACCACATCGAAGCGATGCAAATGACTGATCCCTACCTCTTCCTCGGATATCTGTTCCCACTCGATAAGCTGATGCCGCTGCATATATGAAAGCAGTGGCGCAAACCTCGCACCGATAGTGCGCGACTTCATTCGCCCATCGGTCATGGACCGCCGCTGAACAACAAGCAGGCGGGGAATCTTAATAGTTTGTGAGGCCGGCATCGATCAAGTGTTTGATTAGGTCTGTTGCAACCGTGCTCGACGAGTGCCGTGCATAGATGCGTTCGTAGTTGCTTTCGATCTTTTCGTCCCTGTTTCCGTCAGCCAACGCCGCTTGAATTGCAAGGGCAATGCCGGGTGAACTGGTGGAAGCGGTGTACCAAACATTGTCGTCAAAATGTTCGCGCTGCCAATCCCCGTCGAGCATGACTAGTGGCCTCTTCATGAATGCCCCTTCCAGACACGAGCGCCCGGGTGGATCGAAGCTCGGCTCGGCAACCAACACAGCGTTCGCGAGCGCAGACCGCAGGAGTGCACTGCAAGGCTGTATGAATGGTAGAAAATGAATGCCGGGATGCGCTTCGCCTACGCACCGCTTGTAGTATTCCTCATCCCTGAATCCGCCCGCCATCAGACCATCCACTTCAAGACGATTGAGCGCCCGGATAAGTTCGAGCTGGTTCTTGACGGGCTCTATCAGGCCGAGACATAGAACGTAGTCGGACACGTCGCACACTGCCGGAAGTAAATCTTTATCTACGGGCGCCAGGAATCGGTCAGAAATTCCGGACGCGACCACCGAACACTTGCGGAAATCAACCGAAATGCGCGCGGCAAAGTGGTTCAACTCCGTCACGGACTTGAAGAGCAAGCGATCAGCACGCTGGATGATGGATTCAATCCGTGAGATTTCCGCCGCGTCGGGAGGCGTCAACCACCAGACATTTGGCCAGAGAAAGAGCTTCTTGCCATGCTGAACGGTTTCGCGAATGATTGCCTCTCCATCCGCGTGAACAGAAAAGTGCATCACCGCATCATAAAAGCGCAGCGGCCGGCTACGTATGCCGTAGATGTCTGCCTGCACACCCGCATCGGCGAGCAACTCGGCGACCTGCACGAGCTCCGACTCACCTCCGCCGCTAGTCATGAACGCGGTGCTATGAGTCGTGAGGAGAATTTTGAAATGCATTAATTGCGGGCTCCTTCTCGGTTCGTCCAGTGTCGTGGGCGCTGGTGGCCGTGCGCGTTGACAGCTCAAACCAGAATTTCGCCGGTTGCCTACGAGGTTGACCCCAAACCATTGTCGGCAGGGCACCGATTTTACGCCAAATTGCAACGCAACCGGCTGCCGCAAAAGTTTCACGCGATGTGAAAGTCTATCCAAACGTAAGCGCGCGGGTGTCGCGCATCAACGGCCACGGCCGCCGACAGTGACGGCGCAAACACGCAGTGCAGCCCGCGGACGGCTTACCCGAATCGACCACCCGGTAGGCGCACATAAGCCGAGGAACCCTTCCCGTGGAAAACGGACTTGGCACTTGCGTTTCGACCCGCGCTTAAGCTGCCTGCCGCGTTTCGATGGTTGGATTTAACCCAAGCGAAACGCTCGCAGAGCCGAGTGATCAGTTCATTACCATCCCTCACCAAATGTATAATCCGCAATTTCGAGATAGATAAGACCTTCCAAATGCGAAACGCAGGCGGGACAGAACCGATGGGGCGCGACGAGTCGCTCGATTTCGTGAAGTTCGTCGCGATCACTTTGGTGATCATGGTTCATGTTTCCGCGCCGGGTTTCGTGCAATTTGGTCCGCAATGGAAGGCGGCGCTCCTATACAGGGGACTGTCATCGATATGCGTACCCCTGCTCTTCCTCGCCACGGGCGCACTGCTCCTGACGCGCGACGCGTCACCCGCCTCGGTGTTCAGACGCGTAAAGCGGATCGCAATCCCTGCCTTCCTCTGGTCCTGCGTCTATCTGGCGCGCGCGACGTTTATCGAGCACGGCATAGTCGGCAACTGGATTGTTCGAATTCTCACTTATCCCGCAGCCGTTCACCTTTGGTTCGTCTACACGATCATTGGGTACTACGCGTGCCTGCCGCTGTTCTCCGGCTTCTACAGGAATTCAACCGATGCGCAGAAGCTGCTTGTCCTAGGGGTGTGGTTCATCGGAACCAGCATCAATCCGTTTTGTTACGGTCTGTTCGGCGCGGCGCCACTTGGCATCGACTTTTCCTTCCTGCCGCTCTACGCCGGCTACCCGATTCTAGGGGCGATGCTTTACGGACGATTTAGGCGCGTCGACGGCAGCGGCCTTGTTGTGTCAGCTGTGGTCGCCCTGATAGCTCTCGGCGTGACGATCTTTGGGGCGCGTGCATCGGCTCTCTCTCACGGCGTTCCGACGATGGTGTTCTTTGAATATTCCTCACCCACCGTCATTGTTGCCTCGGCCGCGTCGTTTATAGCGCTTCAAGGTGCATTCGATCGGATCGAAGGCATCGTTTTCCGACGCGCTGTCTCCGCGGTCGCGAAGCGAACCATGAGCATCTATTTCGTGCATCTCCTGTTTGTTCAGGCCTTTTTCTCGCTTTCGCACCAAATGATGTTCAGCAACCAGGCCTGGAGCTTCTACCTGATCGCTTGCGCGGCTGCTCTTGTGACGTCGACAGTCATTGTGATCAGTATGCAGAACATGCCGGGCGTGCGGATCATGTGCCCGGATTAGATAAACTAAGCCGGATCCAGAAATGGATACAGCAGCATTGGCAGCACTAGGCGAACGAACGAGGATTCCATGCGTGTAAAGAGCCATTACATGGCTTCCGGATCACGAAAACTTCGTTGAACTCTGCGTCGATACCCTTCGAACGATCCATCAGCCGGTGCGTCTCGACAGGCACATCGCCCGCCCACTCACTGAGCAAAAGTTCGAAGTCGTAACCGTATTCCCATGTGACGAGCGAGCGCCCGCCATCCGCAGCCGAGTGATATTGTGGCTCGTACAGATGCTTGATTTCGCCATCGATTAATTGAGCGCACTGCCGTGTATGGGTGATCCATTTCTGCTTCGGGGCGGTAAAGACGTGTGCGCCTCCGGGGCGTAGAACTCGCATGATCTCAGCGATAGCCCGGTCCGGCCGGAAAACGTGCTCCAGCACGTCCTCGGTAATGAAAAGATCGAACGATTCGTCGCGAAAGGTCATCGCTTCGACATTTTCGCATCTGGCGCCTTTGCAGATACTGCCCAGAGCAATGCCGGCTTCATAAACCGAACGCGTGTACCTCTGCGCATATCGAGAGGTGAAGTCATTAACCGGCGAACATTCGTGGATTTCAGCGCTTTCCCAGCCGGGGAATTTCGCGTCGAGAACCAAGTGGAGATGCCTGTTTCTCGGGATCGAACGGCATTGGAGGCAATAGTAATTGTCTCGCAGCCAGTCACTTTCCGATCGGAAAGTGACCGTGGATCGGCAGCAATGACAATAGCCGGTGTTTTCCAAAAACGGCTGGCGCACCACCAGATCACGATCCATGAGCATCTCCCACACAATGGTTGGTGAGGCAGCGGAAAGTATATAGCACGTAATCTGGCGAAATTAATACGACCAGGGTGATCACTGATGCGCCAGCATCTCTTGTGCCACCCTTGAGCTAGCGTACCACCTTGAATCTAAGCCAACCTTGGCTCAAAGATGGCGCTGGGGCCAATGTCTGATTGAGCGGCAAATCCAACCCCTCATCAGACTTCACAGTTACGTACTCGATCGGAAGGCGCCTAAAGTCGAAATGGCGTGCATCGACTGTCACGTTAATCACGTCACCCTGCGGAACAGTGACAACGGGGTCCACTGCTCCTTGCAGATCAGCGAGTTTAAAGAATAGATGCTGATAGCGGTTGTACGAGAATACGTTCTGCTTATGCGGATCTAGAGCGTCCCACAACTTCATCTGCGGGTAGTAAGAGACCCCATTGAGCACCGGACAACCGGAAGCCATCATCGTCATCGCGGGAACGTTCGAACCGATAACCAGCGTACGGTCTTTTCCGTTGTCGCAATTCATGGCCGCGTGAGCGCTAGCGGCTGATGGAACAGTGAGGGCAACCCACGGATTGAAGGAAGCCACGGAGAAGAGAAGGAACGCTAAGAAGGACAGGAAAAAACCCGTGAAAAATCGGGCCGCAAGAAGATATGAACACCATGCAACAGCGGCCAGCATGCCGAACATGGCCGTTGGGGTCAGAAGCTCATGAATAACTGAGGGCGCCGACTTTAGACTGAACCAGACGAACGCCGCCCACAACAGGGCCACAACGATCGCCGCTATCTGTCTCGCCCGTTGCGAGCTTTCGACGACATCCGTGTTGGGATCTCGTGCGAAGGCCGTGCCGATAAGTGCAATCGCTGCCAGTCCCGTTGCGATGTCCACGCGGGGCGGGAATGTTCGGCCCCACAGACTCGATTGCGCGAGTTCCACCGGGAAACCCACGAACTGGTACCAAGTTGCAAGTGCCAGAAAGGCAATCAGTGCAAAAAAAACAGGACGGTTTTTTTGTTGGTATTTCCAGTTCGCGATTGCTCCGCAAATAGCCGGCAATGTGAGGTAAAGAAACGACGCAACCTCACTCTGATTGGACGCATCCTTGAGGTTCGCATAAAGGGTCGTGAAGTTCGAAAACCCTCGTGCAAAATACCAGGAATCTATAGTGCCTCCTGGCACCGCAATTCGCTTTCCTGGATAAACGGTAGCAAGCATCGCCGCCACAGCGTCCTTAGCCTCCATCCACCAGAAGCCCACAGTTACACCGGCCAGCATCAAACCAGCGACGATCCAGATCAAGCCGCGCGGCGACCAGATGATCGACTTCCGGTCACGGATAACAATGGCCGCAAGCAGCATGACAAACAGGTAACCAAGCGGTACTTGCCACGCCGGATATAGGGTAAGTACGAAACCAGAAGCAGTGATACCGAGGAGCACAGCCAGCAAAGGTTTCATCCACCTCGTGCATCCTCTCAGCAAGACAACGAAGGCCGAAAATGCAGATGCGGCGAACATCGTTACATAGGCGGGCCAGTAAGACCAGGCAATTACATACGGCGAAATGACGAAGCAAAGTGAAAGGCAAAACGCCAGACGCCACTGAGCCCGGAACAACAATGAGAAACATGCCCAAAGCGCTAGAAGGCACCCGAACGCCGGCATCCACCATTGCCATGCCAATGCCTGCGGCAACGGGAGAATAAAGTAGCCCCATGTAGCGGGGCGGCCCAACGCTGGCACGCCAAGTACCGGAACGGACGTCATACCGGGAATCAGCATGTTATGCCCGTTCGGGCCGAGGTTCCGATTGACTACTGGAAACGGCGGCACGTGGCGGGTCTGTCCAATCGACATGGGCGTTAGAACGCGCCACTCATCGCTTCTGATTTGCTCGCTATGGCCGGCCAGCACAGTTGTCTGAATACCGTCGATGGGAATATCTTCGTCCGTGATGCCCAAAGAGGTGCCGGATACGCCGAGCGCCACGAGCGTCGCGAAACCGGCAACGATTCCCACTGCCAAGGGCGCCACGGGAGCAACCGCGCAGCGCATCCACGCTGACAAGGCCTGACTGATGCGGGATGCAAACACAAAGCACAGCACGAGCAGGCCGAGGCCCACAATAACGATCAGCTTCGTCGCCATTAAACGCCCTGTATCTGCATGAATGACCAAGGAAGTGAAAGCCGGGTTCGACGGCACGCAATCGACCTCACCGTCATGCTCGAACTGAACTTTGACGCGCAAGCTTCGTGCGCCCCGCTGCAGCGAGGCCGGGATGGGAACGTTTGCGATCCACCCCGAATCGAGCCAGTCGCGTCGGCCGGTCGCCGCTGCGACGTCCGGCCGCGCATAGCGCTCAACCTGCCCCGTCGCAACCTGCTCAGGGCCGATAAACACAAGGAGCTTGAGATTTTCGGTGGTGCCGTGGGCTGACTCCGCCCAGCCAGATAACGTGATCGTGCGAGTGTGTGCGTTGACTTCTACGCTATCCAGAAACGCTCGCGAAGTTTGCGAGGAATCGTTTGCCGCATGTGCCGGCGACAAGCCAACGCAGGCCATTAACAGGCAGATTGCTATTAGAATCTTTCGCATCTTGGTCGGATAAAAGTGTTCTATGGTGCGAATGGGAATCTACGTCGCACACGCTCGACAAGGTCGGCGCAGCTGCCATGAACTCTCACGCCGACGGCCGGCAAGCCGACCGTCAGCGGACATCGCCCACTCAGGCGTGCCACTAACCAAAGCGGGTCGCGATTACCAAACCTAAAACCACGAGGGCGGTGCCTACCGCATATCCCGCGGTCACAGTTTCCTTGAACACAAAGTGGCTAGCGATCGGCACGATGATGAAGCACAACGCCATAAATGAATAAGCCTTGTTGAGATTCACGAATCTCAACAGGTTAATCCACAGCAACGTAGCGATTGCATAGATGGCAAGAGCGAAAAAGATCGTCAGCACCGCACGTGGAGAAAACCAGGTGCCGGCACTCTGCACTTCCATACCTGCCTTCTTGAAGGCGATTTGTCCGATTGCGATGATGCAGGCGCAGGCGATGGCCCAAATTGTTTGAAGAGGCGTCATTCTCGTAGGCAGTAATTCAATCGTTGTGAGAGGAAGCACATCAGCGCCCCACGCCTAACGCCCGGGGCACTCACAAGCAGCATTATTCGGAGCGCTCTAGCTTCTCATCGTTCGAGCGTAACCCCACACGCGCCTCGACCGGGTTGAAAGGCAGGAACTTGCTTATTGGCCGGGATGGGACGTTCGCGACGTCAAAGTTTAGAAACCCCAACAGGAGCTGCAAACCGATCAGCACCGGCAATGCCGACAGCATGATCGTTCCCAGAGGTGTCGGGGTCGTGGACGCAAGGGCGCTGATCCAATGAACAGTACCAAAGCAGACGCCAAAAATGAACAGAATCAAGCCGATGATCAGTTCAAACGTAGCGGCAGTCATGTCACGCAGGAAATAGTTATAGAAAATCCGCTTCGTGAAATTTTTTGCGTGCTTACCCATAAACTCAAAAAGAACACTCGTTATTTTCAAGTTGGATTCTTCGTCTCCGTACACCGCGTCCATAGGAATATCCGCGACAACCGCTCGCAACGTGTTCAGGCGAAACAGCATGTCTGTTTCGAAGAAATAACGCCGACTGATCCGGTCGAAGGGCAAGTGCGCCGCGGCGCGCGCATTGATTGCCGTGTAGCCATTCGTTGGGTCGAAAATTGTCCAGTAGCCGGTCGATATCTTGGTCATGATCGACAGTCCAGCATTACCGATGAGGCGCATCGCCGGCATTCTGGTGATATGCGTCAGATCGTAAAAGCGATTGCCCTTGGTATAGTCAGCCCAGCCGTCGACAATCGGCAGCACAAATTGCGGCAGCAGACCCGGGTCCATCTGACCGTCACCATCCACCTTGACGATCACGTCCGCTCCGCCGGCGATTGCTTCCGCATACCCCGACATAACCGCCCCTCCGACGCCCTGATTCACCGTATGGCGGACAACGCGAACGCGCGGGTCTGTGCAATTGCCCTCGACGAAGTCGCCACTGCTCTCGGGACAGCAGTCGTCCACCACATAAATCTGGTCGACTTCCGGCCCGATCTTTGCGATCACACCAAGAATGTGCGGGCGGACTTTGTAGCACGGAATGACGACTGCAATCGACGAAGGCGTGTTCGAGATACTTGAGTTCATGTGTGTCGTGTGTTTGTCATGCCGATCCGGAAACGCAAGCGTCTGCGGACCATACCGCAAAATGAGGAGCGCAAAGGCACGTCTACTCGTTGGAAATCTGCGCCAGCAGATACGTGCACGAAGCCCTCGAAATCCAGGGAGCACGCTGCCCGGGGGGCAACCGCATGCCGTCGCGCTATGCCTGCTCGCGGCCCCACCGCCCGAAACGTAACATTGTATACGCGTCCCATGGCCACAGTGATTGTCCCCAAGTCACCGGCCGAGTTCCCCGCGGCGAGATTGCCGATTCGTCACGGAAATAACTCGTTGAGACAGCCCGCGCATTGCCGTTCTGCCTTCGCATCGCCCTGGGCTTCATCGCGCGACGTCGTCGTACAGCGCGCTATACGCCTTACCCAATGCCTCACCCGAAAACAACGTTTCATAATGCTCGCGCGCCGCTTGCCCCATGTGTGCCGCCAAGGCGTCGTCACTCAGTAGCACATTCATCGCGCCAGCCAGTTCCTTTGGTTGTTCCGGTGCGACGACAAAGCCCGTCACACCGTGTTGGTTGACGTAGGACGTTCCGGATCCGACCTCGCAGCACACCATGGGCTTACCGAACATTGCGGCCTCCACCAACACCATGCCGAACGCTTCAGAGCGCAAATGCGACGGCAGCACCATCGCGCGGCATCCCTTGAGCAAGGCGACCTTTTCTTCGTGCGTCACCTGCCCCGCGAAGACGACATTGCTCGCACCCGTCTGCCTCGCCAACTCCGCCAAACGCCCCCGTTCCGGACCGGAACCGGCGATCACAATTTTCGCATTAACATGGCGCGCAGCCTCGATCAGCGTGTGCAGGCCTTTGTAATAGCGCAACACGCCGAGAGCTAGAAAGTACGGTTCGTCCGCCGCAAGACCAAGACGGTTCGCCATGTCGCGTTGCGCATCTACGGGATGCGGCTCGTCTCGGTAGTCGATGATGCCGAGCGGAATGGTCTTCAGCCGCTCCTTCGTCACGCATTCCATCAACGCCTCGCTGGTCTGTGCATAGGCAGGCGAAGTCGCAACCACAGCGGACATGCTACGCAGCGTGCGCCGCATCAACGGCCCGTAGACGGCGCCAAGCGCTTTCTGCCGCACGATGTCAGAGTGATATGTCATCACTGTGGGCTTTTTCGTGCGACCCAGCAGATGCAATACATCCGCGAACGGCCACGGAAAGTGGAAATGCACGACGTCGGCCCAGTCGGCCATCTGCCAATACTTCATTAATGCACTCGGGCCGCCCAGATCGCACGACGCAGGCGCCGCCCAGGATTTCGCGCGTACGACGCGCCCCTCGGGAGAGTCGATCTCCGTTGGCTCGGGTGTCGGCGACAAAGTCAGAATGCGTGGCTCGACACCGCACGCGCGCGTCGACAGCGCGATCTGGCGAATCGCTTCCTGCAAGCCACCTGGCGGATCGGGGAAGTAGGTACGGTAGACATGAACCACTTTCACGTGCGCACCTCCGCGCCGCAGTGCTGTCGCACGCTGCCGTTGCCCGATTCACGGCCGCTGAACGTGATCTGCAGCATCTTGTCCAGACGCCGCTCCCACGTGTTGTCGCCCACCGCCGCTCGCGCCTCATCCGCGTTCAGCTTGCCGCGCGCAAGCTGTTTCTCGATTGCGGCAATGAAGGCTTCGAGGTCGCCACCCACTTCGAGACCCGCACGCGGTTCTTTCGCAAAATCCAGCGGCGTCGACACCACCGGCAAGCCGGCCGCCAGGTATTCATAAAACTTCATCGGAAACATCGAGCGCGTGTACTCGTTCAGCAAGGTCGGCAGCACGCCGATCTGCACGCCGCGCAGATACTCCGGCAAGGTTTGATAGCTGCGATAGCCGAATAGATGCACATTGGGTAAGCGCGCAAGTTGTGCGAGCAAATCGCTGCGCTGCCCTTCGCGTTCTTCGCCGATGATGATCCAGTGCCAATCCGGCCGCGCCTGTGCGGTCTGCAAAAGCAGCGGGAAGTCGATCTTGAAGTCGGACAGCACGCCGTGATAGACCAGCCGGGGTTCCGGAATGGCGGCCAGTTCCGCAGGCACCGGGCCCGCTTGACGTGCCTGGCCGAAGTGCGCGTCGTCCACCACATTACCGAAGTAGTGCGTGTTCGGGTTATACGGCAGACAGGTCTCCTGCAGCGATTTCGCGGTCGTGAAGACCGCTTCGCAACGCGCGAGCAGCGCTTGCTGCGCATTGTTGAACGCTGCCACGTCGACGCCGGGAATGGTCGCGATATCGTCGACGCAGTGATACACGAGCGGCCCGCGCGGCAGCGTCTCGATTGCATCGAGCATGAACGGGTGATATGTCCACACGACTGGATCTTTGAAGCGCCGTGATTTCGCGAAGCGCACGACGGAGAACCGAAGCAGCGCCTGGTTCAGCGTGCGAACCAGCGGCCAATGATGTTTGGCCGGCACCATCAACGGCGACAGCACCCAGATGTTCTCAGCGCGCCGAGGCGCCCCGAGTACGAGCGACTGCATGCCGCGCCACAGACGGCGCCACAGGCGGGCCCAGTCGCGCCCGCTGCCGACTTTGGGCGAACGGAATCCGACGCTCTCCACGTAAAGCACCCGCCAGCCACGCGCGGCCAGATTGCTCGCGGTATGCTGCTTGTTCGTCCAATACGGTTCGTCCCAGTCGGCGGTCGAAAACAACACGCAGTCTCGCGCGGCAAGCGTCGTATCCTGCCGTTCAACCACTGAACACCTCGACCGGCCGGCCCAGCAGACTGTCGAGAATACGCTGCGAGGCCAGCCCGTCACCGTAAGGGTTCGCTCGATTACGCAGTGCCTCGCGGCGCGCCGGATCGTCGAGCCAGCCAATCACCGCGCGTTCGATACTGTCCGACGCCTGACCGGCCAGCGTTGCAAAGCCCGCGTCAACCCCTTCGCGCCGCTCGGTGTGGTTGCGCATCACGACGACCGGCACGCCGAAAGTGGGTGCTTCCTCCTGAATGCCGCCGGAGTCGCTGACAACGACCGCGCTGCCGCTGATCAGATAGAGACTGGTCGGGTAATCGACCGGCTCAATCAACGCGAGATTGGCGATGCCGTTCAGTTCACGCAGCACGGGCTCGCGCACGGCGGGATTTAAATGCACCGGGAAGATCCAGCGGTAATCGCTATAGCGTTGGCACAGGTCGCGCAATACGCGACAAATATCCTGCAACACGTCGCCAAAATTTTCGCGCCGATGGCAGGTGACGAGGATGTGCTGCTGCTCGGCACCCGTCCATGGTGGCAGCGGACTTTCTGGCGGCGTCCCGTCCCAACTCCTGCGCACTGCCGCAATCGCATCCACCACCGTATTGCCGGTGACGAGGATTTTTTCCGCTGCAATGCCTTCGTTCAACAGATTCTGGCGCGCCAATTCAGTCGGCGCGAAATGCAGCGTGGTGATGCGGCTCAGCAGACTGCGATTGGCTTCTTCGGGGAACGGGCTCTTGAGATCACCGGTGCGCAATCCAGCTTCGACGTGGCCCACCGGAATCCCGCGATGAAAAGCCGCGAGACCGGCGCAAAACGCCGTCGTCGTATCGCCTTGCACGATTACCCAGTCCGGACGCGCCTGCTCCAGCGCCCGATCGAGAGCAGCCAGGAGGCGCGACGACAAGGCGTTCAGCGATTGCCCCGGACTCATCGTGTCGAGCGTGATGTCCGGTTCGATGCCGAAAAATTTGAGCGCCTGTGCAGCCATGTCCTTGTGTTGACCGCTCGCGCAAACGACGGTTTCGACCTCGGCGCGCAAGGCTCTTACGACCGGCGCCAGCTTGATGACCTCGGGCCGCGTGCCCATCACCACCATGATTTTCATTGCAATCGTTCCCCTGACTCGACTTGCTCATAGGCACCGCGAAATTCGACGCCGAGCGAATAAGGAGCGGCCATGCCGGTAGGGACGAGGACGCGGAATCCGCCGTCCTCCTCGATCACCTGTGTCTGCGACTTGAACTTGAGGAAATCGAGCGCACCCGCCTCCGTCATGAAGACCGGCATTTGCGCGCGGCTGCGGATGTACTCAATGAATTGCTCATGTGCTTCAATGCGCGCCGCTTCGTCCGGCCAACCGTATTGATAGCGCGGCGAAAACGGATGATCGAGATAGCCGAACAACGTTTGTGTGTCGTACGCGAGATCGAAAGCACGCTTGAATACGGCAAGCGGGTCGCCTACGGCGAGCATGCAATCGCCGTGCAGCATGCATTGCTGGCTATGGCCGACGAAGCCTTCCGGCAAACCCGCAAGCGCTCCGCCGCGCGCCAGCACGAACTCCGGATCATTGCGGATGATGCCGCCGACGCAGCCTTCATAGCCGGCGTCGGCCAATGCGCGCAACGCATACGGCGGCGACTGGTGAAACGGCGACACCGCGTACCGCACCGGATTGCCCGTCACGATCTGCAGCGCTTGTGCCGATTGACGCCCCTCTTCGAGGGCGGCTTCGTAGCTGCCGCCCCAATTAGGCGCGTGAGTCGCCGTATGAGAGAGCACCGCGCCCTGCCCCTGGTCGACCAGCAGTTCCCACAAGATCGCGTGTTCTTCAGGCCGGATCAGATTCTGCGTATGCACAGCCAGCGTAAACGGCACGCCGAGGCGCTGGTAGGCTTGCCACAACGGGCGCGCTGCCTCGACACTTTCATCGCAATCGAGTCGCGAGGTAATCGCTGCATCGAAACCCCATGGAATCTCGCTCAACACCGGCTGACACGGCAGTGCTTGCGCGCGATAGCCTGACAGGAAATTCTCGACGATGCGCCATTCGAACGAATCGCATGGCCCGACTGGGCGGTTGATCCACAGCACGCTCGCTGCGTCCGCGTCCCAAAGCGCCGCGTAAGAAAAACGACGGCCGCCGGCGACGTGTACCGACGCCAGTTCCGCATCGCTTGCTACCTGGCCCGCTTGCGCGACCGCCCAAATCGAGCCGTCGTGCCGAATGCGCCCGTAGCCGAGGTTGTTCCATTCGTCAGTGAAGTCGAAGCGCTCGAATGGTCGGTCCCACGTCTGCCCGCCCAATGCTTCCACCAGGTGCGTATAGCGCACTACGGCATGGCTCTCTCTCGCTTCACGCGACGGCGCGGCTTCGCTGCGACTATCCGCTTCCAGTTCCGCCGGCCAGTCTACCGTTTCATAGTTCAGATCCCGCGCGAGTGCAGACGGCACGCGACCGAAGAGGACCAGCTTGCGTGGCTGAGCGCTTAACCATTCAAACAGGTCCGCGCCCCACTCCTCCGGCACATCGATTGCAACGACTACGGCCGGCGCGATAGAGCGCAAAGCACTGCGCGAAATCGGCTGTGCCTGAGTCACACTGACCGACCGCCGCACGGCGGCCAATACGTATTGGCCAGCCACCGCGGAAGCGTCCGCGAACAGAACGCCGATCATGCGCTCACCACGTGACGAAACTTGGCGCGACTTCCGACGCGCACCAGATCGTCATGCCCGACGAAAGCAATCGTAAAAGCATCCTGCCAATAGTGGCGCAGCTTGCTGCTTGTTTCGTCCGGATTCGCCCAAGGCTCGAGCACGATGCGCAATGTCGGCGGCGTGGTCCGCAAATCGATCTGAAACTCCTGAATGCCGCCGACCCGATGATCAAGCATGTCCTGGATATGGTGCGTGGGGTGCGCTACGCCGTTGATCGGTACGACATCATGAATTCGCCCGACAACATCCGTCAGGAAAAAACCGTTCGCGGATTCCTCCACACGTGCAAGATCGCCCGTCGCGTAGCGGATCAACGGCATTAGCCGATTGCGGAAACCGGTGAACACAAGTTCATGCGCACCATCGGGATTGCCTTCCGATACGCGGCTTTCCGGCCACCCTTCGGATTCGAGAATCTGAAAACCGCCTTCGTGACCATTGAGTTCGTAGGCCATCACACCGAGCTCGGCGAGACCGTAGCGATCGATCACCCGGCAACGCAATGCCGACGCAATCACTTCGCGCGCGTGCGGTTCGAGCAATTCGCCACTCGACTCGAATACCTGGAATGCGTTGCCGCCGCCATACTTGCGCTGCACGTAACAGGCGAGCGCATACATGGTCGACGGATGCGAATGAGCCAGATAGGGCTTACGCCGTTTGAGCGTCTGCCACATCTCCTCAAGCCCTTCGTCGTCGATGCGGTCGAAGAAGATGTTGCTTCGATTCATCGCGAAGCATTTGAAGTCTTCGCGCGATGGCCATTCCGGAATCGCCTGATCCGGAAAACGGCAAGCGAAATGAAGTTCGGAGCGGTGACGCAATTTGCCGATGCGCTCGCGGGCGTAGAACGTGACTGCCGATGAATAGTCGGCGCCGTCCTGATCGTAATAGATCGTGCACGACAGGCCTGTCGACCCGCCGGTTTTGCAGACGTGATGCCGCGTTTGTTCGAGTGGCGCCGAATACAGTCGTGCGCCCTGCTCGCGGATAATATCTTTGGTCAGATAAGGAAGCTCTTCCAGATAACGCTGGTCTTGCTTGACTTTCGCCGGATCGAACTGCTTCGCCTGGAACAGATCGCGGTAATACGGCACCTGCGCGCCCGCGAATTCGAGCATGCCGGCCAACCGCTCGAGCGCAATGCGGCGACGCTCTGGCATCGGTAGGGCGTAATGCTGGCGCAACTCTTCGATTTTCGGACGCACGCTGCGCTTTTCGCGGCTCTCGGCAATCGGATAGGCGATATAGCCACCCGCGAAGCCCTTGAGCGTGCGAAACGGCTGTCGCACGAGCAAAGATTCGGAGTACCGCAGAAATGGATGATTAGCTCGCATGAAATTCGAACCTTGTTGCGCCTGTGTGGCTTGCGCCGATTGCACCGCGCAGAACCGCGCACGCTTTCAGCGTTACTGTTTGGATTAGGCGTGCAGCCTCAATGAGACATAACGGCCGGCGCCGCATCGCCGTCAAATGCATGCAACGGACGGTACCGCGGCCATATGACCGCGACCAACCGCCCGTAGCCGTATCAGTGCGGCAATTGCGCCGAGTGGCTGACCAGCGGTTCCGGGTCAGGCTCCGGCGCGACGATCGGCTCGTCGGAGATCATCTTGCCGTGCTCCATGGAAATTTTGCGGTTGCACACCCGCGCCACCAGCTTCGGATCGTGCGAAGCCACCACCAGCACCGAAGCCTTGCCCACCAGACTCTCGAGGCGCTCCGCCGCTTTGATGCTGAACTCCGCATCACCTACGCTCAGCCACTCGTCCATGATCAGAATGTCGGCTTCGACGCTGGTCGAAATCGCGAACGCAAGACGCAACATCATCCCGCTCGAATAGGTGCGCACCGGCAGATTCAGGTAGTCGCCCAATTGGCTGAAATCCGCGATTTCGTCGATCTTGCTGCGGATACGCGCTGGCTTCAGGCCGTCGAGAATGCCGCGCAGATAAATGTTTTCGAAGCCGGTTGCATCGGGGTCGAGGCCCATCGACACATCCAGCAGCGAAGCGATCTTGCCATTCACCCTGAGCTCGCCGCGCACGGGCGCGTACACGCCCGACAGCGTGCGCAACAGGGTTGTCTTGCCTGACCCGTTGTGACCGACCAGACCCACGCGGTCGCCTTCGGTAAAGCTGAAGCTGAGATCGTCGAGCGCTTTGACAATCGCATGCCGACCGGCATCCTGACCGATGCGGCCACCCGTCGTGAGATTGAGCACCGCCTTTTTCAGTGAGCGATGGGAGTTCTCGTAAATCGGAAATTCGACGGATATGTTACGAGCAACAATCGAAGAAGAACTCACGGTATCAAAGCCAATAAGGAACGCGATTACGAAAACGCTGCATCAGGAATTGCGCGAAGACAAAACCCACTACCAACAAACCAACTGACCACGCCCACGATTCCCAATGCATCGTACGGCCGGTCAACGGAGCGCGAACCGTTTCGATCAGGTGATAAAGCGGGTTGTATTCAGCGACCCACGCACGGCTCTTCAGGATTTCCGGCGACCACATGACCGGCGTGAAAAAAAACACGACCTGGACCAGATTCGTGACGATCGGCGGGATGTCGCGAAAGCGCGCGCACAGCACGCCGAGCGTCACGCCGAGCCATACGCCATGCAGCAGCAGCAGCACCAGACCGAACGGCACTAGCAGGATTTCCCAGCCCGGCCATTTGCCGAACGCCAGCAACAGCACGACGACCACAGGCAAGCTGTGCAGCATGATCACGAAGTTGCGCCAGGCAATCCGACACACGTGGATCGTTAGCGGCAGACGGATCTGCTTGATCAGATATGCCGAGCCTATGAAGGCCGTACACCCTTCGTTTGCCACCGAGGCCAGATAGGCCCATACCACCAACCCGACTGCGAGGTACGGCAGATAGTCGGAGATTTCCTGGTGCAGCAGCGTCGAATACAGCGCGCCCAGCACCAGCACCATGATGACGGTGCTCAACGTAAACCAGAACGGACCGATTACCGAACGGCGATACCGCTGCCGGATATCGTGCCATCCCAGCGTGCCCCATACCCGCACCGACTTCATCCCGACGATCAGATCGTCGTTCTGAGTGTGACGTGTGAGGTCTTCCGTATCATTGACAAAACTAATATCCATCTCAAGCACGTCCGTAAATGTCTTCAAAGCGGACGATGTCATCTTCACCCAGATATTCGCCGCTCTGCACTTCAATCATCACGAGTTCAACTACGCCCGGATTCTCGAGGCGATGTTTGTGACCCGCCGGAATGTAGGTCGACTCATTGGTCGAAACGAATAGCTCCTTCTCTCCGTTCACGACCTTGGCCATGCCACTGACCACCACCCAATGCTCGTTGCGATGATGATGCATCTGCAAGCTAAGACTCGCGCCCGGCTTGACCTCGATGCGTTTGATCTTGAAGCGGGGGCCTTCTTCGAGCACCGAGTAAGTCCCCCACGGCCGGTGCACCTTGCGATGCACCTTGTACGTTTCATGACCGCGCGACTTGAGTTCGGCAAAAATCTGCTTCACGTCCTGAGCCCGGTCTTTATCCGCGATGAGCAGCGCGTCCGGCGTATCGATCACGATCAGGTTCTCGACGCCCACCGCGCCAATCAGCCGGTCGCCGCCACGCAAATAGCAGTTCTTGACGTCGAGCAGCAGCGCTTCGCCTTCGACACGATTGCCGCTGCCGTCCGCCGGCGAGAGGTCGCTAAGCGCCGTCCACGAACCGACATCCGTCCAGCCGATGTCGCAGCGAACCACCGCCGCCTGCTCGCACTTCTCCATCACCGCATAGTCGAACGATACGTCCGGCACCGCGCCAAAGGAGCCAGGCTCAAGGCGAACCTGAGCACCAGCCTTACCCTCGGCGGAGGGCGACTTCTCCATGCACTCCGCAGCCGCGCTGAGAATCTCCGGGCAGTGCTGCTGCATTTCCTTCAGGATCGTGCCCGCGGTGAAGCAGAACATGCCCGAGTTCCACAAGAAATTGCCCGAAGCGAGATACTCGCGTGCCTTCTCGAGCGAAGGCTTCTCGACAAAACGCACCACCTTGTCGCCATCCGCCTCGATGTAGCCATAGCCGGTTTCAGGTGTCTCCGGATGCATACCGAAGGTCACCACCTTGCCCGCCTGCGCAAGCTTCTGCGCCGCCGCCACAGCCGCGGCGAACGCCTGCTGGTCGGCAATCAGGTGATCGGCGGCCAGTACCAGCATGACTGTCTGGTCGCCATGCACCTTCGCCGTGTGCAACGCCGCCGTGGCAATCGCCGCAGCCGTGTTGCGACCAAACGGTTCGAGAATGAACGAGGTTGCGTTGCCCTTCGCGTTCACCTGGCGGAAATCGTCCTCGGTCTTGAAGAACAGATCGCGGTTCGTTACCGTGAGCACTTCCTTCACGCCCGGCAGCGCAACCGCGCGCAAGAACGCCTTTTGCAGCAGGCTCTCGCCATCCGCAAGGCGAATGAACGGTTTTGGGTGCGACTCGCGCGAGACCGGCCATAGTCTCGAACCCGCCCCGCCACAAAGAATGATCGGTAACAAACTCACAGAGCCCTCTCAGTACCGTATTTATTACTGATGTCTTCTGACGGTGAATAGTCAGCACGACCCACAAATCAGTCGATCGCGCGACCATCCGCACGCCCTGAATGTTCACGCGTTTGCCCCAAATACCGGGCCGCCGCGAGTCTTCCAGACCGAGCGATATTCTACCCCTGCCCCCTTTCACTATCGTCAGACAGTCAAGGCGCCACGCCGCATGGCGAGCGTCGGGCAAGAGCGCGTCTTATGCGTTAAGAACGGGCTGCAGGCGACCGCGGAAAAGCGTCGGTCAGGCACAGCTTCAAGGCGTCGCGCCAATGCGGCGCAGCAAGCCCGAACACCTGCGCCAACTTCTCGTTCGACATCCGTGAATTGGATGGACGCTTTGCCGGCGTTGGATAGTCGGAAGCCGGAATCGGCAGCGTCTTCGGACGGTTCGGCAGATCCGCGAGTTCGAAAATAGCGGACGCGAAACCGTGCCACGATGTCGCATCGCCAGCACACAGGTGATAGATGCCCGAGCGCTCGCTCCACCACGTAGCGCTGTCTTCCGCAGCAAATGCCTGGGCGCTCAGATGCGCGGTCAGCGTCGCGATCGTGTTGCTCCAGGTCGGCGCGCCGAACTGATCGGCGACGACCTTTAACTCGGGCCGATCGGCGCCGAGCCGCAGCATGGTGAGCAGAAAATTCTTGCCACGGGTGCCGTACACCCAGCTCGTACGCAACACCAGATGATTCACGCCAGTCGCAGCGATCGCCTGCTCGCCGGCGAGCTTGGTACGCCCGTACGCGTTCTGCGGATCCGTGGGGTCGTCTTCGACGTAGGCACCGTCTTTCTCGCCGTTGAACACGTAATCGGTCGAATAGTGAATCAACGCTGCGCCGAGCTTTTTCGCTTCTTCGGCCAGCACGCCCGGCGCTTCGCCGTTGATGCGCATGGCGAGATCGAATTCCTCTTCTGCCTTGTCGACCGCCGTATAGGCCGCGGGGTTGACGATCAGCGCAGGCCGCACGTCTCGAACAACCGCACGGACCTGGTCCAGATTGGACAGATCCAGCGTGGCGCGGTCGACCGCGACTACGTTGCCGAGCCCTTGCAGCGTACGCGCGAGCTCGAAGCCAACCTGGCCATTTACCCCGGTGACGAGAATCGTCCGCCTGGCATCATGTGCGCTCATACGGTAACCCCTTATGCGTAGACTTCAGCATCGGCAAGACGCTTGCCTGCCGCGTCTTTCGCGGCCAGCAACGGCTCGAAGTCAATCGGCCACTCGATACCC
>NZ_JABBGJ010000038.1 GCF_012927345.1 Paraburkholderia polaris
GATGCGCGCTTACCAGGCACTGCTCTCAGAGCGCAACCTGCCGCAAAGTATGTCGCGCAAAGGCAACTGCCATGACAATGCCACCATGGAAAGCTTCTTCGGCACCCTTAAATCTGAGTTCTTCTACCTGAACCGGTTCGAGAGTGTCGAGGCGCTGCAGGCTGGCATCAAAAAGTACATTCACTACTACAACCACGATCGCATCAAGATGAAGTTAAACGGGCTGAGTCCTGTCATGTACAGAACCCAGCCCTCTCGGCCCTAGCCGAAAATCGTCCAACTTTCCGGGGTCAGTTCAAGCAGCGGGTTTTTTTACGGCTGAGGTCGAGGCCTCAGTGAGCAGTCCGTCATTACGAGCGCAACGCGACAAGTGACGCGGTTCAGTGCGGATCTGTCAGTTCCAAGCAAAAAAGCCCGCCGAAGCGAGCCTTTCTGTTGCAGCGGAAACAGGAGGTAGCCCGCCGAAGCGGGCTGACCGAATTTACTGCGCTGCGGGCGCCTGCAGACCCTTGAGGGCTGCAGCCAGACGGCTCTTGTTGCGAGCTGCCTTGTTCTTGTGAACGATTTTCTTGTCGGCAATGATGTCGATGGTCTTCGACGATGCCTGGAAGATCTCGACGGCCTTGGCCTTGTCGCCGGCTTCGATTGCCTTGCGGACAGCCTTGATAGCCGTGCGGAACTTCGAGCGCAGTGCCGAGTTGTGCGAGTTTGCCTTGGCGGCCTGGCGGGCGCGCTTGCGTGCTTGTGCGGAGTTAGCCATGACGGTTCCTTATCCTGTTCCTGTTTCCAGTACCTGACCTTCAAGTGGTGAGGTGCTGCTTTTAGATCGAACTCTTGGAAGCGATTGCCCAAGAGCGCAAAAGTGTCGAAATAATCGATCGGACTACGCGAAGGCGGGCCCGTGTTCCGGTGTTTTTCGAGGCTGGTTGGCGCTTCAGTACGGCCTGCGCGCTGCTGGAGCGACGCTTGCATACTGCGTGCCTGAACCCCGTCCGAAAATTGAGCGAGCTTCGAAACCGGCGATTATAGCAACAAAATCAGGCACGTGGCAACGGAGAATCGCCAATTCTGATGCGCCGGGTTGTCGCGCAAGGTCCAGGATTCTGTCAGCCCTAACGGCGAAGGGGCCGGGGAAGGGGCGGCCTGCGGACGTACCGGCAACTGCGCAACGGCCGGGCGCACGGCGGCCTCGGTACGCAAGGCGTGCGGCAAGCAACAAAAAACGGTCCGATCCACTCATCCGAACGAACGTCTGCCGCGCAAATCGGTCCGATTCGCGTTTCGGCTCGTCGTCCGCGCCTGCGGCACCCGTATAATAAGCGCCCCATGAATCTATTCCGAGCCCTGCTGACGGTCAGCGGCTTCACGCTGCTGTCGCGCGTGACCGGTCTGGCCCGCGAAACGCTGATCGCTCGCGCGTTCGGCGCCAGTCAATATACTGACGCGTTTTACGTCGCCTTCCGCATTCCGAACCTGCTGCGGCGCATTTCCGCCGAGGGGGCGTTCTCGCAGGCGTTTGTGCCGATTCTCGCCGAGTTCAAGAACCAGCAAGGACACGACGCCACCAAGGCGCTCGTCGACGCCACGTCGACCGTGCTTGCCTGGGTATTGGCGGTGCTGTCGCTGATCGGGGTGGTGGGAGCGTCGGGCGTGGTGTTTATCGTCGCGTCAGGGCTTGCGCATGAAGGCCAGGCCTATGCGCTCGCGGTCACGATGACGCGCATCATGTTCCCGTACATCATTTTCATCTCGCTGACGTCGCTGGCGTCCGGCGTGCTGAATACGTACAAGAACTTTTCGCTGCCCGCGTTCGCCCCGGTCCTGCTGAACGTTGCTTTCATCGTCGCGGCGGTGTTCGTCGCGCCGCGCCTGCAAACGCCGGTTTATGCGCTCGCGTGGGCGGTGATTGCTGGTGGCGTGCTGCAATTCATCGTGCAACTGCCAGGTCTGAAGAAGATCGACATGCTGCCGCGCATCGGCCTGAATCCGCTAAAGGCGCTCGCGCATCGCGGCGTAAAGCGAGTGCTATCGAAGATGGTGCCGGCGATGTTTGCCGTGTCGGTCGCACAGATCAGCCTGATCATCAACACCAATATTGCGTCGCGCATCGGCCCGGGCGCCGTCTCCTGGATCAACTACGCCGACCGGCTGATGGAGTTTCCGACCGCGCTGCTCGGCGTCGCACTCGGCACGATCCTGTTGCCGAGCCTGTCGAAGGCACATGTGGACGCCGATCCGCACGAGTATTCGTCGCTGCTCGACTGGGGGCTGCGCGTCACCTTCCTGCTGGCCGCACCGAGCGCCGTTGCGCTATTTTTCTTCGCTCAGCCGCTCACCGCGACGCTGTTCCACTACGGCAAGTTCGACGGCAATTCGGTGGTGATGGTCGGCCGCGCGCTGTCGGCCTACGGCATCGGCCTGATTGGCCTGATTCTCATCAAGATCCTCGCGCCCGGTTTCTACGCGAAGCAGGACATCAAGACGCCGGTGAAGATCGGCGTCGGCGTGCTGATCGTCACGCAGCTGAGCAACTACCTGTTCGTGCCGATTTTCGCGCATGCTGGCCTCACGCTGAGCGTCGGGCTCGGCGCTTGTGTCAATGCGCTGTTCCTGTTCCTCGGCCTGCGCAAACGCGGCATCTATATGCCGTCGAGCGGCTGGCTGAAGTTCTTCGTGCAGTTGTTCGGCGCCTGTCTGGTGCTGGCCGGCACGATGCATTGGCTCGCGATCAGCTTCGACTGGATCGGCATGCATAGTCGGCCGGTTGACCGCATCGTGTTGCTAGGGGCGTGCCTCGTGCTGTTCGCCGCGCTATATTTCGGTATGCTTTGGCTGATGGGCTTCAAGTACGCGTATTTCAAAAGGCGAGTGAAGTGATCACGATGACGCGAGTTCTCGACTATTTCAGCACGCTGGTTGCCGACGATGACAGCCTGCCGCTGACCGAGGCGGCGCTCTCGCTCGCGCAGGACGCTTATCCCGATCTCGATTTGCAAGGCACGCTGGCTGAGATCGACGAGTTGGTCGTGCGTTTGCAGCGCCGCATGCCGGACGATACCGACATCAGGCAGAAGGTCGGCATTCTGAACCGGTTCTTCTTCCGCGAGCTGGGTTTTGCCAGCAACCTCAACGATTATTACGATCCCGACAACAGCCATCTGAATGTGGTGCTCAAACGGCGCCGCGGCATTCCGATTTCGCTGGCGGTGCTATATCTGGAGATGGCCGAGCAGATCGGCATTCCGGTGCGCGGCGTGTCGTTTCCAGGCCACTTCCTGTTGCGCGTCACAACACCGGATGGCGACGTGATGCTCGATCCCACCAACGGGCATTCACTGTCCGAATCGCAAATGGTGGATATGCTGGAGCCGTATGTGGCGTCGGCGGGCGAGTCGGTGAGCAGGGCGCTGCGCATGTTGCTGCAACCGGCCACGCGCCGCGAGATCATCGCTCGCATGCTGCGCAATCTGAAGTCGACCTATCTTCAGACGGAACGCTGGCAGCGTCTGTTGGCGGTGCAGCAGCGTCTCGTGATTCTGTTGCCGGAAAGTATCGAGGAAGTGCGCGATCGCGGTTTCGCCTATGCGCGGCTCGATTATCTGCGCCCGGCGCTCGAGGATCTCGAACGATATCTCGGCGACCGGCCGGATGCGGAGGACGCGACGGTGGTGGAGTCGCAGTTGCATGAACTGCGTCAACGCACCCAGTACGACGACCGCGACTAAAAGCGCTTTGTCAGCCAACGGATCGGGCTCGTAGCGCCAGCAGCGACGGCAAGGAATGAGCGGCGGCGTCCAGCTACGGTTGATGAGCACAAACCGCTCAAAACAGAACGCCTGCACGTGACTCACGCGCAGGCGTTTTCATTTGGCGCAGCCGCGTAAGCGGCACGCTGGATACCCCGTTACTTCGGCTGCATCCGGATCGCGCCGTCCAGACGAATCACTTCGCCGTTGAGCATCGGATTGTCGAAGATCTGCTTGGCCAGCATCGCGTACTCTGCCGGTTTGCCGAGACGCGGGGGGAACGGCACCATCGCGCCGAGCGCATCCTGCACTTCCTGCGGCATGCCGAGCAGCATCGGCGTTTCGAAGATGCCCGGTGCGATCGTCATCACGCGGATCGCGTTGCGCGACAGGTCGCGTGCGATCGGCAACGTCATGCCGACCACGCCGCTCTTGGATGCCGCATACGCAGCCTGGCCGATCTGCCCGTCATACGCAGCCACCGATGCCGTGTTGACGATCACGCCACGCTCGCCATTCGCATTCGGTTCGTTCTTCGACATGGCCGCGGCCGCGAGCCGGATCATGTTGAAGGTGCCGATCAGATTGATGGAGATGGTGCGTGCAAACGACTCGAGCGGATGCGGACCGTCTTTGCCGACCGTCTTGATGGCGGGCGCAACGCCCGCGCAGTTGACGAGGCCGCGCAGCGTGCCGAGCTTCGTGGCGGCTTCGACTGCTTGCGTGGCGTCGTCTTCGCGGCTCACGTCGCATTTGACGAACACGCCGCCGAGTTCCTTTGCGAGCGCTTCACCCGCATCCACATTCAGGTCGGCGAGCACCACCTTGCCGCCGTTCTCGACGAAAAGGCGCGCTGTGGCCGCGCCGAGGCCCGATGCACCGCCGGTGATCAGGAATACGTTGTCACGAATCTCCATGTCTTCTCCTTTGCTTCAGTTCAGTAATGTATCAATCGAATATTTTTTCGATGATCGATTGTAACGGCTGTGCTGCAGCGCGGAAAGCGAAGTGACGGGTGGGGCGGCGGTAGGGCGTGGCGCGGCCTTCCGCCTGTAAACCGCTACGGATGGCTAAGCAATATTGAAACTGGCGGAAAAAGGAGAGCGCGCAAGAACACGCAAGAACACGCAAGACGGGCAATTGCGCCCAAGAACGCGCGCCGTGCGACGCGCCATAAAAAAAACCCGCCGGAATCAGGCGGGTCTTTCGAACAACCAACGCTGATGCGGCGAATTACTTCAACGCATCAAACGCGCGGTCGCGAATTTCGTCGACCGTGCCGAGGCCCGAAATGCGGCGATATTGCGGCGCCGTCAGCGGGGTCGACGCATCGCCGTTTTGCGCCCAGGTGTTGTAATACTCGATCAGCGGCTTGGTTTGCGCAACATACACATCGAGGCGCTTCTTGACCGTTTCTTCCTTGTCGTCGTCGCGCTGGATCAGCGGTTCGCCCGTCACGTCATCCACACCTTCAACCTTCGGCGGGTTGAACTTGACGTGGTACGTACGGCCCGACGCCGCGTGCGAGCGGCGGCCGCTCATACGCAAGATGATCTCGTCGAACGGCACGTCGATTTCCAGCACGTAGTCGATCGCGACGCCCGCCTGCTTCATGGCTTCAGCTTGCGGAATGGTGCGCGGAAAACCGTCGAACAGGTAACCGTTCGCGCAATCCGGCTGCTGCAGGCGTTCCTTCACCAGGTTGATGATCAGTTCGTCCGTGACCAGTTCACCGGCATCCATGAAGCGCTTGGCTTCAAGGCCGAGCGGCGTGCCTGCCTTAACGGCTGCACGCAGCATGTCACCGGTGGAAATTTGCGGAATGCCGAATTTTTCCTTGATGAAGGTCGCCTGAGTGCCCTTGCCCGCGCCGGGTGCACCCAAAAGGATCAAACGCATGTGATATCTCCAGATCTATGTGAATTCTATGGCTGCGCTGCAGCCATCCCACGATGCGTCGAGGGACCCGCATCAGCCGCCGTTTCGGTCTCGCGCTGCACGTCGAAAACGACGGCGCTGCAAGGCGAACACGGCGCGACCGGGGCAAACCCTGACTCTCGCATTTAACGGGAGGCGCGCACAACCGTCTGATTATGCCATGGGTTTTTACGCTCAAGCCCCGAATAAAGCCTGCACGCGCGCGAGATCGGCGGGCGTGTCGACGCCGGGCAGCGGCGCATTCTGAGTGACGAGCACCGCGATTCGCTCGCCATGCCACATGGCGCGCAGTTGTTCGAGCGCTTCGACCTGCTCGATCGGCGAGATCGCGAGACTCGGATACGTGCGCAGGAATTGGGCGCGATACGCGTACAGGCCGATATGCCGGTGGACGACTGCCGGGGCCGGCGGCGTGGGCATCGACGCTACGTCGGGCCAATGCGGCTGATACGCGTCGCGTGCCCACGGAATCGGCGCGCGCGAGAAATACAGCGCGACGCCGCGCGCGTCGAGCACGACCTTGACGACGTTCGGGTTGAAAATTTCCGCGGGCTCGGTGATCGGATGCGCGGCGGTGGCGATCGCGCAACCGCGGCTTGAAGCGAGGTGCGACGCCACGCCGCACACGAGCGCCGGGTCGATCAGCGGCTCGTCGCCCTGAACGTTCACCACGATCGTCTCGTCGCTCCAGCCGAACTGCGCCGCCACTTCAGCCAGACGGTCGGTGCCCGACGGATGATCGGCGCGCGTCAGCACGGCTTCGAAGCCGTGCTCGCGGGCCACATCCAGCACCGCTTGCGCGTCCGAGGCGATCAGCACCTGTTGCGCGCCCGATTCGCGTGCGCGTTCGGCGACCCGCACCACCATCGGCTTGCCGCCGATGTCGGCGAGCGGTTTGTTGGGCAGACGTGTCGAGGCGAGCCGGGCCGGCACGACGGCGACGAACGGGGGAGTGGTGGCGTTAGCGTTGGTCATCGGAAAGACGAGCGGCGATGAAACCGGAAGAAAGCGCTCGCAGGTGCACTGCGGGCGCTGATGGGAAAGACGGCAAATGCGGACGGCAAATGCGGATCAGAGAGGCGAGGCGCGCCGAATGGTCCCGCACCCGCCTCGCATCGGGCAAAGCTGACTCAGGCGACGGAGCCCGGATTCAGATCGACCGGCGTGCCTTCCACAGTCTGCCGTGCCTCGTCGACCAACATGACGGGAATGCCGTCGCGGATCGGATAGGCAAGCTTGTCCGCGTTGCAGATCAGTTCCTGCGCAGAACGGTCGTAGCTGAGCGGGCCCTTGCAGATCGGGCAGACGAGAATTTCAAGCAGGCGAGCGTCCACGGACTTTCTCCACAACTAATGCAATGAGGCGATGATCGAGCGCGGCTTCGACAGGGACAACCCAGATGCGCGCGTCGTGCCAGGACCCTAATTTTACCGCATCCTTTTCGGTTATCAGGATGGCGTCCGCGTCGACGTCGGTAAAAGGATTGCGCTCGAACGCGTAGTGATCCGGCAAGGCGCGGGTGGTGGGCGTTAGGCCGGCCGCGCGCAACGTCGCGAAAAAACGCTCCGGCGCGCCGATGCCGGCTGCGGCCAGCACACGTTCGCCGCTGAATTGCGCGAGCGGGCGGCGCAGACCGGGGTTGTCGAGATGCCAGGCGTCGGCGGGCGCGAGTTGCAGCGCGAACGTGTTCGGCCAGGGGGGCAGTGTGCGGGCGTACGGATCGTTGATCAGCGTCGCATCGCGGCGGCGCGACAGCGGCTCGCGCAGCGGACCGGCCGGCAGCAGAAAACCGTTGCCGCCGAGCCGGTGATCGAAGACCACCAGTTCGGCGTCGCGCGCGAGGCGGTAGTGCTGCAAGCCGTCGTCGCTGACGATCACGTCGACTTCGCGATGCGCGGCGCACAGCGCCTGCGCGGCCGCGACGCGATCCGGGCAGACCCACACCGGTGCGCCGGTGCGGCGCGCGATCAGCAGCGGTTCGTCGCCGCCGACGCTTGCCGCCGAGGTGGAGAAAACCGGCGTCGGCCCCTTGACGCGCGCGCCATAGCCCCGCGACACCACGCCAGGCTTAAAGCCGGCGGCACGCAAGGCTTCGACCAATGCGATGACGGTCGGCGTCTTGCCGGTGCCGCCGACGGTCACGTTGCCGACCACCACCACCGGCACGCCAACGCGCACGGATTTCAGCCAGCCGAACGAGAAAGCGGCTCGACGCGCGGCGGCAACCGCGCCGAACACACACGCGAAGGGCGTCAGCGCCCACGCAAGCGGGCCGCGCTGCTGCCACTCACGCGCAAGGCGTGCTTCGAGACGGTCGTTCAGTTCGCTCATTGGCGAGCCGCAAGGACGGGCGATGCACCGCACGCCCGAAGAGTGCGGGACGGCGGCGTGGAAGTGCCAGGTGCAATACGCGGGGCAAGCATCAACGCGGTTCTCCGGACAATCGAAAAGTGAAGCGAAAAGGTGAAGCAACGGCGGCATCCGATGCGCTCGCGCAACGTGCCGCCAGTGTGCCGTAACCGCGAGCGCTGCGGGGCGCTCGGCATGCTGTCGAACCCGCCACTCTAGCGCGCGTGCGTCCCGCCCGGCAAGTCGCGCGCCCCGCGCTGCGCGGCAAGCTGCTGCTCCGGACGATGCGCACAGCCTGTGGATAACTTTGTGGAGAACCTGCCCGTCGATGGGCTGGGAGGGCCGCGCCGAGCCCTCCGTATCGGCAATCGTTCTCTTTAACGAGATGCAAACACCATATAAATCAACGACATGCTTCCAATTTGCGCGGCTTGGCGGGCGATCTGGCGGCATTCGTCTAATGGGTCCCGACATGTGGACACTTTTAACAATTTCTCCGCCGCGCTGGACGCCGATGGCCGCTCGGTCTATCGTCTGTCCGGCCAGTCACAGATATTCCTCGCATGAATCCCGAAAGCCCCTTTTCTTCGTCGGCTACACCCGGCGGTGAAGTCGTCGTCCCCGTTTCCGCGCTCAACCGTGCGATTGGCACGATGCTCGAACGCTCGTTTCCGCTCGTCTGGGTGGCGGGGGAAGTGTCGAACTTCACGCGTGCCGCGAGCGGCCACTGGTATTTCTCGATCAAGGACGCTCAGGCGCAGATGCGCTGCGTGATGTTCCGCGGTCGCGCGCAATACGCCGAATTCACGCCGCGCGAAGGCGACCGCATCGAAGTGCGCGCGCTGGTAACGATGTACGAACCGCGCGGCGAGCTGCAACTGAATGTGGAAGCGGTGCGCCGCACGGGGCAGGGGCGTCTTTACGAAGCCTTTCTCAGGCTGAAGGCGCAACTCGAAGCTGAGGGTCTCTTTGCCGCGGAACGCAAACGGGCTTTGCCGGCCCATCCGCGCGCGATCGGCATCGTGACATCGCTCCAGGCCGCTGCATTGCGTGACGTCTTGACCACCTTGTCTCGTCGCGCGCCGCATATTCCGGTGATCGTCTATCCGGCACCGGTGCAGGGCGTGGGCGTCAGCGCGAAGCTTGCAGCGATGGTCGACGCAGCCAACGCGCGGCGCGAAGTCGACGTGCTGATCGTGTGCCGCGGCGGCGGCTCGATTGAAGACCTGTGGGCGTTCAACGAAGAAGTGCTGGCGCGTGCGATCGCTGAAAGCGCGATACCGGTGGTGAGCGGCGTGGGTCACGAAACCGATTTCACGATCGCTGACTTTGCCGCCGACGTGCGCGCACCGACGCCCACCGGCGCCGCCGAACTCGTCAGCCCGCAGCGCGTGTTGTTGCTGCGCGAGCTCGATCATCGGCACGCGACGCTCGCGCGCGGTTTTGGCCGCATGATGGAGCGGCGCGCCCAACAACTTGACTGGCTCGCGCGCCGGCTCGTGTCGCCGGCTGAGCGGCTCGCGCGGCAGCGCACGCATTTGCAGCAATTGAGCGTGCGGCTGGCATCGGCGGGCGCGCGACCCGTGCGCGACGCTCGAGCGCGGTTTTCTCTGCTACAGATGCGCTGGCAGCGCTGGCGCCCTGATCTCGCCGCGCATCAGGCGAAGCTCGGCAATCTCTCGCAGCGTCTGGACGCTGCATTGTTACGACAGCATGAACGCCAGACCGCGCGTATCGACACGTTGGCCGCGCGGCTCGAAGTACTGAGTCCGCAGCGCACACTGGAGCGTGGCTATGCCGCCGTGCTCGATGCACAGAGCGGCCGTGCGGTGCGTGCGCCGTCGTCGCTGAAACCGGGCCGGCGCCTCACGGTGCATCTCGCCGAAGGGGCCGCGGACATTGCCCTCGCCGATGTGCAACCGCGCCTGACCGACGGTTTCTGACACTTCGCCGACAACACGACCGGGCGTACTTTTGACCTTCGCATGGGGCAGGCACAACCGATGCGGAAGCACTAATTACGCTAGGTGTGCGGCATGTTTGGCGATGCCGGGCATAAAGTCCGTTGGTTTGCGGGGTTATTCCAACTCGCCTACAATCGAGTGCTCAATAGCGTTATCCGCAGACTCCCCCACAACAGATACAGACAGAAGGAAAGCACCATGGAACATACGCTCCCGCCGCTGCCGTTCGCAAAAAACGCACTCGTTCCGAACATGTCGGAAGAGACGCTCGAGTATCACTACGGCAAGCACCACCAAGCCTATGTGACTAACCTGAACAATCTGATCAAGGGCACGGAGTTCGAGAACCTGTCGCTTGAAGAAATCATCAAGAAGGCATCGGGCGGTGTGTTCAACAACGCTGCTCAAGTGTGGAACCACACGTTCTTCTGGAACAGCCTGTCGCCGCAAGGTGGCGGCGCACCGACCGGCGCACTGGCTGACGCGATCAACGCCAAGTGGGGTTCGTTCGACAAGTTCAAGGAAGAATTCGCCAAGACCGCAGTCGGCACGTTCGGCTCGGGCTGGGCATGGCTGGTGAAGAAGGCCGACGGTTCGCTCGACCTGGTGTCGACGAGCAACGCTGCTACGCCGCTGACCACGGACGCGAAGGCGCTGCTGACGATCGACGTGTGGGAACACGCGTACTACATCGACTACCGCAATGCGCGTCCGAAGTTCGTTGAAGCGTACTGGAACATCGTCAACTGGGAATTCGCGTCGAAGAACTTCGCGTGAGATTGCTGGTTGCTGTAGCGTGACAAGATAGTTCGGATTTCCAACAAAATTGGAGATCCGAACGGATCGCTGCAATGAAGTCTGGAAAAGTAGTAAAGCAGAAAGCCCTCCTTCGCGAGGGCTTTCTGTTTATTGTCCGCCGATTTTTGGCGACGCCACGCGTCTTCAACAAGTTTCTGGCTCGTGCACGGCAGTGGGTACGCAATCGGCCGCGCCTGCGCGAGATGCGTGGGAGCCTCCAGGCACGGCTCGCGGCTTCGCTGTTGATGGACGGCGCGCGTTTCGCGCGTCACGTCGAGGCTGTTTACGGCGACGTCTGGCTGGCGTGGTGCGAACTCTCGCCAGCCGCGCCCAGTTTCAGGCGCAAACGGTCCACATAGAGATAAATCACTGGTGTCGTATAAAGCGTCAGCAATTGGCTCACGATCAAACCGCCCACAATCGAAATGCCCAGCGGCCGGCGCAGATCCGCGCCTTCGCCGCTACCGAGAGCTAGCGGTAGAGCACCGAGCAGCGCCGCGCAGGTCGTCATCATGATCGGCCGGAAGCGCATCAGGCTCGCACTGTAAATCGCGTCGCGCGAGGACATGCCCTCACGCGATGCCACGATCGCAAAGTCCACCATCATGATCGCGTTTTTCTTCACGATGCCGATCAGCAGGATCACGCCAATCAATGCCATAACGGTGAATTCGACGTGGAAAAGCATCAGCGCGAGCAACGCACCGACGCCGGCCGAGGGCAACGTCGACAGAATCGTCAACGGATGCGCGTAACTCTCGTACAGCACGCCGAGGACGATATACACCGCGACCAGGGCGGCGAGGATCAGCAACGGTTCGTCCCGCAGTGACTGCTGATAAGTCCGTGCCGTACCCTCGAAACTACCGTGAATCGAAGGCGGCACACCCAGTTCGGCCATGGTCCGGTCGATGGCTGTCACAGCGGTCGATAACGGCTCGCCAGGCGGCAGATTGAACGAGATCGTGGTAGCGACGAAGTTGCCCTGGTGGTTGACGCCGAGCGGCGTATGTCCTGGGCTAAAGCGCGCGAACGCGCTGAACGGAATCATCGTTTCCAGTGAGGTACTGACCGACGCGCCGGCGGATGCGCTCGAATGACCGCTGGCCGCGATCGAGTTGATCGCGAGATTGCGGGCGGAATCTGCGGCGACCGAAGCGGCGGTCGTACTCGCCGTGCTTGAGGCGGTACCGCCGCCACCCGCGGCCGATCCGATCGTCGCAAACGGCATCGCGCCGATGACTGTCGTCGGCGTGGAGAGCGCGCTCGTACCACTTGCTGCCGCCGGCGCTAGCGCGCTCGCTGTGCCACTGGCGAGCGTGGCGGTCGACGCAGGCGGTTGAGTGGGAATCGCCGTTCCCCCGGCGCTCACCACCGCTCCCGCGCCGCTCGGTGGCATGGCGGGGTTCGACGCGCCGCCTGTGCCTGTGTTCGTCGTACTCGCCAGCGTGACGGTGCCCGCCACCGCGTTGGTGGATTGCGTGCCACTCGGGCTGCCGGCGGAGGTGCTCACGTACAGATCGTTCAGGGTTTGCGGTTGCTGCCAGTAGCGCGGTGCGACCTCCATGACGACATAGTACTGATTGAGCGGGTTGTAGATGGTCGAGACCAGCCGCTGGCCATAGGCGTCATAGAGCGTGTTGTCGAGTTGAGCCGGCGTGACGCCGAGTCGCGCGGCAGTAGCCCGGTCGATATCGATGTCGGCCTCGAGTCCGCCCTGCTGCTGGTCGGAATTGACGTCTTCCAGTTCGGGCAGCCCTTGCAGCGCCCGCGTCAGTCGCGGCGCCCATGCGTACAGTTCCTTGCTTGAATCGCCAAGCAAGGTGAACTGATACTGCGCATTGCTTTGCCGTCCGCCGACGCGGATATCCTGCACCGATTGAAGATAGAGCCGTCCCCCCGGCACCGCATTGAGTTGCGGACGCAGACGCGCGATCACTTCGTCCGCCGTTTCGTGACGCTCGGACAACGGCTTGAGCGCGACGTACACGGAACCGGTATTGGTCTGCCGTCCGCCGGTAAAGCCGACCACACTGTCCACCGCCGGGTCGGCGCCGATAATCTTCATGATCTGCCTGAGCTTCGGCTCCATCGCCTGAAACGAGATGCTCTGATCGGCCTGAATGCCGCCGATCAGGCGTCCGGTGTCCTCCTGCGGAAAGAAGCCCTTCGGGATTGCGATGTACATATAGATGTTCAGGCAGATCGTGGCGACGAGAACGGCGAGCAACATCAGCGGATGGCGCAGGGACCACTCGAGCGAGCGTGCGTAGCCGTCGTGCAATGCTTGCAGCGGCCGACCCAGGAAACGGAGCCAGCCCTTGCGAGCGTTGCCGTTGTTTTGATCGCCGCGATGGGCGGATGCGTCTCCATGCGTGCGCAGCAGACGCGAACACATGACGGGCGTGGTGGTCAGCGACACAACCAGCGACACGGCGATCGCCAGCGACAGCGTGATCGCAAACTCGCGAAACAGCCGTCCGACAATGCCGCTCATCAGCAGAATCGGAATGAACACGGCGATCAGCGAGATCGAAATCGACAGTACGGTGAAGCCGACTTCTCGTGCGCCGACCAAGGCCGCCTGCATGCGCGGCATACCGTTTTCCATGTGACGCGAGATATTTTCCAGCACGACGATCGCATCGTCGACCACGAAACCTGTCGCGATGGTGAGCGCCATCAGCGACAGGTTGTCGATCGAATAGCCGAGCAGGTACATAAAGCCGAACGTGCTAATGATCGAGACCGGCACGGCCGCGGTCGGAATCAGGGCCGCGCGACCGCTGCCGAGAAACACGAAGACAACCAGAATCACCAGTCCGACTGCGATCAGTAGTGTGGCTTCGGTGTCGTGCAGCGAGGCCCGGATGGTGGTCGAGCGGTCGGAGGCTTCGAGCACGTCGACGTCGGCCGGCAACGCGGGCTTCAGTTGCCTGATCAGCGCGCGCACGCTGTCCACCGTGCGAATAATGTTCGCGCCCGGCTGCCGGTACAGCATGACCAGTACGGACGGCTGGTTGTCGCGCGAGAGGCCGAGATTGCGCAGATCTTCGACGGAGTCGTCGATCTCGGCGACGTCGGAGAGTTTGACGCCCGCGCCGTTACGGTACGCGATGATCAGATCCTTGTACTGGTTGGCGGCGCGCGCCTGATCGTTGGCGTAGAGCTGATAGCGCGCGCCTTCGCTTTCGATGATGCCTTTCGGGCTGTTGGCATTGGCGGACGCCAGCGCGGCACGTACGTCTTCGAGACCGATGCCGTAGTGATAGAGCGCGTTGGGATTGAGCTCCACCCGCACGGCGGGGTTGGCGGACCCGTTCACGTCGACCTCGCCGATGCCGGGCAACTGCGAGAGCGCCTGGGAGAGGATGGTCGAGGCGAGATCGTAGAGTTTCGCGCGCGGCAAGGTATGCGAGGTCAGCGCCAGAATCAGGATCGGGGCGTCGGCGGGATTGACCTTGTGATAGGTAGGATTGCTTTTCAGGCTGGACGGCAAGTCGGCGCGCGCCGCATTGATGGCCGCCTGAACGTCGCGCGCCGCACCGTTGATGTCGCGATCGAGACCGAACTGCAAGGTGACACGGGCTGTACCGACCGAGCTCTGCGAGGTCATTTCGGTCACGTCGGCAATCTGCCCCAAGTGCCGTTCCAACGGACTCGCCACGCTGTTGGCGACGGTCTCCGGGCTGGCGCCGGGCAGGCTTGCCTGCACGGAAATGGTGGGAAAGTCCACCTGAGGCAGCGGCGCGACCGGCAGGCGGACGAAAGCGAACACGCCGGCGAGCGCGAGACCCAGCGAAAGCAGGGTGGTGGCGACGGGGCGGTCGATGAAGGGACGTGAGAGGTTCATTAGCGATTGTCAGCGCTGCAACAGGCGCAGCTATGACGATGCTAGGTAAAGCCGTCGGAGGTTGGGTTACGCGTGTTTTTCTGGCGGTTACGCGGTAACGGCCGGGAAACAATTGTCAGGTCGGCGCCTGCAGGGTCGACTTGGGGCGCAAGCTTTGTCACAGTTGGTAACTGCGGCGAGGTCGGCGGACCGGCGTTCCGCACAGATTCGGACCTTGAGCGCGGTCTTTCACGCGGTCATTTACTTAACTTATTTAGTTAAGGCTCAGTCGATGCGGCGCCGGTCGTATCGGAATCCGCCGACATCTGCTTATGCCGATGGCCGCGCCCGCCGCCGGTGGACGCCACCGAACTGGCCAGCGCGGGTGGGGGCGGCGGATGATTCATGTACTGGAAATTTTGCGCAATTGAGGCGCTGGGAAATGCTGTCGTGGACGGGTGGATCAGAACGCTGCTCGGGACGGTCGTGTCGGACTGCGCGAAAACGGGCGGTATGCACGATATGCAGGCAGCAGAAGCCGCCGCCACTACGAAAACAAGCCGGTTCATCGAGTCATCCTCTGTTTCTTTCTTTGACGGTTACGCCCCGAACCGATGGGTGAACGCAGGCCCGGTCGAGTTGCCGTGCGACCTGAGGTCGAGCCCTTTTTGGGGCGACACGGATGCGCGGCGTTGGAGGCGTCCAGTTTAGGACGTGAGACGTGAAATCAGATTGCTGCTTCGCTTACAAGCGTTACCCGATATAACGCCGTGGCGCAGGTGATCAAGGCCCCATTCTTTTATTGCACGGGACAGTGCGCGGCTCGCTGCGCAGATGTAAGCGAAAAACTTTCTGTAACCATCTGGTAACCAAGGACGGTGCCGATTGGCCTAACGTTTAAGTTCCAATGTCTCTGAAGCGTACCAACATGATCTCCAGCACCAAGTCGATAAGCATCGCCATACCCGCTGCCGTCATCGCGCTCGCGCTCGGCGGTTGCGCGGTGATGCCGCCGAGCGGTCCGAGCGTGGTCGCGCTGCCGCGCAGTGGCGAGCCGCTCGGTCAGTTCCAGCAGGACGACTACGCATGCCGCGACTACGCGAACCGCTCGACGGACCCGAACGCGGCAGCCCAGGCGGCGACCACGAACAGCGTAAACAGCGCGGCGCTGGGCACGCTCGGCGGCGCCGCTGTCGGCGCACTGATCGGCGCGGCGGCGGGCAATGCCGGCGCGGGCGCGGCGATCGGCGCGGGCAGCGGGCTGTTGATCGGCGGCGCGAACGGCGCGAATGGCGCGCAGTATTCCGCCGCAGGCCTGCAAGCGCGCTACGACGCTGCGTACGCCCAATGCATGACCTCAAAAGGCAACACGATCTCGCAGCCGCCGCAGCCGGCCTACTATGCGCCGCAGCCAGCCTATTACGCACCGCAACCGTACTACTATGCGCCGCCGCCGAGGTACGTCGCGCCGCCTCCGGTGATGTACGCGCCTTACCCGTATTACTGAGGTTGACCGGCGGCAGCTTCGCTTCGCCGGAACGAAACGTTCGTGTTAGGGAGCAGGCAAGCTTGTTGCTGTAAAGCTTTTGTCATCTCTGGCGGAAAGACACGAAACGATGGCGGCAAGCCGCCCGGCAAAGGGCGTAGTTTGGATCGAGGGCTAAGGACGCCGGTTGTCTGGCGGTTCTGCACAGCCCGAAACTTCACTCCATCCCTGTCGGCACCCGCCGTTTCTGACTTCGCCGTGCGACGTAGCCCGACGTACGGAGTTGGCCGGACATCGTGCAAACGAGGCGACTATGCAGCGACCGCAAACCGGCACGTTCAATCCGCGTGTGTGGTCCCGTGTGTGCGAGTGGCTGGCGATTGTATTCGTCGCCGGCTTCTTCCTTTCTTGCGGCGGTGGCTCGGGTGGCGGATCCGGGACTGCGTCGGGTTCGGCGGCCGGGGGCGGCACCACCAGCGGTGGCACTACCAGCGGAGGCAGCACTAGCGGTGGCACCACCAGCGGTGGCACTACCAGCGGTGGCACGACAACCGGCGGCGGTATCGGCTCGACCGGTTCGAGCAGCATGGTCATGGGAACGACGGCCTACCCCACCGACGTGCTGATGCATCACAACGATCTCGCCCGCACTGGCCAGATGCTTGCCGAGACGACGCTGACGCTCGCGAACGTCAACTCAGCGAGCTTCGGCAAAGTCGCGTTTCTCGCCGCGGACGGCAGAGTCGATGCACAGCCGTTGTTCGTCACCAGTCTGCCGATCGGCGGCACGTCGCACGATGTGGTCTACGTCGCGACCGAACACGACAGCGTGTACGCCTATGACGCCACGACCTTCGCACAATTGTGGAAGGTCTCGTTGGTCGGCAGTGGCGAAACGCCTAGTGACGACTTTAGTTGTCCGGACTTCACGCCGGAAATCGGCATTACGTCGACGCCGGTCATAGACCGCAATCGTGGTACAAACGGCGTCCTGTACGCCGTGGCGATGACCAAGGACAGCAGCGGCGCCTATCATCACCGTCTGCATGCGCTCGATCTGACTACGGGTGCCGACGTACTGGGCGGCCCGACCGAGATCGCCGCGACCTACCCGGGCAACGGTGCGGGCAGCGTCAACGGTCTGATTACCTTTAATCCTTCGTCACATACGGAGCGCGCGGCGCTCACGCTGGTCGGCGGCAATATCTATATGGGCTGGACCTCGCATTGCATGTCAGGCGCGTACACCGGCTGGCTGATGGCCTATAGCGCCGACACGCTCAAACAGACTAGCGTGCTCAACATCACGCCGAACGGCAGCCAGGGATCGATCTGGATGGCCGGTTCGGGGATGGCGTCGGACGGCACCTCGATTTATGTCGTGGATGGCAATGGCACGTTCGGCACCACGCTCAACGCCCAAGGCTTTCCGATCGACGGCGACTTTGGCAATTCACTGATGAAGCTGTCGTCAGGAAATCTGCAGGTCACCGATTACTTCGCCATGGATAACGTCGTGGCCGAGGCAAACGCCGACAACGATTTCGGCTCGGGCGGCGTGATGCTACTGCCGGATCAGACGACCACGGGCGGCGTCGTCAAACACCTGGCGGTCGCGGCAGGCAAGGACAACCTGATCTATGTCGTCGATCGCGACTCGATGGGTAAATTCAGTCCGACAGCGAACAATATCTGGCAGGTGTTAACCGGCACGCTCGCGGGCGGCATTTGGGGTTCGCCTGCTTACTACGGCGGTGTGGTGTATTACGGTGGCTGGAACGATAACCTGAAGGCGCTGCCGGTCTCGGGTGCGTTTCTCGCGACTACCGCTGCGTCGAAGAGTCCCACCACGTTTGCCTATCCCGGCGCGACACCGGCCGTGTCCGCCAACGGTACGAGCAACGGCATCGTCTGGGTGGCGGAAAACGGCACGACGGGCGCCTTGCATGCGTACAACGCAAGCAATCTCGGGAACGAGTTATACAACAGCAATCAAGCTGGCGCGCGCGATCAATGGGGCGCGGGCAACAAGTTCATTACGCCGATGATCGCGCGGGGCAAAGTGTATGTCGGTGCGACTAATGGGGTGGCGGTGTTTGGTTTGCTGTAGGCGCCGCGGACCGGAAATGGAAAAGCCCCTGTTCATCGGAACAGGGGCTTTTTGTTGCAACGGAGTGCGTACTGCTTCACTTACATTGCATCAGTACGCGTCACGCAATGGGGGACGCTTATTCCGCGTCGCTCGTTGCCGCTGTCTTACGCGGACGGCGACTACGTGCGGCCGTTTTGCGCGCGGCCTTTTTGGCGGCCACGGGCGCTTCCCCTTCGGTGACAGATGCCGCCGGTGCTTCAGCAGATGCCGCGATCTCCGGTACCTCATCGATCTTTCGCGGCGTTGCCTTCTTCGTTTTCTTCGCGGCTGTCTTGCGCGGTGCGCGTTCCTTGCGGCGCTTAGGTTGAGTGCCGTTCGTTTCCTCTGCTTCTTCGCCGGCTGCCGCGACCGGTTCAGCCGCAAAGGACTCTGGTTCTACCCAAGCCGCTTCTGGCTGTTCGAAAACGGACTCGCTGGCCGATGGCGCATAGGTGTGCGCCGCTTCCGCTTGAGCCTGCGCGTGGTGGCCATGCTCGACTGCCGCGCGTTCTTCCTGCGCGCTTTCCTGCTGGCCGCGACCGGACTTGCGATTGCCACGGCCTCTGCGGCGCGACTCGTGCTTGCCGCCCGACTCGGCGACGACTGTTTCGGCAACCTGTGCCTCGACCATCGGTTCTGCCGATTCGCCGGCTTCGGCCGGCTCGTTCACATTTTCGGCACCCACATTCGCGGTCGTGCCCCGATAAACGTACGCGCCTGACTTCTCATCGCGGCCGAATTCGAGCAGCCCGCGCGCCTGCGCCTCTTCCAGCAGATTGCCGAATGCGCGAAAACCGTAGTACGTCTCGTTGAAATCCGGCTTGCGGCGCTTGATCGCGTTCTTGAGCACCGACGCCCAGATCTTGCCGCTGTCGCCACGTTCGGACGCGAGCGCGTCGAACGTCTGCACCGCGATCTCGACCGCTTTGGTGCGGCGCTTTTCGAGGTCTTCCTTGCTGCGCGACTTTTCTTCGTCGGGCGCACGTTTGGCCGTTTGCTGCGCGGCCTGCTGCGGGCGCGACGACTCGCGTTTGGCGACCGTGCGCTGACTCTCGCGCACGAGGTCGTCGTAAAAGAAGAATTCGTCGCAGTTCGCAATCAGCAGATCGGAGGTGGATTGCTGCACGCCGACGCCGATCACCTGCTTGTTGTTCTCGCGCAGCTTCGACACCAGCGGCGAGAAGTCCGAGTCGCCACTGATGATGACGAAAGTATTGACGTGCGATTTCGTGTAGCAGAGGTCGAGCGCGTCGACCACGAGCCGGATGTCGGCCGAATTCTTGCCCGATTGGCGGACGTGCGGAATCTCGATCAACTCGAAATTGGCCTCGTGCATCGCGCCTTTGAAACTCTTGTAGCGGTCCCAGTCGCAATACGCTTTCTTCACGACAATGCTGCCCTTGAGCAGCAGACGTTCGAGCACCAGCTTGATGTCGAACTTGTCGTACTTCGCGTCGCGCACGCCGAGCGCAACGTTTTCGAAGTCGCAGAATAGCGCCATGCTGACGGTTTCGTTGGATGACGCCATGAATATCTCCATTGAAGCGATCGTCAAATTCGACGAATCGCGACCATGATAGCGATTCCTACGGAGGTGATCAGCTTTTGTGTTCCTGGCGCACCGATACGGCAGGAAAAAAACGGTCCGGGGCGAGGACCTTTCTGGCTGCGCGCGGGGTTGGCGGCGTTGCCGCGCTACAAGTCATGGTGGCGAGCCGGGTCACTTAGCGCCGCGCGTGTTTCCAGTACCTCGTCGACGAGGCCATAGGCCTTTGCGCCGTGGGCCGACATGAAGTTGTCGCGGTCGGTGTCGCGGACGATCTCCTCGATGCTGCGCCCGGTGCGCTCGGCCATCATCGCGTTAAGGCGTTCGCGCTGGTAGAGCACCTCCCTGGCCTGGATTTCGACGTCGGCAGCGGTGCCCTGGCTGCCGCCCGATGGCTGGTGGATCATGATGCGCGCGTTCGGCAGCGCGTACCGTTTGCCACGCTGGCCGGCGGTCAGCAAAAACGTTCCCATGCTGGCGGCAAAGCCGGTGCACAAGGTCGACACCTCGGGCTTGATGAATTGCATCGTGTCGTAGATGGCGAGGCCGTCGTACACCGAGCCGCCCGGCGAATTGATGTAAAAAGAAATATCCTTGTCGGGATTCTCGGATTCCAGAAACAGCAGTTGCGCGACGATCAAACTGGCCGACTGTTCGTTCACCGGACCGACCAGAAAAACGATCCGCTCGCGTAGCAGACGCGAATAAATGTCGTAGGCGCGCTCGCCGCGGCCGGACTGTTCGATCACGGTGGGCACAAGGCCCAGACCGGTGATGCTGGGATAGTTGGAATGCATGTTTGCCTCGTTTTAGGCGGCGCGTTGCCGGTTCTCGATAGCGGTGGCCGATTCGAACAACCGCGCACCGGTCGTGGGGTTGTTGTCCTTATGACGAGAGGACGGGCGGCGGTGTGACAGGAATATTTTTTCGTTCGGCTGTCACATCGACGGTTACCCGAGCGTCAAGCTGAAAAGGATGCAGATTGCAGTGCATGCCCGGACAATGTCGCAGGCAGCAGGCAGCAGGCAGCAGGCAGCAGGCAGCAGGCAGCAGGCAGCAGGCAGCAGGCAGCAGGCAGCAGGCAGCAGGCAGCAGGCAGCAGGCAGCAGGCAGCAAACCGGGCAATCGGCACGCAACGCGCCGCGCTTTTCATCACGCACGATCTGGAGGTCTACGCATGGCGGAACTAGGAATCGACAAGGCATCCAGCTTCGAGGCCGTGCGCGCCCGCCTGCTCGCGCTGGCGTACCGGATGCTCGGCAGCCGCGCCGAAGCGGAAGACGTGGTGCAGGACGTCTGGCTCAAATGGCATCTCGCCGATACGCAAGAGGTGCAGACACCGGCGGCGTGGCTCACCACGATCACCACGCGCGCGGCTATTGACCGGCTGCGTCATGTGCAGCGCGAACGCGCATCACAGGCCGCCGGCTGGTTGCCGGAGCCTTGGCTCGACGAGGTGGCGCCATCGGCGGAGGAACTGGCCTTGCGCGCGGCGGAGATGTCGTACGGCGTGATGCTCCTGCTCGAACGTCTGAAGCCGGATGAGCGGGCGGCATTCGTGCTGCACGAAGCTTTCGATTGTGACTACGCGGAGATTGCGAGAATCCTCGACCGTACGCCGGCCAGTTGTCGTCAGATCGTCCACCGGGCCAAGGGGCGTTTGCAGCGCGCGGGTGCGCCGCTGGAACGGCCCGATCCTGCCGCCCATGCGCGGATCGTGGAGCGCTTGCGCACAGCGTTGGAGGCGCAGGATCGGGTTGGTTTGCTGCGTCTCTTTAGCGAGGCGCCGGAGGTTGTCAGCGACGCGCCGGTGTGCACGCAAGAACTGGCGCCGGTGGCCTGGATGGAGACGGTGACCGCGCTCGCGCATCAGGCGAGCCATGCAGAAGTGGTGTCGGTCGAAGGCGCAATGTGTATTGCCTTGCTCTTCGAAGGCGAGGTTGTCGGGGTAATCGACGTGTCCACGCAAAGTCTTGCGGACGGTTCGATGCAGATCGTCGCGTTGCGCGCCGTCACCAGCGCGGCGCGTTTGCAGGCAGCGAACCGCTTGCTGGGTCGCGCGGCCGTCATGAAGCTGCTCGCGCGGATCCAGCAGAACACCCTTGCCTCAATTACGATGCGCAGCGACTTCCCAGTTGATGTCGACGCATAGCACCTGTGTGCCGTGCGGCGTATGCGCGGCGATCGAGGCTGTCACGCACAAGTGCGCTTCGTTGATCGACAGGTAGGGCGGCGTGAGGTGCACCTGGCCGGGCACGCGCATCGCCTGAATGAAATACGGCCGGCGTTCCCAGCTTGCACCTTCCGAATGCAGCAACGGCCGGAAGCGCTTGGCGCGTTGCGAAGCACGCCCCGGCGGTAGCACGTTGTCGCCGATTTGACGGCCCGAACCGTCGAGCACGAAGCAGCGTGCCGTTTCGCCGAGCGTGAGTAATGGCGCGGTCGCCTGGGTCACCGATTCCCCGGCCACGAGTTGGGCAGCCGCCGTTTCCAGCGCCGTGACGTAGGGTGCGAGCCGCGCGGACTGTGCGCGTTCGCGCGTAGCGACCCGTTCGCGTAGCGCAGCGGAGAGCGAGTCCATCAGGCCGGCCGCCGCCTGCGGTTTCACTGGCTCGACGCTCGGGCCCGCGAAGAACGCGCCCTGCACAAAGTCGACGTTGCATTCGAGCGCGATCAGCGCATCGCGCTCGGTGCTCAGGCCGCCCATCAGCACGAGCTGGCCGGATTCGTGCAGCAGCGAGACGAGGCCCGGCAGCACGCGTTCGATATGCGAGTGCTCGCTCGCTTGCGCGAGGATGCAGCGGTCGAGCGTGACGATGTCCGGACGCAGATTCCACACACGATCGATGTTCGAATGCTTCGCGCCGAAGCCGTCCAGCGCGATCAGGAAACCGGATTTGCGCAACGCGTCGATGATTTCGGCGAAGCGCGTGGTTTCACCGCCTGCCTGCTCGGACACTTCCAGCACCACCCGTTGCGGCGGCAGGCCCAGCGCCTTGAGGCCGGCGAGCAGTGCGTCGCCGTAACTGGTGTCCATCAGCGCCGCCGGGTGCAGGCTCAGGAAAAGCCATTCGTCGTGGCTGTCGAACGCATTGAAATTGCCCAGATGCAGCGATTCGGCGAGCCGCCCGAGTTCCAGCAGGTCGCCGCGCCGCGCCGCCTGCGTGAAAACCTCGTGCGACGGCACCTGCAGCGCATGTTCGTCGTGTGCGCGCAGGGAAGCGTGATAACCGATCGCGCGCCGGTGCGACACCGAGAAAACGGGCTGGAACACGCTGAAAACAGTGTAGCCGCCGTACAGAACGGTGCGCCGGGAGCCTTCGTCACCGGCCATCGGGCGCGGCGGCTGGAAGCCGGGAGGATCGAGTTCGATCATGCTCATCATGTCAGTCGTGTCAAGGTGGCGGCGCGCTTGCATTCGACCCGAGTGGGCACGCGCAAAATGTGAGTTTACAGGATAGATGAGCAAGAACTATGCGCGTGCGGAAACACACTGCGCGCGCTCGGTTACCGCTGTCTGTACGACGATTGTGCGCCAGCGCGAGCGCGAAGGCGATGATTAGCACTTCGGTGGTGCGGTCCGCGCCCCGTTGCGGGTCAGCGACGGGGCCGTGGCGGGTTACGGCGAGGATGATTGCAGCCGTGACTGCAGGGCGGCGGCGAGTCACGGTGAAGTCACGGCGAGTCACGGCGAATCACGGCGAGTCACGGCGAGTCACGGCGACGTCACCGCGAAGTCACCGCGAATCACCGCGAATCACCGCGAATCACCGCGAAGTCGCGGCCAGGTCACCGCGAAACCACGGCAGCCCTGCGCAAAACTCAGGTCCGCTCTGAAGGGTCGGTCTTCTTGGCCGGCGTGCGAATATCCGGCGACAGTTGCGCGAAGATCCATGACGAGCCCGCGGTGATGATCCCAACACACAGGAACGTCGCATGGAACGCGGGCAGCGAGTTGGCGGCCGTCACGCGCGGCAGGAGGCCGGTGAAAGTCGCGAGCATCGCGCCGGCGACCGTCACACCGAGACTCATCGACAGCATTTGCACCAACGAGAACAGACTGTTGCCGCTGCTCGCGCCGCCGGTGCCGAGGTCCTTGAGCGTCAGCGTGTTCATCGCGGTGAACTGCATCGAGTTGACGCCGCCGAAGAACGCCAGTTGCACGAGCCTCAGCCACAGCGGCTGGCCGGCGGTGGTGAGCGCGAAGCTCGCCATGGTCAGACCCACCAGCACCGTGTTGACGATCAGCACGCGTCGGTAGCTGTACTTGATGATCAGCGTCGTGACGAGGCGCTTGGCCGCCATGCCCGCGGCCGCTACCGGCAGCATCATCATGCCGGCTTCGAAGGCGCTATAACCGAGACTCACCTGTAATAGCAGAGGGATCAGATACGGCATCGCGCCGCTGCCGATCCGCGCAAACAGATTGCCAAGCAGGCCGACGCTGAAGGTGTGAATTTTGAACAGGTCGAGCGAGAAAATCGGTTCGGGCTCGCGCACAGCGTGCAAACCATAGGCGACGAAGCAGGCGAGGCTCAGGATCAGCAGCACCAGCACGGTGGCATGCTGGATGCCAAACTCTGTGCGGCCGTCGAGCGCGAATGAAATCGCCACCATGCCGAAAATCAGCAGCAGATAGCCTTTCAGATCGAACTTGCCGGTGTGCTCGTTACGGCTATCCGGCATAAAGATAAACGTGGCGATGCAACCCACGATCCCCACCGGCACATTGATCAGAAAGATCCAGTGCCACGACGCGATCTTCACGAGCCAGCCGCCGAGCGTCGGGCCGATCAGCGGTCCGATCAGTCCTGGAATCGCCACGAACGACAAGGCCGCCAAATAGCGTTCCGCCGGGAAGGTGCGCAGCACCGCGAGCCGTCCGACTGGCAGCAGCATCGCTCCGCCCACGCCTTGCACAATGCGGAAGATCACCAGTTGATTCAGCGTATGCGCGTTCGCGCACAGCAACGAACCGACCGCGAACACGAGGATCGCGCTTAAGAACACGAGCCGGGTGCCGAGTTTGTCGGCGAGCCAGCCGGACACCGGGATCATCACCGCCATCGTCAGCGAGTACGCGATCACCACCGATTGCATGCGCAGCGGCAATTCGCCCAGGCTCGTCGCCATCGCAGGAAGCGCGGTGTTGACGATGGTCGAGTCGAGCGTCTGCATGAAGAAGCCGGTGGCGACGAGCCACAGCATCACGGTGAGCGAACGGGCCGAGGGGGCCGACGTGGTGGCGGGGCCGGCGGGGGCGGAGGCGGGCAGGGTCGGCGGCGTGGACATGGAGGGCGGCTGGGCGCGCAGGGACGGGGCTGGGACTCGCTATTCTAGGGAAAAGCGCGGCCCGGCGCAGCGGATAGGCCTTGAGCGCGAAGGCAGAGTGAGCCGCTCAGACCGAAGCAGGCAACGCCGCGGCAGCATGGAAAAATGCCTGCGCGCGCGGCTCGTTGCCGAACGCCGCGTGAATCCTGATCCACGGGCTGACTTCCATGTTCGGCCGGAAATAACTGCCGGGCACCACCGTTACGCCGAGCGGTGCGCCGCATGCCACCAGCCGTTCGGCGTTGTCGACATGGGGGACGCGCGCCCATACGAACTTGCCGCCGACGGGCTTTTCGAACAGCTCCCAGCCGGCGTCTTCGAGTATCTGGATGGTCGAGCCGAGCGCGTCGCGCATGCGGCGGCGCAGCCGCTCCAGATATTTGCGGTACGCGCCGCGCTCCAGCAGCGATACGGCGACCGCCTCGGCAAAGCGCGAACCGCCGATGCTCGTCAGCATCTTGATGTCGACCAGATCCTTGATGATCGCGTGGCTCGCCACCACGCAGCCGATCCGCAATGACGACGACAGCGTCTTCGACAAGCCGCCAACGTAGATCACGTGTTCGAGCTGATCGAGAGTCGCGAGACGGTCGGTGACGTCGGTCTGGAAGTCAGCGTAGATGTCGTCTTCGATGATCGTGAAGCCGTGTTCGCGCGCCAGTTGCAGCAGCCGGAACGCCACCGGCGGCGCGACCGTGGTGCCGGTCGGATTGTGGAACACCGTGTTGATGAACATCAGCTTCGGCCGATGCAGTTGCAACTGCGCCTGCAACACATCGAGATCGGGGCCGTTGCGGGTGCGGGGAATGCCGATCAGCTTCACGCCGTGCAGCTTCAGCAGACCGTACAGGTTGTAGTAGCCGGGGTCCTCGACGAACATCGTGTCGCCGGCTTTGAGCATGTAGCGCATCAGCAGATCGAGCGCCTGGCTCGCGCCGTTGGTGATCAGAATCTGTGAGGCGTCCGCTTGAATCCCCAACTGGCCGATGCGGCTTTGCAGATGTTCGCGCAAGGTCAGATTGCCGAGCGGGGTCGCGTAATCGACCATGCTCGCGGTGTCGGTGCGCGACACGTGGCGGATCGCCTGCGCGAGGCTATCCAGGTCGCGCCAACCATCGGGAATGAAGCCGCTGCCGAGCTTGAGAGTCTCGCCCGGGTGGTTGAACTGCTGGAGGATGTGCCCCGATTCGTCCTCGGCGCGGCGCGGGTCCGAAGTGCCCTGGCAATGCGTGCTTGCCGGCTGGCGGTCGGCGACGTAGAAGCCCGAACCGTGGCGCGAGTCGACATAGCCGAGCGACACCAGCCGGTCGTAAGCCTCGATTACCGGAAAACGGCTCACGCCGTAGTCGGCGGCGAACTGACGGATCGACGGCAGCTTCGAGCCGGGGTGAGCGGTGCGCGAACGAATCCAGGCGGTGACGCCCGTGACGATCTGCTCGGTGAGCGGTACGCCGTTATCCCGATCGAGTTGGATTTCGAGTTTCATGCGATTCATTTCCTTCGCCGGGCCGCCCGAACGCCGAACTGCCGAACCGTCGGCACGGCGCGCGCTGCAATCGCATTCATAAAGCGCGATTGCCGCCAACTGTCCGTTTTTTCGACTGAACAGTTCCGATGGAAGTGTTCGGAACTGTGCATGGGTATTCGATGATCGCACGTCAATAATCGCTACAACAGGAAAGTTCTTCGAAGGAGAAAAGCGATGCGTGAAGTCCGTATTTTCGAAATGGAACATGACGAGCCCGCGGCGGCCTGGCGTGTCGCGCGTCCGTCGATCTTCAAGGTGATCTCGGGCGAGATCTGGTTGACCGTCGAAGGCGACAACGTGGATCACTGGCTGGCAACGGGTCAATCTACCGAGTTGCCGCGCGGTGCGGTGGCGTGGGTCAGCGCAGGGCAGGCCGGTGCGCGTTTCGCGCTGGCTAGCGGGTCAGAACGCGCTGCAACGCGGCCACTGCGAGGTTTGCCGGTGTTGAACTGGCTGCCGCGCTGGTTCGGCGTGGCGTGACGGGCAGTTGTGATAACCGTGGCCGCTAAGATCGCTGTGGCCCGTATCGCTGGTGCGAGATTCATTTGCTTGCACCCGGCGCAGGCGGTACGTGCTGTATCTGCTTTGTTGTCGGCGTGCGCGGCGCCTCAACCGGCCGCCTCATACTCCCCGATATAGCGCGCGCGTGGCCGGATCAACCGGCCGTCGCGCGTCTGTTCCATTGCGTGGGCGATCCAGCCGACCACCCGGCCGATCGCGAATAGCGTGAATGCGGCGCCGGCCGGCAGGCCCAGCACCCGTTCGATGGCCACGAGCGCAAAGTCGACGTTTGGCTCCGCGCCGGTCGTGTCGCGCACCGTGCGCGCGAGCGCATGCACTTCGCCAAGCGGCGAGCGGGTCGGCGCGCAGTCGGCGAGCATCTCGAGCAGCAGGCGCGCGCGCGGGTCGCCTTCCGGATATAACGGATGGCCGAAGCCCGACAGCACCGGCCCATGCGTGCCGTGTTCGTGGCGCGCGAGCCGGTTCGCCAGATAGCGATCGAGATCGGGGGCACGCGCAGCTTCATCGAGGAGCGCGGCAATCCTCACTGTCTCGCCACCATGCCGCGGCCCGGCCAACGCGGCCAGACCGCCCGCCACTGCGCCGAACAGATGCGTCCCCGTTGACGTGATGCAGCGAACCGTGAAGGTCGACGCATTCAGCTCATGATCCGCGCATGCCACCAGCGCCGCGCGCAGCAGCCCTGCCTGCTGACGGTTGCGCACGTTCCACGCCGCAGCCAACTGCTTGTGCAGCGGTTCGTTCGACGGCGCCGCGGAGACCATCGCGGCGGCCAGCAACCGCATGACCGCGCAGGCGGTATCGAGTTGCGCATCGCGGCCGAGCGCCCATACCCGCGGCATTTGCGCCGCGGCGGCCGGTAGCAGGACGAGCGCGCGGTCGAGCGGCGTGCTGTCGCTCCAGAGCTTGAGCCACGCCGCCCACTGAGCGGCGGCGAACGGGACTGCCGGTGCGTCGGCGATACGCCTCGCACTGCACTCCCACAACAACGCCGCGACATCTTCCAGCGATGCCGTGCGCGCCAGTTCCATGGCGTCATGTCCGCGATATAGCAGGCGTCCGTCGGCCACCAGCGTGATCGACGATTCGAGCACCGGCACGCCCCAGTCCAGCACCTTTTGCGCAACTTTGCCGGCGCGCTTGCCGTCTTCCTTGCGCCGCGCGAGCCGCCGCACTTCGCCGGCGTCGTAGAGCCGGTGCTTGCCTTGCGCATCCGGCGACGAGCTCAGCATGCCGCGGCTGACATACGCGTACAGTGTAGGCAGGCTGATGCCGAGCGCAGCGGCGGCTTCGGCAGCGGTGAGGGAATGGGAGAGCGGCATGGAAACGTCTGGAAACCGAAGAAATCAATATATATTGATTATCATAATCAAGATTGATTGCGGCATGGCGGAATTCTAGACTCGGTTCACTTTCTTCCTGTTCCAACACGAACCACATGAGCACCATGACGCCTGAACTCGCTCTCAAACATATCTGGACGACAGCGGAATGCGACCCGACCGCGTTGAGGTCCGTTTCGCTTGCCGGCACCGATCCGGGCTTGCCGTCGGTCTACCGGGTCGGCACGTTGGCTTCGGCGACCATCGCCGCGACCGGCCTTGCGGCTGCCGAATACCACCGCTTGCGCACGGGGCACCGGCAACACGTCACGGTGGAGATGCGGCGCGCGCTGGCCTCGTTTCGCAGCGAGCGCTATCTGCGCATCGACGAGGGTCCGCCGCCCGCTTTGCGCGATCCGGTGATGGGTTTCTACGTGACGCGGGACGACCGCTGGATTCAACTGCACACAAACTTTCCGCATCATCTCGAAGGGGTGCTGAAGGTGCTCGGCTGCGCGAACGATCGCGCGGCGGTGGCCGAGGCGATTCGCGGCTGGGATGGCGGGACGCTTGACCAGACGCTCGCCGACGCCGGCTTGTGCGCCGCCCTGATTCGTACGCCCGACGAATGGGCCGCGCTCGATCAGGCAAAAGCGATTGCGGGGCTGCCGTTGTTCGAGATCGAGCGCATCGGCGACGCGCCGGTCGAGCCGCCGCGCCGGAACGGTGCGCAGCGTCCGCTGGCCGGCGTGCGGGTGCTGGATTTGTCGCGCATCATCGCCGGGCCGGTGGGTGGGCGCGCGCTAGCGCAACATGGCGCTGAGGTGTTGATGGTCAACGGTCCGCACTTGCCGAACATTGCGCCGCTGGTGATCGACAACGGGCGCGGCAAGCGCTCGGCTGTTGTCGATTTGCGCGACGCAGCCGGGCGGGAAACGTTAAGTGGTCTTGTCCGCGATGCCGATGTGTTTTTGCAGGCGTATCGGCCGGGGGCGCTGACGGCACGCGGGTTTGGTCCCGAGGAACTGGCGCGGGTGCGGCCGGGGATCGTCTATGTCTCGGTTTGCGCTTATGGGCACAAGGGACCTTGGGCTGAGCGGCGCGGCTTCGATAGCCTGGTGCAATCCGCGAGTGGGATTGCTTTTACTGAGCGCGAGGCAGCCGGATGGGTTGAGCCGAAGCATTTACCTTGTCAGGCGCTGGATCACGCTACGGGGTATCTGGCCGCATTCGGCGCGATGGCCGCATTGGCGCGGCGAGCCACCGAAGGTGGGAGCTGGCACGTGAGGGTGTCGCTTGCGCAGACCGGGCGGTGGTTGCAGTCGTTTGGATTGCTTCCCGACGGCTGGAAGGCGCCCGATGTTTCGATCGACGACGTGCAGGATTGCCTTGAGACGGTTCAGTCCGAGTTCGGACGTGTTCTCGGGGTTCTGCCGGCCGAGCGTCTGGATGAGACCCCTGCCTATTTTGAGTTGCCGCCGGCACGGATCGGGGCGCACGAGGCGAAATGGGCGTAAAGGTATTAATGGCCGAGGCGGTGGCGCCTGCAGTAGGCTCACCGCATGAACCATTGCCAGTCTTGTCTGCCGAGGCGGAGTGTTGTGTCAGTTCGACCAAGATTCGCCGCAGACACTCCCCCAGAAGCGCCGCGAAGGACAAAAACTGCGGCTACTTCCTCAACTCCGCCACGAAATCGTAGTAATCGTTCCGGCAATAGGTATCGGTCAGCTCGATCGCCCGCTGATCCGCCGTATACCCGACGCGGGTGATCAGCAACAGCGCTTCGTTGGGCGCAATGCTCATCTGCTGCGCGATCTCTTCATTCGCGTTCACTGCGCGAAAATGCTGCAGCGCGCGCACAATCGTCAGCCCGCGGTTTTCCAGGTACGTGTACAACGAATCGCCAATTGCCTGTGGATCGGGAATCACCGCAGCGGGGAAGGTGGAATTCTCCACGGCCATCACGATGCCGTCGGCGAGGCGCAAGCGGCGCAGGCGGGTTACGGCCGCCGCCGGCGACAAGCCCAGTTGAATCACCTCGTCGCGGTTAGCCGGCGAAATTTCCCGCGACAACCACTTCGAACTCGGCGTAAAACCGCGTCGACGCAACATTTCGCTGAAACTCGACAGACGCGACAGCGGATCTTCATAGCGCGGCGTGATGAAGCTGCCCGCGCCTTGGGTGCGGCGGATCAATCCCTGTTCGACCAGTAGGGCAATGGCCTTGCGCGAGGTGATCCGCGATACGCCAAGCGCTTCGGACAGTACGCGCTCGGAGGGCAGCGCCTCGCCCGCGTTCCAACGGTTTTCGTGAATCGCAGTGCCGAGCTTGCGAGCGAGTTGCAGGTACAACGGCGTGTCGTTTTCCGGGTCCGGGCGCAGGTCGCGCCAGCGGTCTTCCGAGGCAGAGGTCATGGGGCTCACGCAAGAAGGGCAAGCGGCAATTCTAAGACATCGGCGCGCTCCGTTATAGCGGGCTTTTGCGTGGGACCCGATCCGATGCCCGGGCAACCGCTAAACTCGCCCCTATGATTCCCGTTGCATTGCCGCGCATTCGCCTGCGCCGCCGCATCAACGTACACGCGCTGCCCCACGCGCGTGGCCATCCGTATAGCCACTTCGAGGAGAAAGCATGACGACCGATATCGCAAGCGTAAGCCTGCCCGACGGCGAGCGTATTCCGAAACTGGGGCAGGGCACCTGGGAGATGGGCGAGCAGCCGGCGCGCCGCGCCTCGGAAATCGCCGCGCTGCGCTGTGGCATCGAACTGGGCATGACGCTGATCGACACGGCGGAAATGTACGGCGACGGCGCCACCGAATCGCTCCTGGGTGAAGCGCTGGCGGGGCTGCGCGATCAGGTATTTCTTGTCAGCAAGGTGTATCCGCATAACGCCAGCCGGCGCGGCGTGATCGCGGCCTGCGAGCAGAGCCTCAAGCGCCTGAAGACGGATCGCCTCGATCTGTACCTGCTGCACTGGCGCGGCTCGGTGCCGCTCGCGGAAACCGTCGAGGCATTCGAGGCATTACGCAGCGCGGGCAAGATTCGCCACTGGGGCGTCAGCAACTTCGATACGGACGACATGGAAGAACTCGTGGCCGCACCCGGCGGCGACGCATGTGCAACGAATCAGATTCTCTACAATGTCGCGCGTCGTGGAGCGGAATTCGACCTGTTGCCGTGGCTCGCCGCGCGCAAGATGCCGGCGATGGCATATAGCCCGGTTGATCACGCGCGCTTGCCGAAGCGCTCGCCGCTCGATGACATCGCCGACGCACGCGGCGTTTCGGTGTTTCAGGTGGCGTTGGCGTGGGTGTTGCAAAAGCCCGGCGTGTTCGCGATTCCAAAAGCGGGCCGCGTCGAGCATGTGCGCGACAACCATCGGGCGTCGCAACTGCAACTCGGCGCTCATGAACTCGCTGCCATCGACACTTATTTCAAACCGCCGCGCAGCAAGCGGCCGCTCGAAATGCTGTAAGCCCAGTGGCGGCCGCTAGCGAATTGCAGCCGGGCGTGGAATCGGCGTGCTTACACTGCTGCGGCTTGCTGCGCCGGTGTCATTAATTGCAACCGTGGTGCATGTGCACGGAACCCAGAACGGCGACTTCAGCGGGCGTGTGCTTGAGCGAATCTTCGTTGACCTGGGCGGCGTCGGCGACGAATTCGTCGACGATCGACGACACCTGCGTATTGCGCAAGCACAGCGACACCCGCTGCGTTTCGTTGGGCGGGAGCGACGCGCGCTGACCGAGGAACAGCACACCGTACTGATAACCGTGGATGATGCCGCGGATTGCGCCAACGCATTGACCTTGCGCGACGTTGTCGTTTTTCTGTTTGCAGGTTTGCGCGAGTGAATAGGCGGAGAAGGTGGGATCGACCGGCGGGGCGGCTTGCGACAGGGTTTGTGGCTGCGGCTGGGCCGACGTAGCCGCGGATTGCGCCGGTGCTTGCGCCGCGGTTTGCGCATGAGCGAGCGATGCGAGGCCCAGAGCGGTGACCATCAGCAGGCCGGTGGCCGTGCGCGCCATGGAGTGGGGGACGTTTCGTTGCATGTTGTGATGCCCTCATATCGAACGTTGAATCTGATATGAGGCAATCGCTTTGGTTTGGTTCCGGTCACGCACGACGCGATCGATTGCATGTGATCTTGAGCGTGTGCAAGCGTCGCCTGTCAGCGATTCGCAGCAGTATGTGCCGTTTTGCCGGACCGCCCGCGAGTGCTGCCGACTCCGACCGGCTGCGGGCGACCGGCTGCGGGCGGTGACGCTCGACCGGGGGATCGAGGCATCACCGCCGTTGCCGGGGGACTGCGGACTGGATACGGAAGTTTGTCGTTAGCGACGGGTAGGGCGCGGGGGCCCCCCAACCCGAGAAGCAGGCGACTGCTAGTGCCCGTTTCCTCCGCCATTGCCACCACCGTTACCGCCGCTACCCTTGCCTCCGTGGCCGCCGCCGAAGCCTCCGCCAAAGCCGCCGCCGAACCCGCCACCGAAGCCTCCGCCAAAACCACCACCGGGGCCGCCGCCGCAACCGCAGCCGCCGCTCCCGCTGCTGCCGCCACCGCTGCTTCCACCGCCACTGCTTCCACCGCCGCTGCTGCCACCGCCGCTGCTGCCACCGCCGCTGCTGCCACCGCCGCTGCTGCCACCGCCGCTGCTGCCACCGCCGCTGCTGCCACCGCCGCTGCTGCCACCGCCGCTGCTGCCACCGCCGCTGCTGCCACCGCCGCTGCTGCCACCGCCGCTGCTGCCACCGCCGCTGCTGCCACCGCCACTGCTTCCACCGCCGCTGCTGCCGCCACCGCTGCTGCCACCGCCGCTGCCACCGCCGCTGCTTCCACCGCCATTACCCTTACCGCCGCCACCGCCCGAGCCTGCTGCCCCACCGGCGCCGCCGGCACCATTGCCGCTCGCACCGCCGCCACTGTTGCCCGCGCTCGCCGCGCCGTTGCCGTTGCCGCTGCCGCTGCTGCCGCGATGCGGCGCGCACCCCCCGACACTGGTGCTTGCGCAGTCGCGCGGACTAAACACCAAGGCCGCGTCGTCGGCAGCGGTCGGTTCGTCGGGCGCGCTGCCGGTCGCCGTTGCGCCTGCTGCCGCACCGTCGTCCTGCGCGAGTTGCGTCGTGCTGTGCACGTCGTTGTTTGCAGGCAATGGTGCATCGGCATGAAAGACCCATTTGGGGATCACATCGGTTGACGCTGAATACGCGACCTGGGTCACCAGCGCAACCACGCCAGCCGCGATCGCCGCACCTCGTATAACCCCAAAGTAGTACTGATTGAATTTTCTGGTTTTCATCACGTCTCTCCCGAGGGAACGCCGACACCTCGCTGCCGCCATTTCCCACGCTGATTCACCGACGGCGTGCCTGTCTGAACGCGGGCTTCGTCGCCCCCCGAGTCTGATTTGCGGATGCAAGTCAAACACCATCGCCGTCTTCCCGGCTCCGTAGCCGGTGCGCTGACAAGCGCTTGCATGCGCTTCAGCCGATACCGTTCGGGCGCGCTTCGTCACGGATCGCTTCTTGCCACAACGATTCGCTCAAGCGGCGCTTCCGACTCTCTCCCGATCTCTTTAGCTTCGAATGGTTGGACACTACTTAGCGATATCCATGCCATTGCCCGCAAAGCCTTGCGGCAATGGGCGTCGAATAGGGCTGTGTGATGCCCGCGAGGAAAAAAAGCACGAAAACGTTTCGGCGATGAAACGCAGGGCCGGAAAGCCGCGCTATTGCGCGTTATTCGTTACGCGCGGCGTTTTCCGATGCGTTTTCAGAGCCGTTGCCGGAGGCGTTGTCGGCGTTGTCGGCGTTGTCGGGCGAGACCGCTTGCAGCGCGCGCAGTTCGTCGACGGGGATATGGCAGCGGATGCGATGCGCGGACGGCTGGGCAGCCTCGCCGCTGCTGGCTTCGAGGAAGGGCGGGTCTTGCTGCTCGCAGATCGCGCCGAGCTTGCGCGGGCAGCGCGTATGGAACACGCAGCCGGACGGCGGCGATGCGGCGCTCGGCAGATCGCCGGATAGGCGTATGCGGGCTTTGCTGTCGTGGGTGTCGAGTGTCGGCACCGAAGACAGAAGCGCTTCGGTGTAGGGATGATGCGGTCCGCTGAAGACTGCGGCTGCCGGTCCGATCTCCAGCAGCCGCCCGAGATACAGCACTGCGATGCGATCCGACAGATAGCGGACCACGTGCAGATCGTGCGAGATGAATACGTAGCTCACGCCGCGCTCGCGTTGCAGATCGGCGAGCAGGTTGAGAATCGCGGCCTGCACGGAGACGTCGAGCGCGGAAGTGGGTTCGTCACAGACCACCACGCGCGGCTCACCGGCAAACGCGCGCGCAATCGCCACGCGCTGCTTGAGTCCACCGGACAAATGACGCGTGCGCGAGCCGAGATAGCGCTCGGGCAAACGCACGGCGGCCGTCAGCGTGGCGAGCCGTTCATCGATCGCGGCGCCACGCAACGCGGTGAGGCGCGACAACGCACGGCCGATCAGCCGCTTCACCGAATGCGCGCGATTGAGCGCCGAGTCCGGATTCTGGAACACGATCTGCAGCGACTTGACCTGCTCGTCGTTGCGTCGCGTGACGCGCGCGGCGAGCGGCGTGCCGTCGAGTTCGAGCACGCTGCCCGCGTCCGGCGTGAGCAGGCCGAGCATCAGTTTCGCGAGCGTCGTCTTGCCGCTGCCGGATTCGCCGACAAGGCCGAGCGTTTCGCCACTGGCGAGATCGATCGAAACGTCGTCGACTGCGCGCAGCGGGGCGCCGGATACATGGAATGTCTTCGAGAGTTTTACCGCGCGCAGCACGAGAGCAGGGCGCTCGCCGTCACGCAACACATCGTCATACTGAGGCAACGCTTCCGCGGACGCACGCGGCAGTTCGACGGCGCGTTCGTGATAATGGCAGCGTGACATCTGATCGCCATGCGCGGCGCTCACGCGATACGGCGGCGGCGCTTCACGGCGGCAGCGGTCGTCGGCGAGGCGGCAACGGTCCGCGTAAATGCAGCCTTGCGTGACCGAGCCTGGCAAGGGCAGATTGCCCGCAATCGTATCGAGCCGCTCGGTGTCCTTGCTGCGCCCCACGCTCGGCAAACAGCGCAGCAGTCCAACCGTATAGGGATGACGTGGCCGCGCGAACACGTCCTGGGTTGCGCCTTCCTCGACCAGCTTGCCGGCATACAGCACGCCGACGCGCTCGCACATCCGCCCGATCACCGCGAGGTTGTGGCTGATGAACAGCACGGCCGTGCCGAGTTCTTCGCGCAGTTGCGCCACGAGGTCGAGCACTTCGGCTTCGACGGTGGCGTCGAGCCCGGTGGTCGGTTCGTCGAGAATCAGCAGGGCCGGGTTCGAGGCGAGCGCCATCGCGATCACCACACGCTGCTGCATACCACCCGACAACTGATGCGGATAGCTGTCCATCACGCGCTCGGGTGACGCGATGCGCACACGCTGCAGTATCTCGACCGTGCGCTGCACTGCTTCGTCACGTGAGACACCGGCTGCTTCGAATGCTTCCGTGACTTGCCGCGCGATCGTCAGCGACGGATTCAACGCGCGTCCGGGATCCTGATAGACCATCGAAATCGCGTTCGCACGCATCGAGCGCAATGCGTCAGCGTCAAGCTTCTGCACGTCCTGGCCGGCGATGATGATCTTGCCCGCCTTTACCTTGCCGTTACGCGGCAGATAGCGCAGCGCCGCCATCGCGACCGTCGATTTACCGCAGCCCGATTCGCCGACGAGGCCATACGCTTCGCCACGCCGCACGCGAAACGATACGTCTTGCAGCACTTCACGATCGCGGCCGCGCATCCGGTACGTGACCGTCAGGCCCACGACAGTCAGCGCATCCGTGCGATCGCTCTTCGATACGTCGAAGGCAGGGAACGAGGCGGGCGGCGGGCCGTTCATCGGTCGAGCACTCCTTGCACGCTATCGGCGATCAGATTCACGCCGACCACGAGCGAGGCAATGGCGCCGGCCGCGAACACGACAGTCCACCACGCACCGCCCGCCATCAGCGTGTACGACTCGGACAGCGCGAGCCCCCAGTCGGCGGAAGGCGGTTGAATGCCGAAGCCGAGAAACGACAGCGTGGCGACCGCGAAAATGGCATACCCGAGTCGCACGGTCGCTTCGACGATGATCGGCGGCAGGACGTTCGGCAGAATCTCCGCGAACATGATGTACGGCGCGCGTTCGCCGCGCAGCTGCGCAGCGGCGACGTAGTCCAGATGCCGTTCGGCGAACACGGCGGCGCGTACCGTACGCGCGGTGATCGGCGTGAAGGTGATACCGATCACGAGGATCACGGTGAGGTTCGATGCGCCGACCGCCGCCAGCGCGAGCAACGCGACGATCACGAGCGGCAGCGCGAGCACGGCGTCGATCGCGCGGCCCACTACGTTGTCGACCCAGCCCTCGAAGTAGCCGACGATCAATCCAAGCGCCGTGCCTGCCACCGTACCCAGCAGGGTCGCCAAAGGCGCGATGGTCAGGATGTCGCGTGCGCCGATGATTACTCGCGAGAACACGTCGCGCCCGAGCTGATCGGTGCCGAACCAATGCGTGCTGTCGGGCGGCGTGAGTGAGTTGAGCGGATCGGATGCATACGGGTCGATCCGCACGATCCATTGTCCGGCGATCGCGCAGACGATCCACCATCCAACGATCAACACGCCGACCACAAATGTGGGCGAGCGCAGCAGCACGCGCAACTGGTCGAAGCGCGGTTCGGTAGCCGGACGTGGCGTAGGCGGCGCGGCGGGCGGAACGAGGGTGCTCATTCGGCGCTCCTCACTCGCAGTCGCGGATTGAGCAGGACATGCAGCGCATCGGCGACGAGATTGGCGACGGTGTAGACCACACCGATCGTCAGCACGCCCGCTTCGAGCATCGGAAAATCCTTCGCCTTGGCGGCGTTGTAGATCAGCGAGCCGATGCCCTGATAGTGGAACAGTGTCTCGACCACCACGAGACCGCCGATCATATAGCCGAGCTGCGTCGCGGCGACGGTGATGGTCGGCAGCAGCGCATTGCGCAATACGTGCCGCCAGATCACGGTACGGCGCGGCAAGCCTTTGAGGATCGCGGTGCGGGTGTAGTCCGCATCGAGCGCTTCGACGGTGCCCGCGCGCGCCATCCGCGCGATGTAGCCGAAGAACACCAGCACCAGCGGCAGCACCGGCAGAATCAGATACCGCAATTGTTCGAGCGCGCTCGCTTCCGGCGGATACGACGCTTCGATCGGCAGCCAGCGAAGCCACACGCCGAACACCAGAATCAGCACGATCGACGAGACGAACTCCGGCACCACGGTCGCCGACAAACCGGCGATGCTGATGGTGCGGTCGAGCCAGCGCCCCGCGTGCATGGCCGACCACACACCGCCCGCTATGCCGAGCGGCACCACGACGATAAACGCGAACAGGCCGAGCTTGGCCGAATGTGCCAAAGCGTCGGCGATAAACGGCCCGACCGGTTCGCGGTACGCATAGGAGAGCCCCATATCGCCGCGCGCAAAATGCGAGATCCATTCGGCGTATTGCGTCATGAGCGGCCGGTCCGCGCCGAGCTGATGATTGAGCGCGGCGACCGCGCGCGCATCGGCGAGCGGCCCGAGCACCGCGCGGCCGATATCGCCTGGCAGCAACTGGCCGCCAGCGAACACGATCACTGACAGGAGCCACAGCGTAATCAACGACAAACCGACCCGCGTCGCCAGAAACCGCATGACGCGGCCCGCGTTGCCGCTCGGGACCGGGGAGGCGGAAGGGGTCACCGTAGTCGACATCGTGATCTCCTGCCAAAGAAGCGCCGTGTGCTGATGCGTTCAACGGCTTTTGCGTTCACGGCGTTTGTGTTCACCGTTTTTGCGTCCACCGCTGTTGCGTTCAACGCTTTTGCGTTCACATTACGCGCTCAACACCGCGCGGTCGAAATAGAGTTGCGCGAGCGCGGTGAAACGCACGCCGTTCACGCCCTTGCGCATGGCGATCAGTTGATCGTAGAAGAACGGAATGATCACGGGCGTTTCGTCGAGCAGCAGCGTCTGGATCTGTCCGGAGATTTTCTTCTGCGTGCTCAGGTCGATCGCCGCGACGAACTGCGCCACCAGTTGATCGTATTGCGGATTCTTGAAGTGCGCGGCGTTCCACGTGCCGGTGCTGGTGAGCGGCGCGTTCAGGAACACGTTCGGCACGCCGCGATGACCGTAATCGGTGATGCCGAGCGGCGAGTCGAGCCAATCCGATTTGCCCGGCGTGCCCGCGCCGTAGTACAGCGACTGGCTTTCCACTTTCAGATTGATACGCACACCGATAGCCTTCGCCGCGTTCTGCACGACCACCGCGAGATCGGGAATCTCCATGTACTTTTCGGTGGTCAGCGTGACGTCGAAACCGTTCGGCACACCCGCTTGCGCAAGCAGTTGCTTCGCTTTCGCGATATCGATCCTGCGTTGCGCGACACCTGCATCGGAAGACGGAAACACCGGCGCGAACGGGCTGTCGTTGCCGAGTTGCGCGCGGCCCTTGAACAACCCACGTACCAGCACGTCGCGATCGAGCGACAACGCCAGCGCCTGACGCACGCGCTTGTCCTTGAACAACGGATTGTCGTTGCGCATATGAATCTGGCGATGCGCGCTCGACTTTACGCCGACCGCCTTGAAATCCGGATTGTTCAGAATGCCGGCGCCACCCTGCACGGTGAATGTGCCCATCACGTCGGCCTGATGGCCTTGCAGCGCGAGCAATTGCGCCTGTTCGTCGGCATAGAACGAGAACTGTACGCGTTGCGGTAACGCTTTGTCGCCCCAGTAATCGGGATTACGCACGAACGATGCGCCGACCTTCGCCTGATACTTTTCGAGCTTGAACGGACCGGTGCCGATGAAGCTCTTTTCATAACCACCCGCATAGTTTGCGGGCAGGATCACGGCGTTGTAATTGTCCGAAGAAACGTAGTAGGGGAAGTTGCCGTTCGGTGCATCCAGATGGAAGGCGACCGTGTGTTCGTCGACCACCTTCGCACCGCCTTTCGACAGTACGCCCTTGAGCACCGAGAGCGCCGCCGAACCACTTGCCGGATCGGCGAGGCGATCGAAGGTGGCAACGACGTCTTTGGCGGTGAATGCCTGGCCGTCGTGGAATTTGACGTTCGGGCGCAGCGTGAAGGTCCACACGTCGCCCTTGTCGTTCGGCTTCCACGACAAGGCAAGCGCCGGCTTCAGCACGAGCTTTTCGCCGTCGTCGTCGATCAGGAATTCGCCGGTCTGGTTCAGCAGCGCGAGACTCGCGGCATCGGTCACGGTGAGCGGATCGACCGCGCCGGCCGGCGTCAGATGGGCCACGCGGATGGTCTGGTTAGACGGGCTCGGCGCGCCTTGCGCCCGGGCTCGCGGCGCATTCAGAACGCCGCCGCCAATCAGCGACAAACCGATCACGCTCGCATAGCGCAACAAATCGCGGCGTGTGATGCGGCCTGCGATGAATTCGTCGATGGCGTGGTTGCCGTAGCCGTCGGCGGTGTGGCGGGCTAGGTCGAGCTCGGGAAATCGGTCCGCGGGAGTCTTCATCGATGGGGTGTCCAGTCCGTTCTGCTGTCGGTTCTAAAGGGCCGCGCTGGATGCACGCGACAGGGCGACTTTTTGCAATGACGAAAAGCTGCAGCGGGCTGCAGTGGCGAAAAGCGGTTTCAGTGTAAGCGATTGCCCACCGGTTCGGCGCACCCGCTGCGCGGACCGGTTCCCGTTTGGCGGATAAAAGGGGCGGCGTGTGTCGTCATCACAACGCTCGCGGGCTACCTCGCATGACCCGTGCGAAAGCGCAGGATGCCGCAGCGCGGAAACCGCCGTTGCGCCGCTGCCGTCGTGGAAACCTTACCGATCTCGCGCGCGAGGCGAGTTGGATTTACCGCGCAACCGCGCCTGGGCGGCGCCAGCGGTGGAACAGCACCGAGCCGATCCAGCACGCCATGAACGTCGCGACGATGCTGTAACCCAGCACGCCGAAGTGCTCGTTGATGCTCGCCACCGCGTCCCATACGCCGCCGTTCAGACCGAGTTTGTCCGATAGCAGTCCCAACGCTTCGACGCCGCCAATGACGATCGCCACCACCGCCGAGACGAACGTGATGCTCGCGTTGTAGTAGAGCTTGCGCTTCGGATCGTCCATGGCCCAGCCGTAAGCGTGGACCATCAGCACGTTGTCGGTCGAATCGACCAGCGTCATGCCGGCGGTGAAGAGTGCCGGGAACACGAGGATCGAATACAGCGGCAGACCTTTGCCGGCTTCGGACGCGGCAATCGCCAGCAGGCCGATCTCGGTCGCCGTGTCGAAGCCGAGGCCGAACAGCACGCCGACCGGGTACATGTGCCAGCTTTTCGTCACGAGCCGGAACATCGGCCGCAGTGCGCGCGACAGCAGACCGGCGGGCGCGATGCTGGCCGTCGCTTCAGCAGCGAGTTCGCCGCCGCGTTGGACGTGGCGATAGCGGCGCCACACGTCGCGCAGAATCACGAGGTTCACGCCCGCCAGCACAAGCAGAAACAGCGCCGACACGACGGTGCCGATCGGGCCGCCTACCGCCTTGAAGGTTTCGAAGCGGCCGTGCAGCGAATGCGCGGTCCACGCGATGCCGATCGTCGCCACGATCACGATCGTCGAATGGCCCAGCGAAAACGACAGGCCCACGCCGAGCGGCCGCTTGCCCGCCTGCATCAGCTTGCGCGTGACGGCGTCGATCGCGGCGATGTGATCTGCATCCACCGCGTGGCGCAGACCGAAGCCATAGGCGAGCAGCGCGGTGCCTAGCAGCAGCGGATAGTGGCGAAACGCGATCAGCGCCCACGCCCATGCGCCGAGATTGGCGGCGATCAGGACGGCATACAGCGTGATGAGGCGAGGGCGCAGCGAAGCGGTCGGCGTCATGAGTTGCATGAAAGAGGTTTAGTGATCGTGCGGATGTTTGTGAATCGGATCGACCCAGAAAACTGTTTCCGGTGCTTCTACCGCGTCGATATTCAGATTCACCACCACCGCTTCATTGTCGCTGCGCACCAGCACGCATTCGAGCGGATCGTCGGTGCTCGCGTTGATTTCCTGATGCGGCACGTAGGGCGGCACGAAAATGAAGTCGCCCGGGCCGGCCTCGGCGGTGAACTCGAGATGCTCGCCCCAGCGCATGCGGGCCTGGCCACGCACCACGTAGATCACGCTTTCGAGCGCGCCGTGATGATGCGCGCCGGTCTTCGCATTCGGATGGATCGTCACGGTGCCGGCCCAGATTTTCTGCGCGCCGACGCGCGCCGCGTTGATCGCCGCCGCGCGATTCATGCCCGGCGTTTGTGCGGTATTGCTGTCGAGCTGGTCGCCCTTGATCACCTTGACGCCGTGCTCGCGCCAGTCGATCGGCGCCGACGGTTGCTCATCCTTGTAATGCGGGTGTTCGTGATCCTGGCTCATGATGTGTCTCCTCGTGGGCGTTAGTCCGGGCGATCGGCACGGCGCCGTTTGGCATTTTTGCACGTTCAAAAAACGTGCGTGTTGCCTGCAACTGTAGGCGGCGTTGCTGACGAAAAAAAGCCCATCCACAGGGGACGGGCTCTTTGCTGTTTGCGTTCATTGCCTTTTGTTGCACAGAGGGTCGCAGCACATGGCGTGTTGCAACCCTCGGCGCTTACTTCTGCTTCGCGTTGATCACGGCTTCCGCGACGTTGTTCGGCGTTTCAGCGTAGTGCTTGAACTCCATCGTGTAGGTCGCGCGGCCTTGCGTGGCTGAACGCAGTGACGTCGAATAGCCGAACATCTCCGCGAGCGGCACCTCGGCGCGCACCAGTTTGCCACCGCCGCCGGCGATGTCTTCCATGCCTTGCACCATGCCGCGACGGCTCGACAGATCGCCCATCACGTTGCCCATGAAGTCTTCAGGCGTTTCCACTTCGACCGCCATCATCGGTTCGAGCAGCACCGGCTTGGCTTTGCGCATCGCGTCCTTGAACGCCATCGAACCAGCCATGCGGAACGCGTTTTCGTTCGAGTCGACGTCGTGGTACGAACCGAAGGTCAGCGTCACTTTCACGTCGACCACCGGATAGCCCGCGAGCACGCCGGCCTTCAGCGTTTCCTGAATGCCCTTGTCGACCGCCGGAATGTATTCACGCGGAATCACGCCGCCCTTGATCGCGTCGACGAACTCGTAGCCCTTGCCTTGCGGCGCCGGTTCGAGCGTGATCACCGCGTGGCCGTACTGGCCGCGGCCGCCCGACTGCTTGACGAACTTGCCTTCGACATCTTCGATCTTGTTGCGCACCGTTTCCCGGTAAGCCACCTGCGGCTTGCCGACGGTCGCCTCGACGCCGAACTCGCGCTTCATCCGGTCGACCAGAATTTCCAGGTGCAACTCGCCCATTCCGGAGATGATCGTCTGGCCGGATTCTTCATCCGTTTGCACGCGGAACGACGGGTCTTCCTGCGCCAGACGATTGAGCGCAATGCCCATCTTTTCCTGGTCGACCTTGGTCTTCGGCTCGACGGCCTGCGAAATCACCGGCTCCGGGAAGATCATCTTTTCAAGAATGATCACGTGCTGCGGATCGCACAGCGTGTCGCCCGTGGTCGCTTCCTTCAGGCCGACTGCCGCGGCGATGTCGCCCGCGTAGACTTCCTTGATTTCCTTGCGCTCGTTCGCATGCATCTGCAGGATCCGGCCAAGGCGTTCCTTCTTTTCCTTGATCGCGTTGTAGACCGTGTCGCCCGAATTCACCACGCCCGAATACACGCGGAAGAAAATCAGCTGCCCGACGAACGGGTCGGTCATGATCTTGAAGGCGAGGGCGGAGAACGGATCGTCGTCTCTCGGATGACGCTCGATTTCCCTGTCGTGTTCGTCGTGACCGGTAATCGCGGGGATGTCGAGCGGCGACGGCAGATAGTCGATCACCGCGTCGAGCATGGCCTGCACGCCCTTGTTCTTGAACGCGCTGCCGCACAGCATCGGCACGATCTCGTTGGCGATGGTACGCACACGAATGCCGTGCTTGATTTCCTCTTCGGTCAGCGTCTCGCCGCCCAGGTATTTATCGAGCAGTTCCTCGCTCGCTTCGGCGGCGGCTTCGACCATCTTGTCGTGCCATTCCTTCGCGGTGTCAGCGAGTTCAGCCGGGATGTCCCGGTACTCGAACTTGATCCCCTGGTTCTCTTCGTCCCAGTAGATCGCCTTCATCTTGACGAGGTCGACCACGCCCTGGAAATGATCTTCCGCACCGACCGGAATCTGGATCGGTACCGCGACGCCCTTCAGACGATCGCCGATCTGCCGCTGCACGCGGAAGAAGTCCGCGCCGACGCGGTCCATCTTGTTGACGAACGCGATGCGCGGCACCTTGTACTTGTTCGCCTGGCGCCACACCGTTTCGGACTGCGGCTGCACGCCGCCGACCGAGTCGTACACCATGCACGCGCCGTCGAGCACGCGCATCGAGCGTTCAACTTCAATCGTGAAGTCAACGTGGCCCGGGGTGTCGATGATGTTGATCCGGTGTTCGGGATAGTTGCCGGCCATGCCCTTCCAGAAGGCGGTGGTAGCCGCCGACGTGATGGTGATGCCGCGCTCCTGCTCCTGTTCCATCCAGTCCATCGTCGCAGCACCGTCGTGAACCTCGCCGATCTTGTGGGTCACGCCTGTGTAGAACAGGATGCGCTCGGTGGTGGTGGTTTTGCCGGCGTCGATGTGAGCGCTAATGCCGATATTCCGGTAGCGCTCGATGGGAGTCTTGCGGGGCACGTGAACCTCCTTGGAATGGCGCGCCTGAAACGCTTGCCGGGCGGCAGTCTGTGCTGCCCGGGGAGCCTGGGTGCTGCTTTACTAAGATTACTAGGATAGCGCGTCGGCCTGTCTTTTGCAGGAATCTTGCCAGCCGCGCGTGAAGGCCTGCTGGTATGGGCTCACGGCGCGGCGCGGGCTTCTGCCGCCACGGTGCCGCATGGGTCTGCCCCGCACAGAACGCAAAAAAGCCGGCGCCCCGTGAAAGGCACCGGCTTTTTTTCGAAAAGCGGCCGCTGAAGAAGCGGCGGGATATCGCCGTGACGGCGCGCTTTTATTGCGCGGCCGGCAACCCCTGGATTTTCATCCCAGGTTTGATGCCTTTCGACGAGAACCAGCCCTTGCTCATTTCCAACGCATATACGCCGTTGTTCTTCGGGCAGTGATTGTTGGTGGTCTCGGCCTGCATTTCGTCGATGTCGGTGACCGTGCCGTCGGCGCGCATGAATGCGATCGACAGCGGGATCAAGGTGTTCTTCATCCAGAAGCAATGTACGGCGGTTTCATTGAAGACGAACAACATGCCTTCATTCGGCGCGAGGGTCGTGCGATACATCAGGCCTTGTTCGCGGTCCGCATCATTAGCGGCGACGGCTGCGTCGATCACGAACATGCCCGCGGTCAGCTTCGCGCGCGGAAAGTCGCCGGGCTGCTTCGCGCCGGCCGGCATGTCTTGCGCATGAGCGGGGGCAGCGTTAGTCGCGACGAACGACATCGCGGCGAGCGGCAGTGCAACGGCAACAGCGAAACGCGCAATCAACGAGCGCATGGGAAATCGCACGGCATGACTCCTTGCTGGAAATTAACCCGCGAATGTTACGCGAGCGCGTCAAAAACAAAAAGGCAGATCGCCTTTCGGTGACCTGCCTTTCAACGCCGTAAGAACGGCAATGAAGCTAGTTCTTGACTGCGTTTTTACAACAAACTTACTCCGAAGCGCCCGAAGCTGCAGCAGCTGCTGCTGCCTTCTTGTGCGACTTCTTGTGTGCTGCCTTCTTCGTGGTCTTCTTTGCCGACGAAGCTGCTGCAGCCGGAGCTGCCGATGCTGCCACCGGTGCCGAAGCTTGTGCGAATGCTGCCGTTGCGAAGAGGCCAGCGACCAGAGCGGCGATCAGTTTGTTCATTTTGTAAATCCTCAGCTTGAGTTAATTAACCAAATGACCCGGTTATATGTAGAGTCATGTCGGTAAACGTGCCATCCACCTTTCGGTTGACAGCCGCATCGACATTTTTTCGACGCGTCTGCTTAGCGCTCAGACTCCCCGTACTCACCGCGAGAGCGGCTTGTGCAAAGGCCCTTAAGGCTGAATGCCGGATAGCTTTGGTCGGCATCTGCGTCGAATAACGCGTGAGCTCGCGCACCGGTTGACGTGTTTTTTGTGGAAAATTTATATGCCGATCTGCTGACGCAAATGAATGGCTGCGCAGTGATCGTGAACGCAATTGTTTCACGGGTTTTTCATGTTGGTTTCACGCGCTAATTTGTTTGCGGATACAACGAGTTAGCTTTTTCGCTACGGGTCAAAATGCAGGGTTGATGTTGGTTCGATGCAGACATGGCGCGCAGGCAAACGCGTTCAGACGATGCCTTCCCATGGCGCCTTCAGCGGCAATTCAACACACTCTCCCGGCTGTAGTCCGAGCGAAAAAATATCGAGTGCGCCGATACCGGCGCGCACGAGCCGCAACGTCGGAAAACCTACCGCAGCGGTCATGCGGCGCACCTGACGGTTCTTGCCTTCGGTGATGGACAATTCGATCCACGTGGTCGGAATCGCGGCGCGATAGCGGATCGGTGGCGTGCGGGCCCATAGCGAGTCGGTCGGCTCCACGTATTCGGCGCGGCACGGCCGCGTCACGTAATCGCCGAGATCGACGCCGCGCGCGAGCTTCTTCAACGCGGCATCGTCGACCGCGCCTTCCACTTGCGCCCAATAACGCTTGACGAGTTTGTGGCGTGGCTCGGCGATGCGCGCTTGCAGCGCGCCGTCGTCAGTGAGGAGTAGCAGCCCTTCGCTATCGGAGTCGAGCCGGCCCGCCGGATAGACGCCGGGCACTTTCACCCAGTCGGCCAGCGACGCCCGCGTTTCGTGCGGCGAAAACTGACAGATGGTGCCGAACGGTTTGTTCAGGGCGAGAAGTCGCATATGGGAATCGATGAAGGCCGAGCGGCGCCGGCTGCGGCGGGGACGTGCCACGCAGGCCGGCAGAGGCGCTGGGCCGGTAGTAAATGGCGGAATAATAATGCATAATGAGCTGCTGCAAGTCTTATGTCTTATATAAGACATAAGAATAATCGGCTTTCTGATTTTGATTTCCGACAATGTTGGAAAACCCCAAGCCGCTACGGGCTCGGGACTGCGTCGGCGTGGGCTAGAATAGACGACCAGGCCGCTTGCGGGCGTCCGGCATTGCGCGCAGCGAGGAGCACCCAGTTTCCGCAGTCTCCCATCAGCTTTCAGCACAGCATTCACTGGAGTCCGATCATGCCGTATCAGCACATCAAGGTTCCGACCGGCGGTGACAAGATCACTGTCAACGCAGATTTCTCGCTCAACGTTTCCGACCAGCCGATCATTCCGTATATCGAAGGCGACGGAACGGGCCTTGACATCACGCCGGTGATGTTGAAAGTGGTGGATGCCGCAGTGGAAAAAGCCTACGCCGGCAAAAGGAAAATCCACTGGATGGAAATCTACGCCGGTGAGAAGTCGACCAAGGTGTATGGCCCGGACGTGTGGCTGCCGGAAGAAACGCTGCAGGTGCTGAAGGAATACGTCGTCTCGATCAAGGGTCCGCTTACCACGCCGGTCGGCGGTGGTATCCGGTCGCTCAACGTCGCGCTGCGTCAGGAACTCGATCTGTATGTTTGCCTGCGTCCTGTGCAGTATTTCAAGGGTGTGCCTTCGCCGGTGCGCGAGCCGCAAAAGATCGACATGGTGATCTTCCGTGAGAACTCGGAAGACATTTACGCCGGCATCGAATGGCCTGCTGAATCGGAACAGGCCAAAAAGGTCATCAAGTTCCTGCGCGAAGAAATGGGCGTGAAGAAGATCCGCTTCCCGGAAACTTCGGGGATCGGTATCAAGCCGGTGTCGCGCGAAGGCACGGAGCGCCTGGTGCGCAAGGCGATCCAGTATGCGATCGACAACGATCGCCGCTCGGTCACGCTCGTGCACAAGGGCAACATCATGAAATTCACGGAAGGCGCATTCCGCGACTACGGTTATGCGCTGGCGCAGAAGGAATTCGCCGCGGAGTTGATCGACGGCGGTCCGTGGATGAAGATCAAGAACCCGAAAACGGGTGGTGACATTGTGCTGAAAGACGTGATCGCGGATGCGTTCCTTCAGCAGATCCTGCTGCGTCCGGCCGAATATGACGTGATCGCTACGCTGAATCTGAACGGCGACTATATTTCGGACGCGCTGGCCGCGCAAGTCGGCGGTATCGGGATTGCGCCGGGCGCGAACATGTCGGATTCGGTCGCCATGTTCGAAGCTACGCACGGCACTGCGCCGAAGTACGCTGGCAAAGACTACGTGAACCCGGGTTCGGAAATTCTCTCGGCTGAGATGATGCTGCGTCACATGGGCTGGACTGAAGCGGCCGACCTGATCATCAAGTCGATGGAAAAGTCGATTCTGCAAAAGCGGGTCACGTATGACTTCGCGCGCTTGATGGAAGGCGCCACGCAAGTGTCCTGTTCGGGCTTTGGTCAGGTGTTGATCGAAAACCTGTAAGCGATTCGCGCTGGCTTCTCCAGCTCGAATTTAAAACCCCGGCACCGTGAGGTGGCCGGGGTTTTTCGTTTGGTGTGTCCAAACCGCATGCATGCCAACTGCAAATTCCCGACGTCCTCGGTCAAATATCTGACCTTTGTTGGAGAAATTTCGCGTCCTCGCTTCGGACCGATATTGAGGCGTTCGCCGCGCAGTGTCAGGTACGTTACGCCCGTCGAAAAATCGCGTCCTGCCGGACGACGAGGCGCGGCATCCCGCCTGACTACTCAAATCCAAGTTCCCTGCCTGCGAGTGACCAAACGATGACTCATAAAGATACCGTTGCCAATGTGTATGTCGCCACCCCCAGCTATGGCGCCGTCGTGACGACGGACTACACGCTCGGACTTCTCGATCTCTACGACGAGGCGGCTCAACGTGGCTTCGGCATGCAGGTCAGCTTCAACAGCTTCGACAGTCTGATCACTCGCGCGCGCAACACCATGGTGGCGGAATTTCTCGCCGACGCCCGTTTCACGCATCTGATGTGGATCGACGGCGATATCGGCTTCAAAGGCGCGGATGTGGTTCGCCTGTTGCAGGCGGACCGTCCTGTGGTGGCCGGTGTCTACCCGCTGAAAATTGACGGCTGGCCCGCGGCGGGTCTCGAGCAGGGGTTGCCTGCCGGTTCGACCAAAGCCGATTTCCGTGCGCGCTATGCAATGTATCCCGCCGTGGCGCGCAGCGATGACGCACTGGAGCCGGACGCCGATGGCTTTCTCGACGTGCTCTATGCGCCGACCGGATTCATGCTGATCAAGCGAGAGGTCTTTCTTGCGCTGATGGAGCGCTTCCCTGAGCTCCACTGCCGGTCGAAACTTGCGGGCCGTCCGGAGCTCGACGAAGGTACGCCGGCGGCATTCCTGTATGCGTTCTTCGACACCATGATCGATCCTGACACGCGGATGTACCTTTCGGAAGACTATGCGTTCTGTCGTCTCATCGAGCGCATCGGCATTACCCCCGCCGTGGACGTACGGTCGAATTTCCGCCACCAGGGCGTCGCCGTGTTCGAGGGCGATTTGGGGCGCAGTCTCGCTATGCAGCGCGGCAGGCTGGAGCGTGGCGCCGGCTAGTCGACGGCAACGCGAAAGCGCGTCGAAAGGTTGTCGGGCGACCGTTATTTGGGATTTGCCCTATCGGCCAAAAAAGAAACCCGGCACGAAGCCGGGTTTCAAAGGACGGGTAACGAACCGTTTCAGGCAGGTGCCTGGATGTTCGATGCCTGTTTGCCTTTCGGGCCTTGCACGACCTCGAAGGTTACTTTTTGACCTTCCTTGAGGGTCTTGAACCCATTCATCTGGATGGCCGAGAAGTGTGCAAACAGATCCTCACCACCTTCGTCAGGCGTGATGAATCCGAAACCTTTTGCGTCATTGAACCATTTGACCGTACCAGTTGCCATTCCAACTTCCCCTGTAACTCATGTCACTACCACGAGCCCTCGAAAAGCTCGACGACCGCGCGATGCAGCCGCTCCCTCCTCACAAGCTCACCATCGGCATTTTTTCGAATTATGGCTCAGTGAAAAAAGTGCCAGCTTGATTGTTGAGGCTCTTTATTCGAGTGTCAAGAAAATTTTGAGATGCCGTTGTCGCGTTGCAAACAGGCGTTTTCCAGGGTTTTTCCCGCTTTTATTTCGTTATGTGCGGTTGCCCAAGCGGGCTGTCTTGAAAAGTCGCATAATCGACTCACATGCTGTTCTGCGGGTCGCGCACTGCCCGCTGGCCGGGCGAGCGCCTTCAGCCAGCACTGGCAGGTTGTGCGATACTCGATCCGACTGCGGCGCAACACGGCCGCGATGCATCACAGGATAGGGGCCGGCTCCGCAATCGGCTCGTCGAATGACGCAACGCTTTGGGGGTTATCACCCAGCAGGCGGTAGCGAACGGGCTCACCGGCCGGTCGGCCGGGTTTTGACAGGATTGCGGGCCTGTCCTAGTTGTTTAGAATGGGTGTATGGCGATTATCCCGGACAAGCAGGACAGCACCGTACTGGAGCGGCAGGAGAAGAAGCTCAAGCCGCCGTCCATGTACAAGGTGGTGCTGCTGAATGACGACTTCACGCCAATGGAATTTGTCGTGATGATCGTGCAGGAATATTTCAATAAAGATCGTGAAACCGCAACACAGGTTATGTTGAAGGTGCATCGCGAGGGCAGGGGAGTTTGTGGGGTCTATACGCGGGACATCGCGTCGACCAAAGTCGAGCAAGTCGTTACCCACGCACGGCAGGCCGGGCATCCGCTGCAGTGTGTGATGGAGGAAGCATGATTGCCCAGGAACTGGAAGTCAGCCTGCACATGGCGTTCATGGAAGCACGCCAGGCGCGGCACGAGTTCATCACGGTCGAACATCTTTTGCTGGCACTGTTGGACAATCCAACAGCGGCGGAGGTGTTGCGTGCATGCGCGGCCAATATCGAGGATCTGCGCCAGAACCTGCGCAACTTCATTCATGACAACACGCCAACCGTGCCTGGCACGGACGACGTCGACACGCAGCCCACGCTGGGTTTCCAGCGTGTGATCCAGCGCGCGATCATGCATGTGCAATCCACCTCGAATGGCAAGAAGGAAGTGACCGGCGCGAACGTGCTGGTTGCGATCTTCGGCGAGAAGGATTCGCATGCGGTGTACTACCTGCAGCAGCAGGGCGTGACGCGTCTGGATGTGGTGAATTTCATCTCGCATGGCATCGCCAAGACCAGCAGCCCCGACGCCGCGAAAGCGAGCGACGCGAATGCCGAGTCCGACGAAGCCGCCGCGCAGAAGGAAACGCCGCTCGCCCAGTTCACGCAGAACCTGAACCAGATGGCGAAAGACGGCCGCATCGATCCGCTGATCGGGCGCGAGTCGGAAGTCGAGCGCGTGGTGCAGGTGCTGTGCCGCAGGCGCAAAAACAATCCGCTACTGGTCGGTGAGGCCGGTGTCGGCAAGACGGCGATCGCCGAAGGGCTCGCCTGGCGCATTACGCGCGGCGAAGTGCCGGATATTCTGGCGGATGCGCAGGTGTATTCGCTCGATATGGGCGCGCTGCTCGCCGGCACCAAGTATCGCGGCGACTTCGAACAACGCCTGAAGACGGTCCTCAAGGAATTGAAGGAACGTCCGCACGCGATCCTGTTCATCGACGAAATTCATACGCTGATCGGCGCGGGCGCTGCGTCGGGCGGTACGCTGGATGCATCGAATCTGCTGAAGCCGGCGTTGTCGTCGGGCACGCTCAAGTGCATCGGCGCAACCACGTTCACGGAATATCGCGGCATCTTCGAAAAAGACGCGGCTTTGTCGCGCCGGTTCCAGAAGGTCGACGTGACCGAGCCGACCGTCGAACAGACGGTGGCGATCCTGCGCGGCCTGAAGTCGCGCTTCGAAGAGCATCACGGCGTGAAGTATTCGTCGGGTGCATTGTCGGCGGCGGCTGAATTGTCGGCACGCTTCATCACGGATCGTCATCTGCCGGACAAGGCGATCGACGTGATCGACGAAGCCGGCGCGGCGCAACGCATCTTGCCGAAGTCGAAGCAGAAGAAGACCATTGGCAAGAACGAGATCGAAGAAATCATCTCGAAGATCGCTCGTGTCCCGCCGCAAAGCGTGTCGCAAGACGATCGCAGCAAGCTGCAAACGCTGGATCGCGATCTGAAGAGCGTGGTGTTCGGGCAAGACCCGGCCATCGACGCACTGTCGGCCTCGATCAAGATGGCGCGGGCTGGCCTCGGCAAGCTGGACAAGCCAATCGGCGCGTTCCTGTTCTCCGGCCCCACGGGTGTCGGCAAGACGGAAGTGGCGAAGCAACTGGCGTTCACGCTGGGGATCGAACTGATCCGCTTCGACATGTCGGAATACATGGAGCGTCATGCGGTGAGCCGTCTGATCGGTGCGCCGCCGGGCTATGTCGGTTTCGATCAGGGCGGTTTGCTGACCGAAGCCGTCACGAAGAAGCCGCATTGCGTGCTGCTGCTCGACGAAATCGAGAAGGCGCATCCGGACATCTACAACGTGCTGCTGCAGGTGATGGACCACGGCACGCTGACGGATAACAACGGCCGCAAGGCGGATTTCCGCAACGTCATCATCATCATGACGACGAACGCGGGCGCCGAGGCAATGGGCAAGTCGGTGATCGGCTTCACGAATCGCCGGGAAACCGGCGACGAGATGGTCGACATCAAGCGCATGTTCACGCCGGAGTTCCGTAACCGTCTGGACGCAACGATCAGCTTCCGCTCGCTCGATGAGGAAATCATCATGCGTGTGGTCGACAAATTCCTGATGCAGCTGGAAGATCAGTTGCACGAGAAGAAGGTCGATGCGCTCTTTACCGACGCGCTGCGCAAGCATCTCGCCAAGCACGGTTTCGATCCGTTGATGGGCGCGCGGCCGATGCAGCGTCTGATCCAGGACACGATCCGTCGTGCGCTGGCCGACGAGTTGCTGTTCGGCAAGCTGATGAACGGTGGCCGCGTGACGGTCGACGTGGATGCGGAAGACAAGGTGCAGTTGACCTTCGACGAGCATCCGGCGCCGCGCAATCCGAATCCGGAAGCGGTTGAGGTCGAGTAAGTCAGTCGGGTAACGTTTCAGTCTCATCTGAAAGCAGAACGGCGCGGGTTGAACCCCGCGCCGTTCTGCTTTTTGCGTTGTACAAAGCGCTTATTAGAAGCAAGCGACGCTTCAACGCTTATCGGTGTCTTAGTGCTTGCCGGTGCTGCCGAACCCACCCGCACCACGCTCGCTGGTTTCAAAATCTTCGACGATATTGAACTCGGCCTGGACCACCGGCACGATCACGAGTTGCGCGAGGCGCTCCATTGGATTCAGCACGAACGTGGTCGCGCCGCGGTTCCACGTTGAGATCATCAGTTGACCTTGATAATCCGAATCGATCAGGCCAACCAGATTGCCCAGCACGATCCCGTGCTTATGGCCCAGACCCGAACGCGGCAGAATCAACGCGGCATAACCCGGATCGGCGACGTGAATCGCCAGACCCGTCGGCACCAGCGCGGTTTCGCCGGGTTTCAGCGTCAACGGTTCGTCGAGGCAGGCGCGCAGGTCGAGGCCCGCGCTGCCGGTGGTTGCGTAGGCCGGGAGTTGGTCGCGCATGCGCGCATCGAGAATCTTCAGGTCGAGTTTCATGCAGGTTCTAAGGTTTTTGAGGTTGGGGCGTGGCATTCAAACCGAGTTGGAATGCGTCGGCGAGAAGTTCATAGGAGCGCAGCCGGGCGCGGTAGCTGCCCGCTACGGTGAGCACGATCAGTTCGTCGGCCTGGAACTGCTCCTGCAAGGCATGCAGCCGCTCAGTGACGGTTTCCGGCGTGCCAATGATACTGCGGGGCTTCTCGCGGTCGATCACCAGCCGCTCGCGCTCGCCGTACTCCTGCGCGATGCCTTGTTCGACGGTTGGGATCGGCTCGTTCAGGCCGTAGGCCATTTGCACGCGACGCAGGTCGACGGCCTTTTCCAGATCGGCGGCTTCCTGCTCGGTGTCCGCGCAGATCACGAATACGGCGGCGGCCAGATAGGGTTGTTGCGTTTCCGGGCTGGCTTTGAAGCGCTCGCGATAGGCATGCGCCACCTGATGCCCAAAATGCGCGTTGATGAAATGCGCGAACGCAAAGCGGATACCGAGTTGTGCCGCCAGCAGGCCACCGAATTCACTTGAGCCGAGCATCCACAGTTGCGGCCGCGTAGCGATCTGCGGTTGCAGCAACACCCCATGCGCAAGGTGATCTTCGGGCAACGTACCGTGCATCAAACCCACCAGATCGGCAACTTGCTGCGGGAAAATGTCGCCGCGGTTGTAGGCGCCGGCGGCGACCGCTTGCGCTGTGTGCATGTCGCCGCCTGGCGCGCGTCCCACGCCCAGATCGATACGGTTCGGAAACAGCGCCTCGAGCATCATGAATTGCTCGGCGACCTTGAAGGGGCTGTAGTACGGCAGCATCACGCCACCTGAACCGAGGCGGATGCGCTGGGTCACGCTGCCGAGGCGTGCGAGCATCACCTCGGGGCAGGGGTTCGAGACACCGCGCAGGCCGTGGTGTTCAGCGCACCAGTAGCGTGTATAGCCGAGGTCGTCGGCAAGTTGCGCGAGTTCGACGGTGGCGGCGATTGCGTCCGCCACTGAGTGCCCGTCGATCACGGGCGTTTGATCGAGCACGGAAAGTAGCGTCATTGCGGTACTGCTCCAGATAATTCGGTGCGCCAGAGCGGCTGGCGGCGCGTTCAGCGTGCGCCGCCTTGTGCGGTTTCAGCGGATCAGACTTGTGTCGGGCAGACGCTTCGCAATTTCTGCGATCAATGCGCGCGCGAGCGTCTGCTTGTCGGCGCGCGGCAGCCTGGTGGCGCCGGCTGCTTCAAAAAGGATCACTTCGTTGTCGTCGAGGCCAAAGGTCAGCGGGCCGAGATTACCGATCAGCAGCGGTACGTTCTTGCGCACGCGTTTTTCTTCGCCATGCACTTCAAGGTCGCCACTTTCGGCTGCGAACCCGACGGTGAATGGCGGATGGGGCAACTTCGCTACCGACGCCAGAATGTCCGGATTCTCGACGAACGTGAAGGTGGGCAGCGCGCGGTCGGCGGTCTTCTTGATCTTCTGTTCGCTGGCATGATCGACGCGCCAGTCGGCCACCGCAGCCACGCCGATAAAGATGTCGGCGTTCGCGACCGAGCGCATCACCGCGTCGTGCATTTGCTGCGCGGTTTGCACGTCTTCGCGGAACACGCCCCACGGCGTTTCCAGCGCGACGGGGCCGGCGACCAGATGCACCTCGGCGCCCGCTTGTTGCGCGGCGCGTGCCAACGCAAAGCCCATCTTGCCGCTCGAACGATTGGTGATGCCACGCACCGGATCGAGCGGCTCGAAAGTCGGGCCGGCGGTCAGCAACACGCGACGGCCGGACAGGATCTTGGGCGAGAAGAACGAGGCGATCGCCTCAAACGTGGCGGCCGCTTCCAACATCCGCCCGTCGCCGGTTTCGCCGCACGCTTGCGGACCCGAATCGGGGCCGAGCACTTCAATGCCGTCCGCGCGCAGCTGCGTGACGTTGCGTTGGGTGGCCGGGTTCTGCCACATCTGCCGGTTCATCGCGGGCACGACGAGCAGCGGACAATCACGCGCGACACAAAGCGTCGAGAGCAGATCGTCGGCCATGCCGTGCGCGAGTTTGGCGAGGAAGTCGGTCGAGGCGGGCGCAATGACGATCGCGTCGGCTTCACGTGACAGATCGATGTGCGCCATGTTGTTCGGCACGCGAGCGTCCCACTGGCTCGTGTAGACCGGCCGGCCGGATAGCGCCTGCATCGTAACGGGGGTGATGAACTGCGTGGCCGCTTCGGTCATGACGACCTGCACGGTCGCGCCGGCCTTGGTCAAGAGACGCGTGAGTTCGGCGATCTTGTAGCAGGCAATGCCGCCCGTCATGCCGAGGACGAGGTGTTTTCCTGCGAGTTCTGCGGTTGCCAACAAAAGCCTCCGACAAAGCGTGGTGGCCGGTGGTGGCACTATGCACCGCCGCCGGCCTTTAAACCGGACATACCCTCGGCCATGTTCGTGACGACCGAGCGCGGCCTTTAAACATAGCCGCGAGGCGTGCCCCGCAAACGTGACCCCTGAACATCGTCGCCAAGCACGGCCGAGGCGCGGCCCTGATAAACAGACCAGCGCGGGCGCAGGTAAGCCGCGTTAGCGCGTACTCCGCACGCGCCGCAATTCGTCGAGCACGAGCAGGATCGCGCCGATCGTGATCGCGCTGTCGGCGAGATTGAACGCCGGCCAGTGCCAGCTGCGCACGTGGAAATCGAGAAAGTCGATCACATGACCGTACGCGAGCCGGTCGATCACGTTGCCGAGCGCGCCGCCGAGAATCAGCGAGAGCGCCGTGCAGAACATCTTCTGTCCGCCATGACGCTTGAGCAGATAGCAGATCACGAGTGCCGCGACCACGCCGAGCGCGGTGAACGCCCAGCGCTGCCAACCGCCCGCCATCGCGAGGAAGCTGAAGGCGGCGCCACGGTTGTACACAAGGATCAGGTTGAAAAACGGCGCGACCTCATGCGGAACACCGTAGGCGAACACTTTCTGGATCGCGATCTTGGTGAGCTGATCGAACAGAATCACGATCAGCGCGACGCCGAGCCAAGGCGCCAGCGAACTGTTTCCGGCCGACGTTTTCGACATGGTTCTTGCCATTATGCCGCGCTCCTCGTTTCTCCGTTGCCGAACAGATTGCTGAAGCAGCGGCCGCACAGATTGGGGTGCTCGGCGTTGGCGCCGACGTCCGCGCGGTAGTGCCAGCAGCGTTCGCACTTCAGATACTTCGAGGCGATCACTTCGACGCCTTCTTCCGCTTCGCTGTCGACCTTCACAACATTCGCCGCTGACGTGATCAGCACGAACTTCAGGTCGTCGGCGAGGCTCGCGAGCGCGTCGTAACGCGCGCCGCTCGCGCGGATTTCGACTTCCGCCTGCAGCGAGGAGCCGATCAGGTTCGCCACACGCGCTTCTTCCAGTGCCTTGGTCACGTCACTGCGCGCGGCGCGCAGCAGCGTCCATTTGTCGAGCAGGTCGCCCGCTTCCGGTACCGGCGGGAACGCGTGATAGGTCTCGGTGAAAATCGTTTCGCTGTTCGGCGAGAAGATCTTCCACGCTTCTTCGGCGGTGAACGACAGGAACGGGGCCATCAAGCGCAGCAGACCGTGTGCGATGTGATACAGCGCGGTCTGAGCCGAACGGCGCGCGACGGAGTCAACCGCCGTGGTGTAAAGGCGGTCTTTCAGCACGTCCAGATAGAAGCCGCCCAGGTCTTCCGAGCAGAACGTCTGCAGTTTGGCGACCACCGGGTGGAACTCGTATTTCTCGTAGTGCGAGAGGATGTCGTTTTGCAGATTCGCCGACAGCGCCACTGCGTAACGATCGATCTCGAGCCAGTCTTCGACCGGACGCGCGTGTTGCGCGAAGTCGAAGTCCGACAGGTTCGCGAGCAGGAAGCGCAGCGTGTTGCGGATGCGGCGATAGCCTTCCGTCACGCGCTTCAGGATCTCCTCAGAGATTGCCAGTTCGCCCGAGTAATCGGTCGACGCGATCCACAAACGGATGATTTCCGCGCCGAGGCGGTTCGCCACTTCATGCGGGTCGATACCGTTGCCGAGCGACTTGCTCATCTTGCGGCCTTCGCCGTCGACGGTGAAGCCGTGCGTGAGCAACGCGTTGTACGGCGGGCGGCCGTCGAGCATCGAAGCGGTCAGCAGCGACGAATGGAACCAGCCGCGGTGCTGGTCCGAGCCTTCCAGGTACAGGTCAGCCGGGAATTGCAGCTCGTCTTTATGCGAGCCGCGCAGCACGTGCCAATGCGTGGTGCCCGAATCGAACCAGACGTCGAGCGTGTCGCGGTTCTTTTCGTACATGTTGGCGTCGTCGCCGAGCAGTTCGCGCGGGTCGAGCGTTTGCCACGCCTCGATGCCGGCCTGCTCGACGCGTTGCGCGACTTCTTCGAGCAACTCCAGCGTGCGCGGATGCAGCTCGCCGGTTTCCTTGTGCACGAAGAACGCCATCGGCACGCCCCATTGACGCTGACGCGACAGCGTCCAGTCCGGGCGATTCGCGATCATGCTGAACAGGCGCTGCTTGCCCCACGACGGATAGAATGCGGTGTTCTCGATGCCTTCGAGCGCGGTTTCGCGCAGCGTCTTGTCGGTGTCGTTCGGCTTCACGTCCATGCCGGCGAACCATTGCGAGGTTGCACGGTAGATGATCGGCGTCTTGTGGCGCCAGCAGTGCATGTAGCTGTGCGTGTACTTCTCGGTGCGCAACAGTGAGCCGGCTGCCTGCAGGGCTTCGACGATCTGCGGGTTGGCCGCCCAGATCGACAGGCCGCCGAACAGCGCGAGCGATTCGATGTAACGGCCGTCGCCCATCACCGGGTTGATGATGTCCGAATCGGCCATGCCGTGCGCCTTGCAGGACACGAAGTCTTCCACGCCGTATGCCGGCGACGAATGGACTACACCTGTACCCGTTTCGGTTGTCACGTAGTCGCCGAGATAAACGGGCGCCGTGCGCTTGTAGGCCGGATGCGCGGATGCGAGCGGATGATTGAAGCGCAGATTGACCAGCTTCTCGCCCGGCGTGGTCGCGACGATCGACCCTTCCAGTCCGTACAGTTTCAGGCACGCTTCAACGCGTTCTTCGGCGAGGATCAGCAAGCCGCGCGGCGTATCGACCAGCGCGTAGACGATTTCCGGATGCAGGTTCAGCGCCTGGTTGGCAGGGACGGTCCACGGCGTGGTGGTCCAGATCACGATGCCGCCTTCGTTGCGCGGCAGCGCATTCAGGCCGAAGGCCTGCGCGGTCTTTTCCGGTTCGGCGAAGCTGAACAGCACGTCGATGGTCGGATCGGTCTTGTCCTTGTATTCAACTTCCGCTTCGGCCAACGCCGAGCCGCAGTCGAAACACCAGTTGACCGGCTTCAGACCGCGGAACACGTAGCCCTTTTCCATGATCTTCGCGAGCGCGCGGATTTCGCCGGCTTCGTTCGTGAAGTTCATCGTCTTGTACGGGTTGTCCCAGTCGCCGAGCACGCCCAGACGGCGGAAGCCGACCTTCTGCTTCTCGATCTGCTCGGTCGCGTAAGCACGCGCCTTCTGCATCACTTCAGCGGCCGGCAGCGACTTGCCGAACTGCTTTTCGATCTGGATTTCGATCGGCATGCCGTGGCAATCCCAGCCCGGCACGTAGACCGCGTCGAAGCCCGCCAGATTGCGCGCCTTGACGATCATGTCCTTGAGGATCTTGTTCACCGCGTGGCCGAGGTGGATGTCGCCGTTCGCATACGGCGGGCCGTCGTGCAGGATGAACTTCTTGCGGCCTTTGCTGGCTGCGCGGATCGTCTCGTAGACCTTGCGTTCCTGCCATTCCTTGACCCATTGCGGCTCGCGCTTGGGCAGGTCGCCACGCATCGGGAACGGCGTGTCGAGCAGGTTGACCGGGTAGCGTGACTGCGGTTTCGAATCGGCTTTCTTGTTGCTCATGATGAGGTCGCGGTGAATTCTTTCTAAGCGCAGCGAAGCTGCGGTATGCGCATGAAGCGCAGGGCGGGGGGCGCGCCCGGCAGGCATGTCGCGTGATTCACGGACGCCCTTCGATGCGCGCAGCGGTGGGTACATGCAGCACTTGGCGCGCTCGCATGTACCGCGGCGGCTATCTAATTCGGTCGGTGGCCGAGGTGGCGAAGCCGGTGGAGCGGCTGCCCGGCGTGCCGGCGCCGACGGCCGCGAACCACGCGCGCGCATTGGCGACGTCGCGCGCGATGGCGGCGGTCAGCGTTTCGAGGTCGACGTATTTTTCCTCGTCGCGCAGCTTTTTCAGGAATTCGACGCGCACGAGTTTGCCATATGCGTCGCCGTGCCAGTCGAGCAGGTGCACTTCGAGCAGCACGCGGCCGGAATCGTCGACGGTGGGACGCAGGCCGAGGCTGGCGACACCAGGCAGCGGTTCGTCCGCGACACCATGCACGCGCACGACGAAAATACCGGACAGCGCCGGACGCTTGTGGGCGATCGCCAGATTGAGCGTGGGGAAACCGAGGTCGCGGCCGAGCTTCATGCCATGCACCACGTGCCCGCTAATCAGATAATCGCGACCCAGCGCGGCACGCGCCGAGTCGAGATCGCCCGCCACCAGCGCGGCGCGTACGCCCGAGCTTGAAATGCGCGCGCCGGACGGATCCGCCACGGTTGCCATCTGCTCGACTTCGAAGCCGTATTGCTCACCCGCAGTCTTGAGCGACGCGAAATCGCCTGCGCGTTTGGCGCCGTAGCGGAAGTCGTCGCCGATCATCACCCAGCGCGCATGCAGGCCGTTGACGATGATCCGCTCGACGAACGCGTCCGGCGACTGGCTCGCGAAAGTGTGATTGAAATGCTCGACCACGACCCGGTCGACGCCGTTGGTGCGCAGCGCCTCGAGCTTGTCGCGCAGCATGGCGATTCGCGGCGGCGCGCCAGCCGGATTGAAGAACTCGCGCGGGTGCGGCTCGAAGGTCATCACGCAGACGGGCAGGCCGCGTGCATCGGCTGCGGCCCGGACATGGGCGAGCAAAGCCTGATGGCCGCGGTGGACACCGTCGAAGTTGCCGATGGTCAGTGCGCAAGGCGCACGGCTTTCAGCATTGGGAAGACCGCGGAAGACTCTCACGATAGCGGGTTTGAGGTAGGGCGGCCGAGATGCCGCAAAACAAACGATTATAAACGCTCAGCGCACGAGACGGCGGCGCGTCGCCGTTTCAGTGTCCCCCGAATGATAAAATCCGCGGATGAAAAAACTCGTCATCCTGATTTCCGGACGGGGAAGCAACATGGAAGCTATCATTCGCGCCTGCGCGGACGAGGGCTGGGCGGCGCAAGTCGCCGCCGTGATTGCCAACCGTCCTGACGCCGCGGGCCTTGCGTTCGCGGCGTCGCACGGCATTGCCACGGCGGTGGTCGACCACCGCCAGTTTCCGGATCGCGACAGCTTCGACGCCGCGCTGGCCAAAGAAATCGACAGCTTCGCGCCTGATCTCGTCGTGCTCGCCGGCTTCATGCGGGTGCTCACGGCCGGTTTCGTCGACCATTACGCCGGGCGCATGCTGAACGTGCACCCGTCGCTGCTGCCGAGCTTTCCGGGCCTGAAAACCCATCAACAGGCACTTGACGCCGGCGTGCGGCTGCACGGCGCGTCGGTGCATTTTGTCACGTCGCAGCTGGATCACGGGCCGATCGTCGCGCAGGCGGCCGTCCCCGTTGAGGCTGGCGACACCCCCGCCACGCTCGCGGAACGCGTGCTGGCAACCGAACACGTTATTTATCCACGCGCGGTGCGCTGGTTCGTCGAAGGGCGTCTTGCTCTCGACGGCTTGCGTGTCACGCTTACGCCGCCGGAGCCGCAATGGCTCTTTGCCGGTCACACCGCCGGAGAGGGCGCATGAGATTACATGGTTTTTTGATTGGACAAACTGAGACTTTGCTGGCTGAAGTCCTGAAACTGAACGGCCCGGCCGACGCCACGACGAGCCGCTTTTTCCGCGCGCACCCGAAGCTCGGACACGGCGAGCGCGGCGTGATCGCCGAGGCGGTCTTCGCGGTGCTGCGCCGCCGGATGGAATTCGCCCACCTGGCCGAAGGCGGCGCGGGCAGCCCGGCCCGCCGTATGGCCTTGCTGGGACTGATGCAGACGGCCGGGCGCACGGCCCTCAAGCCGTTCGTGTCGGAGACCGAGTCGCATTGGCTCGAACACGTCGCGAAGATCGATCCTGAAAACCTGCCGCTGCGGATTCGCCTGAATCTGCCCGACTGGATCTATCAGGCGCTCTCCAAGCGTTTCGAGCCCGCGGAACTGGCGCAACTGGCCGCCGCGCTGAACTACCCGGCGCCGCTGGACCTGCGCTCGAATCCGATCAAGGCAAGCCGCGACGACGTGCTGAACGCACTGTCGAAGGCCGGTATCGAAGGCGGCGCAACGCCTTTCGCGCCGTTCGGCGTGCGGGTGGTCGGCAAGCCGCCGCTCACCAAGCTGGACGCGTTCCAGCACGGCTGGGTCGAAGTCCAGGACGAAGGCAGCCAGTTGCTGTGTTCGCTGGTCGCGCCCAAGCGCGGCGAGATGATCGTCGACTTCTGCGCGGGCGCGGGTGGTAAGACGCTGGCGCTGGGCGCGGCGATGCGCTCCACCGGGCGTCTGTACGCATTCGACATCTCCGAGCGGCGTTTGGCCAAGCTCAAGCCGCGCCTCGCGCGCAGCGGGCTGTCGAACGTGAATCCGGTGCTGATCGACAGCGAACACGACGCGAAGATCAAGCGTCTGGCCGGCAAGATTGACCGCGTGCTGGTCGACGCGCCGTGCAGCGGCCTGGGTACACTGCGCCGCAATCCGGACCTGAAGTGGCGCCAGTCGCCGGAATCGGTCGCCGAACTGGCGCCGAAGCAGGCGTCGATTCTGGCCAGCGCCTCGCGTCTGGTGAAGAAGGGCGGCCGTCTCGTCTACGCAACCTGCTCGATTCTGGAAGAGGAAAACGAAGCCGTCGTCCAGCAGTTCCTCGCCGACCATCCGGACTTCGCCTTGGTGCCGGCGCGCGACGTGCTCGCCGAGCAGCGCATCGACCTGGAAATGGGCGACTATCTGTCGCTGTGGCCGCACCGTCACGCTACTGACGGCTTCTTCGCAGCCGTGCTGGAACGCCAGAGCTAAACGCAACAGCTTGTCTGCCGGCGCGACCGGGTTCGTTTCCTGAACCCGGTCGCGCCGGCGATTTCGGCGACATCATGCAAAACCGCATTTTTCCTCACATGTTCGGCGACCTCGCGCGCGATTTCGGCCAGCCGGTCATGCTGTGGCAGGTCGGCGTGCTGCTGGGGACGCTCGCCATTGCCTGGCTGATCGCGCGCCTGTTGCGCCGGACGCTCGATCTGCGCCGTCAGACGCGGTACCAGACGCTGCGCTTCGGCGCGGAAAGCCTGAACCGCGCGTTCTTTCCGCTGATCGGGGCGGCGCTCGTATGGCTTGCGCAGGCGATCACCGGCCAGTTCATGCACACCGCGCTGCTCGATCTGGCGCTGGTGCCGCTGTTCGGTATTGGCTTGATTTACATCGTGTTTTTCTTCGCGCGGCGGGTCTTCAGTCACGACGGCGCGAATCATCCGTGGCTGTTCCTGGTCGAGAAAGTCGTCTCGCTGGTCGTCTGGATCGGCATGGTGCTCACCGTGATGGGCATTCAGGATGACGTGATCGCGTGGATGGGCAGCGTGCGCTTCAGGGTCGCGAATGCACACATGACGCTGCTTTCGCTCACCACGGGGCTCCTGTGGGTGGGCGTGACGATGATCGTCGCAATGTGGCTCGGCGCCACGTTCGAAGACCGCCTGATGCGCTCAAAGACGCTCGACGCCAACCTGAAAGTGGTGGTGGCGCGGGTCGGGCGTGCTGCATTTGTGCTGGCGGCGGTGCTGATCAGCCTGTCGCTGGTCGGCATCGACATTACCGTGCTGGGGGTGTTCGGCGGCGCGCTGGGTGTGGGGCTTGGGTTCGGGCTGCAGAAGATCGCCAGCAACTACGTCTCGGGGTTCATCATCCTGATCGACCGCTCGCTGCGCATCGGCGACACGATCAATGTCAGCGGCCTGCAGGGCATGGTCACGCAGATCCGCACGCGTTATACGGTGGTGCGCGGCCTGGACGGCATCGAAACGCTGATCCCGAATGAAAAGCTGATCACGGACGTGGTGCAGAACCAGTCCTCCTATCTGACGCGCGGCTACGCGAAGGTGGCTGTGCAGGTCGCCTACTCCTCCGACGTCGAGCAGGCGATGACGTTGCTCGCTCAAGCCGCACAGGGCGTCGCCCGGGTGCTGCAGGAGCCGGCGCCTACGCCTTATCTGGCAAGCTTTGGCTCCGACGGCATCAATCTCGAGCTGGGCTTCTGGATCGAAGACGCGGCGACAGGCACTTCTGGCGTGCGCTCGGCCGTCAATCGCAACATCTGGCGTCTATTCTCCGAGCACGACATCTCGATTCCTTTCGCGCAACGCGAAGTGCGAATCGTCGGCAACATGAGCGACGCGATGCCGCAGGCGGTAACAATGACCGCTCCCGCGGCGAATCAGGCCGACAGCGGCCGCTGACGGGCACTTCGAACCCGCCGGCAGGTCTAAAAAAGACCTTCGGCGTGTTCCCTTCCGTTGATACCGCACAAAAAATCCCTATTTGTTACAAACACTTGGAACGCTTCAAGTAGAATATCGTCCAATCCCGCTGTATGCTTTCACTTTCTTGACACGCGCATTTCGCGTGTGTCTGGCGTCTCTTGTTCCACAGGTAAATTGCCTTGTTGAATTCCTTGCTCGATTTTCTTGCCCACGGTTTGCTCCACTTCTCGTGGTGGCAACTTGTGCTGTACACGCTGGTCGCGACGCACATCACGATCATTGGCGTGACGGTCTATCTGCATCGCTGCCAGGCGCATCGCGCGCTGGAGTTGCATCCGGTCGTCAGTCATTTTTTCCGTTTCTGGTTGTGGATGACCACGGGCATGCTGACCGGCCAATGGGCCGCGATTCACCGTAAGCACCACGCCAAGTGCGAGACCGAAGAAGATCCGCACAGCCCGCAAACGCGCGGCATCTGGAAGGTGCTGCTCGAAGGCGCGGAACTGTATCGTTCCGAAGCCAAGAATGAAGAAACGATGCGCAAATTCAGTCACGGCACGCCGAATGACTGGATGGAGCGCAACGTCTACACCAAGTACCCGATCCTCGGCGTGAGCCTGATGATGGTGCTGAACGTCGCGCTGTTCGGCGTCGTCGGCCTGACCATCTGGGCGGTGCAGATGGTGTGGATTCCGTTCTGGGCCGCTGGTGTGGTCAACGGCCTCGCGCACTGGTGGGGCTACCGCAACTTCAATTCGTCGGATGCCAGCACCAACATCTTCCCGTGGGGCATCATCATCGGCGGTGAAGAGTTGCATAACAATCACCACACATATGCGACGTCGGCCAAGCTGTCGAACAAGTGGTACGAGTTCGACATCGGCTGGATGTACATCCGCATCATGTCGGCTTTCCGTTTGGCCAAGGTGAAGAAGATCGCGCCTACGCCGCGTCTGACCACCGGCAAGCTGGTACTCGATCAGGACACGTTGCAAGCCGTGCTGGCAAACCGCTACGAAGTGATGGCGCGTTACGGCAAGGCGCTCAAGCGTGCTTACCGCCAGGAGCTGGCGCATCTGAAGGAAGTTGGTGCGCGCGAGAAGTATCAGGTGATGCGCGGTGCGCGTAGCTGGTTCCACAAGGAAGAAGCGGGTCTCGATGAGCCGCAGAAGCGCCAGTTGCCGCAAATCTTCGCAAACAGCCAGAAGCTCAAGACCTACATCGACATGCGCAATGAACTGGCGGCGATGTGGGAGCGCTCGAATGCGTCGCGCGATCAACTGCTGATTCAATTGCAGGACTGGTGCCATCGCGCTGAGCAGAGCGGTATTAAAGCGTTGCAAGAGTTCGCGATGCGTCTGCGTCGCTATGCTTGATCGTATGCCTGAGCGCGAAATCCATTAAAATTTCGTTACGTCACAAAACCCCGCGTTGGCGGGGTTTTGCTTTTTGGGCCGCGGCAATTTCAACGACACGCGATTGACAGTCCGCGGCGGCAGAGCGAAGGCAGAGGAGATCATGGATCAGCAGGCGATCAGGACCGTCGAATACGACCGGCCACAGGCACAGGGCACCACCTGCGGGATCGGGCAGGCGTGGGCGAAGGTGCCCGACATGCCGTCGGCGGAACACAAGGTGGCGTTGAAGGAGCGCATCCGCGCATTGCTTAAGCGCGAGAAGGCCGTGCTCGTCGCGCATTACTACGTCGACGCGGAATTGCAGGAGCTCGCCGACGAAACCGGCGGCTGCGTCGCCGACTCGCTGGAGATGGCGCGCTTCGGCCGCGATCACGAGGCACAAACGCTGGTGGTGGCGGGCGTGCGCTTCATGGGCGAGACCGCGAAAATCCTGAGTCCGGGTAAGCGCATTCTGATGCCCGATCTCGACGCGACCTGTTCGCTCGACTTGGGCTGTCCAGTCGATGAATTCTCGGCTTTCTGTGACGCACACCCGGATCGCACGGTGGTCGTGTACGCGAACACTAGCGCGGCCGTCAAGGCTCGTGCGGACTGGATGGTGACGTCGTCGATCGGGCTGGAAATCGTTGCCGATCTGCATGCACGCGGCGAAAAGATCATCTGGGCGCCGGATCGGCACCTCGGCAGTTATATCCAGAGCAAGACCGGCGCGGACATGCTGCTGTGGCAGGGCTCGTGTCTCGTGCATGACGAATTCAAGGGCATCGAGCTCGATCTGCTGCGCGCCGAATATCCGGGCGCGAAAGTGCTGGTGCATCCTGAGTCGCCGGCTAACGTGGTCGCGCAAGCGGACGTGGTTGGTTCGACCACCCAGTTGATCGACGCCGCGCAAAAACTCGACGCGACGCATTTCATCGTGGCGACCGATCTAGGCATTCTGCACAAGATGCAGCTTGCCGCGCCCGGCAAGACGCTGATCGCCGCGCCCACGGCCGGCAACAGCGCGACCTGCAAGAGCTGCGCGCATTGCCCGTGGATGGCGATGAACGGCCTCGCCAATCTGGCGGACGTGCTCGAACGCGGCCATAACGAAATCTTCGTCGACCGAGCGATCGGCGAGCGGGCGCGCCTGCCGATTGACCGGATGCTCGACTTCGCGACGCGTCACAAGAAGCGCGTGCAAGCCAGTGGCGATCTCGCGCGCGACGCGCAACTGTATTCGAACGTGGGAGCAGCGTAATGGGTGCGGTGGAGCGCAATCAGGTCGAGGCGGTGTCGCCGCTGTTCGCAGAGATTCATGTGCAGTACGGTGCCGCATTCGATGCAGCGTTAGCACGTAACGTTGCCGACGCACTGGCCGAAGACGTCGGCGCAGGCGATCAGACTGGCCGCCTTGTCCCCGCAGACGACGTGCGCGATGCACGCATCATCGTGCGCGAAGATGCCGTGCTGTGCGGCGTGCCCTGGTTCAACGCAGTCATGCGCCAGGTCGATCCACGTATCGACGTGCAGTGGCGTTACCGCGAGGGCGATCGGATGACAGTGGATACGCCGGTCTGCGAACTGCGCGGTCCTGTCCGTGCGCTGTTGACTGCTGAACGCAATGCGCTGAATTTCCTGCAACTGCTATCGGGCGTGGCGAGCGCAACGCGCCGCTATGTCGACGCAATTGCCCACACGCAAACGCGCATCCTCGATACGCGTAAGACCTTGCCGGGTTTGCGGCTCGCGCAGAAATACGCCGTGCGCGTGGGCGGCGGGGCGAATCAGCGGCTTGCGTTGTACGACGGCATTCTGATCAAGGAAAACCACATCGCCGCAGCGGGCGGCGTTGGTGCCGCAATGGATGCGGCGCTCGCGCTGAATGCGGGCGTGTCGATCCAGATCGAAGTCGAAACGCTGGCACAATTGGAAACCGCGCTGGCGCATCGCGCGCAATCCATTCTGCTGGACAACTTTTCGTTCGATGCGATGCGCGACGCAGTGCGGATCACGGCAGGACGGGCGGTGCTGGAAGTGTCTGGCGGGGTGAACTTCGAGACCGTGCGGACCATCGCGGAAACGGGAGTCGATCGCGTGTCGATCGGTGCGCTGACCAAAGATGTGCGCGCAACGGATTACTCGATGCGGATCGTCTGAGCCGTGCGCGCTTAAGCGTTCACCGTCAATGAAGAAGCCATCGCCGGTTCCCCCGCGATGGCTTCTTCACTTCAGCTTTAGAAATCACACGTTGCGGTTACGCACATGTTCCGGCGACAGCACCGACGGCAGCGCTTTTGGCAGCGTGGCTGGCCAATCGCGGCTGAAGTGCAGGCCGCGGCTTTCGCGCCGTGAGCGAGCACCTTCGACGATCAGCGACGCCACGTCGACGAGATTGCGCAACTCAAGCAAATCGCGGCTGACCTTGAAGTTCGCGTAATACTCGTGAATCTCGTCACGGAGCAAGGCGAGCCGATGCTTGGCTCGCGCGAGCCGCTTGTCCGTACGCACGATGCCGACGTAGTTCCACATCAGGCGGCGCAGTTCATCCCAGTTGTGCGCGACCACTACTTCTTCGTCCGGGTCGGACACGCGGCTTTCGTCCCAGTCCGGCAGCGGCGCATGGACGGCGGCGCTGAAGCCTTCTTTCTCGATGGCCTGCGCGGCGGAGCGTCCGATCACGAGACACTCGAGCAAGGAATTGCTGGCAAGCCGGTTCGCACCGTGCAGGCCGGTGCATGACGTCTCGCCGACCGCATAGAGGCCCGCGAGATCGGTCCGGCCTGCCAGATCTGTCACGACGCCGCCGCACGTGTAGTGCGCGGCAGGCACAACCGGAATTGGCTCTTTGGTGATGTCGATGCCGAATTCGAGGCAGCGGGCCAGAATCGTCGGAAAGTGTTCGCGCAGGAATTCAGGCGGCTGATGGCTGATGTCGAGATACACGCAATCAATGCCGCGTTTCTTGATCTCGAAGTCGATCGCGCGCGCGACGATGTCGCGCGGCGCGAGTTCGGCGCGTTCATCGTGGTTCGGCATGAAGCGCGTGCCGTCCGGCAGTTTCAGAATGCCGCCTTCGCCGCGCACTGCTTCCGAGATCAGGAACGACTTCGCATAAGGGTGGAACAGGCAAGTCGGATGGAACTGGATGAATTCCATGTTCGACACGCGGCAGCCCGCGCGCCAGGCCATCGCGATACCGTCGCCGGTCGCGGTGTCGGGGTTGGTGGTGTACAGATAGACCTTGCCGGCGCCGCCGGTGGCGAGCACGGTATGCGGCGCTTCGATTGTCACGGTGCGGCCGCTTTGCAGGTCAAGTGCATACAAACCGTGGCAGCGACGGCCAGGCAAGCCGAGACGGTCGGATGTGATCAGGTCAATCGCGTAATGGTCTTCGAACAGGGTGATGTTCGGATGATGGCGTACACGCTCGCTGAGCGTGGCGACCACGGCATGGCCAGTCGCATCCGCAGCATGAATGATCCGGCGATGGCTATGGCCGCCTTCGCGTGTCAAATGAAAGCCGAGTTCGGCGGCGTCGTCTTTGGTGAATGGCACGCCTTGCTCGATCAGCCATTCGATCGCGGCACGCCCATGCTCGACGATAAAGCGTGTCGCCGCCTCGTCGCACAGGCCGCCACCGGCGATCAGTGTGTCGCGCACATGGTTTTCGATGCTGTCCGCCGAATCCAGTACGGCGGCGATCCCGCCTTGCGCCCAATCGCTCGCGCCTTCGGTCATCGATCGCTTGGCGACCACCGCAACCCGCCGGGTCTCCGCGAGATTGAGCGCGACGCTCAAACCTGCCAGACCGCTACCGACAATCGCTACATCGAATTCCATCGCCTGCATCTCCGTCTTTCGTTTTGCCATGACGGCGTGCCGTTCGCACGCCGCTAAAACGAGAAAGGATACGCGCCGCGGCGGATGAGGGAAAGCTGGCCGAACGGGATAAGACTATCCTGCTAGGCAAAGGACAGCTAAACAGTGCGAGATTGGGGCGCAGAAAACAAAAAAGCCTCGCACGAATGCGAGGCTTTTTTTGCAAAACTTTTTGCCTTCGTCAGGCAGGAGCCAAGACTTACTTGATCTTGGTTTCCTTGTAGTCAACGTGCTTACGGACGACCGGATCAAATTTCTTGATCAGCATCTTTTCCGGCATGTTGCGTTTGTTCTTCGTCGTCGTGTAGAAGTGACCCGTGCCTGCGGTCGATTCCAACTTGATCTTGTCGCGTGCGCCTTTTGCCATGATTTACTCCTTAGGCTTCACCGCGTGCGCGCAGATCTGCGAGCACAGCGTCGATACCGTTCTTGTCGATCAGGCGCAGGCCGGCGTTCGAAACGCGCAGACGCACCCAACGGTTTTCGCTTTCCACCCAAATACGGCGGTTTTGCAGGTTCGGCAGGAACCGGCGCTTGGTTTTGTTGTTCGCGTGGGAAACGTTGTTGCCGCTCATCGGCGCTTTCCCAGTTACTTGGCATACGCGTGCCATGAGAGCACTCCTAATACGCTAATTCTGAGTTCGAACGCCGTGAAAGTTTCCCGAAAAGAGCCGCGCTTAAGTTTTTGAACTTCAGTCGCTTTTCCTTTCCGGAACGCCTTGGTGGCTTCGGAACAGGGGGTTGGAAATAGGCAAACCGGAATTATAGCGGAAAAAAAGCCGCAAAATCAAACCTTATTTGCGATGCCGAGCACGGCGCAACGTTGCCGCGACCCTGGTTCAGGCAATCTCACGGCCAGCCGGCGCGGGCGAACGAGTAGGTATTGTCGGCGCCGATCACCAGATGATCGATCAGTCGCACGTCGATCAGCGCAAGGGCGTCGCGCAACGTATGCGTCAATCGGCAGTCGCTCGCGCTTGGCTGGACGGCACCGGAAGGGTGATTATGCGCGACGATCAGGCTGGCGGCATTAAGGCTCAGCGCTCGCCGCACGATCTCGCGCGGATAGACCGCCATGCGTGTCAGCGTGCCGCGTGCGCTTTCTTCACAGCGGATCAACCGATGTCGCGCGTCGAGAAAGAGCGACACGAAGACCTCTTGGGGCCTGCCGCCTATGCGCAGGCGCAGATAGTCTTGCACGGCCTCAGGCGAGTTCATCAGCGAACGGCCGCGCATTTTATCGACCAGCGAGCGCCGCGCCATCTCCATAATGGCGAGCAATTGCGCCTTCTTTGCTGGGCCGATGCCGCGCAGGCCGTCGAAGTCCGAATAGGTTGCGTCGAGCATTTCCCGCAGCGAGCCGAACCGGTCGAGCAGGGTGCGCGCGACATCGAACACATCGTGGCCGGGCAGGCCGGTGCCAAGCACCAGCGCGATCATTTCGGTATCCGACAGCACGCCGGGTCCTTCCTCGATCAGACGTTCGCGCGGCATATCTTTCTTATGCCATTTGCCGCGTACGAGCCATCGGGGCGAGGGTGTGCCGGCATTCGCGGCGGCAACGCCATTACCGGCTGCGGCGCGAGCGCGCGGGGACGCCAGGGCGGGGACTGCGGCGGCGGGCGCGGGAGCCTCCGGCAAGGCCGCTTCGAGTGTCGCTTGGTCTATCGTGCAGGCATAGTCGGCCATAGAAGTATGCATCCTCCAGTTCGGGTTTATGGCGGCGCGGGGTGCCCGGCCGTGCCGCGATGCGCGCGACGGACCCAAGCCGCCGCCCGCTATGTGGCTTACAATAGACGCTTTGCGCACGGCACCCCGACGGTTTGCCACACGCGTCGGCTGCACCCGCGGCGCACGCGTGCAGCGCGCTTCGACTGAGCGAGCATTGCATGAGCATCATCGACATTTCCGAAGTGAAACCCGGTTCACACGTGACGCTTCATTACCGGCTTTCCCTTGCCGATGGCGCCGAAGTCATCAATACGTTTACCGACAGGCCGGCTACGCTGCTGCTGGGTGCGGGTCAACTGGCGCCGCCGCTGGAAGATATTCTGCTGGGTTTGAAGGTGGGCCACCATTCGACCTTTCAGCTAACGCCGGGTCAGGCGTTCGGTCCGCGCAATCCGGAGCTGATCCAGAGAGTCTCGCTGGCCACGCTGCGTGAAAACAGCATGATCGGCGAGGATTTCTCGCCGGGTGACCTGGTCGAATTCAACGCGCCGGGCGGCGGCCGCTACGCGGGTGTCCTGAAGGAAGTCGGCGAAACGTCGGCGTTGTTCGATTTCAACCATCCGCTTGCCGGCCAGGCGCTGGCGTTTGAAGTGAAAATCATCGGGATTCTGTAAACATGAGCATCACGGATACGACTCTTGCCGAAGCCGAGATCCTGCTGGCGCAGCCGCGTGGGTTCTGTGCCGGCGTCGATCGGGCCATTGAAATCGTCGAGCGGGCCATCAAGCTGCACGGCTCGCCGATCTACGTGCGCCACGAAATCGTCCATAACGCCTATGTCGTCGAAGATCTGCGCAAGAAGGGCGCAATCTTTATCGAACAGCTGGAAGAAGTGCCGGCCGGCAATACGGTGATTTTCAGCGCGCATGGCGTGTCGAAGGCGGTGCGCTCCGAAGCCGAATCGCGCGGCCTGCGTGTGTATGACGCCACCTGTCCGCTCGTGACCAAGGTGCATATCGAAGTCGCGAAAATGCGCCAGGACGGCTTCGACATCGTGATGATCGGCCACAAGGGTCACCCTGAAGTCGAGGGCACGATGGGGCAGGCGGGCGAAGGCATGCATCTGGTGGAAGACATCAAAGACGTGCAGGCGCTGCAACTGGCCGATCCCGAGCGGATCGCGTTCGTCACGCAAACCACCTTGTCCGTCGACGATGCAGCCGAGATCATCGGCGCGCTGAAGGCAAAGTATCCGGCGATCCGCGAGCCGAAGAAGCAGGACATCTGCTACGCCACGCAAAACCGCCAGGACGCGGTCAAGTTCATGGCGCCGCAGTGCGATGTCGTGATCGTGGTCGGCAGCCCGAACAGTTCGAACTCGAACCGGTTGCGCGAGCTGGCCGAAAAGCTTGGCGTGCCTTCCTATATGGTGGACTCGCCGGACCAGATCGATCCGGTCTGGGTCGAAGGCAAGCGCCGCATCGGCGTGACGGCCGGCGCCTCGGCGCCGGAAGCGCTGGCGCAGGCGGTGATCGGCCGGTTGCGTGAACTCGGCGTGCGCAACGTGCGCGCGCTTGACGGCATCGAGGAAAACATCGCGTTTCCGCTGCCGCGCGGGCTGGGTCTGCCTGCCTGACAATTAGCCGACGTTTCTGAAAGAAAAGCGCGCCCAAGGGCGCGCTTTTTTTACGTCCGCAGATTCGTGAGCCTGTCTAAAATAAAGTGCCAGAACACCGTGCCGAGCGGTTTTAAGTGTGCTCTCACACAAATTCTTTTGAATTGTGATTTGGCATTTAATCGAATTTTCGATGATGTGACCCCGTTTATCCAGCGCTAAACGCGTTGCATCGATTTTTGACGCACTAAAATAGTGCGTGCCCGTTGATATCAATGGAAACGTAATACTTAACGCGAACCACGGTGCAATCAGGGATCGGGCCATATCGCTGCAACACTTGATGCCATTGGGCGCGACGGTGGTGCAACTGATGCACGAAAAACAATCGCAACCGGGTTGCGCCTTTTATCGAATTACTCTCTCAAAATAAGGTTGCAATGCAGGAAAACCCCACCGGTTCAACAATATTGCGCGTCGCATAATTGGAGTTACAATGCGCGCGTTCTCAAGGCCTCCGGGTCCCGAACAATGGATTTTGCGAGGCGCAGGAGACCTACTTAATGCGAGTCAAGTTTGCTTACGCCGTGTCCGTCGTGACCGCGGTTGCGATGTTGACCGCGTGCGGCAAGAAAGCGGATGGCGAGGCGGGAGCAGGTGCATCGGCTGCCACGGAGGCAGCGGTGCCGGCGAGCGAAGCGACGGTCGTGAAAATTGGTCATGCGGCCCCATTGACGGGACCGATTGCGCATTTGGGTAAAGACAATGAAAACGGCGCGCGTCTGGCGGTCGAGGAAATCAACACACAGGGTTTGACTATCGACGGTCACAAGATCCAGTTGGAGCTCGACGCGCAGGACGATGCCGCGGACCCGAAAACGGGAACGGCGGTCGCTGAAAAATTCGTCGACGATCATGTGGTCGCCGTGGTCGGCCACTTGAATTCGGGCGTCTCGATTCCGGCGTCGAAGATCTATAGCGATGCTGGAATCGTGCAGATCTCGCCGTCTTCGACGAATCCGGGGTATACGCAGCAAGGTTTCAAGACGACTTATCGGGTGGTCGCGACCGATGCCCAGCAGGGGCCGGCGCTTGCCAACTACGCAACGAAAGTGCTTGGCGCGAAACGCATCGCGATCGTTGATGACTCGACCGTCTATGGCAAGGGATTGGCCGACGAGTTTGCGAAGACAGTACAGGCGAGCGGCGCAAAGATCGTCGCGCGCGAAGCCACGAATGACAGGGCTACGGAGTTTCAGTCCGTCCTTAGAAAGATCAAGAGTGTTCAGCCGGACGTGATCATGTTCGGCGGCATGGACGCAACGGGCGGGCCGTTTACCAAACAGGCGGCGGCGCTCGGTATCAGGGCAAAAATCCTTGGCGGCGACGGTGTGTGTACCGACAAGGTGGGTGAGCTGGCGGGAACCGCCGTGCAAAACCTGGTCTGTTCGGAGGCGGGACTTGCGCTTTCGAAAATGGACAAGGGAGCGGACTTCGAAAAGAAGTACGTCGACCGCTTCCACACACCGGTGCAGATTTACGCACCGTTCACGTATGACGCTGTGTACGTGATTGTCGATGCAATGAAGCGCGCTAATTCGATCGAGGCGCCCAAGGTGCTGGCTGCGATGCCGTCCACCGATTACAACGGGGTAATCGGCCACATCGCGTTCGACGACAAGGGTGATTTGAAAGAGAGCGCCATTACGCTTTACGACTTCAAGGACGGCAAGAAAGCGGTTCTCGACGTCGTGAAGATGTGATGACGGGACGTTCAGCCTGACGGCACCGAAACCACCCAACGGTGCCGTTTTTGCATCCGCCATCGGCAAGTCCGCGACTGCATCACAGTCGTAAGACGAACCGGGCAGCGGATAACCCTTACCGGTCTTTTACATCAGTACCCGCAGTGCCGTTGAGATTGGCGTACCGCATCACCGCCCACCGGCTGATGAAGAACGCGAATCCAGTCGCACGGGCTAAGGAGCATTAAATGGATATCTTCATCCAGCAGGTCCTCAACGGGCTGGTGCTTGGCAGCGTTTACGCCATCATCGCACTGGGCTATACGATGGTTTACGGCATCCTGGGCATCATCAACTTCGCTCACGGCGATGTGTTGATGGTGGGCGCGATGGTTGCGCTCTCAGCCATAGGTGTGCTGCAGAACCACTTCCCCGGCCTCGGCAATGTGCCGACGCTCATCATCGCGTTGATCATCGCGGCAGTGGTTTGCTCGCTGGTCGGCTACACGATCGAGCGCGTGGCCTACCGGCCGTTGCGTAAAGCGCCGCGTCTCGCCCCGCTGATCACCGCGATCGGCGTGTCGATCCTGCTGCAAACCCTCGCGATGATGATCTGGTCGCGCAACCCGCTGCCGTTCCCGCAGCTGTTGCCCACCGACCCGATCAACGTGATCAAGGCCACTGACACGACGCCAGGCGCCGTGATCTCGATGACCGAAATCGTGATCATCGTCGTGGCGTTCCTCGTGATGGGCGGTCTGCTGCTGCTGGTTCACAAGACCAAGCTCGGCCGCGCGATGCGTGCGATCGCTGAGAACCCGGGCGTTGCCAGCCTGATGGGCGTGAACCCGAACTTCGTGATTTCGGCGACCTTCATGATCGGCTCGGCGTTGGCCGCCTTGGCCGGCGTGATGATCGCGTCCGAATACGGCAACGCACACTTCTATATGGGCTTCATCCCAGGTCTGAAGGCCTTTACCGCGGCGGTGCTGGGCGGGATCGGCAATCTCGGCGGGGCGATGGTGGGCGGCGTGCTGCTCGGCCTGATCGAACAGTTGGGGGCGGGCTATATCGGCAACCTCACGGGCGGTGTATTCGGCAGTAACTACCAGGACGTGTTCGCATTCATCGTGCTGATCATCGTGCTGGTGTTCCGTCCGTCGGGCCTCTTGGGCGAACGTGTTGCGGATCGAGCATAAGGAGTAGACAGACATGACCTCAATTCAACCGATCGAGCCGTCCACGACGCTCATCCCTGAAAAGAACCTGACGAAGACGCTGACCGTCGGCATCATCACCGCGATCTTCGTGATCGCCGCACCGATGATCATCGGCGCGGCCGGCGGCAACTACTGGGTCCGTGTGCTCGACTTCGCGATGCTGTACGTGATGCTCGCGCTGGGCCTGAACGTGGTGGTCGGCTTCGCCGGCCTGCTGGACTTGGGCTACATCGCGTTCTACGCGATCGGCGCGTACGTCGCGGCTCTGCTGTCTTCGCCGCACCTGACCTCGCAGTTCGAATGGATCGCGCACCTGTTCCCGAACGGCCTCCATACGCCGATCTGGATCATCGTGCCGATCGCGATGGGGCTCGCCGCGACCTTCGGGATCCTGCTCGGCGCGCCGACCCTGCGTCTGCGTGGCGACTACCTCGCGATCGTGACCTTGGGCTTCGGGGAAATCGTGCGGATCTTCATGAACAACCTTGACCGTCCGGTGAATATCACCAATGGTCCGAAGGGGATCACGGGGATCGATCCAGTGTCGGTGGGTGGCTTCAGCCTCGCGCAGACGCATTCGCTGTTCGGCATGCAGTTCCCGTCGGTGTACTTGTACTACTACCTGTTCGTGCTGTGTTCGCTGCTGGTGATCTGGGTCTGTACGCGTTTGCAGCACTCGCGTATCGGCCGTGCATGGGCCGCGATCCGTGAAGACGAAATCGCCGCCAAGGCGATGGGCATCAACACCCGTAACGTGAAGCTGCTGGCCTTCGCGATGGGTGCGTCGTTCGGCGGTTTGTCGGGCGCGATGTTCGGCTCGTTTCAGGGCTTCGTGTCGCCGGAATCGTTCACGTTCTGGGAATCGGTCGTGGTGCTGGCGTGCGTGGTGCTCGGCGGCATGGGCCATATCCCGGGTGTGATTCTCGGTGCGGTGCTGCTTTCGGTGTTCCCGGAATTCCTGCGCTCGACGATGGGTCCGCTGCAGAACGCGATCTTCGGCCACGAAATCGTCGATACGGAAGTGATCCGTCAGTTGCTGTACGGCCTCGCGATGGTCGTGATCATGCTGTACCGCTCGGAAGGCCTGTGGCCGGCGCCGAAGCACGAAGACAAGATTGCGAAACTGGCGAAGCGCGCTGGCAAGAAGCCGGTGCGCGCCTGAGGCCCCCGTTGGAGAAATCATATGAGCGATAACGTAAACAACAGCGTGGGCAGCGATCAGATCCGCTTGTCGGTGAAGGGCGTGAACAAGCGCTTCGGCGGCCTGCAGGCATTGTCCGACGTCGGCCTGCAGATCAAGTCGGGCCAGATTTACGGCCTGATCGGTCCGAACGGCGCCGGCAAGACGACTTTCTTCAATGTGATCACGGGTCTGTACACGCCCGATTCGGGCGAGTTCAAGCTCGACAATGTGGAATACACGCCGACCGCCGTCTATCAGGTGGCGAAGGCGGGGATTGCCCGCACGTTCCAGAACATCCGTTTGTTCGGCGGCATGACCGCGTTGGAAAACGTGATGGTCGGCCGTCACGTGCGCACGAAGCATGGCCTGATCGGCGCGGTGTTTCAGACGCCGGCCGAGCGCAAGGAAGAGCGCGAGATCAAGGAACGCGCAATCGAGCTGCTGGAATACGTCGGCATTGCGCAGTACGCGGACTACACGTCGCGCAATCTGTCGTACGGTCACCAGCGCCGTCTGGAAATCGCCCGCGCGCTGGCAACGGATCCGAAGCTGCTCGCACTGGATGAACCGGCTGCCGGCATGAACGCAACGGAAAAGGTCGAGCTGACCAAGCTGCTCGACAAGATCCGCAGCGACGGCAAGACGATCCTGCTGATCGAGCACGACGTGAAACTGGTGATGGGTCTGTGCAACCAGATGACGGTGCTCGACTACGGCAAGGTGATTGCGCAAGGTCTGCCGTCGGACGTGCAGAAGGATCCGAAGGTGATCGAAGCTTATCTGGGTGCGGGGGTCCACTAATGGCAACGGCAATGTTGAAAATCAAGGGCCTGCAGGTCAATTACGGCGGCATCCAGGCAGTCAAGGGTATCGACCTCGAAGTCGCGCAGGGCGAACTGGTCACGCTGATCGGCGCGAACGGCGCGGGCAAGACCACGACGATGAAGGCGATCACGGGTCTGAAGCCGTATTCGGCAGGCGACATCGAGTACATGGGGCAGTCGATCAAGGGCATCCCGGCGCACGAACTGCTCAAGCGCGGTCTGGCGATGGTGCCGGAAGGCCGTGGCATTTTCTCGCGCATGTCGATCGTCGAAAATATGCAGATGGGTGCTTATCTGCGTAATGACACGGACGCCATCAAGGCGGACGTCGATCGCATGTTCGGCTTCTTCCCGCGCCTGAAAGAACGCGCGACGCAATACGCGGGCACGCTCTCGGGCGGCGAACAGCAGATGCTGGCGATGGCGCGCGCGATCATCAGCAAGCCGAAGCTGTTGTTGCTGGATGAGCCGTCAATGGGTCTGTCGCCGATCATGGTCGAGAAGATCTTCGAAGTGGTGCGGGCGATTTCGGCCGAAGGCATGACCGTGCTGCTGGTCGAGCAGAACGCGCGTCTCGCGTTGCAGGCGGCGAACCGCGGCTACGTGATGGACTCGGGTCTGGTGACGATGTCCGGCGACGCGAAGCAGATGCTGGATGACCCGAAGGTTCGGGCGGCTTATCTGGGCGAATAATCCGGGTGACTAACCAGGATTAAGTTTGCTTTGGCCGTAAAAAAGGCAGCATGCGTAAATTCCGCATGCTGCCTTTTTCTATTCAAGCTGCTGCCTGCGCCTAAGCAATTGGCGTTTCCGCCAGTTCCCCCAGCCGCTTGCCGAGACTGATCACTGCATCCGCGCGATAACCGAGCGCCTCATAGAACGCGCGCACGTCGGCCTTCGCGGACAGCACCTGCAAGTTCAGTTTCGGGCATCCACGTTCGGTCAACGCGTTTTCGACATGCGCGACCAGCCGCGTGCCGATGCCATGACGACGCAACGATTCATCCACCGCGAGCGAATAGAGCCAGCCTCGGTGCCCGTCATATCCACCCATCACCGTGCCGACAATACGCTCGCCGAACACCGCGACAAAGAACAGTTCCGGTTGCGTCGCCAGCTTGTTGGCGATCGACAGATGCGGATTGCGCTGCGGCCTCGTCACGTCCCGATATTCGGGGAACGCTTCCAGCCACAGCGCGACCACGGCATCGGTGTCGCTTGCTTCGAAGCAGCGGATCGATAGCGTTGCGGTCGTTGTCATACGCGCTTTCCTGTGTGATTACAGCGTGTCGAGAATCGAACGCAGCATCGACATCATCTGGTCGATTTCTTCGTTCGTGACGTTCAGCGCCGGCATGAAGCGCAGCAGGTTCGGACGGGCCGCGTTCAGCAGCAAGCCGTCGGGTTGCATCACGCGAGCCTTCTCGACGATCTGATTGCCGATGTCCTTGCCGAGCAACAGGGCGCGCAGCAGACCTTCACCGCGTTCACCTTCGAAACCGCGTTCTTCCGACAGTTCGAGCAACCTGGCGCGCAGATATTCGCCGCGCGCGCGCACACCCTCGAGGAAGCCCGGCGCGGTCAGTTGCGAGATCACCGAGTAGCCGACCGCGGTCATCAACGGATTGCCGTTGTACGTACCACCCTGGTCGCCCGGTTCGAAAACGGCGATTTCGGCCTTAGCGAGCAGTGCCGCGAGCGGCACGCCGCCGCCGATACCCTTGCCAAGCGTCATGATGTCCGGCTCGATGCCCGACAGTTCGTAGGCGAACAGCGTACCGGCACGACCGCACCCGCTCTGCACTTCGTCGACGATCAGCAGCAGGTTGTGTTTTTTGGTCAGCGCGCGCAGCTGCTGCATGAACTCGCGTGTGGCGGGAATCACGCCGCCTTCGCCCTGAATCGGCTCGAGCATCACCGCGACGGTCTTCGCGTTGATCAGCTTTTCGACCGACGCGATGTCGTTCAGATCCGCCTTCGGGAAGCCCGGCACTTGCGGTGCGTAGATCGTGTCCCAGCCCGGCTTGCCGCTTGCGGACATGGTGGCGAGCGTGCGGCCGTGGAAGCTGTGATCGAACGTGATGATTTCGAATGCGCCGTCCTTGAACTTCTTGCCCCACTTGCGCGCGAGCTTGATTGCGCCTTCGTTCGCTTCGGCGCCGCTGTTCGCGAAGAACACCTTGTCGAAACAGCTGTGCTGCGTGAGCAGGCCCGCGAGTTGAGCCATCGGGCCGTTGTAGAAGGCCGGCGACGGATTGAGCAGCAGTTGCGCCTGCTTGTTCAGTGCTTCGATCATGCCGTCATTGCAATGGCCGAGGCTGTTGACCGCCCAGCCCTGGATGAAGTCCAGATATCGCTTGCCGTTATTGTCGTAGAGCCACGAGCCCTTGCCGTGCGTGAAAACGATTTCGGGCCGGTTCGTGATGTACATCAGCGACTCGATCGGGTACTCATTGAAATTCATGACGGCAGGCTCCAGACAGCGGGGTAAAGGGTTGACGAAACGGGTGGCCAGATATGAAACAGGGGCCGGAGGAAACAAAAAAAGCAAACAAAAAAGCCACGGCATGCCGTGGCTTTCATGATTCGAACTGCTTGCGCCTTTGTGCGGCGCGAATCCGTGACGAAGCCAGCGGCGTCCCTAAGGGAGCGGCGAGCGGCGACGTCGGAGTTCGGACTGGATGCGGTTCATGCGCGAAAGAATACGACAAGGAAAGCGCTGGTGTAAACCATGAATTTGCACAAATCCGCGCCAGGTGCGGATTTGTGCAAGTCTGCCAGCTTGCTGATTTCGATTTGATGAATAGCCCGATCGTCACCCGATCAAGCCATTCACCTCGTCAAACCGCGTTCACCAGATCCGCCGCGCTCGTGAAGGAATCCGCGTAGAACTCGTCTTCCGGCAGCCCATGATGCTGGGTGAAATCGCGCTGTGCCGACTCGACCATCACCGGTGCGCCGCACGCGTACACCTGATATGGCGACAGGTCCGGCAGATCCTCGATCACCGCGCGATGCACGAAGCCGACACGGCCCGTCCACGCATCGCCCGCGTCCGGTTCCGACAGCACTGGCACGAACTTGAAGTTCGGAATCTCGCGAGCCCATTGTTCGGCGAGATCAAGCAGGTATAGGTCCTTCTTGCGTCGCGCGCCCCAGTACAGCGTCATCGGACGGTTGAGGTTCTTGAACACCGCATGTTCGACGATCGCCTTCAGCGGCGCGAAGCCCGTGCCCGAGGCCAGCAGCACGATCGGCTTGTCCGAATCTTCACGCAGGAAAAAGGTGCCGAGCGGAGCTTCGAAGCGCAGGATGTCGCGCTCTTTCATCGTGTTGAAGACGTGATCGGTGAACGCGCCACCGGGCATGTGCCGGATGTGCAATTCGATCGGGCCTTCCGCGTGCGGCGCGTTCGCCATCGAATAGCTGCGGCGCTTGCCGTCCTTCAGAATGAACTCGAGGTACTGGCCGGCCAGATATTGCAGACGTTCGTTGGCGGGCAGTTGCAGCTTCAGCACGACGACGTCGTCGGCCTTGCGCTCGATGGCATTCACGCGGCACGGCAGTTTCTTGACCTGCACGTCGCCCACGCCGGCCACTTCGCGAATATCCACTTCGAGATCGGAGCATGCCGTCGCGCAGCAGAAGAGGGCCATTCCACGCGTCTTTTCGTCGTTCGACAAGGCCGATGACGAATGCTGACGCTGTTCGATCTGACCGCTGACCACGGTGCCTTTGCACGAGCCGCAGGCGCCGTTCTTGCAGCCGTACGGCAGGCCAATGCCTTGCCGCAGGGCTGCGATCAGGACCGGTTCGTCCTGTTCTACCTGAAACTGCCGGCCGCTTTGCCGGAGCGTGACGTTAAATGCCATAGAGTGTTCGAAATCGAAGAGTCGGTAATCGTTATCGGACCCGCAGTACAACTGTGCGGTACCTGCCGCGCTTGACGGCTACAATGCGTCCACCATGAAAGCGACACGAAATTTACGCCGGCCGCGCGTTTTGATAGTTGGCTGCGGTGACGTCGGCATGCGCTGCGTGCCCTTGTTGCGGCCACACGCGCATGTCTTCGCACTCACCAGCCACGCCGAACGCAGCGCCGAATTGCGCGCTGCTGGCGTTACACCGCTGGTCGGCGACCTCGACGCGCGCCGTAGCCTGAAACGGCTTGCCGGCCTCGCACCGACAGTGCTGCATCTCGCACCGCCGCAAAAGACCGGCGATGACGACCGCCGCACCCGTGCTTTGCTTGCCACGCTGAGCGCGCGCCGCGATCGGGCGCTGCGTGCCGCGCGCGGCGCGGTGGCGCCGGTCGGGCGGCTGCGCCGCGGGTTGCGCAACATGAGTGCCTCGTGGGCGGAATCTGAAGCAGCCAATATTGTACCCGACAGGGTGCGCTGGACCGCCGCTCCGCAGGCGCCTGTGAAGTTGGTGTACGCGAGCACGACAGGTGTCTACGGCGATTGCGGCGGTGCCTGGATCGACGAGACGCGCGCGTCGCAGCCGGCCAATGCGCGTGCCAAACGCCGCGTATCGGCCGAGCGGCAATTACGGCGCGCCACCGCGCGAGGCGTGGTCGCCGCAAGCATTGCGCGGATTCCGGGCATCTACGCGAGCAACCGTCTACCGCTCGCGCGGCTGGCAAAGCGCACCCCGGCCTTGATCGACGCCGACGACGTCTACACCAACCATATCCACGCCGACGACCTAGCCGCGATCCTCGTGCGCCTCGCCACGCATGGGCGGCCGGCGCGCGCAATCCACGCGTCCGACGATACGTCGCTGAAAATGGGGGCGTACTTCGACGTGGTGGCCGATGCGTTCGGCCTCGAGCGCGCACCGCGCATTACACGCGCGCAGGCAGAACTGGAGATCGAGCCGACCCTGCTGTCCTTCATGCGTGAATCGAGGCGGCTTTTGAATCGGCGCCTCAAAGAGGAGTTGCGGGTGCGCTTGCGGTATCCGAGTGTCGAGGACTTTTTCGCGAAGCGTGAAAATTGAAAATGCGCCGACAGTCGGCGCGTTTTCGAGGTATTCGGCTGTGGACAAATGCCCGCCGCGCCAGGCATCTGCCGGCAGATCCCACTCGCGTTCGCGGCACCCGGCCTCGCTCGCTTACGTCAATGCAGGCAACGCTTCGAGTAGTAGGAAGCACAGCATTGCGCCGATCAGTGCGCCGATCAGGTTCGGATGATAGTTGTGCCGCAGCCGCATCATGACCAGCAGTCCGCCGATCAGAACCAGGCCGAGGCACACGAAAGCGATCATCACATGCGAGATCGCGATGGTGTCGTGGATGACCATGGCGCCCCTCCTTGAACTCTTTGTAGTCTTTGTTTAAACGAGTATAGAGCGAGTTGTAAGGAAGAGCATGCTGCGACGCAGCGTGTAATCAGGGGTCCCCGAGGGCTTGGGTGCGGGCGCGCACACGATTCTCCTGACGCATCAAGGCTTTAAAAGGGTCCTACCGGTTTACCCGCTCCGTAAAGATCCGAGGTCGGTTTCGTCGAGCCATTGCCACGCGCCAACGGCCAGCGTCGCAGGCAACGCGAGTCCGCCGATCCGCTCGCGATGCAGCGCTTCACAACGGTTGCCTGCAGCCGCGATCATCCGCTTGACCTGGTGATACTTGCCCTCCATGACGGTGAGCGCCAGCGCGTGCTCGCCGCGCGCCTGGGCGTCGACCGCGGCGATCGGTTTGGGCTCGCCGTGCAGCAAGACACCGTCGCGCAAGGCATTCAACTGGGCGTCGTCGATCGGATGGCGGGTGGTCGCGATGTACAGCTTTGGCACTTTGCGTTTCGGCGACGTGAACATATGGACGAACTTGCCGTCGTCGGAGAGCAGCAGCAGGCCAGTTGTGTCCTGATCGAGGCGGCCCACGCATTGCACGCCGCGTTCGGCGAACTGCGGCGGCAGCAGGCTGAACACGCTCAGATGATGCTGCGGGTCGCGCGAACATTCGTAGCCGGCGGGCTTGTTCAGCAGCAGATAGGCGTGCTCGCGATACGGCCAGGCGACCCCGTCCACGCTGAAGCAGAGCGTGCTGTCGTCGGTCGGGAAATCGGCGTCGGCATCGGCGCAGACTGAGCCGCCGATGCTCACGCGGCCGTCGCCGATCAGTGCCCGGCATTGGCGGCGCGAGCCGAAACCTTGAGTGAAGAGGATGCTTTCGAGATTCATGGCGAGCGAAGAATAACACCGCAAGAAGCGGAGCGCCGCGCAGCGCCATAGCGGCCACGATGGTCTCCCGACATTCCGTCGCAGGAGTCCATCAATGCATGCCACGTCCTCTTCATCGTCATCATCCGCGATTCGTCTGCCGGCCGCCTTCCAGCGGCTCGCATGGTCGAATCTGGTCGCACAATCCGCTGAGCAGATCAGCCTTGCCGCCGCGCCGCTCGTCGCCGTGTTCGCGCTCGGCGCCGGCGCGCGCGAGACCGGCCTGCTGCAAACCGCGCAGACGCTGCCGTTCCTGTTGTTGTCGATTCCGCTCGGCGTATGGGCCGACCGCCGTTCGCGCCGCACGCTGATGACGCTCGCCGAAAGCGTGCGCGTGGTCGCGATGCTGTGCGTGCTGCTGCTTGTGATGACGCATTCGTTGAGCCTGCCGCTGCTCGCCGTGCTCGGCTTCATTGCCGCGACGGGCACCGTTGCCTACAACGTCGCAGCGCCTTCGCTGGTGCCCTCGATCGTGCCGCGCGAGGCGTACGCCCAGGCGAACGGCCGGCTCGAACTGGCACGCAGCGTCGCGTATTCGGCGGGGCCGGCGCTCGGCGGGCTGCTGGTCGGCTGGATCGGCGCGGGATGGGCGTATGGTTGCGCCGCCGGGCTATCGGCGCTGGCTGTCGCGTTGCTCGCGGGGCTGCGTGAACCGCCGCGAGCGGCCCCTCCCCAGCGTCATTTCCTGCTGGAACTGCGCGACGGTACGCGCTTCGTGCTGCGCGACGCGCTGCTGCGTCCGATGTTCGCCACCGCGATCTTCTTCAACCTCGGTTTCTTCGTGCTGCAAGCGGTGTATGTGCCGTACGCCGTGCATCGTTTGGGATTGAGCGCGTCGATGGTCGGTGTGACGCTCGGTGCCTACGGCGTCGGCATGGTGTGCGGCGCGCTTGCCGCACCGGCCATTGCGCGGCGCCTCGCGTTTGGCCGCGTGCTGATCATCGGACCGTCATGCGGTTTGCTCGCCTCGCTCCTCATGGTAGCGACGATCGTCACGCCGTCGTTCTGGCTGGCGATGCTGAGCTTCTTCCTGCTCGGCGCCGGGCCGATTCTGTGGGTGGTCGGCTCCACCACGCTGCGTCAGGCGATCACGCCTGAACGGATGATGGGCCGTGTCTCGGCGCTCAACAGCACCGCGACCTATGGCGCGCGGCCGCTGGGCGCGTTGCTCGGTGCGGCGATCAGCGCGCGCTGGGGGATGGACGCGTGTCTGGTCGCGGCTGCAGCGGCGTTCCTCGTGCAGGCGCTGATCATCGTCATGTCGCCAGCGGCGCGGCTTGCGAATATTCCCGAGGGCGCAGCAGCCGCGCAATGAAAACCGGTTTTCATCGGACGGCAGCGTTGCGTGCCGACGCGCCTGCGGGTGTCCGTGAAAACCCTCGAAAATGAAAATGAATTTTTTTCTGTGAGATTTCTATGTAAATATACTTTCATTCATTTTGATTACAGTCGCCGGACCATCGCGTCGGCTCGCCCGCATGATTCATCACTCGTCCGTTGCTTCGAACCCCGCCGAGCAGGCCATCGCTGCGCGCATCGCCGCAGCGATGCCGACCCTCACGCCGATCCATCGGCGCATGGGCGAATACGTGCTGGCGAATCTGTTCCGCGCCGCAACCATGCGGATCGACGAACTGGCAAGCGTGGTCGGTGCGTCGGTGGCAACGGCGAATCGCTTCGCTCGCGCGCTTGGCTTCGACGGTTATCCGCAGTTTCGCGAAGCGCTCGTACGCGGCTTCGAAGCGACGCTCGCGCCAGTCGAGCGGCTGCGTAGCGCGCAGGAATCGCTCGCTTCCGGCGACGATCTGATTGACGCGTCGCTCGAACAGGCCGCAACCAATCTGCAATCCACTCGCCTAGCGATCGACAGCGCCGCAGCCGAGGCCGCCGTGGAAGCGATCATTTCCGCGCGTCGCGTCTTTGTGCTCGGCGCGGGTTCGAGCGCGTTCCTCGCGGGCCTGATGGAGCACGGCCTGATGCCGTATCACGACAACGTGCAGTCGCTCGCGTTTGTCGGCGGACCGTCGCATGCCGCGCGGCGTCTGTTCGCTTCGAATGAAGGCGATCTGGTGATCGGGATCGCGTTTCCCCGTTATGTCGAAGACACGATCGAACTCGCGCGGCGCGCGGCAAGTCGCGGGGCACGCGTGCTTGCGCTGACCGACGGCCCGCGTTCGCCGCTCGCACAATTCGCCGATCTCTCGCTCTATATCCGCTCCGAGCGGCGGCTCGCGGCCAATGCCGATTCGGCCGTGCTGGCCGTTATCGAAGCGCTGTGCGACGCGGTCGCCTACCGGGCGAAACGCTCGGTGAAGGCTGCCGCCGAGGTCACCGAATTCTTGCTGCCGTGGCTCACCGATCCGCAAGCCGCAGCCGTTGGCACAAGCGAACAGTCCGTGAGCGCGCCTACCCGTACCACCCGTACTACCAAAGCCAAAAAATGAACTCCAATGCAGTCATCGCCATTCACGGCGGGGCAGGCACGATCCTGCGCGCGTCGATGTCGGCCAGCGCCGAAGCCGACTATCACGCGGCCTTGCATGCCGTGCTGAGCGCCGGCCAGCGCGTCCTCGCCGACGGCGGCAGCGCGCTCGACGCCGTCAGCGAAGCCGTGCGCCTGCTCGAAGACTGCCCGCTCTTCAACGCGGGCCGTGGCGCGGTTTACACGGCGGCCGGCACGCATGAACTCGACGCGGCCATCATGGACGGCAGCACGCTCGACGCCGGCGCGGTCTGCTGCGTGACGCGCGTACGCAATCCGATTCTGGCGGCACGCCGCGTACTCGAACGCAGCGAACATGTGCTGTTCACGGGCGAAGGCGCGGAAGCCTTCGCGGCCGCGCAAGGACTCGAATTCGTCGAGCCCGAGTATTTCCATACCGAAGCGCGTCATCGCCAATGGCAACTCGCGCGCGCTCAGCAGCGCGCCATGCTCGATCACGACGGCGCGACGCTGGCCGCCGCGCCATCTTCGACCGACGACGATCCCACGCCGCACGAGCCGATCGATCCGAATCGCAAGTTCGGCACCGTGGGCGCCGTGGCGCTCGATCAGCATGGCCACGTGGCGGCGGCAACCTCGACGGGCGGTGTCACCAACAAGCAGGTCGGCCGGGTCGGCGATACCCCGCTGATCGGCGCGGGCTGCTATGCGGACGACGCTACCTGCGCGGTCTCGACCACCGGCTCCGGCGAGATGTTCATGCGCATGGTGGCTGCGTACGACGTCGCGGCGCAGATGGCGTACCGCAACGTCTCGCTCGAAGAAGCGGCGCACGACGTGGTGATGAACCGTTTGCCGAAGATCGACGGACGCGGCGGTCTAGTCGCCGTCGATGCGCGCGGCAACGTCACGCTGCCGTTCAATACCGAGGGCATGTATCGCGGCTTCGCGCGCATTGGCGAAACGCCGGTGACGGCTATCTATCGCTAATGCTGTCTTGCTGCGCCGTCGCTTGAACTGCCGCTCGAATTTTCGGTTGAATCACCATTAGCCGCGTCCGAATCCAAAGGAACCATCGTGCCGACTTCATCGCACACCGCCCGCCCGCTTATCGAAACCTTGCCGCCGCAACGCGTGCTTGCAGTCGACGATCTGTCGGTCGCATTTCGCAGCGGCGACAAGACCTTCAACGCGGTGCGCAATCTCTCGCTGACTGTTGAGCGTGGCGAGACGCTGGCGATTGTCGGCGAATCGGGTTCGGGAAAATCGGTGACATCGCTTGCTTTGATGCGGCTGATCGAGCACGGCGGTGGGCGCCTTGCCGGCGGCAGCATCGCATTCCGGCGCCGCGACGGCAGCGTGCTCGACCTCGCGAAAGCGTCGTCCGGCACGATGCGTTCGATTCGCGGCGCCGACATCGCGATGATCTTCCAGGAGCCGATGACCTCGCTCAATCCGGTGTTCACAGTCGGCGATCAGATCAGCGAAGCGATTGCCTTGCATCAGGGGAAGAGCCGGTCTGCCGCGCATGCCGAAACGCTGCGTCTGCTCGAACTCGTGCGTATTCCGGAAGCGCGCCGGGTAGCGGCACGTTTTCCGCATCAACTATCTGGCGGTATGCGCCAACGCGTGATGATCGCGATGGCGCTGTCGTGCAAGCCAGCATTGCTGATCGCCGACGAGCCGACCACCGCGCTCGACGTAACGATCCAGGCGCAGATCCTGCAATTGATTCGCGGCCTGCAGGACGAGATGAACATGGGCGTGATCTTCATCACGCACGACATGGGTGTGGTGGCCGAAGTGGCCGATCGCGTGCTGGTGATGTATCGCGGCGAGAAAGTGGAGGAGGGTGCGTCGGATGCGCTGTTTGCCGCGCCTTCGCATCCTTATACGAAGGCATTGCTCGCTGCGGTTCCGCGCCTTGGCGCAATGCAGGGCACCGATCAGCCCGCCAAGTTTCCGATCCTGACTGTCGAGCAGGCGGCACTCACCGGCATCGACGAACCCGTTCGTCCCGCAGCCGCTGTCGCGCAGGAAACTCAGCCGGTGATCCACGACAGCACGCCGCCGATTCTGCGCGTGCGCGATCTGGTCACGCGCTTTCCAGTCAAGAGCGGTGTGTTCGGACGCTTGACGGGCCGCGTGCACGCGGTCGAGAAAGTCAGCTTCGATCTGCGTCCGGGTGAAACGCTTGCGTTGGTCGGCGAATCGGGTTGCGGCAAATCGACCACCGGCCGTTCACTACTGCGTCTGGTCGAAAGTCAGAGCGGCTCGATCGAATTCGACGGCAAGGAGATCAGCTCGCTCACGGGCCCCGCGTTGCAAGCGCTCCGCCGCAATATCCAGTTTATTTTCCAGGACCCGTTCGCTTCGCTGAATCCGCGCTTGACGGTCGGCTTCTCGATCATGGAACCGCTGCTCGTGCATGGCGTCGCTCAAGGCGCGGAAGCCCAGGCGCGCGTTGCGTGGCTACTCGAAAAGGTCGGCTTGCCGCGCGAGGCAGCAGGCCGCTATCCGCACGAATTTTCAGGTGGGCAACGGCAACGCATCGCGATCGCGCGTGCTCTGGCGTTGAATCCTAAGGTTGTGATCGCCGACGAATCCGTCTCCGCACTGGACGTCTCGGTGCAGGCGCAGATCGTCAACCTGATGCTCGATCTGCAGCGCGAGCTCGGTGTTGCGTATCTGTTCATTTCGCATGACATGGCGGTGGTGGAGCGCGTCAGCCATCGCGTGGCGGTGATGTATCTCGGCCAGATCGTCGAGATCGGTCCGCGCCGCGCGGTGTTCGAAGCGCCGCAGCATCCCTATACGAAGAAGCTGATGGGCGCGGTGCCGGTCGCTGATCCGTCACGCCGTCACGCGAAGCGCATGCTGGCCGCCGATGAGATTCCGAGCCCGATTCGCTCGCTGAACGACGAACCGATCGTGGCGCCGCTGGTTGCGGTGGGACCGGATCATTTCGTGGCACAGCATCGGGTCGGCGGCGCTTACTAGACGCGAACGTAAGCCTGGACGTAAGCCCGAACCTAAGCCGCGAACGCGGACCTGAACGAAGCGCTAAACCTGACGCAAAGCAACTTCTCTCGCAGCACATAACCCTGTTTCAATTCGCAGCCTGGAGCCAACCTCATGAACCTGCTGGTCCCGTCTTCTCCGTTTCGTTTGCGCGCGCTGGTCAGCGGCGGCGCGGTGGTGTTCGCGATGCTCGCGGGCAATGTGGCGCACGCCGACACGACGGCCGTGATGGCCGTTGCGTCGACCTTCACGACGCTCGATCCGTACGACGCTAACGACACGCTGTCGCAAGCCGTGGCCAAGTCGTTCTATCAAGGCCTGTTCGGGTTCGACAAGGACATGAAACTGGTCAACGTGCTGGCCGACAGCTACGAAGCGAGCCCGGATGCCAAGGTCTACACGTTCAAGCTGCGCCACGGCGTGAAGTTCCAGGACGGTACCGACTTCAACGCCGCCGCGGTGAAAGCGAATTTCGACCGCGTGACCGATCCGGCGAACAAGCTCAAGCGCTACAACATGTTCAACCGTATCGAGAAGACCGAAGTGGTCGATCCGTACACGGTGAAGATCACCCTGAAGGCGCCGTTCTCGGCGTTCGTCAACGTGCTGGCGCATCCGTCGGCGGTGATGATTTCGCCTGACGCGCTGAAGAAGTACGGCAAGGACATCGCGTTCCATCCGGTGGGCACCGGTCCGTTCGAACTGGTGAAGTGGGACCCGGCTGGCGACCTGACGGTGAAGAAATTCGCCGGCTACTGGAAGAAGGGCTACCCGAAGGTCGACGCGATCGACTGGAAGCCGGTGGTCGACAACAACACGCGCGCTGCGTTGATGCGCACCGGCGAAGCGGACTTCGCGTTCCAGGTGCCGTTCGAACAGGCGGCGCAATTGCAGTCGAGCCCGAAGGTTGATTTGATCGCGTCGCCATCGATCATCCAGCGCTATATCAGCATGAACGTCAACCAGAAGCCGTTCGACAACCCGAAGGTGCGTGAAGCGCTGAACTATGCGGTCAATAAGGATGCGTTGATCAAAGTCGCGTTTGCCGGGTACGCGACGCCGGCTGAGGGCGTGGTGCCGCAAGGCGTCGAGTACGCGACGAAGCTCGGCCCCTGGCCGTACGATCCGGTGAAGGCGCGTGAGTTGCTGAAGGAAGCGGGTTATCCGAACGGTTTCGAAACGACGCTGTGGTCCGCATATAACTACTCGACCGCGCAGAAGGTGATTCAGTTCGTGCAGCAACAACTCGCGCAAGTCGGCATCAAGGCGCAGGTCGAAGCACTCGAAGCGGGTCAACGCGTCGCCAAGGTGGAAAGCGCGCAGGACCCGGCGACCGCGCCGGTGCGGATGTACTACGCGGGCTGGTCGTCGTCGACGGGTGAAGCGGACTGGGCGATTACGCCGCTGCTCGGGTCGGTCTCGTTCCCGCCGAAGATGGTCAACACCGCGTACTACAAGAACGATGCCGTCGACAGCGATCTGAAGCAGGCGCTCGAAACCACCGACCGCACGCAGAAGGCCGCGCTCTACACCGACGCGCAAAAACGCATCTGGGCCGACGCGCCGTGGATCTTCCTCGTCAAGGAAAAGGTCGTATACGCGCGCAGCAAGCGTTTGTCGGGTGCGTATGTCGCGCCGGACGGCTCGTTCAATTTCGACGAGATCGCGATCAAGTGATGAGCTGACCAGCTGACCGTGCGGTACGGCGTGTTCTTCACAAACGCGCTGGCCGGACGGCCGCGTACTGCTCTGAAAGATCTTTCGTTGCCCGCATCATTGCCGGATTGGTTTCATGCTGAACTTCCTCGTCAAACGTATCTTTGGCCTGCTGCCGACGCTCTTCATCGTCGCCGTGCTGGTGTTCCTGTTCGTGCATCTGTTGCCCGGCGATCCGGCGCGTCTCGCGGCCGGTCCCGAAGCGGATGAGGCGACCGTTGCGCTGGTGCGTGCCGATCTCGGGCTGGATAAGCCGATGCCGCAGCAATTCGCTAACTTCTTCGTGAAGATCGCGCATGGCGACTTCGGCACGTCCACGCGCAGCAAGCGGCCGGTCAGCCAGGAAATCGGCGAGCGCTTCATGCCGACGCTTTTGCTTACGCTCGCGAGCATGGTGTGGGCGGTGGTGCTCGGCATGGGCATCGGCATCGTCTCGGCGGTGTGGCGCAATCGCTGGCCGGACCGGCTCGGCATGACACTCGCGGTGTCGGGCATTTCGTTTCCCGCCTTCGCGCTTGGCATGCTGCTGATGGAAATCTTTTCGGTGAAGCTCGGCTGGCTGCCGATCGTCGGCGACGGTTCGTGGAAGAGTTACGTGCTGCCGTCGCTCACGCTCGGCGCGGCCGTGGCGGCGGTGATGGCGCGCTTCACGCGGGCTTCGTTCGTCGAAGTCATGAATGAAGATTATGTGCGTACCGCGCGCGCGAAGGGTGTGCCCGAACGGCTCGTGATCGTCAAACACTGCCTGCGCAACGCGATGATCCCCGTCATCACGATGATGGGGCTGCAATTCGGCTTTCTGCTGGGCGGCTCGATCGTGGTCGAAGTGGTGTTCAATTGGCCGGGGCTCGGACGCCTGCTGGTGGATGCCGTGGCGATGCGCGACTATCCGGTGATTCAGGCCGAAGTGCTGTTGTTCTCGCTTGAATTCATCATCATCAACCTAGTTGTGGACGTGCTGTACGCCGTCATCAACCCGACCATCCGTTTCAAGTGAGGCCCGCATGAGCATCTCAGCCACCGAGGCGAATGCGGCCAAGGCCGCCCTCGTAGAAAGCGCGATCCGCACACCGTGGAGTGAATTCTGGCGCAAATTCCGTAAGCAGCATGTGGCGCTCGGCGCCGGTATTTTCGTGCTGCTGCTGGTCGTGGTTGCGATTCTCGCGCCGCATATCGTGCCGTACGATCCGGAGAATTTCTTCGACTACGACGCGTTGAACGCGGGGCCCTCGGCCGCGCACTGGTTCGGCGTCGATTCGCTGGGCCGTGATATTTTCAGCCGCATTCTGGCGGGATCGCGTATTTCGCTCGAGGCCGGTTTTCTATCGGTGGCGATCGGCGCGGTGATCGGTACGTTCTTCGGTTTGCTGGCCGGTTACTACGAAGGCTGGTGGGACCGCATCACGATGCGTGTCGCCGATGTGCTGTTCGCCTTCCCCGGCATTCTGCTGGCGATCGGTGTGGTTGCGATTCTCGGCAACGGCATGATCAATGTGATCTGTGCGGTAGCGATTTTCAGCATCCCGGCGTTTGCGCGGCTCGTGCGCGGCAATACGCTGATGCTCAAGCAACTCACGTATATCGAAGCGGCGCGCAGCATCGGCGCTTCGGACTGGACCATCATCGTGCGGCATATTCTGCCGGGGACGATTTCGTCGATCGTGGTGTACTTCACGATGCGGATCGGTACGTCGATCATCACGGCGGCAAGCCTGTCGTTTCTCGGGCTCGGCGCGCAACCGCCGACGCCGGAGTGGGGCGCGATGCTCAACGAAGCGCGTGCCGATATGGTCACCGCGCCGCATATTGCGCTGTTTCCGAGTCTGGCAATTTTCCTCACCGTGCTGGCATTCAATCTGCTCGGCGACGGTTTGCGCGATGCGCTCGATCCGAAGCTCGACCGGCCATGAGTTTTACTGAAACTGCAGGTGGAAGCGCACCGCATATCGGTGTGTTGCCGAGCGGCCCGCGTGGAACGATTGCCGACGTAGATGGCGTGACGGTCGGACATTGCACGCTGGATGAGGGCGCTGTGCAAACCGGCGTGACCGTGATTCGTCCACATCCCGGCGATCCGTTTCTCGCGAAGGTGCCAGCGGCTGCTTCAGTGATCAACGGTTTCGGCAAAAGTATCGGGCTCGTGCAAGTCGAAGAACTCGGCGTGCTGGAAACGCCGATTGCGTTGACCAATATCTTCGGCGTCGCTGCGGTCGCACAAGCGCAGATTCGTGCCGCAATTCATGCCAATCCGCAAATCGGACGCGAATGGTCCACGGTCAATCCGTTGGTGTTCGAATGTAATGACGGATACCTGAACGATATTCAGGCTTTGGCGGTAAGCGAACGGCACTACAACGATGCGTGTGAAGCGGCAAGCGTTGACGTCGCGAGCGGTTCGGTCGGCGCAGGCCGCGGCATGTCCTGCTTCGATCTGAAAGGCGGAATCGGCAACGCATCGCGCGTGGTCGAGGTAGCAGGGCAGCGCTATACCGTCGGTGCACTCGTGTTGGCGAACTTCGGCCGCTTGCCGATGTTGACGATCGACGGCACGCCGCTCGGTCGCGAGCTCGCCGAACGCGCGGCCAAAGCGGTCGCCGTTGGCGCGGCGACCTTAGCAACATCAGCGACTTCGGCGAGCGTAGAGATCTCGCGGCGCTCAGCGGCCTCTTCGGTCTCGGCCACATCAGTGACCTCCGCGGTCTCAGCGAGCCCAGCGGCTTCGGCGACATCAGCGACCACTCCAAAACCCGAGCAAGGCTCGATCATCATGATCGTCGCCACCGACGCACCGCTCGACGCTCGCCAGCTCAAGCGCCTTTCATTGCGCGCCGCGGCGGGTCTCGCACGAACCGGTTCGGTGTACGGCCACGGCAGCGGCGATATAGCGTTGGCATTTTCAACGGCCTACACCGTGCCGCACGAATCCGACTTCGTAGCACTGCCGCCAGTGCTCGCCGATGCACGTCTCGATCCACTATTCCGTGCCTGCGCGGACGGCGTCGAGCAAGCGATCGTCGACGCGCTATGGAGTGCGACGTCCGTCACGGGCCGCGACGGCCATCGTCGCCTATCGCTGCACGATACCGCTCCCGACCTCGCTCAACTTCTCAAGTAACCATCCCTGATGAAAGTCCTGATTTCCGCCGACATCGAAGGCGTAGCCGGCGTGTTCCATCCCGAGCAAACGCGCGCGGGCAACGGCGAATACGAAGCCGCGCGCCGCTGGATGACACTCGAAGCCAACGCCGCAATCGAAGGCGCGTTCGCAGGTGGCGCGACCCACGTGTGGGTCAACGATTCGCACGGCGGTTTCCGCAATCTGCTGCCCGATCTGCTCGATACGCGTGCCCAGGTGGTGCTCGGCAAACCGCGTACGCTCGGCATGATGGCCGGCCTCGAATACGGCGCGGCGCTGGTGTTCATGATCGGCTACCACGCCAGATCGCAAACGCACGGCATTCTCTCGCATACGATCAACAGCTTCGCGTTCGCGCGCGTCTCGCTGAACGGCGTCGAAGTCGGCGAGGCAGGATTGTATGGAGCGCTGGCGGAAGAATATGGCGCACAGGTAGCACTTTTATCCGGCGACGATGTATTCGCCGAGGAAACCGCGCCGCGTTTTCCCGGCGCGCGTTTTGTTGTCACCAAGAGCGCGACGGGGCATGCAAGCGGCGTCACGCAAACACCGGCAAGCGCTCGCGATGCAATCGAAAGCGCCGCGCGCGAAGTGGTGCGGCATTACATCGACAAGGGTCATGCGCCGCAGGCCACGCGCGCTACTGCGAAGCCCGTCGAATGCGAGTTGCGCGTGCAAACGACCGCGCTTGCCGATCTGTTCTGCCAATGGCCGACGCTCACGCGCGTCGACGCCGTCACGTTGCGCTTTAGCGCGGAGTCGGCGGAACATGCGGTGCGCATGCTGAACTGCCTGTCGGCGATGTCGTTCATGCTGCGCTGAGCCGTGTGACGGAGGGCGTGACCGGCCACCGCTTACTGTTGCCGGCTCAACTCGCGCGCTGCGCGATCGATCACATCCGCAACAGCACCCGCATGCGACACCGGCACGAGATGGCTCGATGAGATGGGCACGATCTTCGCGCCCATCCTGTTGGCCATGAACTGTTCGACTTGGGGCGATATCGCGCGGTCCTTCGTCGTCACGATGTACCACGACGGCTTTTCTCTCCACGCCACCTGATTCACCGTTTCGCTGAAAGCCGTTGCGGCGATCGGCTGTTGGGCGGCGGAGAGCACGCGCGTCAGATTCTCGGGCACGTCGGCGGCGAAGTCGGCGTGGTATTTGCTGCGGTCGAGCCAAAGAAAGCCTGTGGAATCCGCAGTGATGCCTTGATTCGCCGGCGCCGGCGCCACGCGGTTCATCAGGTCCATTGTTGATTCGTGCAGGTCTGGTGCAATGGCCGCCACATAGACGAGACCGGCGACATTCGGTGCGTTCGCACCGGCTTCCGTGATCACGACGCCGCCCCATGAGTGGCCCACCAGGATGGTCGGGCCATCCTGGCGCGCGAGGACGCGGCGGGTGGCCGCGACATCGTCGGCGAGCGACGTGAGCGGGTTCTGCACCGAACTCACGTGATAACCCTTCTGCTGCAACTTCGCGACGACACCGTTCCAGCTCGAGCCGTCGACGAATGCGCCATGAACCAGTACGACGTTGCGCACGGGGCCGCTCATCGGTGCTGCGGTTGGTTTGGGGGCAGTTGCCGTTGGCGTAGCGGGTGCTGCGGGCGTGGGGGCGGTGGCGGCCGGTGTTGCGGGTGGAGGGGGCGGTGCTTCAGGTGCGCTCGACTCCGCGCCAGGCATGTCGGCCGGTTCGGCGGCGGGTTCTGCCGTGGGCGCCGCGGTTTGCGCGAGGGCGCCCGCTCCAGCGAAGCAGAGACACAAAGCAGCGGCGCAAAGCAGACGTTTGGGCGACATGTTGAATCTCCGAAGGCTGAAACCTCGACTAGGGCACCATACAGAAGCCCCACGCTAGTGACAATCACTATCCTCGCCGTTAGGTGCGGCGCAGAACCAAGCGCGGGTTGCTCCCAGTATTTAGCTAATATCGGCCACGGTAAAATTTCAGGTTCTGCCGGGGCAGACCATAAGTCTGATCGGGTGATCGATATCCATACACTGGGGCGCAATTTTGAATAGTGCACAGCAGCAAGACGGCCTGAAGCGCGGGCTTAAGAATCGCCATATCCAGCTGATCGCGCTGGGCGGGGCAATCGGCACCGGCTTGTTTCTCGGCTCCGCCAGCGTGTTGAAGGCAGCCGGCCCGTCAATGATTCTCGGCTACGCGATCGGCGGCATCATCGCCTTCATGATCATGCGGCAGCTCGGCGAAATGGTCGCGCAAGAACCGGTTGCCGGTTCGTTCAGCCACTTCGCGTACAAGTATTGGGGCGACTTTCCCGGCTTTCTGTCCGGCTGGAACTACTGGGTGCTGTACGTGCTCGTGAGCATGGCCGAGCTGACCGCGGTCGGCACCTACGTGCATTACTGGTGGCCTGGGGTGCCCACGTGGGTCTCTGCGCTGGTGTGCTTCGCCGTCATCAACGCAATCAATCTCGCCAACGTCAAAGCGTACGGCGAAACCGAATTCTGGTTTGCGATCATCAAGGTGGTGGCCGTGATCGGCATGATCCTGTTCGGCGGCTATCTGCTGATCAGCGGCCATGGTGGGCCGCAAGCCTCGATCACCAATCTCTGGGCCGACGGCGGCTTTTTCCCGCACGGTTTTCATGGCCTGTTCATGATGCTCGCGGTCATCATGTTTTCGTTCGGCGGACTCGAGTTAATCGGCATTACGGCCGCTGAAGCGGCCGACCCGCAAAAGAGCATTCCGAAGGCCGTGAATCAGGTGATCTACCGGATTCTGATTTTCTACATCTGCTCGCTGGCCGTGCTGCTCTCGTTGTATCCGTGGAATCAGGTCGCGGCCGGCGGCAGCCCGTTCGTGATGATCTTCTCGCAGATCGGCTCGACGCTGACCGCGAACATCCTCAACGTGGTGGTGCTGACCGCGGCGCTGTCGGTGTACAACAGCGGTGTGTATGCGAATAGCCGCATGCTCTACGGTCTCGCGGAACAGGGCAACGCACCGCGTGCGCTGATGAAGGTCGACCGGCGTGGCGTGCCCTACATGGCAATCGGTTTGTCGGCGCTCGCCACGTTCACCTGCGTGATCATCAACTATCTGATTCCGGCCGAAGCACTCGGCTTGCTGATGGCGCTGGTGGTGGCCGCGCTGGTGTTGAACTGGGCGCTGATCAGCCTGACGCATCTGAAATCGCGCAAGGCGATGGTGGCGGCGGGCGAGACGCTCGTGTTCAAGTCGTTCTGGTTCCCGGTCAGCAACTGGATCTGCCTCGCCTTCATGGCGCTGATCCTCGTGATTCTGGCGATGACACCGGGCCTGTCGGTCTCGGTGTGGCTTGTGCCCGCGTGGCTGGTCGTGATGTGGGCTGGCTATGTGTTCAAACGCCGGCGTGCAGCGATGCACGGCGGCGCTCGGGTGGCGAGGCAGTAGAACCGGAAACAACAAACTCCGCAGCCGGCGTCTGCGACGCAGCGCTGGCCGGCAACGTCAATTTATGAACTGACGCCACCTGTTCAAATACTGTGCGCCTGAGAGTAACCAGGGGCGTTCGGATCATGCGTGTTTGCGGAAATAGACCGCTTCTGAAGCATCGCTACCGCCTCGTCGATCTTCTTGCGGAGCTGGTCCGCGCCCCTGATGCCAGGCAAACGCCGTACGGGATGAGCCAGATCGGTGGTCGTCAGGATGATCGAACCAACGCCGAATAGACGCTGCCACCAGGGGTGGATCGACGTGGTGCCCTGAATTCGGGAGAGCTTCAGACTCGACACACGGCGATGCAGAATGCCTTGCGTCCAGGTAATTTGCTCGGTATCGATGACGATCCGGGTGAACGCGGTTTTGACGAACGGCACACCGACGCCGATCAATACCGCGCCTGCTTGTGCAAGCAGCACATGCCACTGAAGCGGGAAGGCGTTCGACGTGCAGACGTGTATAGCGCCAATCACCGTCATGACTGCACAGCCCTTCAGGATCGCTGGAAGGTTGCAGACTTGCGACGGTGCGCCGCTGAAGATCACCTGATTGGCCATAGATGACAATAGATGATCTCGGCTCCCGTGGGAAGCAAAAAAACCCGCAAAGCTTTTAGCTCGTTGCGGGTTTGAGGAATTTACCGGAACTTGCCGGAATGCTACGTGGTGCCCAGGGCCGGAATCGAACCGGCACGCCTTGCGGCGGGGGATTTTGAGTCCCCTGCGTCTACCAATTTCACCACCTGGGCAGGTCTTCTAGCGCACGCGTCAGGATATGGCGCGCGGCGAAGACGCAGATTATGGCCGAAAATTCGCCGACGGGCAAGCCGGTCGCTTTTGTCGCGTTCAGCGTGTTCAAACCGTGCGAGAAAATCGTTCGAGCGTTTGCTGGTCCAGATAGCGGTCGAACACCATTGCGATGTTGCGCACGAGCATGCGCCCGGCCATCTGCACTTCGAGCTTGCTGCCGCTTACCGACACCAGGCCGTCCTGCTCGAAGCCACGTAAGCGCTCCAGTTCCGGCTCGAACGTATCGGCGAAGTGGATGCCGTATGCGGCTTCGAATTCATCGAAGCGCAGTGCCAGATTGCACATCAATTGCGTGATGACATCGCGACGCAGACGGTCGTCAGCCGTGAGGCGCACGCCACGCGTGATCGCGAGTTTGCCTGCATCGATTGCTGCGGCATAGCCGGGCAGGTCCTTGACGTTCTGCGCGTACACGTCGCCGACCTTGCCGATCGACGACGCGCCGAAGCCGATCAGATCGCATTCCGCGCGCGTGCTGTACCCCTGGAAATTCCGATGCAACGTACGCTGCGCCTGGGCGCGCGCGAGTTCGTCGGTGGGCAGCGCGAAGTGGTCCATGCCGATGTAGACATAGCCCGCGCCAGTGAGCCGCTCGACTACCCGTTGCAGGATTGCGAGGCGTACGGCAGGCGAGGGCAGCGTGGTTGCGTCCATCTGCCGTTGCATCTTGAAGAGCTGCGGCATGTGCGCATACGCGAACACCGAAAGGCGATCGGGCGCGAGCTCGATCATCGTGTCGAGCGTGCGGCTGAAGCTATCGACCGTTTGATGCGGCAGCCCATAAATCAGGTCGACGCCGATCGAGTGAAAGCCCGTATCGCGCGCGGCTTGCATGACCGACGCGGTCATCTCGAGCGGCTGAATGCGATTGATCGCCTGCTGCACCACCGGATCGAAGTCCTGCACGCCGAGACTGAGCCGGTTGAAGCCCAGCGTGCGCAAATGCGCAATGGTCTCGGGCGACGCCTCGCGCGGATCGACTTCGATCGAATATTCGCCTTCGGTATCGGGCAGCAACGTGAAGTGCTCGCGTGCCGCTGCCATCAGTTCCGCCATTTCATCGTGCGACAGGAACGTGGGCGTGCCGCCGCCCCAATGCAATTGCGACACGGGGCGCCGCGTGTCGAAACACGCTGCCTGCAAAGCCATTTCGCGCTTCAGGTGCTCAACGTAAGGACGCGCGTGCGCGCGGTTTTTCGTGGCGACCTTGTTGCAACCGCAGTAGAAGCACACGGTGTCGCAAAAGGGGATGTGGAAGTACAGGGAAAGATCGGTGGCGCCAGCGCCTGGATCGGCGGCGGCGCGCAAATAGTCGGCGGGATCGAACGCGTCGCGGAACTGCAAGGCGGTCGGATAGGACGTATACCGTGGACCGTTCGCGTTGTATTTGGCGAGCAGGTCGGGGCGGAATAGCGTGTTGGCGGTGGTCATGGGGCGCTCGGGTCTGACAGCCACCCTTGAAGAGGCAAGAGCCGGCGAGTTCTCGGGACCGGTTCGGATAGCGCAAAAACGCCTCTTGAGCGTGGCCTTTCGTATCCATCAAGTCTACGTGAGCGACCCGCTGCCGGATTGTGTAAAAAGGTCGCACGGGATGCGATGGCACAATGCGGGTCTGGTATGGCGTTGTATGTTTTCGAGTTCAGGAAAAATGTCGTGAGTGAAGTGCCGAACAGCGTTGTGAAGCGCGAGTCCCCGTTCAATGTGGCCGGTCATGCGTGCCGCCCCGATTGCGGCGCATGCTGTATCGCGCCGTCGATTTCGAGTCCGATCCCGGGCATGCCGAATGGCAAACCGGCGGGCGTGCGCTGCGTGCAACTCGGCGACGATCTGCGCTGCGCGATCTTTGGTCAGCCGGAGCGGCCGGCGTGTTGTTCCGGTTTGCAGCCGCAGACGGACATGTGCGGCGCGAGCCGCAGCGAAGCGATCGCGTGGCTCACCCAGCTGGAAACGCAGACCCAACCGCAACCGGCGGTGCGCCGATAGCGCACGTGCGCGAACCGCCACGTCATCCATTGATTCGAATCAGAACAACTCAACGTAACCGCATGCTCGAGAAGGTTTCCACAGGAGATTTCGCATGACTCGACCCGCTGCGCCGACCCGGCGCCGCTTCCTGCTTGCAACGCTGACAGGTTGCACCGCGCTCGGCATCACCGTGTCACTGGTAGCGTGCGCGGCGACACCGATATTTCCGTTCATTCCCTCGCATTACACGTTCTCGCAGCAACAGGTGCAGGACGCGGTGCAGCGCAAATTCCCGTATCAACGCACGGTTTCGCAAGTGTTCGATGTCGCGCTGACCAATCCAGTGGTCGGTTTCCTGCCGGACGCGAACCGCGTCTCGGTGAAGCTCGATGCGCGGTTCGTGAGCCCATTCATGCCGCAACCGGTCGACGGTGTATTCACACTGTCTAGCGAACTGGCCTACGATGCCGCCAGCAAATCGGTCGTGCTGAAGTCGCCGAACGTCGACAACGTCAGTGTGAGCGGACAGGCGCAGGCCTACACGCAGCAGATCAATGCCGCGGCAGCCGTGCTCGCCACGCAGTTGCTGACCAACTATCCGATCTACACCTTCAAGCCCGAACAGCTGCAATTCGCCGGGGTGAATTACGAACCCGGTACAATCACCATCCTTACAAACGGCATACGCATACAAATCGTCGAGAAATGACGCTGTGCGCGGCCGGCAGGGCCGCGCGCGCACCGTGCTGACCCTGTTCGTTTCGACTATCTACAGCGATGAGGGTCACGGATGGACTGGCTAATGGCTTGCAAGGCGCTGATTCTGGGCGTCGTCGAAGGGTTGACGGAATTTTTGCCGGTGTCGAGCACCGGCCATCTGATCGTCGCGGGTAGTCTGCTCAATTTCACGGACGACCACGCGAAAACCTTCGATGTCGTGATCCAGCTCGGCGCGATTCTGGCCGTGTGCTGGGAGTTTCGGCGCCGCATCGGCAGCGTGGTGGTGGGCTTGCCCAACCGCCCTGACGCCAGGCGCTTCACGCTGAACGTGATCATCGCGACAATTCCGGCGGTCGTACTCGGCTTGCTGTTCGAGAAGGCCATCAAGGCGGCGCTGTTTTCGCCGGTGCCGGTCGCGTTCGCGCTGGTGGCGGGCGGCGTGGTGATCCTGTGGGCGGAAGCGCGCCAGCGCGCGCGAGGCGACGCGGCGGCGCGCGTTCAGAACGTCGACAATTTGAGCCCGCTGGATGCGTTGAAAGTCGGCCTTGCTCAATGTTTCGCGCTGATCCCGGGCATGTCGCGTTCGGGTTCGACGATCATCGGCGGGATGCTATTTGGTCTCGAACGGCGTGTCGCGACGGAGTTTTCTTTCTTCCTCGCGATTCCGATCATCTTCGGCGCGACGGCTTACGAGCTCTATAAAGACTGGCATTTGCTGTCCGCCGACGCGCTTGGCAGTTTCGCGCTCGGCTTCGTTGCCGCCTTCATCAGCGCCTTCGCCTGCGTGCGCTGGCTGCTGCGCTATATCTCCGCGCACGATTTCACCGTGTTCGCGTGGTACCGGATCGGTTTCGGTCTGTTGATCCTGCTGGTGGGCTATAGCGGCGCATTGAGTTGGGCGGACTGAGTCTCCGCTGTCTTCACCGCTGTCTTTCGAGAGTCATGAAAAAGGTCCGCAACGCGGACCTTTTCCTTATGGCGAGCCAGTTGTAACGGGCGGTTTTACGCCGCGCCGCGCTTCCTGAACACCAGATCCCACACGCCATGCCCAAGCCGTAGCCCGCGCCGTTCGAACTTCGTCACCGGACGATATTCGGGACGCGGCGCGTAGCCGTCGGCGGTATTTTCCAGCGCGGGATCGGCGCCCAGTACTTCGAGCATCTGCTCGGCGTAGTTTTGCCAGTCGGTCGCGCAATGCAGATACGCACCCGGCTTCAGACGCGAAACCAGCAACGCGACGAACTTCGGCTGGATCAGCCGGCGCTTATGGTGGCGCGCCTTGTGCCAAGGGTCCGGAAAGAAGATATGAACGCCGTCGAGGCTGTCCGGCGCAATCATCTGTTCGAGCACTTCGACCGCATCGTGCTGAATGATGCGGATGTTCGACAGTTCTTGCTCGCCCATCAGCTTGAGCAGCGCGCCGACGCCTGGCTCATGCACTTCGACGCCGAGGAAGTCGTCGTCGGGACGATGCGAGGCGATCTCCGCGGTGGTCGCGCCCATCCCGAAGCCGATTTCCAGCACACGCGGCGCTGCACGGCCGAACACGCTATTCCAGTCGGGTTGCTGTGGGGTGAAGGGCACGACGAAACGCGGTCCGAGTTCGTCCATCGCGCGGCGCTGGCCGGTCGACACGCGACCGGCACGCGTGACAAAGCTGCGGATGCGGCGTCGATGCAAGGCTTCTTCTTGCGGGGCGTCGGAGCCGGCATCGGCTGGTTGGCCTTCAGCTTCGGCTTCGGCTTCGGTGGAAGCTGGCGGGAATTCGTCCGGCAGGCCGGCGTCGTTTGGATCGTGGATCATTGTCGATGCTGCTACAAGGGTGAGGGCTTGGCGGCTTGCATGGCGTGTTGCGAGGCGCCGTTTGCGCATGCGCGGCATGGGCCGCAGTTCGCCGGCGCGGTTCGCTCGAATCGCTGTGCCTCGCCGCTGCCACTACAAAAAAGCCGCCTTCATGGGAGGCGGCTCGTGCTGGATTCTGCTGACGGCTTAGCAGGAAGGTGGAGCGGGCGTTGCAAGTGCGCGTAAGGTAGCACACCCGAAAAGGGTGCGTCCAGACGGTGGACGGGGTGACGGGGTCCCGAAATCGGCATCAGGATTACGTTTTCATAACCGTGACAGCAATTCGTATGATTTAATCGCGTTGTAAGCCGTCTGTTGCAACGATTATCAAAACGAAAATCCACTATGGGCAAATACGCACACAATCATCGTCAGGCAAAAGCCGCCAAAACGGGTTGGGTCGCTATCGATCCGACTGCGGTACCGACTACCTCACAGAATGCACTTCGCAAAGCAATGGGCATTGAAGGCGTTCCGCTCACGCAATTCAACGATTTACTGTGGCTCATGGCGCAGGAGTCGAGCGGCGTGGTGGACGTGCGCAACGGCAAGTCGTCCGCGCGTGGGCTTTATCAGTTGCTGCGGACTCAATATGAATTGAATCCGAATGGTGAAAAATCTTTCGGTAATCCAGTCGAGGAATGTCAGGGCGGGATTCGCTATGTTCTCGGGCGATATCACACCGCTGCATCAGCACGACTGTTCTGGGAAAAACATCACTGGTATTGAGCAATGAAAAAGTTTCTATTGATGGGATTTGTTTCGGCTATGTGCTGGTTGGGTGTAGCGCAAGCCGCTGATGTCGGCGCGCCGCGCTTCGAAGATTTCGCGGTCACTGACACATTCGTGGGCAAAGCGGCGAAAGTGCGGCTCGTATCCGCGGACGACAAGGAATATGCGACGCGTATCCGCGAAGCCAGCCGGCAGAAGCCGAACTTTGCCGGGCATTACGTGCTGGCAAGCTGGGGCTGCGGGGCGTCCTGCGTGTCCAGCGTGGCGATCGATGCGAAGACCGGCCGCGTCACGTGGTTGCCTTTTACGGTGTGCTGCTGGGATGTGGATGTGCAGGAGCCGATCGAATTCCGGCGCGACAGCCGCCTGCTGGTGGTTCACGGCAGCAGAAATGAAGCGGGCAATGGGACGTACTACTACGTGCTGGAGAAAGACGATTTCAAGCTGGTCAAGGCGGTCGAGAAGGCTGCGAAGAACTAGTGGCAATTCGCGCAATGGTGCCTTGAACCTCGCTTGGGTTCATCGCGCCTTTGTGCGACTTCCTGGATGACAGGCGGGGACTATGCAGCGGGTGGGAAAGGCGGCAGAAATGAGGCAGATTCAGATCCCTTCGCGAAGCCGCCTGATCAATCCACAGGCTGGCTGAAAAGAATCTGGAGCGGGCGATGGGAATCGAACCCACGGCTCTAGCTTGGGAAGCTAGGGTATTACCATTATACGACGCCCGCAGAACCCGCTATTTTACAGGGGTTTCGGCGATTTGGGGAGGCGGAATCGTGTGAAGTGGCGTGAAAAGTGTATCCACTTCGGGATTTTTCGCTGGCATCGCTGCGTCGCAACGAAATCAGGGTTGTTCCCTGACCTCACACGCGGCCGCCAAGTGGCTCGTGCGAGCGGGACAGCTGTCAAACCCCGGCGTATCATCATTCGACCCACGATCATGGACTATTAAACAATGGCGTCGACCGGTATTCCGTTCCAAATATCAAGCCACGCGCAATCGGAAATCGATCGATTTATGGCCATCGCCGAGCATTGGACCAACGCGGCGCGGCACGTCATCATTTCGTATCTGGTCGTGGAGGTCGCGGGGACGACGTGGCTTCACTGGGCTATCGTTCGCCACATTTACGAGACGGTTCGGCCAAGCTTGCTCGAACCGTCGGTCGTGTCGATCGACGGGGTGATGGTTGGGCGGTTTGCGATCGATCTGGCAAAAGAAAACTTCGATCTAGATCGATTCGTACAGTCCGGCCAGATCGAACTCAGCGGACAGATATATTCGCTTCCGCAGATTGATGGCCCTTCGCTAAACGCAACATTCTTCGCTGACAGCCATCCTCAGCTTCAACCTGGTCAAGCACGATCACCAACGCTGATTTTGTCCGGCGGGCGATCGCCAAATATTGATGGACGGATGCTCGCCGATCTAGAACATAGGCTGCGATCGCTCGATACGCCCTACGATGGCCTCGCCGACTTGTTAAGTGAGCACCTTTTACCCACCGCGATCTTGCAGCGGCCGGACACTGCAATTGAAATTCTGCTAGAACGGCCGGCCGAGACGATAGTGGCTGATTCGACGATCAGCGATCGCGCGCTCTCGGCCAAGATAGTCGCAAGTCCGCGCATCGATCCATCCTTGCTCAAGATCGGCGTGAAAGTCGCGCCGGACGGTCAGAAAGCATCTCGGTCATCGATAGGCGGGGGAACGCTTAGCTGGACCGCTCAGGACGACGGCCTTATAGCCGCACGAGTCGAGCAAGATGTCGGTGATACTCCGGTCTGCCAAGTCTTTCTCAGCTATGCGGGACACCATATCTCGCGCTGGTGGGTGGGTGATCCCACCCGGCTGCCGAGTCAGCGCGCAGCGTTCCTTGCGCAATTTGACAAAGACCTCGCGAAGTTGCGCGAAGAACTGTTATCCCGTGAGTCGCGCGGGCACCCATTCGAACGAGTTCTCGCCATAGTTCTGGAGGAGATCGGCTTCGACTGTATGTATTTAGGGGAGGTGTCACATTTACAAGAGGCACCTGACATCTACTGTGAGACGCCGAGTCGGCGAGTCGCGGTGATTGAATGCGCAGCGGCCGTTACCAACTCATCGGAAAAACTCTCCAAGCTTCAGCAACGCGTTTTGCGTATCAAGGAGAGTTTTGCATCACAACGGCTCGGGCACGTGCAGATCATCGGTGTTCTTGTGACGAAACATAGCGACGCAGAGATCGAACCCTTCGCCGAAGAAGCCTCAAGATTTGGATTGAGTATCGTTGGCATTGCGGCGTTGACCCGCCTTGCTGATGGTTTGCGTTTTCGAGTTCAGCCTGACGAATTGTACGACCGGCTATTAAACACAGCGAGTCAGCAATCTGCCGATTTGTTCCCGCCCGTGGGCACAAACCCGATATCGCAGGTTTGATCGAAAGATTGACCTAGCGCGGCCAACTACTTGGATTAGTAGTTAGGAGCGCCTCTTAGCGGGGCGCGAGCCGGACCACATCTCATAGAAAAAATCATGCACCGTATTCCTCGGGACCCAGAAAAATTTGGTCCGCTCGAACTTGCCGATTGCATTGGGGTCGCCAGAAACATCGACCTCGCCGAGGTTAGCGAAACCATCTCATTTTCGGATTTGCTAGGCGCTAGCCGAAGCAACGATAGATTGATCCACGGGAAGCGGGTGGAGAATATGTTTGAGTACGTGGTCGCGTCCCTAGGCAAGGCGCTCATCATAAAGAGGGAGGACGCCGGTGATATCACCTGCTTGAATGCGTCGGTGCAGCCTCCCGACTACCGCGTCGTGTTTAGGGACGGCTCGGAGTACCTCATCGAGGTTAAGAACTGCCACAATAAGAGTTTTGATCAGCCGTTTTCGATGTCGAAGAAATATTTAGACCGGCTTCGGGCATACGCCGAGTTGTTCAGAAAACCTCTTCTCCTTGCGATATATTGGTCCAACCTACGCATGTGGACGGTTGTAAGACCAGAGGAGATTTTGACGCGTAGGGGCGCGATTCAGTTGAAGTTCGCGGACGCCATGATGCACAACTGGTCCGCCCTTCTCGGAGACTTGATGCTGTCGACGATCCCGCCGTTGACTTGTAGAATTTGGGCAGACAGGAATAAGCCTCGGGCGTTGCAACCTGACAGCACTGTGCGCTTCGTCATATCCGCCATCACCTTCTATGCGGCGGGAAATGAGATTCTCAGTGAGGAGGAGAAAATATGGGCTTGGTATTTCATGCTGCATTCGCGATGGACAGAGACGAAAGCCGAACCTGTGTTGAATGATGGTCAGCTCGAATACATCGAATACGAGTCAGCTCCGCGCGACGATACGCCGGAACACGACTTCCAGCATCTCGGGACGCTAAGTGGGATGGTGTCAAGCTACTACAATTACTTGACGGTTTCAGAAGACGGGCGAGTGACTCGACTGACGCCTTCCGTTGGGCCAGCTGCCTTAAGCATAGGTCTCCGCCGAGGATTCTACGGTGATGTGTTAAAGCTTTGGATGTTCGAAGTGTGGCCGAGGTCAAAGCCAGAGCGTGACTTGATCGAAGCTTAAGGGGACAGCATGCGCTCAGCGTAGGGAGCCATTACCTTCTCGATTTGAGCGGTTGTTTTGACGTTGAATGTTGCTCTGCGCCTTTCGTGGAAACTGGAGACACCTCATGGAACGCGAGAAGTTGATAAGAGACTTCCGGACTGCGCTTTCCTCAATAGTCGAGCCACGACTTTTCGAAACAGAACGCGGTTTCCAAGGGGCGCTTCTCGCTGAGATGCACCGGCTTGTTCCTCTACCAGTCGGGACCGTGATCGAGCAGGAATATCAGAAGCGCTTGCGGCAGCACGGTTTGTCGCAGCGACCGGATATCATCATTCACGAACCGTTTGACCCGACCCGACATCGAACCCCGGCCGACGGCAATCACGCCGTGGTTGAACTCAAGCTAAGAGCGACAGCGGCTCACGCTATTGTCGATTTCGACAAACTGAGCCTCATTAGAGACGTTCTAGAATATCCACTCGCGATATTCGTCAACATTGGATCTGCGATAACTCATGCTAATGTAGCGCCGCCCTCATTGCATGGGTTTCTAGTTTGCTTCGCTGTATATAGAGACGGGGTGAGCGTCGGTGTGATCGAGGATCGGACATAGAGTGGCGTGAGACCCCACGCGCCCTATGCACGTCACTCCAGCTCGCGGGTGACGATGGTAGGATGCAGGACATATCGAAAACACAGGTCGGGGGGAGTGCGTGGACGAGGCAGAATACAAGAAGGCGTTCAATCTTACAGGGTCGCCGCAGAAACCTGATCTGGGTCTGCTCCTTCAGTACGCGTTGGACATCCGGAAGTTTGAGATCGAACTTTACTGGAAGAGGGCAACGTACTTTTGGGTACTAATTGCTGCTGCTTTCACAGGGCATTTCGTCATTCTGGGTGCCGACGAGAAGCATTTTCCGGATAAACAGTATCTCGCCTATATCGTTGCGTGCTTAGGGCTTGTGCTCACCTTTGCTTGGTACCAAGCAAACAAGGGAAGCAAATACTGGCAGGAAAATTGGGAGAATCACGTTGATTCGATCGAGGATTCTGTCATCGGGCCACTGTACAAAACGATCCTTGCTAGACCACCGAGCGCTAACCTTGTTGAGCGACTTGTCGGACCTGCGCCTGTCTCGGTGTCAAAGATCAATCAATGGGTGAACATCTTTACGTTATTTGTTTGGGGATGTCTTGTGTATAACACTTTGGCGCCGTTTGACTTGCGCGCACCGTTGAGTGTTAAACACGTCGTGGTGGGATTCGCCACCGGATTGTGTTGCGTCGTGTTGTTGTGCTTGGCGCGAACCCATCGAGGAGGGCATGAGCATATCGCTACGACGCGTGTGACGGCTATTTCCCGTGGACGACAACCGTGATTTGCTCGGTTGTCGAGCACGTGTTCGATACCGATAATCACTGGTGTCATTCGCCCGATACGCGTTGTACCACCTCGTTCATCGCGTAGTGAACGAACTGTTTGCCTAGCTCGGTTAGCACATATTGCTTGCTGCCATCGAACGCTGATTCGACCGTCCCGTTGGCTGGTCCGGGCGACTTCCGTACTGTCTGCTTGCGCAGGAATTGCCCATCGGCATTAGTGTCACGTGCTTGCCGGATGACACCACCTGTACTCAGGTCACGGATCAGCAGCTTGTATAGGTCAGCTTCCGCCGAGTCCTCGCGAACGAGGTTGCCGTAAATCGCGGTCCAGATATCAAATCGCGTTGAGCCGGGATTACTATAGATCTCGCGGATTACAGCCAGGTGCGATTCGTGATAAGTGTCCAGCCAGTCGATGAAGAGCCGAACAACGTCATCGGAGCATAGTCGTGTTCCAGCGGCATTCGTTACGAGGTTTGCGACGTAGCGGCGCTTTTCTTCGGTGTCGGCCTTGTCCCAGGCGCGAAAGGCTTTCCGCACGATGTCCAGATATTCGTCGCTCGCGAGCCGCTCATCGATCTCATCGCCAATTGCCTCGAATCGCCGACCGATATCTTGCATGGTCGCACTCAGGGTTTCCATCTTGGCTTGATGTTCTTCGAGCCATTGCGTCTGGAGGGACGATGCATGCAGACCGGCCTCTTCGGTCTTCATGCTCGCGAGCGCGCTGATGAATCCGCCGACCCATGGAATGCTTCCGAGCGCCGCCAAAGCAAACTTTTCGAGAATGCGGCGTTTCGTGCTCGGGTTAAGCCGCTCGAGTTGAGTTCTAATCCGATCGACGGTCGAATCCGTTGGAACGATCGTGTTAGCTGTGCTGTCATCCGAATTCATCCGGCCTCCACGCATTGCGCTTTAGGGCGCAGACAATTCTACAGCACAGGTTCTTGGATTTTTGCGTAGACCGAGCGAAAGCAGGTGTCGGCAACCGCCCGTAGCCAGTGTGTTGGCGGTGTCGGGCAGTGCGAAAAACACTCGCGCTTCGCAGTAGGAGAGACGCGTAGCGTATGACGGAAGCAGACCTTCGGCTGAGTGTTTATTCAGCACCGGTACCCGTTGCAAAGATGTCGGGAAATTCGTCTCCGCATAGATTCAGAAGGGCGTCATGGATCGCGCTATCTTGTTCTGCGCTGTCCGAATGAGCACACAAAGCAAGATAAACGTTCTTTTGCTCCTGCACTCCAAAGATCAACCACTCACCGGTCAATTTTCGATTGGCAGCGCGATCCTGGTAGCCTTCCATCACGAGTTCGTGAATCAACCTTCCTTGCCAGCCAACAGCGGACGGATTTTCGCTTTCCTCAACTGCGACGCGAGCACATAACTGGATAACGTCAAGCAGGATGGCCGGTTTACCGACAATCATTTTGGCCGGTCGACCGGGTTGATTGTCGGTGGTTATTCGGCCATGTTTGTCGCTCCTTCCTTGTGATTGTCGCTGGATGATTGTCGGCGCCGGCTGTTCTGTTTGTCGCTGGCGGTGCGACGACGGTAGCTTTCGACATTCATCTCGAAGATCGTCGAATGATGGACGAGCCGGTCAATTGCAGCGACGGTCATGCCGGGATCGGGGAACACGTCGTTCCAGCCCGAGAACGGCTGGTTGGCCGTGATCAGAAGGCT
>NZ_JABBGJ010000039.1 GCF_012927345.1 Paraburkholderia polaris
GCCACCCCCGAAAGGGGGTAGCACGTGACGGTTGAGATCAGTGTTGTGCCAGAAACAACACAACCCCAACAGCTTTACCCCTCTGGTGAGCATCACCAGAAACTACTTCTTCCAGATTGGTTGTGCCGCCCACAAAGGCGACACGACAACAAGTCATGCCTGATGACCATAGCGAGTCGGTCCCACCCCTTCCCATCCCGAACAGGACCGTGAAACGACTCCACGCCGATGATAGTGCGGATTCCCGTGTGAAAGTAGGTAATCGTCAGGCTCCCCAGCAGCAAGCAAAAACCCCACCCCACAAGGTGGGGTTTTTGCGTTTGCGGCCGTAAAAAACCGCACGCAGAGCGAGCCTCGCGTCCAGCCGTGCCATCACGACTGCGATAGCACGCTCACACCGGGACTTCGTCCGGGTGTCTGTCCGTCATAACGGCCGGAGCTGAAAGCATCGCGCGACCTTGCCCGATGCGATCCAATTCCTCCGGCATCACTCCTTCCCGATCCGGAGCGCGTTCGCGTAACCCGTCAACTCCAGATAAGCACGTCCGACGTCAGTCCACCCAAACCACCTTATTTCTGCTCTGCCAGGAATCGTTGTGCCAGCTGAACCCAGTACGTTGAGCCGATCGGCAGTAGCTCGTCGTTGAAGTCATAGCTCGCGTTATGCAGCATGCAAGGCCCTGCACCATGTCCTGAGTCTCGGTGACCACCGTCGCCATTACCGAGAAACGCGTAACAGCCCGGCTTCGCCAGCAGCATGAACGAAAAATCCTCGGCGCCCATCGTCGGCTCGACCGAGTCGTCGACATTTTCTGCTCCGACAATTTCCTTCATGACTGCCACAGCGAAGCGGGTCTCTTCGCTACTGTTGATGGTCGGCGGATAGTTGCGATGGAAGTGGATATCGACCGAGCAATCGTAAGCCTCAGCTGTGCTCTCGGCGATCTTGCGCATGCGTGCTTCAATCAGATCGAGCGTTTCGGTGGTAAAAGTCCGCACGGTGCCTGCGATCCATGCATCGTCCGGAACAACATTGACGGCGTCGCCAGCGTGGATCTGGGTGATCGACAGTACCGCGGTATCGAGCGGCTTCTTGTTTCGCGTGATGATGCTCTGCAGCCCATTCGCGATCTGCACCACCGTGAAGACGGGGTCGCGGCCATTATGCGGGAGCGCCGCATGCGCACCCACTCCTTTTATTTCAATACGAAATTCGTTGCTGGACGCCATGATCGGGCCTTCGGTCACGCCGAAGTGGCCTGCCGGCATGCCTGGCCAGTTGTGAACTCCGAAAACCGCATCGACCGGAAACTTCGTAAACAGGCCATCGTCGATCATGGCCTGTGCGCCGGCACCCCCTTCTTCTGCCGGTTGAAAGATGAACACGATCGTGCCGTCAAATTCGCCGTGCTTGACCAGATGCCGCGCCGCGCCGAGCAGCATCGCGGTATGTCCGTCATGGCCGCACGCGTGCATTTTGCCGTCGTTCTGCGAGCGATGGTCGAAACTGTTGAGTTCCTGAATCGGCAGCGCATCCATGTCGGCGCGCAGTCCGATCGAGCGCGATCCGTTGCCGCGTTTCAGCACGCCGACTACGCCCGTTTTGCCCAATCCGCGATGAGTTTCGATGCCCCAGGACTCAAGTGTCCTGGCAACCAGATCCGCAGTTGCTGTTTCTTCGTAACGCAACTCGGGGTGCGCATGAATCGTTCGTCGGAGGGTTTGAATTTCGCCGCGGGCGGCCTGGATTTCTGGGATCAGTTTCATGATGGTGCACTTGTGCTTTGCTTTGCGTGGAATCGCTCGGGGCCATATCGCCCGGGCACGTTGATAGTCGATTCTACGCCGAAGCCATTTTTGGCGGCACTATGCGGATCAACGGCCAACGGACGTAATAAAATCCGGAGTCACCCCACCGCTTACCGTTCTCATGGACGGACCGCCGATCAATGCCCCGACTGAATTCGCCCGCGCGGTATGCCCGCACGATTGTCCCGATACCTGTGCGATGCGCGTAACCGTCGAAGGCGGACGGGCGGTCAAGGTCGTCGGCGATCCCGATCACCCTCCGACTCAAGGCGCGCTATGTACCAAGGTCAGCCGCTATGCCGAGCGGGTACACCATCCGCATCGGTTGACGACACCGATGAAGCGCATCGGCCGCAAAGGCGAAGGCCGTTTTGAACCGATCAGCTGGGATGAGGCGTTCGAGCTAGCCGCAGCACGCCTGTCGGAGATCGCAAACCGAGCGCCAGAAGCCATCATGCCGTACAGCTATGCCGGCACGATGGGCCTGGTTCAGGGTGACAGTATTGCGCAGCGGTTCTTTCACAAACTCGGGGCATCACAGCTGGACCGCACGATTTGCGCAGCCGCTGGTGCGGCCGGGCTGAAATATACCTACGGCGCCAGCCTCGGCATGCTCACCGAGTTTTTCGCTGAGAGCGAGGTCATCCTGATTTGGGGCTCAAATCCAATCGCGTCGAATCTGCACTTCTGGACGCGCGCCCAGGAAGCCAAGCGGCGGGGTGCACGGCTGATCGCAATCGACCCGTACCGCTCGCTGACGGCGGAAAAATGCCACCAGCACATTGCATTGAAACCCGGAACCGACGGCGCTTTAGCGCTCGGCATGATCAACGTGTTGATCAACGAAGATCTGCTCGATCACGCCTACATCGCGGCCCATACGCTGGGCTTCGATGAACTCAAGGCGCGCGCGCTCAGTTATCCGCCCTCACGTGCTGGTCAAATTTGCGGTGTGGACGAGCAGGTGATCGTCGATCTTGCACGCCTTTACGGCAGCACGAAAAAGGCCGCGATTCGGATGAACTACGGCATGCAGCGGGTGCGTGGCGGCGGTAATGCCGTACGCGCAATCGCCTGTCTGCCTTCGCTGACAGGCGCGTGGCGCGAGCGGGCGGGCGGTGCGCTGTTGTCCTCGGGCGGGTGGGCGCCGGTGGACTCGCACGCGTTGCAGCGCCCGGACCTGATGCCGGGCTGGCCCGCCAAGGCATCGCGCGTCATCAATATGAACGCAATCGGCGACGCGTTGCTGCACTTGGGCGACGCCACGTTCGGTCCGAAAGTCGAGGCGATCATCGTCTATAACTCGAATCCGGTCGCGGTCGCACCGGACTCCGAACGGGTTGCGGCAGGTTTTGCACGCGAAGACCTGTTCACGATCGTGCTCGAGCACTTTCAGACCGACACCGCGGACTACGCCGATCTGCTCTTGCCTGCCACGACGCAACTCGAGCACCTCGACGTGCACAAGTCGTACGGGCACACCCACGTGATGGTCAACTTGCCGGCGATCGCGCCGGTCGGCGATGCACGCCCGAACACGGAGATCTTTCGCGGCTTGGCGCGCCACATGGGCCTGCAGGAGCCGGCGCTTTACGATAGCGACGACGCCATCGCGCAGTCGGCATTCCGCTGGAATGACAAAACGCTCGAAGGCGTCAGCTGGGATTCGCTCAAGAAAACCGGCTGGGCCGCGCTGAACCTGCCTGACGCGCCATTCGCCGAGGGCGGTTTTCGCACGCCGTCCGGTAAATGCGAGTTCTTCAGCGAGCGCCTTGCGCAGCAAGGGCTCGATCCGTTGCCGGACTATCTGCCGCCTTACGAATCCGCAGACGGAGCGCCCGAGCTCGCCGCCCGTTACCCGCTTGCAATGATCTCGCCGCCTGCCCGCAATTTCCTGAACAGCACCTTCGTGAACATCGAAAGCCTGCGCTCGACGGAAGGCGAGCCGCACCTGGACATCCATCCGGCCGACGCGCAGCAGCGAAACATCGCCGAGGGTGACCAGGTGCGCATATTCAACGATCGCGGCGCAATGCAGGCGCGCGCTCGCGTCACCGACAAGGCACGTAAAGGGCTCGTGGTCGGCTTGTCGATCTGGTGGAAGAAGCTCGCGCCCGACGGCCGCAACGCCAATCAGGTCACCAGCCAGGCGCTCACCGATCTGGGCGGATCGGCCACCTTCTACGACTGCCTCGTCGAAGTCGAACGCGCCTGAAAATACGCTCAAAAATCTCGCAGCAGCGGCCCCCAATGGGTTCGAGGCTGCAGTCTAACTCAGCCGCTTTTCGCGAATAGCAAAGGGATGCCCATGCTACGATGCATTTTTAGCACGACCATTCGAAAATAAAGGAGGAGACGCTGCATGGACAAAATCTGGCTGAAATCTTATCCACCCGGCGTTCCCGCAGAGATTGATCCGACTCGCTATTCGTCCGTCGCCGAACTGCTCGAAGAAGCCTTCCGCGACCACCGCGCCAAACCGGCGTTCGTGTGCATGGGCAAGGAGATCAGCTACGGCGAACTGGACGCGCTCTCGCGCAAGCTGGCCGCATGGTTTCAGTCAAAGGGACTTGCCCGCGGCGCGCGCATCGCGATCATGATGCCGAACGTGCTGCAATATCCTGTCGCCATTGCGGCGATCTTGCGCGCGGGCTACGTGGTGGTGAACGTGAACCCGCTTTACACCCCGCGGGAGCTCGAGCATCAGCTCAAGGACAGCGGCGCGGAAGCGATCATCCTGCTCGAGAACTTCGCTGTCACGCTGCAGGCGATCGTGCGCAATACGTCGGTCAAGCACATTGTCGTCGTCGCAATGGGCGATCTGATGGGCGTGAAGGGCACACTGGTGAACTTCGTCGTGCGCCGCGTGAAGAAGATGGTGCCGGCATGGAGTCTGCCCGGCCACGTCAAATTCAACACCGCGATCGCCGAGGGCGGCCGCCAAAGTTTCAAGTCGGTCCAGCAAGGCCCGGAGGACGTCGCGTTTCTACAGTACACGGGCGGCACGACCGGCGTGGCCAAGGGCGCGACGCTCTTGCATCGGAACCTGATCGCCAACGTACTGCAGTCGGAAATCTGGCTCGATCCGGTTCGCGCTAACCGCACGGACATCGATCAGTTCATCACGGTTGTCGCGTTGCCGCTTTATCACGTCTTTGCGCTGACGGTCTGTGGACTGCTGACAATCCGTACGGGCGGCCTCGGCGTGCTGATTCCAAATCCGCGCGACATCCCCGGCATGATCAAGGCGCTGGAAGGCTATTCGATCACGACGATTCCGGCCGTCAACACGTTGTACAACGCAATGCTGAACAGCCCGGACTTCCACAAACTTGATTTTTCGAAGCTGATCGCCGCAAATGGCGGCGGTATGGCGGTGCAGGAAGCCGTCGCCAAGCGCTGGTTCGAGCATACCCATACGCCGATCATCGAGGGCTACGGTCTGTCGGAGACGTCGCCGTGCGTCACCTGCAATCCGGTCACCGTCACGGAATATAGCGGCACGATCGGTTTGCCGCTGCCATCGACGGAAATCTCGATTCGCGATGATGAAGGCAACGAGGTGCCGCTCGGCCAGCCGGGAGAAATCTGCATTCGCGGCCCGCAGGTGATGGCTGGCTACTGGAACCGTCCGGACGAAACGGCCAAGGTCATGACGCCGGATGGCTTCTTCAAATCGGGCGATGTCGGCTTGATGAACGAAAATGGCTTCGTCAAGATCGTCGACCGGAAGAAGGACATGATTCTGGTCTCCGGCTTCAACGTCTATCCGAACGAGATCGAAGACGTGGTCGCCAAGATGCCGGGGGTGTTCGAAGTTGCCGCGGTCGGCGTGCCGGATCAGCATTCAGGCGAAGCGGTAAAGCTGTTCATCGTGAAAAAGGACCAGGCACTTACTGATGCAGACATCTTCACGTACTGCAAAACGCAGTTGACCGGCTACAAGCGGCCGAAGATCGTCGAATTCCGGACTGAGCTGCCCAAGAGCAATGTCGGCAAGATTCTGCGTCGCGAATTGCGCGACGGCCGGGCGTAAGCGCGTCATGCGCGTCGAGCCTGCCGGCCTGAACAGAGCTGAGACGAAGTAACGCGCATTTGCGGCGAAGAAAAAGAAGGCCCGGCAGACGAACGTCTGCCGGGCCTTCTCTCTGAGCCGTCGTCTCCACGCAAACCAGCCGACAATGCGCGGCGCGCGGCTATAAAAAAAGGCGCCCGAAGGCGCCTTTGAGGCAAACTGCTTTATTACGACTTATTAGAACTTGTGGCGGATACCGATGCGAGCCGTGAACTGGTTCTGGTTCGACGAACCCGTCAGGCCGTTGATGCCTGCCGTTGCGTCAACCACGCCAGTGCCAGCTTGATTCAGCACTTCGCCCAGAGCGTGTTGGTACACACCCGTCACGTACACGTCGGTACGCTTGGACAGGAAGTAGTCCACGCCAACCGCGCCTTGGTGATACTGGGCGGTCGATGCGCCGTCGATGCTCGCGCCGCGGGTGTAGTCATATGCAGCGCCGACCAGCAATGCCGGGGTCAACTGATACTTGAAGTTGAGTTCCGCATTGTTGAACGTAGCCGATTGACCACGGACCGCCGGTTGTGCGAACGCCACGCCGAGGTTCGAGAACTTGATGTTCGAGTACGTCAGGCCAATCGTTGCGGCGCCGAACGTGTATGCACCACCCGCACCGATCACTTGGTACGTGTTAGCCGAAGCGTAGCTGGCATAGACCGGCGACTGCACGGCGAAGTTCGAGAGGGCACCCGCGTTCGTCGAAGCCGTGCCACCGTCGTTGAACAGGCCGCCCGATGCTGCCGGGGTGCGCGCGTTCAAGTAGCCGACGCCCAAGACCAACGGACCGTTGTTGTAGCCAGCGCCCAACGACCAGATCTGGTTGCCGGTGAAGTTGCCTGCCTGGCCACCGAAGCTGTACGTGCCGCCGAACGTCAGGCCGTTGTAGTTCTGGCTCGTGTACTTAACCGTGTTGTTGGTGCGGTACGCGTTGTTGAAGTTGTCGATGTCGCCCGGGTGAGCAGCGATGTAGCCGCCCCATTGGTCGCCCGCTTCCAGCGGACCGACGTAGTCAACGACGGAGTCGTACTGACGACCCAGCGTGACCGTGCCGAACTGGCTCGACAGGCCGACGTAAGCTTGACGACCGAACATCAGGCCGCCTTGACCCAGCTTGCCGCTGTTCACGTCAAAGCCGTTTTCCAACACGAAGATTGCCTTCAGACCGCCGCCCAGATCTTCCGTGCCGCGCAGGCCGAAACGCGAACCTTGCAGAACGCCGCTGGACAGGTTGTACAGGTGCTTGCCACCCGAGTTGGTGTTGATGTTGAAGCCTTCGTCAATGATACCGTACAGGGTCACGCTGCTCTGAGCATGAGCGACGCCTGCGAATGCGCCCAGTGCTGCGAGAGCGAGAAGCGACTTTTTCATCGAATGATCTCCAAGGATTACGAATCTTTTGTACAAGGCGAATATTTGTCTAGCGTTGAGGCCTTGCTTGTCCAACTTCGCGAGAAGTTGCACGTAATGTAACAAAAGGCATACATGCCACAAAGAAAAAGGAGATGGCCAGCACGGTTCCTGTTTCGTTTACGCAACATGGTCTAAAATTGGACGTTGGCCGTCGGAATCGTTTGAATTCAAGGTCTTCGCGAAATCGGTTTTGCCGCGCAAAGCCTTGTCGCGTGTACCCATCAGCGCGGCGGGCCGGTTGTCGAATCAGGGAGTGCTGAATGTTTCTGGACGAGTTGATTAGCGAGTTTGATAGGGGTTTACGCTCGATGACCGGCGTGTCACGGATGAGTCGTCCGTTGCCGGTTCCGCAAGAATCGGCGGCGGAGCCTGCGGAACTCTCCCCGGCGGAACGCGCGCACGCGGCCGGTTTGATGCGCGTGAACCATGTCGGTGAGGTGTGCGCTCAGGCGCTTTACCAGGCTCAGAAACTCGCTACCAGGTCGCCGTCTTTGCGGGCCGTGTTTAATCACGCTGCCATAGAAGAAGAGGATCATCTGGCGTGGACCGCCAAACGCCTCGCGGCGCTCGATTCGCGTCCAAGCCTGTTGAACCCGCTCTGGTACACAGGTGCGTTGGCAATCGGCCTCGCGGCAGGCCGCCTGGGTGATCGGGTGAGTCTCGGCTTCATGGCCGAAACCGAACGCCAGGTTGAACAGCATCTGGATAGCCATCTGGATCAGTTGCCCGCGGCTGACCGTGAGTCGCGCGCAATCGTCGAACAGATGCGCGTCGACGAGGCGGAGCATGGTAAGTCCGCTATGGACGCAGGCGGCGTCGAGTTGCCGTTCCCGGCGCGCGCGTTGATGCGCGCTGTATCGAAAGTCATGACTCGCACCGCTTACTACATATAAGTTCGAGACCTCTGCTCACGCACCGCCTGAAAGTGGGGCGGCGCTTCGCGCGCCGTCCGCCCGAAATACCTGGAACGCCAGCAAACACCTCCCGATCCCGCTTCACGATCTCTTACATTCCGCGCCTTTCCCTCGTACTTTTCACGTATCACCTTCACAAGGTTCACTAGCTCATTCATTTATAACGGTTTTCCGTTTTATGTCTGACGTGAAGGAGTCGCGCTAAGTCCTTGTTCTAACAAACAAAATTCGCTCGAAAAGCGTGTATCTCCCTTGACCCCTGTTTAGCGTTACTCTAAAGTGGGAGACAGTGTGAGAAAGTGTATTTTTGTGTGATCTCACCGGCAGTTTCGGGTAGATTTTCACGAATCGGGCAGCCGGCGCAAAAACGCCGCGAGCAACTACGTTGCATGGGACCAGAGTAAAGCGCTAAAGCGCTAACTCTGGTCGACAGGGGAGAGCGAAGTGTTCCAAGGGGCGTCGGCGCTGACGCTCGATGCGAAAGGGCGGATGTCGATTCCCTCTCGCTATCGGGATGCGCTGCAAACACAGGCAGAGGGCCGGGTGACGATCACCAAGCACCCGGACGGCTGCCTGTTGCTCTTTCCGCGCCCGGAGTGGGAGATCTTCCGCGACAAGGTCGACAAGCTGCCCATGAACGCAGCCTGGTGGAAGCGCATTTTTCTCGGTAATGCCATGGACGTCGATATGGACGGCGCGGGCCGTGTGCTCGTGTCGCCGGAATTGCGCGCGGCCGGCTCGCTGGAGAAAGAAGTGAACCTGCTCGGCATGGGTCGTCACTTTGAATTGTGGGATGCACAAATTTACGCAGCAAAGGAACAGGCAGCGATCGCCGAGGGCATGCCCGAAGCGTTAAAGAATTTCACGTTCTGATCGCGGACTACATATATGGCACCTGCGATGGGAAATGAATTGCAGCATCGCACGGTGCTGCTGGAAGAAGCGGTCAGCGCGCTGGTTACACGCGCGGACGGCGTTTATGTGGACGGTACGTTCGGGCGCGGTGGCCATAGCCGGTTGGTGCTGGAGAAGCTGGGTGAGTCGGGGCGCCTGATTGCGTTCGACAAAGACCCGCTCGCCATCGCCACAGCTCAGCAGATCGCCGATCCGCGCTTTGGCATCGTGCACGAGAGTTTTGCTTCACTGCGTGACGCGATTGCGGAGCGTGGAGTAGGGCGGGTGTCGGGTGTTTTGCTGGATCTGGGCGTGTCGTCGCCACAAGTCGACGATCCGGAGCGGGGTTTCAGTTTCCGCGCCGACGGCCCGCTCGACATGCGGATGGACCCGACGCGCGGCGAGTCCGCAGCTGACTGGCTGGCGCGGGCCACGGTGCAGGAACTGACGGAGGTGATACGAGATTATGGGGAAGAACGGTTTGCTTTTCAGATTGCAAAGGCGCTTGTTGCTCGCCGGGCAGAGTCCGACCGTCTTGGGCCTCTCGTCAGCACGGGCGAGCTTGCCCAAATCGTGGCTAACGTCGTCAAAACCCGTGAGAAGGGCAAGGATCCGGCAACCCGCACCTTTCAAGCTATACGGATTCACATCAATCAAGAGCTTGCGGAGCTGCAAGTCGTTTTAGAAGCAGCGTTGTCGCTGTTGGAGCAAGGGGGGCGGCTGGTGGTCATCAGCTTTCATTCGCTCGAGGACCGGATCGTCAAGCGATTCATGCAGGCGCACGCCAGTACGCCAGCGGTAGACCGCCGTCTGCCGATTCGCGCAGTCGATCTGCCGAGCCCTCCGCTCAAAATCATCGGCCGCGTGTTCGCAAGCGACGCTGAAGTCGCCGCGAACCCGCGCGCCCGTTCTGCCGTGATGCGTGTGGCGGAGCGGATCGCACCATGAGTCGCCTCAATATCTTCCTGCTGATGATCGTGATGGGCTGCGCTTTGTCTGTCGTCAACGCAACCAATCAGCAGCGCCAGATCTTTATTCAGTTGCAGCGCGCGCAATCGCAGGAGCGCCAGCTGCAGCAGGATTATTCACAGCTTCAATATCAGCAGAGCGCGTTGTCGAAGACTTCGCGCATCGAGCAGATCGCCACTGATTCTCTGAAGATGCAATCGGTCACGACCGGGCGCACCCAGTACCTGACGCTCGACCCGGGCGCCGCCAGGGCTGAGGACGCGCCGATCCCGACTTCCGGCCCAGCCTCGGCGCCGGTTGCGACCCGTCGCGGAGGCGTGCGATGAAAAAATCGTCGACTCGCAAAAGTGTCGCCTTTTCGGCGAACCCGATTCTGTCGGTGCGCCTGCCCATGTGGCGCTCGAAACTCGTCGTGTTCATGCTGTTCATGGCGTTTGTCGCGCTGACCGCGCGCGCCTTCTGGATTCAGGGGCCGGGCAACGCCTTCTATCAGAAGCAGGGTGAAATCCGCTATCAGCGCCGCCTCGAACTGCCGGCCACGCGCGGCAAGATTCTCGACCGCAACGGCCTCGTGCTCGCCACGAGTCTGCCGGTGCGCGCGATCTGGGCGATTCCCGACTCGGTGCCGGACGACCTCGGCGCCGACAAGCTGAACCAGCTCGGCACGCTGCTCGAAATGACGAACAAGGAATTGCGCGCCAAGCTGTCGGAGGACAAGAACTTCGTCTACGTGAAGCGCCAGGTCCCGGTCGACGTCGCCGCGAAAGTCACCGCGCTGGACATCCCCGGCATTTACGCGCGCGACGAGTACAAGCGCTTCTATCCGGAAGGCGAGATCACGGCTCACCTGATCGGCTTCACCAACGTGGAAGACGAAGGCCAGGAAGGCGTCGAACTCGGCGACCAGAAGTTGTTGGCCGGTATGTCGGGCAGCCGCCGCGTCATTAAAGACCGCATGGGCCACATCATCGAGGACGTGGACGAACAGGTTGTGCCGCATAACGGCCAGGACGTCGATCTCTCGATCGACAGCAAGATCCAGTACATCGCTTATACGAACCTGAAAGCGGCCGTCGAAAAATTCAAGGCGAAGGCCGGCGCGGCGATGGTGATCGACGTGCGGACCGGCGAAGTGCTTGCGCTGGTTAACTACCCGACGTACAACCCGAACGACCGTTCGCACCTCACGGGCGACCAGCTGCGCAACCGCATTCTCACGGACACCTTCGAGCCGGGCTCGATCATGAAGCCGTTTACGGTGTCGCTCGCGCTCGACCTGCACCGCGTGACGCCGACTACACTGGTAGATACGGGACCGGGCCGCTTTGTGCTCGACGGTGCGCCGATTACCGACGACAGCGCGTTTGGCGTGCTGACGGTGGGCGGCGTGATCCAGAAGTCGAGCAACATCGGCGCGACGAAGATCGCCATGCAGCTCAAGCCCGAAGAGATGTGGAACATGTACACCAGCATCGGTCTCGGCCAGGCGCCTAAGGTCGGCTTCCCGGGCGCGGCGGCGGGCCGTCTGCGTCCATGGAAGAGCTGGCGCCGCATCGAGCAGGCGACCATGTCGTACGGCTACGGCTTATCGGTGTCGCTGTTCCAGTTGGGCCGTGCGTACACCGCGATCGCGCATGACGGCGAGATCATGCCGGTGTCGATTTTCCGCACGCCAGGCGATCAACCGGCAACGGGGCCGCAAATTTTTGCGCCCACCACCGCTCGCGAAGTGCGCGCGATGCTCGAAACCGTCACGGCGCCCGGCGGCACGTCGCCGGATGCGGCCGTGCCGGGCTATCGCGTCGGCGGCAAGAGCGGTACCGCCTACAAGCACGGCGCTCACGGCTACGACCACTCCAAGTACCGCGCTTCGTTCGTCGGCATGGCGCCAATGCCGAATCCGCGCATCGTCGTCGCCGTGTCGGTCGACGAACCGACTGCGGGCAGCCACTTCGGCGGTCAGGTGTCCGGTCCGGTGTTCTCGGCGATCGTCGGCGATACGCTGCGTTCGCTGAATGTGCCGCCGGATATGCCGGTCAAACAGATGGTCGTGTCGGACGATTCGGCGCCTGCCGCGCCGAGCGCGCCGCCCTCACCCGCGACGGTCAAGAAACTTTCCACCAGCAGCGGGGCGAAGAAGATGACGATCTCCGCCAACGCGAAAATTCATCCTGGAGTTGTGCGATGAGCGCGCTGCGTAAGAAGCATCCAGCGCACCGGCAGATCGCCGACGCACTTAACTGGCTGCACGCCCGCGTGCAGCCAGGCGCGCATCTGCACGCCGACACGCGCTCGATCGCAGCGGGCGATGCGTTTTTTGCCTACGCGGTCGACGGCGCTGACAACCGCCCGTTCATCGACGGCGCGATCGAGCGTGGCGCAGCAGCCGTGTTGGTTCAGCCCGAAGGCTTTAGCGGCGCGATCGATGCGTCCACGACACTGGCCGTGCCGGCGTTGAACGAACTCGCAGGTTCGATTGCGAGCGCCTGGTATAACGATCCGAGCGACGGCATGCTGACGGTCGGCATCACCGGCACTAACGGCAAGACCTCTTGCAGCCAGTGGATTTCCGCAGCGCTGACCGCGCTCGGCAAACGTTGCGCGATCATCGGCACGCTCGGCACCGGTCTGCCGGGTCACCTCGTGCACACCGGCTTCACGACGCCTGACGCGCCGCAACTGCAACGCAGTCTCGCGCAGCTGCGCGACGCCGGTGCGCAAGCAGTGGCGATGGAAGTGTCGTCGCACGCCTTGCATCAAGGTCGCGTGAACGGCACGGCGTTCGACATCGCCGTGTTCACGAATCTCACGCAAGACCACCTCGACTATCACGGCACGTTCGAAGCCTACGAAGCTGCCAAGGCGCGTCTATTCGCATGGCCGGAACTGCGTGCCGCGGTGATCAACCGTGACGATGCCGCCGGTCGCCGTCTGCTCGCGAGCACGAAGGGCCACGCGCGCACGATCGCCTACGGCCTCGACGAATCGCTCAAAGACGCGCCGCAAGCCGATGCGTCGGGCGCCGCTGCGTCGAGCGCCGATGCGTCGGGCGCCGCCGCATTGTTGCTCGCCTCGAATGTGCGCGCAACCGCGACTGGCACCGCGTTTCATCTGGCCACATCAGACTGGGGCAACGCCGAAGTCGAAGTGCAAACACTCGGCGCATTCAACGTCAGCAATCTGCTCGGCGTACTCGGCGCTTTGCTTGCAGCCGACGTGCCCTTTGACGCCGCGCTTGCCGAACTGGCGAAGCTCGAACCGGTGAATGGCCGCATGCAACGTCTCGGCGGCCGCTTGCAGAACGATGAGCCGCTCGTCGTGATCGACTACGCGCACACCCCGGATGCGCTGGAAAAGACCCTGGAAGCACTGCGCCCGATGGCGGCGGCACGCGGTGGCGAACTGATCTGCATGTTCGGCTGCGGCGGCGACCGTGACGCGACCAAGCGTCCGCTAATGGGAGCGATCGCCGAGAAGCTCGCCGACGGCGTGGTCGTGACCAGCGACAACCCGCGCAGCGAAGATCCGCAGTCGATCATCGAGCAGATTGCCGCAGGTATGAAAGACGCGTCGAAAGCACGCCGCATCGAGGACCGCGCCAGCGCGATCCTGCAAGCGATCCGCGGCGCAGCGCGCGAAGACGTCATCGTGCTGGCCGGCAAGGGGCATGAAGCAACACAGGAAATCATGGGTAAGAAACGCGCTTTCTCCGATCAGGACCACGCTCGCCTTGCGCTCGCCGCACGAGCGACGCACGCACGCGGAGGTGGCGAATGACCCAGCGAGGTGTCGCGATGTTTTCGCTGCGTGAAGCCGCCGCGCTGATCCCCGGCGCAAACGTGCTGGGGGACGATAGCGTCACGTTCGAACGCGTTTCGACCGATAGCCGTAGCGCTGGTCCGGGCGATCTGTTCGTCGCGATCAAGGGTGACCGTTTCGACGCGCACGATTTCCTGCCGGAAGTCGCGTCGCGCAACGTCAGCGCCGCGCTTGTCGCTCGCACGCCTGACGACTGGCATGTGCCCGCGTTGCGCGTGGCCGATACGCGTGTGGCGCTCGGCGCACTCGCGCGCGGCTGGCGGCGCAAATTCAGCATGCCGCTTGTCGCCGTGACGGGCAGCAATGGCAAGACGACGGTCAAGGAAATGATCGCGTCCATCTTCGCCGCTGCGGTTGGCGCGGACGCACGCCTCGCGACTGCTGGCAACTTCAACAACGACATCGGCTTGCCGCTTACGTTGTTCCGTCTGCACGCCGCGCATCAACTGGCGGTGGTCGAACTCGGCATGAACCATCCGGGCGAGACCTCGCTGCTCGCGAAGATTGCCGAGCCGACGGTCGCGGTGGTGAACAACGCACAGCGCGAGCATCAGGAATTCATGGCGACGGTCGAAGCCGTCGCGCTCGAACACGCCAGCGTGATTCACGCGCTGACGCCGGAAGGCGTCGCCGTGTTCCCGGCCGACGATGCCTACGCGAGCATCTGGCGCGTCGCGGCAACTGGCAACCGCATCATCGACTTCGCTTTGAACGCTGCCGAGCGCGTGACCGAAGCCGCGGTAACGGGCACGTTCGCAGGCAATGTTCTGAGTATCGACACGCCGGAAGGCCACATCGACGTCACGCTGCAAGTGCTTGGCAATCACAACGCGCACAACGCGTTGGCTGCGACTTCGGCTGCGCTTGCCGCAGGCGTGCCGCTCGACGTGATCAAGCGCGGCCTCGAATCGTTCGGCGCCGTGAAGGGCCGGTTGCAGGTGAAGCGCGCCGCGCTCGGCACACTCGCCGGCGCAACCGTGATCGACGACACCTACAACGCAAACCCCGATTCGATGCGCGCGGCGATCGACGTGCTCGCGTCGCGCGAATCACCGCGCGTGCTGGTGATGGGCGACATGGGCGAGGTCGGCGACAACGGCCCGGTGTTTCACCGCGAAGTCGGCGCCTACGCAAAAGAACGCGGCATCGACGCGCTATACGCCGTGGGCGACGCCTCGCGCGACGCCTGCACCGCGTATGGCACGGGCGCGCATCACGTGGCCGATGTCGGCACGCTGGTCGCGCAATTGCAGCAAGCCGGTTACGGCCCCGCTGCAACGCTTCTCGTGAAAGGCTCGCGCTTCATGCAAATGGAACGCGTGGTGGACGCCGTAACGAGTCCACAACCCAACGCAGCGGGCAATACGCCCGCCGCACATTGAAATAGAAGGACCGAAGCATGCTCCTGGCGCTGGCGCAATGGCTGCAGAATGACGCAAGCTTCTTGCGCGTGTTCAGTTATCTGACTTTCCGTGCGGTGATGGCCACCATCACCGCGCTGCTGATCGGGCTCGTCTGTGGCCCGGCGGTGATCCGCAAGCTGACCGCGATGAAGGTCGGCCAGGCCGTTCGTAAAGACGGCCCGCAAACGCACCTCGTTAAATCCGGTACGCCGACCATGGGCGGCGTGCTGATCCTGCTCGGTATTGCCGTGGCGACGCTGTTGTGGGCCGATCTGACCAACCGCTTCATCTGGATCGTGATGCTGGTCACGTTCGGGTTCGGCGTGATCGGCTGGGTCGACGATTACCGCAAGGTGGTCTACAAGGACCCGCGCGGGATGTCGTCGCGCGAAAAGTATTTCTGGCAGTCGGTGATCGGCCTGTTCGCGGCGGTGTATCTCGCGTTCAGCGTGTCCGAAGCGAGCAACGTGCGCGTGTTCGACCTGTTCATGGCGTGGGTGCGCAGCGGCTTGTCGATGGGCTTGCCGGCGCGCGCCGATCTGTTGTTGCCGTTCGTCAAATCGATCAGCTATCCGCTCGGCGTGTGGGGCTTCATCGTGCTGACGTATCTGGTGATTGTCGGCGCGAGCAACGCGGTGAATCTCACCGACGGTCTCGACGGGCTCGTGATCATGCCGGTCGTGCTGGTCGGTGCTTCGCTCGGCGTGTTCGCTTATGTGATGGGTAGCTCGGTCTATTCGAAGTACCTGCTGTTTCCACATATCCCCGGTGCGGGCGAATTGCTGATCTTCTGTTCGGCGATGGGTGGGGCAGGGCTTGCGTTCCTCTGGTTCAACACGCACCCGGCGCAGATGTTCATGGGTGACGTCGGCGCATTGGCGCTGGGCGGCGCGCTCGGCACAGTTGCGGTGATCGTGCGTCAGGAAATCGTGCTCTTCATCATGGGCGGCATTTTCGTCGCGGAGACGCTCTCCGTGATGTTGCAGGTTACGTGGTTCAAGTTCACCAAGCGCCGCTTCGGTGAAGGGCGTCGTCTCTTCAAGATGGCGCCGCTGCATCACCATTTTGAATTGTCGGGCTGGAAGGAAACGCAGGTGGTCGTGCGTTTCTGGATCATCACGTTGATGTTGTGTCTGTTCGGTTTGTCCACGCTCAAGTTGCGTTAAGTCGTATTTAGGGGAAGCAGGCGATGTTTGGCGAGAAGTTTCGGGATCGGCAAAAGCCGATGGTGCTCGTGCTGGGACTCGGTGAATCCGGTCTCGCGATGGCGCGCTGGTGCGCGCGGCACGGCTGTCGGCTGCGTGTGGCCGATACGCGCGAGGTGCCGCCGAACCTGTCCGCGATGGAAGCGCACAGCGTCGATGCCGAGTTCGTCGGCGGACCGTTCTCGCTCGCGTTGCTCGAAGGCGTCGAACTCGTGGCGATCAGCCCGGGTTTGTCGCCGCTTGCCGCCGACTTGCTGCCGCTGATCACAGCGGCGCGTGAGCGCGACATCCCTGTCTGGGGCGAACTCGAATTTTTCGCGCAAGCACTGAAGACGCTCGGCGAAAGCGGTTACGCGCCGAAGGTGATCGCGATCACCGGCACTAACGGCAAGACCACGACGACGAGCCTGACCGGTCTCCTGTGCGAACGCGCCGGCAAGAAGGTCGCGGTGGCGGGCAACATCAGCCCAGCCGCACTGGACAAGCTCAGCGAAGCGATCGACAACACCGCGTTGCCCGACGTGTGGGTACTGGAACTGTCGAGCTTCCAGTTGGAAACCGCCCATACGTTTACTCCGGATGCAGCGGTCGTTCTGAACATTACGCAAGATCACCTGGATTGGCACGGCGGCCTCGATGCATACGCCGCCGCAAAGGGCCGCATCTTCGGTACACAGACCGTGCGCGTGCTGAATCGCGACGACTCGCGTGTGATGGCGCTTGCTCCTTCGGCCGACGCTGATGCAGCGATGATCACCTTCGGCGTTACCGAGCCGAAGAACGACGGCGACTACGGTCTGTTGCGCGACAACGGCATGATCTGGCTGGTCGAAGCGCACGATCGCGCCGCCAGCGACGAACCCGCGCCGACGCGCCGTCGCAAGAACGAAGTGGCGGCACCGAAGAACATCGCGCTCAAACGCCTGATGCCGGCGGACGCGCTGCGTATTCGCGGCCTGCACAATGCCGCAAACGCATTGGCTGCGTATGCACTGGCTCGCGCAATCGGTCTGCCCGGCGCGCCGCTTCTGCACGGCCTGCGCGAATACCGCGGCGAGCCGCATCGCGTGGAATTGATCGCGTCGATCGAAGGCGTCGATTACGTCGACGACAGCAAGGGCACCAACGTTGGCGCGACGGTTGCCGCGCTCGACGGTCTCGCGCAACGCGCGGTGCTGATCGCCGGTGGCGACGGCAAGGGCCAGGAGTTCGAACCGCTCGCCGCACCGGTGATGCGTTGGTGTCGCGCCGTGATGCTGATCGGGCGCGACGCACCGCAAATCCGCGCCGCGCTGGCGGACACCGGTATCGCGATGACCGACCACGCGACGCTCGAAGAAGCGACGCGGGCCGCCACCGCATTGGCGCAACCAGGGGACGCCGTGCTGCTGTCGCCGGCTTGCGCGAGCTTCGACATGTTCAAGGGTTACGCACATCGCGCGGCGGTGTTCCGCAGCACGGTGGAAGACATCGCGGCTGAACGGGGGACGATGATATGAGCTGGTCGGAACGCTTCGGCTCGCGCCTCGCCGGCGCTCGTGCGGGCGACGGCGATACGAGTAACGCGGGCAGCGCGGGTCGCGCCTCCAGCCGCACCGGCGGCAGCGGTCTTGCGAGCGCCGTGAATGGCGTGCGTCCGCTGCGCTCGCGGATGCTCGACTACGATCACTCGCTGCTGTGGGTGGTCGTCGCGTTGCTCGGGCTCGGCGTCGTGATGGTGTATTCGGCGTCGATCGCGATGCCCGATTCGCCGAAGTACGCGTCGTACCGCGATTACGCATTCCTCGTGCGCCAGATCATTTTCGTGGTGATGGGCTCGGTGATCGGCGTTGTGTCGTTCCGCATCCCGATCTCGACGTGGGATAAGTACGCGCCGAAGCTTTTCCTGATCTCGCTGGTCGCACTGGTGATCGTGCTGATTCCACACGTCGGCAAGGGCGTGAACGGCGCGCGTCGCTGGATTCCGCTCGGCATCACGAACATGCAGCCGTCGGAAATCATGAAGCTCGCCGTGACGATCTACGCGGCGAACTACACGGTGCGCAAGCAGGAATACATGCACAGCTTTGCCAAGGGCTTTCTGCCGATGGCAGTGGCGGTGGGGCTCGTCGGCGCGTTGCTGCTGCTCGAACCGGACATGGGCGCGTTCATGGTGATCGCCGCGATTGCGATGGGCGTGCTGTTCCTCGGCGGCGTGAACGGCAAGCTGTTCGGCGGCCTGGTGGCCACCGCGGTCGGCACGTTCAGCTTGCTGGTGTGGGCGTCGCCGTGGCGTCGTGAGCGGATCTTCGCTTACCTCGATCCGTGGGACGACCGTTACGCGCAGGGCAAGGCTTATCAATTGACGCACTCGTTGATCGCTTTCGGGCGCGGCGAGTGGTTTGGCGTGGGCTTGGGCGGCAGTGTCGAAAAGCTCAACTATCTGCCGGAGGCGCATACCGACTTCATCCTCGCGGTGATCGGCGAAGAACTCGGTTTCGTTGGCGTGCTCGTCGTGATCCTGATGTTCTACTGGATCGTGCGCCGCTCGTTCGAGATCGGCCGTCAGGCACTTGCACTCGACCGCACGTTTGCCGGGCTGGTCGCGAAGGGCATCGGCATCTGGTTCGGTGCGCAGACCTTTATCAATATGGGCGTGAACCTTGGCCTGCTGCCGACTAAAGGTCTCACGTTGCCGCTCGTCAGCTACGGCGGCTCGGGCATCTTGCTGAACTGCGTGGCCGTGGCCGTTTTGATGCGTGTCGACTATGAGAACCGGGTGTTGATGCGTGGAGGGAAAGTATGACCGCTCTGCCGCAACGCACGCTGATGGTGATGGCCGGTGGCACCGGGGGACATGTGTTCCCGGGGCTCGCGGTCGCGCACCTGATGCAGGCGTGGGGCTGGAAGGTCGTATGGCTCGGCAATCCTGCGGGCATGGAAGCCACGCTGGTGCCGAAACACGGCATCCCAATGGAATACGTGCGCTTTGGCGGACTGCGCGGCAAGGGTCTGAAGACCAAGCTGATGTTGCCGCTCAATCTGCTGCGCGCCTGCTCGCAAAGTCTGAGCGTGTTGCGTCGCGTGAAGCCCGACGTCGTGCTCGGCATGGGCGGTTACATCACGTTCCCGGCGGGTTTGATGACCGCGTTGAGCGGCCGTCCGCTGGTGCTGCATGAACAGAATTCGATTGCGGGTCTCGCCAACAAGGTGCTCGCGAAAGTCGCCAAACGCGTGCTGGTTGCATTCCCGAATGCGCTGCCGCACGGCGAATGGACCGGAAATCCAATTCGTGCGGAACTTGCGCGCGCAATTGCACCCAAAGCACGCTACGCGCAGCGCAGTGGTCCGCTGAATGTGCTGGTGGTGGGCGGCAGTCTGGGTGCGGCGGCATTGAATGAAGTGGTGCCGCGCGCCGTTGCGCTGCTGGCGCCGAACGAACGTCCGCGCATCGTGCATCAGGCGGGCGCGAAGCATATTGAAGCGCTGCGTGAGAACTACGCGGCAGCGGGCCTGCAAGCCGGCGCCGATGTAGAACTCGTGCCTTTCATCGACGACATGACGAGCGCGTACGCGAACGCGGATCTGGTGATCTGCCGTTCGGGTGCGATGACCGTGTCGGAGATTTCAGCGGTAGGGGTGGCGGCGTTCTTCGTGCCGTTCCCATTTGCAGTAGACGATCACCAAACCACTAATGCAGCGTTCCTCGCCGATAACGGCGCGGCGCTGGTCGTGCAGCAACGCGATCTGTCGGCGGAAACGCTCGCCGACTGGTTGCGCAGCCAGACGCGAGAGACCCTCGCGGAGATGGCGGAGCGTTCGCGCTCGCTCGCGAAACCCGACGCCACGGAACAGGTCGCGCAGATTTGCGCGACTGTGGCGGGTTCGATTTCGGGCGCGAGCCCAGAAGGAAAGCAATGAAACACATCGTCAAACATATTCACTTTGTCGGCATCGGCGGTGTCGGCATGAGCGGCATCGCGGAGGTGCTGGTCAACCTCGGCTATCAGGTGAGCGGCTCGGATCTTACGAGCAACGCGATCACCGACCGCCTCGCCGCGCTCGGCGCGCGTATCGCGATTGGCCACGCGGCGGAGAACATCGAAGGCGCAAACGCCGTGGTTGTTTCCACTGCGGTGCGCAGTGACAACCCGGAAGTGCTGGCCGCGCGTCATCGCCGCATTCCGATCGTGCCGCGCGCCGTGATGCTCGCGGAACTGATGCGCCTGAAGCAGGGCATCGCGATTGCCGGCACGCACGGCAAGACCACGACCACCTCGCTGGTGGCGAGCGTGCTGGCAGCGGGCGGGCTCGACCCGACGTTCGTGATTGGTGGCCGGCTGATCAGCGCGGGCGCGAATGCGCGTCTGGGTACGGGCGACTTCATCGTCGCCGAAGCGGATGAGTCGGATGCATCGTTCCTGAATCTGTTCCCGGTGATCGAAGTCATCACGAACATCGACGCCGATCACATGGACACCTACGGCCACGACTTCGCGCGGCTCAAGCAGGCGTTCATCGAATTCACGCATCGTCTGCCGTTCTATGGCATCGCGGTGCTGTGCGTCGACGATCCGAACGTGAAGGAGATCCTGCCGTTCGTGTCGAAGCCGATCATCCGTTACGGTTTTGCGCCGGACGCACAGGTGCGCGCGGTCAACGTAGAAGCGCGCGGCGGCAAGATGCATTTCACGGCAATGCGCGAAGACGCGGCGCCGATCGACATCGTCTTGAACCTGCCTGGCGAGCACAACGTTCAGAACGCTTTGGCCGCAATCGCAATTGCGACTGAACTTGAAGTGAAAGATGCCGATATCCAGCGAGCGCTAGCAGATTTCAACGGCGTGGGCCGACGCTTCCAGCGCTACGGCGAAGTGCCGGTGGTGAGCGAAGGCAACACTACCGGTGCGTACACGCTGGTCGACGACTACGGTCATCACCCGGTCGAAATGGCGGCAACGGTGGCGGCGGCGCGCGGTGCGTTTCCGGGGCGGCGTCTGGTGCTGGCATTCCAGCCGCACCGCTTCACGCGCACGCGCGATTGCTTCGAAGATTTTGTGAAGGTGTTGTCGACCGTCGATGCCCTTGTGCTGACCGAAGTCTATTCGGCCGGTGAGGCGCCGATCGTCGCCGCGGACGGCCGCGCCTTGGCGCGCGCGCTGCGCGTGGTGGGCAAGGTCGAGCCGGTGTTTGTCGATACGGTGGATGAAGTGCCGGACGCGCTCTCAGCAGTGGTGCGCGACGGCGATGTGGTGATCACGATGGGCGCGGGTTCGATCGGCGGTGTGCCGGGTCGCCTGGCACAAGAAACGAAGGTGTGAGTGAGATGAGCGGTATCGATCCGAAACAATTCGGCAAAGTGGCAGTGCTGCTCGGTGGAGACTCCGCCGAGCGCGAGGTGTCGCTCAATTCCGGCCGCCTCGTGCTGCAAGGTCTGCGTGACGCCGGTATTGACGCGCATCCGTTCGATCCGGCCGAGCGTCCGCTCGCCGCGTTGAAGGACGAAGGCTTCGTGCGCGCGTTCAACGCGCTGCACGGCGGTTATGGCGAGAACGGCCAGATTCAGGGCGCGCTGGATTTCTACGGGATCCGTTACACCGGTAGCGGCGTGCTCGGCTCGGCGCTCGGTCTGGACAAGTTCCGCACCAAGCTCGTGTGGCAGCAACTCGGCATTCCGACGCCGCCGTTCGAGGCCGTACTGCGCGGTGACGACTACGAAGCACGGGCGAAAGACATCGTCGCGAAGCTCGGTTTGCCGCTGTTCGTGAAGCCGGCCAGCGAAGGCTCGAGCGTCGCGGTGATCAAGGTGAAAAGCGCCGACGCATTGCCGGCAGCGCTGCTCGAAGCGGTCAAGTACGACAAGATCGTCGTGGTGGAAACGAGCATTGAAGGCGGCGGCGAATATACCGCGTGCATCGCCGGCGATCTGGACCTGCCGGTGATCCGCATCGTGCCGGCCGGCGAGTTCTACGACTATCACGCGAAATACATCGCCAACGACACGCAGTACCTGATTCCGTGCGGTCTGACGGCGGACGAAGAGTCGCGCCTGAAAGTGCTGGCGCGCCGCGCGTTCGACGTGCTCGGCTGCACCGATTGGGGCCGTGCCGATTTCATGCTCGACGCCGACGGCAACCCGTATTTCCTCGAAGTGAACACGGCGCCTGGGATGACCGATCACTCGCTGCCGCCGAAAGCGGCGCGCGCGGTGGGCATCAGCTATCAGGAACTGGTTGTCGGCGTGTTGGCGCTGACCCTTGCGGACTAACCGGGGTAACCCGAAAGCAACACCATGTGGAACAACGTTCGCCAGCTCAATTTCGCCGCCAACGCATTGCATGCGTTGCTGGTGCTCGTGCTGCTGGCGGCAGGCGGTTACTGGCTGATCCAGCGGCCGAATTTCGCGCTGCGTGAAATTCAGATCGACGGCGATACCGAGCACATCAATTCGCCGACGGTGCGTGCCGGGGTAGTCGGGCGCTTGAAGGGCAACTTTTTTACGGTGGATCTCGACGTCGCACGCCAGGCGTTCGAGCAGATGCCTTGGGTGCGGCACGCGAGCGTGCGGCGAGTGTGGCCGAATGCGCTGGCTGTCACGCTTGAAGAGTACAAACCGCTTGGGACGTGGGGCAGCGATCAGTTGGTGAGCGTGGACGGCGAACTGTTCACCGCGAACCAGGGTGAGCTCGAAGAAGAGCTGCCCGCGTTCGACGGCCCGGACGGTACGGCAAAAGAAGTCGTCGCGCGCTATAGCGACTTCAAGAAGTGGTTTGCGCCGTTGGGCGCAACGCCCGAAGAAGTCACGTTGTCGCCGCGGTACGCGTGGACGGTGAAGCTGTCGAACGGAATGCAGGTGGAACTTGGGCGCGAACGCAATCAGGACACGTTGCTCGATCGGAGCAGGCGCCTGACCGCGGCGTGGAACGCGGTGACGCAACGTTGGGGAAAGGATATCGAGTATGCGGACTTGCGCTATCCGAACGGTTTCGCGATTCGTGCCGCTGGCATGCGCTTTATCAGCGAACCCGACAAGGGCAAGAAGTAAAGGGACATCACACGCAATGAGCACGCTATGAGTAAAGACTATAAAGATCTGCTGGTCGCCCTCGACATTGGGACGTCGAAGGTAGTGGCTATCGTCGCCGAGTTGAAGGGCGAGGGTCACTACGAGGTGATCGGCCTCGGCCAGAGCGAATCAAAGGGACTCAAGAAAGGCGTGGTGGTGAACATCGAAGCCACCGTGCAGTCCATTCAGCGCGCACTCGAAGAGGCCGAGCTGATGGCCGACTGCAAGATCACGAACGTATTTACCGGGATCGCCGGCAGCCATATCCGCAGCTTCAATTCGAGCGGCATGGTGGCGATCAAGGAAAAGGAAGTCACGCAGACGGACGTCGCGCGCGTGATCGAGACGGCGAAGGCGATCAACATCCCGACGGATCAGCAGGTGCTGCACATCCTGACGCAGGAATTCATCATCGACGGTCAGGAAGATGTGCGCGAGCCGATCGGCATGAGCGGCATCCGCCTGGAAGTGAAGGTGCATATCGTCACCGGCGCGGTGAGCGCGGCGCAGAACATCGTCAAGTGCGTGCGCCGTTGCGGGCTCGAAGTGAACGATCTGATTTTGCAGCCGCTCGCTTCGTCGCTGGCGGTGCTGACGGAAGACGAAAAGGAACTCGGCGTGGTGCTGGTCGATATCGGCGGCGGCACGACGGACATCGCGATTTTCAGCGAAGGCGCGATTCGTCACACGGCGGTGATTCCGATCGCCGGCGACCAGATCACCAGCGACATCGCGATGGCGCTGCGTACGCCGACGCCGGACGCGGAAGACATCAAGGTCGACTACGGCATTGCGAAGCAAGCCTTGGCCGATCCGGACGAAATGATCGAAGTGCCGGGCCTCGGCGAGCGCGGGCCGCGCACGCTGTCGCGCCAGGCATTGGCGGCGGTGGTCGAGCCGCGCGTCGAAGAACTGTTTTCGCTCGTGCAGCAGGTGGTGCGCGAGTCGGGTTACGAGGAACTGCTGAGCTCCGGCGTGGTGCTGACCGGCGGCGCGTCGATGATGCTCGGCATGGTCGAACTCGGCGAGGACATTTTCCTGAAGCCGGTGCGGATCGGCGTGCCGGAATACGCCGGCGGTCTGGCTGACGTCGTGCGTAACCCGCGTTATTCGACGGCGATGGGTCTGCTCGTCGAAGGACGCTCGCAACGGATGCGCGGCCGCAAGGTCGCCGTGCAGTCGGGGTCGATGGGCCAGGTCTTCACGCGAATGAAAGACTGGTTCCTCGGCAACTTCTAACGAATTCTGGTTTTGAACGGTTTTACGTAAATACGCGTTGGTGCCGGCGGCTGGCGCGCGACAGGGGGTTGCCCGATCTCCTGCCGAATAACGGCCGAAGTGGCTGTAATTTTTTATCTTGACGGAGGCAACATGGAATTCCAGATGCTGGAAACCGAAACGAACGGCACCATCATTAAGGTGATCGGAGTAGGCGGCGCTGGCGGCAATGCCGTTCAGCACATGATCAACAAAGGCGTGCAAGGCGTCGACTTCATCGTGATGAACACGGACGCGCAAGCGCTGTCGCGTTCGCGCGCCTCTGCGGTGATCCAGCTCGGCAACACGGGTCTGGGCGCTGGCGCCAAGCCGGAAATGGGCCGCGCAGCAGCAGAAGAAGCACGTGAGCGCATCGCCGACGCACTGCGCGGCGCGCACATGGTGTTCATCACCGCCGGTATGGGCGGCGGCACGGGCACGGGCGCAGCACCGGTGGTCGCGCAGATCGCCAAGGAAATGGGTATCTTGACTGTTGGCGTGGTCAGCAAGCCGTTCGAATTCGAAGGCGGCAAGCGGATGCGCGTCGCAGAAGCGGGTTCGCAGCAACTGGAGGATCACGTCGACTCGCTGATCGTCGTTCTGAACGACAAGCTGTTCGAGGTGATGGGCGATGACGCCGAGATGGACAAGTGCTTCCAGTGCGCAGACGACGTCCTGAACAATGCAGTTGCCGGCATCGCGGAAATCATCAACGTCGACGGTCTGGTGAACGTCGACTTCGAAGACGTGAAGACGGTGATGGGCGAGCAGGGCAAGGCGATGATGGGCACGGCGACGGTTGCCGGTGTCGATCGCGCACGTCTGGCTGCTGAGCAGGCTGTGGCCAGCCCGCTGCTGGAAGGTGTGGATCTGTCGGGCGCGCGTGGCGTGCTGGTCAACATCACGTCGAGCCGTTCGCTGCGTCTGTCGGAAACGCGCGAAGTGATGAACACCATCAAGAGCTATGCTGCAGAAGACGCAACCGTGATTTTCGGCGCGGTGTACGACGATGCAATGGGCGACGCGCTGCGCGTGACGGTCGTGGCAACGGGTCTGGGCCGTGCAGCGAAGAAGCAGCAATCGGCACCGATGACGCTGTTGCGCACCGGCACGGACAACCAGCCTATCGGCGCGATGCAGCACGCTGCTTACGCACCGTCGTCGTCGCATCATGCAAGCACGGCCGATTACGGCGCGCTGGATACGCCGGCTGTGTGGCGCACGTCGCGCGATACGGCGGCTTCGCACGTGCAGGCGCTGCAGGAAAAGGGCGTCGATACGTACGACATTCCGGCATTCCTGCGCAAGCAGGCGGACTGAGCGCACGAGCAGGCTTTCGTTGCCGCGCTGTTTTAGTAGCGCTGGCGGACGAATGCACGAGCGTGGCGGGTGAACGGCGAACACGCCGCGTATCGTCTGATTCGCGGCAAGGACAAGTGCCCTCTTCGGATTCGCGAAGCGGATGGGGCAACTGTCGCCGGATGGCGGAGCCTTTGTTAGGCAGACGCTGAATTCACTGCGACACGACAACGTGCGAGCGTGCTTCGCATCGATGCAAAGGACTGAGCATGATTCAGACAGGTGAAAAGCTGCCCGACGCGACGCTCTTCGAGTTCGTCGAAGACGCGCGGGCGGGCTGCACGCTGGGGCCTAACAGCTTCGACGTGCGCGAGCAGACGGCGGGTAAGCGCGTGGTGATCTTCGGGTTGCCGGGAGCGTTTACGCCGACCTGTTCGGCCAAACATGTACCGGGTTACGTCGAGCACGCCGAGCAGTTGCGCGCGCTCGGCATTGACGAGATCTGGTGCGTGTCCGTCAACGACGCGTTCGTAATGGGCGCGTGGGGACGCGATCAGCACGCCTCGGGCAAGGTGCGCATGATGGCGGACGGCAGTGCGGCTTTCACGCGGGCGCTCGGTCTTGAGCAGGATTTGTCGGCGCGCGGCATGGGAATCCGTTCCCAACGCTACGCGATGGTTGTCGACGACGGCGTGGTCAAGACGTTGAGCGTCGAGGCTGCCGGCAAATTCGAAGTCAGCGATGCAGGGAGTATCCTCGCTACGTTGAGCTAGTTACGCTTGCGTTAGATGCCAACGCCCCGAGCCTGCGCGGTTACCGCGTTGTATCAGGGCAACGGCGTATAAGACGCTTTTGTGACGGGCCGTTACGCGGGCCGATGACCGGAAACGCCTCCGTTCCGGACATCGGCCCGTCACGCTTTCCCTGACGGGCGCCCATTGGGTAATGCAGCGAAACAGATTGATACGTTCCGCGCAACGACGCTCCTTAGGGTATTGGAGTATACTTCGCGCTATGGAATAAAAAGTCCCGATTGGGATTTTCAATCGAATAGAAGATCACCATGTTGAAGCAGCGCACTATCAAATCAATCGTCAAGACAGTCGGCATCGGCCTGCACTCCGGCCGCAAGGTCGAACTGACGCTCCGCCCGGCGGCGGCGGGTACTGGCATCGTGTTTTCGCGCGTGGATTTGCCCACGCCGGTGGACATCCCCGCGTCGGCGATGGCGATTGGCGATACGCGTCTCGCTTCCGTGTTGCAGAAAGACGGCGCGCGCGTGTCGACTATCGAGCATTTGATGTCCGCATGTGCAGGCCTTGGCATCGATAACCTTTATATCGACGTCACCGCTGAAGAAATTCCAATCATGGACGGCAGTGCGGGTTCGTTCGTGTTTCTGATTCAGTCGGCCGGTATTGAAGAGCAGAACGCGCCGAAGAAATTCATTAAGGTCACCAAGCCGGTCGAAATTCGCGACGGCGATAAATTCGCGCGTCTCGATCCGTATTTTGGTTTCAAGCTCAAATTCACCATCGATTTCCGTCACCCGGCTGTGGATAAAACCGGTCAGGCGCTGGAAGTGGATTTTGCCAATACGTCGTATGTGCGGGAAATAGCCCGTGCGCGTACGTTCGGCTTTGCGCATGAAGTGGAAATGATGCGCGAACTCGGTTTGGCGCGCGGCGGCAGCATGGATAACGCCATCGTGCTGGACGAATACCGCATTCTGAACAACGACGGACTGCGTTACGACGACGAATTTGTGAAGCACAAGATGCTCGACGCGATCGGCGATCTGTACGTGATCGGCCATCCGTTGCTGGCTTCGTACACGGCATACAAGTCGGGCCACGGCCTGAACAACGCGCTGCTGCGCGAGCTGCTGGCACATGAGGATTCATACGAAGTCGTTACTTTCGACGACACGCAGAAGGCGCCGCGCGGCTTTGCATACGAAACGCAAACGGCGTTCGCGTGATGTGAGTAGCGCCTTCGGATGAACTTTCCGAAGTGAATGGATGAAAAATAAGCGGCCCATCTGGGCCGCTTATTTTTTGTTCAGCGATTTCTCCGATGCCGCGCGGCCATTTTCGCCAAAGCTTCCTGCAGCGGCGAGGGTGCGAGCGATTGGGAGAGCGCGTGCAGCGCATCCGCGCCGACCGGCGTCATGCGCGCCTGCTTGACCGGCGGCGGTTCCTTCAAAGGCTGCGGCCGCACGCGAATCCTCAGCGCATTGACCGGCCAGCCGCGCTGCTGCAGATCTGACAGCAACCGCGGCTCAATCTGGCGCAGGCGGGCGGCCAGTGCGTTGTGCCCGGTAAACAGGGCCAGCACGCCTTCCTTGATGAAGCTCGGCTCCACGCTCGTTGCCAGATAGTCCGGCAGCAGCTCGCGCAGATCCTTTTCCAGCGCCGCAATCTGCTCGACGCCCGCGCGCAGGGCCACGAACGCGTCGGTGCGATTCAGCACTTCGGCGACGGGCTGCGGGCGGCGCGCTTTGAACTGCTTGGGCGGCGGCCTTGAAAAGGACGGAAAACGGCTCATGTTTGACGGTGACGGCGTGTTTGCACCCGATGTGCGCTCACGCCGCGATTGTACCGCGCGGGATGCACGCGGACCCGCCTCAATGCGTACCGCCGGAGGTCGCTGCGGCGGGCTTCCTGTGCCTTGCCGCCGTCGCGCCGCTGACACAGGCGCGGCCGGGGGCGCGTGCTAAAATGCCCGATTCGAATTCACTCTTGGACTAAGCCGCCGAGGCCCTTCCGACCCCGGAGCGCACGTGCACGAACCGCACGCCGCGAACCAGCCGAAGCCGCGACGCAGACACCGATCCGATGACCACCGGTTTTCTACAGAAGATTTTTGGCAGCCGCAACCAGCGGCTAGTCAAGCAATATCAAAAGACCGTCACGGCGATCAATGCGCTCGAGCCGCAGATCGAGCAATTGACGGACGACCAACTGCGCGCCAAAACGGGTGAATTCCGCCAGCGTGTTGCGAGTGGCGAGTCGCTCGACAAGCTCCTGCCAGAGGCCTTTGCGGTGTGCCGTGAGGCCAGCAAGCGGGTGCTGAAAATGCGCCACTTCGACGTGCAGCTGATCGGCGGCATGGTCCTGCACTACGGCAAGATCGGCGAAATGCGCACCGGCGAAGGCAAGACGCTCGTCGCCACGCTGCCGGTGTACCTGAATGCGCTGTCGGGCCGCGGCGTGCACGTCGTCACGGTGAACGACTACCTCGCACAGCGCGACGCCGAATGGATGGCGCGTCTGTACAACTTCCTGGGTCTGTCGGTCGGCATCAATCTGTCGCAGATGGATCATGGCGCGAAGCAGGAAGCGTACGCCGCCGACATTACTTACGGCACCAACAACGAATTCGGCTTCGACTACCTGCGCGACAACATGGTCTACGAGACCGACGCGCGCGTGCAGCGAGCCCTGAATTTCGCGGTGGTCGACGAGGTCGACTCGATCCTGATCGACGAAGCCCGTACGCCGCTGATCATCTCCGGCCAGGCCGAAGATCACACTGAACTCTACGTGCGCATGAATGCGCTGCCGCCGCTGCTCGAACGCCAGATCGGCGAAGAGAAGGCAGACGGCACCGGCGTCGAAAAGCCGGGCGACTACACGCTGGACGAGAAAGGCCGCCAGGTCTTCCTGACGGAATCGGGCCACGAAAAGGCTGAGCGTCTGCTCGCCGAATGGGGCCTGATCGGCGAGGGCGAAAGCCTGTACGCGCCGCAGAACATCACGCTGATGCACCACGTGTACGCCGCACTGCGCGCGCACACGCTGTTCTTCAAGGATCAGCACTACGTCGTGCAGAACGGCGAGGTCGTGATCGTCGACGAATTTACCGGCCGTCTGATGTCGGGCCGCCGCTGGTCGGACGGCTTGCACCAGGCGGTTGAGGCGAAGGAACACGTCAAGATCCAGAGCGAGAACCAGACGCTCGCGTCGATCACGTTCCAGAACTACTTCCGTATGTACGCGAAGCTGTCCGGCATGACCGGCACGGCCGATACCGAAGCGTACGAATTCAACGAGATCTACGGTCTCGAAACGGTCGTGATCCCGACCAACCGTCCGCCGAAGCGGATCGACAAGCAGGATCAGATCTACAAGACCGCCAAGGAGCGCTATGACGCGGTGATCCGCGACATTCGCGATTGCCATGAGCGTGGTCAGCCGGTACTGGTCGGCACGACGTCGATCGAAAACTCGGAACTGCTGTCGCATCTGCTGAAGCAGGCTGGGTTGCCGCACGAAGTGCTGAACGCCAAGCAGCACGCGCGTGAAGCTGAGATCGTCGCCGAAGCGGGCCGTCCGAAGCGTGTCACGATCGCCACGAACATGGCCGGTCGCGGTACCGACATCGTGCTTGGCGGTAACGCCGAAAAGCAGGCGTCTTTCATCGAAAAGGATGAAACGCTTTCTGACGCAGAGAAGCAAACCCGTATTCAAAAGCTGCACGACGAATGGCAAGCGCTGCACGATCAGGTGAAGGCCGCGGGCGGTCTGCACATCATCGGCACCGAACGTCACGAATCGCGCCGGATCGACAACCAGTTGCGCGGCCGTGCAGGCCGTCAGGGCGACCCGGGTTCGTCGCGCTTCTATCTGTCGCTGGAAGATCCGCTGCTGCGCATTTTCGCGGGCGATCGCGTGCGCGCGATCATGGACCGCCTGAAAATGCCTGAAGGCGAGGCGATCGAGGCGGGCATCGTGTCGCGTTCGATCGAATCGGCGCAGCGCAAGGTGGAAGCGCGCAACTTCGACGTTCGCAAGCAATTGCTCGAATACGACGATGTGTCGAACGATCAACGCAAGGTGATCTACCAGCAGCGCAATGAATTGCTCGAAGCGAACGACATCACCGAAACCATCGGCGCCATGCGTCATGGCGTGATCGCCGATATCGTTCACCAGTTCGTGCCGGCTGGCAGCATCGAAGAGCAGTGGGACGTGCCCGAGCTGGAGGAAGTGCTGCGCAACGAATGGCAGCTCGACCTCGCGATCCAGGAAATGATCAACGAGTCGAACTCGATCAGCGTGGACGAGATTCTCGAAGCTGTCGAAGCCGCTGCGGACGAAGCGTATGAATCAAAGGTCGAACAGGTCGGCCGCGAATCGTTTAGCGCGTTCGAACGCTCGATCATGCTGCAAACGCTGGACCGCAGCTGGCGCGAACATCTGGCCGCGCTCGATCACCTGCGCCAAGGTATCCATCTGCGCGGTTACGCGCAGAAGAATCCGAAGCAGGAATACAAGCGCGAGGCGTTCGAACTGTTCGCCGCCATGCTCGACGCTGTGAAGCTCGAAGTCACCCGTGTGGTGATGAACGTGCAGATCCAGTCGCCTGAACAGCTGGAACAGGCCGCCGAGCAGTATGAAGAGCAAGGTAGCCACCTCGAAAACGTCGAGTTCCGTCACGCAGAATTCGCCGAAGCGGCAGCAGCAGCGCCTGCTGCTGCGGAAGCGGCCACTGCCGCGATGATTGGCGACGCGATGAGCCATGGCTCGTCGCATGCCGTCGCATCGGATCTCAGCGGGGACAATGTGCCGAAGGTTGGCCGTAACGACCCGTGCCCGTGCGGTAGCGGCAAGAAGTACAAGCAGTGCCACGGCAAGATCGCGTAATGGCGAAGGCGGCGCGCTTTAAGCGCGCCGCTTCGTTTTACACGCTGTTTTGCTGGTGATTTCGCGATGGTTCGGCAACATGCCCGAGCCATCAGTTTCCGTTTCCTTCGATGCCGGCGTCTGCCGGCATTTTCTTCGACAGGTCGCGACCATGGCTGTCAATTTCCCCTCGATCGATCCCGCTCAACTTCACCCTGTCGCCGGCGTTACGCTGGGCTGGGCGGAGGCGAATATCCGCAAGCCGAACCGCAAGGACGTGCTGGTCATTTCCGTCGGCGAAAGTGCGACGGTAGGCGGCGTGTTCACGCAGAACCGCTTTTGCGCTGCACCCGTCACGGTGTGCCGTGAGAATCTGGAGCGCGTGCGCGCAGGCTGCAAGCCGATTCGTGCGCTGGTAATCAACACCGGTAACGCAAATGCAGGCACGGGCGAACCAGGCCTCGTGGCTGCGCGCGAAACCTGCGACGAACTCGCGCGTCTCGTGGACATCACGCCGGAACAGGTGTTGCCGTTTTCGACGGGCGTGATTCTGGAGCCGCTGCCGGTCGATCGTCTGAAGGCCGGTTTGCCGGCCGCGCTGGCGAACCGCAAGGAAGCCAACTGGTACGACGCCGCCCAGGCGATCATGACCACGGACACGCTGCCGAAAGCCACCTCGCGCCAGGTCACGATCGACGGCCACACTGTCACGCTCACCGGCATCAGCAAGGGCGCCGGTATGATCAAGCCGAACATGGCGACTATGCTCGGCTTCCTCGCGTTCGACGCCGCTGTCGCGCAACCGGTGCTCGACGCGCTGGTCAAGCATGTGGCGGACCGTTCGTTCAACTGCATCACGATCGACGGCGATACGTCGACCAACGATTCTTTCATCCTGATCGCCTCGGGCCAATCGAGCCTGCCGGCGATCACGTCCACCGATTCGCCCGCTTATGCAGCGCTGCGCGACGCGGTGACCGAAGTCGCCCAGACCCTCGCACAACTGATCGTGCGCGACGGCGAAGGCGCGACCAAATTCATGACCGTGCATGTCGAAGGCGGCTCGAGCGTCGGCGAATGCCGCCAGATCGCTTACGCGATCGGCCACTCGCCGCTCGTGAAGACGGCCTTCTATGCATCGGACCCGAATCTCGGCCGCATTCTCGCGGCCATCGGCTATGCCGGCGTGGACGATCTCGACGTCGGCAAGATCGATCTGTATCTGGACGACGTGCTGGTCGCCACTGCCGGCGGCCGCAATCCGGCCTACCGTGAGGAAGACGGCCAGCGCGTCATGAAAAAGAGCGAGATCGGCATTCGCGTCGTACTCGGGCGCGGCAATGCGCAAGCCACGATCTGGACTTGCGATCTGTCGCACGACTACGTGAGCATCAACGCCGACTATCGTTCGTAACCAGGTTTATTACGCGGCCCTTTGGCCGCTTACCTTACAGCCATGGACAAACTCGAACAGTTTCTGACCCGGGCCGAAGCCGTGCTCGTCCGCCTCGAAGCGATGCTTCCACCCGCCCAACCGGAGATCGACTGGTCGGCGGCGGTCGCCTTTCGCTGGCGCAAGCGCCAGGGGCGCGGCTATCTGCAGCCGGTTCCCGCCATTTCGTCGATCACGCTCGACGACCTGCAAAACATCGACCGCCAGAAAGGGCTGATCGAGCAGAACACGCGTCAGTTCGTGCACAAGCAGCCGGCTAATAACGTGCTGCTGACGGGCGCGCGCGGCACCGGCAAGTCGTCGCTGATCAAGGCGTGCCTGAACGCCTATGCGAAAGACGGCCTGCGCCTGATCGAAGTGGATAAAGACGATTTGCACGATCTCGGCGACATCGTCGATCTGATCGCGCAACGGCCGGAGCGCTTCGTGGTGTTCTGCGACGACCTGTCGTTCGAAGACGGCGAGTCAGGCTACAAGGCGCTGAAGGTCGCCCTCGACGGCTCGATCGCTGCGCAGTCAGACAACGTGCTGATCTACGCAACGTCCAACCGCCGCCATCTGCTGCCCGAGTACATGAGCGACAACGAGACGTACAAGCACACGTCCGACGGCGAGATTCATCCGGGCGAACTGGTCGAAGAAAAGATCTCGCTGTCCGAGCGCTTCGGGCTGTGGGTCAGCTTCTACCCGTTCAAGCAGGACGACTACCTGTCGATCATCGGCCACTGGCTGCGCCATTTCGGCTGCGACGACGCGGAAGTCGAGGCGGCGCGTGGCGATGCGCTGGTGTGGGCGCTGGAGCGCGGTTCACGCTCGGGCCGCGTCGCGTGGCAATTCGCTCGCGACTGGTCTGGCCGGAAGACCTCGGCATGAGCGACGCGCAGAAGAACGCGGCTGGCCGCCCGGTGACCGAGGTGGCTGTCGGCGTGCTGATCCAGCCGGACGGACACTATCTGCTGGCGCAGCGCCCGGCCGGCAAGCCGTACGAAGGGTACTGGGAGTTTCCGGGCGGCAAGCTGGAGGCGGGCGAGTCGGTCGAGGCCGCACTAGCGCGTGAGTTGCACGAGGAACTGGGTATCGACGTCGAGGCGAGCCATCTTTGGCACACGCTCGAACACGACTACCCGCACGCCTATGTGCGGCTGTTCTTCTGCAAGGTGACGCAGTGGTCCGGCGAGCCGCACGGGCGTGAAGGCCAGGCATTTGTCTGGCAGACGCTGCCAGCGGATGTCTCGCCGTTGTTGCCGGCGACGATTCCCGTGCTGGAATGGCTCGCGGCTGAGAAAAACTAGAGAAATGACGCGATTGCAGGGGGCGCTGCATAAGTAGCGTCGTCCCGCGCGACTGCAGCACGCCCTGCGTGTGTCTACAGCCTGCCGCCGTGCTCAATGCGGGTTGTAGTCTCCGCCAGGCGATTCATCCGCCGGCGCTTCTTCAGCCGTGCCGCCTATTTTGTACTTCTCAGCGGCCCAGGCGCCGAGGTCGATCTGCTTACAGCGATCGGAGCAGAACGGGCGGAAGCGGTTTTCAGGGGTCCAGCGGACATCCTTCCCGCAAGTGGGGCATTTGACGACGGTAGGCATACGGTCAGGCAGTCGATCGGAAACGGAACAAGTAATGAATATAGGGGCATTTTTCGCTGCTTTAAAGGCGCAGCCCCGCGCTTCAGTTCTACGAGGCGGCCCTTGCAGGCCAGTTTACAGGCTGCACAGCGTGAGCTGGAACGGTACGTCGACATCCACCGCGCGAGGACGCAGATCGCCGTCCTGCACCGTGAATCGCACCCAGAGCATGTACTTGTTAGCGCTGGCCTCTGGAATCACGCGCAATTCAGGTGCCACCCGTACTTGCATCAACTGGTATGAACGGCCTGACAGCATCTGCTGATAGCTACCCTGCATCGCCATGACTTTGGACGCCTGACCCGATTCGCGCGCGAGGCGCAGCACGATTGTCGCCGCATCGCGCAACGGCAGCAGCGGCGTGACCCATTTGGCGATGTCCTGCCGACGCTGATCAGGATGGATCTGCTGCCATGCGTAGTACGAGGGCAAATCGAACTTGCAGGTGCCGCCCGGGATGATCGCGCGGCTGCGGATACTGGCGAGCCATTCATTGTCTGCCAAATGCTGGCCGGTCTTGCCCTGCATCTGTGAAAGCCCCGCCAGGGTTTGCTCGATTTCCCCTAGCACCGCCTCCAGCGCGTTCTGCTCGATACCCGGATTGCCCCGGAACGGCGCCAGGGTTTGCCGTTGGCGCTCGAGTTCCTTCATCAGATCGGACTTCAGATCCGCGCGACCCGCAACCTCGGAGATTTCGAACAACGTTGTCAGTGCGACGTGATGTTCACGGGCGTCTTCCTGAGTCAGAAAGAACGTGAAGCGCTCGAACAGATCTTCGAGGCGCAATAGCGTCCGGATTCGCTCGTTGAAGGGATACTCGTAAAGGATCAAGCGGGCTCGCCTCGGGCGTGGTCGGTGACGGGAATGCAGAACATTCTAATGCCGTGAGACTACCCTAGCAATCACGCACTTTTTCAGCGCGCTTTTGCAACTTTTTTCACGTGTTTCGGGCGGTTTTCTGAGTGCTTCGGCTCGCGTGTTCTCAGGCGCCCGCTAGCGACAGATAGACGCGATGCTGCGCATCGACGTGCGCTTTGAGCGCTTCGAGCGGCGCGTTGTCGTTGTTGATTACGTCGTCGGCTGCAGCGAGGCGTGCTTCGCGCGTCGCCTGGCGGGCGATGATCGCCAGCACCTGTTCACGGCTAAACCCGTTGCGACTCATCACGCGCGAGATTTGCGTCTCGACGCTGCAATCGACCGTCAATACACGATTCACGCGTGTCTTCCAGCTACCCGACTCCACCAGCAGCGGTACCACCACGATTACATACGGCCCTTGCGCCTCACGCTGTTCGCGCTCGGTCTCCGCACGAATTAACGGATGCGTGATGCCTTCGAGGCGTTTGCGCGCGCCGTCGTCGCTGAACACCAGCGTGCGCATACGGGCGCGGTCGAGCGAGCCGTCTGCCGCAACGAACGAATCGCCAAACTCCGCGGCGATCTGCGGCATCGCAATGCCGTGCGGCGCCGTGATGCGGTGCGCGATCAGGTCCGTGTCGACAAGCGGCACGCCGTGCGCGGCGAACAGGTCGGCCACGGTCGATTTGCCGCTACCGATGCCACCGGTCAATCCCACAGCAAACATGCTTCAGCCTCCCAACGCCAGATAAAGCGGTGTGCCGAGAAATAGCGTAACAGCACCGCCCGCTGCGAGAAATGGCCCGAACGGCAGCGGCTCTTCGAAGCGCATGCGGCCGCGCCATGTCGCCACGAGACCGACCACCGCGCCCGCGACCGCCGCGATCAGCACAATCTGCGGCAGCGCCGCCCAGCCGAGCCATGCGCCGAGCGCAGCCAGCAGTTTGAAATCGCCATAACCCATCCCTTCAACGCCGCGCACCAACCGGAACAGCCAATGCACGGCCCACAGCACCAGATAGCCGAAGATCGCGCCCAGCACGGCATCGTGGAGGCTCGCGAACATGCCGTTGAAGTTGACGATCAGGCCAGCCCACAGGAGCGGCAGTGTCATCGAGTCCGGCAGCAGATGAGTGTCGATGTCGATCGCGCTCATCGCGAGCAGTGCGGCGCATAGTCCGAAGGCGGCGAATGCCATGCCGGTCGGCCCGTACAGCGCGAGCGCCCCGGCCGCGAAGGCGGCGCTCGCGATTTCCAGCAGCGGATAGCGCAGGCTTATGCGTGTCTTGCATGCCGAGCAGCGCCCGCGCAATATCAGATAGCTCAGCACCGGCAGATTCTCCCACGCGCTGAGCACATGGCCGCAATGAGGGCATGCGCTGCGCGGCACCCACAGGTTGTAGCGGGCGGGCAAGCCGTCGTTTTCGAGCGGTTGTTCGGTGGCCTCGCTGACCTCCTCGCGCCACGCACGCTCCAGCATGATCGGCACTCGATGCACGACCACGTTCAGGAAGCTGCCGATCACCAGACCGAATACGACCGCGAATGCGATCTGCAGGCCGCTGGGCAAGCTGCCGAACGCGAGCCCGAGGCCGGTTGCGAAGTGGCCGGGCAGCAGGCCCGAAAGCAGGCTGGAAGAGGTATCTGACACGAGCGGAATGGTGGCCTGCATATATAAAGGGTGGGATTCGGCTGCGATGCTACACCACGTTGCCGAGTTGAATAATGGGAAGATACATCGCGATCACCAGGCCGCCGACCAGCGTACCTAGCACGATGATGACAAGCGGCTCGCACAGGCTCGAGAGCGTGCCGATCTTTTCGTCTACCTGACGATCGGCGAGCGATGCCACATCGATCAGCATTGTGTCGAGCGCGCCGGACTCCTCGGCAACTGCAACCGGCTGTACGACCTCCGGTGGAAAGCAGTGCGCCGCGCGCATTGCTGCGGCGAGCCGTTCGCCGCGCCGCAGCCGGGCGGCAATCTCCACGGTGGCGCGATCGAAGAAAGCGTTGCCGGTGGCGTGAGTCAGTGAATCGAACGCGTCCGCGAGCGGAGTGCCGGCCGACAGCAAGGTGCCGAGCGCGCGGCTCCAGCGCGCCGCGCACAAGGTGCGCAGCAACGGACCGGCGACTGGCATTGTCAGGGATATGCGCGCGAAACGGATGCGTGTTGCTTCGGAACGTCGTACCAGAAATGTCACAGCCGAGCTTGCTGTGAAGGTCATGATGACCAGAGGAATGCTCCATTGCGCGGCACCTGCGGACAAAGCCAGCACGAACTGCGTCGGTGCGGGCAGCTTCGCTCCGAAGCCGTCGAAGATCTGCTTGAAGGTAGGCACAACCCAGATCAGCAACGCCGCGGTAATCGCAATGGCGAGCAACAGGATGGCCACCGGATAGGTCAGCGCCGCGCGCACCTTGGCACGCTGCGCGGCAGCACGTTCGCGGTCGTCAGCGAGCCGGGCGAGGACTGTCGCCAATGCGCCGGCCGCTTCGCCGACCTCGACAAGCTGGCAGTACAGCGCATTGAATTGCGCCGGATGCCGCTGCAATGCCGCCGAAAAACGCAGGCCACCGGTGATATCGCGCGCCAGCGCGCCGACGATTCGCGGCATGCCGGGCTGGCGCGAACTCTGCGGTTGAGCGAGAAGATCGAGTGCAGGTGCAAGCGGCAAACCGGCGCGCAGCAGACTGGCAAGCTGGCGGGTGAATATCGTCACGTCGGTGGTGCGGGTTTTGGGACGTGGCGCCGGCCCGCGGGCCGCCAGTTCTACGATGAACAGCTTTTCGCGCTTGAGTATGGCTCGCGCGGCGCTTACGTCTGGCGCAATGAGGGCACCGGCCTTTTGTACGCCGTCGGTATCGACGCCGCGCCATCTGAAGCGCATCTCGGCCGCTGGCGGTGGGTGAGTCGTCGCGGCGCTCATGCGACCTCCGTGGCGGCCAGCGCTTCGGCAAGGCTCGTCGTGCCGTCGCGCACACGCGCCAAGGCTGCGTCGCGCAAGGTGGCGACATGTTCAGTTTGCGCGAGCCGGGCCAGTTCATGGGTGCCTGCGCGTGCCACGATCAACTCGCGCATCGCATCGGAGACAGGCATCACCTGATGAACCCCGACGCGGCCGCGGTAGCCGATGCCGTGGCAAGCGGCGCATCCGGTGGGGCCGAATGGTTGCCAGCCGTTGAGATGATCGTCGGTGAAGCCCGCTGCGCGTAGCGCCGCCGCCGATTGCGGCGCGGGTGCGCGGCACGCCACGCACAGCCGCCGCACCAGCCGTTGTGCCGTCACCATCCTTAGCGCGGCGGCCAGGTTATACGGCTCGACACCGATGTCGATCAGACGCGCGACGGCAGCAGGCGCGTCGTTCGTATGCAAGGTGGACAGGACGAGGTGGCCGGTTTGCGCGGCCTTCACGGCGACGTCCGCGGTTTCGTCGTCGCGAATTTCGCCAACCATGATCACATCGGGGTCCTGACGAAGAAACGCACGCAGCGCCACCGCGAATGTCAGGCCGGCCTTTTCGCGCACGCTCACCTGATTGATACCCGCCAATTGAATTTCCGCCGGATCCTCCACCGAGCACAGATTGCGCGCCTCATTGTTGAGCATGTGCAGGAAGCAGTACAGCGACAGCGTCTTGCCGCTACCGGTGGGCCCGGTGACCAGCACGAGGCCGTGCGGCGCGCGAATCGCGGCATCGACTGCTTCACGTTGTTGTGGATCGAGGCCGAGCGAGTCGAGCGAAAGATCGGTGGGTAGCGCGTCGAGCCTGCGCAACACCAGCTTTTCGCCGAACAGCGTAGGCAGCGAGTTGACGCGATAGTCTTCGACGCGGCCGGGCGACGTAGCAATACGCAGCCGGCCGTCCTGCGGCACGCGCCGTTCGGCGATATCCATGCGCGCCAGCACCTTCACGCGCGTGATGAACGCGTCGCGCAGATGCGCCGGTGGCTGCGGGATTTCGTGCAGTACGCCGTCGATGCGCAAACGCACGCGCCAGCCATGCTCCTCCGGTTCGATGTGCAGGTCCGACGCATTGCGGCGGGTTGCCTCCTGCAACGTGTCGGTCAAGAGGCGTACGGCAGGCGCGTTGTCGGAATCGGTGAGACTCGCGTTGAGGTGAGCGCTGACACTGGCGTCGGCAGCAAAGGCGTTGTGCCTGGGTTTGGCTGGGCCTTCGCTATCGACGGCGACAGGGCGCAACGACGCCGCGCGTTGAAAAGAACCTTGCATGAGAGACCGGTGATGAGCCGCCTGTAGAACACGACGACTCCATCATCCGGTAAGGCCGCTGACATCACCATTCAGCCAATCGGCTAATGGCGCGCGCTGCGCCCGTGTGCGATGCTGCGGCGTGCAGGGCTTAGCCGCGCGCGGCCTTGACGGCTTTCGCGCCCGCGCGAGTGGGCGGTCTGAACAGCTTGACGGTGCGAATCGCCTGGTCGTCGCTGCGCATCACTTCGAGTTTCATCTCGCCGATCTGAACGCACACGTCGCCATCGGGAATCTCTTCGAGTATTTCGAGAATCAACCCGTTAAGCGTCTTGGGTCCGTCGGTCGGCAGCGTGAGATGCAGCCAGCGGTTCAGCTCGCGCAGCGGCATGCTGCCGGCAACGATACATTCGCCGTTCTCGTTCCAGCCGCCGCGCGAATTGGCGCCGCGCGGAATCGACGTGGTGAATTCACCGATCAGCTCTTCGATGATGTCTTCCGGCGTGACCAGTCCTTGCAGCTCGCCGTACTCGTTGACGACCAGCGCCGTGCGGTGACGGCTCTCCTGGAAGTACTGCAGCTGCTGGAATACCGGCGTGCCGCTAGGCACGAAATACGGCTCGGCCAGCAACTCGCGCAGCGTCTCGCGCTCCAGTTCCTGATTGTGCAGCGCAGCCAGTGTCTTGCGCACGTGCAGCACGCCAAGCACGCGGTCGATGTCGCCTTGATAGACGATCAGCTTGTTGTGATAACAGGTTTCCAGCTGATGCAGAATCTGCTCGAACGGCGCGTCGAAGTCGAGCGCTTCGATGCGGCGGCGCGGGATCATCACGTCGTCGACGGAAATGTTCTCGAGATCGAACAGGTTCAACAGAATGCTGCGGTGCTTGGTCGGCATGAAGCTGCCTGACTCGAGCACGATGGTGCGCAGTTCTTCGGTGGAAAGCCGCTGATCGTGCGCGCCTTTGGTGTTGATATGCAGGACTCGCAAGATCGTGTTCGCGAACAGATTGACGAACCAGACGAGCGGCTTGCCGACTCGCATCATCGGTGCGATCAGCAGGCTGGCCGGCAGCGCGATCTTCTCGGGGAACGTCGCGCCGACGATTTTCGGCGTGATTTCCGCGAACACAATGATCAGAAACGCGACGATGCCGGTCGCGATGGACAGCACGACGTTATTGCGGCCGAACGTATGCAGCGCGATCGAGGTGGTGAGCACCGGAATGATGGTATTGAACAGATTGTTGCCGATCAGGACCACGCTTAACAGCTGGTCCGTGTGCGCCAGAAGTCCCTGAGTGGTCTTCGCGCCGAGCGCATTCTGGTTGGCAAGGTGTTTCAGGCGATGGCGGTTGATCGCCATCATCGCCGTTTCGGAAATCGAAAAGAAGCTGGAGCAGATAAGCAGCAGAAAGACGGCGCCGATCTGCGCCCATAAGGGAAGTTGTTCCACGCGCGGTGAAGGATAGGGGACGGGATGGAGAGAATATAGCAGAGGGGGCTGCGCGAACCGCCAGGCTGGGTGGCCTGAGGCGCGGCAGCGGCGTCCCTACCGTTCCCTCAGCGCGCGCGCGATCGCGCCGAGGGCGCGCATGAATTCAGGCGTGAGGCCCGCTTCGATGTGCCTGTCGGGGTGTACGCCCGCGCCGTCGAGAAACGCCTCGCTCAGTGCGAGCAGCGCCCACGGGGTGGCGTCGCGGCTGCCCGGGTGCGGCTCTTGGGGTTCGTGCGGTGCGTCGTTCAGGTTCACCGGCGTGTGCGCGCAGGTGAGCCTGATGAGGCCACCGTGGCGAAGCGCCGCTTTCACTTGGGAATGTTCACCGTATTGAGGAACAGCGACTTTGGCGGGACGTTCAGTCGCCGGCGCGGATTCGTTAGACGCAGGGTGAGCGGCTGCCATGGCGGTTGCAATCGTGGCAGGCGTGCTGTCCGGCGGCACCGGCGTTTTTGCGTTCGCAATCTTGAGCCGCAGCGGCGCGCTGTGTTCCGGCGCGTCGTCCCGCAGCGCGAAACCGTGCAGTCCGTCTGTTAAGCCGGCTTCAAAGCCGCTAGCGGCCCTGCCGCCCGTCAGGTCGGCGAATAAGTCTGATGAACTCGCTTCAGTTGGGTTGTTCCAACCCTGCCTTGGCGCGCCAAATAGCGCAAGCGGGTCGACCGGCGTGTCGAGCAGCCCGTCCAGGCCGCCGGACGGCGGCTCGCTAGCAGACTGGCCGTCAAGGCGTCCGAATACCAACGGTTCCATGGGCGGCGTTGCCAACCTGGCCGATTCGCCTGCATTGTCTGGCCGCGGCAAGTTCGGATCCTGTGGGGTGGCGCCGGATGGCCTGCGCATCTGCATCTGAAAGTCCCATGCCGGCGGCGACGTCTCGGTTGCCTGCAAGACATAACTGCCGATATTGACGATATCGCCGGACTGCAAATGGATCTCCTGACCCACGGCGATCGGCTTGCCGTTCACCGTCAGCGCCGCGTGCCCGCCGATATTAAGGAGGCACCATGCGCCGTATTGCGCGCGTATGACGGCGTGGCGCTCGGCGACGGTATCGTCGTCAGGCAGCCTGAGCGTGCTGTCGGCAGCGCGGCCGATGTTGCCGCCTTGGGGCGCGAAGCTTGCACATGCGCCGCTGGCAAGCGCTTTACCGTGGCTAGCGAGAATGGTGAGCTTAAGAGACGGCTGGAGCATCGTAATGTTTCCTGCAGCGAGCGATTCTCATGGACACGAGAACGCTTTGATTTGAGGTAGCTGGAACGGGTTGTAACTACTGCTCGCGCTCACGCGAAGCGCCAGTTTCCGGCCGCTGAAATCAAAGGTGGCGATAAAGCTTTCGGGCGCGGCGCCCGGCGTGATGCGCGCCTTGTCGAATAGTCGATAGAGGGCCCACGGACCTTGGGCCTGCACGCCGTCGGAACCGCTTTGCGTGCTGATTTGCAGGCTGACGAGGCCGGCGCCCCGCTCGCCCGGCCATTTCACTGCCATTGGGAGTGGCGGCCCATGCGCATAGCGCATCGTCTGCCCGTCAATATTCAGCGCGTATTGTGTGATGGCCGGGTCGAGTTCAAGCGGTGTCAGTTCGATCTGTATTGACGGTGTCGCCGCGCCGGCGGCAAAGAAGACGTTGCGAATCGTTTCCGCGTTCTGGAAAGCGCCGAGCAGATGGCTGTCCGCGATCATCTTGCCGCTGGCGTCGCGCCGGAATGCCCAGCGGCCGTCGCGGACGTCGACCTGCGACGCCAGATTCTTCTGGAAGAAACTGTCCATCAGCCCGCCTGACGCGAACAACCGCGTGAAATCGTCCAGCGCGACGTCGCGGTTCGAGCCGCGTGCAAACGGGTAGCGCCCGGCGATGGCCTGCCGGCACAGTGGGCCGAGGCTGCCTTGCGCATCCTGCGCGACGTTGCGCCGTGCCCCCCCGCTGACCTGCACCGCGCTCGTCTGCGACAAGTCGCCGACAATCTTTCTCAACGGCGCCGGCAGACGTCCCGCGTCGGCTTGCAACTTATTGAAGACGTCGGTTTGCGGCGGCGGACTGCCGCTTGCCAAGGCGGCATCTGCAGCGGTGAGATAGCTATACAGTTCGTCGAGCACACGCAGATTGCCTTCCAGCGGGGTGACGCCTGCCGCGCTGGCGCCGCTGGCTGTCACCAGACGCCGCAAGGGCTCGAAATGACTGTCGACGATGCCCTCCGGTTGGTCGTCCGCGAGGGGCGGCGACACGTCAGGCGAAGCGTGGCCGAACATCGCGCTCAGCGATTCTTTCGCTTCGCCAATGCGTTTTTGCAGTGCGCCCGGCGCGGGCCGCTCGCTGCCGCCGCGGGCGCGCAACAAGGTTGTTTCGTCGGCGGCGGCTTGCAAAAATTGCTTGAGCGGCGAATCGGGCGCGGACAAGGTACGCGCTATCTGCATGCTTTGCGCAAGCGATTGGCTATCCACGATGCTTAGATCGTTCAGGTAAGCGTCCCACGCCTGGATGTAGTCGTTCAGGAACGTGCGGCGGATTTCAAGGGCGAGGTGTGCGTTGTCGGTCGCGGGCGTCGGGTGGATGCCGAGCACCCACGGGTCTTCGCTTTGCAAGCGGGCTGCCGCCGCGGCGACGCGCGGTTCGAAACCATCCCAGTAGCCGCGATAGGTGTAGAGGCTCGGCATGCCGTCGGTCAACGGCTTGCCGCTTCGGCGTGTCAATACGAGCGCTGCTTGCGGGCCACCGGCGCCGGCCACCGTGACGGGCTCGTTGCGCATCGTGCGCAGCAGTTCGCGACTGAGCTGGTGGTTGGCCCGTTGCGCGGGCGATTCGTGCGCGAGCCTCGCGCGCACTGCGTCCACGAGTGGCGCGTTGTACGCGAACGGCGACGTGACGACGCGTGACGCGAACAGGTTCGCAAGATGCGCTTCCAGGCGTGCGCGTTCGTCCTGCGTCAGGTCGGAGGGCAACGCGCCACGGCTGTCGAGGGTCAGCCACGCGGTGAGAAAACCGGCGTCGTAGCGGGACGCGTCGTAAAGCATCAGATAGGCTTTGAGCGCTTCGTACGAATAGTCGGCGTCGTCGGCCGGCGCGTCGGCCAGCATGCGCTCGATGCGTGCAGCGGCCTGCGGCAACAGTTTTTCGTCGAGTGCGCGGCGGTAGAGCGCGTCGCTTGCTTCACGGATCCTGGCGCCCTGATAAAGCCCCATACCGTAACGCCATCCAGGCGACGCGTCGGTGTCGACATTTTCGCTACGCGGCAACGCCCGCAGGGTATCGAGCAACGGCGATAACGGCTGCAATTCGCCGGCTGTCAGCGCGATGGGTTGCGCTGACAGTCGATTCAATGCGCCAACGCGCATGGACACTTCATCGAGGTAAGCTCGGTTGTGCGCGTAACTGATCGCCCAGCCGGCCAGCAATCCGACGAGCCCGATGCCGACCACTGCGGCGATCATCGTGTGCACGACGAAACGCCGCCGTTGCGAGCCGCGGCTTGAACCCGCGAATCCCGCGTCGGCGAATACGGCCTCGCGCAGCCATTGCTTCAGAAAGTAGCTGTGCTGACCCGGCGGCTCGGCCGCTGCGGGCGGTGAATCGGCGATGCCCATCTGCTGGCGGGTCGCCGGCAGCACGCGATCGATACCCGGGCCGCCTTGTAGCGCGCTCGTGAAATAGACGCCGCGCGGCAGCAGATTGGTTTCAAGCGGTGAGGGTCGAAACAGCGCCTCGCAGAAGTCGACCAACGGCTCCTCGATGCTCGCGAATTGCTGCGGAAACAGAAAGGCGCGCGCCCGGCTAACCGGATCGGGCTCGACGATCAGCACGTCGCGCAGGCCATCCGTCAGGCGTTGCAGCAACGCTTGAAAAGCGCGATGGCAGGTCGCGGTCAACGCGCTGTCGCCGGATTCCAATGCCGCACCCCAAACCTGCGCCCGGCCGTCGCGATTCAGTCCGGAAAAATAGGCGCGGAAACCATCGAGGCGATCCATCCGGGTGATGCACAGATAGACGGGTACACGCATGCCGAGCGTGCTCTGCATCAGTTGCAAAGGCTTTCGCAGCCGCGTTGCATAAGCTGCGCGCCCGGCTTCGTCGAGTGTCAGCAAGGCGTCCACGCCGACTGCGAGGATGACGCCATTGAGCGGCTGGCGTGGGCGATGGCGCTTGAGCAACGCCAGCAGTTCGCGCCATTCCCCGTTGCGCGCGTCGGCGGCATCGGCCGCATCGAGGTAGGCGCCAGGCGTATCGACGAGAACGGCATCGTTGCTGAACCACCAGTCGCACGCGTGAGTCGGTTCCGTGCGCCGGCTGGCGGCGCGCGCGGCCTGCTCGGCGATCGACAGTTCGAGCCCGCCATTGAGCAGTGCGGCCGTTTTGCCGGCTCCGCCGCTGCCCACGACCAGATACCACGGCAACCGATACACGTGCCGCCCAGTGAGTCTGTCGAACGCCCTGGCAAGCCGGCCGGAAGGGACGGCGGCGTGCCGCAACACATAGCGCGCATGATCGAAGCGCGCGCGCAGATCGTCGAGGCGTTGATGCTGGGCGTCGGCGGCGGGGTCGGACTGCGATACGGAAGACGCACGGCGCAACGGCTCCGGCAGCCGTGACTCGCGCATGCGCCGAACGTGCCGCCACGTCCATGCGAGCAGCACCAGAGCGATCAGTGCATAGCGGGATCGTTCTGGTTCCAGTGGCCGCGTATCGCCGATCGCCAGCATCGGGCCCGCGATCCAGATCAGCGAGATGAGAAGCGCGAGCCACGCCAAACTTGCCCAGCCGAGTTGGCGCAACAGGGCCGCCAGCCATTCGGCAATGCGTTTCAGGCTATTCATCGGTCCGCCTTGGGCACAAGCTCCGGGCGCGCGGACGAGGCGGGATACACCGCGATCTCGACGCGCCGGTTGCGCGCGCGGCCGGCCGCTGTCCCGTTGCTGTCGATCGGTTGCTGCTCGCCGCGTCCGGCGACTTTCACGGGCCGGCTGGGGTCGAGACCGGCCGAGATCAGCCATTGCCTGACAGCTTCGGCGCGGGCCAGCGAGAGCGCGAGATTCGAGGCGAAGCGCTGGTCGTGGATCGGCTGATTGTCGGTGTGTCCGGTGATCAGGATGTCTCCCGGCACGCGATCGAGCGTGGCCGCAAGATGGCTGAGCACCGGTAATGCGGCCTCGCTGGCGACCGCGGATCCGGAGGCGAACAGTCCGTCGCCGCGCAACGCGATGACACTGCGATCGCCTTCGTCGCGCACGCTAAGCGCGCCGCTCTGCACGTCGGCCTCGAGCAGCGCGGCGACGTGCGGCACAGGGTCGAGCGCGCGCTGCGAAGTCACTTCCGGCAGGCGGATCGCATTGATCGCCGCAGACGTGCGATCACCGTACGCGTTGGTGGCGAGCAGAAACGCGATAAAGCTCGCGCCACCAAGCAGGGTGGCGCCTGCCAGCCACATCCACAGTGGCATTCCGCGGCGGAGTGCGCGCGCAGGCGTGCGGTCGGCGGCGCACCAATGCGGCGATAGCGGCAATGCGTAGCCGCCTGCCGTCTCATGCAGCAACTTGTGCAGGCGCCGCGTCAGCGTTTCGAGTTGTGCGGCGCCGTTCTGAATCACGCGATAGCGTCCTTGAAATCCCAGCGCGAGACAGAAAAACTGCAGCTCGATGAGGTCTCGATGTTCGCGCGGCTGTGCCGACAAACGGGCGAGCAGGTGGAAGAACTTTTCGCCGCCCCACGTTTCGTTATGAAACGCGACGAGCAGACTGTGCGCGGACCATGCGCCGCTGCCGCCCCCTGGCGCGAGTGCGGCGGCTTCGTCGAGCGCGGTGCACAGGCAATAGCGCGCGCCGACGATCGTTTCGATCGACACGGCCGCCTGCTGGGCGCGCGTCTGAAAACGCCGGATTTCCGCGACGAGGGATGCGCGCAGACGCTCCGGTGTCACCGTCGCGTTGAGACGGATCTGCGCAAGCGCGTCGAACAGTGGCAGCGCGGCGGCGACGAGCGGATTGGACGCATGGGCCGAGGGTTGCGCGACGGATGACGCGAACGGCGTCTCGAATCGAGAGTCAAGCCGCGATTCAAGCCGTGAGTCAAGCCGCGACTCCAGTCCTGCCCCGGCTGCCGGCGATGATTGCGTGGTTCCTGTGCGCTGCGCAGGCGCTGCTGCGATGGATGACATGTTTATTCGCCTTTCTTTCGCATACATGAGATCAGCCGCGAATGGCCCAGCATTCCATCGTCAGGCCCGGCAAGTCGCCGGCCACATGCAGCGCAAGGCCGCTGGACTGTTCGAGTTGCTTCCAGAGTTCACCGCCGGCATCGAGTTCGAAATAGTGATAGCCCGCGTGATACGGGATCTGCCGCGGCGCGACCGGCAGGCTGCGCATGCCGATGCCCGGCAACTGCAGGTGCACCAGTTCCGCGAGCCGTTCGACCGGGCCGACCTTCACTTGCGCCGGATACCGCGTGCGCACGGTTTCTGCCGGTAGATCCGCATGGACTGCGAGCACGAAGCCGGCATGGTGTAGAAGCTCGACGCTCGGGATCTGTGCCACCCAGACGCGGTGCGCGCGCTCCTGCAATTCGAGTGCGAGGGCGTTCTGTTCGAGCACGGTCGACAGTGCGCGGCGCAATTCGGCCATCAAGGGCCCAAAACTGCCTTGTAAATCGTCGTGCTGGTAGCAGGGGTAAAGCGGCGGCCGGCGCTCCTCGGCCGTGTAAGTGGACAGCTCGAACGCAAGGCGCAGCCATTGCTGGAACAGGCGCTCCGGATGCAGATGGGGCGTGTGCAGCGCGTGCCACGTATCGGCCTGTGCCCGGTTGATCAGGGCGAGCAACAAGAACTCCGAAACCTCGGCCACGCCGCCGCGCCCCGGCCTTGACTGGCGCTGCGCGAGCGCCTCGCTGCGCTGTTCGAGCAGCCCGTGCAACTCGCGCAGGTATTGGGCGAGCACCGGATGTTGATCCGCACTCAGCATCGGCGGAATGTAGTGCTTGTCGAGCACCAGTTGGCGATCGCTGCGGCGCTCCAGCACGCGCAGCAAACCGATGCCATGCCATTGGCTGCCAAGTTCGGCAGCGAGCATGAGCCGCATCCGCGGCCGGGCCAGTTGCAGAGCCGCGGGCCCCAACGCAACGGCATTGCTATCGGCGATGTCGCGCGAATAGACGGCGTGGCGCGCGAGTGATCCGGCTTGCTCTTCGAAGATCGTGTCGTCGGCGCCGGCTCGCCTGCGCGGCAGAGCGAGCAGCACCGTGAGGTCTTTGGCGTCGGCCGGGATGTCGAGCGGCGCAGGCAATTCGTCGGGCTCGGTCAGCAGAAACGGCGTGCCGTCGGGCAACACGCCTTGCGCGTTCGCGAGCGCCACTTTGCCGAGCGCCAGCGCGGCGTGGTCGATCTCGACGCTCTGGAACCCCCAGAACGCGGCATGCGACGCCAGGCAACGCTGCTGCACATAGGCTTCGACATAACGTTCGAGTTGCTGGAAATGTTGCGGCCGCAGAAACATGCCTTCTGACCAGACAACTTTGCTGCGGGCGGTGCTGCCGTTTTTGAGTGGCGAATGGTGGTCGTTCATCGGTGTGCCCAATCCATGGTTCTAACGATCAGGCCGCCGCTGAGCTTCACTTGCACGGCAAGCCGCTCATGAGTGGACGGCCAGAATGAAAACACGCTGCCCGCGCCGTCGGCGGGGAGCGCGTAGGTGGCTTTCCAGCTGTGCCGGTCGAGCTCCCGATAGCCCGCGACGACGCCGAGTGCCCGCACGCCGGGCTCGGCGCTTCGCTGGATCAGCTTGCGCTCGCCCGGCAGCAGGATGATTTGTTCGAACGAGACGAGGTCGTCGGCGAGGACCGCTTTAGCGCGGTCCTGCAAGGACGGGAAGTCGCTCGCTTCGAATACCGCCGTCGATTTCAGCGTGTAGAGGCCGATCAGAATCGGCGCTGGCCGGCCGTGGCCGTCGGGATTCACGTTGGCGGCGGCTTCGAGATAGATGTCCCAAGCGCGTGCTTCTGGCTTCGCGGGCGATGCGCATGCGCCGGCTAACAAGGCCGTGCCCAAGGCGAGCCAAAGGCGTAGGCGTAATCGGAGGCGTAATCGGAGGCGTGAGCGTAGACGTAGGCGCTTCATCGAGGTGCGATCATGTGAGGCTTAACCCGCCAGATTCAGAATATGCGTCTGGCTCGGCGATGTGCCGGTGCCGATTGCGTTGGTCGCGTTCTGCTGCGTGGGGTCGGTCATGCGGGTGGTCGGCATGCCGTGCAGCAACACTGTGTTGGCACCGTTGATGTTGCGCGAACTGGCGCATACGGTGCCCGAGATGACGCCACCCATCGAGCCCGGGGCATCGCCGCTCGTGACGGGAATGATCGTTGCCAGGTTGTGCGCGGGCGCGGCGGCGATCAGGATGTTGCTGACATTGGGAATGGCCTGAGGCCGCTGTGCATTGTTGTCGTAAGCAACCGGGACGCCGACGGGCGGCGTCAGGTTGACGCAGACGGCGTCGTTGGCGCCCCCGGCGCTCGAGTTGACCATCACCATCGTCTAGTCCTATCCCAGGTGAATCTGTTCGGCGTCGAGCTTCGACAGATGCTCGGCGCTCAGCAGGGTGTTCTTGCCGTGCAGGCGCACGCTTTCCGACGCGGCGTAGTCGATATGCGCGGCACGCAGATGGTCGACGGTGTCGATCGAGCGGAAACTGGTCTTACTGATCTGCACGATGTGTTCGACCACCGCTTCGATCGTTTTGCCGAGCAGACGCACGAGACCGATGCGTCCTTCCAGTTCATCGCAGACGAGCGTGCTCTTCGTGGCCGTGAGTTCCGCGTCGTGCGTGGTGATGGCAAGGCGCTCGCCCTCCAGCGCGATTTCGCGCGCCGCGCTGACACGCACGTCACCGGACGCGTCGAGGCGCAAGTCGCCTTCCACGCGGATGCATGTCTCGCTGCCGGCGGCTCGTTCGAGTATCGCCGCCACGTAGCCGTGCCGCGGGCCGTTGCCGCAGACTGCCACCCGGTCGCGGATCGCAGGCGTGATCAGGCAACTGAACGCGCGCTTGCAGGTGAGCAGTGCGCCGTCGTCGCTGGTTACGAGAAAGACGTCGTCGTGCAAGACGGCGATCACCGTGCCGATGCTGTTATGCGGGCGTTCAGGACGTTCGGAGCGTTCGGAGGGTTCAGAGCGTTCGGAGCGTTCGAGACGTTCGAGACGTTCGGTGAGTTCGAGAGCTTCGAGAGCTTCGAGAGGTTCGCGAGGTTCGAGACGTTCGGCATGTTCGGAGCGTTCGGCACGTTCCACACGTTCCACACGTTCCACACGTTTCGCGCGCGTGGCATGTTCGACATTTTCTCCGCGTCCAACACACGCGATAGGCTCGACACGCTCGACTCCGGTGGCATCCTCCGGCATGCGCCGCTGCACTGTGGTCGTTGTCATGGCTAGGGCTGCTCCTTGATGAATGTGTGCCGCCGACGGGCGTCCCGCTGTCTCGACCATTCCTGCGCGGCGAGGAGGGCAGGCTCAGCGGCGATCACGCCTGGGCGGCTGGGAGAGATTGCCGGTTCGGCGCCTTGCGCGCCGTGGAAAGAAGTCCGTGCGAACACGGCTTCGTGAAAGTCCGCGCCGGCCAGTGCCGCATGTGAAAAGTCAGCCGCATTCAGGCGAGTCCGCACGAACCGCGCGTGCGCCGCATGGGCGCGTTGAAATACGGCCCCGCGCAGATCCGCGTCCGAGAAATCGGTGTGCTGCGCGTGCGCGCCGACCCAGATGCTGTTCTCCAGCTGGGCATGAACGCAACGTGCATGACCGACGTTCGCACCGAAGAAAATGGCCGACGGCGCCTGCACATGCTCCAGCACTGCGTGGTCGAGTCTCGCGCCCTGAAAATTGCAGTGGGGCAGATTGGCCGACGTGAAGTCGGCACGACTCAGATCGGTGGCGATGAACTGGCAGCGGACGAACGTCTGGCCGTTCAGACGCTGCCCGCTCAGGTCCGATTCCGTGAACACGACGCGATCGAATTCCGTGCGCGCGAAGCCGACATCACGCAGATCGAGCCGATAGAAGAAGCACCGTTGCAGATGCGCTGCGGAGAAATCGGCGCCACGCAAAGGCGTTTCGTCAAAGAAGCCCTGGTCGATTTGCGCGCCGTCGAATCGGCACGCCTGAAGCTCGGTATGCAGACACGCGAGGCGCGCGGCACGCACCTCGCTGAAACGGGTACCGCTCGCGCGCGTCCCGTTCAGACGGCAGTCGTCGAGCAGACTGCCGGACAGATCGGTGCCGGTCAGCGCTCCGTTGATGAAGGCACTTTTCGACAGATCCGCGCCGCGCAGGTCGACGTCGGTGAACAGGCAGTCGGTGAAGACGCTCTCGGCCAGGCGGGCCTGCGCAAGCCGGGTCCCTTCGAACGTGACCTTTTCGAAGATGCCGCCCGACAGATCGCATCCCTCGAGAGCCAGTGCGCCGATCGAGCGGTTGCTGATCGCTTCGCCGTTGCGCACGGCCTGCTGCAATTGTTCACGCGCGGACATCATGCGGCTCCTTGCGTAACGGATGAAACACGGTCTGCTCGAGGTAGGCATGGTCAAGGCGCGTGGATGCATCGATCGATGCTTCGGCAAGATTGGCGCGGAACAGATTCGCTTCATTGAAGTCGGCGTCGTGCAGCACGGCGCGGCGCATTTGCGCGCCGATCAGATCGGCGCCGGCGAGGCTGGCGCCGCTCAGGTCGGTGCGAACCAGATGGCCGCCGTCGAACTTCGCATCGCTCAGGTCGGCTTGCTGCAGACCGGCATCCGAAAAGTCGCATTGACTGATCGTTGCGCCGCTGAACCGCGCGTTGCGGGCCTGTGTATGTCGCAGATTCACTTCGGTCAGCGACGCTCGGGAGAAGTCCGCACGATCCAGTACGGTGTCTTTCGCAAAACACGCTTTGCGAAGCCGCGCGTGGTCGAAACGGATCTGCTGCGCAATGGTTTCGACAAAGCCGAAACCTTCGATGTCGGCGGCCGTGAAAGCAACGCGATCGAGCCGGCACTGAATGAACGCGAGCTTGCGGATCGTCGCCGCGTGGAAGGTCACGTCGGTCAGTGTCTGCTCGATGAAGACCAACTCGCTGAGCGTGCCTCCAGTGAAATCGACCGCTTCGAAACGGCAGCCGCTGAACTGGACTCGCCTCGCCGAGGCTCGCCGCGCGTTGCAGTTTCGCCAGACCGCACGTTCGAACAGACAGCGATCAAGGACGGCTTCGCTGAAGTCGGTTCCCTCGCAATCGGTGAGCGAAAGGTTGGCGCCTGAGAGATCGGCCTTGGCGAAGGTGGTCCCGGCGAGGGCGGCGCGCGCGATGACCGCGTCGCGCAAGTTAGCGCCTGTCAGGTCGGTGCCGCTCAGGTCGGCGCTTTCGAGCAGCGCACCGGCAAGGTCCACGTGGCGCAAATTCATCCCACTCAGATCGGCGCCGGTGAGGTCGAGGCCGGCGAGCGATTCGCCGCGACCATGGCCGGCAGCAACGCGTTCGCGCAGTGCGGCGGACGACGCAGTGTCGAGGCGTGCCGCGGCTTCCTGATAGTGGGCCGACTGCAGATAGGATGCACGCAGTTTGCGCTCGGCGTCTCGCTCCTGTTCGAGCATCTCGGGCCGTGCAGGGTGCTGGGCGCGATTGCTTGCGAAAGACTGGGGAGGTCCACGTCTTGCCGCAGCGTTTCGGCTCGCGGTGAGTTCGGGATGCTTGGCCTCGATCTGCTGACGCGTCTGTTCGAGCGCGGCCAACTGAGTCTCGGCGAGCTTTTCGTTGCGCTCGACGAACTCGGCCAGTTCGTCGAGACGCGGTGGGCGTGTGGTGGCCACTTCTGGCGCGGAGATGACTGCGCCGGCAGCGGCCGCCTGGCTAGCCTGCTCACGGGCGCGTTGTTGCAGATTGCGCTGCAACGCGCTGACTTGTAGGCCGGCTTGCGCGTGGCCGTTGCCGTCGCCGTCCGCATCGCCCGCGGCGGCTAGCATTGATTGCGGCGCGAGGTCCAGGTCGCGCAGGGCGTGCAAGGCGCCGCGCTTGCTGTCCATGCGCAGATCGAACACGCGCCGATAGTGGGCGTCGCTGCGTGGTTCGTTATGGCATTCGACGGCGAGCAGCAGGCACGCCACGTCTTGCGCGTCGAATTCCTGGACTCGCGCCACGCCATGAAAAATCATGATGGCCCGTTCGCGGTGTGGAATGAACCATACCGTCGTCAGCCGCATGGCGACTTCGGTCAAGTCCGACTCGCGTATCCGCTGTACGAAGCAACGCGCGCGGAGAGGCGGCAACTCGCCGGCCAGTGTCGGGCGCTCCGGATGCATATGGGTCAATTCATACGCGGCACCCGGCGGAAGCGAGTCGAGCTGAGGGAATTGCTGATCGCGCGGCGCGACGTTGAAATAATCCGGATGCATCGTGCGCGGAAAGCCCGGGCAATCCTCCTTGAGCCACCGCTCGTCCATCTCGCCATATAGCGCGCAGCGCTGCGGCCAGTCAGCGGCGATCGGCGTGAAGGCCACCGGTGCGGTGCCGCGTTCGCGCGTGACGACTGGCGCGTCCGGATATGCGATGTGCGGAAGCAACTGCGCGCTGCCCGGCGCGCGGGTGGGGTAACCGATGCCACGTGGATTTTCGGCATAGCCGGCACCGCCATAGGCCAGCGGCCAGTCGAGCGGCAAGCATTCGAACGGCGCGGCTTGCGACGGCGTATTGCCGTTCCACTCACGTGCGCCCGACACCTGCAATTGCTTGTGGAGGCCGGCGAATCGAATGCCGACACGGCACATGTGTGCCGTATCGCAATACTGGCCGTAGGTGCGCCCCGCGACCAGAAACTCGGCATGCTGTTTCGGCAGTGCGGCGTCGAGTGCATAGCCGCCCAACTCGCTGCCAACCGTATTCCACAGTTCCGACTCGCTAACGAGGCCGGGCGCGTTGCCGAGCGTCACCATCACCGGTATCGCGATGCCGAGATGCTCGTTGCCGGCCTGCCGATACGTGCGGGTCAGAATGCCGACGGGGGTAGGTTTGATGATTTTCATCGGATATCAGGCGCGCAGCAGTTTCAGAAAGTCACCGAAAAGCCGACGGTCGAAAACGACACGCCGGTCGCGCTGACGCTCGATCCCGTACTGCTGACCGACGACCCCGTTGTAGACACCGAACTGCCGACTGCGCCCACCGCCGACCCGGTCGCGCTGACGCTCGAACCCGTTGCACCGACGCTTGAGCCGGTCATCGCGACGACTGAGCCGGTCACGAAGAGCTGCGCCGTGGTGATGCCCGTTTGCAAGCCAATCACGATCGAGGTCGAGCTGCCGCTGACCGTGACGGCCGAGTTGCCGCCCACGGTGCTGGTGGAGTCGGCGGCCACGCTGGATGTCGAATCGGCGCCCACACTGGTGGTCGAGTTACTGGCGACGCTCAGGCTGTGGTCGCTGCCAACGCTCAGGGTGTGGTTGCTGCCAACGCTCAGGCTGTGGTTGCTGCCAACGCTATGCGTCATGTCGCTGGCGACCGTCAGCGTGTGTTTATGGCCCACCGTGTGGGTCGAATCGTTCGAGACATTCAGGCTGTAGTTGCGGCCGATGGTATGCGTCTCATCGTTAGCCACCTCGGCGCTGGAGTTGTTGCCGACCTTGCGGCTCTGGTTGCTGGCGATCGACGCGGCATAGTCGTTACCGATCGATACCGTATAGTCGCGGCCGACGCCGCGCGTCGCATCGTTACTTACATTGACGGCTTCGTCGCGGCCGACCTGGCGCGTCGCGTCGTTCTCGACGGAGACGTCATAGTTGCGCTCCGCGTGGAGGGCAATCTGCTCCGCGCCCGCTTTGTCTTCGAAACGAAGCATGTTGGCGTTAGCGCTGCTGCCGCCTGGTGTGCGCGTGACAAAGCCGCTTTGCGTCGCGGCTTCCGGCAGCGCGAACGGCGGCATCTGATCGGCGTTATAGATGCGCCCGGTGATGACCGGGCGGTCGAGCGCGCCGTTGAGAAAATCGACCACCACTTCCTGGCCGACACGCGGAATATGAATGCTGCCGAAGCCGGCGCCGGCCCACGCGTCGGACACGCGAATCCAGCATGAGCTGTTCTCGTCTCGTTTGCCGTAGCGGTCCCAGCGGAATTGCACTTTCACGCGGCCGTATTGGTCAGTCCAGATGTCCTGGCCTGCCGGTCCGACGACCACCGCGGTTTGTGGGCCCGTGGCTTTGGGCACCGGCGTCACGCTGGGCGCGCGAAAGGGCAGCGAAGCAGGTTGCGCAACGAGATCGAAGTCGTATTGCGCGTGGCTGCTGCCGCTTGCATAGCCACCTTCCTGCAAGCGGTAGGTCACGCTCACCAGCAGGTATTCGCGATTCTCCGCTTGCCGGGGGCAGTCCTGCAGCGTGAAGCGATAGCCCGGCGCGGCTTCACGCAAACGGGTGTGGGCGCGTACGCGCGCGTTCGCCGCCTGTTCCTCCTCGAGACGCATGCGCACGTAATGCTCGCCCTGCTCGGCTTCGATGTAGCCGCCTTGCCACGCATACCTGGCATACCCGCCGTGCTCGGCGCTCGAAGACTGGGCCCGCATTTGCGACAGATCGGCTCGCGGTTTGCGGAAGTCGTAGTCGTCGACGGCGAACGCGCCCGCGCTGATCTGGGTGGCGGGACGCCACTCATCAATACCCTCTTCGCGCGGCAGTGCAAGGCGGTCGGGCGACTGGTACGGCAGCATGGCGTGCTCGGGCAACGGGTCGTGCGCGCTGGTGTCGTCGGCAAGCACCAGGACCTGCTGACCGGCTTCGTGGCGGAAGTAGTAATAGATGCCTTCCTGTTCCATCAGGCGGCTGACGAAGTTGAAATCGCTTTCCTGGTATTGCACACAATAGTCCCAGCTTCGATAGCTCGCGAGCAGGCGTTCTTCGACGGGAAAGCCATATTTGCCGATGACCTCGCGCAGAATCTCGACCGCCGTGTGGTTCTGAAAAATGCGGCAGTCGGTTGTGTTCGTCAGATACCACAGCCATGGCCGCAGCGTGACCGCATAGATGTAGGTGCGCGGCGTAACGGTCTCGCGTCCGGCGAATTCGCAGCGCACGATCTGGCCGCCGAGGTATCGCGTGCTGCCATTGAGCGTGACGATGTTGAGCGTCAGCGGCTTGCCAAGCAGCGCGTTCATATCGAGCGAAGCGGACGGGCTCACTAGTTCCACGTTGAATTCATACAGCGCCGACAGTGTCTCGTCGCCGCGTAGCGAGCGGAATCGAAGCATCTGCGGATCGAGCGGCGTGTGCGCGATGATGATGTGGTTCATGGCAAATTCTTCAAAGACCCGACTGAGCGCTGGCCGCGCGGGAGGCGCGAGTGTTGCGGGTGTCGCGAGTTTCAGGTTGATAGACGAGATCGTCGGCAGCGAGCGTGCTGGTTCGCGTGCCGAGCCAACTGGCGAAGCCCAGCGGCCGGCCGACGGCGAGTGCGGTGCCGGCAACCTGATCGGCGGCCATCAGCAGGCGCACGTCCCACGACCACTCGACACCGGCGTATTGCCGCACCCAATCCGTCAACTGCTGCGTAAGCGGGGCGCCGGGTAGCAAGGCGGCGTATTGCTCGCGTGACAGGGGGCCGAGCCGAACCTCGAATTTCGTCTGCGCGTCGCGAACCGCTGCCCCCAACATGGCGTCGGCACCAAGCCGGCGGGTGGTCGCGCGCGCGCGTAACGCGGTGCGCTGCGGCTCTTCGACCGGCAGCCATTGCGGCAGCCATTCGACGATCTGGACGGGTACGCCGAGGCCGGCGCGCAGGATGCTCCGCAGACCCTCCGCGTTGCGCGTCTGTCGCACCAGGTGGCCGGCCATGAAATATCTGGCGTGATCCGACAGCGTGTCGGGTCGCCGCGCCTCTCGCCGCGCCAGATGGATGAGGCTCGCCAGGTAGCGATCGAACCGCCCGCCCTCGCCACGGTCGAGGCTGACCGTAGGTTGTGCATCGGCCCAGGCGCGGTAGAACAGCAGGATCAGCCGATGATGAAACAGATCGACGAATGCGGTCAGCGCGTGGTCGTCGTGATGGCGAGCACGCTCGCGCACGAACTCGGTCAGATGCAGGGGCAGAGGACCGTTCGGTCCGAATAGACCGAAGCTGTGAATCAGGACACGCGGCTTCGCGCCTTCTGCTGGCGCAGTCGCGGTGGCGAGCGTTGCCGGCGCGAAGGCCAGCGAAGGCAGCTGCCCGATCCGCAGCGGTTCATCGGCCGGATGCGCCGAGCGTCCCAACGGCGCCGGGGCCGCCGCGCGTGCGTCCAGCCAGCGCAACAGGTTGTACAGATCGTACTTGTATGGCGCATCGGCAACGCATTGCCAGAAATGCGCGAGCATAGAACTGGCGTGCGGCACATGCGACGATGGGGCGATTGCGTTGCTCATGCTGTGGGGCGGCTTCCGACGCGAGGTGGCCAACGTTTCACTTGTCCACGTTGCAGCGTGGCTACCGCGAGTTCGCTAAAGCTATTCAATGACACGTGACGTGCAAAAAATTGCTCCAGCACCGCGCCGAATAGATACGTGCTCGCGCCCGCAAACGAGGTTTCGTCGAGCATCAGCGACACCGCCACACCGCGGCCGAACATCGGCGGTCCCGCCTGAGGCAACTGACGGCAGACCGGCTCAACTCGAACGCTGCGTACACCGTCAATTTGCGGCCGCACAGCTGCGTCGGCTGCGCCCGCATAGAGTTCGAGCAATTCGCGCAAGGCCTGCGCCCCCTGCACACTGTCAAGATCGGTCAGCGTGAGGTAGTCGAGCCCGAGATGCTTGACGAGTCGCCATGTGATTTCGTTTTCCGCAAGGGGCGGCTGCGGCGGCGTGGGCCGCCGCAGCGCCTGGATGGCGGCGACCGGGGCCGAGGTGCGCAGACTGAAATCGCTAGTGCTGCCGGTTGGCATCAGCAGTGCGAGATCGCGGTTGGTACACATGGCGTCGACGGACAGGTGCCGCAAGTCGTCGGAAAACGGCGCTTCGTGCTGATCCACCAACGATATGAATACTTCGCTGCCGGCATAGGCCGGCCTCGTACTGCTGCGCGCTGCGCGGCTTGCAGCATGGTCGCGTGGGGCGACGAGCCGCGCTTCGCGCCGTATCGAAAAATAGCGGCCGCGATCGGCGTGGTCGTGGGAGAGACCGCCGTAGAAAGGATGGAACTCACAGTGCCCGCCGTCAGACTGGCGATGGCCCCCGTCACTTTCTCGACGCCGTAAATTTCGTAGTCCAGCGGCCGTGTGCGGTCGACTACGACATGATGCTCATACCGCTGATTCGTGATGGCGATGCGGTCGGTCCGCTTCGGGAACAGGTTGATCGCCGGCGTGCAAAACAACGCGAGGCTGCGCAGATCGACCGACCGTTCGAGCTCGGGCGACGCTTGGTCGAGCAGAACGGTCAGCGAGAACGTGGTGCCGTCGATGTTTTGCAGCGCGCGTTGCAGTGAACCGATGCTGAAAAACAGAAAACGTTGTGGAAAGGCGAAATACTCGTGCAGCAGCCGGTACCCCTGGAACGAACGCGAACCGTACGGCAGCAACGCCTGGGCAGCATCCAACCCTTCCTGGCGGATGGCCTCGCCGTCGAGCAGCGAGCAGGCGCTACCAGTGTGACTTGTGTTGCCCGAAACCGAAGGTCCGTGGCAGATGACACCGAGATGATGACCTAGCACCTGCTCCAGCAGCGGCAGTGCCTGATTGTCCGGACCGCTGAGAAAAAACGTCAAGGAATCGAGCGGCAACTCGCGCAGATTGCCGACGCCGCTGGCTTCCAGTTGAATATGCAGCGCGCCGCGCACGCGGCTTGTCAGTTGGCCGTGCGGCAACGGCAGATCGGCGGGGACACCGCCCAGTTTGACTTCGGTGATACGCAGCGGCCACAACGTGACATCGTGCGCGGTGCTGAATTCACAGGCGGTCTGCTCGCCTGGCGCCAGATTGCCGCGCAGCGGCGTGCCGGCCGGCAGCGTATAGCCGGACAGCAGACTGCCTTCGCGCAAGTTCGGCTGCACGGCGACGATCGTCATTGACGGCAGCGGAGCGAGGTAGTTCGGATAGACCACGTCGAGCAGGCGCTGGGAGAAACGCGGAAACTCGGCGTCCATTTTTAACTGGATGCGCGCGGTCAGAAAGCTGAAACCTTCAAGGAGCCGCTCGACATACGGATCGCTCACCTCGATGCCGCGCATGCCCAGGTGTCCGGCGGCCTGCGGGAATTCGGCCGCAAATTCGGCGCCGAGCTCGCGCAGATACGCAAGTTCGCGGTTGTAGTAGTCGAGCAGGCGGGCGTCCATTACATGGCTTCCTGCGAACGGAGCACAACATGGCCGCTCTCGATGTCGATGTCCGAGCGAAACTGGAAGGCTTGAGGCGCTGTGGCCGGACACAACTGGCCGGTGATTTCCAGTGACAGGATGGCGTGCGACTGAGCGTGCACGTTGCACCGCACCTCCACGCTTTCAGCGAGAATGCGCGGCTCGAACTGCACGACCGCCTCACGGATTGCGCGCTCCATACCGTCCTGGTCAAGCGCCGAAGCGCGACCGCCTGCCCATGCGCGCATGCCGAAATTCAACACGGATCTGCGCACGTGCGGGTACGCGGCGAGATCGTCGGTCGCTTCAAGGCTCGCGCAGTTCAATAGCCAGCTCAGGTCGCGCAGCACGGCGTCGCGCAGATCAGCGCGCGACGGGGCGAACGCGACCCCGCCGTCGACCTGTGGCGGCCGTCGCTCCGTCAGCCGATCCAGCAGGCTGGGACGCGCCTCGACGTGCGCACGAGCGCGGATCGGTGCGCGATCTCGCGTTGAGATGGAAGGAAGGGTGGGACTCACAAAAGAGACTCTCGTTGGCTAACTGGCTAACTAAGTGGCGTGCGGACGGAAGCGTTTGCCGCCGCATCCGCACGGCGCACCGGTTGAGGGAAGAGGCTAGACCTCGCGGTTTTCCTTGATGTCCCAGGCAAGTACGCTTTCTCCGCCCTTCGTGCCCTGGTCCGTCTGTTCCCAATACTGTTTTTGCACCTTTGCCGCCTGGAACGAGTATGTGATTCGCACTGCCTCGGACCCTTTTTCCGCGCCTTGCTGTACGGCCGTCACCAACACTTCGGACAAGGTGATGCGCAGATACTCGATTTGCGAGCCGCCGGCTTTGCACACGGAGATCTCGACCTTGGGGAGGTGCTTGCCGTTGGCGCAGTATTTGAGAATGGCGGGCGCCGCCTTGTCCAGGAAGGTTTCGACCTGCAAGTCGTTGAAACTGACTTTGCCGATGCCGCCACCGCTTCCGGTCGCCATGCTGCCGGGCTGCGTTGCGCCCCAGCCATAGGACTGGATGTCGATCCATCCCTTGTGATTGGCGTCTTTGGACTCGCCGGTTACGTTGTCCACCCGCATGTACATATCAACTGACATTCCCTACCTCCTGGTTCCTACTGATTGAAACGACTTCAACGATCGAAGCGAAAGCACGGCTCAATCGCCATGCTTGAGCGCGGGTAACTGCGAAACGAGACGCAGGGATACCGTTAGCCCTTCTAATTGATAGTGCGGTCGCAAAAAGAATTTCGCGCTGTAATAGCCCGGGTTGCCGTCGATGTCTTCCACAACCACGGACGCCGCCGCAAGCGGCTTTCGCGCCTTGGTGTCCTGCGATGAATTGACCGGATCGCTGTCGACGTAATGCATGATCCAGTTGTTGAGCCACGATTCCATCTCGCTGCGCTCCTTGAATGACCCTACCTTGTCGCGCACGATGCACTTCAAATAGTGCGCAAAGCGGCAACACGCGAACAGGTAGGGCAAGCGTGCCGCGAGTCGCGCGTTGTCCGTGGCCGTGGCGTCGTGATACTCCGCCGGCCGCTGCAATGATTGGGCGCCGATGAACGCCGCAAGACTGGAATTCTTGTGATGGACGAAAGGCATGAAGCCATTGCGTGCGAGTTCCGCTTCGCGGCGGTCGCTGATCGCAATTTCAGTGGGACACTTCATGTCGACGCCACCGTCGTCGGTTGGAAACGAGTGGGTGGGCAGGTCCTCCACCGCGCCGCCGGATTCGACGCCGCGAATCGACGTACACCAACCATACAGCTTGAATGAACGGTTGATGTTGGTCGCCATTGCATAGGCCGAATTGATCCATGCGTAGCGCTCGTGGTTGGCACCGTCGGTGTCTTCTTCGAAGTTGAAGGCGTCGACCGGATTCGTGCGAACGCCATAGGGCAGGCGAGCCAGAAAGCGCGGCATCGTAAGGCCCAGATAGCGCGAGTCTTCCATCTCGCGAAGGTGGCGCCAGCCAACGTACTCGCTATTCAGAAAAATCTTGCTGAGGTCGCGCGGGTTCGATAGCTCCTGCCACGACTCCATTTGCATGACCGCGGGCGATGCGCCGGTAATGAATGGACAATGCGCGGCGGCCGCGATCTTTGCCATTTCGCCGAGCGTCTCGATGTCCTGTGGACTGTGATCGAAGTAGTAGTCTCCGACCAGGCAGCCGAGCGGTTCCCCGCCGAATTGGCCGTACTCTTCTTCGTAGATCTTCTTGAAAATCGGGCTTTGATCCCAGGCGACGCCCTTATAGCGCTTGAGCACGCGGCTCAACTCCGTTTTCGTCACCGGCAGGCAACGGATTTTCAGGAGTTCGTCCGTCTCGGTGTTGTTGACCAGATAGTGCAGCCCGCGCCACGACGACTCGATCTGCTGAAAATCCTCATGATGGATGATGGCGTTGATCTGCTCCGAGAGCTTGCGGTCAATCTCGGCGATCACGGCCTGGATTGTTTGGTAGGCGTCGTCCGACATGACCACCGCGTTCTCAAGCGCCTGCAGGGCGAGCGTTTTCATCGCGCCGTCGATCGCTTGCTGCGCCTGTTCGGTACGCGGATTGAGCTCCCTGATCAGAGAGGCGGAAAAGCGGTCAGCCGAGAGCACAGGCATGAGCTGTTGCGGCAAGGGGGATTCCGTATGATTCATTGCGGTCTTTTCAACGGTCTTGAGATGAAGGTGTGTCTCGCGCCATGCATGTCGGCATGCACGGCGCGAGGCACGTCGCTGTGCACGTTACGCGCGCTCGACACCGGCGGTTCCGGCGGCGTCCCCGGCATCCGGCGAACCGGAGGCGTCCACCAGCGCCTTGAGCAGTGAGGGGCTTTTCAGCGCCTGGGTAATCAGTTCCTCCGCGCCGCTCTTGCCGTCCATGTACGACAGCAGATTCGACAGTTGCGAACGCGCTTGCAGCAACTGGTTGAGCGCGGGGACCTGGGTCGCGATGGCGTCCGGTGAGAAATCCCCAAGGCTTTCAAAGCTGAGATCCACCGCTAGCAGCCCTTGCCCGGAGATGCTGTTCGGGACATGCATGGTGACCCGCGGCCGAATCGATTTCAGGCGGCCGTCAAAGTTGTCGATGTCGACTTCGAAGAATTTGCGCTGTTCGAGATCGGGCTGCGGCTGCGTCGATTTGCCTACGAGATCGGCGACCACTCCCATCACGAACGGTATTTCCACCTTCCGCTCGCTGCCGTAAGTCTCGACGTCGTACTCGATCTGAACCCGCGGCGCACGATTACGTGCGATGAATTTTTGCCCCGTTGCTTTTGCTCTTGACGCGTTTGAGTTGCCCATTTGAAGTCCTCCGCTGATTTGATTGATGTGCTAGCCACGAGGCGCGCCGGCTTAATCGCGCAGGTTGTCTGACGTGCTCTGCGCGTGGCCGGCCAGAACATCCACCTGAGGCAATGCAGCGGGCGCCATGTCACGGACGATGTCGTAGAAGTTCATCCGCATCAGGCGTTGGGCGCGGCGGATCAGTAGCGGCGCCGGATGACTCGGCTCCGCCTGCTCCAAATACAGGCACGCATCCTCCAGCGCGAGCATGACGGACTCGCGCGAGCCAATTGGCGCCCGCTCGCCAGGCCCGCGACAATCATTTGCGACGATGGACCGGGCTTGTTCCACGAGCGGCCTAGTGCCACCCGCAGCCTGCGGAGCGTGCTCGCGTGACGCAAGAATCGCCCGCTGCACCGTCTCTAACGGGGTCTCCACCGCGCTTGCGGACGGAACCCAGGAGATGTCGAGCCTGGTGGCGATCTGCTGGCGGATTCGGTCGATCGAATCGAGCAGTTGCGGAACAGCGGTCAGTTGGGTTTGCTCGGCGGCGAGCGCCGCACATAGCGCCGCTTTCTGAATACCGCCGGACGAGGGGTGGTTTTTCGCCGCGGCCGTGGGATTGCTTTCGAGAATCGCCGCAGCCTCGCGCAACGATAGACCACCGGATGCCAGGCGCAGCAAGATGGCGTCGCGAGCGGCGCGTCCAGCGCCCTTCGGGTCGGTCAACGCCGCGATGGCGTTGACACGGACCAGCGGATCGAACTCGCCGGCGATCCGCAACTGTGGATGGACGTCCTCCCATTGCTGCTCTAGCGTTTCAGCGGCGAGCGCCAGACCTTTTGCGTAACCGGGCAAACCGTCGATCTCCGTCCATGCCTGCGTCAACAGAGCGATGATCCGCAAATCGACGCTGCGTCCAAGCAGCTCGACGGCCAGTGTTTCGACGTGCCGCCAGTCGGGGGCCACGGCGGGAATCAGGGCGTCGCCGAATTGCTGCTCGCGGACGCCCGTCGCCGCTTGCTGCAATGCCGTGAATGCGACGTCATATTCCAGATCGACGCCGCAAGGCTGCTCCGGACTCATGGAGCCGATTTGATCGATTGAAAAAGCATTCATCAAATGGATGCGCCGGAGCGATGCGTTAATTGATATACCTCTCAATTCAATTGATATTGAATTCGAGGGTTGGGTTTGATTCTTAGTGAATTTGGATTTTTCTAAAATCGTCTTAATCCGCGTCGATTTATTTAAGAAAAATTCGGATTTTTCTCGGAGTGGGTCAGGTGCGCTCAGCGTGCTTGTGCTCTTGCTCGGCCTTATGCACGCCCTCTATCCTCGGGCGTTTCGCCGGCGGAGTGCGTTGGTGAATTATGTCTATCATAAGGATGCCTACGTATATGGCGGAATTGTTTCTTGGATGCGATCTTATTCCGGTTCTATCGTAATGGCAAGTCGGCTTTCCGGGATTTTAAACTCGATTGGGCTAAAATATATTGAGATTGAGAGGGGTGTGACTTGGTGTTGATGTAAAACGCTTTGAGATCAATGGGGATGCATTGCAATCTCAGAATAAAATTTATCTTTGTAAAAAATATTAAAGGAGCAATGCGATAGAGAATTGATTTAACTACGCATTGCTTGGGCCGGAGTTTGCGGGCATGGGGCCCGCACGAGCGCGCTCGGTTCCGTTCCAGTGAATCGATCGGGTGGTATTTGGCTTTTTGTGTGGGCTGCGCGTGTGCCTGGCGTGTGCCTGGAGTGTGCCTGGTTCGCGCTTGGTGGTGAGGTTGGGTGAACTGCTTGCTTGCCGCTGCGAGGATCGCGCAGTGCGTGGGGCCAACTAAGCCTGGTTGGGTTTTGCCGGCGAGTCGCCGGACGGCAGGGATCGTGAATTCCCGGGTGAGCGCAGAACGCCGCAGTATCGCTCGACGACTTGATGGATGGGTTCACGCACCCGACAGCGCAAAAAATCGCGACCCAAAACAAAAAACCGCCAAGCAAGCTGGGCGGTTTTTCGAGCCTTGAACTAACAAGGCAAATCTGGTCGGGGTGAGAGGATTCGAACCTCCGGCCTCTACGTCCCGAACGTAGCGCTCTACCAGGCTAAGCTACACCCCGATCTGGTACTGCTGGACTCTTACGGTGTTTCAGTCTCGTTCAAGACTGTCTTGCCGTCGAGTAAGAACATAATTCTAGCAGGCTATCTTTGAAAATGGAATCGGGAAATGAAGAAATTGCTGCAGCTGCAGCCAGAGCTTCCTGCTTCGCACACTCAAGCGTGTGATCCAGCGCGCCGGAACGCGTGATCGCTTCGAAAATCGTGTCGAAACGGTCCGTGCCGCCTTGCTCGATGGCTTCCCGCGCGAGGGCCGACTGCTCCGGCGTACCACGTTCGATCAGATAAATCAGCGGGAGCGTGGGTTTGCCTTCGCGCAGATCGTCGCCGGCGTTCTTGCCCATCGATTCGGCCGTGCCCGTGTAGTCGAGCCAGTCGTCCATGATCTGGAACGCGGTGCCGATGCGGCGGCCGAATTCCGCCGCCGCGGCTTCAATTTTTGCATCCGAACCGGCCAGCACCGCGCCGAGTTGGGCGGCGGCTTCGAACAGCTTGGCGGTTTTGTAGCGGATCACCTGCATGTAGCGCGTTTCGTCCACGTCGGCGTCATGCATATTCAACAACTGCAGCACTTCGCCCTCGGAGATGATGTTGGTCGCCTCCGACAGGATTTCCATCACACGCATCTTGCCCACGCCGACCATCATCTGGAACGAGCGCGAGTACAGGAAGTCGCCGACGAGGACGCTCGCGGCGTTGCCGAACAGCGCGTTGGCGGTCTGGCGGCCGCGCCGCAGGTCGGATTCGTCGACCACGTCGTCGTGCAGCAGCGTGGCCGTGTGGATGAATTCCACCACCGCGGCCAGCTCGTGCCGGTGCCCGGTGGTTTCGCCCAGCGCGCCCGCCACCAGCAGCAGCAGCGCGGGCCGCAGCCGTTTGCCCCCGGCGCTGATGATGTACTCGGATATCTGATTGATCAGCATCACGTCGGACGCCAGACGGTGCCGTATGACGCGATTGACCTGCTGCATGTCTTCGGCGATCGGAGCGAGCAGGCTGGCGGCGTTGGAGGAGGGGGTGGCAGTCGACGACATGATGGCTGAATAGGGTAGTGCCGCGAATTATAAGGCGAATCGCGACAGTTCCGGGACGCAGGCTGCGGCACGGCGAGACGAGGACAGCGGCAGGACCGCGTGCCGGGGCTGGACGGCAAGGCGCCGGGCGATGCGCGCGGCGACACTCAATGAGTTTTGACCGAGCAGCTAACTCTATGTATAATCACGGGTTTCCGCGCGCGGTGCGTGGGAAAAATGAACACAGAGTGAGGTTCTCAATGTACGCGGTCATAAAAACCGGTGGCAAGCAGTATAAAGTTGCCGTCGGCGAAAAACTTAAAGTAGAACAGATACCGGCAGACATTGACGCTGAAATCACGCTCGACCAGGTTCTCGCAGTGGGCGAAGGCGAATCGATTAAGTTCGGTACGCCGCTGGTCAGTGGGGCTTCCGTCAAGGCTACCGTCGTGTCGCAAGGTCGTCACGCAAAAGTGACCATCTTCAAGATGCGTCGCCGGAAGCACTACCAGAAGCATGGCGGCCACCGCCAGAACTATACCGAACTGCGCATCGACGCGATCACTGCGTAAGCGCAACGGTTAAGGAGCAAATCAAATGGCACACAAAAAGGCAGGCGGATCATCCCGCAACGGCCGCGACTCTGAATCGAAGCGCCTTGGCGTTAAGGTTTACGGCGGCCAGGCTATCAACGCTGGCGGCATCATCGTTCGCCAACGCGGCACGCGTATGCACCCGGGCGAAAACGTCGGTATCGGCAAGGATCACACCTTGTTCGCGCTGACGGACGGCCACGTCAATTTCTCGACGAAGGGCGCAGCGAAGAAGCACATGGTCAACGTCGTCCCGGCAGCAGTCTGAGTTTAATCAGGCACGGGCTTCAGGACCGGAAAAAGGCCCCGCGAAGTTCGCGGGGCCTTTTTTATTGCAGCGCTTTTTGTCCGAAGAGTGGGTGGATTGAATTGCCAGGTCGGCGTGGTTAGCCAATCGGCTGATTGCTCATCGCACGGCGGGCGCGGCAAAATAGCATCATCTGAAAGCATCAACCCAGCAGCACCCATCTAGCAGCACACCACGGGACGGAGTTACGCATGAAGTTCATTGACGAAGCGAGGATTGAAGTCATCGCCGGCGACGGAGGGGATGGCAGCGCGTCGATGCGCCGCGAGAAATTCGTTCCGTTCGGCGGCCCGGATGGCGGCGACGGCGGGCGGGGCGGCAGCGTGATCGCGGTTGCAGACCGCAACATCAACACGCTGATCGACTACCGCTACGCGAAAAAACATTTGGCGCGCAACGGCGAAAACGGCCGCGGCGCGGACTGCTACGGCAAGGGCGGCGACGACATCACGCTGCGCATGCCGGTCGGCACGACCATTTCCGATATGGAAACCGGCGAGCTGATCGCCGACTTGACCGAGCACAACCAGAGCGTGCAGATCGCGCAAGGCGGTGCGGGTGGTCTCGGTAACCTGCATTTCAAATCCAGCACGAACCGCGCGCCGCGTCAGAAAACCGACGGCAAGCCCGGCGAGCGCCGCATGGTGCGCCTCGAACTGAAGGTGCTGGCCGACGTCGGTCTGCTCGGCATGCCGAATGCCGGCAAGTCGACCTTTATCTCGTCGGTGTCGAACGCGCGGCCGAAGATCGCGGATTACCCGTTCACGACGCTCGCGCCGAATCTCGGCGTGGTGCGTGTCGGGCCGAGCCGCAGCTTCGTGATCGCCGACATTCCTGGTTTGATCGAAGGTGCGGCGGAAGGGGCGGGCCTTGGGCACCAGTTCCTGCGTCACCTGCAGCGTACCGGTCTGCTGCTGCATATCGTCGACCTCGCACCGTTCGACGAGGCGGTCGATCCGGTGGCGGAAGCCAAGGCGATTGTCAACGAATTGCGCAAGTACGACGAGTTGCTCTATGAGAAGCCGCGCTGGCTCGTGCTCAACAAGCTCGATATGGTGCCCGAAGATGAGCGCGAAGCACGGGTGTCGGCCTTCCTTGAAGGCTTCGGCTGGGACGGCCCGGTGTTCGAAATCTCGGCGCTGACCGGCCAAGGCTGCGAAAGTCTTTGCTACGCGATATATGACCACATCGCCGCGCATTCGGATGCGCAGCGGGCGGCCGAAGCCGAAGATCTTGCTGCTGACGTGCGTTTCCGCGAAAAGCCGGAAGCACCCGCTGCCGCGGCGGACGACTCCGGCGTCGACCCGCAGTAATAACAAGCTTGAGCGCCGGCGCCTGTAAGGGCCGCCTGCATGCATCACGCGTCATCTTGGGAGACCGCGCACAATGCGTTCCGTCATCGCAGATTCACGGCGATTGGTAGTGAAAGTCGGCTCGAGCCTCGTCACGAATGACGGGCGCGGCCTCGATCATGCTGCGATCGGCCGCTGGGCCGCTCAGATTGCCGCACTGCGCGCGCAAGGCAAGGAAGTGGTGCTGGTCAGTTCGGGCGCCATTGCCGAAGGGATGCAGCGGCTCGGCTGGACCAAGCGGCCACGCGAAATCGACGAATTGCAGGCGGCCGCGGCTGTCGGTCAAATGGGCCTCGCGCAAGTGTACGAAAGCCGCTTCGCCGAGCATTCGATCCAGACCGCGCAGATTCTGCTGACCCACGCCGATCTGGCCGACCGCGAACGCTATCTGAACGCCCGCTCTACTTTGCTGACGCTGCTGCGTCTGGGCGTCGTGCCGATCATCAACGAGAACGACACAGTCGTCACCGACGAAATCAAGTTCGGCGACAACGACACGCTGGGAGCTTTGGTCGCGAATCTGATCGAAGGCGATGCGCTCGTGATCCTCACCGATCAGCAAGGGCTCTTTACCGCCGACCCGCGCAAGGATCCGAACGCCACGCTCGTTCAGCAGGCCGATGCCGGTGCGCCGGAGCTCGAAGCGATGGCGGGCGGTGCCGGTTCGAGCCTGGGCCGTGGCGGCATGCTGACCAAGATTCTCGCCGCCAAACGCGCGGCGCACAGCGGCGCCAATACGGTGATCGCGAGCGGGCGTGAAGCAGACGTGTTGTCACGGCTGGCCTCGGGCGAGGCGATCGGCACGCAGCTGATCGCTCGCACTGCACGCATGGCGGCGCGCAAGCAATGGATGGCCGATCACCTGCAGGTGCGTGGTCATGTCGTGATCGACGATGGCGCAGTCGAAAAGCTGACCGACGGCGGCAAGAGCTTGCTGCCAATCGGCATCGTCGGTGTGCAGGGCGCGTTTGCGCGCGGCGAAGTGATCGCTTGCCTAAGCGCGGCAGGGCGTGAAGTCGCACGCGGCCTGACGAACTACAGCAGCGCGGAGACCAAGCTGATCCAGCGGCGTCCGAGCGGCGAGATTGAATCGGTGCTCGGCTACATGCTCGAGCCTGAGTTGATCCACCGCGACAACCTCGTGCTGGTCTGATCTCCGGGTAAAGTACGCGTCAAAGACAAAAAAGCCGTTCCAGCGTGAGCTGGAACGGCTTTTTCAAATTCGTGGCGGCTTCCAGATTCGAAGTGCGCTCGCGAAAAACTGGCTCAGTGAACCAGCGAGGTCTGTGTGCGCTTGTAGCGGATGTTCTCAACAATCTGCTTCGCGTTGCCGATGGGCATCTTGTTCGCGCAGAAATAATCCTGATACAGCGCTGCCTGATAGGCGTTCAGCGCGCCATTCTCGATGCGCCTGAAGTCGTTGGCGACGGTTTGGTCCCAACCGTCGTGATCGGCGTTCAGCCCTGCGTACTGGCGCCATTCATATGTGTCGCAGCGAATCCCTTCGTAATTCACGTTGCGGGCGCCGCTTGGACTCGTCACAACCACTGTGTAGCGCACCACACCGTCAGTGCCGACGCTCAGCGAGTTTCTGTCGACCGAGAACTGCAACGGCGTGTTGCCGGAGACGTCGAAAGGAAGAAGGTTCGAGTCCTGCGGCAGCGGTGGCAACGTGTCCACCTTGTTTTCCACCCAGTTGCTCGGCCGGTCCAGCAGGTAGGCAAACGCGCTGTCGTCTTTATTTGTGGGTTTGCTGGCGCAACCAGCCAGCAGGGCGCCGGTGGCGACGCACGCCACGACGAGAGCAAGTGCTTTCAATATGGTTTCCTCGAAACACGGGTGCGGCTCATTGAGCCGCACCCGCAGAGGCGGCGTGGACAAGCCGCTCAGAGTTGTTAATTGCGTACGCCAGGGCGGAACAGCGAGCCGGCGGTTTCGCGCTCCGATTCGTCTTCGTGTTCCGATCCGGAGCCAACCTGGGCTACCGACCCGGAGCCCGGACCGCAATCAGACACGATCGTCGTGTGAATCGACGTTTCGATGCTGAGTGTGGTCACCGAGGTGGTGACCGTCATCATCGTCGAATCCGGCGGACTTTCCATCGACGACGCTATCCGGGGATAACGCGGCCCATGGTGCCCGCCAGGTTTTTCCGCACGCGGCGCAGCCCGGCGCATGAAACGGGATAGCTCCGTCAGCGCCAACTGATATACATCCCGCTTGAACTCGATCACACAGTCGAGTGGCACCCAGTACTCGTTCCAGCGCCACGCATCGAACTCAGGGTGGTCGGTGGCGCGCAAGCATATGTCGCAATCGCGTCCAACCATCCGGAGCAAAAACCAGATTTGTTTCTGGCCGCGGTAGTGACCGCGTACTTCGCGCTTTATGAACTTGTCAGGCACCTCGTAACGCAACCAGTCGCGCGTGCGACCGATCACCTTGACGTGCTCAGGAAGCAGCCCGGTTTCTTCGTGTAACTCCCGATACATCGCTTGCACGGGGGTCTCTCCGTACTTGATGCCCCCTTGCGGAAACTGCCAGGAATGTTCACGGAGCCGTTTGCCCCAAAACACCTCGTTGTGCGCGTTCAAGAGGATGATGCCGACGTTCGGGCGAAAGCCTTCACGATCCAGCATACAACCACCTTCGAATCCTTTAAAATTGCTTTGATTATAAACAGATAACGGACCAGACGCACCGATTCGCACCAGATTGGAACGATTCGCCGCAAAAGGCCCGTGTTTGCGGTAGCCTGTCAGTCTTTCCGTGCCTTATCCCTTGCTGCAAAGGCTTTGCGCGGCGGCTTCAGCGCCGCGATCGGGCCGGTTTTGCCGGGGTTTTACCTGGGTATCAGGTCGTTTGCCGGGGCTGAGCCGGGTCTTGGCCAGACGTTGGCCGGGTGTTCGGCGAGTCCGTGCCGGCTTCGAGCCGGGTCTGTGTCGATTTCCCCACCGTTTTCACCTTTCGGGCGGTCCCTCCGGAGCCGCCGCTTTTGGAAAATCTGAATGAAAGCTTCCCGTTTCTTTATCGGCACGCTGAAAGAAGCGCCCGCCGACGCCGAGATCGTCAGCCACAAGCTCATGGTGCGCGCCGGCATGATTCGCCGCGTCGCCGGCGGCATCTATAACTACCTGCCGGTCGGCCTGCGTTCGATCCGCAAGGTGGAAGCCATCGTGCGCGAAGAAATGAACCGGGCGGGCGGGATCGAGTTGTTGATGCCGTCGGTGCAGCCGGCCGAGCTGTGGCAGGAGTCGGGCCGCTGGGAAAAGTACGGCCCCGAGCTGCTGCGCTTCAAGGATCGCAAACAATCCGATTTCGTGTTCGGGCCGACCCACGAAGAAGTGGTGACCGACATCGCGCGCGGCCAGATCAAGAGTTACCGCCAATTGCCGGTGAACTTCTATCAGATCCAGACGAAGTTCCGCGACGAGATCCGTCCGCGTTTCGGCTTGATGCGCGGTCGCGAGTTCATCATGAAAGACGCGTACTCGTTCGATAAGGACGCGGAAGGTCTGCGCGAGTCGTATCGCAAGATGTACGACGCGTATGTGCGTATCTTCACGCGCCTCGGTCTGGATTTCCGCGCCGTGGCGGCTGACAACGGTTCGATCGGCGGCAGCGGCTCGCATGAATTTCACGTGATCGCTGAGACCGGCGAAGACGCGATCGCCTATTGCCCGACCTCCGACTTTGCCGCGAACGTCGAAGCGGCTGAAGCATTGCCGCTGTACGCAGAGCGCGCGGCGCCGACCGAGGAACTGAAAAAGACCGCAACGCCGGGCAAAGCAAAGTGCGAGGCCGTGGCCGAGCTGCTGAACGTCCCGCTCGAGCGCACGATCAAGTCGATCGTCCTCGCCACGGAAAACGAAGGTGCCGAGCCGACTATCTGGTTGCTGATGCTGCGCGGGGACCACGATCTGAACGAGATCAAGGCGGGCAAGCTGCCAGGTCTGGCGGACTTCCGCATGGCGACTGAAGCCGAAATCGTTGAGACCTTCGGCACGCCGCCGGGTTACCTCGGCCCGATCAACACGAAGAAGCCGGTCAAGGTTGTCGCGGATCGCACGGTCGCGAACATGAGCGACTTCGTGGTCGGTTCGAACGAGGTGGATTACCACACCACCGGCGTGAACTGGGGCCGTGATCTGCCGGAACCGGTCGTCGCTGATATTCGCAACGTGAAGAAGGGCGACCCGTCGCCGGATGGCAAGGGCGTGCTCGACATCTGCCGCGGTATCGAAGTCGGCCACGTGTTCCAACTCGGCACGAAGTACTCGGAAGCGATGAACGCCACCTGCCTCGACGAAACCGGCAAGCCGCGCCCGATGGAAATGGGCTGCTACGGCATCGGCGTCACGCGTATTCTGGGCGCGGCGATCGAACAGAATTTCGACGACAAGGGCATCATCTGGCCGGAGTCGATCGCCCCGTTCGAAGTCGTGCTGTGCCCGATGGGCTATGACCGTAGCGACGCGGTGCGCGAGCAGGCCGATAAGCTGTACGCGGAACTGGTCGAAGCGGGTGTCGACGTGATCCTCGACGATCGCGGCGAACGTCCGGGCGTGATGTTCGCAGACTGGGAGCTGATCGGCGTGCCGCATCGTCTGGTGATCGGCGATCGTGGTCTCAAGGAAGGCAAGCTCGAGTATCAAGGCCGCCGCGACGCTGAAGCGACGCTGCTGCCGGTCGAAGACGCCGCCCAAACGGTGATCGGCAAAGTTCGCGCCGCGTTGGCGCGCTAAGCGGAGCGGACGGTGGAGTACACCTTCCTGTCCGCGACCGTCCTGCTGATTCTGATCACCGATCCGCTCGGCAATATTCCGCTCTTCATCAGCTGTCTGCGCGGGGTGGCGCCGAAGCGGCGCACGATCGTCATCCTCCGTGAGGTGGCGATCGCCTTCGCGATCCTGCTGGTGTTCATGGTGGTCGGCGACCGCTTCCTGCGCATGATGAGTCTGACTGACCAGTCGTTGCGCATCGGCGGTGGGATCGTGTTGTTCCTGATTGCGCTCAGGATGGTGTTTCCGCATCCGGACGGTCCGTTCGGCGGCGACACGCGCGGCGGCGAGCCGCTCATCGTGCCGCTCGCCATTCCGGCGCTGGCGGGCCCGTCTGCACTTGCGACGGTGATGCTGCTGACGTCGCAGGCGCCGGGCAAGATGTTCGAGTGGATCGGCGCGCTGACTGTCACGATGATCGTCTGTGCGATCGTGCTGATGCTGGCGGAGCGGATTCAGGCGTGGCTAGGCGAGCGCGCGATGATGGCCTTTGAACGCTTGATGGGACTGGTGCTGGTGGCGATCTCAGTGGAGATGATGCTCGGCGGTATCCGCTCTTTTGTGCATCAACTTTGACTGAAAATCAGCGCGGGGTTCTGCTCAGCCGGATAGAGCAGTGTTGCGCCCCATCCCTGACAAACAAAAAAGCGGCCCGCAGGCCGCTTTTTTTACATCGGGACGCGCCATGAAAGGCGCTGCTCCAACCAGCACTCAAGCCCCTTCGGTCAACGCCCGAATAGTCGGCAGATTGCGCCAGTAGCCCTTAGCGTCCATCCCGCAACCGAACACGTAGCGGTCCGGCACTTCGAAACCACAGTAGTCCGGGCGCAGCGGCTTCGCCTTCGGAATGATCTTCTCGCACAGCACCGCGCTCAGGAAGCGCTTCGCGCCCATTGCGAGGATGCGGTCGCGGATCGCGGCCATCGTCTCGCCTTCGTCGAGGATGTCGTCGAGCACCAGCACGACGCGATCCTTCACGGACTCAGCCGGCGCCACGCGCCACTGCATCTCATTGCCGCCCTTGGTGGTGTTGCGATAGCGGGTCAGGTGGATGTAGTCGAACTCGAGCGGGAAATCGAGGTGCGGCAGCAGCATGCCGGTGAACACCGCCGCACCGCCCATCACCGACAGCACGAGCGGGAAGTCCTCGCTCATTTCGTCGCGGATGGCGGTAGCCATGCCGCTGATCGACGCGTTGACGTCGTCGGCCGAAACGATTTCTTCGGAGTGGCTAAAAATGTGGAGAGCTTCTTCGCGGTTCATGACGTCTGACGGGCGGTAACTGTATACATAGTGTGGGTGAGAACGCCCCGAAGGACGTTCCCTTGGGACGGCGGCATGCGGTACAGCATAAACCCGCACGAAGCTGGAGTCAGCCGCGCATGCCGTTCCTTGCACGGAAGCACGCGCACCGCCGTCTTGCTAAAGCTTAGCGCATGCCGGGCATCATGCCCTTCATGCCGCGCATCATCTTCTGCAGATTGCCGCCCTTCAGCTTCTTCATCATCGTGCGCATCTGGTCGTATTGATTCAGCATGCGGTTGACTTCCTGCACCTGCACGCCGGCGCCGGCGGCAATGCGGCGCTTGCGGGTGGCCTTGATCAGCTCGGGCTTGGCGCGCTCCAAAGGAGTCATCGAATTGATGATGCCTTCCATGCGGCGCATCTGCGATTCGGCCATGCCCATGTTGGCGCCGGCAGCGGCCTGCTGGAACTGCGCGGGCAGCTTGTCCATCAGCGACGACAGGCCGCCCATGCTCTTCATCTGCGTAAGTTGTGCGCGGAAATCGTTGAGGTCGAAGTCGCCGCCTTTCTTGACCTTGTCGGCGAGCTTCTGCGCGGCCTGGACATCCACGCCGCGTTGCGCTTCTTCGACGAGGGCGAGAATGTCGCCCATGCCGAGAATCCGGTTCGCCATGCGATCCGGATAGAAAATTTCGAGGCCGTCGAGTTTTTCGGCGACACCGACGAACTTGATCGGCTTGCCCGTCACGTGACGCACGGAGAGCGCCGCGCCACCGCGCGAGTCGCCGTCGAGCTTGGTGAGGACCACGCCGGTGAGCGGCAATGCGTCGCTAAAGGCCTTCGCGGTGTTGACCGCGTCCTGACCGAGCATCGCGTCGACCACGAACAGCGTTTCCGCCGGCTTCAGCTCGCTGTGCAATGCAGCGATTTCCTGCATCATCGCTTCGTCGATACCCAGACGGCCGGCCGTGTCGACCAGCAGCACGTCGTGGTAGTGGCGCTTGGCCCAATCCACTGCGGCGCGCGCGATATCCACCGGCTTTTGATCGGGTTCCGACGGGAAGAAGTCCGCACCGACCTGTTCGGTCACCATCTTCAACTGCGCGATTGCAGCCGGGCGGTAAACGTCGCACGAGACGGTCAGGACCTTCTTCTTGTACTTTTCGCGCAGGAGCTTGGCGAGCTTGCCGACCGTGGTCGTCTTGCCGGCGCCTTGCAGACCCGCCATCAGGATGACGGCCGGCGGCGTGACGGCGAGATTAAGCTCGACCGCCTTGCCTTCATAGTCGCCGCCGATGATCGCGGTCAGCTCGCGCTGCACCACGCCGACCAGCGCCTGGCCCGGCGACAGGCTGCTGATCACCTCCTCGCCGAGCGCTTTTTCCTTCACCTTGGCGATGAACTCGCGCACGACGGGCAGCGCCACGTCCGCCTCGAGAAGCGCGAGGCGCACTTCGCGCAGCATTTCCTGGGTGTTCGCCTCGGTGAGCCGGGCTTCGCCGCGCAGCGTCTTGACGACGCGCGCCATCCGTTGAGTCAGATTGTCGAGCATGGGGAGCGATGAACAGTGCGGCCGGAGCAGGGCGCGATGCGGGAGACGTCGCGGAGCAGGGGCCTAGTGTAAACTTCGAATATGGATATTGTACTGTATGCCCTCACTGCACTCCTCTACGGCGGTCTCGCCGTGGCCGGCTGGCGCTCGCACCGGCACGCCGCCGTGCGCCCCATGCTCGAGAGCGTGCCACCGGTGCCCGTCGCCGCGGGCGTATCGGCCTCGTCGGCCGCCTCGGGCATGAGCACCTCGGGCCGCGCGCTGCTGTGTGTCGCGCTGCTCGCCCACGGCGTGCTGCTGCATACCACGATCTTTCCTCAAAACGCGATGGTGTTCGGTTTCGCGTTTGCGCTGTCGGCGATGTTCTGGCTCGGCGCCGGCATCTACTGGATCGAGAGTTTTTTCTTTCCGCTCGACGGCCTGCGCCTGCTGGTGTTGCCGCTCGCCTGCGTCGCTTCCATATTGCCGCTGGGGTTCGGCGGCGTGCGTGTGCTGCCGTATTCGGCCGCGCCAATGTTCAAGCTGCACTTCCTGATCGCCAATATCGCGTACGGTTTGTTTGCGATCGCGGCATTGCACGCGATTCTGATGCTGCTGGTCGAGCGCCGCCTGCACGCAATGCGCGGCGGTGTGTCGCAACGCAATGCGGCCGCGGCGGGCAACGGCTGGTTGTCGAGCTGGCTCGACACCTTGCCGCCGCTGCTGACTCTGGAAAAGCTGCTGTTCCGTCTGATCGGCGCCGGCTTCGTCCTGCTCACGCTGACGTTGCTCTCGGGCATTATGTTCAGCGAGCAACTGGTCGACCGCGCATTGCGGCTCGATCACAAAACCGTCTTCGCGATTCTTTCCTGGGTGATGTTCGGCGCGCTGCTGACCGCGCGCAAGGTTTCCGGCTGGCGCGGCCGTGCGGCATTGCGCTGGGTGCTGGCGTCGTTCGTCGCGCTGTTGCTGGCGTACGTCGGCAGCCGTTTTGTATTCGAGGTGCTGTTGCACCGTGCTGTAGTGTGAGTGTCCTGCTATGCGACAAATTTTTCTGCTGATCCTGTTGTTCATCGTCGGCCAATGGCTGGTCAAGGCGCTGCGTCGTCATGACGCGCAAGCGTCGCAACGCACGGGAGGCGCCGGTGCGAACGGCGCCGCCGGGGCAAAAGGCCAGAGCGGCGCGCGTGGGCCCGCCTCCGCGCAAGCGCAGCCGCAGCTTGCCGAGCCGATGATCCGCTGTGCCGAGTGTGGCGTGCACGCGCCGAAGAGCGACTCCGTGGTGGTGGCGGGGCAGCCGTTCTGCAGCGCCGCGCACGCGCAGCGTCACGGCGCGCATCCCACGGGCCGCGACGCTCGATGAGCGTCGCGTTCACCGTCGATGCCGACGGTTGGGTCAGCGCCGCACGCAAACTGCCATCGCCGAATTTCGAAGCGCGGCCCGAAGGGGCCGTGCCGACACTGATCGTCGTGCACAACATCAGCCTGCCGCCCGATGAGTTCGGCGGTACGGCGATCGCCGAACTGTTCCTGAACACGCTCGACTGCGACGCCCACCCGTACTACGACACGCATCTGCGCGGCGTGCGGGTGTCGGCGCACTTCGTGATCCATCGCGACGGCGCGCTCGAGCAATTCGTGTCCTGCAACGAGCGCGCGTGGCACGCCGGCCCGTCGAATTTTTTCGGCCGCGAGCGCTGCAATGATTTCTCGATCGGCATCGAGCTGGAGGGCAGTGACACGACTGCTTTCGAAGCGGCGCAATACCGCACGCTGGGTGCACTTGTGACGGCGCTCAAGGCTCGCTATCCGGTCGAGGGGCTTGCCGGTCACTCGGACATTGCCCCCGGCCGCAAGACCGATCCTGGGCCCCATTTCGAGTGGCAGCGTCTGCAGCGCGACACCGCGTTGGCGGATCAGTACTTCCCCTATCTCAAGTTTTCCAAAACGCTGTAACGACCCTTCGCGCAACATCGCGTGATGCGAGGAGAACAAGGCGCTGCCTTGTTCTCCGGGGAGTCGGCTTCGCGTCGCGCTATGCAAAAGTCAAGACTTCGAAAGCAAATAAATCGATTTGACCTGTCTTGAAACTACACTATACTTGGTGCCAGAAATTCGGTTTCGCACTACATCTTGTGTCTGGTGTGTATAACTCTGTGCATAACTGAGTGCATAACTGAGTGCATAACTGAGTGCATAACTGAGTGCATAACTGAGTGAATAAGTCAGCGGCGCCCCGCTCCCCGAGCATGGCGCCGCAAGCATTCCAGGCAGCGAAAAATATTCCTGCGGCGTGGTTGGTGAGAGAGCCGGCAACGTCCAGAAGCATTCAGGAAAAGGGCATAGCAAGTGATCGCGACACACATGATGAAGACCGTCGTCAATTCGAATCAGGCTTCATCGCTGTCGCATCCCGCCACCCGGCTCAGCCGGCCTTTTTCCTGCACCCCATCGCTTGCGCACGCGGCGGCGCAGCGTTCGTTTTAATCCGCGGCTTTCGCCGCAACATTTCCAAGACCAGGAGCTTTGCACATGCAAACCACCGACAACGTGACGACCCGGTACGAGGGCTCACCGACTGGCCAAAACTTCGGCCAGGCACAAGGCGCCCAGGCGCTCGCGCCGCAAGCGACCTACGCCGACTACAAGGTGATCCGTCGTAACGGCAGCGTGGTGTCGTTCGAACCGTCGAAAATCGCCATCGCTGTGACGAAGGCATTTCTGGCCGTCAACGGTGGTCAAGGCGCGGCGTCGGCTCGCGTGCGCGAACTGGTCGAGCAACTCACGCAGAACGTGGTGCGCGCGCTCCTGCGCAGCCGCCCGAACGGCGGCACGTTCCATATCGAAGACATCCAGGATCAGGTCGAACTCGCGTTGATGCGCGGCGGCGAGCATAACGTCGCACGTGCCTACGTGCTGTATCGCGAGAAGCGCACTCAGGCGCGCGGTCACGACGAGCAGATCGTCGCCAACACGCCGGGCCTGAACGTCACGGACAACGGCGTGACGCGTCCGCTCGACATGGCTGCGCTGCGCGGCATCATCGAACTGGCTTGCTCGAACCTGGGCGATGCCGTGAGCGCCGATCCGATCATCGCGGAAACGGTCAAGAATCTGTACGACGGCGTGCCGATGAGCCAGGTCTACGACTCGGCGATCCTGGCTGCCCGCACGATGATCGAAAAGGACCCGGCGTATAGCCAGGTCACCGCACGCATCCTGCTGCACACGATCCGCCGCGAGATCCTCGAAGAGGAAGTCACGCAAACGGAAATGGGCGAGCGTTACGCCGAATACTTTCCGAAGTTCATCAAGCGCGGCATCGGCGCCGGCCTGCTCGACGACAAGCTCCAGCAGTTCGACCTGCAGCGCCTGGGCGCCGCGCTCGACAACAGCCGCGACCTGCAGTTCGGCTACCTCGGTCTGCAAACGCTGTATGACCGCTACTTCCTGCATCACGACGGTGTGCGCATCGAAATGCCGCAGGCATTCTTTATGCGTGTCGCGATGGGCCTGTCGCTGAACGAGATCGACCGCGAAGCGCGCGCCATCGAGTTTTACAACGTGCTGTCGAGCTTCGACTTCATGTCGTCCACGCCGACGCTGTTCAACTCGGGCACGCATCGCTCGCAACTGTCGTCGTGCTACCTGACGACGGTGGAAGACGACCTCGATGGCATCTACGAAGCGCTGAAGGAAAACGCGCTGCTGTCGAAGTTCGCAGGCGGTCTGGGCAACGACTGGACGCGCGTGCGTGCACTCGGTTCGCACATCAAGGGTACCAATGGCAAGTCGCAAGGCGTCGTGCCGTTCCTGAAGGTCGTCAACGACACGGCTGTCGCCGTGAACCAGGGCGGCAAGCGCAAGGGCGCGGTCTGCGCGTACCTGGAAACGTGGCACCTGGACATCGAGGAATTCCTCGAGCTGCGCAAGAACACCGGCGACGACCGTCGCCGCACCCACGACATGAACACGGCGAACTGGATTCCCGACCTGTTCATGAAGCGCGTGCATGAAGGCGGCGACTGGACGCTGTTCTCGCCGTCCACTTGCCCGGACCTGCACGACAAGTTCGGCGCCGAGTTCGAAACGGCTTACACGGCTTACGAAGACAAGGTCGCGCGCGGCGAGATCAAGCTGTTCAAGAAGATCCCGGCGGCACAACTGTGGCGCAAGATGCTGGGCATGCTGTTTGAAACCGGCCACCCGTGGATCACGTTCAAGGATCCGTGCAATGTGCGCTCGCCGCAACAGCACGTCGGCGTCGTCCACTCGTCGAATCTGTGCACAGAAATCACGCTGAACACCAGCGACGCCGAAATCGCCGTCTGCAATCTGGGTTCCGTGAACCTCGTCGCCCACCTGAAGGAACAGGCCGACGGCACGCTGGCGCTCGACCACGACAAGTTGAAGCGCACCATCAGCGTGGCGATGCGCATGCTCGACAACGTGATCGACATCAACTACTACGCGGTTGCCAAGGCACGTAACTCGAACCTGAAGCACCGTCCGGTGGGTCTGGGTATCATGGGCTTCCAGGACTGCCTGCACCTGCTGCGCACGCCGTATGCGTCGCAAGAGGCTGTTGCGTTCGCCGATACGTCGATGGAAGCGGTCTGCTACTACGCTTACTACGCGTCGACGGAACTGGCGCAAGAGCGCGGCCGTTACTCCAGCTACCGCGGCTCGCTGTGGGATCGCGGCATCCTCCCGCAAGACTCGGTGAAGCTGCTGGCCGAAGCGCGCGGCGGTTACGTCGAAGTCGATTCGAGCGAATCGATGGACTGGACCGAACTGCGGTCGCGCATCGCCACCTACGGCATGCGCAACTCGAACTGCGTCGCCATCGCTCCGACGGCGACGATCTCGAACATCATCGGCGTGTCGGCTTGTATCGAACCGACGTTCCAGAATCTGTATGTGAAGTCGAATCTGTCGGGCGAATTCACGGTGGTCAACGACTACCTGGTGCGCGACCTGAAGGAACGCGGTCTGTGGGACGAAGTGATGGTCGCCGACCTGAAGTACTTCGACGGCACGCTCTCGCGCATCGACCGCATCCCGGCCGACCTGCGTGCGATCTACGCGACCGCGTTCGAACTCGATCCGGTGTGGCTGGTCGAGGCGGCCTCGCGTCGTCAGAAGTGGATCGACCAGGCGCAGTCGCTGAACATTTACATGGGCGGCGCGTCGGGTAAGAAGCTCGACGAGATCTACAAGCTCGCATGGGTGCGCGGTCTGAAGACGACCTACTACCTCCGCACGATGGCGGCGACGCACGTCGAGAAGTCGACGGTGGCGCACGGCGCGTTGAACGCGGTGAGCTCGGGTGGTAGCGAAGGATCGGGCGGCGCTGCAGGTGGCGCGGCCGGCGGCTTCGGTGCGAACAACGGCGCGGCTGGTGGTGCCGCGGGTGGCTTTCAGGCTGCAGCGGCCACGCCAGCAGTCGCGGCTGAAGCAGCGCCGGAAGCGGATGGTCCGGTGTGCATGATGCGTCCGGGCGATGCTGGTTTCGACGAGTGCGAGGCTTGCCAGTAAAAGCCTGGCGATTGCCGGGTGAGCATGGAGCAGGCGGCAGGATCGCTGCTTGCTGGGTAGGTTGTAGGTAAAGACCCGCATGCAGCGATCAGCAAGCCTGATGGAAGTGATACAGAAGTGAAGTAGATGAGCGGCGCGGCGAAACGAAATCGATGTTGCGCCGCTCATCGAACAGCAGCGAAGTACGGCAAGCAACTGAAGTCGTGAAGCGGTAGGCAAGCGGTAAGCAAGTAGTGGATGAAGCAGTCAGCAGTCGGCAGCACAGACGAAGCGCTCGACATGAAGCGCTCAGCAAACGCTCCGGTCAAAGGTCGATCGACACAGCCGGTCAGATGCATCGCTCGACATTGCATGAACTTCACCTCGCTAGCACTGACGAACAGGCAAACGCGAGGCAAACGCGAGGCAACCACGAGGCAACGGCCGCGTCGGCGGGACAGCAGGAAGCAATCGCAAAACGCTGCAAGCACGCTCCGCAATACAGATAGATAGAGCAGCGAAACGTCGCTTCGACACGTTGCTCTTCGAGCTCGCGAAGCACCTCGATGACACACCTTCAACACGCTTCATATGAGGCGACACACACAGTCTGTTGAACAAAGTGTTGTATGAACGTAGCAACGCGAATCGAAAACAGGATTTTTCATCAGCGAACTCTTTTATCGCTCGTGAAAAGATGGTACAAACCGTTCTAAATTGATGGTGACATTTATGCTCAACTGGGATGACGAGATCACTGCCGTAACTCCCTCGAGCGCTACGCAGCAGAATGTGTTGCGCAACGCTGCGGGATCGGCTGTCGGTTCGCAAGTCGGAACGCGTTCCGCTCCTCATGCTCCCTCGGACCGAAACGTCTTCGCGTCGCAAGACGTTTTCGAAAAAGGCATTGCCGCTGCTCACGCTGCCGGAACGGCTGCGGTTTCCGAAGCGCGGGTCAATGTCGCCGACAAGCGCATCATCAATGGCCAGACCGACGTCAATCAGTTGGTGCCGTTCAAATACAAGTGGGCTTGGGAAAAGTATCTGGCTGGTTGCGCCAACCACTGGATGCCGCAAGAAGTGAACATGTCGCGCGACATCGCCCTCTGGAAAGACCCGAACGGTCTGACCGAAGACGAGCGCCGCATCGTCAAGCGCAACCTGGGCTTCTTCGTGACGGCTGACTCGCTGGCCGCCAACAACATCGTGCTGGGCACCTACCGCCACATCACGGCGCCCGAATGCCGCCAGTTCCTGCTGCGCCAGGCGTTCGAAGAGGCGATCCACACGCACGCTTACCAGTACATCGTCGAATCGCTGGGCCTCGACGAAGGCGAAATCTTCAACGCGTATCACGAGGTTGCCTCGATCCGCGCGAAAGACGAATTCCTGATTCCGTACATCAACGTGCTGACCGATCCGGGCTTCAAGACCGGCACGCTCGAGACCGACCAGACCCTGCTGCGTTCGCTGATCGTGTTCGCCTGTGTGATGGAAGGCCTGTTCTTCTACGTCGGCTTTACGCAAATCCTGGCGCTGGGTCGCCAGAACAAGATGACCGGCGCGGCGGAACAGTACCAATACATCCTGCGCGACGAGTCGATGCACTGCAACTTCGGCATCGACCTGATCAACCAGATCAAACTCGAAAACCCGCAACTCTGGACGGCTGAGTTCCGCGCGGAAATCCGCGAGATCTTCCAGCAAGCGGTCGAACTTGAATATCGTTACGCAGAAGATACGATGCCGCGCGGGGTGCTCGGCCTCAATGCGTCGATGTTCAAGAGCTATCTACGCTTCATCTGCAACCGCCGTTGCCAGCAGATCGGTCTCGATCCGCTGTACCCGAACGAGGAAAACCCGTTCCCGTGGATGAGCGAGATGATCGACCTGAAGAAGGAACGCAACTTCTTCGAGACGCGAGTGATCGAATATCAAACTGGCGGCGCGCTGACCTGGGAGTGATCCGGGTTCGTGTCGTAGATGCATTCATTTTGGGGATGCCGGCAGGCTTCGGCCGCGGCAATTTAGTTAGGAGCAGAACCGCCTGATGCAAATTGTGCCCAGTGCGCCGCGTGCCTTCGCGGCCCACAAACACGACTGGCACTTTGCGAACCCTTCAGTGGGATGGGCAAACTTCCCCCCGGAAAAAGCCGCTGGCGTTAGCGCCGGCGGCCCGATCAAGCAATTGCCGGTGCTGAGATCCAGCGCCGACCAGATCTGGCGCGCGGTGCCCAAGGGCACGGCGCGCCTTACCGCATTCATTAGCGTAAGCGCGCAGCACCTGCGTACGCCGATGAATAGCCCGCTTCGTAGCGCGCGCCCTGAGAAGCGTCCGCGGGAAGCGGGTTTTGACGAAGGGTGTAGTTTGAACTGACTCTCATCTGAAAACCTGAAGGAGAAAATGATGGCAACTATCAAGAAAGCCGCAGCTAAGAAACCCGCAGCAAAGAAGGCTGCTCCGGCTAAGAAGGCCGCACCGGCGAAGAAAGTCGCTGCAAAGAAAGTCGCAGTGAAGAAGGTTGCAGCGAAGAAGGCAGCACCGGCTAAGAAGGTTGCAGCGAAGAAAGCTGCTCCGGCCAAGAAGGTTGCAGCCAAGAAAGTCGCAGTGAAGAAGGTTGCAGCAAAGAAGGCAGCGCCGGCCAAGAAGGCTGCAGTGAAGAAGGTTGCAGCCAAGAAGGTTGTAGCGAAGAAGGCAGCGCCGGCGAAGAAGGCCGCAGCAAAGAAGGCAGCACCGGCTAAGAAGGCTGCCGCCAAGAAGGCTGCGCCTGCGAAAAAGGCTGCTGCCAAGAAAGCTGCGCCTGCGAAAAAGGCTGCTGCTAAAAAGGCTGCGCCTGCCAAGAAGGCTGCCGCGAAGAAGGCCGCTGCTCCTGCCAAGAAGGCTGCCCCTGCGAAGAAGGCTGTCGCCAAGAAGGCGGCTCCTGCACCCGCTGCGACTTCTGTCACGAGCGCAGCACCGGCGGCGACGGTGAAGACCGCGCTGAACCCGGCAGCGGCATGGCCGTTCCCGACGGGCAGCCGTCCGTAACTGGCTGATAAGCGGTAGAAGTACTTCGACACGTCGTACCATGTGTCGATGATCGAGTAGCGCTTGAAGTAACACGACCGAGCGCTACTCGGTCAGGGTCCCGTTGCCGGGTTTCTGGCGACGGGATTTTTTTTGATCTGGTCTTGATCTGGCGAAGGCGTCCGCTACAAGAAACGCTTCAAAACCTGCAGGCGAAAAAAACGCATGCACAGGGAAGGGCATGCGTTTGAGGTCGTCGCGGCGGCGCGTGAAGCGCGACCGCGAGAGGGGAACTTAGTGCGTGACGCGCGTGACGCCGCCGCTGGAGAGCAGACGGACGCGCTCGCCGGCGCGGAAGACTTCGCCGGTGGCGCTTTGCGTGATCGCGCGCATATCGCCGTTATCGAGTCGCACGGTGATCTCAAGACCGTCGTGCACCGCGACGCCGTTCTCGACGGCATTGCCTGCCACCGCGCCAGCCAGGCCGCCGATGATGCCCGTCACGATCGAGCCGCGGCCGCCACCGATCGCACTGCCGGCCACCGCACCCAACGCACCGCCGCCGATCGCGCCCAGGCCGCTCGGCTGGCCATTGTTCGAACTGATCTTCACGGCCCGAACGCTGTCGACCGTGCCCATGCGAACCGTTTCTTCGCGCTGTGCCTGCGACGCCGTGTAGACGTCGGCAGAGCTGCTGTTGTACGCACACCCCGACATGGTCAGTGAACCCGCGATCAAGGCGGCCACGACCACGCGACTCGTTGTTCTCATTTCCTAACTCCAATAGCTGCGGTATTACGGCAGGTCGTATCCGAACGCCTGCTTGAACCGTTCGTTGATCTCCGCCCGGCTGGGCGCGTAGTTTTGCGGGCCCTGGTGTTCGATCTTGAGCGCGCCCATCAGGCTCGCCAGACGCCCGGTGGTCGCCCAGCCAAGCTTGTTCTCGATGCCGTACAACAAGCCGCCGCGGAACGCGTCGCCGCAGCCTGTAGGATCGAGCACCTGCTGTGCCTTGACCGCCGGAATCTCTTCGATGCCGCCGGCGTGATGGATCTGCGCGCCTTGTTCGCCGAGCGTGACGATCAGTGCTTCGACCTTGCCGGCGATCTCTTCGATCGACCAACCCGTTTTGTTGCTCACCAGTTTGGCTTCGTAATCGTTGACAGCCAGGTAAGTAGCAAGTTCAATCATGCGCCGCAGCGACTCACCGTCGAACAGCGGCAAACCTTGGCCCGGGTCGAAGATAAACGGCACGCCGGCCGCTGCCAGATGCTCGGAATGCTGGATCATGCCGTCGTAGCCGTCAGGCCCGACGATGCCGAGCGTGATGTCCTTCGCTTGATCGGCACGATTCAGATGCGACTGCATCATCGCGCCCGGGTGGAACGCGGTGATCTGATTGTTTTCCAGATCGGTGGTGATCATCGCCTGCGCCGAGTAGGTGCCCGGCACGACGAGCACGTTTTCCGTCGACAGCCCGAGCTGCGCAAACCGATCCATGTAGAGTTGCGCGTCGGTCTCGCCGAGCGTCCCCATGATGCGCGCATCGCCGCCCAGGAGATGCAGCGAGTAGGCGATGTTGCCCGCGCAGCCGCCGAACTCGCGGCGCATCGTCGGCACGAGAAAGCTCACGTTCAGGATGTGGACCTGCTCCGGCAGGATGTGCTCCCGGAAGCGGCCTTCGAAGGTCATGATGTTGTCGTAGGCGAGCGAGCCGCAAATCAGCGTAGCCAAGGCGAGCGTTCCTATAAAGATCGATAAAGAAATTGGGCGCGACGATGTGACAGCGCCGCGCATGAAGCGCGGCGCCGGAGTGTCTCGCCCGAAGGTTTTACTTCAGTGCGGCGAGTGCTGCGTCGTAGTTCGGTTCGTTCTTGATTTCGCCGACCAGTTCAGCGTGCACGACCTTGTCGTTCTCGTCGACGACCACCACGGCGCGTGCCGTCAGACCCGTCAGCGGGCCGCTCGTCACGTCGACGCCGTAGGCTTGCGCGAACTCATGGCCGCGGAACGTGGACGCCGTCACGACGTTCTCGATGCCTTCGGTTGTGCAGAAGCGCGATGCGGCGAACGGCAGGTCGCCCGACACGACGATCACAGCCGTGTTGCTCAGCTTGGCTGCGGCTTCGTTGAACTTGCGGGTCGACGTGGCGCAGGTCGGTGTGTCGAGGCTCGGGACGATGTTCAGCACCTTGCGCTTGCCGGCGAAGTCAGCCAGCGACACCGGCTTCAGATCCTTGCCCACCAGCGAGAAGGCGGGGGCATTCTGGCCCACGGTCGGGAATGTGCCGGCTACGTCGATCGGGTTGCCACCCAGCGTGACTTGACTCATGTTGTTGTGCTCCGAAAATTCGTCAGTAATGACGGTGAACACGCCCGGTCAGTGCCGGGCGCGCGAGGATGCGTTACGGATAAAAAATCTGTACGCGGAAATTGGAAGCGACCGCATTGCCCGTGTCGAGGTGGACGATCATGGTCTGGGTCGTGTGCGCCGCCAGGCCGGCTGCGATCGTTGTGCCGGGTGGGACGTAGTCTTGCGGCCACAGCACGCGGCGCACGGCGACATTGTTCTGGTCGTCGAGCAGCGTGAGCTCGATGGCCGGGTAGGCCAGCGCAACATTGAAGCGGTTGCGCAGCGGCATCTTCAGTTCGAGCTTGTGCGGGCCGTCGATCTGCCGCAGATCGGACGGTTCGACCTGCAAACCGTCGATGTCGTGCGGCGGCGTGAGCTGGCAGCCGAGTTGCGCGCAGGCCTTTGCATAGAGCGTCTGCGAACGTGGGAAGTAGACCTGCACGATTTCGCGCTGCCACCAGGCGAGTTGCGCGAGCAGGGCGATCACCAGCAGTGCGGCGATCACCGAGCCGAAGATGATCCAGCCGAGGCGGCGCGGTTCGGCCGGCCGCGTTTCACGCACCACCGGGAAGGGATCGACGCCGTCATTCACCGGCTGGACCGCGAAGGGTTCACCGCTCGATCCAAAGCTGGCCGTGCTAGGGCCACCCGGGCCGCCCGTGCCTGAGCCACTGCCTGCGCCGAAGCCATCCGCGCCGGCCGCACCCAAGCCTGCCGCACGGAAATCGGCCGCACCTGAGCTGGCCGCACCGAAGCCGGCCGCACCTGAGCCGGCCGCACCTGAGCCGGCCGCACCGAAATGCGGCTCATTGTCAGGAATGCCATGCAAGGTGGCCGGCTCGTTCAGAACCGGCTCATCGGCATCAGCAAGATATTCAGAGGGGCGTTCGGTCTTGTGCCAGACCCGCGGCGCGACCTCCGCAGGCGGATTGTCCTGGTGAGCGAACGGCTCACGCGGGAGTTCTGGGGGCGCGTCGGCCTCGTAGGCGAAGGGTTCGAGTGGCGCGTCCGCGAGAATGGGTTCGTGGTCGGGAGGAATCGGCGTGGTGAAGGCGCTCGCCGGCAGTTCCGGCTCGCTAGCATGGCGCGGCGTGACCGCGACGCCCGCACCGGTGGAGACCGGCGTAAGCGGCAGATTGCCGACGTTGTGAAGCAAACGGGCGTCGATCGCGGCGTCGGGCGCCGGTGCCCACGGGTCCCATGCTTCGGCGCTGAAATCAGGGCCCCTGGGGCGTACGCCAGACAACGCCTCGATCGCCGCCGCTGCGGCAACCGGCTTGGCGGTGGAGAAGTCACCGTCCTCGTTCAGTTCGAACAGGCTGCTCGACGCGTCGAATACCTCATGGCAATGCCCACAGCGCACGAGGCCGCGGCGCAGCGCGAGCTGCGCCGGTTGCAGGCGGAAGACGGTTTCGCAGAAGGGGCAACGCGTCGCCAGGAGCATATTGAGCCGGTAAGCCGAAAGGCTGTTGGTTGGACAATACGCCTTATTCTAATGGCTTTCGCGGCGCGTTCCCGTTAGACATACCCAACCTTCGTGTTCGCGCCATACGCCGATGTCGATCCATCGCGCGTAGACCTGCGCCACTTCGTCCGCTTGCCGCGCCAGAATGCCTGACAGCGCGATCCGGCCGCCCGGCTTGACCTTCGACGACAGCATCGACGCCATCAGCTTGAGCGGGTTGGACAGGATATTGGCGACCACGATATCGAACTCGCCGGTGGGGCATTCGTCAGGCAAACCGTACGTGACTTCCGCCCGGTTGCGCTCGCTGTTGTGGCGCGCCGATTCGACCGCTTGCGCGTCGATATCGATGCCGTACACCGGATTGGCGCCGCACTTCTTCGCGAGGATCGCGAGGATGCCCGAGCCGCAGCCGTAGTCGAGCACGGATTGCTCGGCCTTCACCGATTGCTCCAGCCATTCCATGCACAGACGTGTCGTGGGATGGCTGCCGGTTCCGAATGCGAGACCTGGGTCGAGTTCCAGCACGAGTGCGTCAGGGTCCGGTGCATCGTGCCACGAGGGCACAACCCAGATGCGCTCGCCGATTGGAATCGGATCGAATTGCGATTGCGTGAGACGCACCCAATCCTGCTCTTCGACTTCACGCACGCTAAACGACGGTGCGCTTTCCAGTCCCACCTCATTGGCCGCGGCAGTGAGCAGCACCGCCGGCTCATGTTCCGGCGCGAGCAGGGCGATCACCCGCGAACGCTGCCACGCCGTGCGATCCGGCGTGAGACCGGGCTCGCCGAACAGTGGCTGCTCGTCGGGCGTGTCGGCGTCCGCATCTTCAACCGATACGGACAGCGCACCCAACTCGAGCAGCGCGTCGGAGAACTCCTCCGCGTGCTCGCGTGCCAGCTCGGCGATCAGTTCCCGGTAGCTCATGACTTACGCTTCTTCCGGCGCGGCCTGCTGCTTCGCGGCCAACCGGTTTTCGAGGTAATGAATGCTGGTGCCGCCTTCGACGAACTTCGCGTCCAGCATCAGCTCGCGGTGCAGCGGGATGTTGGTCTGAATGCCTTCGACCACCATTTCCGACAGTGCGATGCGCATCCGCTTGATCGCCTGCTCGCGCGTCGCGCCGTAAGCGATCAGCTTGCCGATCATCGAATCATAGTTCGGCGGTACGAAATAGCCATTGTAGGCGTGCGAATCGACGCGGATGCCGGGGCCGCCCGGCATGTGCCACGACGTCAAACGTCCCGGCGACGGCGTGAACTTGAACGGATCTTCCGCGTTGATCCGGCATTCGATCGCATGACCCTTGAAGACGATGTCGCGCTGGCGGAAGGCGAGCTTTTCGCCGGCCGCGATGCGGATCTGTTCCTGGACGATGTCGACGCCAGTGATCAGCTCGGTCACCGGATGCTCGACCTGTACGCGCGTGTTCATTTCGATGAAATAAAACTCGCCGTTTTCGTACAGGAACTCGAACGTACCCGCGCCAAGATAGCCCATCTTCTTGCAGGCGTCCGCGCAGCGATCGCCGATGCGGTCGATCAGGCGGCGCGCGATGCCCGGCGCCGGCGCTTCTTCGATCACTTTCTGGTGACGGCGCTGCATCGAGCAATCGCGCTCGCCCAGCCAGACCGCGTTCTTGAACGAGTCGGCCAGGATCTGAATTTCGATGTGCCGCGGGTTCTCCAGGAATTTCTCCATGTAAACCTGCGGGTTGCCGAATGCACGACCGGCTTCTTCGCGTGTCATGTTGACCGCGTTGACCAGTGCCGCTTCCGTGTGGACCACGCGCATGCCGCGGCCACCGCCGCCGCCGGCGGCCTTGATGATCACCGGATAGCCGACCTGGCGGGCAATCTTCACGATCTCTTTCGGATCGTCCGGCAACGCGCCTTCAGAACCCGGCACGCAAGGCACGCCGGTTTTGATCATGGTTTGCTTGGCAGTCACCTTGTCGCCCATCATCCGGATGGTTTCCGGGCGCGGGCCGATGAAGGTGAAGCCGGACTGCTCGACGCGCTCGGCGAAGTCAGCGTTTTCCGACAGGAAGCCGTAGCCGGGGTGGATCGCTTCGGCGTCCGTCACTTCTGCCGCGCTGATTAGCGCCGGCATGTTCAGGTAGCTCAGATTCGAAGGCGCCGGGCCGATACAGACCGCCTCGTCGGCGAGCTTCACGTACTTGGCTTCCTTGTCGGCTTCCGAATAGACGACGACCGTCTTGACACCGAGTTCGCGGCAGGCGCGCTGGATACGAAGCGCGATCTCGCCACGATTGGCAATGAGGATTTTTTCAAACATAGCGGGTTTTCGACTCATCAATAGGCGCCCGGTTGATTACAACACAGGCTGCCTCAGAGGATCGGTCGCGCGCCTCGGGAGGGCAAGCGCGCGGGCGGCAGGCGCAAAAAAAGCGCAAAGCGTGCCGCGTTAGCCGACCACGAACAACGGTTGGCCGTACTCGACCGCCTGACCGTTTTCGACGAGGATTTCCTTCACCACGCCGGACTTGTCCGACTCGATTTCGTTGAGCAGCTTCATCGCTTCGATGATGCAGATCGTCTGGCCTTCCTTGACCGTGTCGCCCACCTGGACGAACGGTTCGGCGCCCGGGGACGGCGCGCGGTAGAAGGTGCCGACCATCGGCGAGGTCACCACGTGGCCTTGCGGCGCGACGGCGGCCGGCGTTGCCGGGGCGCCTGCGGCAGCGGGCGCTTCGCCGCCTACCATCGGTGCCGGCTGCGCATATTGCGGCGCATACGAAGCGGACGGTTGCACGTAAACCGGCGGCGCATTCTTGACGATGCGGACCTTGCCTTCGCCTTCGGTCACTTCGAGTTCGGAAATACCCGACTCCGAGACGAGGTCGATCAGAGTTTTCAGTTTACGTAGATCCATCAGGAAGCCCCTTTCAATGCGTAAAGTGCCGGCGCGTGCAATCGCAGTACCCGGCTTAAATTGGACGTGTTTGGAATCAGCCGCGCGACGAGCCGGCGGACAGCCGGTCGAGCGCGAATTCGAGCGCGTACATGTACCCCTTCCAGCCGAGGCCGCAAATCACGCCCTCAGCCTGGTCGGAGAAATACGAGTGATGCCGGAACGGTTCGCGGCGATGTACGTTCGACAGATGAATCTCGACGAACGGGATGCCGACCCCCGCCAGTGCGTCCCGAATGGCCACGCTGGTGTGCGTGTACGCGGCGGGATTGATCAGTATGAAATCGGTTTTTTCAGTCCGGGCGGATTGGACGCGATCGACCAGGGCGCCTTCATGATTGCTCTGGAACGACGCGAGTTCGACCCCTGCGTCCGCTGCGCGGTCCGCGAGTGCCTGGTCGATCTGCGGTAGGGTCACGCGACCGTAGACCTCGGGTTCCCGGGTGCCGAGAAGGTTGAGGTTGGGTCCGTGCAGTACCAGCAGTCGCGTCATGGTCGCTTCTTTTTCCGTGGAATTGGGCGCACTTTAGCGCTGATTAGAGAAACTTGTCTAGTTTCCTGCGCGTTAGGATTGATCCCGGCGACATTTCGCCGCCTCTCCGGGTGCCCATCTTCTCTCAAATTTAAGCAAATTGCGCGCAATTTCGCGCCTTTTGCCTCTATCTGATCGTCAAAAGAATGTGAAATTTAGAGCGCGTCGAGCGTCTCTTTGAGCGCTTGCGGGTCGATTTGCCCTAATTTTGTCGAGCGAATGTTGCCTTTTGCGTCGATTACGACGGTAAAGGGCAGGGCGCCGGCAGTATTGCCGAACGCGCGCGCGAGGTCGGCGCCGCCGAACCCAGTCACGTAGACCGGGTAGGCGACTTTCACCTTCTGCAGGAACGCCTGAACGTTTTTATCCGAATCGACGCCAAGTCCTACGAACTGGATCCCTTTTTTTGCATATTCGCGCTGAAGTTGTGAAAGAGCGGGCATTTCTTCAACGCACGGCCCGCACCACGACGCCCAGAAGTTGACGACGATTGGGTGACCTTTAAGCAAACTTAGCGATTGCGGCTTGCCCTCGACGTTCGTGACGGGCGCGGTCCAAAGTTGTTCGACCGCGCTTTGTGTGGAACCGGGTTGCGCCGCATGGGCGACCTCGGGGTCGCCGCTCAGAAAATGACTGGCCAGCACCCCGCCGCCCGCAGCGGCAATTGCGACAAGCGCGCCTGCCAGAATCGTTCTCGTATTCATTCCAGGTCTGTCTAATTAGTTGAAGGGGTGACGTCGCTGCTGTCGAGCAATGCCTGAACCGCCTGCTGATTTGCCCGGGCAGTGCGGCCGCGCGCGTCGGCCCGTACCGCGCCGCGCAAGTCGTCTGTTTCGTACAGGGCGACGTGGATACCGGCCGGTTCCGCATCGCGCCCTTCGTTCGTGGGGCGCCAGAGGAAGCTCAGCGTCTCGACGTAGCCGCGGCCGGCAAAATGCCGCGTCTCCGAAACGTCGTACTGGATGTTGGCGTTCAGAAAGTAGATCGCGACTTCTTTCGGGTTGTCGCAGAACACCTGAAGGTGAATATCCGAGTGTTCGCCGGCTGTGCCGCCGAGCACCGCACCGGTCAGATACGGGTTGAACGGCGCGAGCCGCTCCATCCAGTCGATCGCAATGCGACGCAGCCGCCGCAACAGCGCCGGCTGGCTGTCACCCTGGAAAAGCGATTGATATTCACGAATTTCTTCTTCGATCTGGTCGTTATCCGGCAGCCATTCGCCGGCAACACGGCTCTCGCCGACTACCTGCCGCGCCGCTTTACGCTTGGCCGTTGCGTAGTCCAGACCGTCTTCAGCGATCATCCGGGCAGCTGCGATGGCGATTTCCTCGCGCACGCGCTGCGGATCGAAATGTGATTTGCGAACCATCTCTCAATCATACTAGAGATTGATGACAGCCCTTTCGGGGCGGTACGCGCCGGGCGCTTTACGTGGGCGGGGCGGGCGGCCACCAGGGCGCCCCCGTTCATAGGGCGATTCAGAGGCGTCGGTTACAATAGCGTCCTTTGCAGGCGGTCGTTTCGGCCGCTCTTCTGCGCTCCCATCTCTCGCAAAAAATACGCCCGCGCGGCACGACAGGCTTATGCACATCCACATCCTCGGTATCTGCGGCACGTTCATGGGCGGACTCGCGGTCCTCGCGCGCGGCGCGGGTCACACCGTGACGGGCTGCGACGCCGGCGTCTATCCGCCGATGAGCACGCAGCTCGAGGCGCAAGGCATTCGTCTGATTGAAGGTTATGACGCTGAGCAGTTGAACGGTCTCAACGCCGACCTGTTCGTGATCGGCAATGTGGTCTCGCGCGGCAACCCGCTGATGGAAGCCATCCTCGATCGCGGCCTGCCTTACGTCTCCGGTCCGCAGTGGCTCGGCGAGCATGTGCTGAACGGAAAGTGGGTGCTGGCGGTGGCCGGCACGCACGGCAAGACCACCACCAGTTCGATGCTGACGTGGCTGCTCGAAGACGCGGGTCTCAATCCGGGCTTCCTGATCGGCGGCGTGCCGCTGAATTTCGGCGTGTCGGCGCGGCTGACCGATTCCAGCTTCTTCGTGATCGAAGCCGACGAGTACGACACCGCCTTCTTCGACAAGCGTTCCAAGTTCGTTCACTACCGGCCCAAAACCGCGGTCCTGAACAACCTGGAGTTCGATCACGCCGATATTTTCCCGGATCTGGCGGCGATCGAGACACAGTTCCACCATCTGATCCGCACGGTGCCGGGCATTGGCCGCATCGTCACGAACGGTCGCGAAGACGCGCTGGAGCGCGTGCTGACGCGCGGTTGCTGGAGCGAAGTCGAGCGCTTCGGCGTGCAAGGCGGCTGGGAAACCTTGCCGGCGGAAGACGGCGTGCCGGTCGACGAGCGTTTCGCCGTCTATCACAACAGTGAGCGCGTCGGAGTGGTCGATTGGCAAGTGCAGGGCGAGCACAACCGCATGAACGCGCTTGCCGCGATCGCCGCCGCGCGCCATGTCGGCGTGCCGCCGGCGCAAGCCGCGAAGTCGCTGGCGAGTTTCCGGAATGTGAAGCGCCGCATGGAAGTGCGCGGCAGCGTCGACGGCGTGACCGTCTACGACGATTTCGCCCATCACCCCACGGCGATCGAGACCACGGTGGCCGGGCTGCGTGCGCGCGTCGGCCACGACAACACGCGAATCCTGGCCGTGCTGGAGCCGCGCTCGAACACCATGAAGCTCGGCGTGATGAAAGCGCAACTGCCGGCAAGTCTGGCCGACGCCGACCTGGTGTTCGGCTACGGCGCGCCCGCTGGCCGCGACGCGCTCGGCTGGAATCTCGGCGAAGCGCTCGCGCCGCTCGGCGGCAAAGCGCAGGCTTTCGACAATCTCGACGCGCTGGTCAAAGCGGTGGTTCACGCAGCGCGCCCCGGCGACCAGATTCTGGTGATGAGCAACGGCGGCTTCGGCGGCGTGCATCAGAAGCTGCTCGACGCACTTTCCGTGAGAGGCACTTCGTGATCCTTTATCTGCACGGTTTCCGCTCGTCGCCTAATTCGTTCAAGGCGCGCGTGCTGGCGGCGCGCCTCGTCGAACTCGGCCGCAGCGACGAATGGTGCTGCCCGATGCTGCCGGTCTCGCCGTTCGAGACCGTGGCGCTTGCCGAATCGCTGGTGGCGGCCGCGCAACCGGAAAATGTCACGGTGATCGGCAGTTCGCTGGGCGGTTACTTCGCCACGCATCTCGCCGAGAAGCACGGCTGGCCTGCGGTGCTGCTGAACCCCGCGGTGGTTCCGCAGCGCGATCTGAGTGCCTACCTCGGCGAGCTGCCGTTGTGGCACGGCGGCGGCAGCATCACGGTCGAGCCGCATCATCTGGACGAGCTGCGCGCGCTTAGCGTCGCGGCGATCACGCGGCCCGAGCGCTATTATTTGATAGCCGCCACTGGCGACGAAGTGCTCGATTACCGCGAAATGCTTGCGCACTATCCGGGCGCGCGCACTACGCTGATCGAAGGGAGTGACCACGCGATCAGCGAATTCGAGCAATACGTCGACGATGTGCTGGCCTTTTGCGATGCCGAGGACGTCGAGCCGCCGGCGCCGCGCGAAGCGGCCTGACAGTGTCGACGATCCAGCAGCGAGGCCGTTGCGGATCACCAGATTCATGCCGCCGGCGTGCGCGTATCGCGCCGCGGATCCACTACCACGAACACGTTGCCGTGCCGCGCACGCAGTGACCGATAGCTGAACCCAATCGGGCGCGCCGGCAGATGCAAGTCAGAACGAGAGTATTGAGTGAACGTTTTCTTCGAGGAATCGGGCAGTTTCAAGGCGGGCAGCGTGCTGTCGCGCCAGGGCGATGCTTTTCAGGTCGAGTTGCCGGGCGGCCGGCGCGCCAAGGTGCGCGCGAAAGACGTGCTGATCGAATTCGAAAAGCCGACCGCCGGCGAGTTGATGCAGCAGGCGGAGGCCGCCGCGCAGGACATCGATCTCGACTTCCTGTGGGAATGCGCGCCGGATGACGAATTCCCGTTTGCCACGCTGGGCGCCGAGTACTTCGGCGAAGCGTTCGGCTCCATCGAGCGCGCGGCGCTGGTGTTGCGCATGCACGGCGCGCCGGTGTACTTCCGCCGCAAGGGCCGCGGCATGTATCAGCGCGCGCCGCAGGAGCAGCTCAAGATGGCGCTTGCCGGGCTGGAGCGCAAACGTCAGCAGGCGCTGGTGCAGGCCGGCTATGAAGAGGAACTGAAGGCAGGCCGTCTGCCGGAAGGCTTCAGCGGCAGCAAGGCGCTGGCTTTGCTAACCAAGCCGGACAAGAACACGATTGAATACAAGGCGCTCGAAGGCGCGGCAGCGGCGCGCGGCATTTCGCAGGCGCGGCTGATGCTCGAATGCGGCGGTATTGCGTCGGCCCGCGCGTTGCACGAGGCGAAATTCCTCTCCGAGTTTTTCCCGCACGGCACCGGCTTTCCGCCGGTCACGGTCGGCGCGTTGCCGGAGGATCTGCCGGAAGCCAATGTGCAGGCGTTCTCGATCGACGACATCACCACCACTGAAATCGACGATGCGTTCTCCGTCGAGCATCTGGCCGACGGCCGCGTGCGGATCGGCGTGCACATCGCCGCGCCGGCGCTCGGCATCGCGCGTGGCGACGATGTCGATGCGATCGCGCGCACGCGTTTGTCCACCGTGTATATGCCGGGCGACAAGATCACGATGCTGCCCGATAGCGTCGTCGAAGCGTTCACGCTGGCTGAAGGCGGCTTGCGGCCGGCGTTGTCGCTGTATGTGATCATCAATCGCGAGACGCAGGAAATCGTGGCGAGCGAAACGCGCGCCGAGCGCGTATTCGTGAAGAACAATCTGCGCCACAACACGCTGGACGAGCTGGTCACCGAAGAGGCGCTTGCCGCCGGCACCGGCGATTATCCGCACAAGGAAGACATCGCCGTGCTGTGGCCGTTCGCGCAGGCGCTGTTCGAAAAGCGTCAGACTGCGCGCGCCGGTTACGGCCTGCGGCGCGAAGTGCAGCGCAACACTGATTTCAATTTCTATGTCGAAGGCGAGCACATTACGATCACGCCGCGTCGACGTGGGTCGCCGCTCGACACGATCGTCGCGGAGCTCGCGATTCTCGCCAACTCGTCGTGGGGTGCGTTCCTGCACGATCACGGCGTGCCGGGCATCTATCGCACGCAACGCGCGTTCGGCGCGCCGACCGGCCCGAAGCGCACCCGCATGCAAACCAACGCAGCGCCGCACGAAGGCCTCGGCGTCACGCAATACGCGTGGAGCACGTCGCCGCTGCGCCGCTACGTCGACCTGGTGAACCAGTGGCAGTTGCTCGCCTGCGTGCAGCATGGCGTCACCGCAAAACTGGCCGCGCCGTTCAAGCCGAAGGACGCCGATCTGTTCGCCGTCGTGCAAGGTTTCGACGACACCTACACCGCGTATGCCGATCACCAGCGCCGCATGGAGTATTTCTGGTGCCTGCGGTGGTTGAAGCAGGAGAATCGGAAGCAGGTGGTGGCGTCGGTGGTGAAGGGCGATCTCGTGCGCCTCGAAGAGATTCCGTTGCTGCTGCACGTGCCGGGCCTCGGCGTGCACGCACGCGGTACGCGCTTGCAGATGGAAGTGATGTCGCTCGACGAGCTGACCGTCGAAGCGTCCGTGCGTCTGTTGCATGTGCTCGACGCGCCGACCGTGACGAGCGGCAGCGAGGCTGAAGAAGCCGACGAGGGCGAAGAGGAAATCATCGACGTGGCGGAGGAAAGCGCCGAAGGCGAAGCCGAGGCGCAAGCCGAAGCCGATCTCGACGGCGGGGCGGTTGGACAGAGCGACGCCGAAAATGGCGCGGGTGCCAGCGATGCGTCAGCCGATCAGCAGCACGTGGCGGAGCCAGGACGATGAGCGCTAACGAATCACGCGACCGCTACGCGGTGATCGGAAACCCAGTCGGTCATAGCAAATCGCCGTTCATTCATGGCCGCTTTGCCGCGCAGACCGACGAGCCGATCGAGTACGGTCACTTGCTGGCACCAGTCGATTCATTCGTTCCGCACGTGCGCGCTTTTATCGAAGCGGGCGGACGCGGCATGAACGTCACCGTGCCGTTCAAACTCGACGCACACGCATTCGCTAACACGCTGTCGCCGCGCGCGGCGGCAGCGGGCGCGGTGAACACGCTGCGGTTCGACGCGAACGGTGTCTACGGCGACAACACGGACGGCTTCGGCCTCGTGCGTGACATCGAGGTGAATCTCGGTGTGCCCTTGAAGGGCGCGCGAATTTTGCTGCTCGGCGCCGGCGGTGCCGCGCGAGGCGTCGTGCTGCCGATGCTGGACCGCGGGCCGCATACGCTGACGATCGTCAACCGCACCGCGGCGAAGGCCGAAGCGTTGGTCGAGCAGTTCGCCCATGCTGCACGCGACGCCGCTTGCCGTCTGAGCGGCGGCAGCGCGCGAGCGATCGAAGCGGGCGCATACGACGTGATCGTCAACGCAACGGCCGGCAGTCTGGACGCTGCGTTGCCCGAGTGCGACGACCGCGCGTTCGGTAGCGGCACGCTCGCTTACGACATGATGTACGGCGCGCATCCGACGGTGTTCATGGAACACGCGCAGAAGCTCGGTGCGCGTGGTGCCGATGGGCTTGGCATGCTGGTCGAGCAGGCGGCTGAATCGTTTTACGTCTGGCGTGGCGTGCGGCCTGATGGCGCTCCGGTGCTGGCTGAATTGCGAGCGCTGTTGACGGCGCCGTCGCACGCTTAGATTGCCGTTTGACTCTCCAGCACACGCCGAATTACCAACTCGAGGACTCCAGGCACGATGACAGCAACGCGGCGCGCGAGCAGGCCAGGTCCGGTGCGATGGATGTTTTATCTGGGCGCAGTGGTGGCGATCGCGTGGCTTGCGACGCAGGCGTTTTACTTCGCGCAAATCGCGGTGTGGAATTACGTAAATCCTCAGTCGACAGCTTTCATGCGCTCGGATGCGTGGCGGTTGTCGGAGGATCGGCCTGATCTTTCGGTGCAGCATACGTGGGTGCCGTATGAGCAGATTTCGCACAATCTGAAGCGCGCGATTATCGCCTCCGAAGACGCGAATTTCGTGAATAACAATGGCTACGAGACGGACGCGATTTTGCAGGCGTGGGAGCGCAATAAGGCCAAGGGCAAGATTGTGCGCGGCGGGTCGACGATTACTCAGCAGTTGGCGCGGAATCTGTTTTTGTCGCGGGAGAAGAGTTATATCCGCAAGGGGCAGGAGCTGATCATTACGTGGATGCTCGAGACCCTGATGGATAAGCAGCGGATCTTTGAGATTTATCTCAACTCCGTTGAGTGGGGGAATGGAGTTTATGGCGCTGAGGCGGCCGCGCATTATTACTACAAGACTTCTGCCGCGAAGTTGACTGCTGGGCAGTCGGCCCGTCTGGCGGTGATGCTGCCGCAGCCTAAGTATTTTGATGAGCACCGAGGCTCAGGGTATCTGGCTCAACGTTCGCGCGTAATTGCGCGGCGGATGGGAGCTGCTGAGTTGCCGGATTAAGGATTTGACCTTTGGTGGTGGCACGGGCCTACCGTCCCACACCCGGGAGCCTTGACCGGGTTGGACCACCTTCCGTTGCGGCCGGACTTCGGCGCGCAACAGCCATTGCACGATAGCCCGTACCTGCCGCCCTTCGCTGGAAGTGCCGCCCGACGACGTGCGCACCGGTCATCCTGAGCGCCTTATGCCTTGGGCGCGCCAACGCCGGCCGCGTCTAGCGCGCTCGCGTCAGGCTGGAGCGGGCGCGTATCGTTTCGGTTCATGGATGCGATTGGCTCGTGAATACCTGCTTGGACGGGCGTCTCCGCCCATTGCCGTCTGACATTCTCGTCAGTCGGATACATCAGTTGATGCCGAATAAATCCTGTTGCGACATAGACGTCTTCGGACCTGTCTGCTGAATCGACTTTCGTTAAATGAAAGTGAGTAACAGATAAAACCGTGATTGAGCGCGAAGTGTGCTGCATTTGAGTGCGTTTCAATTTGCCGCATAGCTTTCGCTCCGCACGCGCCGTGAGTCGGATTGCCGCGCACTGGCAAATTTAGGAGCTTCAGACTCCGCGACCGCGTAGACTGCAAATGCAGTACCGTTACGGATGCGTGAGTAAGGACGAAAGTGTTATTTTCATATTTCCATGAATTGAAAAAATTGTGATCGTCGTTTCACTTCATTGGAAAAATTACCGTCCTTCGCTCGGTATTCTTCTGGTAACGCATTATAAATGATTAGCGCTGGAAGCGACTCCATTGTCGCGATTAAGAGTTCTCGCTATCGCCAATACGCGAATTTTTATTCAGGATGAGTTGGCTCTGGTGCATGTTGTTTTCTAAAAAAGTTCAAGGGAATCAAGCGAAAATATTATTGATTTGCGTTCGATAAGCGCGAAAGCGTATATGGCCCACCTCCATCATTGACAGGCATCGCGGCGGATGCTTGAGGGAGGTTGCGCGCTTGTGAAATGCTTTATCGCGGAAATTGGCGATAGGTGCGACTTTTTTAAAAATCACCATGTAAGGGGTTGCAAATGAAAGTATATTCCTTTGCTTTCGGCGCGTGCTTGCTCGCGCTAACTGGTATTTGCATCGCGAAACCACAAGACTCAGCGTTGTGCAATGGCGAACAGATGCCCGTCATTCCAAATGGCGTGCTCACATGTGCCCCTTACATCGGTATAGCTCCGGATACCGGTGGGGATGTTTCCGCGGCAATTAACTCCGCGTTCAAGAGTTACCCCAATGGACTCTATTTTCCCGCCGGCGAGTATGTAATAAATAACGATGTCTTTCCGGGGGTGGGAAATAATATTATAGGATCGGAAGGTGGAATTACTCACTTCAAAAGCACGAATGTCGACAGTACCCCAAAAATAGGTCAGTCAGCGTATGAGGCGGCTGCGCGAGATTTCGTGATTAAAAATATCATAATGGATAATCTGATAATTTATTTTTATGGTATTCAGCAGAATATTGGAATTATAAATAATGCAATCATAAACACGGTGGTGACCGCGCCGCAATTGGGTGTCTCACATTATAAATTCTTGATTTCGGGAAATCTGTTGATGCGAGATGAAAAACATCCGGGTCAGGGGTTGAGTACCTATTACAATAACGGTGCGCTTGTGCAGAATAATCTGGTTGGGGAAGTGTCCGATGATAAATTAATTCCTGTCATGAATTATTTGAAACCGGAGGTCTATTTGCTGATCAATAAGATAAAATCGCTTGCCAAAAATAATAAAATAGTCTTGAGCTCAGATCAAGGAAACTATGTTGACGCCTGGTACGCTACAAGTGGTTTGTCAAATTCCAGCTTCATAGGCAATATAATAATTGGAAATACGAAAGAGTGTTTTGTGCAGGCCGCAGATGGGAGCTGCTCACTAGGGCGAGACCACGTTACGTATATAAAAGAGTACACAAATGTCGACGTGCTGAATAATTACTATTCTGGCTGGGCTAATGACTCATCTGGACAAATAAAATTTAGAAACGCCTCGTATCTTTATTTTGCGGGAAACTATATCGATAAAGGTGTTGAGTTTGATGCGAGGCCGTATGACAATTCAGCCGTGACGAAGATGGATCACACTTTTGTTTTTAATAATGTATTTGCTGATGGGCCTGTAAGTTACTGGCAGAATTTTGCGGATACTGACGATAAATATATCGACGCGAATAACTTTGTGGTATTTAATAACAAATTTAATGCCGACGACAAAACATTGACTTATATTGGCTCCACGCCGAATAGCACGCACGGTGAGTTTCTTGAATCAGAAAATATTTTTCCTGACGGATCGCCCGTTAAGACCGCTGAGTTTACGAACGTAGATTTGGCCACGGCTCAAGGGCGCTTACCGGCCGACAAGAAGGGCCTTATAAATATAAAGGTTATCCCGTTGTGGGCGAACATTGGGCCAATCGGTGGCCCGAATCTTACCGATAACCAGCTCGTCAGATTTGACCTGCGTTGGGACGATAGTGGGGCGACGGACTTCGTAGTTTATGATCCAAACGGGAACAGCAATTTTTATCAATCATATGATTGGGCATCCGGCCTAACCTGGCAAATTAATGAGAAAGTTGAAAATATTTGTGCGGGCGTGGTTGGCCAATCTATATCCACGTCTACTCATTGCCCGTATATGGCACCGATCGCCTCCAGCTATCTGAACAACGTTTACACTACCAATGGGAGGAAAGCGACATTTAAAATCAGCGTAATTGACAAATATAAGGACATGGGGCCGATACAAGGAAGTGATCTTGCTGCCAATCAATCCGTTGTGTTTGAAATAAAATTTGAGGATGGAAGCAACCAGACAACTACCTATGTGCCAGATAGTTCCGATTGGTGGCCTGCCTATCGCTGGAAACATGGGTTGGCGACGCAGATCAACAGCGTTTTGAATGGTGTGTGCGCGGGGCAGCTTAAGGTCGAAAAAAGATCTGGTTGCAGGATATTCAGTATCCATTGGACTATGCGGCGGATCAGACCGGAGTGCCGACGGATGGAAAAATATTCACCATCCCAGCCTCGGTCCCGTTTCCAGCTTTAGTCCAGGAGAATGATGTCCTCGTCATTGCGGCGATCCAGGAGCCAGGTGTCGGGAATTCAACGTGGTCATTGAAAGTGATTGTGAAGAGTATTGGCGATATTGCCGGAACAGTCACTGTCGCACGGGCGGAAGGTGAGACTAATAATTATCCTGCCGCCGCGGATGTTGGTAATTACTATTGGTACGATCAGAACAGCGTTGATCGCTTCTCTTTTATTGTCAGCGTGGTGCTGAATAAGGCGATTTTGCCGCAGGATGGCGATTCCTACACAACCGAATTGTGGATAAAGCAATGCGTGCAAGCTGAGCTTACGTGATCCGAATGACGGCATCAATCAACACGATCTTCGCAAGGCGCTGCGCATGCGTTCCCAGCAGAATTTTGGGAAACTGGCACAACGAATGGAGCCGAAACGTCACATTGACGATCTGATTGTGTCTGCTGAGTTACGTCAGCAGCTCGAGGAAATCATGGTGGCGGCCGGAGATTCCTCTCATATCGTCAGTGCGACACATGTTGAGCTTGCCCTGAAGCGCGAGTTGGCCAAGATCGGCCGACTGATGGTGTAATTAATTTTTGGAGAGCAAATTCATGGCCACCCCATATCCGTCCGATACTGCCATTATTAATGTTAATAATGCGCTAAACGAGGCGCTGATGTCCTATGTGTCGCCAGCGGTCGCCATAACCTTTGACTTGCCCGATCTGGATAATTTGCCTGCTGATCCAACGCTGAGCGTGTTTCTCTACGAAATTCACGAAGACTTGCAATTGAGAACCGCACAAGCGCGAGTGGCTGTGCGCAACCCGGATAACAATACCGTCGCTATTCTTCCTGGACGGGTCAATGTCAACTGCAACTATCTCATTACCTATTGGGATTCCCCTCAAACCACTGGTGCAGTGGGGAGCCCGGGGAATGCTCCGGACAATCAGGCGATCAAGATTATGAACCAGGTGGTCAATGCAGTCATTAATAATCGAACGCTGCCAGATGTTCCAGGTGCTTACACCCGCATGATTCCGCCAAAGGATGAATTGAACAGCTTGGGTAATTTCTGGCAATCGCTTGACAATAAGCCTCGCCTGTCTTTGTATCTCTCAGTGACCGTCCCAATTGTTCTTACTGATAAGAACGACCGCGCCACCGGTGTTATCGAATCTGATGTGAATATGGAGCAGATTATGCCGAACGGCGTATGAACACGCATGAAAGTGATTTACTGCCTGCCCGTCAAGCTGCTCCATTGCTCATGTAGCGTATCGATCAGCGCCCTTGGCAGGCAATCTGGAATCGTTGCCCGCACGTCCACCAAGTGACGATCAAACGGCAGCGTCAATCCCAATATGTGAATCCGACACTCACATATTGGAGCTTTCCCAAAAACCCTCCTACAATCCAAACCAACCCGCACCGCTAGCCAGAAAACGGCTGCGGTCAGCGACAGCAAAAAAACCGGAGACAAGCCAAACCATGCCTAACAGCCAAAGGCAGCCGCCGCCTGCCTGCGCAACCGGCAACACGCCCTGCGCCGCGAGCAAGAGCAAAACAGGCCACCTCTCCGGCCCCGCGCTGTAAGCGCAAAAAACCACCCCCAAAGCAGATCGCCATGAACAAAGCGATGCCCACTCACGCCGCCAGCGCGTCTAACGACGATCTGGAGCCGCAAGCCGGTCACGCGACCCGCGCCGCGTCGCAACCGGCGGCCAACGCAGCCAAAGCACACCGCGCCGGCGCGCAGCCGGCCGTGCTCGACGAAATCGCCTTGCCCAGCACATTGCTCGACATCACGCCGCAGCAAGCCGGCACGCAAACGCTGCTGCGCGGCCTGGCGATTCTGGAAGCCGCCGCGGCCGGCGTGCGCGATCTGCGCACCTTCGGCGCCGCGCTCGGCACGACCCGCAGCACCACGCACCGGCTAGTGAGCAGCCTCGTGCAGGCGCGCTATCTGCGGCAAGTGCAAGGCGGCTATCTGCTCGGCCCGAAGCTGATCGAACTCGGCACTATCGCGCTCGAACAGATGCCGCTCACCGCGGTCGCGCGTCAGCATCTCGAATCGCTCGCTGAACAGACGCTCGACACGATCCACCTCGGCGTGCGCGACGGCGACGACGTCCTGTACATCGACAAGATTCCCGGCACGCGTGGCCTCGAAATGCGCTCGCGCGTCGGTCATCGGATGCCGTTGGCGTCGACGGGGATCGGCAAGGCCATGATGCTCGACCTCACGCCGGACATGTGGCAGTCGCTGTTCGAAGCATCGCGGCGCGCGCTCGCCGGCGTCAGCTTCAAGCCGGATAACCGCCCCGATCAACAGACGTTCATGCAGCGCATGACCAACTACGCCGCTGGCGGCTACACCTTCGACCTCGAGGAAAACGAAGCGTCGATCCGTTGCGTCGCGGCGCCGGTGCGCGATGCGTCGGGCTCTGTCGTGGCTGCGCTGTCGGTGGCGAGCACGATTCCTTATATGTCGCTGGAGCGCATGGACGAACTGATTCCGGTCGTGCAGCGCGAAGCGCGCGCGATTTCGGAAGAACTCGGCTGGCGCGCCCCGCAACCGGCAACCCGCAGGATCAAGCGATGAAGCAAGCGGGTTCTCACACGCCAGTGGCCAATTCGGTGAACGACGCCGTCGCAGCCGCCGACGCCAACCTCCAGCACGCAGCGCTTATCGCGCTCGACTGGGGGACGACGTCGCTGCGCGCGTATCTGTACGACGCGGCCGGCGAAGTGCTGGCGACGCGGGCATCGACGGCCGGCATCATGAATTTGCCACGTAGCGCCGAGCAAGGCGGCTTCGACGCCGCGTTCGACGACGCGTGCGGCGCCTGGCTCGAACAGGCACCTGCCGTGCCGGTGATCGCGGCCGGCATGGTCGGCAGCGCGCAAGGCTGGGTCGAAGCACCGTATGTCGACGCGCCGGCGAATGCCAATGCGCTGGTGGCCGGCATCGTGCGAGTAAAAGCCGCGTGCGGCGCGACGCTGCACATCGTGCCGGGCGTCCTGCAGCGCGGCGACCTGCCGAATGTGATGCGCGGTGAAGAAACCCAGATCTTCGGTGCACTCGGTCAGGAAGCGGGTCAAAAGACGGACGCCGTGGACAGCGGCAAGCGCGCGCTGATCGGCTTGCCTGGCACGCACGCGAAATGGGTCGTCGTGCAGGCCGGTCGCATCGAACGTTTTCATACCTTCATGACCGGTGAGGTGTTCGCGGCATTGCGCGAGCACACCATCCTCGGCCGTACGATGGTTACGCCGGATCGTCCGGACGCCGATGCATTCCTGCGCGGGGTGAAGATCGCTCGTGACAAAGGTCAGGCGGGCATGCTGGCCACCGTATTTAGCACACGCACGCTCGGGCTCACCGGACAACTTTCGCGCGAACAGCAGCCGGACTATCTGTCGGGCTTGCTGATCGGGCACGAACTGGCCGGTTTCGAAGCCGTGCTCATGCAACAGCAAAACTCGCTCGCCGGGCAGCACTTGCGCCTGATCGGCAATGAAGCGCTGTGCGAGCGCTATCGCGTGGCACTTGCGCAATTCGGCTGCACTCACGCGGAGTTGGTGAAGCACGCCACCGAGCGCGGCTTGTGGCGCGTCGCCACCCAGGCGGGGCTCGTCAATCCCACGCCCCAAGCGGCGCACGCCGGCTAACCGGCCGCGCCGCCGCTCACGAAACAAGGAACCGACATGCAACCTCACATCAATCTGCCCGCCCCGTATATGCCGCACGCGGGTCTGATCGCGGCATTCGAGGTGTGTCCGCTAATCGCGATCATGCGTGGCGTGACGCCCGCGGACGCCGCCGAGCACGGTCAGGCGCTGTACGAAGCCGGCTTTCGCATCGTCGAAGTGCCGCTGAATTCGCCGCAGCCGTTCGACAGCATCGCGGCGATCCGCAAGGTGTTGCCGGCCGATGCGATCGTCGGTGCGGGCACGGTGCTGCATCCGAGTTTTGTCAACGACGTGAAGTCCGCGGGCGGCGAGCTGATCGTGATGCCGCATAGCGACCCGGATGTCGTCATTGCCGCGAAGGCACAAGGCATGGCCTGCGCGCCGGGCGTGGCGACACCGAACGAAGCATTCATCGCATTGAAAAACGGCGCGGATGTGCTGAAGATGTTCCCTGCCGAACAACTCGGCTGCCAGGTCGTAAAGGCCTGGCGCGCGGTGATCGCGGCGCAAGTGCCGCTGGTGCCAGTCGGTGGGATCACGCCGGACAACATAGGTCCGTTCCTGAGCGCCGGCGCGAATGGCTTCGGCCTCGGCTCGGCGCTGTACAAGCCGGGTCAGAGCGCGGCGGTCACCGCCTCGCATGCGAAGGCGTTCATCAACGGGTTGCGCATCGCCCGGGCAGGCGCGAAGAAATGAAGCGGCTCGCCGACAAAGTCGCCTTGATCACCGGCGCCGGGCGCGGCATCGGTGCGGCGATCGCGTTCGCGTTTGCGCGGGAAGGTGCGGCGGTCGTGCTGGCGGAGTTGGATATCGAAACGGCCGAGCGGACCGCGCGCGAAATCCGTGCGGCGATCGGTGCAAGTGACACATGTGGAGCGAACGGAGCCAGCGAAGCAAAAGTGCTCGCGGTGCAGACCGATGTGACGCAATCGACGTCGGTTCAGCACGCGGTGAGCGAGGCGGAACACGCGTTCGGCGCGCTCGACGTGCTGGTCAACAACGCCGGCATCAACGTGTTCTGCGACCCGCTGACAATGACCGATGACGACTGGCGCCGTTGCTTCGCGGTCGATCTCGACGGCGTATGGAATGGATGCCGCGCGGTGTTGCCGGGCATGGTCGAACGCGGCGCGGGCAGCATCGTGAATATCGCGTCGACGCATGCGTTCAAGATCATTCCCGGATGTTTCCCGTACCCGGTGGCGAAGCACGGCGTGATCGGTTTGACGCGTGCGCTCGGCATCGAATACGCGCCGCGCAACGTGCGGGTCAATGCGATCGCGCCCGGCTACATCGAAACGCAATTGACGCACGACTGGTGGAACGAACAAGCCGATCCAGCGGCCGCGAAACAGGCGACGCTCGATCTGCAACCGATGAAGCGCATCGGCCGCCCGGAAGAGGTGGCCATGACGGCGGTGTTTCTCGCCTCGGATGAAGCGCCGTTCATCAACGCCAGCTGCATCACCGTAGATGGCGGCCGCTCGGCGGTGTATCACGACTGAATGCAGCAAGCGGCTCGCGACAGGAAGCAGAACCAGCAGTAAGGAACAGCAGCAAGGAACAGCAGCAAGGAACAGCAGCAAGGAACAGCAGCAAGAACAGCAGCAAGAACAGCAGCAAGGAACAGCAACAGGAAGTAGCCGCAAGAACGGGCAACAAGAACAAACAACACAACAGCAAACAAAGGTTTCACCGGACGACGCGCTGGCCGCGTGTGTCACACCCGGTACAAGAAGACGCGGCCGATACCTTCTCGTTATCAATTAGTCAGGAGACACGCATCATGAAACGAAGAATTTTCCTCACGCTGGCAGCAGCGGCGGCGGGTGTGCTCTTCAACGCCCCGGTGGCGCAAGCCGCGGATCCGGTCAAGATCGGCTTCCTCGTGAAGCAGCCGGAAGAACCGTGGTTCCAGGACGAATGGAAGTTCGCGGAAATCGCCGCCAAGGAGAAGGGCTTCACGCTGGTGAAGATCGGCGCGCCGTCGGGCGAGAAGGTAATGAGCGCAATCGACAACCTGTCGGCTCAGAAAGCGCAAGGCTTTGTGATCTGCACGCCTGACGTCAAGCTCGGACCGGGCATCGTCGCCAAGGCGAAGGCCGACGGCCTGAAAATGATGACGGTCGACGACCGCCTCGTCGATGGCTCGGGCAAGCCGATCGCATCGGTGCCGCATATGGGCATCTCGGCGTACAACATCGGTAAGCAGGTGGGCGACGGGCTGGCCGCGGAAATCAAGAAGCGCGGCTGGGATATGAAGGACGTCGGTGCGATCGACGTGACATACGAACAACTGCCGACCGCGCATGACCGCACCAGCGGCGCGACCGACGCGCTGATCGCCGCCGGCTTCCCGAAGGCGAACATCATCGCCGCGCCGCAAGCGAAGACGGACACGGAAAACGCGTTCAACGCCGCCAACATCGCGCTCACGAAGAACCCGCAGTTCAAGCACTGGGTGGCTTACGCGCTGAACGACGAAGGCGTGCTCGGCGCGGTGCGCGCAGCGGAAGGCCGCGGCTTCAAGGCGGACAACATGATCGGTATCGGCATCGGCGGTTCGGACTCGGCGTTGAACGAGTTTAAGAAGCCGACCCCGACCGGCTTCTACGGCACGGTCATCATCAGCCCGAAGCGTCACGGCGAAGAAACCTCGACGCTGATGTACGACTGGATCACGCAAGGCAAGGAACCGCCGCTACTCACGCTGACGACCGGCATGCTGGCGACGCGTGACAACGTCGCCGATGTGCGCCAGAAGATGGGCCTCGCGGCAAATTAAGTGGCTGTAGCGTAGGCAAATGAAGTGAACTGCCGGCGCGTCGTTTCTCCAGGGATTGGGCGCGCCGGCACCAGCAATACAAGATGATTAGTTGAGACAGACCACGCTTGGTGTCCATGAGGCACTTAAAACGCGCGGTTCAAAAACAGCAAGTATCTTGCATGGGACGGGAGTAAGCGCTAAAGCGCCAGCTCTGGTCGACCGCAACAAGATTGCATGGGACGGGAGTAAGCGCTAAAGCGCTAACTCCCGTCGACACAGGAGGCGAAGTGTCAGCGACGCTACGTTTTGACAATATCGGCAAAGTCTTTCCAGGCGTGCGTGCGCTCGACGGTGTGTCCTTCGACGTCAACGTCGGCCAGGTACACGGCCTGATGGGCGAAAACGGCGCAGGGAAGTCGACCCTGCTGAAGATTCTCGGCGGTGAATATCAACCCGACTCCGGTCGCGTGATGATCGACGGCAATGAGGTGCGCTTTACGAGCGCGGCATCGTCGATCGCGGCGGGGATCGCGGTGATTCACCAGGAACTGCAATATGTGCCCGATCTGACGGT
>NZ_JABBGJ010000004.1 GCF_012927345.1 Paraburkholderia polaris
TCCCGAGAAGCTTTCGGATTCCACTGTCGTAATAGTGGTAGGAATGTTGAACACTCGCGCGGCCTTCGCGAGGCCTACTACGTTGTTCTTAAGTACCTGACGGTCGATGGACTGGACCCCAAAAGCCATTTGCGGCTGTTGGTCGATGAAGATGATCTGCGAGTTTGCAGGCGTCAGGACTTCAAGTTTTGGATTTGCCATGGCTTTGTAGATCCTAAAGGTTTGGTGAACATGGGAAGACACGCCGAGCTCGCCTGCCTGGCGAGAAAAACTCAGATTCAGTCTAGCGAAGGCTTTTCACCGAGTCCTTGGCAAAGCCCTTAATCGTTCTTAAAAGAAGCACTCGTTCGGCGCGTCGCGACTGATCCTGACCCAGTCCAACGTGATTGCCTGCTCAGAACATTTCATATCTTTTTGCAGGACTTTATGTCTGCCGCATTCCTACACTTCATCTTGGCGGATTCATGAGCTTGCGTTGTATCTGGCGGGAGGCGGTGCTTGCGAAGCGCGGGTGTGCCGCGGCTCAGCCTTCCTGCGAAGTGTGAAGCCGCGCTTCGAGAAACTGAATGAGGGCTCGCACTTTGCTGGAGTGGCGGCGATTAGGCAGATACGCCGCGTAGACGGTTGCATCGCCGCTATGGGGACTCGCATCGAAGTTCTCGAATAGACGCATCAGGCGTCCCGCGCGAATTTCGGCAGCGACCAGCCACTCGGGCAGCAATGCGACGCCGCGTCCCGCCAGCACGGCTTCAAGCAGGATGTCGAGACTGTTCGACAACAGGTGGCCACGCACCTCAACGCGGGCTTCAGCCTGTTCCTCCGCGGCCTCACGGCGGAATGTCCAGATCTGGCGTGTCCGATAGCCGCCGCCGTACGCCACGCGCAAGCACTCGTGCGCATTGAGTGCTTGCGGCGTTTGCGGTGTGCCGCTGCGTTCAAGGTAGTCGTGACTGGCAACGACATAGCGCGGATTGTCCGCCAGCTTTCTGACGATCAGATTGGCGTCGCGGTTGGGCAGGCCGATCCGTATTGCAACGTCGATTCTGTCGAGCGCGAGATCGGCAAAGTGATCAGCGACGACAACATCGAGAAACACGCGTGGATTGTCTGACAGGAACGCCGCGAGATGCGGAGCGAGCCGTAGTCGGCTGTAGGTGGAGGGCACCGCGATGCGCAGCGCGCCGACCGGCGACGCACCGCTATCGAATACGCTCTCGTCCGCTTCGGCGAGATCGTCGAGGACCTTGCTGACCTGTTCGACGTACGCAATGCCGGCGTCGGTGAGACTGACTTTTCTTGGTGTTCGAGTCAGAAGCGCGGTACCCAACGAGGTTTCCAGCGAATCCATTAGACGCGTGACCGACGAGGTGGCCACACCCAGACGCTGGGCGGCTTTCGAAAAGCCGCCGGCGTCGGCCACTTCCAGCAACGTATTCAGGGCGAGGAGCTTGTCCAATGTACGGCCTCAATGACGGCTTGGTTGCGCCAGACGCAACGCGGGATTGCATTCTAGACCCATTCAGCAAGTTTCTCGCAACGGATATGCTGTGTGCGTTACCTAGTGAGGGATGCAACATGCAAGCCATTCAGGTCGAGGTCAATTACGACTTCATATGTCCGTGGTGCTGGATCGGCCAACGGAATCTCGCCGCGGCGCTCGCTGATTCCGGTGTCGACGCGGCCGTTTCGATCCGTTACGTACCGTTCGAGCTGAATCCGTCGATGCCGGTCGAAGGCGCGGATCGGCGCAGCTATCGGACCCGTAAATTCGGAAGCTGGGCCCGCTCGCAAAGCATGGACGCGCAAGTCGCGGCCGCCGGGCTGACCGCCGGCGCACAGTTCAACTACGGCAAGGTGCTGCGCACGCCGAACACGCGTCTCGCGCATCGTCTGATGCAGTTCGCTCAAGATCGTCATGAACCGCGGAAGACTGCAGCGCTTTATCAAGCCATCTACGCCGCTTATTTCTCGGAGGGCCGCGACATCGGTTCGCTCGATACGCTGGTCGCCATCGCTGCCGAACACGCCTTCGACGCAGATCAGGTGCGTGCGTATCTGCTGAGCGCTGCGGGCACTCAGGAAATCGACGCGGCGCGCAACCAGGCGGACACGCTCGGCGTTCAATCGGTTCCTACCATCGTGGTAGCGGGCGAGTTCATTAGCGGTGCGCAGCCGCCCGCTGTGTTTGCCCATGCATTACGTTCGGCCGCGCAACGAAGCGCAGCGTGAGATCACTCGAGAAACCGGATGCCGTCGTGACCGGCGGCTCGCCGAGCTTAGGTTCGAGCCCACGTTTATCCATTTTCTGATTTCAGGGAGTTTCCATGTCAACCCAGACACCCACTACTGCCGGCAGTGCAAGTCCGGCAAAGATGACAAGCGGCCTGATCGCGCTGTTCGCTTTCTGTTGCGGCGCGATCGTCGCGAATCTCTACTATGCGCAACCGATCACCGAACTGATCGCGCCGGCCATCCACATGTCCGGCGGCACGGCGAGCCTGATTGTTTCGTTGACGCAGATCGGCTACGCATTCGGCCTGTTCTTTCTCGTACCGCTGGGTGACCTGCTGGAGAACCGCAAGCTGATGATCACCACCGCGCTGGTGTCGATCGTGAGCCTCACCGCGGCGGCGTTCGCTCACCAGCCGGGCTGGTTCCTCATGATCTCGCTGCTGGTCGGATTCAGCTCCGTGGCCGTGCAAATCCTGATCCCGCTCGCCGCGCATCTCGCACCGGACGAAACGCGCGGCAAGGTGGTCGGCACCATCATGAGCGGACTGCTGCTCGGCATTCTGCTGTCACGGCCGATCTCCAGCATGATCGCCGGACATTTCGGCTGGCGCGCGGTGTTCGGTTCCGCCGCCGTCGTGATGACAATCGTCACCACCGTGCTCGCGCTGACCATTCCGCGCCGGCAGCCGGATCACAAGGCCACCTACTTCGAATTGATCGGGTCGCTCGGCCACCTGGTCCGCACAATGCCGGTTCTGCGCCATCGGTCGTTGTATCAGGCGCTGATGTTCGCTTCGTTCAGTCTCTTCTGGACCGCGATCCCCATCGAGTTGACCCGGCACTATGGGCTCTCGCAAACCGCCATCGCCATCTTCGCGCTGGTCGGTGCGATCGGCGCGACCTCGGCACCGGTTGCGGGGCGTCTGGCCGACGCCGGTCATACAGTGCGCGCAACCTTGATTGCCCTCGTCGTGGGTGCGCTCGCCTACATGCCGGCATTGATACATCCGGCGTGGGGCGTAGCGGGGCTCGTCGCGACCGGCGTCATCCTTGATTTCGCCGTACAGATGAACATGGTGCTGGGGCAACGGGAAATCTATGCGTTGCATGCCGCGAGCAGAAACCGTCTGAACGCGCTGTACATGACCAGCATCTTTGTAGGCGGCGCCTTCGGCTCTGCGCTCGCAAGCACGCTCTATGACCGTGGTGGCTGGCCGCTGGTCGCCGGGGTCGCCACCGCGTTCCCACTCATTGCGCTGATTCACTATCTGGCGATCGGGCGCCCGCACGCGGCTCGCATCGCTTAAACAATCGATCACAATCGGTCGATTCATGAAACCGGGCCCGCAAGGGGCCCGGTTTCATGCCGTTGCGTTTATGTCGCAACAGTCAGATCGATCAGTCGCGCTTCGCCAGAGGCGCACCAGCAGTCGTCGTGTACTGGGCAAGTGCGTCAAGCGAAGCGGAATTCGAAAGATGACTATTGGCTGGCGCCTTGACCAACGCCGGCCTTTTTCTCGGCGTTCTGCAAATCGGTCGGATAGTTAGGGTCGTTCCTACTCGGTTGATAGCCGGCATCTTCAAGTTTCTTCAATTCCGCATTCTTCTTTGCACGTGCTTTTTTTCGCGCTGCTTTACGCTCGGCTTTCGACGGCGTTGCGCTCGACGCAGTGTCGGGTTTAACGACCGCGGCCCCATTGGCCGCGGCATTTCCGCTTGCGTCTTGAGCCATGGCTGGTACGAACGACCCAGCAACCGTGGCCGCGATCGCAAGCCCGAGGATGACATTTTTTGCGGTAAATAGCTTCATTTGTGAAATTTCCCCTGAGATGAAACCTGCCCCGACTTAACGATACGTATCGCCTTACGACTACGACTGAAGAAACTCAAGAAGATCGGCATTCACGCGATCCGCTTCGGTTGTGCACATGCCGTGGGGGGCACCTGGGTAGACCTTTAGCGTGGCGTTCTTCACGATTTTCGCGGACTTACGCCCGGCGTCGTCAATTGGGACGATCTGATCGGCATCGCCGTGCAGGATCAAGGTTGGAACGTCAATTTTCTCGAGATCCGATGTGTAGTCGACCTCGGAAAACTGCTTGATGCACTCGTATTGCCCGAGGACCGATCCCAGCATCCCCTCCCGCCAGAATTCGTCGATCACGCCTTGCTCGACCTTCGCATTAGGTCGGTTATAGCCATAGAACGGCACAGCAAGCTCTTTGAAAAACTGTGACCGATTGCTCGCCGTGCTGCTGCGAATGCCGTCGAATACCGACATTGGCAGGCCCGTCGGATTGGCCTCCGTCTTCAACATGAGCGGGGGCACGGCACCGATCAGCACCATTTTCGCAACGCGCTTCGTTCCGTGCCGGCCAACGTAGTGCGCGATTTCGCCGCCCCCCGTGGAGTGACCGACAAGGGTGGCGCCCTTCAGATCGAGCGCTTCAATGACAGCGGCAAGGTCATCCGCGTAAGTGTCCATATCGTTGCCATGGCTGGGTTGTCCCGACCGCCCGTGGCCCCGGCGATCATGAGCAATGACGCGGTAACCTTTCTGTACCAGAAACAGCATCTGCGGGTCCCACGCATCCGCGTCAAGCGGCCAGCCATGCGAGAACACGACCGGCTGACCTGAGCCCCAATCCTTGTAGAAAATCTGCGTGCCGTCCTTGGTGCTAACAAAGTTCATGGCGTGCGCTCCTGTATATGCAAGGTGACTGCCGGTGCTTTTACTTAACGTGGCGCCGGCAGCGTTGGAAAACAGTTGAAAATGTGCGACCGCATCATCGCCTGGAGGAGTTTTACTTCCCTGTCAAATCATCGGACGGCCGTATCTCAACAGTCTAAGTGGGCATTGCAGAACAGAGCAGCCAGCGTGCTTTGTATCGGTACACATCCGACCGTCCTCGACGCAGAACTCCGCTTTGTGCCCACAAAAATTGCAGATTATGCTTGAATGACGATAAAAGTCCTGATGGACGGATTAATTATTCTTAAGCATCATGGCAGGCGTCAGTCCGTCAAATGGCATTCCTCGCTCCGGGAGATCGCGATGCCCTCGGTCTACAGCCTTGACTCTGTACCCGTCAAAGAACGATTTGCGCGTTACCGCGATCTGGTGGAAACGTACTATGTTCCGGTCAGCGTGGAATGCCATCGCCCGGAGCGGTTTAATGCCTGGATCAATGGTACTAACCTTGGGGCAGTCACGGCCGGCACATCCCTTCTTGGCGAGCAGGACGTTGATAGACGGACTGAGCATATCGCGCGCTCTGAGGATGATCGGGTAAAACTCATCGTACCGCTGTCCGGTTCAATTTTCGTCAATCAGGATTCCAGAAATACACTCATCCGTCCGGGTGAATTTTACGTCACTGATCCCACCAGGCCTTACCAGGAAAGTATCGTTGGAGACTTGACGTTCCTTTACTTCCTTTTTCCGCGCAACCTGTTGACGTCGAAACTCAGCCGAATAGAAAACGTCACGGCGACCGGTTTTGATCGCAAGCGCCCCTACGCGCGACTTGCGGTCGATTACGCCAAAAGTCTCTCCAACGTCCTTGACGAATTTGAGCCAACCTCGGCAAGTCAAGCCGGTGCAATAGCTGCCGATTTGTTCACGATGGCATTGTGGGAACGCTTGGACGAGGTGCAAACTCACAGTACGGTGCATCGATCCGCGCAGTTTCGTCGTGCCAAGGCGTTTATCGACCAGCATCTCAAAGACCCGAATCTCAATCTGGAGCAAGTCGCAGTCGCAATGCAGCTCTCGACTCGTTATCTGCACGGACTGCTTTCGGAGGGAGGCCTGAAATACCGGCGCTATGTGCTCGAGCAAAGACTGGCACGATGCGCGAAGGATCTGACAGTCGCCGGCAACCTGGATAGCTCCATTACCGAAATAGCATATAGATGGGGGTTTTTCGACAGTGCGCACTTCAGTCGGTCATTCAAGGCGTTCTACGGAATGTCGCCTCGCGACTACCGTGCGTCAAATCAATCTCGCTAGTTCTGCCTGCGTGTCAGTTTCAACCCGTTCAAGCGTAGCTCTCTGCTTGTCGTTCTGAACGACCTTGGTAAGCCCCGCTGTGCGGGCGCAGGCGCGGAGCGGCGGCGCACGTAGCGCCCCGCACTCCTTGACGCATGCATGCACAGTTTAGGCGTTGGTTGAGCCCTTTGGCAGCCGGTAGTCGTCGGGAGATATGCCGTACGCCGCTGCAAATGCCTTGCGAAAGCAGTCGATATGTGGCCAACCACCCAGATTGCTGATGTCATGTACGCTGTAAGCGGCGAAGCGTGGATTCGACAGTATGCGAAAACATCGCGCCAGCCTGCGCGCCTGCACGTAATCGTGAAATCCAGGACCGGCCTGTGCCGTCAGCCGCCGCACTTCCTGTGTCGAAACGCCGAGTGCCGCCGCGACTGTCTCTGCGGACAAACTGCGATCCGCCACACGTTCGTCGATAAAGAGCCTGATCCACAGTAACAGCTCCGATGAATCCGTGTCGCTCGTTAGAGGCGGCGCGTCGCTATACGCGTTAAACGCGAGTGTTAAAAGAGTCAACACATGCGCCGCCATCTGTTCGGACTGTGGACCGGAAAACTCATCCCATACGGTCGACAGGCTGCGCACGAACTCGATCGCGAGCCGCGCATGCGGCTGATCGACGGAGTGAGCGAGGCCTGTAACTTTCTGGGTCGAGCCGATTCGCGCAACGACGTCCTTCCGGGGCACAAGCATCCACAGGAAATTGCAGTTCCTGAGTGTCAACTCTTCATAAGGACGTGCAGGATCTACGATGGCGAGCTGCCCAGGCCCAATTAGCGCCTCCTTGCCATCCTGTCTTAGATGGATTCCGCCGGTTAATGGCATCCAGATGCCGACGGGATCCACTGCGGAACGGTCGATGTGATACGAAGTACGGGACACACGCTGCGCTTCACTCAGAAACGCCGAGCCAACGAAGAGCTTTCCCAGTGGACGCCCGTCCCACTTCGCTGTGAAGGTCTCTGTTTCTTCGCAGCTAACGGACACCGGCACATGCAAGGATTCCGATACATCTCGCCAGTACTCGTAACGCTCGGAGAGCGGCAGATCGTCAAGGTCAAATGTCGAGCGCATGTACTGAATCTCCGTGCTGTAATGTATCTGTCCATGGTGGGGCGATGTGTTTCAATCCCCAATACAACGTTCCATTCTCACGCGACGAAAGGATTTTTTTCTTTACGCGGCACAATCCGGCGTGGAGCCAACGCTCGCCGGTCACGTCCCCATGTTCAATTGCCTGATCGACAGCTTTCAGTGCGTTCGTCGCGTCGCCACACTTCGCCAGCGCCTGGCCGTACCGGCACAACAGGAAGGTCAGCGGCGCACGGAAACCCGTTTGCGTCAAGCGCTCAATGGCGATCGAAAAAACCCGCAGTTGATCAGGGTTCGGCGATCCCGCGGCGGCCACGCATTGTTCATAACATGCGCAAGCCGCAATCCATATAGGGAAGGACATGCGGGAGGCCCTCTCGCGCAGACCGGCGATCGCTTCGCGCGCTCGCACCAGATCGTCCGACAGGATTGCCAACGGAATAGCCGCTTCGACCAGGACGTAGCACGTGACCATGTCATTGTCGTAGTCGATCGCGGCCCGGAGGGTCGACTGAGCCAATTTCAGGGCGCGTTGCACCGAGCCTTGAACCCACAGTACACGGGAGAGCGTTGCGCGTGCGACGATTCCGTGTTCGATACGGAACCCGGTCGAGCTCCAGCGATGCGCTGATTGATCGTAGGCGGCCAGCATCTCCTCGAGTCTGGCGCGAGCCTGTAGTTGATCTCCGAGGTAATGCAGCGTGATTCCTTCAATGCCCACGCCAAGCAGGGATCGCGTCACATCTGACTGCCCACGCGCCAGGTCGCAGAAGCGTTGAGCCATGAGCAATGCGGCCTTGGGCTCACCGCCATACTGATGCGCATTCCAAAGGCCCCACAACGCGCGTGCCTCATATTCAGTGTTCTTCTGTAACACCGCATCGGCATACAGGTTCATCCATTCATGCCGGGCTTCCGGGCCAGGACCGTTCGTATAAACAAGTCCCGCAGCCAAGGCTGCGCGTAATTTCAGTACGGCCTCTGACGGGATTTCACTATCCATTGTCGAGTTATAAACTGCCAGTGCCTGTCTGGCACGGCTGCAACATTCACTCAAAAGTGACAGGTCGAAGAGGTAGGGGACAGTCGCCGACGCGAGCGCAACACCCATCGACGGATCGCCCGCCGGCGAAAACGACCACTCAAGCGCTGCGCGAACGTTGTCGAGCTCAGAGGAAAATTCCGCCAGCCTTTTTTCATCCGTTCGTTCGGTCCCGTTTGCCGGGGCCTCGCCGAACAGTGTCAGCAAATACCGTGCGTGCATAGCCGAAGCCGTATTTCGCTCGCCATTGTCGTCAAGCTGCTGCAAAGCGTAGTCGCGAGTCGTTTCGAGAAGGCGGTAGCGGCGGCCATTGCCATCGAATTGAGCCGCGACCATCGATTTACTCACCAAACCGCAGAACGCGTCGAGCGTCTCCCAAGTGGACACGTCGCGGTCCACCGTGAGGAAGCAAACAGCGTCGAACGTAAAGCCGCCAACGAATACGCCCAGGCGGCGGAACACGGACCGTTCGATATCGCTCAACAGCCGGTAACTCCAATCCAGCGTCGCCCTCATCGTCTGATGTCGAGGCGGTGCAGTCCGGCATCCGCCCGTAAGAATCCGCAGACGGTCGTTGAGACGATTGCCAAGCACTTCAATGCCAAGTAAGGCGGCTCTCGCAGCAGCTAGTTCGATCGCCAGCGGGATGCCGTCGAGCGCGCGGCACACGGCGCCTATCAATAGAACGGTTTTCTCGTCCACCGCGAATTCGGGCGCGACTTCCCTCACCCGAGCAAGGAAGAGCTGTGCCGCACCGGTTAGCAGCACGGCGCCTTCTGTGCTCACCGCCTCAGGTACGACGAGCGGTGGCACGGGATACCGCGTCTCATCGGGAATTCGCAAAGGCTCGCGGCTAGTCGCCAGGATGACGTGGCCGGAATTTCGCAACGCCAACGCAATGTTCGCCGCGCTGCCGACAACGTGTTCGCAGTTATCCAACACGATGAGCAGTCGCTTACCGCGCACCGCATCGACGATCGTGTTGATTGAAAGCGGTGCACTCGAGGTTTTCATGCCCAGCCCGGCGGCCGCTGCGTCGAGCGCAAATCGTTCATCCGTCACCGATGAAAACGATATCACCGCCACACCATCGGGAAACGCGGGGGCTGCTTTTCTGGCGGCTTCGATCGCGAGGCGTGTCTTGCCGATCCCCCCGGTGCCGACTAGCGTGACCATTTCACGACGTTTCAACACAGTGAGCACTTCTGCCAACGTCAGATCGCGCCCGAAGAGGTCCACGATGCTACCGTTTGGTGTGCCCTGCGAATCGTCAATGGACGTGACCAGAGCAGCATCGGACTGCGTATCGCACACGTGCTCCGCGCGGACCACGTTGGTGCAACGCAATAATTTATAGCCACGACCGGAAACCGTTCTGATCAATTGGCTGCTGGTGCCGAAAACCTTTCTCAATGCGGAAATTTGCACCTGCAGATTGTTCTCTTCCACCACGGTTCTCGGCCAGACGACGCGCAGGATTTCATCTTTCGACACCAACTCGCCATTGGCGTTGTTCAGAAGTTCCAGGATATCGAAAGCGCGCGAGCCCACTCGAAGTGGAGCGCCGTCGCGACGTACCTCGCGCAGTGCAAAGTCAATCTCCAGATCACCAATGCGTAACACGGCAACCTCCTGTCTTTCAGACGTATGCATACGCGGTGGCCAATGAGACGTAGCAGACAACACGCTAATTGATTCGCCGGTCATCCAACCCGGCATAAGTGAAGTTACGCGGAACTCCTGGTCTTCATCGTCTCAATGGCTGGAATGCAAACCGGTTGTGCCGCACCGATCCAGTGCATCTTAACGATCTGAATTCACGTTGACTTGTACTGAGTCCCACGGAAAGTTGCCTCAGACGGAACAGAGCGTGGGCTGTTCCAGTTCTCGCCTTGGTTCGCTACCTCGCAATCGGCGGGCTTGTTGCTGCAAATCACGCGTGGTATCAACACGGCCAATTTGCAACTTAAGGAAATTTTAGAAGCGCTTAAGTACACCCGTTGACGCCGGCGCTAGCATGAGGGCCATCATGCTCCAGACATACACCGTGTTTGCACTGCCTGTCCTCGGGTACCGGTTGTCATAAGGCTCCCGCACTTCTATGCCTTGACAAATAGGATCGGGAAATATGGACACGCTTAACGCAATGAAAGTCTTCGTACGCATCGTCGAAGCCGGCAGTTTCACACGGGCAGCGGACTCGTATGGTCTGACTCCGCCGAAGGTCTCAAAGATGTTGCAAACACTCGAGCATCATCTGGGATGCAAGCTGTTGCACCGGACCACGCGCAAGGTTTCGCTGACCGAAGACGGGCACGCCTACTATCAACGTTGCGTTGCTGTACTCAACGAAATTGACGACATGGAAGCATCCCTTTCAAGTGCCAGGATTGCACCGAAAGGACGTCTGAAAGTCAATTTGCCGACGGCCATGGCCAAGTGGATCGTGATTCCCGCGCTTCTTTCGAACCGGCATCCGCCGAAAAAGCTCAAGATCTTCATCGACTGGCTAGCTGCGCTGTATGCACTGAACCCTGTGTTGCAGGGCAAGACCCTGTAGGCGGTTCGCAATCAGGAGGTCCGCCACATCCAGAACTTGCCCCGCGATCGTCGCGGATCTGGCGCGCGCCAGGTCCGCGACGCGCCTTTGATTACTGGGCGCCCTCTTCTTCCAGCACGATTCGGTTATCGACCGACTGCACCTGGGGGACCCGTTTGGCAGCATCACCCGCAAGCTGGATCTGTGAGCTATCCGGCACCGTTCCTACCAACGAAACCGCACCGCCTTTAACCAGTACGGCGATATTGCTGGAAGTCAAACCCTTTGTCGCATAAAGCGCATGGCGGACAGCTTTCGACAGTTGCCGGTTCTGTGCGCGGATCGCAGATTTGCTGGGGCTGCCGATCGGTTGCGCTGTGTTGGCATCGCTGGCGGACTGAGCGAAAGCCAGATCCGCGCTGAGTAACGCTACGAGCCCGCACGTTACGGTAAAGGTGGAAAGTCGCATCATATTTCCCCGAAGGCGTTGATGACTAAACAGCGGTCTGCAGAAAAACTGCGCAAAAAAATGGCACAGACTGCGTATGAAATGATGGTAAAAATTCGGCACGTACACCACTTAAATCTTATTAAAAACGTGACCTTTTCATTGGTCTCCCCATGTTCTATCAGCCTCCTGACATCTTCACATTGTTATCCGCTTGCAGTGCGGCCGCCGGATTAAGCGCCCCCCCAAGGAGCACGCGGCAGAAACATCCTTCTTCCGCTCTGTTGCTACGTTGATGCCATCTGCGGCGGCGTTTCGTCTTGCGGTCAAAAGAAGTGAATCATGCCCGTAACGACCGAGCGCTGATTGATACCCGCGCTAGCTGGCGAAGTGCTTGAGATACCGAGCGTCCCTTGAGCATTGTTTCTGGAAAGGCCGGCCTCCGTGTACAGATCTGTCGACTTCGACAGCAGGTAGTGAACGCCCAGTTTGAAGAACGCACCGTTGCGTTCGGTGTTCACCCTGTCGGCCAGATACGTATAGTCCGAAACAAGCCTGAACGCCGGGGTAATATCGTACCGGGCGCCGACGGAATAGTAATCCTGGCTGCTTCCGGTTGCGGGATCCTTGAAGTTCTGGAAATTCAGACTGACTTTGTACGCGCTGCCTGTATAGGCGAGGAATACGGTGTAGGCCCGCGCCACCGTGTGATCCGTTACCCCGGTCGGATCGTTGCCGGAGATATAACCGGCGCTCGCGGATACAGGCCCGAGCGCGTAGTACAGCGCAGCCGACACCTCACGTTGATTCTGAAAATCGCCTGCGGTCCCGCCAAAGCTGTTTAACACGCTGGCACTGAGACCGTAGATCGTTGGTGTCTGATATTTGACCGAGTTGTTAGCCCATGTATATTGAAAGCCGTTGAAGCCGGTGCGGGTCTGAAAGACTGTATTTGCCACCGAGCCGAAATTCTCAAAACCGCTGGCATCCGTGCGATAAAGTACTTCGACGAATGGGGTGTAGTGGCGGCCAAACGAGATCGTCCCGAAGTCATCCTTTCTCAACCCCACCCACGCACCACGGTCGAACAGGAAACTGCCCGCAGAGGTCGGCTGGCCCGAATTGGTACTCTTCCCGGCACCCGGCAGAAAACCCGACTCAAGTTTGAACAGTGTCGCCATCCCGCCGCCCAGATCCTCCACTCCGGAGAAAATCAGCCGGCTGACGACCAGATTCGCCTGGCCGTATGCCCACTGATTTTTGTCATTTGCGCCTACACCATTCGTGAAACTGATGCCACCGTCGATGATCCCGCTCAACGTGACACTCGATTGCGCATGAGCTTCGCCCATCACAAGAGAAACGGCTAAAACGGCAATAGCTTTCCTGTACATTCCTGGTCTCCATTGTTCTGCCAATCTCACAGCCCCATGACTGATTTTGATTCGCGATACTAATCATCATGATTCGGGTGGTGACCGCCGAAAGTCCTTCGTCGAGTCGACTGAACGCCGTTGGGAACGTCACCATCGCGCGTAGCGCATCGGGAAGTCCCGCAGCGCTGGATCAACCAGCTCAGCGCGAGTCAGGTTGGAGATAGGACGGAGCCGCAGTGGTCTGTCTGAATTCGCCGACTTTCCATTCGGCGCCTGCATCTACCTTGGAACTCACTATACGGCCAACATCAGAAGGAGGCCTGATCAAAAGGAGCGTCGACTTGTCAGATCGTCCGGATTTTCATTGCTTCAGCGCCGCCACATACGCGGACACAGCGACAATCTCGTCTTCGCTCAGCAGCGGAACGATCAGGCTCATCAACTTTCCCTTACCCCCGCGCTCTCCACTCTTCCATGCGTGGAGTTGCGCTTGGACATATTCCTCATGCTGGCCGGTGATACGCGGGAAGTCAGGCTCGATACCGCCTCCCGCTGCACGGTGACATGAAATGCACGCTGGCGCGCCGTTCGCGCCGCCATGTGTATAGACACGCGCTCCGGCATCGACGAGCGCTGCATTTGAAGCTGCACCTGGCGCAGGCTTTTGCGCTGCATAGAAGGTCGCGAGTGCTTTCATCTCGTCCGGCGAGAGGTCTTTGACCATTGTCTGCATGATTTCGTTGTGCCGCAACGGCGGCACACCCGGGCCACCCTTGAACTGCGTGAGCTGCTTGTAGAGATACTCCGGATACTGGCCTGCAAGGCGTGGGTAGGTGCCGACCGTGCTGTTTCCGTCCACCCCGTGACAGGCTGCGCAGCGTTGTGTCGTGAGTGTGACGACTCGTGCCGTCAGATCGTCGGCGCGTGCGATCACCGCGGCACACAGCAGGGCGCCGGCGACCAATGCTGCGCGCGCTGCCGGACCCACCAAGCCTCGTTCGAAAGCATTTCTAGCCATTGGTGTGTCTCCTCGCATTTGAAACGGAATATTGACTTTCAACCTTGTCTTCTCTTTGCTACCGCGCGGCATGACTGTTCGACTCGTCTCAAACTGAAGCCTACGTCCATATCGTTCGAGCGCCGTAGCCGGAAAGCCCGCGCATTTACCGCTGAGTCCGATTAATCCCGCCGTGTTTGAACGAGTCACACACAACACGGTGTGGGCCGCCCTGAACGATTGGCACGCTATACAGGCGCACGCCGCCTCTTGCGATACGGATCAGACGTATCAAGCGCCGGCTCGGTCGACAGATGGGTATGAATCGATCCAGGAGGCGCTCGATGCCACAAGGCTCCCGTTACAAGATTGGACGGCATCGTCAAAAGAGGCGTCGCCTCTCGCGGCTCATCGGCGCACGCCGGTTGTCAATCGTTTAGCCCACCCGGCGATGAAAACGATGAATCTGGACTTCTTCCCACAGTCCGGCTGCGAAGAGCGGGTCATTTCGATTAAATGTCTCGACTTCGCCGCGTGTTTGCGCCTCCACAAGAAAAAAACTGCCGATCTTGTTCTCGCCGGCGTCATCGACCAACGGCCCGGATGTAACAAGCGTGATCGGCCCGCTCTCCAGATACGCGCGATGCTTCGGGGTATTGGCTTCGCGAAGGGCCAAAGCACCAGGCTTATCGGTGCAGAAAACGATCCAATGCATGATTTTCAGTTCCTATCAAAGTCGTACAGGATTCGTATGCACCTGCTGGGCTGCACAAAGAATCCGTCGGGTTAATCGTTGCATTGCCCTGAAGCGGGCAATGGATTGGCCGGCGTGGGCGCCGTCTTGCGCTCCGCGTTCTGCAAATCCGCAATAACGTGGATACAGAAATGTTCTCTAGGGCCGGAAAACTCATGCAGTATCAATCTCTTGCGGCGTAACTGGATGCGCTGCACGTCCTATGGCTTACCGAATGATCCGATTTTTTTGGAGACCCGCTCGAAGCCACCGAGAAGGGGCAGGAAGCCCGCACGACGGAGGGAATTCACCTCCGCGACCACTTTCAGACTTTATGACGGCAATTGCTCATCCACCCTGACTGGACGTGCGTGGGCTGGAGACTCTCGGTGAACCAATCTGCGCCGTGCTCGTGCCCGTTCAGAATGATTCAGATCTTTTATCGAGCCCGACGAGATGCTATTGAATAAGCTCAGCGTGATGACATGACCCGCTGCGCGCTGCTCCCTGGCATTGCTCAGCGCGACATCGCGCATACATGCCACGTTGCTCGGTGCACGCAGCGCGAGTACCTCAGCGGGTGCCGAAGATGCCCGCGCCCGGCGCTATCGCGGCGAAGTCCGTGTTGCTCTGGTCAACGTTTGTATCGAGGGATCGCACAAGGAGGCAGATCGAGGTCTAACGTGTCGACATTGAACAGATACCCAATATGAAGATTGCAATCGCAGGCGGATCGATTTCGGGGCTTGCCGCAGCCCTCACGCTCAATTGCACCGGACACGACGTGCTCGTCTACGAACGCTCTGCGCATGCATTGCGTGGTCAGGGCGGCGGTGTGGTGGTGCTGCGGCGCATGCTGCGCTTCCTCGAGAATCACGGTCACTACTGCCGCGACATGATCAGTGTGCCAACGCATCGGCGGCGTTGGATCGATGTCGACGGTTCCGTCACCCACGACGAACCCGAGATGCTGCCGTTCTCGTCGTGGGACGCGGTCTATCGCTCCCTGTGCAACATGCTACCGCCAGAGCGAATTCGCTACGGGCGCGAAGTTACAGGCTTTGACCAGGACGAGCACGGCGTCGACCTGCATTTCGACGATGGACAGACAGAGCGTGCGGACGTCCTGATCGCTGCTGACGGTACCGGCTCGCGCCTGCGCGCCCTGCTCTTTCCCGACTACCACGCGTCGTTCGCAGGCTATATCGCGTGGCGTGCTTCTGCTTTCCATCTACTGGCGAGGGTTGACAACGCGCGGTGCGGTTCTGGGTGGCTCGCTAGGATTGGTAACGGCCGTCGCGCTGACCATCCTCAGTCCTACTGTTTGGGTCCAGGTGCTTGGGCATGCACATGCCATCTACCCGTATGAATACCCTGCTCTCTTCTCGATGATCGTTGCATTCGCCGGTATTTTTGTTTTCTCCATCACCGACCGGTCGGCACATGCGGTTCACGAGCGTATCCTGTATGACAATCAGCTCGTCGACTGCGAGCTTGGCATGGTGAAACAGGGCTAGTCGCAAGAACAACACAACCTGCCTGTCTTCCTGCACCCGCAGCAAAGGGCCGGCGGCGTTAGGTTGGGGAATTTCTAACTGAGCAATCTGCTTGGCAAGCCGTTCGATACCACCGTCGCCGGCTCGCATCTCATCCTGGGTGGAGTGCTGGACCGGCGCCCCGATACTGTCGGCTAAGCTAGCTCATCGCTGCTCGGGCGTGCGGATGGTCCGTCTGACCGGACGACTCCGGCTAGTGCCGCTGAACGATATTCCCGCGGTGGCACGCCATATATTGCTTTGAACGCGCGGCTAAAGTGCGCGCTATCGACAAAGCCGCACCGCGCAGCAATTTCGGCTACGGCAAGCTGGGCCAGCCGGGGATCGGTCAAATGTCGCTTGCAGCGAGCGAGTCGTTGCGCCAGCACATAGTGCCGATAGTGCAAATTGCCTTCCGAAAGAAGTCCGTTCAGATACCGGGTCGATAAGCCCATTCGTGTCGCAATCCCTTCAAGGCTCAGTCCACCATTCGTCAGATTCTGCTCGATCATTGCTTTCGCCTGCTGGAATTGCGCTGTGCGGTGTGCCGTTCTGTGGGTGGGCACCTTGTCCATGCGTTCCCATAGCGCCATCGTCACCAGATCTGCTGCAATGGCTCCCGCCTGTTGTGCTTCAAATCCTTCCATCGAACTACTGACCGATACCAGACTGCGCACCATGTCCGCTGCGAGTCGAGCGTATGGCTGGTCGTAATCCAGAGGAGTCGCCGTTATCTTCCCGGTGTCGCCGATCCTGGCTGCGATAGCCTCGCGTGGGATGAGCATGTATGTGAAGGTCAGGTCCTCGAGAATGCGTTCCTCGTACACCCGCGTCGGGTCGGTGATATAGAACTGGCCGGGGCGGACCACCGCATGATTGTTGTCCTGACACACCGCAATGGCACCGGAGATCGGCATGATCAGTTTGATGCGATCTTCTTGCGAGCGCGCGATGTGCTCCACCTTTCTGCTTACTCGTTGCTCGGCGAGGAAACAGGTGCCAACATCGACCGGCCCGAGCGAGTTGCCCTTGACCCATGCATTGAATCGTTCAGGCGTATCGCACTGAAGGCCAATCGGAATATAAAACGACTCCACCACGTCACGGAAATAGCTGAACCGCTTTGTGACCGGCATGTCGTCGAGACTCAGGATCGAGCTCACGTAGGATCACCTTTGACAATGGCGTTTGTGGGGCGAAGAAGACCGCATCGGGCATTTCGTCGTACATTGATCCGTAAAGCGAAGCGTCTAACTGTTTGCACAGTCGCGTCCATCCTGTTTTTCCCGGTGGGGGCAGAATGGTCGGCGCAGTCAACATGCATTGTGCGCGCGGAATGAGGCAGCGTAGTTGCAGACCCGTCGGCCGTGCGGCCATGTCCGCACGGCCGGACCGGCTTGACCTCGTCGCGAACGCGTGCGCGCCAGAGGACGACGGCTCCGCCGTAGACAACCCCGACGATGAGAGTACATCTCGCTGACAGGCCGCTTTCGAGCAGCGTGACCGGCGCCTCACTGGGAATGAGGTTCTCAGAAATAGAGAACTTCCTGAGCCGGCATAAAATGGATTTTGCACAGTTCCTGCAACATATTCGGTTGCGCCGTTGCGCACAGACGCTGGCCGATGCGCGCTACAACGACTACAGTACAACGGAGATTGCACGTATGTATGCGTCTTGTGCGCTGAGCAGTTCTGCTCGGCATTTGCCGCGGCCTACGGAGCGGTGCCCATCGCGTACCGATCGACAAATCAAACGCCGGATCGCCAACCATGACGGCCAAGGCGGCGGAGCCACATGAGGAGAAGTGATGGCCGCAAGCATGAATCTCGACGAGATTCCCGTCAATCGGCGCTTCAGTTACTGGCGGGACATGGCCGAGGACCTCTATGTCCCGGTTAGCCTCGCGTGCAGCTCGCCGGAGACGTTCCGCTTTGAGTGGGACGGTCGCTTCGTGGGCGATACATGGGCCGGTACGTCGTTGATGACGCCGCTGGATGTCAGCCGGACACGTCAGCATATCGCCCGCTCCGAAAACGACGCAATCAAGGTAGTGCTGCCCTTATCGGGCGCGATCTCGGTCAGCCAGGAAGGCAATGAAGCGCAGGTGCGCGCCGGGCAGTTCTACGTTGTCGACCCGGCAAAGCCGTATCAGGAATCGATCACCGAAGACCTCACCTTCATCTGGCTGCATGTGCCGCGCGCGTCGTTCGCAGCACAGATTGGACGACTCGAAGCGGTCACGGCCACTGCCCTCGGCAACGAGACTCCTTACGCCCGGCTTTCAATGAACTATGTACTGAGTTTGTCGAAAGTCTGGGACGACATCACGGGAGACGCCAGCGTTCACGCCAATTCAGTAGCGCTGGATCTTTTGACCATGGTGCTTTGGGAACGGACGCAGCAGGTGCGTCTCCACACCAGCGTACATCGCACAGCGCAGTTCCAGCGAGCAAAGTCGTTTATCGATGAACATCTGGCAGATCCATCGCTAACGCTTGCCGGCGTCGCGGCAGCGTTGAGTGTCTCCACGCGGCACGTGCCGGAACTCCTGGCAGAGTACGGCGTATCGTATCGACGATACGTGCTCGAACAACGGCTTGCGCGCTGCGCGAGTGAGCTTGCCGATCCACGCTTGGCACACCGGACCGTCACGGATATCGGGTACTCGTGGGCGTTCTTCGACTCCGCACATTTCAGCAAGGCATTCAAAACGGCGTATGGCATGTCGCCGCGCGACTATCGCGCGCAGATGCAACCAGGCTGATCCGCGCGGCGACCTGAAAGGTTATCCCTCGCATGGCTGGGCGAAGTCCCGCCAGGGTGACAACCCCGGCGGGTTCCCGCGCCCGCTTAGGCGAGTTCGAACCGGTCAAGGTTCATCACCTTGACCCAGGCTGCGACGAAGTCGCCGACAAATTTCTCCTGCCCGTCCTCGCTTGCATAGACTTCGCCTAGGGCGCGCAACTGAGCATTCGAACCGAAGACCAGATCGACGCGGCTGCCAGTCCACTTCAACTCGCCGCTCTTGCGGTCACGCCCCTCGAACACGTCTGCAGCCGCCGACGCTGGTTTCCATTCCGTACCCATGTCGAGCAGGTTGCGGAAGAAGTCGTTGGTCAGCGTTTCCGGCTTTTGAGTGAAGGTGCCTTGCGGATTCTGCCCGGCCCCCACGTTCAGCACGCGCAAGCCGCCGATGAGCGCGGTCAGCTCGGGAGCGGTCAGAGTCAGCAATTGCGCCTTGTCGATCAATAAAGCCTCGGCCGGGACTTTGTATTTGCCTTTGAGATAGTTTCGGAAGCCGTCGGCAACCGGCTCAAGTGCCGAGACGGATTCGACGTCGGTCTGTTCCTGCGAAGCGTCCATGCGACCTGGCGTGAAAGGCACGCTGACCTGGCGGCCGGCGCTCTGCGCCGCCTTCTCGATACCGGCGCTGCCGGCCAGCACAATCAGGTCGGCCAGCGAGACCTTCTTGCCGCCGGACTGTGCACCGTTGAACTCGCTCTGGATGCCTTCGAGGGCCTTCAACACCTTTGCCAGTTGCTCGGGCTGGTTGACCGCCCAGTCTTTCTGCGGAGCGAGGCGAATACGTGCGCCATTGGCGCCGCCGCGCTTGTCGGAACCGCGGAAGGTGGATGCCGATGCCCAGGCAGTCGAAACCAACTGCGAAACGGATAGCCCTGACGCCAGGATCTTCTGCTTGAGTGATGCGATGTCCTGAGCATCGACCAGCGGGTGGTCGACCGCCGGGATCGGGTCCTGCCAGAGCAGCTCTTCGGCCGGCACTTCCGGGCCAAGGTAGCGGACGCGCGGCCCCATGTCGCGGTGGGTCAGCTTGAACCATGCTCGGGCGAAGGCATCGGCGAGCTGGTCGGGATTCGCCAGAAAACGCCGCGAGATCTTCTCGTAGGCAGCGTCGAGGCGCAACGAGAGGTCGGTGGTGAGCATCGTCGGCCGCCGCTTCTTCGATGGATCGTGAGCGTCCGGGATCGTTTCGTCAGTGCCCTTCGCGACCCATTGGTTGGCACCGGCGGGGCTCTTCGTCAGTTCCCATTCGTACTTGAACAGGTTCTCGAAGAAGCCGTTGCCCCACTTCGTCGGCGTGGTGGTCCAGGTGACTTCCAGGCCGCTGGTGATCGCGTCGGCGCCCTTCCCCGTGCCGAAGCTGTTCTTCCAGCCCAGCCCCTGGTTCTCGAGGCCGGCGGACTCGGGTTCCGGACCCACGTTGTCGGCGGGACCGGCGCCGTGCGTCTTGCCAAAGGTGTGTCCACCGGCGATCAGCGCGACCGTCTCCTCGTCGTTCATGGCCATGCGTGCGAAGGTTTCACGGATGTCATGTGCCGCGGCGAGCGGGTCAGGATTGCCGTCGGGACCTTCCGGGTTCACATAAATCAGGCCCATCTGCACGGCGCCCAGCGGGTTTTCCAGGTTACGTCCGTTGTCGTCGCGGCTGACTTCGCTGCCGTGCAGTTCCGCATCGGCCACGATCACGCCTTCGTCGTCGCTACTGCCTGCTGCACCCTTGCCATAACGGACGTCGCCGCCCAGCCAGGTCTTTTCGTTACCCCAATAGACGTCGAGGTCCGGCTCCCAGGTGTCCTCGCGACCGCCGCCGAAGCCGAAAGTCTTGAAGCCCATGGTCTCGAGCGCGACGTTGCCGGTGAGGATCAGCAAATCGGCCCAGGAAATCTTTTGGCCGTACTTCTGTTTGATCGGCCAGAGCAGGCGGCGAGCCTTGTCGAGGCTGACGTTGTCCGGCCAGCTGTTGAGCGGCGCAAAACGCTGCTGGCCTCGCCCGGCACCGCCGCGGCCATCGCCGATACGGTACGTGCCGGCGCTGTGCCACGCCATGCGGATAAATAGCGGACCGTAGTGGCCGAAGTCTGCCGGCCACCAATCCTGCGAATCGGTCATCAGCGCCGCGAGGTCCTTCTTCACCGCGGCCAGGTCAAGGGTCTTGAAAGCCTCGGCGTAGTTAAAGCTGTTGTCCAACGGGTTGGACTTACTGGAGTGCTGGCTGAGCAGGTCCAGCCGTAGTTGCTTCGGCCACCAGTCACGATTCGTCGTGCCGCCGCCGGCGGCATGGTTGAACGGGCACTTTGCTTCGCTTGACATGCGTTATCTCCTTGTGAGGACATACCCACTACTTTTTCTGCTACGGCGTCTGGATTCTATGATGCATCGCCGATCCGTGCAGGCAGGGTTGTCCGGAAATCATCATGGGCACTTGGGTGTACCACTGTCGATTACCCGACGCGCATGCTTTTCGTCCGATGACGGGTGTCGTGGCGTGCGTTGGGCGAGATCGGCTCGCGTCGGCAAGCTACTGCAACTCAAAATATAGGTGCGAGTGGCCGTCAATAGAATGCGATTCTTGCAATGCCGTTGATAGGTGACGACTATGACGTGGCATCAGTCGTAGGCCAGGGCCCACTGAGCTCCACGCAACCAGCATCGCTCATCTGGCAGATCACCGGTGCGGTACAGGCGTGTTACGGCGCGCCAGCCGCCCTTTTGAAAGGCGGCGTCAAGCGCGGCTTCCGACGCGTCATCGCGCCCTCCTTCGCACGGGTAGAGGCCGACCGCGGAGATCCAGGCGGCGAAATATTCATCGCCATTGCGTTCAATTCGAAATACCGCACCGTGTTGGTAATTCGGCGTCAGGGGGAGAATCAGCCGGCCGCCGTCGTTTAAGCGATCGAGCCAGACGTCGGCGGGATGGGTTACGCCCGCGTTGACATAGATCACGTCAGCCCGATCAAAGGACATCGAGAAGCCGTCGCCCTGGAGCACCTGAACGTTCGTCGCATTCGAGAAATTCGTGGCCGCGCGCCTGGCTAAGCCGGCATCGAACTCGATGGCGGTGATCCTGCCAGAAGGGCCAACGAGACAGGCCATGATGGCCGTGTAGTAGCCGACACCCGCTCCAATATGAACCACGTGGTCACCGGCTCGAATGTCGGCGCTTGCGAGAAGCGACACATGGTAGGACGGCATGCCGTTGTTAAGGCCGCGTTCCGGAATGATGCCAATCAGAACATCGGCATAAAGATGGACGGGATCGGCGTCAGGCGTCGGGATGTAACCGACGGAGTGCAAGATTGGCCACGGCCCGGGACCCAGATAGCGTTCTCGTTCGACCGCAGCGAATGCCGCCTCAATGCCCGGATTTGTAATGCCTTCCGAAGCCATGAGCCGCCTGGCATACGCTCGGCGGACGATGGCAAGCTTTTGCTGACGATCCATTTCGAGACCTTTACGTGCGACATGCCTTCCACCTCAGCTTAGCCGAATGTAAATGCATACGCTTGCACGCCCGGCCCCAGAAACTCGATCGAGAATGTGTGATCCGCAACATCGCAGGATTGCCGCACGAGTTGGTAAAGACGCTGCCCGGCGACCGTGCCGCCCGGGTGTGAACCGTGTCCCGCGCCTCGCCGCCGGACGACGGATTTTCCCGATCGGATTCCAGCCCGTCAGCGCAGCGAAAGCTCCGTGGCCGCGACGGAAGTGGCCAAGGTAGCAACCAGGCGCGTGTTGATGTGTAAGCCAGACTTTCTACAATGAATGTACCGGTACGTAGGGGCGCCAGATTGTCTGAAGAATCTCCCCAGCCGGTCATCGATGGCTGGAGGCCGCGCGCTCGTGTCGCGTGGGGATTCCTCATGAAACCTGATCAGATGGAAGCGACTGAAAATCCGGAGGAAACGACCGGGAACAAGGTGCGGGTCCTGCTTGCGACTATCGGCACTTTGATGGCAGTTTTCGGTATCGCTATTTGCGTATTTGGCCTCGTCGAGTTCAACTCGACGAAGGTCATTACCGGCGTGTGTGTCATCGTCGTGTCGACGATCACCTACATTTTGATGCTGACGGGAGCCGGATGAGGAGAACCGATGCGCGGCTCCGCGCATAAATCGAAAGCAGCGATCGGACCGGCCCGCTTGCTGCCGTTCGCGAAAGAGCGAAGCGGACAGTCAAACCTGTCCATGCCAGATCAACGTCACGCTTCGTACGCGCTCGGCCTGAACTGCCTCGGGGTTGCGCCGACAAGCTTACGCATCATTCTTCTGAGCGCCGTTGCGTCGCTGTAGCCCACTTGCCCGGCGATCTGCTCGACAGTCATCCGACTCGTGGCAAGCAGCATGCGCGCCCTGCCAAGCCGAATGCTTTGCAACAAATCCTGCGCGCTGCGACCCGTGGCGGCCCGAACGTGACGCGTGAACGTTCGTTCCGACATGCAAAACTGCGCCGCCAGCTCCGCCAAACCAGGCAGTTCAGGCAGCGAGGCCTCTACATACGCGACGATCTTGCTGATGAGCTCGCTCCCACTGGCGAACAGAGACGCAGAGATGAACGGTGCCTGCGCCTGCCGCGCGTCGATAAGAAGCACACGAGATAACGTATCTGCTAACGCCGGACCGAACCTGTCACGGAGCAAATACAACAGCAAATCGGTTTGAGCGAGTGCTGCGCCCGCTGTCACGACCTGGCCGTCTTCAATCACCATCCGGTTTGCATCGACAGTGCAGCGTTTATCCACACGTTGAAGTAACGAGGCTAGCCACCACGACGTTGTCACCCGGCGACCGGCTAGCAGACCGGCCGCCTGTAGCAGGAAAACAGCAGAACAGGACGCCGCGACGGTGCCGCCACGCTTCGCGTGAGCCCGTAAAGCCTTTATTGCCGTGAGCGCGTCGTCTTGTTCCAAACGGCCCGGAATATCGAGCGGGCTTTCCAGCCCCAGTCCCGGCACGATCCAGATCGAACCATCGGCGCGCGTGGCCTTCGGCAAAGGCTTCGCATCGATTGCAAGGCCGTGCCCGAGTTGCACCCTGTTGCCGGCAGTCGAGTAGATACGCCATCGAGGGGCAGCGACGCCGACGCGTGCTGCCACCGAAGCTGCAGCCGACAGTATGTCGAGTGTTAGCGCGACGCTCGAGGGATAAGCGCCGCCAAGAACGAGAATCGTGAAATCACAGAATGGCTGGATACGCATGAAAGATGTCCTGACAGACACTCGGATTCTGCGCATCCCCGCGCTCTAATGCAAGCTCCTGTCCACAAATAAAGGGATTCAGTTGCCAAACATTCTCGTCAAACTTCCCAAGGATTCTTTTCCCAACCAGCATCGCGAGACGCTAGTACGTCTGCTTAATGATGCGGCTGCAAGTGCAGAACAGATTCCCGACGACCCGAAGAAGCGCACCCTATGCTGGGTCGTGGTCGACGAAGTCGCGCCGGGATTCTGGACGTGCGGAGCAATAGACGTGACAGCACAGCTTTTGCCGTGCGTTGCGATGATTTACCTGCCCGCTGGGGTGCTGGACGGGGCCGCCCGTGCCCGATACGTCGGCCTGGTCCACGATGCCTTCAGGCAGGCGTCGCCCCCTGCAGACCAACGTCGGCTGGCTACGTCAGTGATCGTGCATGATGTCGCGGAGGGCTCATGGGGAGTAAACGGCGCAATCTGGCGCCTCCCAGACTTCGCGGAGGCGGCCGGGTTCGCCCACTTGAAATCACTTTGCCCTGCTAACTGACCCTACGTTAGGACGTTGCCGGCGAGATGCTCATCCTGTGATCTGTCGCATGGTGGTTCGATAGCCGGTCAACGTCCGACGTGAGAGCGCCGACGCGAGACGAGCCTGTTGGCGCCATTGCACGAAACTCATGCCAGTCTGCGCAACGAAGTGCCTGCGCGCGGTTCGCGCCGAAAGGCCCGCCCACAAAGCGGGCTCGGCAAGCGTTCTCTCGACTTCCAGATGCCCGATCAGAAGGTTCGCTATCGCGAGTAGCCGACGCTCGGCCGGCATGGGCACTGCGGGACGCAGCGACGCTCGCCGGCGCGGCGGCGAGCGGGCCGGACCTGCGTCAGGCCGTCTCCAGATACGAAATTGCGATGCGCGAGTGGGCGAAAGCCGCGATCAGCGCTTCCGACAACGGCGCGCGTCGGTTGTTCCGCGCGACCACCATTCACGAGGCATAAAAGTCAGTACAAATCGTTGCGCACGGAGCGGTAGTATGCGTCATCCATCTCGTTGGCCGCAGCTTTGCTCTGCCCCGTCAATACCGCTTTCATGTCGCCCAGCGACGGCACGCTCTTCCCGTCAATGTATGCGTCCGCACTCCAGAGATTCGCCCGGTTGATCGCCTTTCCGCAATGGAACAGCACTTCGTCGATTGAGACCACGATCGCGGTCTTGGGCATGCGCCCTGCCTCGGCAAGGCGCGCTAGCAGATCCGGGCTCACGGAGAGCGCACCGCGCCCGTTAATGCGCAAGAAAACCTCAAGCCCGGGGAAGATAAACAGCATGGCCACGCGATTGTCGTCGACCAGGTTCTGCAAGGATGCGATGCGGTTGTTTCCCGGCCAATCGGCGAACGCCACGGTCCTGTCGTCCAGAACATGCACGAAGCCCGGTGCGCCTCCACGCGGGGATGCGTCCAACCCATCTGCATTGCCCGTCGCCAGACAGAAAAACGTCGCGACCCTCAGGTAGGCAACATGAAAAGGCAGCAGATGATCCATCACGCCTTTGACGATCATTTCCGATGGCGGAGCATAGAGTTGGCTCAAGTCGACGGCGGCCTCAGACATGGCATTTCCCCTGGAAAATTGACATGAAGCAGAGGATAGCGCCGGCTAGTGTGGCGCTGGTAAGCTATAGCTGCCATCCAATAGCTCAAAGATGCCATGCTCGCGTCACAGCTTCTGCAAGAAAAAATAAATCGCGTCCACTCGATGACGGACAGCGATCCGCCGCTCATTGCCGTGGCGGGGCGGCAAAGCGAGCCCAGGGTATCCGATCCTCATAGCCATCCGTCCGGTCAGTTGCTGGGTCTATTCTCCGGCCTGCTGACGGTGAGAACCAGGCTGGGTGCATGGGTAGTGCCAACAACGCGTGCCGTGTGGATCCCGCCGTCGCATGTCCACGCAGCGCGGTCGCACGGACCGTTTTCTGGCTGGGCCGTGTACATAGCGCCGGCTTACTGTGCTGAATTGCCAGGCGAGGCGCGCACCATTGAGGTTTCGGGACTGCTGCGCGAGGCCGTTTTGAGCGCGGCGCAGTGGGAGTTGGGACCGTTGGATCGTAGGCAGACACACGTCGTCAACGTCATTCTCGACGAGATCGCTGGCGCTCCGCCGGACGAGTTCGGCCTGCCCATGCCGCGAGACGCACGCCTGAGCCGTATCGCCGTCGAGTTGGTCGACGACCCTGCGATATCTCGTACGCTCACCGAGTGGGCGCAATTGGTGAATGTTGCGCCCCGCAGCCTGAGCCGGCGCTTTGTCGCGGAAACCGGATTTACCTTTACAACGTGGCGCCAACGAGCTCGACTCATGCGTGCGCTCGAGCTACTGGCGGCCGGGCAACCGGTTACGGCCGTCGCCCTGGATCTGGGCTACGACAACGTCAGTGCTTTCATTGCGCTGTTTCGTCGAACCTTCGGTATGACACCGGGGCGTTATTTTTCTGCATCGCATGTTTGTCAGCCAATAGCCATATAGCCCACATCCCCAACAGAATGGGATGTGCCTGCCGCAGAGGGAGGCATGCGTGGTTGCCGCAAGCAGCCGTTCCTGCAAAAGGAAAATCGTATGTTGATGCGTGACGCAATCCCTACCGCCCTGACCCGAGGATCCGCCCTTCTTTCGGAAGACCCGATTGGCACGGCCTCGCTAAAGACCTTCCACCATACGTTCGACATTTATCTGAAAGACTCGAACGCGTTCATGAATACGTATTTCTCACGTTACTTCGAGTGGCAAGGTGTTTGCCGCGAGCGGTGGTTTCATGAGTGCATACACAACGACTTGCTGGGATCGGACGGCATGTTCGTGACCAAACGCGCGCACCAGGAATACGTCCACGAAACCTTCCCTTTCCAGCGCGTGGATTGCTATCTGAACACGGTGCAGGTCAAGCAGTGCTCGGCCTACCTGCTGTTTCGCTTTTGTGTGGATGGGCGCCAGGTTTCACAGGGCTACCAGCAGATCCTGTATGCCGGACGGGACCGGAAGATCAGGCGCTTCCCGGAAGGGATCGTCGAGCGGGTCAAGGAGTATGAACTGCTGTCGACGGCGCTAGCCGCCTGAGCTCAGCGGCTGACTTTCGCCGTTCAGTTTTTCCGCTGAGTTCCATCGTTAAGGTTCACCCTTAACTTCCACGCTTAACTTTCAACCTTAACTTTCACTTTTTGCCGCCGGCGCGAGGAACGCGCCGGCGGTTTGCTCAGTGCGCGGTCCGCCGGCGAGCCCGGTACCGGCAAGCGCACGGTGAAAGTGGTATGCGCACCGCGCATCGAACTGCATTCGATACTGCCGCCCAGAAGCTCCGCAGCGCGGCGGCAAAATGCGAGCCCCATTCCCGCGCCGCTTCCGTGCCGCTTGGTCGAGAAGAAAGCGTCGAAAATATGCGGCAGCACATCGGGCGCGATGCCCGGCCCCGTGTCGCGGAATCGCAGTACGCAAAAGCCCTGCTCCTGAACCGCACTGATTGCGATCTCGCCCTCGCCGCTCACGTGAATTGCGTGCAACGCGTTTTTCAGCAGGTTGAACAGGACAAAAACCGCCAGTGTGTCCGAGCCCGAAAAGCATAGCGTGGCGTCGATCGGCGCCACGGTGACGCGTGCCCGTTCGTCGCCACGGAACGGATAGCGCTCCAGCGCCGACGCCACGCATTGCTGGATGGAATGAGGGCTAAAGCGGGTGCGGTCCAGCCGATCCAGGGTGAACGAGGCGAGCGCCATTTCGACCATCGCGCTGGTGCCCGATACCTCTCGTCTGATCGCCGTGGCGAGCTCGCTGATGCGTTCGGACTGCCCGGAATGCACCTCCTGCTCGTCGTAAAGCCCATGTGTGACGGCCAGCCGGTAACCTTTGAACACATGACCCCACACGCTGGCGATCTCGTCGGCGTGCATGGCGATCGTCGCGAGCGGCGTCGCGATTTCGTGCGCGATGGTCGCGGCGATCGCATAGGGGTGAATCAGGTGATAACGGACAATCGTGATCGCGAGAAGCCCCAGGCTGAGGGCAATGAACAGCACACCCGGCGGATAGAACGCGTAACCGTAGTTGACCGCATAGTCGACTGCCGCAAGCGAATACAGGCAAAGACTTGCAAAGCAGAGATCGAGGCGCCTGCGCGCTTCCCTACCGGCCTGCTTGCGGGCGGCGAGCAGAAGCTGTCCGCTGCGGGCGGCAAGCAACACGGTCTGCAGTACGTGCAAAGGATGTAGCGGCCCGGCGCTCGGATAGTAACCGAAGAAGTAGTGCCGGTAGCCGGCGACAACTTCGTTGCCGGGCAGCAGCACGGCCAGGACAAGACACATACCGTATGACGCGAGCAATACCGGCTGCTCACGGCGCCTTGCCGCCACCTCCGTGACGAAGTGATAGAACGTGGTAGGCAGGAAGAGAATGAAGAGATAACCGACCCGAACCAGCACGCTCGCAATGTGGGGATCTTCCGTCTGGAACAGCAAGGTCCATGTGCCCTGCCATGCAAAGGTCGCCGTGCACATCAAAAGGAATGGCGCGGACAGACGCGTCACGCCTTGTGTGATGAGCACGTAAAGGCCGAACACCACGAACAGCGCAGACACAAAGGCGGTCGGAATGGCGTACATGTGGCTCAATGCGTCTGAAAACGTTGGTCTATTCCGGCATTTTTATCGCGGAGTATGCGAACGGGCCAATCCCTCATGTGTGGGCTTGCTGATTCCGGTCACGCCGCCATTGCGAAAATGTCAGCGTGCTCAAACCCACGTCGGTCGAATCAATTCGGGTCCAGCAATAGAAGGCGTCATCCCAGCCCGGGATTGTTTGCGGCGTTACCGTCCTGAAGTCCGCGCCGGGACGAAACGCCAGGTGCGGCCAGAAAACGGGCATCGACTCGCGTACCGCCATGCGCCTCAACAGATCCGCCGGCCCACTCTCATCCGCCACGATCTCCGCCTGCGAGATCCAGTCATTCTCAGCCCACGCAAGGAAAACGCTCGGGTTGCCCGCACGGTCGAACATCAGGATCGCATTCTGCTCCGGACGCCAGTAGTACTCGACGATGCCTTCAGCGGCAACCACCGTGTCGATCACCTTTCTCGTTCGCGGATCGCAATAGGTCATGCCGTTTTCGCCTAAGCCCAACCAGCCGGCCTCTGAACAATGCCTGTTTCTGGCGTCTTTCAGAAAATGGACCAATCGGTTGGCTGAATCGGCATCCGTCTTTCGCAGATAGAGATCCACGATGCCGGCATTGAAGGCCTTTACCGCGACGGTCTCATCCGCGACGCCGGTCAGGAGCACCTTCGCGCAGCGCAAATTGGAGATGGACGAAAGGAATTCGACACCGCTCAGTCCGGGCATGTCGTAATCGACGACAACCGCGGCCACCTCCGCAAATCGCGAGTCCCGGGTCAGTACGTCTCGCTCGGCCGAGCTTTCGACAAACCGCTCCAGGCCGGTCTCACTCAGACCGGCCGACGCCGGCGCAAACGCCAGCGAATTCTCGCGGGCATGTTTGCGGATGAAAGCGAGTGCGGTTTGAGGGCGCGTGAAAAACAGATTGGTTGAAATATCCGGAAAGAATCGGCGCAATGCATCAAGGTATCTGTCGCTGTCGTCCACGAAAACGACAGATGCCGGATAGAACACAGGGGGTCGAATAAAATTGTTCATGTTTTTACGTGGAATATGTAGCGCGCCTCGCACCGGCCTACACGCCGGCTTCTCTCACGCTGGCTCCCGGGCCGATTCCCGCTGAACCATATAGTACCGGTGTCTTTGCATGAACAGTGCAAACTTGCACGGCCTTTCCGTCATAGTATGCGAATGGGATATTTGATTTTAATCAGGTCGAGCCCGTTATTCTGCTGCGGTGATCCCGGAGTTTGGGATGTCTATGTCAGGGATTGACGTCGCAGCGGACAAGTTGATGCGGGAGCCAGGCTGGAGGCCGCGTGCCCCCCCGTGGAACCCCCGGTTGATCGGCCGGCAGGCGGTTCGTCAACTGATTGCACGAATGCTGAAGGCCGCTTCTGGTCCCGCTCCATCGTGACGAAGTTCTATCCGATCGCATGACGACCCGGTTGGCGAGATGCTCGAAGCACAAGGCGGCCCCCTGCCGCCCCGCGCATGTGCACTTCATGAAGCCGTCGTCGATGCCGAAGCGGTGTGGCCTCAGTACGAGCCAACTGTCACGTCACCTGAACCCGAGTTCAATCCAGATCGCCCACGCTAACACACACAGGCATAAGCCACGATCTCCACCAACATTTCCTCACGAGCAAGCCCAGCCACGACGAACGACGCCCGGTTTGGGAAGGGCGCCGAGAAACACTGCTGATAGACCGCGTTGACCGCTGGCAACCAGGCCCGATCTGTCACGTAGATCAGAATCTGCGCGACATCGCGATGTGACGCTCCCGCCGCAGCGAGTGTCTGCAGCAAGTTCCCGAACACCTGCTGCGCCTGCTTTTCAATACCGCCCGCTACGACTGCACCATTGGGACCCACCGGTATTTGCGCCGTATAAAGCGTACCGTTGCCGAGAACCGCCCACTCGAAGAGCTGTTTTGGGCCTTGCGGCAGACCCGTATTGATAGCCTCGACGTTACCGGCTACCGCGTTGCGCAGGTCAGAATCCGTCATCTGCGCCTCCCGCGCCGTGCTCTCGCGACGCCTGCGTTGCCGGGACCAGCACCTTGTTCTTCCACTCGATCAGGCGGCCGACCTGCGCAGCGTCCACGTCGATGCCACGCCACAGTGCATCGCGATAACGCCCATCCAGCTCCGTCGAATCGATCGCGCCCGCGAGATGTTGGCCCGCGGCCGGTTGCGCTCCGAATGCATCGCCGTGCGCCATGCAGCAGACGACGATTTCCCGCGCGCTCGCCCCTGTGTGCTTGCTGAAGCCCAGGTAATCCGGATATTCACTGTGCCCCGACGTGGTGGCGAAGTGACGCCCCGCGGGGTCTGTCCACGAGAGATCGAAACGGCGGCCGCGCGTGCTCATCGCCTTCAGACCGTAGAGCGCCAGACGCGGCGACAATGCATTCGATATCCGCACCGTTGCCGCACCCGCCTGCGTCGCCCTCGCCCACGCCAGTTCGAATGACAACAGGCAGCCTGCGAGTCCGGCCGAGGATGTGGCCCGCTCCGGGCGCGCGCCGCGCGCGCCCGGAAGCGCCGGCTCGACGCTGTAGTTCTCGTCACGCGCGACACCAAGCAGCCCGCCGATGGCGTCCATACCGCCAAAACCCATCGCCTGCAGCCACACGGCGGCGTCTGCGGCGTCCTCATAATCGCCTTGTGCCCAGCCGCTACCTTCCAGCGCGCTGCGGCACAGCGAGTTCAATTCGTTGATCGCCATCTTCATGTTTATGCGCTCCGTTTCTCACTTCCGCCTGGCACGCACGGAAACGCCCAATCGTCGACCATGTCCGGCGCCAGATCGTCGAGCGTCGGCGCCCCCTGAAACAGCGTGACCCGAACCCACAGATTCGACTTCGGATCGAACTTGCTCGCACCGAACATCGATAGCTTGGCTCGCATCAGGTCGATGGGCAGCGTGTCACGCGCGAGCAGGTTGTGACGGATTTCGCCATAAGCGTGCGAGGCAAGCGTCTGGATTCGCCGCACGATGGCGCGATAGTAGCCAAACTCGCCGACGAACTCCGCGACATTGCGTGTGGCGTCTGTTCCGGCCTTCAGTTGCGCATGCAGGCGCAATACCTGACGCGCTATATCCAGCGGTAACTCCCGCTCCGCCCCAGCCTCCTCGGCACGCACGCCAAGCCTCGGTTCCTCCTTCTCCGCCGACCTGTACCAGAAGAAATGGTCGTCGTCGCGTTGCGCGGCGGGTTGTGTCAAGGCCCAGCGATAGTCGCGCTCGATGATCTGCAGCAACTCGCCGACGCACATGTCCGGATTCAGGATCAGCGCATCAGCGACCGGCGCCGCGCATTCGATCGAATCCACGAGGTCTGGATAGAGCTCGAGTAATACCGTAACGAGGATTTCCTGCGTCGCACAGGAAAGCTGTTGAGCCGCCCATGCAAACAACTCGCTCCAGCAGAATGCCCCTTTTCGCTCGTAGCCGATTTGAAGTTCATGCTCGAGGCGCGGCAATTCCGTGAGGATCAGCGCATTGCGGGCCGCTTCCGCTGGGTGATCAGTGTGAACCTGCGCAACGTGGCGCGCCGCCCGTGCGAGCAATCCCATACAACGTGCGAACGCATCGCGATCGATCGATTCAACTGCCAGCACGCGCGCCAACGCGGTTTCGCGGGCGCGTATCCACTGGTCGACCTGCACGGGATGGCGCACGAGGAAGGGCGCCATGCCTAGACCGGTTGCGTTGCCGACGCCGAGATAGCGCCGGAAACTATGCGCGAGCCTGACCGCGGCACGTGGATTGCGCCGTGCCGCGACGTGTTCGACCAGTTGCACGCTGAAGTCGCGCAACAGGAATACGGCGCACATCTGGGCTGAAAAGCCGCGGTTGAATGCCTGGCTGTCGACAAGCCGCGGATAATCCGCAATGCCGAATTTGCCGTTGCCGTATACCGCCGTCGTTCGGATCAGATAGCCGACCCGTTCAAAAACGGTGGGATCGGGTTGCCGGCCCGCGGCGAGGCACTCCACTACATAACCGAAGTTACGCACGCTCTTGTTCGCGCGGCACAAGACGAGATCGTTTGCACGCAGACGGCCGGCTTCCTGCAACGGCACGTTGCCGCGCAGATACTCGATGTCTGCGGCACTCGGGACACCGCTGATCAGCGCCGACGTGACGTCCCACTTCTGCGCGATGACCCGGTCGGTCCGCTCGGCATCGTCGAGATGTTGCGAGAAAATCACCTGACTGTAGCGCTCGCCGTAGGCCTCGATGGTGTAGATGCAGACGCCGTAGCCGTTATCGTCGAGATCCATGTGCGTGATGCGGACCCGCCAGTTGTCGCGTGCCATGCGTCGCACGAGCGAACGCACGAAGCTCAGGCGGGTACCGTGCATCGCGCCGAGACGCTCGGTACGGTTCGTGATGTCGGGACTACGTAACGGTGCACTGGGAAGCACAGTGGTGCGCGCCGGCTCGCCCAATCCCGCCAGGCGCTCGCGTTTTTCTTCCATGATCGCGTCGTGCGCCATCATTTCACTCCTTGCTCGGCAGCCATCGTGCGGGCAATGCGAACCGCGTCCCACAGCGAAGGCAGAATGATGATCGACACAGGCACGGCCGTAATCACAATAAACGACTGCAACGCACTCACGCCGCCTGCGCCCATCGTAATCAACACCGCACCCACCAGACCCATGCCGACAGCCCAGAAAATCTTCAGCCAGTTCCCAGGCTCACCACGATCGCCGGTCACCGCCATCGCGATGGTGTAGGCCATTGAGCCGCCGTTCGTAACCACCGAGAAGAAGCTGAGAAACAGGAACAGCGCGGAAATCAGATTGCGCAACGGCATCGCCTGAGCAACACCTAGCAGCAGCGCCTCGGGTTGCGTCCCATGACCGATCACCGCACCGGGCGACTTCAGTTCGATGCCGATTCCCGTTCCGCCGACCAGCGTGAACCACAGCATCGTGATCAGTGGCGCGGCAACTGACAGCAGCACCACGACTTCGCGGATCGTGCGGCCTCGCGACACCTTCGCGACGTAGATCGCCATGATCGGTGCATAGCCGATGAACCAGCCCCAGTAGAAAAGCGTCCATGAATTGAGCCACTTGCCGTCGCCGCGATACATGGCGGTCTGCGCGAAATCGACGATGTGCGTGGCGAACGCCTTGAAAAAGACCGTGGTCAAAAACTCGGTCGGCCCGAACACGTAGAGGAATGCGGAGAGTCCGAGCATCAACCACACATGTATCTTGCAGACAAAGCGCAATCCTTCGAGACCGGCGATGCAAGCCGCCGTAAAAATCGCAGTGACCGCAAGAATGACGAGTGCCTGCGTGGTGATCGTGTCGGGTACGTTCCAGACGGAATGCAGGACGTAGGCAATCTGCAGTCCGAGAAAGCCGATTGGTCCAATTGTCCCCGCGGCAACCGCAATGATCGACGTTGCATCGGCTATCGCGGCAATCGGCCCTTTGAGAGCGCGTGCGCCGAACAACGGATACAGCAAGGTACGCGGCGCAAGCGGCAAGCCCTTGTCATAGTGCAAATGCATCAACACGATGCTCAGCAGACTGCCCAGCACGGCCCACGCAAGAAAGCCCCAGTGCAGGAACGATTGCGCGAGTGCCGCGACACCGCCTTCATAGGTCCTGCCTGCCACGCCGTAGAAAGGCGGTGGGTTGACGAAATGCATCAACGGCTCGGCGGCTGCCCAGAAAGCGCCGCCGCCCGCCAGCAACGCGCACATGATGATCACCACCCAGTTGAACGTCGAGTTGGATGGGGTCTGCGCGACGCCGCCAAGCTTCACGCGCCCGAGTTTCGAGAACGCAATGCCGAGACTGACCGCGAAGGTGGCGACCATCAGCACTTGCCAGTAGAGCCCGAACCCTCTTGTGGCCCAGGTGAAAACCGTGTCCACCGCCGTGGATAACCAGGGCAGATTGACCAGCGCTGCAATCAGGAACAGCAGGAAGAAGCCGCCGCTGATCCAGAAAATGGGCCAGTCGATGCTTCCTTTGCGATGGGCCACTGCATGACCTTTGGCTGCAATGCTCGCCGTAGTTGGAATTTCCATGTCTCCTCCAGGAGGATAAATCGTTATAGCGCCGTACGTTGTTGTAGCAAGGCGGTGCCGTTTGAATTGTTGGGATGAAGCGGCACGGCGGCTAGGACATAGCTGCTGCGCTGCGTTGCGCCTCACATGTCTCGGGTGCGGCCGCGTAACGGCTGCTTTCCGCGTCACGTAGAATCCGGATCCAGTTGCCACCCATGATCTTCGCGATATCGGCTTCGGCAAAGCCTGCGTGCTCCAGCGCGGCCGTCAGGTTTGGAAAATCCGCGCTCGAACGGAACCAGCTGACCGGTTCGGGCCACGCGGCATGGTTCGCGCTGCCTTCGCCAAAATCCGTCTCCTTGCTCCAGCGGCCATTGCGCATCCACTCGAGCACGCTATAGGGCTGCCCCTGGCATAGATCGCTGCCGATGCCCACGTGGTCGATACCGACCAGATCGACAGTTCGCGCCACCATGTCGGTGAATTCGCCCTGCGTGCAGCGGCTGCCGTTCTTCAGATGGAACGGATAGAGGCTGAATCCGACTAACCCACCGCGCGCGGCCAGAGCACGCAATACGTGGTCCGATTTGTTGCGTTTGGCTTCGTGAAAGAAGCTTGGATTCGCATGACTGATCACGATCGGCTGACCGGAAATCTCGATCGCCTCCAACGTCGAGCGCTCAGCGCTGTGCGACATATCGACAATCATGCCGACGCGGTTCATTTCCTTGATCACCACACGGCCAAACCGCGTGACACCGCTGTCGGACGACTCGTAGCAGCCAGTCGCCAGCAGGCTCTGGTTGTTGTACGTCAGTTGCATGGTGCGCACGCCGAGATCGCGGAATACTTCGACGAGGCCGATATCGTCCTCAATCGGCGAACAGTTTTGCAATCCGTAGAGAATCGCGATCTTGCCGGCGGCCTTTGCCCGTGCAATGTCGTCCATCGTGCGCGCCGGCATCACGAGGTCGCTGTGGCGCTCATAAAGTGAGTTCCATTCGGCGATGCGCGACAGCGTTTCGCGCGCATTCTCCCAGTAGACGATCGTCGCATTGACCGCGGCCACTCCGCCGGCGCGCATCTCTTCAAAAATCTGGCGGTTCCAGTTCGAGTACTGTGTACCGTCGACGACAAGCAAGGCGTTATGAATGCTCATGGCGTATTCCCGTCCGTTCAGGCGCGCGTGTAGGAAGTCTTCAGCGTCGTATAGAACTCGGCTGCATTGGGACCCTGCTCGCGCGGGCCGTAACTCGATGATTTGCGGCCGCCGAATGGCACGTGATAGTCGGTTCCCGCGGTCGGCAAATTCACCATCACACAGCCAGCCTGAGCGTGGCGCCGGAAATGCGTGGCGTGCTTGAGCGATTGCGTAACGATGCCGGCCGTCAGACCGAATGGCGTATCGTTCGAAACCGCCAGCGCCTCGTCGTAGTCGCGCACAGGGATCACGCAGGCAATCGGGCCGAACACTTCGTCGCGATTGAGTTGCATGTCGTTGCGGCCATCGTCGAACAAGGCCGGCGACATGCAATACGCGCGTTCGGGCTGCGCGAGATGTTCGCCGCCATGCACGAGCCGTGCGCCTTCGCGCTTGCCGATCTCGATGTACCGGAGGTTCTGTTCGAGTTGGCGCCCATCGACGACCGGGCCCATCTGCACGCCGTCATCGAGCGCACGCCCGACCTTCACGCTGCGCAGTTTTGCGGTGAGCCGCTCGACAAACGGCCGATGCACCGCGTGTGTCACCACCAGCCGCGACGAGGCCGTGCACTTTTGCCCCGTACCTGAATACGCGCCCTGGAAAGCGCATTCGACGGCGAGGTCGAGGTCCGCATCTTCGAGCACCACGAGCGCGTTCTTGCTGCCCATCTCCATTTGCAGCTTGATGAGGTTCGGCGCGGCGACGCCCGCGATGCGCCGGCCGGTATCCACCGAGCCGGTAAAGGAAATGCCGTTGACCGATTGGGAAGCAGCCAGCTCGTTGCCAACCGATGCGCCCGCACCCATTAGCAGATTGAAGGTGCCGGCAGGCAACGCCTGGCGGCTGATGATTTCCGTGAGCGCCCATGCGCTGGCGGGCGTCAGATTGGCCGGCTTGAACAGCACGGCGTTACCGAACGCGAGCGCGGGTGCGATTTTCCAGCTCGCGGTTGCCATCGGGAAATTCCAGGGCGTGATTACGCCGACGACACCGAGCGCCTCGCGCTGGATATCGATCTCGATGCCCGGGCGAACCGAATCGGCCTTACCGCCTAACTGGCGGAGCACCTCGGCGGCGAAGTAATGGAAGAACTGTCCTGAGCGATAGACTTCGCCGACGCCTTCCGCGAGCGTCTTGCCCTCTTCCCGCGCCAGTTGCCGTCCGAGTTCCTGACTCCGGGCGATCAGCTCGTCACCGATGGCCCGCAGCACGTCGTGCCGCTTTTCGAGCCCGGTGGCGGCCCAAACGGGTTGCGCCAGGGCTGCGGCCGCAATGGCGGCATGCACTTGCGCGCTGGTCGCCTGGGTGTAGCAACCGATCAGGTCGTTCGTGTCGGACGGACTGCGGTTTTCAACAAGCGTTTCGCCAGCGACCCAGCGGCCGTCGATCCAGTTCAAAAAGGTCTGCGGATTCATCATCGATCTCTATGCGTTTGACATGAGACCGATTCTAGAAACAAGCGTAAAATAATCAAAACCAATTGTTTTGATAGAAATATTTGCAAAACTTATCTAGCCCATGGACCGTTTCCCGGATGTGAAGATCGCGCAGTTGCGGCATTTCGTTTCCGTCATCGAGCATGGCGGCTTCAAGGCCGCAGCGAAGGCCGTGTTCCGCAGCCAGCCCGCGCTGTCGCTATCCATAAAGGAACTGGAAGCCGCGCTCGGCGCGCCGCTCTTTGAAAAGGGCAGCCATGCGACGCCAACACCGTTCGGCTCCGTGTTCTATGGCGAAGCGAGGAAGCTCGTCGAGCATTACGAACGCACGATCGCCGCGGCCATTGACGTCGCGCGGGTGCGTGGCGGCCGCGTGCGGGTTGCCGCTGTGCCGTCGATCGCCCACGAATTACTGCCGCGCGCGATCAGCCGCTTCACCGCGCGATATCCCGGCATCCAGCTTCACGTGGAAGACGGCACTGCCGCGTACATCCACGATCGGGTACGCTCCGGCGCGATCGATTTCGGCATCGCCGGCGAGCCGGAACTCGAAGCCGAACTGAGCTTCACGCCACTGATTGCAGACGTGATGTGCGTGGTCGTGAATGCCAGACACGCGCTGTTCAAACAACGCCGCATCGAATGGAGCGACCTGTCCGGGTACCGGATGATCGGCAACGGCACGATGCGCGCCCTGCCTGCCGCGGTGCGCGAAGCCGCGGCCGAGCAGGACGAGATTTTCATCGCCAACACCACCACGCTGCTGGCCGCGGTCGAGGGCGGAGTCGGGCTCACGGTATTGCCCTATCTCGCGAAGCAGCGTTACCGCGACACGCTGCGATTCATTCCGCTCGATGCACCGCGAATCGAACGCACAGTGGGTTTTGTCGAACTTGCGGGACGCTCGCTCAGCCCGGCGGCAGACGCTCTGAGAGCGAGCTTCGTTGAGGACCTCGACGCGTCGCAGTTTCCTGAATTGGTACGTCGGCTGCTTCCTGACTCGGACAGGTAGTCCTGATCCGAGGGCGACTAGAGACGCACAAACGCGTTTCTGGAACGCGCATCCGGGTTGTCAGCCGCATATTCCAGGGTACCGACTATTAGCACGCGGTGGCGTGTTGCACCGTCGTGCAATGAACCACCGACCAATGGCTTTCATCCGTGAGTCCCGTGCTGCCGCCAATGCCGACCGGACGACGTTGAGGCCTGAAATGGAGGTCGACTCTCGAAAAATCGTGCTTCGCCGGTGCTGCGGGTAACGGCGAGGCAGCCGCTATCGCACGTTGCACCGCAGTGTCCCACGCCTGATTGCCGCTGGAGTGCAGCGGCGCGACCGAATCGACCGACCCGTCAGCGTTGAGCCGGATAGAAACAATCGCCTCCGGGTTGTCGGGGACGCTGCGTAAATCGACGGACAGATTGCTTGCCAACGCACAACCCACGTAGCGGTGCCATTGCAATCCGGTTAAGTGATCGAGCGTTGGAGTCGGCTCCCCGCTGCCTGCCGCGCGTGCCAGACAGCGGCTTGTTACGTCGGCAGCCGATGGTAGCGTGGGAGCGTTTTCGCTTTGCGGGCCGGTCGTCGTGCATGCTGCCAACAGACACAGCGCGAATGAGGCAAAAGCAGGCAGCCAGCGATTGTCGTTATTCATATGCGGTTCCACTTGTCAGCCATTCTGGATGCCTGTTTGCGATTCCTGGCGATCTGCGCGCCGATGTCGAATGTTGCAAGCCGGCCGGGCAAATCCGGACGCGATTGTATTCCGCGCCTTTATGCCGAAGCGAATCGGACTGCATGGCAGCATATCAGCGAGAGACCAAACCGACACGGGCATATGTTTCCAGACCTGCAGGCGGACGCCCCAACGTCTTCGTGCATGGCTTTGACACGGGCTGCCAAAGCCGACGAATCTGTGTAAGCTCATCTTCGCTCTTATCGTCAGGGATTACGCGCCAATGCCCTCTTCCATCCGCAATTCGCTCGTCTGGATCTTCGATGCGTTCGAGCGCGATTCAACCTATATTCGCAAGCGAATGTTCGGCAGCGATGCCGCCTATATCGACGGCCTGTTGTGTCTGATTGCCGCCGATCGCGACAAACCGTGGAATGGTTTGCTGGTATGCACGTCGCATGATCGCCATGCCGCGCTCATCGATGAACTGCCCGCATTGCGTCCACATCCGGTGCTCGGAAAATGGCTTTATGTACCGCAAGATGATCCGGCATTTGAAACGGTTGTAGAAAGAATGACGGCGCTCGTGCTCGCGCGTGACCCGCGCGTGGGTGTCGAGCCGAAGCCACGCAAACGGGGCGGAAAATCCACGTTGCCAAAGATATAAAGTACCCACTCTCACCTCATCAAACTTTGACCGCCTCTCGACGTACGCTTAAGGCAGCTTTGCCTCGAACGTCGACGCGCATCCCGAGCACCCGAAATGGACGACAATTTTCTGCCGTCCGCGAGATCACGCGGCTTTCATGCGCACGTCGCGTATCGGATAGCTGCTGCCTGCAAAAGGAATCGGACGGACTATCCACGCCGTAACCGGTCAGATCACCTTACCCGGATTCAGGATGCCGTTCGGGTCGAGCGCCGCCTTGATTGCCGTCATCGCCGCCAGCTCTTCGGGCGAGCGCGAGACGGCCAGAAATTCTCGCTTGAGCAGACCAATGCCGTGCTCCGCGGACACAGAGCCTCCATACGGTTTCAGCATGTCATAAACAAACGCGTAAATCGTGTGATGCGAAACATCCGGCACCGATCGCCCGTCGACCGTGAGGTGCAGGTTTGAATCGCCAATGTGGCCGAAGAAATAGGACTCGTTGGCCGGCCATTTTTCGTCGAGCGCGGCACGGCAACGGTCGACAAATTCACCCAGCACCCCTGTGGGCAGGCTAACGTCGAAATTCACCGGATCCAGTTTCACCGGAAACTCTGCGGTGCATTCGCGGATCGCCCAAAGCGCCTCTGCGTCACTAACCGATTGCGCAATCACCGCATCCAGAATCACGCCCTCCTCAAGCAGTTCACCAAGCACGGCAGAAAATGACTCACCGTCATCGGCGGCGTCAAAGCTCGCGTGTTCCACCAGCGCATAGAGCGGGTAGGCCTCGGCGAACGGCGAACGTCCGCTCGCGGTAAGCGAGACCCCAAAACGGAAGAAGTCAGGCCACATCAGTTCGAACGCGCTGATATCGCTCCCAAACTGGGCCGACAGCCGTCGCAGCAGATCCACCGCCTTGTCGTAGGCGTCGAACGCGACGAGGACCGTGTGCCGTGCGGCGCGTTGCGGCCTTAACCGCAGCACGGCGCGCGTAATGACCCCCAGCGTGCCTTCTGAGCCGATGAACAGGTGCTTGAGATCGTAGCCGGTGTTGTTCTTCACCATCTTGTTCATCGAACTGAGGACAGCACCGCTCGCCAGCACGACCTCGAGTCCGAGCACCTGCTCGCGCGCGGTACCCGACTGGATCACCCGGTTGCCCCCGGCATTGGTCGCCAGATTGCCGCCGATCTGGCAGGAACCGCGCGCCCCCAGATCCAATGCCAGTTCGAAACCCGCTTCGAACGCAGCCTCCTGGGCGGTTTGCAAGGTCGTGCCGGCCAGCATGGTCATCGTCGCCGAGGCGGTGTCGATCTCTTCAATCCCGGCCATCCGGTCAAGCGACAGTGCAATATCCGATGCCCGGGGAATGGCTCCCCCGGACAGTCCGGTCATGCCGCCTTGCGGAACCACCGTCCGACGCGCTTCATTGCAGATAGCCAGCGCCCGCGCGACCTGCTGCACGGTACGCGGCAGAAGCAACGCAGCGGGCCGCGTCGCAGCATGCTTTGTCCAATCCGTCATTGACCGTTCGCCGATCGCCGCGCCCACCCGCACACCATCTTCGCCAAGCACTTCACGTAGCGCCGCGAGCGTGTCATCAAAGGACGCGTTGTTCATACCGCCACTCCCGCGTACGTCTCCGGCCGGGCCGCAATGGCGACGCGTCCAGGGGAGGTGATAAGAAAACCATCTGAAAGTTGACTCGAAAGGGACATGTAAACACTCCTGAGGGGGTTTTCGGTTGTTTTGACAAGCTGTATATACCGCATAAATATAAACCGCAACCATGGGTAAACGATGTTGAAAAACCGGGAGTTTTTCAAAAAAACGCGGTATATACTGCGTCACATCGAACCGGCCGGCGCCGACGGTGCGACCCCTACAGCGTTTTTCTATCCCTCAGGAGAAATCCCATGAACAAGGTGGCAGGCTGGAAGAGTTGTGCGGTGACGTTGGCGTTGTGCGCGGCAAGCCTGTGCGCTCACGCGGACGACCTGGCCAACGTGCGCAAAGCCGGCGAACTGGTGGTCGGCACGGAGATGCAGTTCGCGCCATTCGACTTTCTGGAGAACGGGCAGCAGGCCGGCTTCAACAAGGATCTGTTCGCCGAAATTGGCAAGGAACTGGGCGTGAAGGTACGCTTCATCGACCTGCCGTGGCCGAGCGTGCTGCCCGGACTGGAAGCGCACAAATTCGACATGGTCGGCGGCCCATTGACCGTAACGAAGGCGCGCGCGGACCGCTACGCCTATACCCTTCCGATCGCCGACGCGACCGATGCGCTGCTCAAGCGCACCGGCGACACCTCCCTCAAACAATCGTCGGATATCGCCGGCAAAACGGTTGGTGCGGGCAAGAGCACGGCACAGTACGAACAGCTGAAAGTCTGGGCTGCGACATTGCCCAAGCCGCCTGAAATCCGCGAGTACGTCGACTTTAATCAGGCTTACTCCGATCTCGCCGCTGGACGCATCGTCGCCGTGGCGAACTCGGTGACCAATATCGCCTATGTCGCCAAACAGCGACCGGACACGTTCGCTGTCATGCAACCGTCGTTCGGCGCGAAGGTCTACTACGCCTACTGCATGCGCAAGGATGAGGACAGCAAGACGCTGCTTGACGCGTTCGACGGCGCGCTCGTCAAGATGAACAAAGACGGACGTCTCGCGGCCTTGCAGAAGAAGTGGCTTGGCGTCGCAATGGACACGCCGAGCTCGCTGCCCACACCGAACTATTGAGCGAGCCAATCCGGTCTTCACGCGTGTGCGGTGCAGAGCCAACCGCACACGCCTGCTTGATCTTTTCGCCCCCTATTTCCGACGCTCCCCGCCATGTTCAGCCCGATTGTGTTTGCGCAAGCGCTCCCCCTGTTGCTCAAGGCGGCCATTGCAACCGTGGGAATCTCGCTCGCCGGTCTCGTGATCGGCTTTTTCCTGGCGCTCGGCGTATGCGCCGCACGGCTTTCCGCCCACCCCGTCACGCGCGCATGTGGAGGAACCTACGTGTTCTTTTTCCGTGGCGTACCGCTGCTCGTGCAACTGCTTCTGGTGTATTACCTGCTGCCCTTTGTGGGCATCAACGTGCCCCCGCTCGTTGCGGCAATCAGCGCGGTCTCGCTGTGTTCCGCCTCGTACGTCGCGGAGATCCTCCGTGGCGGCTTTCTGAGCATTCCGCCCGGTCAGATGGAAGCCGCCCGCATGCTGGGCATCCGTCCGTTCGACATGCTGCGGCGCGTCCAGGTGCCACAGGCGTTCCGCCTCACGCTGCCCTCGCTCGCAAACGAGATGGTGCTGCTGATCAAGGCATCGTCGCTGATCTCCGTTGTCGGCGTTGCTGAAATCACTCGCACCGCGCAGAACATCGCCGCCGGGACCTATCGGCCACTTGAAGCGTATCTGGCTGCCGGCCTGATCTATTTCGTGATCAACGGCACGCTTGCAGCGCTTGCTCATCTGGCCGAACACCGGCTACACGCATGAGGCCATACGATGAAACAGTTCGATCCCACCGTCATCACGCACAACCTTCAACCGATACTCTCGGGTCTCGCCTACACCATCGGCACATGGACTGCGGGCGTCCTCATCGGCATCGCTGTAGGCTTCATGATTGCGGTCCTGCAATTGTTCGGCAACCGCTGGTTACGTGCACTGCTGCGTGCGTATGTCGAGTTCTTCCGCGGCACGCCGTTTCTCATCCAGCTCTTTCTGCTCTACTACGGCGGTCCATCGTTCGGTCTGACGCTCGAGCCGATGACGGCGGGTGTCATCGGGCTTGGTCTCTATAGCAGCGCCTATTTTGCAGAGGCATTCCGCTCGGGATTCCGCTCAGTCCCGAAGGGCCATCTCGAAGCGGCGCAATGTCTCGGCTTGTCCCGCCTGCAAACGGTATGGCGCGTTCAGCTCCCGCAAATGCTCGTGCTGATCGTGCCCGCACTCACCAATCTCACCATCGTGTTGAGCAAGGAAACCGCCGTCCTCTCGATCGTCACCGTACCCGAACTCACCTTCGTACTGACGGGGATCGGCTCAGCGACGTTCGCCTTTATGGAAACGCTGCTCGTGCTGTGCGTCTGCTACCTCGTATTGGTCGAAACGACGTCACGCGCCGGCGCATGGGCAGAGACACGTCTTGCCCGTTTTTACGCCTGACAGGGATTCCCAGCCATGAATGCCATTACTGATATGCCTACCAGTCCTATCCCGAACGCCACGCCTACCACGCGCCAGCCCCTGATCCAGGTGCGTGAGCTCGGCAAGCAGTATGGCGAAAATGAAGTGTTACGCGGCGTCGACCTCGAAATCGACAAATCCGAAGTGGTCTGCGTCATCGGACCGTCAGGATCGGGCAAGAGCACCCTGTTGCGCTGTGTCGCGGCGCTCGAAACCTATGACCGGGGCGAGGTGCTGATCGAAGGCGAACTGCTCGGCTATGTCGAACGCAACGGTCGCCGCACGCGGGCCTCGCAGGGCGAGATCAACCGGGTGCGGCGCAACGTCGGCATGGTGTTCCAGCAATTCAACCTGTGGCCGCACATGAGCGCGCTCGGCAACGTCATCGAAGCCCTGCAGCGCGTGCGCGGCCAGTCGCGCGATGAAGCGAAGCGGCGCGGCATGGCGATGCTGGAGACCGTGGGTCTTGCACACAAGGCCGACGCTTACCCGGCCAAACTCTCGGGTGGCCAGCAGCAACGCGTCGCCATCGCACGCGCGCTGGCGATGGAACCGCACATCATGCTCTTCGACGAGCCCACTTCGGCGCTCGATCCCGAACTGGTCGGCGAGGTGTTGCAGGTCATGAAACAGCTCGCGCGCGACGGTATGACGATGATGGTGGTCACCCATGAAATGGGCTTCGCCGCCCAGGTCGCCGATAAGGTCGTATTCATCGACCAGGGACGCATCGCCGTCCAGGGGTCACCGCACGAGGTCTTTCATGATGCAGCCCAGCCGCGCCTGCGGCAGTTCCTGCAAAACTACTTTGATCGCAACGCGTTCTGGACGCGAAGCAACGATACGGAGCCAGCATGACCCCTACCGATGCGCTCATTGACGCCCTTCGTCCCGAAGTGCGCGCATTGCCCACCTATAACGCGGGGTTGTCCGCGGGACATGTGCGCGAGCAGTTCGGCGTGACACGCATCGCCAAACTCGCCAGCAACGAAAATCCGTACGGTGCCAGCGCACGCGTGGCCGATGCGCTGGCGCAGGCGCTGGCCGACGGCGTCGCTGTTTATCCCGACCCGACCTGTGGTGGGTTGCGGGCCGCACTGGCGGCCCGTCTTCCCGTCGATGCCGGACAACTGGTGTTCGGCAACGGCTCCGAGGAACTCCTGTCCGTGGCGGCGCACACGTTTCTCGCACCCGGCGACGAGGTGGTCACCGTCGTGCCGTCGTTCGGACTGCACGTCATCTGCCCGCAAAGCGTTGGCGCTACCGTGACGACCGTTCCGATGCGTGGCCTCGAATTTGACGTCGACGCACTCTGCGCTGCGCTCACGCCCCGCACCCGGATGCTGCTGGTGAGCAACCCGTCCAATCCTGTCGGCTGCGCGATGGACGGCGCGCAGATCAGGCGCCTGCTGTCCTGTGTGTCGCCCGGCACGCTGGTCGTCTGGGACGAAGCGTATTACGAGTATGCCGTCGCCACGCCGGGTTATGCGGACTGCCTGGCGTTGCTGGCGGAATCCGGGTTGCCGTGGCTCGTGCTGCGGACGTTTTCCAAAGCGTATGGGCTTGCCGGATTACGGATCGGGTATGGCATCGCATCGGACTCGCGGCTCGCTGATCTGATGAACCGGGTGCGTACGCCATTCAATATCAATCATCTCGCTCAGTGTGCCGCGGTTGCAGCCCTCTCCGACCCGGAGCACGTTGCCGCCAGCGTTGCGCACGTGACGTGTGAACGCGAGGGGATGCGCGCATCCTTGCTCGCGCTCGGCTATAGCCCGGCGCGGTCCCGTGCGAATTTTCTGTTTTTCGACGCCTATGAGGACGCGGTCGCGCTGTCGCAGCGACTATTACATGAAGGTGTGATCGTCAAACCCTGGCGAGAAAAAGGCTACGCGAACTGCCTGCGCGTTTCGATCGGCAGCCGCGACGACAACGATCTGTTTATCGGGGCGCTTACCCGTCTGGGCGCAGTAGAGAGCAGAGGAACACAAATTGAAATCCACTGAACGTAACCCACGCTCCTCCATGAATGACGTAGCAAACCAGGCCGGTGCCGGGGGCCAACGCGGGGACAAACGCGGGGGCCAACACGGAGGCAGACGCGCGGTCCAGCGCGTCACCGCACCTGCGGTCACGGCCGAAGGGCCGGCCATCGCCCGTTATGAGCGCGTCAAGACCTATATCCGGACCACCATCGACGCGGGCACATGGCGATCGGGCGATCGCATTCCATCCGAGTTAAGTCTGGTTGAAACACTCGGCGTGTCGCGCATGACCGTGAATCGTGCCTTGCGTGAGTTGAGCGACGAAGGCCTGCTCACCCGGTTATCGGGTGTCGGCACGTTCGTCGCTGAGAGCAAACCGCAATCCACCCTGCTGATGATCGCCCATATTGGCGACGAAATCCGCTCGCGTGGTCATGAATACAGCTTCAGGACATTGTTGCAAAGACGGGAAACCGCGTCGGCCGTCGTGTCGAATGCGCTGGGACTTGAACCGGGCGCCTCGGTGTTCCACGTGATCTGCGTGCACCGGGAAAATGGTCTGCCGGTCCAGTTGGAAGATCGATATGTCAATCCTGCGGTGGCGCCGGCGTTTCTCGACCAGGACTTCAACAACGCACGCCCGTCCGCGTATCTGTACAGCACCGTGCCGCTGGATGAAATCGAACACGTCGTCGATGCGGGTCTTGTGACCGCAACTGAGGCGCAACTGCTGGAAATTTCCAATGGGGAACCCTGCCTCACGCTGGTGCGGCGTACGTGGACAGGAGGTGTCGCGGTCACTTTCGCCCGCTTCGTCCATCCGGGGTCGCGCTATCGGCTTGGTTGCCGCTTTACGCCCGATCTCGCCCAGCGACAAGGCTAGCGCTGCCGTGTTTTCTTCACTTGCTCATATCGGACAGTCATGAAACAGATCGACAACCTTATTACCCTCGTGCCTGGCAAGGTCCGGCTCGATCAGTTGCGCAGCGTGCTGCGCGACACCACACCAATTGAAATCGACGCTAGTGCGTTTCCATCAGTCGAACGCAGCCACGCAGTGGTCGATGATGTGATCGCCCGCGGCCAGGTGGTCTATGGAATCAACACCGGCTTCGGCAAGATGGCGCAAACCGTGATCCCACCGGACAAACTCGCCGAGTTGCAAAGGAATCTTGTGCTGTCGCATAGCGTCGGCACCGGCGCCCTCCTCGCCGACAGCACGGTGCGCCTCGTGATGACATTGAAGGCGATCAGTCTGGCTCGCGGTCATTCCGGCGTGCGCCCGGAAGCGATTCGCGCGCTCGTGCGACTGATCAACGCCGGTGTCTATCCCTGCATTCCGGCGAAGGGGTCGGTCGGCGCGTCGGGCGATCTGGCGCCGCTCGCGCATATGACTTCGATGTTGATCGGCGTCGGCGACGCACGCGTCGGTGGCGAACGCGTCAGCGCGCTCGAAGGCTTGCGCCACGCCGGATTGGAACCGCTGCAACTCGGCCCGAAGGAAGGGCTGGCCTTTCTCAATGGCACACAGGTCTCAACCGCGCTGGCACTAGTGGGCCTGTTCGCCGCGGAAGACGTGTTCGCGTCCGCCGTACTGGCCGGGGCGATGTCTCTTGAAGCGATCAAGGGCTCACTCGTGCCGTTCGATAGCCGCATTCACGCGGCGCGCGGACAACCTGGCCAGATCGACGTGGCAGCGGCTTACCGGGCGGTTCTTCAGGACAGCCCGATCGTGTCGTCACATCGCGACTGCGGGCGCGTGCAGGATCCCTATTCGATTCGCTGCCAGCCCCAGGTCATGGGCGCATGTCTGGATCAGTTACGCCACGCCGCCGAAGTCTTGCGCATCGAAGCGAATGCGGCCTCGGACAATCCCCTGGTCTTTGCAGACGAAGGCGACGTGCTGTCGGGTGGAAATTTCCACGCCGAGCCGGTCGCGATCGCAGCAGACGACATCGCGATTGCAATCGCCGAAATCGGCGCGCTGTCCGAACGACGCCTCGCCTTGCTGCTCGATTCAAATCTATCGGGCTTGCCGCCGTTCCTGGTCAGTGACGGGGGCCTTCACTCGGGGTTCATGATTGCGCAGGTCACGGCCGCGGCGCTTGCATCGGAAAACAAATCACTCGCCCATCCTGCCAGCGTCGACAGCCTGCCAACCTCCGCCAATCAGGAAGATCACGTGTCGATGGCGACGTTCGCCGCGCGGCGCCTCGGAGACATGGCGGAAAACACCGCCGTTGTGGTCGGCATCGAAGCGATGGCCGCGGCGCAAGGCATCGAGTTTCATCGCCCCCTGCGTTCGAGTGCGGCGCTCGAACGTGTGATCGGGAACATTCGCGAGAGCGTGGCCTTTTATGAAAAGGACCGCTTTTTCGCTGACGATATCGCAGCGATGAAAGCATGGGTGTCAGACTGCAAGGCGCCGGAAGACGTCACCACGCTGCTGCCAAGTCATCTGGCTGCTACGGTCTGATCGCGCGCGGCGGCGACGCATACCTGTCGTCGCCGCCGCGTTTTGGCGTAAAAACATGAAGGGAACATCCCATCCGTCAGGAATGTCATATGGAAGACACCCGCGCTTTCGGTTCACCCCCGCGGCGGCAATTGCAGGTGCGTGACAATGATCAATGCACGCGCTTCCTGCTCGTGTGGAGCGATTCCGGCGACGGAGCGGCCGTACTCGCAACCAGCCGGACTTCCAGTTGATCGAGCCGCGGATGCATCAGTTACCGGACATCCTGACTGCGGCGTGAGTCGCGAAGCGGGTCGCCTCAAAACCCGGCAAGTGCGAAACGCTCATCGCCAACTGCCCGCGCCTCTCTGAACCCAACTCAACATCAGTTCACCCCAGCCGACATGCGCCAAAGCATTGCGCATTTCTGAAACCGACCGGGGTGCGGCGCTACAAGGCGACCTTAGCCAATTCACCATAAGTGCGATGTAGCCACACCTTGACGCGTTGCCGCTCCAGCAGGCCCAAGCCAACGGCGGCGCGGTCGTGATGATTGATCGCTGCCCAGAAGCTTGCGCTTTGTCGATCGACCTTCTGCATCGTCGTGTCGGGCAGCCGGCGCAGGGTGATCACGCTCGCGCCGAGCGCTTCAGCACGCGCGCGTTCACCGGATGCGTCCAGAATCTCGAACCGGTCACCGCGAATTTCGTTCAATACGACCACGAGCTTGAGTCGTCCACCAAACTGGTCAAGCCACTGTCGCAGAAGATCGACCGAATCGCGTCCTGCGTCCATGACGTGCCACCAGGTCAGCGTTAGACCGTGCTCTTCGGCAAGACCGATGACGTCCGTGTCGTCCAGCCATTGTCCGATAGTCTGCTGCGTTTGGGCGGCAAGGTCGACCAGAACACGCCGCTGGGGATCTTCGACTGCATGTTCGATAATGGGATCGAGGCTGTCGTGTTGATCGAGTACTGCCGGAGCTGCAAAATCGGCATAGAAGCGCAACAAGGCACCATGCGATTTGTCGGTGTCAAAGCCGACAAACGGAATGCCCTTGTCGATAAAATGCTGGGCCAAAACGCGGGCGACCAGCGATTTTCCGACGCCGCCCTTCTCACCGCCGATAAAGTGAATGAAGCTCATCTGTGCAGATCCTTTGTCATGAAGCCAGCTGGGTTGAAAGCGAAAAATACCAGATTTCGGAGGCAAAACGGCACAGCAGTGTGGACAGCGGCGCGAGAAATCCGGTCTGGCGCAATTGGTCGAGTGCGAGCCGGAATGCTTCGATCGTTTGCGAGTCGCACGCGATCAGCGATTGCAGATAGGCTTCGTAGCACGCACAGCATGCAACCCAGATCGCGAAACCAAAACGCGATGAAATCTGCCTCGGAAGAACGAGACCGCGCTGGGCCGTCGCAGACTCGCCGGTGAAAAATCGCGGAGACAAATTCGAAGGAAATCGTAATGCCTCGCCGAGTGCCCGACAAGCGGGACCATCCCATGATGCCCGACTACGATGACGAACAATTGAACACCGTTGCGCGTTTTTTCTCTGCGTGCTATCCCGCGGTCTCATTGGTTCGCCCGCCATGCGCGATCGAGCCGGTAGATGGTCATCGAGCCAACTTTGTACGGCGTGACTTCCGCAGGCTTGCCGTCACAGCCGGCAATGGAGTCGGTTACTGCTGCGCGAACGCCCACCGGAAAAATTCCACACGATTCGCGCAGCCACATAAAGACAATATCAATCGCTAGTTCACGTGTGAAATAGCCCAATATTGGTCCGCCATAGCGTTACTGCATGACTGCGGTTTACTTCCCCGCGTTGACGAGCGCCTTCGGTACTGCGTGTTGCTGCAAACCCCATTTCGCGAGGATCTTCTGGTACGTTCCGTCGGCGACCAACTGATTGAATGCGGCGGTCAGCGCGGTGGTCAGCGCCGCATTGTCTTTCGACATGCCGATTGCCGTGTACTGCGACAGGAACGGCTGGCCGATCGGCGCATACGCGTTCTGCTCCACCGAGTTCTGGTACGGCAAGGTTTCTCCGCCCTGCACTGCCGCATCGATGCGGTTCTGCCGCAATTGCATCCGCGCATCGGACGAGCCGTCCGTGCCCACCACCTTGATTGCCGGCTTGCCTGCCTTCACGCAGTGCTCACCGCTCCAGTTCGCGATGTCGTTCGGGAACGAGGTACGCCGGCTCGTGCCGACCACCTTGCCACACAGCGCGTCCGTCGAGGCGAACTCGCCGGCGCGGGCTTTCACCGTGTAGAACTGCGGGCCGGTAGTGATGTAATCGAGGAAGTTCACCGACTCGCGGCGTGCCGGCAGATCGGTCATGCCCGACAGGATCACGTCGACACGCTTCGTGGTCAGTGCGCTCATCATCTGGTCGAAGCTGGTTTCCTGCCATTCAAGCTTGACGCCGAGCTTCGCGGCGAGCGCTTCACCGAGATCGACGTCGAAGCCCATCAGCTTGTCGGTGGCCGGGTCCTTGTATTCGAACGGCGGATAGTTCGGCACGATCGCCGCGACGAGCGTGCTCTTGCCAATGGACGGGATGGGCGGCGCAGCAGATTGCGCATGAGAAAGCGGCGCATGCAATGCAACAACGCCAACGACCAGGGTGCACCACTCACGCACACGAAGGGACGCGTTCATAGAAACTCGCTTGTTAGAAGAATCTGGAGAGCGGGTCCGCACAGCGACCCGCGGTTGTGATCAGGAGAGCACGGCCGAGATGAAATCCTGCGTGCGTTTATGCTTTGGCTGCCCGAGCACCTGATCGGGCGTGCCGGTTTCCACCACCTGCCCCTGATCCATGAAGACCACCCGGTTGGCCACCTCGCGTGCAAAACCGAGTTCATGCGTCACCACGATCATCGTCATGCCGCTTTGCGCCAGGTCCCGCATCACGGCCAGCACCTCGCCCACGAGTTCAGGATCCAGCGCCGAGGTCGGCTCGTCGAACAGCATCAGTTGCGGATGCATCGCCAGTGCACGTGCAATCGCCACCCGTTGCTGCTGTCCACCGGACAGTTCCACCGGGAACGCATCGCACTTGTGACCGAGCCCTACCCGCTTCAGCAACGCACGAGCCTCTTGTTCCGCCTCCGCGCGCCGCCGCTTGAGAACCTGCACCGGGCCTTCGATCACGTTCTCCAGTGCCGTCTTGTGCGGGAACAGATTGAATTTCTGGAACACCATGCTCGTTGCCAGACGCTGACGCGCCACTTGCCGCTCCGAGAGTTCGTGCAAGCGGTTGCCCACGCGCCGGTAGCCCGCCAGTTCGCCGTTCACCCACAGTGCTCCGTCGTTGATCTTCTCCAACTGATTGATACACCGCAGGAACGTGCTCTTACCCGAGCCCGACGGCCCGATTACGCATAGCACCTCGCCTTTGGCCACATCCAGCGTGATGCCCTGCAGCGCCTTGAACTCGCCATATGACTTGCGCACGTCGACCGCGCGAACGATTGAATTCATTTCGGCTCCTTGTCCTGTCGTCACCGGCGCCTTCATTGCCGACCCGATGCACGTCCCGCACCGCGGGCGTAATGCCGCTCCACCCGTGACTGCGCGAACGACAACACCGTCACCACTACCAGATACCAGACCCCGGCCACCATCAGCAGCTCGATCACCCGTGCATTCGCGTAGTAGATGTTCTCCGCGTTGTGCAGCATCTCCGCGTACTGGATCACGCTCGCCAGCGACGTCAGCTTCACCATCCCGACCAGCTCGTTGCCGATGGGCGGCACGATCACCCGCATCGCCTGCGGCAGAATCACCCGGCGCAGCGCCTGCAGCCGCGGCATGCCGATCGACTTGGCCGCTTCATACTGGCCCGTATCCACCGACAGCAGCCCCGCACGCACTACTTCCGATGTGTATGCTCCCTGGTTGATCCCCAGACCCAACAACGCCGCGAGGAAAGGCGTCATCACGTCGACCGTGCGGAATTCGAACAGCCCCGGGATCCCCGTCGACGGAAACACCAGTGCCAGGTTGAACCACAGCAGCAGTTGCAGGATCACCGGCGTGCCGCGAAACAGCCACACATAGCCTTGCGCGACCGCCTGCAGCACCGGGTTGGGCGACAGTCGCATGATCGCAGTGATCACGCCGAGCAGCACACCCAGCGCCATTGCCAGCAGCGTCATCACGATCGTGTTGACGAGGCCCGTCAGGATCGAACGCGCCGTCAGGAACCGCGCTACGTAACGCCATTCGATCTGGCCGTGCGCGAACGCCAGCACCACATACCCAATCAGCGCGATGATCGCCGCCGAGGCCACATAACGGCCCCAGTAGCGGCGCCGCACATGCTCCAGATGCGAAATGTCGCTGATGTCGTCGCTCATCGCGGCCACCTGTTTATGAGCCTCGGCGGGCAGTCCCGCCTGATCGTTGGAAACGCTTACCATGTTGGCCCCCTGTAGTCTGCCGCCCACGCGCTCTGCCGGTCGATCGCCGCACGCAGCCGCGTAATCTGCTCTTCAACGCGAGCCGGCGCGGTGCCGCCGTAGCCGCTGCGCGCGGCCACTGCCGCTTCGAGCGTCACGTGCTCGAGCACCGACGCCTCCAGCCGCGCATCCACCTGCGCCAACGTCGCCACCGACACCTCTCCCAGCTCGATGCCCTGCTCTTCACACGCCCTCACCAGGGCGCCCGTGATCTCGTGCGCTTCGCTGAACGGAATACCGCGCAGCGCGAGCCAGTCGGCCACCTCCGTGGCGAGCGTAAAACCCAGCGGCGCCTGGCGGCGCATCTCGCCCACGTTCACCTGCATCGTGCGGATCATGCCCGCCATGGCCGGCAACACCAGTTCCAGCGTGTCGATGCTGTCGAACGCGGCGATCTTGTCTTCCGCGAGATCACGGTTGTACGCGAGCGGCAACGACTTCAACGTCGCCAGCAAGCCGCCCAGATTGCCGATCAATCGCCCTGCCTTGCCGCGCGTAAGCTCCGCGATATCCGAGTTCTTCTTCTGCGGCATGATCGAGCTGCCCGTCGCGTAGCCATCGTCCAGCACGACCCAGCCGAACTGCCGCGTCGTCCACAGGATCACTTCCTCCGACAGCCGCGACAGGTTCACCGACAGCATGCTCGCAATGAACACGAACTCCGCCACGTGATCGCGCGAGGCGACCGCGTCGATCGAGTTCTCGCACGGCGCGTCATAGCCCAGCTCCGCTGCCGACAGCTCTGGGCGCACACAGATCGCCGAGCCCGCCAACGCCGCCGCGCCCAGCGGCGAGCGCGCGCTGCGCCGGTCCCAGTCCACCAGACGATCGACGTCGCGGTAAATCGACTGCGCGTGCGCCAGCAGGTGATGCGCGAACACGACCGGCTGCGCCGGCTGCAGATGGGTAAAGCCCGCCGTCACGCTGCGAGTGTGCGCATTGGCCTGTTCGATCAATGCATTCTGCAAATCGATCACCGCGTGCGCCAGGGTGCGAGCCTTGTCGCGCAGGAAAAGACGCAGGTCGTTGGCCGCCTGGTCGTTGCGCGAGCGGCCCGCGCGCAGCTTGCCGCCGGTGGCGCCCAAACGTTGCGTCAATTCGCGTTCGAGAAACGTGTGCAGGTCCTCGTCATCCTGCGAAGGTCCGATTTCGCCTGCAAGGTACTGTGCTTGCAGCCGGTCCATTTCGCCCAGCAGTTGCTGCAGTTCTTCCTCGGTCAGGATCTGTGCGCGGCGCAGTTCCTGCGCATGCGCGCGGGAACCGGCCAGATCGTAAGGCGCGAGCCGGAAGAAGCTCGGGTCCGAACGCGACAGCGCCTTGAGCGCCGCCGACGGCCCCGACTTGAAACGCCCGCCCCACAACCGCTCGGTCGGTTCAGAAATATTCATCGCTGCCAGCCCTCAGTTAAGTTGGCTCCACTGTACGTATCCAGTTTTTCTTCTTGTAGCGAGAATTAAATTCCGTTCAAATGAAATTTTTCTCAGCATCTCTTCCCGCATGCGAAACCGTCTGCCACCACTCAACCCGCTCCGTGCATTCGAGGCCGCCGCGCGGCGCTCGAGCGTGGCCGGCGCCGCGCTGGAATTGCACGTCACCGCCAGCGCGGTCAGTCATCAGATCCGCATTCTCGAAGAAGCACTTGGCGTGACGCTTTTCGTCCGATCAAAGGCGCGCGTGAAGCTGACGCGCGAAGGCGAAGCTCTGCTGCAGCCCGTCAAAAGCGCCTTCGACATGATCGCTAACGCCGTGGTCAAACTGGACTCACCCGAGATGGCCGGCGATCTCGTCGTGTCCACGCCGTTGCTGTTCACGTCGCGCTGGATGGCCCGGCACATCGGCGAGTTTCTCGACCAGTACCCGGCGATCAATCTGAAAGTGATCCCCTCCAACGACGACCGCGAGGTGTATTCGCCCGATGTCGACGTATGCGTACGCTACGGAGAGGGCCGCTGGCGCGATCGTCACGTCACGCTGATTACGCATCCCGCGCTGTTTCCGGTCGTCAGTCCCGCTTTGATGAACGGACCCAACGCGATCCGCGAGGTCGAGGACCTCGCGGGAAAAGCGCTGTTTTGCGAGCACTCGGGATCATGGATGCGATGGCTCGCGCATGCGTCGGCCGACAAGCTCGAAGGCATCAGGATTCTGGAGATCGGCAACGCGCATATCGGCATCGAAGCGGCGGTTCACGGTCAGGGTGTGGCGCTCGGCGACAGTTTCTCGGTGCGGGACGACCTTGTGGACGGCACGCTGATCCGGCCGTTCAGCATCACGGTGCCGTCGAGACACGCGTATTACCTGGTGTCCCGGCAAGAGTTGTCCGATACTCCACTGGTGTCGGCGTTCGCCATGTGGCTAAGCGAGAACGTGGCGTGACTCAGGTGCGTCAATGGTCTTTCGAACCGTTCATCGTGACCTGATGGACCGCGCTCGCCTGGACATCAGGCGCGTCGTCTGCGGGGACAGACAGGCGCCTGACACAAGCTGGATTTCGTGTATCCACATTCGCGGAGCCAGCGTCAGTTCTCCTGTTTGAACTCGTCCGTCAGAATCCGAAGCCTGCGAAGCTTGTCGTACAAGGTCGGCTTGGGCAAACCAAGCGCCTTGGAAGCAAGCGTCACGTCACCATGATTGCGTCTCAACGCCTCGGTGATCATGGCGCGCTCGAAATGCTCGACCTGTTGCGGCAAGCCGCAGAGCATTTCGCGAACGTCGGTTGTCGAGGTCAGACGATCCCCGAGCAAGCCCAGTACGAACCGGTCGGCTACGTTTCGTAGTTCGCGCACATTGCCGGGCCAGGCGTAGGCCATCAGCTCGCTTAGCTGCGAACTGCCGACCACCGGCGCCGTGCGTCCGTAGCGACTCGCCGCAAGCAACGTGAAGTGCTCGAACAGCAGCGGAATATCCTCGCGTCTCTCACGCAAAGGCGGCAATTCAATGAACGCCACACCGATGCGATAGTACAGGTCCGAACGGAATTTCTGCTGATCGCTCAAAGCCCTCAGGTCATCTTTCGCAGCAGCGATCACGCGGCAATCGACGGGAATGGACTTGTTAGAGCCGATACGTTCGATGCTGCGTTCCTGCAGCGCGCGCAAGAACTTGATCTGCACGGCCATCGGCATGCTCTCGACCTCGTCAAGAAAGAGCGTGCCGCCTTGCGCATGCTCGAACTTACCAATGCGGCTGTGCGTCGCTCCAGTGAATGAGCCCACTTCGTGGCCAAACAGCTCGCTCTCGGCCAGCGCCTCAGACATGCCGCCACAGTTCAGCGGCACATAGTTGGCGCGGCGCCGGTCACTGTGATCGTGGAGGCACCGCGCGACCAGATCCTTGCCGGTACCCGTCTCGCCGTAGATGACCACATCGGCGGACGTACTCGCCAAGGTCAGAACCGTCGCGCGCACGTGCTGCATCTGCGCCGAACGCCCGAGCATCACCGCCTGGATACCATGTGAGCTCTCCAGTTGATCGCGCAACGCCTGCACCTGCAGTGTCAGATGACGTTTTTCAGCGGCACGCCGAACGACCGCGACCAGGTGATCCGAAGGGAAAGGCTTCTCGATGAAGTCGTAGGCGCCCTGCCGCATCGCCTGCACCGCCATCGCAATGTCGCCGTGGCCCGAAACAAGAATCACCGGGAGCTCCGCGTCGATGCTCCGGATCTCGTTCAACCATTCGGTGCCCGGCATGCCGGGCAGCTTGACGTCACATAGCACAACGGCCGGCACGCCGGCTCGAACGTGCGAACGGGCCTCCTCGACACTCGCAAAAGCATCGACCTCGAAGCCCGCCAACTCCAGAGCCTGCTGGCTACCCATGCGCACATCGGGCTCATCCTCCACGAAGATCACCCGAATGGCCTGTTTGTCACTCATCGACGTTTGTCTCCGTTGTTGCCGCAAGCGGCAATTCGATTGTGAAACATGCGCCCCCGCCGTCGATATTCCGGCCAAGCAGGCTGCCGCCCAGCTCGCGCACAATGTGCGCCGAGATCATCAGGCCCAGGCCCAGGCCAGCGCCGGCCATCTTGCTGGTCGTAAAGGGCTCAAATAGTCGCGGCAGAATGTCGGCACGTATGCCGGGGCCGGTGTCACTCACCTCGATCACACAGCGTGTTCCCGTCGCGTCAGCCACCCCCGCTTCGACATGCAGGTGCCGTCGCGGCGAGGCCGCCATGGCATCGATCGCATTGCCGAGCAGATTGACCAGCACCTGCTCCAGCCGCGCCTCTTCGGCCAGCGCGCGCAGTGTAGCTGGACGGACTCGCACTTCCAGCTCCACGTTATTGTCCAGAAGGCGTTGCGCCACCAGGGACTGCGCGCCGCCGATGATCTTGTTGACCGGTACGGGCACCCGGGTCGGGCTGCTTTTGTGGGCAAAGGCCTTGAGTTGATAGGTCAGGCGGCCAAGGCGATCCACCAGGTGCGCAATGCGCTGCAGATTGTTGCGCACGTCGTCCAGACGCGTCTTCTCCAGAAGGACACACGCGTTATCGGACAAGGTCCGCAAGGCAGCCAGCGGCTGATTGAGTTCGTGGACCATACCGGCCGACATCTGTCCCAGTGCCGCCATTTTGCCGGCATGAACCAGTTCGGTTTGCGTGACCCGCAGATCCGCCTCGATGGCCTTGCGCACTTCCACCTCGTCGCCGAGCTGGGTCACTGCGCTGCGCAACTCGGCCGTGCGTTCCGCAACTTTGGATTCGAGGCTGTCATGCGCGGCCTGCAGGGCGGCCTGCCCGTCGAGCCGGTGACGCAGCGCGCGCTGGCGTTGCACCAGCGTCGTTGCCAGCAGCAACAGGACTAAGGCCCCCAGCGCGGCAGTGACGGCCAGGTTGCGCGCGTTTGCAAGCACAGGCGCAATGTCGTCCAACACGATCAGGCGCCAGCCGTTCTGACCCAAGGGCCGCGTCGTCTCAAGCATGAGGCCGTCGCCGAGGCGTATTAGCGACGTGTCGGGCGCTAGCCACTGCGTCACGTGCCAATTCAGCGGAACCAGTGCGGCGCCCCCATACGGGCGTGTCGTGGCGATTTCCGCGCGTACCTGCGGGGTAAGCGGCGCCAGCGGCCTGAAGTTCCACTCGTCGCGCGACGACAGAATCACTACGCCGCGCTGGTCGACCAGAAGTACGCTGCCCGGAAGCTTGTTCCAACCCCGTTCGGTTTTCTCGAGATCTACCTTGACAGCGGCGATCCCGCTCATCCGGCCGTGGTGGTAAAGGGCATAGGAGAGATAGTATCCCGCCCGCTTGCTGGTGAAGCCCATGCCGTAGAAGCGCCCCCGGCCGTGCACCAGCGCGTCCTTCACATAGGGCCGAAATGAGAGATCCGCTCCGATCGGCGTACCGGGTTCATTCCAGTCGGATGCGGCCACGCCGACGCCCGCGAGGCTCAGCACGTAGAGACTGGATGCGCCGGCTGTTGCATTGACGCCCTGCAAATAACGATTGACCTCGTCACGCAAGCTGGCATTCCCCGGCGAAGCGAGCAACTCAAATACGCTGGGGATCATTTCGAGTAACGACGGCAGATAATCCAGGCGCGCGAGGTCACCTTGCAGTCCCGTGCCTACCATGTCGAGACGGTGCTGGGCCGCTTCGCGTAAGCGCGACACGCCAGCGTGCATGCCCACGGCATGCCCCGTCATCGCGGCGACGCCGATGAATAACAGAGCGGCACACCAGGTCAGCACGCGTCGTATGCCGCCCTGTTCATCGCGTCGCTCCATGCGCACCGGGTTCATAGGCCGACGGGCCAGCGCCCGCGCCGGATGGCGCCGCACTGACGCGGTCTGATCCCGGGCGTGAACGGGGTCACGATTGTGTCTCCTCTCAGGGGGCAGCCGGATACCGCTCGCGACGGGTGCCCCTGTGTGTGAAAGCCTGACTCAAGTCACTCGGCCGCGGCAGTAAGCACTCGCGCGTTGGCGCCTCGAAGAACGCGTCAACGCATACGGCACTTTCGCCCATGATACCTTCCTTCACGCGTGCAATGACGACGCCTCCCGCCTTGCCACCGCGTTGCGCCGATATAGCACCCAGGTGCCAATCAGGCCGCAGCAGGCGGCGAAGCTCATCCACAAGCCCGGAGCACCTTTGTTGCCGGTCACCTCGATCAGGACGGTGGAAACAACGGGGGTGAAACCGCCGAAAATCGCGGTTGCCAGACTGTAGGCCAGCGAGAAACCTGAAGTTCGCACATCGACCGGCATCACCTCGGTGAGCGCCACGACCATCGCGCCGTTGTAACTGCCGTACAGGAACGACAGCCACAGTTCGGCGATCAGCATCTTCAGGAAGGTCGGCTCAACTACCAGCCAGGCCATCACCGGATAAGCGGTGAGGATGGTCAGCACCGAAAAAATGATCAGCAGCGGCTTGCGTCCGACCCGGTCGGACAACCCTCCCATCACCGGCAGCCAGAACAGGTTCGACAAGCCGATGCAGAAGGTCACGGCGAGGCTGTCCCCTGCCGTCAACCTGAGCACGCTACGTCCGAAAGTCGGCGTGTACACGGTGATCAGGTAGAACGACACGGTGGTCATCACCACCAGCATCATGCCGGCGACCACGATGCTCCAGTTACGCACCATCGAGTGGAAAATTTCGCGCGCGTCCGGCCGGTGCTTGCGGGCCATGAACTCGTCGGTTTCCTGCAGCGAACGGCGGATCACGAAGATGAACGGCACAATCATGCAGCCAATAAAGAACGGAATTCGCCACCCCCAGGCCGCAATCGTTTCATGCGCCATGGTGGCATTGATGACGTAACCGATGAAGGCCGCAATGATGATCGCAACCTGCTGGCTAGCCGACTGCCAGCTCACATAAAAGCCCTTGCGGCCCGGGGTCGCCATTTCCGCGAGGTACACCGACACGCCCCCCAGTTCCACACCCGCTGAAAACCCCTGCAGGAGGCGTCCGATCAGCACCAGAAGTGGCGCCGCGAGGCCAATCGTCGCGTAGCCCGGCACAAAAGCCACCAGCACCGTCCCCGTCGCCATGATAGACAGCGTCGTGATGAGCCCCTGCCTGCGGCCCACCTTGTCGATATAGGCGCCCAAGACGATCGCGCCCACCGGCCGCATGATGAAACCCGCGCCGAAAGTGCCGAACGTCAGCATCAACGAAGCGAATTCGCTGTCCGCCGGGAAATAGGTTTTGGCGATATAGGTCGCGTAAAAACCAAACAGGAAAAAGTCGAACATCTCCAGGAAGTTACCGCTCGTCACCCGGATCACCATTCCGACTTTGGATTGTGTTGCGCTTGCGTTCGACATTCTCGCGTCTCCAGAATCTGTGTCTCATGTTGGATCGACATGGCCAACGCCTGGCCATGTCGATCCGGGCATCCGGCCGCGCGCGCTCAAGCGACGAACTGGCACTGTGATGCCGGCGTACGGGTGTCCATGTTGCGGCCGCGGTTCATGTGGTCATCGACCTCGGCGGCGCAACCGAGCATGCGCGGGTACAGGAAGATCGTGAAGGCCGCTGTCTCCAGCGCGGCGCTGTCATATTCGCCGCGGCGGTAGGGTTGCCACAGCATCTTCAGCAACAGCGCGGCGATGACCGCATCGACGTTCACGCAGTAAATGTTGCGCGATACACCGGCCTCGAACAGCGTCTCCACGAGGGTGCCGTAGAAGTCGTGAAAGACGTTGTATTCGTGATGCTCGGCCATCAGCTTGCGGATGAAAACCTCGCGCGGATCATGATTGACCGGTTTGTCCTTGAACACCGGGTGATTGACGCCAGGAATCTTCTGGATGTCCAGGCTGCCGCTGTTCTTCTTATTCGACTTGTAGCGGGCATAGGCCTCGACATACTTCAACGCCAGCGCCTTCAGATCGATACCGTGATTGGGGTTGCCCGGATCGGTCAGGCCTGTATCCTTGAACTGCTCGATCAGGAAAGCGATGCCCTCGTAGCCGTTGCCACCGTGTGTGTAACCCGTGTGGGTGAGAAAACCGACCAGTCCCTTGTTGAGCTGGACCCGCTCCGGGTCCTCCGGGCCATCGGCCGAGACCGCACCCTTGGCACCCTGGGCGGAGATCGTGCCTGGGCCGTTGGACAGAAGCAGTCCCACCAGCACCTGAAACGAGAGCAGGTCGGCCGGCGTCGGCGTCATACCAAGCAGGGCGGCAAAGGCTACCTCACTGATCGGCCGCTGCTGCAGGATCTCTGCTGTCGGGATACCGCAAAAACTGTCCGGCCGATGTTGTTCGGCGGATACCGAGGCGCCAATCAACGCGCCGAACAGCCGCATCCACCACGGCAGGCTTTCGGCCGTCAGTCGCGAGACGCGCTTGCGCATCAGCGGTCCCCACGCGAGCGTGGTGGTGATCGCGGCGAGCACGGCGTCGGCTGTAGGATGACCGGGCAAGGTTTCCAGGTAGCGCACGAAGATCGACTTCACGCCGCGTGCGCGCAGACCCGCGAGCATTGCCTCAGCGCGGGCATCGGGATCGGCGCCAACGAAGAGCGCCGGTTCGTCGATCTTGATGCGGTCCGTATCGAAGTTTTCGTCCAGCGCGTCGCTCACGCCGGCAGCGACGAAGCTATCGATCAGCACGCGCGCTGCATTGCGCGCCTGACCCTGGCTACGCGGCCCGAGAATGCTGGCCGCGGCAGCCAGCACGCTGTTGGGGGCATTGCCACCTTCGCGCGCCGCTTGCGCCGCAGCCAGCGCCGGGTGGCCGTACAGGTTGAGACCGGCGCCGATCGCCACATTGATCAAACGCTGATCATTCGCGCCGCCGGGTTCGTGCAGCAACGCAAGGCTGACGTTCGCTTCCAGCGGATATTGCGCGGCGTCGAGCATTGAGACGCCGTGCAGGCTGGTGACCTGGGTCCTCGCGTCCATCTGCGAGGCGCCCGAAGCGTCCTTCAGCGTCTGCCGCGGCGGCACCGCGCCGATCTGCTGATTGAGCGCCGCGATCTGTTCGTTGTAGGGGGCCGCTGCGGCAACGACGGGCAAGTCGATCTCGGGCGACAAGGTCAAGCCGTGGTTTGCGCCGAACCATGGCTTCAGGGCAAGGCTGCCCTCGGATTCGAAGTCGGGACGGCAGGCATTCTCGCGCATCACTGCAGTCAGGGCGGCAGGAATGTGGGCGATGTTGGTGACCAACGCGCCCTTGGCCGAAAACACCGGACGCTCGGGCGTGAAGATACCGTCAACGCCGAACTTTTCCATGAACCAGCCTTCCTTGCTGAGCGCGTCGTCGGCGCCGCCGGCCATCGCGCCCGCATGCCCAACTGAGCGGGTCAGCCGGGACTTCCAGCGGCCCACCACGCAAGCCACGACAGGCTTGGTGAAGTTGGCGTCCAGCTCATAATAGCCGCCAGGCTCGACGTAGAGCACGGCGGCCTTGCTGCGAGCGTCGTTGGACAGCGCAAACGCGAACTCAGGGGCCGCAAAATGAATATAGACGTCCTTGCCGCTGGAAATCGATGTCGTCGTGCCCCATCCGGCCATGCGCAGATAGGTTGCGATGGTCGTGGTGAAGTTGCCCGAGTTGGAGAAGATCGCAATCGAGCCACGACGCAGTGCTTCCTCCGGATGGTCGCCGCCCAGTGCACCGCCGATGCGCACCTGGTTCCACGTATCGGCTACGCCCAGACTGTTGCCGCCGAATATATCGATGCCGTTGGCCTGCCCCATCGCGCGGATTTCGCGCGAATCGTGTACGGCAAGCTTCTCGGTGACGATGAAAATCTTCTTGAGTTCCGGATTGACCCGGATCAGTTCGGCCACGCCGTCACGCGCCGCCGCGGGCGGCAGGTAGATCACGCCGCAATTAAAGCGGTGGCCGTCGTTGATGCCTTCCAGCACGTTGTTGTAAACCGGCACGTTGCCCAGCGCGGTCTCCAGCACCTGGCCGCGCTTACCCGGCGCGGTGCCGAACACCACATTGCCGCCCGAATAGGCATGGCCCACCGGCGTCACGTCGCTCGACTCGCCGCCCAGGATATTGAGCACGCAGACGCGGTCCTCCCGGGTAGCCACCTGAGCGAGGGAACTGGTCCCGACGAAATATTTGAAATCGCCTACGCCTTGTTTGTACATGACACTCTCCTTGTCTGTGATGGCAACAGTCAGGCCGCCAGGCTGGGCGCGATGCCGAGCCTGGCCGCGACCTGCTCGCGGCCACCAGCTTTCATCCAGGCGTCGACCTGCTTCGCATGCAGCACCACTTCGCTCATATCGGAGTCGAAGCCGAAGAAGCGATACGGCAGACCTAGCGCATCGAGGGTGTCGCGCATCGCGCCCATGCCGCGCACCAGGTTCGGGCCGCCGCGGCCAATCACGACGTACAGCGGCGTGGCCCCGTGACGGCTGAAATGCTCACGCAGGGCATCGGCCATCGCGCGGAAGGTCTCGAAGATGTCCGTGTTATTCGATTTGCCGCCGATAATGAACAGCACGTTGCTCTGTTTGAGCCAGTGCTTAAAGCAGATGCGCGCCACTTCCTTCATTTTTTCGTACGGCGGGTTGCCGCCAAAGTCCGAGGAGATGATGGCGTCGTCGCCGAGCATCTGGGTGACGAGCGAATTCGCCCCTCCGCCGAAAGTCGGCGCGAGGATGGTGCCTGACGAATTGATCACGTAGACGTCGCTCTGCCCCTGGTAGGTGCGCAACTGGTTGATCTCCTGCTCGAAGTCGGAGTAGTCCACCGCAAACAGGCTGGCCGGCAGATTCAGACGCCGCCAGCGGGGGTCGTCGCGATCGAAGCCACATTTGAAATCGCAAGCAACGGGCGTCATACGGCCTTTCTTGTCCACCCGCATGCGGATCGGATTCAACTCGAGCGTCGTCATGCCGTAGTCGTGGTACAGCTCCCACAACTTGGGCAGGTGCTGCACCAGCGGCGAAATGATCTGTTTGGGCGCCCCGAGCGCGGACAGCGCATTGGCCACGACAAAGGCTTTCAGCCCCGTGAGCGGATCGAATGGCACCTGCGCCACCTGGGTCCTGTCGAGTTCCTCGATGTCCATGCCGCCGTGGTGGGTGAGCGTCATCGTTGGCGCCCGGAAGTGCGTCGAGTCGGTAATCGAGAAATAGACCTCGTGTTCGGCAGGCACGCCTGCCTCGAAGGTAACGCCGTTGGCCTTGGCCACCGTGTTGCCGACGCTGTGCTCCACAAAGTACAGACGCTCCTTTTCTTTCAGCGCAGTCTTCAGGTCAGTGGCCTTGCCGATCAGGCCGGCCTTGCCCTTCTTGCCGACACCACCCTTGAACATCGGCTTGATGAAAATCAGGCCGTGCCTGTCGATCAGCGCACGGATCTCCTCTTCGCTGGCGCTCGGCCCCAGCACTTCGGTGGTGGGGAAATCGACGAACTGGAGCATCCTTGAGCCATGGAACATTCCGGTGACTTGCATGATGTGCCTCCTTAGAAGAGCATTTCGCTAATGGTCAAACAGGATGGGGACCGGCAGATTCAAAGTCGGAAGAGCTTGCCGGCAGCACCACTTGACGCTTCGCACGGCCGTGAATGCGCAAGCGCGGCGGCGTCCGGCGCTGTCCGGAGACTGGCTCGGGTGTGGGGTTTTCTGGAGGGGGGAGCCGATGAAGCATTCGTGCACCGCCACGTCGTGCGCTTCGTGCGCTACCTGCCGCACGGCCGTCGGGTCGGTGGGTTCGCTCGCTCTCGCGATGTGGCTGAACAGGGCACGGACGGCCTGTCCGCTCGCCGGTCTCAACCAGATCGAGCTTGTCGCTTGCATTCATTTCGTCTCCTCCCGGCGGTTCGCATGAATGACGCCGCCGCGTGTTTTGACCTGTAAAAAGCAATGACCATGCCAATTTCCGCGAGCCGATACGGCAGCGCCCAAACCGTTGATTTAATTTATTTTTCGATCGACCAACCCACGGCGCCAGAACGGAATACCGGAATAGCAAAGGCGGTGGCGTATGGTTTCCCGTGCGCGCCAGTCAGGTCAGACATCAGGGCTCGAGCCAAAGCGCAGCACGCAGAAGCCAGCGGAGCGGCGCCACATCGCGCCGCCCGATAAAATAAAAAGCACTACCGAATAAAATCAGAAATCAGAGCCCCAAGGCCACCATACGGCAAAAAGCAAAGGGCTCGCGAGCCCCTCATTGCATATGCTGGCCACCGTTGATGGCGATGTTGGCGCCGGTCACAAAGGCGGCCTCATCGGAAGCCAGATAGATGATCAGGCCAGCCACTTCCTCCGGCTTGCCGAGGCGGCCGACCGGGATATTGGGCAGGATCTTCGAGTTCAGCACTTCCTCGGGAATGGCCGTCACCATCTTCGTGCCGATGTAGCCAGGCGAGATAGTATTCACGGTCACGCCCTTCTTCGCGACTTCTAGCGCCAGCGCCTTCGTGAAGCCATGCACCCCGGACTTGGCCGCCGAGTAATTGGTCTGGCCGAAGGCCCCTTTGGAGCCGTTGACTGACGACACGTTGATGACACGCCCCCAGTTGCGCTCGACCATGCCGTCGGCGACCTGTTTGGTCATGTTGAACAGGCTGTCGAGGTTGGTACGCAGCACCGCGTCCCAGTTGACCTTGTCCATCTTCTTGAAGGTCATGTCGCGCGTAATACCGGCGTTGTTGACCAGTACGTCGACCGGACCGAGTTCGTCCTGCGTGCGCGCCACCGCGCTCGCACAGGAGTTGATGTCGGTCACGTCGCACGGCACAGCGAGAATTTCGTAACCGTTCGCCTTCATCTGCGCGACCCATTCGCCGTGCCGGGAGTTGCCGGGCGAGTAGGTCACGGCCACCTTGTAGCCGGCGTCAACCATCTTGGTGGAAATCGTTTCGCCCAGGCCGCCCATTCCGCCAGTGACGAGTACTACGCGGTTTTGTGTCATGCTCATTCTCCTCGTTGGTCAATAAACTCGTTCATGCCCGCTCGACGGCGAGTGCCACACCCATGCCGCCGCCGATGCACAGCGACGCTAGGCCTTTGTTGGCGCCGCGGCGCTTCATCTCGTGCAGCAGCGTCACGAGAATCCGGCAGCCGGACGCGCCGATCGGATGACCGATGGCAATGGCGCCGCCGTTGACATTGATCTTGCTGGTGTCCCAGTCCATTTCCCGGTTCACCGCACAGGCCTGCGCGGCGAAGGCTTCGTTGATCTCCATCAGGTCGAGGTCCTGCGCCGACCAGCCTGCGCGCTTGAGGCACAACCGGGAGGCTGGCACCGGACCCATGCCCATGAGGGTCGGGTCGAGGCCAGCCGACGCGTACGCGCGGATTACGGCGAGCGGACGCAAGCCGAGTTCAGCCGCGCGCTGCGCGCTCATGACCAGCACGGCGGCTGCGCCGTCATTCAGGCCCGACGCATTGCCCGCCGTCACCGATCCGGACTTGTCGAAGGCCGGCCGCAAACCGGCCAGCACGTCGGCGCTGGTCTTGCGATTAACGAACTCGTCCGCGGCGAACACAATCGGCTCGCCTTTTTTCTGCGCGATGGAGAACGGCAGGATCTCGTCCGCGAAGCGGCCAGCGTCCTGCGCCGCAGCGGCTTTCTGCTGCGATGCAAGCGCCAGCGCATCCTGCATATCGCGCGTGATGCCGTACTCTTTGGCGACGTTTTCGGCCGTGGTGCCCATGTGATACTGGTTGTAGACGTCCCACAGGCCGTCGACGATCATGCTGTCAACCAGTTTCGCGTCACCCATGCGGAAGCCGTCGCGGGAACCCGGCAGCACATGCGGCGCGGCACTCATGTTCTCCTGGCCGCCCGCCACGACGATCTCCGCGTCGCCGCATTTGATGGCCTGCGCCGCAAGCATCACAGCCTTGAGGCCGGAGCCGCACACCTTGTTGATGGTCATAGCGGGAATGGCCTGCGGCAGTCCGGCTTTGATGACAGTCTGACGCGCCGGATTCTGGCCTGCCCCGGCGGTCAGAACCTGCCCCATGATGACCTCGCTGACCGTATCGGCAGCCACGCCGGCCTGAGCGAGCAGGCCCTTGACGACATGAGCGCCGAGATCAACCGCAGGGGTCCTGGCGAGGGTGCCGCCGAACTTGCCCACGGCGGTGCGGGCGGCGGCGACGATAACGATATCGGACATGTTCACTCCTTCTAGGTGGATGATGCTAAAACACACAACCGGTGGCCTCAGCGCGCCTTGTCTTTGACGTAACGGCCCAGTGCCGGCTCGATCACAGGGTATTTGCGGTTATCCGCCTTCTTAGGTGCGTTGACCTGACCTCCGGCGTGCCCGGCGAGCCAGGCATTGGGATCGCGGGGTGACGTGATCACGGTTTTCGTGCCTCGAAGGTGAGCGATTGGGACGAAAAGCGTCAGTGCAGCTTTACATGCGGTTCGGTGCGCCGCACGATGAGACGCGCAAGCGTGTCGAGCGCAACCTTGGGAAAGCCGTGCAGTGCCAGCTCGTGCATCTTGTAGAGCGACAGGTACATCAGACGCGCGAACAGGCCCTCTATCACCAGGTTGCCGCCGATCAGTCCGCCCATCATGTTGCCGACCGTGCTGAACTCACCTAACGACACCAGCGAGCCGAAATCCCGATAGCGGTATTCGTCGAGGTGCTTGCCCGCCAGCCGGCGCCGAATCTGCCGCACCATATGCGTGGCCTGCTGATGCGCGGCCTGCGCGCGAGGCGGCACGAGGGCACGTTCCCCGGCCTGGGACCAGGCGCACGCCGCGCAATCGCCGATGGCAAAGATGTTCTCGTCGCGGCTGACCTGGAGCGTAGGCAGCACCACCAGTTGATTTGCCCGATTGGTCTCGAGACCGGCGATGTCCTTCAGGAAATCGGGTGCCTTGACGCCGGCCGCCCAAACCACCAGTTCGGCGGGCAGTAACTGGCCATCGGCGAAGCGCACGCCATCCGGCAACACTTCGGCTACCTTAGCATTCGTGCGCACCTCCACGCCAAGCCGGCGTAACAGGTCCTCCGTTGCCTGCGACAAGCGCGGCGGTAAAGCCGGCAGCACGCGCGGGGCGGCCTCGATGACTGTCACCCGGATGTCCTTGTCGGCATCGACGCGGTCGAGGCCGAAGGCCACCACTTCGCGAGTCGTCCGGTGCAACTCCGCCGCCAGCTCGACCCCGGTAGCGCCGGCGCCGATGATGGCCACCTGCAGCTGTGCGGGTCTGAGCGGCGTGGTCTGCGCGTGTGCTCGGATGCAGGCATTGACCATGCGCGAATGGAAACGCAGTGCATCGGCGGCCGACTCCAGCCGCATCGCGTGCTCGCGCACGCCCGGCGTGCCAAAGTCATTGCTCTGGCTGCCGACGGCCATCACCAGGGTGTCGTAGCCGAATGCACGCTGCGGCGTAACCTGCTGGCCATCGCCATCGACGTGAGGCGCTACCAGCACCTCACGCCGCTCACGATCCAGGCCCACCATCTCGCCAACTCGATAGCGGAAATGATGCCAGTGCGACTGTGCGAGATAACCCACTTCGTGCGCGCTCATGTCCATGCTGCCGGCGGCGATCTCATGCAGCTTGGGCTTCCAGACGTGAGTGCGGTTTTGTTCGATCAGCGTGACCTCGGCCTGACCACGCCGGCCAAGTGTGTTGCCCAGCCGGGTGGCCAGTTCGAGCCCGCCCGCGCCGCCGCCAACAATGACGATGCGATGACGCTCGCGCGAGCGATCGGTTGTCGTGTTCATGGATTGACCCCGCTCCAGTTCTCAGCGCCGTGCGGTCACCGGCATAGGTTGTTCAACGGCGTCGAGCACGGCCTCGGGCTCCTCGCCCGCTGTCATTGGCCGCTCCGTTGCGAACCCGCATCGACGGTGGCAAGCGCCGTCATGTTGACGATCCGGCGCACCGTCGACGAAGGCGTGAGGATATGCACCGGCCGCGCCGCCCCCAGCAAGATGCCGCCGACCGTGATACCCCCACCCGCCGCCATCCGCAGTAAGTTGTAGGAGATGTTGGCCGCATCGACGTTGGGCATCACCAGCACATTGGCCTCCACGCTCAAACCTGAGTCTGGAAACTCGTGTTCGAGGATCGTGCGCGACAACGCCGCGTCGCCGCGCATCTCGCCGTCCACTGCAAGCGCTGAATCAAGCGCCCTCACAATCGCCAGTGCCTCGCGCATCTTGACTGCGCAGCCCGCATCCGAGCTGCCAAAGCTTGAATGCGACAGCAACGCCACACTTGGCACGATCCCGAAGCGCCGCACCTCTTCGGCTGCCAGCAGGGTGATCTCGGCGATCTGCTCAGCCGTCGGATCGAGATTGACGTGGGTGTCACAGATGAACAACTGACGCCCCGGCAGCATCAGCATCTGCATGGCCGCAAACGTCTGCGTGCCGCGCTTCAGGCCAATCACGTCGCTCACGTAGCCGAGATGATCCTGATAGCGTCCAAAGGTGCCGCACAGCATCGCGTCGGCGCGGCCTTCGCGCAGTGCCATCGCGCCCAGCAGGGTGCCGTGGCTGCGCATCTCCGCCTGTGCCTGCGCGCTCGACACGCCGAGGCGGCGTACAAGGCGGTAGTACGCCTCTGCGGCCCCACCGTAAACCGCCGCATCCAACGGGTCGACGGATTCGAAATCGGTGCCGGGCCGCAGGCGCAGACCGTATTGCGCAATGCGCTCGGCAATCACCTCCGGCCGGCCGACCAGCAGTGGATGCGCGATTCGCTCGTCCACCGCCACCTGCGCGGCGCGCAGCACGCGCTCGTCTTCGCCTTCCGCGTAGAGCACCCGCTTTGGCGCCCGCTTGGCGGAGGCAAACACCGGCTGCATCGCGCTGCCAGACTGGTAGACGAACTGACTCAGACGCTGGCGGTAAGCGGCCAGGTCGTCGATCGGCCGCGTGGCGACGCCGCTGTCCATCGCCGCCTGGGCGACCGCAGGCGCCACCACTTCGATCAGGCGCGGATCGAACGGCTTGGGGATCAGGTACTGCGCGCCAAAGCGCAGACCGACGGCACCATAGGCTTGCGCGACGACTTCGGGAATTTCGGCGTGCGCGAGCTCGGCAATCGCACGCACGGCGGCCAGCTTCATCGCCTCATTGATCGTAGTAGCGCCGACGTCGAGTGCGCCGCGGAAGATGAAAGGGAAGCACAACACATTGTTGACCTGGTTCGGGTAGTCCGAACGACCAGTGCCCAGGATCGCGTCGGGGCGCGCGGCGAGCGCCTCTTCGGGCATGATCTCCGGCGTCGGGTTGGCCATCGCCAGGATGATCGGCGCGCGCGCCATGCGCTTGACCATCTCCGGCTTGAGCACGCCACCGGCAGACAGCCCGAGAAAAATGTCAGCCCCCTCGATGATCTCTCCCAACGTGCGCGCTGAGGTGTCCTGAGCATAGCGCGCCTTGTTCGGATCCATCTGCTCCTTGCGGCCGGCGTAGACCACGCCGTTGCTATCGGATACGAACACGTTGCGCATCGGCAGCCCGAGGCTGACGATCAGGTCAAGGCAGGAGAGCGCCGCGGCACCGGCTCCCGAGGCCACCAGCTTGACCTCGGCAATATCCTTGCCGACATGCTTGAGCGCATTGAGTATGGCCGCCGCAGCCACGATCGCTGTGCCGTGCTGGTCATCATGGAAGACCGGAATCTTCATGCGCTCGCGTAGCTTCTGCTCGATGTAAAAGCACTCAGGCGCCTTGATGTCTTCGAGGTTAATGCCGCCGAAAGTCGGCTCCATGCGCGCGATGGTGTCGATCAGCTTGTCGGGGTCGGTCTCGTCGAGTTCGATATCGAACACGTCGATGCCGGCGAACTTCTTGAAGAGACAGCCCTTGCCCTCCATCACCGGCTTGCCGGCCAGCGCGCCGATGTTGCCGAGTCCCAGCACCGCCGTGCCGTTGGTGATGACGGCCACGAGGTTGTTGCGCGCCGTCAGGTTGCCGGCCTCGCGCGGATCGTCGACGATCGCGAGGCAAGCCTCCGCGACACCCGGCGAATACGCCAGACCGAGGTCGCGCTGGGTGACCATGGGTTTGCTCGGCGTAACCGAGATCTTGCCCGGCGTGGGATAGCGGTGATAGTCGAGTGCGTCTTCGCGCAGATTGTCCGTCATGGTCGTCTCCAGAGTTTTTTAGACCGGCGTCGCGGCAGGAACAGGTACGGGTATGGCAAGCGGCATGTCGCGCAGCGCAGCGGCAACAGAATCGAGAAAACGCTGCGGCAACTCGGCGTGGACCCAGTGGCCCGCTGCGCCGATGACCTCGACCTCCACCTGCTCAAACATCGGGCGAAACTCGGCGCCGTCGAGCCGCGCGACGTAACCGGAGCATCCGCCGGCAATCACGTGTACCGGCTGCGAGCAGCGCATTTCGCGCAATTCGGCGGGGAAAGCACTCAGGCACTGGATGGCGGTGGCAATGCCCGGCAGGTTGGTACGCCAGTCAACGAGCGCATTGCCCAACGCCGGGTGCTGCATGAGAATCGGCACCAGACGGGTCAGGCGCTCCCATGCGTCGGCGTGACCGAAGGCGCCGAGCATGCCCGCGCCGCGCATCGCGTCGGTGAACAGCAACAGGTGATCGGCGTAACTGACCGGCGCAATGTCGACCACGATCAGGGGGCCCACGCGCTCGGGATGCAACAGGGCAAGCGCCATCGCCGTCTTGCCACCCATGCTGTGCCCCATGATCGCGGGCCGCTCCAGCCCCTCTTGCTCGATCAGGCGGAGCACGTCGTCGGCCATCTCGGGGTAGCTCATCGAGTCGGCCCACGGCGACTCTCCGTGGTTGCGCAAATCCATGCTGATCACGCGGTGAGTACCGGCCAGAACCTGCGCGATGCCCCGCCAATTGCTGGCGGAGCCGAACAACCCGTGCAGGATCAATAGCGGCGGTCCGTCGCCGATCGATTCGTATGCCAGATCAAGTGTCATGGTGCGGGGCCTATTTCTTCTTCTGCGGAGGCAGATCGGTGCAATGCCCTTCGAAGACTTCCGCGGCCATGCCGATCGACTCGCCCAGGGTTGGGTGCGGGTGGATGGTCTTGCCGATATCGGCCGGCTCACAGCCCATCTCGATTGCGAGGCACACCTCGCCGATCAGGTCGCCCGCGTGGGTGCCGACGATGCCACCGCCAATGACGCGATGGGTGGCTTCGTCGAAGATCAACTTGGTGGAGCCCTCGTCGCGACCATTGGCGATCGCGCGTCCCGATGCTGCCCACGGAAACAGCGCCTTACCGTACTTGATGCCTTCCGCCTTGCACTGCTCTTCCGTCTTGCCGGCCCAGGCCACCTCAGGGTCGGTGTAGGCGACAGACGGGATCTGACGCGCGTCGAAGAAGCTCGCTTCGCCATGCGCCGCTTCCGCCGCCACATGCGCTTCATGCACAGCCTTGTGCGCCAGCATCGGCTCACCGACGATGTCGCCGATCGCAAAGATGTGCGACACGTTGGTACGCATCTGCCGATCGACGTGAATGAAGCCGCGCTCAGTCACCACCACCCCGGCCTTGTCGGCGCCAATCTTTTTGCCGTTCGGGCTGCGGCCCACGGCCACCAGCACGAGGTCGTAAAGTTGCGGCTCGCCGGGCGCAATGCCGCCGTCGAAGCCGACCTCAATACCGGCCTCGGTCGCTTTCGCACTCACCGCACGCGTCTTCAACATCACGTGACCGAAGCGGTGTGCATTCATCTTGTCCCAAACCTTCACCAGGTCACGATCGGCTCCCTGCATCAGGCCGTCGAGCATCTCGACCACATCGATGCGTGTGCCTAGCGTCGAATAGACCGTGGCCATCTCCAACCCGATGATCCCGCCGCCCACGACCAGCATGCGCTTGGGGATGCTCTTCAACTGCAGCGCACCGGTCGAGTCGACCACGCGCTCGTCCTCGGGCATGAAGGGCAGTTTCACCGCCTGCGAACCCGCCGCGATGATTGCCTTGGCGAACTTGACGACGCGTTTGCCGCCGTCCGCCGCCACAACCTCGAGGTGATGCGGATCGACAAAGCTGCCGACACCGGTAAGCACTTCAACCTTGCGTGCCCGGGCCATACCGGCGAGGCCGCCGGTAAGCTTGCCGACCACTCCGTCCTTGAAGGCGCGCAGCTTGTCGAGGTCGATCTCGGGCGCGCCGTAGCGGATGCCGTGATCGGGTAGATGCCTGACCTCATCCATCACCGAAGCGGTGTGCAGCAGCGCCTTGGACGGGATGCAGCCCACGTTCAGGCACACGCCGCCCAGCGTCGCGTAACGTTCGACCAGCACTGTCTTCATGCCGAGATCGGCGCTGCGAAAAGCTGCTGAGTAGCCGCCGGGGCCAGCGCCAAGCACCAGCACCTCGCACTCCACATCAGCCTTGCCGCCATAACTCGAGGCCGGCAGCGGCGCCGTGGCAGGCGCAGTTGGGGGCGCCGCGACCGGCAACGAGACCGGTGCAGATGCGGCACCGGTGGCCTCGACCAGCAGAATCACCGAGCCTTCGCTGACCTTGTCGTCGACCTTTACCTTGAGTTCCTTAACCACGCCGGCATGTGTGGACGGGATCTCCATCGAGGCCTTATCGGACTCGACCATGATCAGGCCGGTATCGACGGCGATCACCTCGCCGACCTTCACCATCAACTCGATCACTGCGACATCCTTGAAATCGCCGATGTCGGGCACTTTCACTTCTACGAGATTGGTCATTGCAGTACGCCCATCAGAACAGAACGCGCCGCAGATCGGCGAGCAGGTTGGCGAAATGGACGTTGAAGCGCGCGGCGGCAGCGCCGTCGATCACGCGATGGTCCCAGGACAACGACAGCGGCAGCGTCAGCCGCGAGGTCCAGCTCTTGCCGTCGCTGGAGTGCTGCTTCCAGTAGCTCTTGCACACGCCCATGATGGCGACCTCGGGTGCGTTGATGATCGGCGTGAAATAGATGCCGCCGATGCCCCCGAGCGAACTGATCGTGAAGCTGCCGCCCTGCATCTGTTCGGGTTTGAGCTTGCCCTCGCGGGCCAGCTTTGCCAGCTCGGTCATCTCCTTCGCGATCTCGGGCACGCTCTTGCGATCGGCATCGCGGATCACAGGAACCACCAGCCCGTTCGGCGTATCAGCCGCAAAGCCGATGTGGTAGTACTGTTTCAGGACGAGCGCGTCACCGTCGGCGCTCTTCTCAAGGCTCGCGTTGAACTCGGGAAACGCCTTTAGCGTAGCCACCGCTGCCTTCATCATGAACGGCAGCATGCTGATCTTGATGCCCGATTTCTCCAGTTCCTTGTTCATCTGCACGCGGAACTGCTCGAGATCGGTGATATCGGCTTCGTCGTGCGTGGTGACGTGCGGAATGACCACCCAGTTGCGATGCAGGTTGGCCGCCGAGATCTTCTTGATGCGCGATAGCTCCTTACGCTCGACGGGGCCAAACTTCGCGAAGTCGACCTTGGGCCAGGGCAGCAGGTCCAGACTGCCACCGCCAGCGGGCACCGCAGCGCTTTTTGCAGCAGTCCCGGCAGTGGCAGCCGACACACCGCCATTGCTCGCAAATGCTTCGACATCAGCGCGTACGACGCGACCGTGCTCGCCAGTGCCTTTGACCTTGCCAAGATCCACGTTCAGCTCGCGCGCCAGCTTGCGCACCGCCGGGCCCGCATACGCAAGCGCGAAGCCGGCTTCGTCGAAGCCGCATGCAGACTTTGCCGGCGCTGGCTCAGGTGCAGGTGCAGGTGCAGGTGTAGGTGCAAGTGCTGCTACGGCAGCCCCGGGCGAGGCCACGGATGTGGAAGACACCGCTTCAGTGGCAAGGGTCATGATGACGCCGCCTTCGCTAACCTTGTCGCCAACGCTCACCTGGATCGCCTTGACCACGCCGGCGAGCGGCGCCGGCACATCCATCGTCGCCTTGTCCGATTCGAGCGACACCAATGGGTCTTCAGCCTTGACCGTGTCGCCGACCTTCACGTATATCTCGATCACCGGCACGTCGTGGAAGTCACCGATGTCGGGCACTTTTATATCGATTGCCTGGTTCATGTGTTGTGTCATCCTCAGCATGTCAAACGGTCCACGGGGCCGCGCGCTCGGTGTCCAGACCATATTTGGCAATCGCCTCGGCCACGATCGCCGGAGCAATCGCACCGTCATCGGCCAGCGACTTCAGCGCCGCAACCGCTACGTAATAGCGATCCACCTCGAAGAAGCGCCGTAGCTTGGCCCGGTAGTCGCTGCGCCCGAAGCCGTCGGTGCCCAGCACCAGGAAGCGGCGCCCGCTGTTCTGAACCTGCTCGCGCACCTGGTCGGCGTATGCCCGCATGTAGTCGGTCGATGCCACCACCGGCCCCTCATGGCCGTCGAGGCAGCGCTCAAGCCAGCTCTGGCGCGGCGAGTCCGTCGGATGCAGCAGGTTCCAGCGCTGCGTGGCCATGCCGTCGCGCCTCAACTCGTTGAAGCTCGTCGCGCTCCAGATGTCGGCCGTCACGTTGAAGTCTTCTTTGAGCAGCTCGGCTGCAGCGATCACTTCGCGCAGGATCGTGCCGCTGCCCGTCAGTTGCACACGATGGCCATTCTTTGCCGTGTCGCCGCCGGCTTTCAGCAGGTACAGCCCCTTGAGGATGCCCTCCTCCACGCTGGTTTCAGCCACGGCTGGCGCATCGGCAAGGCCCGGATGGGGATAGTTTTCGTTCATCAGCGTGATGTAATAGAAAACATCCTCCTGCTGCTCGACCATGCGCCGCATGCCCTCGCGCACGATGGTCACGACTTCATAGGCAAATGTGGGGTCGTAGGAAACGCAGTTGGGAATCGTCCCGGCAATGATGTGACTGTGACCGTCCTCGTGCTGCAGGCCCTCGCCATTGAGCGTCGTGCGCCCTGCCGTGCCGCCGAGCAGAAAGCCGCGTGCGCGGATGTCGCCGGCCAGCCAGGCCAGGTCGCCCACACGCTGCAACCCGAACATCGAGTAGTAGATATAGAACGGAATCATCGGCACGTTGCTCGTGCTGTACGAGGTGGCCGCGACGATCCAGCTCGACATCGCCCCGCCTTCATTGATGCCTTCCTGCAACACCTGACCGTCTTTCGACTCGCGGTAGTACATCAACTGGTCAGCGTCCTGCGGCCTGTAGAGCTGGCCCACCGACGAGTAGATACCGAGCTGGCGGAACATCCCCTCCATGCCAAAGGTGCGCGATTCGTCCGGCACGATAGGCACAACGTGCTTGCCGATGGTCTTGTCACGCACCAGTGTTCCGAGCATCTGCACGAAGGCCATCGTGGTGGAGATTTCACGCGTGCCGGTCGGCTCGAGCAAGCGCCTGAAGGTGTCGAGCGGCGGCACCTGGAGCGATGCGGACCGCCGCCGGCGCTGCGGCAGATAACCGCCGAGATCAGCGCGGCGCGCGTGCAGGTACTTCATCTCCGGGCTATCGTCGGCCAGCTTGATGAAGGGCACCTTGGCGAGATCCTCGTCGGCCACCGGAATCTGGAAACGGTCGCGAAAGCCGCGCAACGCATCCTGGGTCATTTTTTTGGCCTGGTGAGCGATCATCTGCCCTTCGCCAGACTCGCCCATGCCGTAGCCCTTGACTGTCTTCGGCAGAATCAATGTCGGCTGACCGGTGTGCTTCGCCGCAGCGGCATAGGCAGCGAATACCTTGTCGGGATCATGGCCGCCGCGCGTGAGCCCCCAGATATCTTCGTCGCTCATGTCGGCGACAAGCGCCTTGAGTTCTTCATATTTGCCGAAGAAGTGCTCGCGCACATACGCGCCGCTCTTGCTCTTGAAATCCTGATATTCGCCATCGACGCACTCTTCCATGCGTCTGAGCAACAGACCACTTTTGTCTCGCGCGAGCAGCTTGTCCCAACCGCTGCCCCACAGCACCTTAATGACGTTCCAGCCTGCGCCTCGGAAGACCGACTCCAGTTCCTGCACGATCTTGCCATTGCCGCGCACCGGGCCGTCGAGCCGTTGCAGGTTGCAGTTGATGACGAAGATCAGATTGTCCAGCCGCTCACGACCCGCCAGCGAGATCGCGCCTAGCGATTCGGGCTCGTCCATCTCCCCGTCACCCATGAAGGCCCACACCTTGCGCGGCGCAGTGTCGGCGAGGCCTCGGCCCGCCAGATACTTCAGAAAGCGCGCCTGATAAATCGCCATCAGCGGCCCTAGCCCCATTGACACGGTCGGGAACTGCCAGAAGTCAGGCATCAGCCACGGGTGCGGATAGGAGGACAAACCCTTGCCACCGGTTTCCTGACGGTAGCCGAGCAATTGCTCTTCAGTCAGACGTCCTTCGACGAAGGCGCGCGCATAGATGCCCGGCGCGCTGTGCCCCTGAATGTAGATCAGGTCGCCGCCGTGAGCATCCGTTGGCGCATGCCAGAAGTGGTTGAAGCCGATGTCGTAGAGCGTGGCAGCCGACTGGAAGCTGGCGATGTGGCCGCCGAGTTCGGAGCTGTGCTGATTGGCACGCAGGATGATTGCCAGCGCGTTCCAGCGGATGATCGAGCGCAACCGATGTTCGATGGCACGGTCGCCGGGAGACTTCTGTTCCTGTTCGGGCGAGAGGGTGTTCTTGTAGGCAGTCGTCAGTGAATGTGGCACGTACGCACCGTCGCGCCGCGCCGCGTCCACCAGTGAGTTGACAAGGTAGTTGGTCCGTTCGGTGCCGCGATGCTGCTGGACGGCGCGCAGTGCATCCAGCCACTCACTGGTCTCGAGTGGATCGAGATCGTCATTCACGTCCATCTTGTCTCCTTTGTTGTTTCGCGTCCGTGGGCGGCGCGACGGTTTCTTGCCCTAATAATGCAATGGTTGTGCCAGCAGCCACAGGACACAGCCCCCCTTCAAATCATTGATTCAAAACAACTCATAACCGCTCGCCTCGCAGCGCCTGAATGAAACTCCGTAATAGCGACCATCGGCGTCATATGGTTTTCCGAGCAACGCGCAGTCCTTCCCGAAGGCCGTCATGCAATACGCTTATCTCGGCGCTATCCAGGGTTCGCTGTCATAACGCTGGCAGCGTTAAGTCAATCTGTACTCCGATTCACTGGTAGATAGAAAACATGCGTTGAATGTCCTTCGTGTCCTCTGTTCGGGTAAGCGCCAACATCAACAGGATCACGATGTTGGGAAGTTTGGGCGGCGCGCCTTCGACCGGCGCCTGCGCCGGCGAATTGCAGACCAACGCGGCGCCAAGCCCGAGTCCCAACCAATGTTTGAGTGATTTGAAAACTTGCAGGTCCCCTCCTTTTTTGCCGAGTTGATCCACCGGCTGGCCCAGGACCACACCGGAGGACAAAAGGTTGTTTGAGAAAGCGCGTTACGCGGATGCGGGCAATCTCTCCGGCGAACCCCGCTCCGGCTTAGTTCGCCAAGGCGTTCTGCTCAGGCGGCTCGAGCATGTCGTCCTCGTCGGTATCACGGGTGGCGCCGAGCAGGCCTTCCGACTTAGCCACCACCGCAGTGGCGATGCCGTTACCGATCACGTTGGTCGCCGTGCGGCCCATGTCGAGAAACTGGTCGATACCCAGTATCAGCAGAACGCCAGCTTCGGGCAGCTTGAACATCGGCAGAACGGCAGCCACCACGACGATGGACGCCCGCGGCACACCGGCGATACCCTTGCTTGTAATCATCAGCACCAGCAGCATCGTGATCTGCTCCGTCAGGCTGAGCTGGATGTTGTAGGCCTGAGCGATGAACAGCGACGCGAAGGCCGAGTACATCATCGAGCCATCGAGATTGAACGAGTAACCGAGCGGCAGCACGAAGCCGGTGATCTTGTCTGGCACACCGAACTTCTTCATCTGCTCCATGACTGTCGGGTAGGCAGCTTCGCTGCTGGCGGTCGAGAAGGCCAGGATAGTCGGCTGCTTGAGCAGCTTGAGCAGCGTAAAGACACGCGCACCAAGAAACAGATAGCCCGCCCCGATCAATGCCCCCCACAGCACCAGCAGGGCCAAGTAGAACTCGCCGATGAACTTGCCGTAGGTCACGAGTACGCCGATGCCCTGAACGGTGATCGCGGCGGCCACCGCCCCGAATACCCCGAGCGGAGCAACGCGCATCACGAAGTCAGTGACGCGCAGCATCATCTTGCCCAGCTCCTCGATCGGTGCGATCAAATGTTGGCCGGCGCGGCCCTTGAACGAGGCGATGGCAAAGCCGAAGAACAGCGAGAAGACCAGGATCTGCAGGACCTCGTTTTGGGCCATCGCCTCGAACACGCTCCTCGGGAAGACGTGAGTAACGAAGTCCTTCAGGTTGAGCGTGGAAGTCTGCAGATTGGTCGTTGCGGCCATGGTCGGCAAGGGCAGGTTGAGCGCGTGGCCCGGTTGCAGGACGTTCACGAACAGCATCCCGAGCAACAGCGATGCCACCGAAGCGGAGATGAACCAGCCCATTGCCTTGGTGCCCATCCGCCCGACGGCGGACGAGTCCCCCATGCTGGCGATGCCACCCACCAGGGTCGCGAACACGAGCGGTGCGATGACCATCTTGATCAGACGCAGGAACACATCTGTGGCAATCGATAAATAACCGGCGATCTCTTTCGCTGCCTTCGCGTCGGGTGCATTGATGTTGCAGATGTAACCCACACCGACACCTAGAACCATGGCGACCATGATCCACGTCGTAAGCTTGTTCGTCTTCATGATGTCCTGTCTCCGGCAACTGCGGCAGATCGTGGTCTGTCCGTCGATATGTACCTGGGCAACTCGTCCCTTCCCGGCTCAACACCGGGCACTTTATGCGGCCAGATCGCTTACCGTGTCGGCGGGATATGAAGCGGCGTGGGTTGCGTGAGCACCTCTGGCTTGAGGATCTCGTCGAGTTGTTGCTCGGACAACAGTCCCCGCTCAAGCACGATGTCGTAGACGCGCCCGCCCGAGGCATGTGCCTCCATCGCCACGGATGTCGCGTTGGCGTAGCCGATGTATGGATTGAGCGCCGTTACGATGCCGATCGAGTTCTCGACCGACGCGCGCAAGCGCGCTTCGTTGGCTGTAATTCCTTTGACGCAGCGCTCGGCGAGTGTCAAGCAGCCGTTGCGCAGGTGGGTCACGCTCTTGAACAGGCTGTGCGCGATGATCGGCTCAAAAGCATTCAACTGGAGCTGACCGGCCTCGGCCGCGAAACTCACGGTGACATCGTTGCCGATAACCTCGAAGGCAATCTGGTTGACTACCTCGGGGATAACCGGGTTAACCTTCCCCGGCATGATGCTCGATCCAGCCTGCATCGGCGGGAGGTTGATCTCCCCAAGACCCGCGCGCGGACCGCTGGAGAGCAGACGCAAGTCGTTGCAGGTTTTCGAGAGTTTGACTGCCACGCGCTTGAGCACACCGGACAACTGAACGAAAGCGCCACAGTCCTGCGTTGCTTCTATGAGGTTGGGTGCCGTGACAAGCGGGATGCCCGTAATTTCCTTGAGATGCTTCAGGATCAGCGGTGCGTAATCGGGATGCGCGGTAATGCCCGTACCGATCGCCGTCGCGCCCATGTTGATTTCGCAGATCAGCAGAGCCGCCTCTCGAAGCCGTTCCTCATCCTCTCCGAGCATCACGGCGTAGGTGCTGAATTCCTGGCCGAGCGTCATCGGCACCGCATCCTGCAATTGCGTACGTCCCATTTTCAGAACGTCCTTGAACTCCAGCGCCTTTGCTTCGAAGGCGCGTCGCAAAACGGCCATCGCCTCGATGAGACTCAGAATGCCGAACCAGGTCGCGATTTTCAGGGCCGACGGGTACACGTCGTTGGTGCTCTGACCGATGTTGACCTGCTCGTTCGGGTGCAAATACTGGTATTCACCCTTTTTCTTCCCTAACAGTTCGAGCGCGCGGTTGGCGATCACCTCGTTGGCATTCATGTTGGTCGAGGTCCCCGCGCCGCCCTGAATGACGTCGACCACAAACTGATCATGCAGCTTGCCTTCCAGCAATTCAGCGCAGGCGCCGACGATGGCGTTACAACGCGTCCCGTCGAGCAGACCCAACTCATGATTCGCCTGCGCGGCGGCCTGCTTGATGGACGCCAGTGCCTTGATCAACTCCGGGTATACCGAGATCGGCGAACCGGTAATCGGGAAATTTTCCAGCGCGCGTAGCGTGTGAACCCCATAGTAGACGTGAGCGGGAACGTCACGGTCACCAAGCAGATCATGTTCGGATCTAAAGAATATTTCAGCAGCCATGGACAAGCTCCTCACGCAGGATCGGGGTTGAAGACACCCTTGCACCTTAGAGAGGAAAAAGAACTGACGCGACCGTAATGCCAATTTTTCATCACACGCGTCAGTCCACGCATACCTCATTCGGGTTTCCGCGAATTCGTCTTATAAGAGCCCCTTTTCCGACGCCACCCGCTGTCTGTGGACAGCGATCAGATGCACATGACCGAAACGGCACAGTCTGCGGCGCGGCTTCGAAACAAGCCTGCTGGAAGCGCGCGATCGGATTGCGAAGTCAGTCGTCTGAAATTCAGTTGCCGGATTCACTACGGACATGAACGTCAGTCTTGCAGAGGAAATCCACTGGCCGTCAATATAGAAACTGCCATAAGTTTTCGGATCGACGTTGTGGCTATGCGGTGATTGATAAGTCATCCAATGAGATCCTTAAAACGATAATAGGCACCGACGACCGGGAGAACATTGGCTCCTCTCTTCGCCAGAGCCAGCGCAGCTGACAGACCGGTAAAGCCGGCGCCAACGATCACCACATCCGCGCTGCCGTTCGGCGGACCTTCGGCCGTTCCAATGCACGGGGTGCCGTATCAAGCCAGTAGGGTTTAAGTTTCATGAATACTATTTCCAGACTATGTTATGCAAATCGAGCCACTGACGACATCGCGGCGCCTTTATAGGACGCAATCGATGGCCCGATCACTGCGATCACCATCCGGAACAACACGATAAAAACCCAGCACGGAAAAGTGCGGGTGAGCCTCCTCAATACGCTCTGTTTCGTTCCTGCAGCATCGACATCGGGAACGGCAGCGGACAAGTCAGCCAATACTGCAGCCACAAGCTCCTCATGGATCTCGGTGCCCACGTGTGACAAATGGGGATCGGCGGGTCGGTTCCTCGTTGACGCAGCCTCGGGTTAGAGATGATTTGAGCAAGATCGGCGATTAGCACCAGCGCCAAATAGGCGGCGCAAAACACCATCACGCAGCCGGCGCTGGCCTACACAGACAACGACTTCGCAATGAACTGCGAAGCGCCGCCTCATCGATCATATTCGCTTGCTGCAACCCTCCCCCGCACCAAAGAGGGTCTCGAGAGAATAGGGCGGCCTGGCGATTGGCGAATTGATGATTACGTAGCTGAAGTACTTTTCGATGCCGATATTGCGCTCCAGCAGCCCCTCCATCACGCTCTGGTAGTGGATGACGTTGCGCGTGACGAACTTGAGCAGGTAGTCGTATCCGCCCGTGGCGTGGTGGCACTCCATGATCTCGTCGACGCCGCGAATGGCTTCGACGAAGCGTACGAAATCATCGCGACGATGGTCTGCGAGCGTGATCTTGGTAAACACGACCTGGAAGTCACCGAGCTTCTCGACCCGAACCAGCGCGCCGTAGCCCGCAATAAACCCAGCCTTCTCGAGCCGTTTGACGCGCGTCAGGCACGGGCTCGCCGAGAGTCCGACCGCATTGGCCAGTTCCACATTGGTAATGCGCCCACACTTCTGCAACTCGGTGAGAATGCGCAAGTCCAGCCGGTCAAGCGTGCAATCCGTTTTCATCTTCCCTTCCCTCCGTCCGGTCAGATTGGATCCATGTGAGCGCCTTCGCGTCCTCGTCAATATGGATAGCAACCTCACTCCTGAATACGACGATCTTGCTGTTCGTACGCGGCGTTCGGCAGCGGGGGATATTGCACGGCAGGAGCTGCCGCGAATCCCCTGATAAACGCTTCGAATTCCTCTTTTTCACCGATCAATTCGGCGTCGGCGCGAAATTTTTCCTGATTAAACTTTCAATTACCGACATCGCTATCGGTGCTTGCTCCAAGTGGTTTCCGGCAAGCTCCCTCATTCAAGAATCCCTCGGGATTCGTAACTCATCGAGACTGAAGACATGATCGACTTCGAGCCGAAATTCATCACCTTCGATTGCTACGGCACCCTCGTCAAATTCCGCATGGCCGACATGGCGCGGGAAATCTACGGCGCCCGCCTCCACGGCGACGCGCTGGAAAACTTCGTCAAGCTATTCGCCGCCTACCGTCGTGACGAAGTGCTTGGCGCCTGGAAGCCCTACCGCGACGTCGTCATCAATTCCGTGCGCCGCGCCTGCGAGCGCACCGGCGTGCCCTTCATCGAAGCCGAGGCCGAACAGTTCTACCTGGCCGTGCCGACCTGGGGGCCGCATCCCGACGTCCCGGAAGGCCTCTCGCGCCTTGCGAAAAAATACAAGCTGGTCGGCCTGAGCAACGCGGCCAACGAGCAGATCATGAGCAATATCGAGAAGCTCGGCGCACCGTTCCATGCCGTCATCACGGCCGAAGAAGCCGGCGCCTACAAGCCGCGCATGCAAGGCTTCGAATACATGTTCAAGAAGCTTGACGTGCAGCCTCATGAAATCCTGCACGTCTCGTCGAGCCCGCGCTACGACCTGATGACCGCGCACGACCTCGGCATTGTCCACAAGGCTCATGTGCTGCGTGGCCACGAACCGGAAGCACCGGAATACGGTTATACGCCGGTCAGGAGCATCATCGAGTTGGCGGAACAGCTCGGTCTGTAACTCATCCGCGCCCCCTGGCCGCCGTGTTCGACGTCGGCCAGGCGCTCATATCGCGCCATGCCACTGACGCCTGCCTTGAGGCCGATGCCGCGGCATCGCCCTGTCGATCAGAACTCCGCTACCTTGCCGCGTACCGATTTGGCCAGGCGCTCCGGGCGATACGGCAAGGGATCGACGATCGGCTGCGCGTTCGTCACCAGATCGGCCACCAGATGCCCCGCACCCGGTCCGATTCCGAAGCCGTGGCCGCTGAAGCCGGCCGCAAGGAAGAGCCCCGGCATCTCGTCAAGCTCACCGATCGCCGGCACGCCGTCGGGTGTGCTGTCGATATACCCGGCCCACGCATGCGCAACAGCGGCCGACGACAGTGCCGGCAACAGCCGGCGCGCGCGCCGCAACGTCTCCTCGACGGCTTCGCGATCGGGCGCCGGATCGAGCACGCGGTTGCTTTCCATCGGCGTTGGCGCGTCGAGCCGCCATTTCGTCACGGTCTCGTGGCCCGAGCGCCAGCCAGTCAGGTCTCCCAGCTTGAGGCTGCGCCGACGCTTGGCGAACATTGGCAGAAAGTCCTGTGCATAGCGCAATTGTTGCAACGTGGGATCGACCTTCGCGCGCCCGCTGATCGCCAGCGTGTGGCCGCCATCGCCTCGACGCGTGATCGACACCTCGGCCGTATGCAACGCATCGGGAATCCCTTGCGCCCCCGGCAGGACCGACAGGATCGACGCCCTGACGGACGCCTGCGGGAAGCGGATTCCAAGTTGCCGGCAGAACGACGACGCCCATGCCCCGCCGGCGAGCACCACGGTCCGGGCGCGAATGGTGCCGGCCTCGGTGACAACACCGCTTACGCGGCCGGCTTCGGTCTCGAGCCCACGCGCAGCGCATTGCTGATGCACCGTGCCGCCCTCCTGCATTATCCCCATTGCGATGACCGGAGCGGCGACAGCAGGATCGGCCGTTCCGTCCGATGGTGAGAACACCCCGCCCTTCCACGCCTGTCCGGTCGCGACGCCACGCTCGCTTGCCTCGCGCGCATTCAGCATATGCGTCGTGACGCCGACACCCGCGGCAAAATCGCGCCACCGTGCCCAACCTTCAATCTCCTCCGCGCTGTGGCTCAGGTATAGCAGCCCGCAGCGACGGAACCCAGTGTCGCGGCCGATCTCGACGGCGAACCTCTCCCACAGCGCCAGGCTTCTGGTGGACATCGGCAATTCGCGTGCATCGCGGTTCTGCTGACGGCACCAGCCCCAGTTCCGGCTCGACTGCTCCGCGCCGATAAAGCCTTTCTCGACCAGCGCGACCCGCACGCCACGTCGCGCAAGGTAGTACGCGGAACACACGCCCACGATCCCACCACCGATGACGACAACATCGACCTCCCCCGGCACTGTCGGGGTCGTCTCGATTTTCAGCAGCGGTGCAGGCATGACGCAACTCCAGAGTAGTTTGTAGAACAATAACAGGGAAGCGGCACGGAAAAAAAGCAATATTTGGGGTTTACAACCAAAAATTGTCCAACAATAATGAGCCAACTTTTGCTCACCCCCGGTTCGCCGATGTCCGCACCCATTACTTTCAGCGACGTATCCACTACGCCCTCATCGGCGCTCGATGCCCTGCTGGCCAGCAGCCTGTCGGTCAGATTCCCCCGTCTGGACACAGTTGATGCGATTGAGATTACACGCCGCGTGTATGGCATAGATGGCACAGCTACGAGGTTTTCGACCGAGAAAGACGACACCTTTCGCATCGACGCCGGCGACGGCTCGCGGTACGTACTGAAAATCTCGAACCCTGGCGAGACGGCTGAAGAACTCGACCTGCAGGTCGCCGCGATGCGGCACGTTGCCGTCGTCGCGCCGGGGTTGCCGGTGCCGCGCGTGCTGCGAGGTATTGACGGACAATTTGTCTTGCCGCTGGGATCATCGACGCACCCGCATCGTACGGCAAGGCTCTACAGCTACCTCGAAGGCGTGCCGCTCGACGCGCTGCACCCCAGCGCGCGCAATCGCTACGAGATCGGTGAGGTGCTGGCGCAGTTGCGACTGGCCATGGCCGGTTTTCGCCATCCGCACGAGCACCGGGTACTGGCCTGGGACGTGAAGCACCTGTTGAGTCTGACAGGGTTGCAGGCCCATATCGCCGACCCATTGCACCGCTCGCTGATCGAGCAGGCATTCGCACGCTTTGCGGCGATCGAGCCGGCCCTGCGCTGCTGCCCGACGCAAGTCGTGCACAACGACTTCAACCGCTCGAACATCGTCGCCAACCCGGGCGGCGCGAACTTCGTCAGCGGCATCATCGACTTTGGCGACACCGTGCACACGGCGGTAGCCATCGACGTCGCCACGGCGCTCATGAACCAGTTCCCGCTCGACTTCGACGCCGACGGCCCGCACGACCTGTTTGTCGAGGCGCGCGACCTGCTGCGCGGCTATCTCGCGCATGCCCAGCTCAGCGACGACGAACTGCTGCTGATTCCGCACCTGGCCATGGCGCGCGTCGCGGCGCGCGCCTTGCTGACTTCATGGCGCGCAAAACTGTTCCCGGAAAACGAAGCCTACATCCTGCGTTTCACCCGGCCGGGATGGGAGCATCTGCGCTGGTTCATGCAGCGCGACCATGACACTGTTTCCAATGCCTTGCTTGAATTCGTCCGCCGACCCACTCACCCCGCCTCTCGTGATCCCTCTATGAACGCCGCCCCCACGTCGCAGCCGCCAGTTCTCAACGAAGCTGTAGATATCAGCAAACCCGACGACAGCCTGCGCGGCGACATGCCGAACGGCTTCAATCCGTCGGCGATCTCGCACCTTGACGCCGCCACGCAACAACACGTCGCGCGACGCGTACGGCTGCTCAGTCCGTCGTATCGCCTGTTCTACGCCGAGCCGGTAAAAATCGTGCGCGGCGAAAAGGTCTATCTGTACGACGACAAGGGCAACGACTATCTCGACGCCTACAACAATGTCGTCTGCGTCGGGCATGCCAATCCGCGCATCGTCGACGCTGTTACCCGCCAGCTCTCGACGCTCTGCACGCATACCCGCTACATGCAGGAGCCGATCCTCGACTACGCCGAGGACCTGCTCTCGACGTTCAGCACGTCGATCCGCGAAGGCCAGATGATGTTCACCTGCACCGGTTCCGAGGCCAACGACCTGGCCATGCGCATCGCGATGCACTACACCGGCAACACAGGCGTGATCGTGACCAGCGAGGCCTATCACGGCAACTCGCACCTGACCTCGAGCTTTTCGCCGTCGCTGGGCCGCAGGGCCTTGCTCGGCCCCTACGTGCGCACGGTCCCAGCCCCCGACTCATACCGGATGACGCCGTCCGAGATCGGCCAGCGCATGGCCGAGCAGGTCGCGTTGCAAATCGAGGACATCCGCCGTCACGGCGGCGGCCTCGCGGCGTTCATCGCCGACTCTTTCTTCTCGTCGGATGGCGTATTTGCCCACCCGACTGATGTGCTCGCGCCGGTCGCCGAGGTGGTGCGCCGTGCTGGCGGCCTGTTCATCGCGGACGAGGTACAGTCGGGCTTCGGGCGTAGTGGTACCCATATGTGGGGGCATGAGCGCCACGGGGTTGTGCCCGACATTGTCACGCTGGGCAAGCCGATGGGCAACGGCTATCCAGTGGCGGGTCTGGTCGTGCGCCCAGATGTCGTCGCCAGTTTCGGCCAGGACATGCGCTACTTCAATACCTTCGGTGGTAATTCAGTGGCGGTCGCTGCCGCGCAGGCCACGCTCGACGTGCTGCGCGACGAGCACGTGCTGGACAATGCACAACGGGTCGGTTCGATCATGCTCGAGGGCTTGAACGGGCTGGCAAAGAAATACGAATGCATCGGCGACGTGCGCGGCACAGGTCTGTATTTCGGCGTGGAGATGGTGCATGATCGCGCGAAAAAGGACACCGACATAGCAACGGCGCTCAAAGTGGTCAATGGCCTGCGCCAGCGGCGCGTGCTGATTTCGGCGACCGGGCCGGACGCGAGCGTGCTGAAGATCCGACCGCCGCTGGTGTTCGCGGCCAAGGACGCCGACCGCCTGCTGACGGAACTGGACACCGTGCTCGCCGCCCTGTGATCACTGATGGCCGGTCGCGCCCACCATCCGGCTATCGACAGGCGGCACGTTGAGGTGCATCCGCCGCATATAATCGTGGTACCCAAGAACTATCGCGATATGAGTGCACTAATTTCCAAACCGGCGGGCGTCGTCGAGGCGGCCAGGCCCACAGCCGTCGAAGCGCTGGCCGAGAAGCTCAAGACCCGCATCCTGAACGGCGACTTCGCGCCGGGCGAGTACCTGCGCGACATCAGGATGGCCGAGGAGTACGAGGTTTCGCGCAGCACATTCCGTACGGCCGCACAGTTGCTGGTTGGCCGCCGCATCCTGCGTCAGGTGGCCAACCGCGGCTTCTTCGTGCCGGAGTTCTCAGCCGACGACATCGTTGACGTGACGCGTTTTCGGGGCGTGCTCGAAGCCGAAGCGGTGAAGATGATCGTGCATACCGGGCAAATCCCGGTCGAGGCGATCAACGCTGTCGAGCGGCTGCGTCATGCCCCCGGCGACGCGCCGGTCTCGTTCATGGTGGCGGCGGATCGCGACTTCCATCGTGCGATTGTGTCGGCCAGCGGAAGCGAGCGGCTGCAACGCAGCTACGAAGCGATCGAAAGCGAGATCGAATTGCTGCTGGTACAGCAGCGCCAGCATTTCTACCAAAATCCGAAGGAAATCGTGCGCGAGCACGAGCATTTGATCGCCTGCCTGAAGACGCGCGACTTCGCGGCCGCGCGCGACGCCTTCCTCGAACACTGGGATGATTTGCGCGTCAAGCTGCTGCGCGTCGAGGCGAACAAGCTGCGGGCGCGCTGAATTGGCTTTGGGTCGTGGGCACCATGTCGCCTCACATACCAGAACCGTTCAGTTTGAGTTGAGATGCCGTTTGCGACCTGCAATGCAGCCTCGCTAGAATTGGCGGTCACATCAATTGTTTTGACGACCGAAAATATAGACGCCTGCCAACAAAAGCAGAGTGGTCGCCGTCGTCGCGGCAGCGGCCGATGCGAGCAATGCAAAGGAAGGCCTTGTAGACATAAAGCGTGTCTTACCCCGGTCGCGTGTATCCTGACGATAACAGGCGGCGCCTCTGTGTAGGTCACCACGCTCCTTGTACGCTCGAGTCCACCGTTTCTGATAGCTCCAATGAGAAAAAGCAATTCCGTCAAGAATACTCACAACCGCGGAGTCGCAAGTCCGCCCGAGCAGTTGCTGGCTGATGTCGCATTCGCGCAGATCGAAGAAATGATCATCACGCGTCGCCTGCCACCCGGTTCCATGATCTCCGAGGTGCAGCTTGCAGCCGAGTTGGACATGGGGAGAACGCCGGTCCGCGAGGCTCTCCAGCGGTTACGCCAGGTCGGATTCGTTGAAATGCTGCCGCGCCGCGGTACGCTGGTTGCCGGTGTCGATATTCGCCAACAACTCGAACTGCTGGAGGTAAGACGTCCGCTAGAGGAGCTCGTCGTCCGGATGGCGGCGCTGCGTGCGACGCAGGAGGAGCGCAGCAACCTCCGAGAACTCGCCAAGGTGATGGCTGCGGCAGCCGAACGCGGAAATATGGAGGACTGGATTCGCGCCGGTGGGGTGATTCACGAGGCAGAAGTCCGCGCGACCCACAACAGCATGCTGATCACCAGCATGCAGCCAATTCACGCTCAGTCGCGAAGATTCTGGTACCTGCACATCGGGCAAAATCGCGCGTATGTGGAGGGCGCGCAGCTGCACGCCAAAGTACTGAACGCCATCGCACAGGGCGATGGCGATCAGGCGGCGGCCGCCGCTAACGGGTTGATGCAGTTCATCGAGCGGTTTACCCGCTCCGCGCTCGATACTTTCTAGCGGTTACGTTATGAGGCGGGATGCGGTTCTTGAACCGCATCTGTGCATCTAATACGGCCCAGATAGCACCGCGAACTTCAACGGTCCTCCCATCGGCCAGGGATTCGTCGAGGGTGAGTATGCATTGCGGCTAATTGGGCGGCGCCAATCATGTTGCCGCTCGAATAACAACCGGCAATCATCCCGGCCGACCGGCCAGGATGAAAGTCGGTAAGCCGGACATGCTGCCCGATGCCGTCCAACCTATCCGTCAAACAGGTGCGAACAGCATCAGTCCGTCAGCGGATGGGGACCCTGCGCGCTCAGGTTGCCGTGAGTGTCGGAAATGTTTCGCGGCGCACGCACGAACACGGCCACCGCGAGGGCACCCGCCAGAGCAATGCCTCCGCTCAGCAGGAACGCGCTTGTGAATACCTTGGTCCATTGCACGAGGAAGCCCGTCAGAATCGGCGCGAGAATTCCGGCCGTGTTCGCCAGCAGGTGCATGAATCCGCCCACGCCGCCCATCCTCGCGGGTTCAACCGTATCCAGGATGATGGCCCAGTACACGCTGAGTGTAAGGTTCATAAAGAACACGGTAATTCCCATCAGGGCGACCGCTGCACCGACGCTATTCGCCGTCCCCGCACACGCTACACAGGCAGCTGCAATCAGCAGACCACCCACGATTACGATTTTGCGCGACTTCAGCGCATTCCCTGTCAAGCGGAAAATCCGATCGGAGATAAAGCCGCCCAAAGCGATCCCCATAAACCCGAGAATCCATGGGATGACGTTGACGATGCTCATCGAAGACAGGCTCAGATGTCGTTCCATCATCAGGTAGCTGGGGAACCACGACAGAAAGAAATAAAGGATGTAGGCGTAGCCAAAGTAGGCAAGCGAGGTTGCCCAGATGGTTGGACTTTTCAGATAGAAGCTCAACGGCGTGTGTGCGACGGACTCTCGTGCCGTAAGCTCTGCGCCTGCGTCCGATCCCGCCGGCATAGCACCGCGAACCCAGCGGTTGCCCTCCGGCCGATCGGTAGAGAATATCGACCACATCAGCACCCACAGTACCCCGAGCACGCCGATCACGATAAAGGGAATCCGCCAACCCCAGTGGACCGCCATCAAGCCGACGACCGGCCCCGCGAGCGCCGCGCCTAATTGCAGGCCCGAATTCGCAAACCCTACTGCGGTCGTCTGCTCCTTTCGCTCGAACCAGCCGCTAATTATCTTATTCGTGCAGGTGGCTAACGGGCCTTCCCCGGCGCCGAAGATGACCCGGATAACCAGCAGCACAGCGAGACTCGAAGCCGCTGCGGTCAAGCCGCAGAAAATTGACCAGAGGCCGATGGCGACGACGAGCACCCGTTTTGCACCAAAGCGGTCAGCTGCATAACCGCCAATGAAGCAGAACAACGAGTACCCCACAAAAAAAGCGCTGAAGACGATGCCGAGATGGGCCGGATCGAGATGCAGATCTTTCGCAATCAGCGGGGCCGCGACGGAGAGAGCCGCCCGGTCAAGATAGCTGATCGCGCAGGCGAGAAATAGCATGAAAACGATAAACCAACGGTACTTCATAGTTGTCTCCTCCGTGGCCGCCGTAGCGACCCAGATGGTCAAGCTGTCTCGGACAGATCCACACAAGTGAACCAGTCCTTGCAACGGGGGCGAACGGGCGTACGGTATTCGGCAAGCGTGAAATTCGCCTATGGCTGATGGAACGATCGCATCTCGCGCGCATGCTGGCCGGATCAGGATAGAACTTCACACTGCAGAAAAGTACGCCGTCGCGATGATTTTCTAGTTTTCGACTGCCGATTCGACGCAATGATCAGAGGTGGCCGAGAACAATGATGCGTCCATGAGCGGTAACGGGTCGAGGATACGGGCCGGAGCGAACGCCATATGCTCGAGAACATCCCGACGTACATCGACGCCCGGAGCAACCTCAGTCAGCACAAGGCCTTGGGCAGTCTGCTCGAAGACGGCACGTTCCGTGACGATCAACGCGCTTTGCCCAGCCGACACCCCCTTCGCGACCGAATAGGTAATGCTCTGCGCGGTATCGACGAACTTGCTGACCTTGCCCTCCTTAAGAATCTTCATGCGACCTGCGTCATACGCGATATCAAGTCCACCCGTAGTGAACGAGCCCGTGAACACGAGCCGCTGGGCATTCATTGCGATGTCGATAAAGCCCCCCGCTCCCGGGTTGACCTTGCCGAACTTGCTGACATTGACCGTTCCATGCGAATCATATTCAGCGAATGCCAGCGCAGCAAAGCGACACAGCCCCCCGTCGATCACGTCGAACTGTGTGACGCCATCCATCATGGCCTGCGGATACAGGTTCGCCGAAAACTGCCAGCCGTTCATCACGATCCCGCCGTAGGAACCGTGTTCCGTCGTGAACCAGTAGTCATCCGATCCAGTTTCGGAGTCGATAAGGCCCTGCTCCGCCATCACCAGGGGTACGTCGGCTGCTGCGCCAAAACCGAAAATCGACAGTTCATGCTTGCGTACTTCCATCGCCGCGCGCCGTGCGATTACCTTGTCGGGACCAAAAGGAATCGCGGGCAACGCTGTACTCGCGCCGACCGAGCGCAGATACGCTTCGTTATACGGAGTATCGGTGCTCATCATCATGTCGGGCTCGACCACGAGCGCGTCGACCAGCATGCCGGGCAGTCGAACTGACGTTGCCGGTCGCTGCCCGCGCGGTACGATTCGCCGAACCTGGGCGATGACGCGACCGCCACTTGCCTTGGCCGCCAGAGCGAGGGCCAGACCGGCCGAAACCAACGGTTCGTCTTCGAACGAAAGATTCCCGAACTCGTCGGCGCTACTCGCGCGAATGATCGCTACGTCAATGGGCCAGGTCGGATAGAACAACACCTCCTCGTGGTTCAGCCGGATCTTCTGGATCAGATCATCCTGGCAGCGCCCGGAGAACTTCCCTCCACCGAAATCCGGATCTGCGTAGGTTCCCACCCCCACACGCGTCACATAGCCGGGGCTCTTGCGCGCAACTTCGCGCAACCAGTGCATCGAGGCACCGATCGGCCACGAATACGCTTCAATCCGGTTCTCCTGGATCAGTTTCATCAGAGCCGGGCGCTGACCAGTACGCGGGTCGACCGGGTTGATGTAAGACCCGGAGACAATGCGTTTCATCAGACCTTCCTGCGCCACATGGTCCATACCACGGATGTTGACTGCGTCTCCCGTGCCGCACGGAAAGTAAAACGTGAGGTTGCGTGGTGAGCCAGTTTCGCGAAAGCGCTTGCCAAGCGCTTCAAGTGTGGCCTCCGGAACCACCCATCCGATGACCCCCACCGACGCCACAGTTTGTCCGTCCTGAATCGATGCGACGGCCGCGGCCGCAGAGATAATCTTTGTCATGACTTCACCTTGAATTTCGAAAAAATAGCCTGCGCCGCGCCGCCTTCGCAGTTGCTTGCAAAATGACAGGACGCCAGATTGTCGAGTCGCTCGCCGTCGAGCGTGACGAAGGGTTCGAAGAAACGTTTGGTCGACGCAATCGCATCGGGGGGCAATTCGGCTAGCCGTTTAGCGAGCGAGATCGCCTGCTGGTCGGCAAGCCCGGGTTGGCTCACATAGTCCGCGACGCCGAGGCGGTGTGCTTCAGTACCATCGATCGGGTCCGCTGCCCAGGTCAGAAGTCGCGCGCGAACGGGACCCACGCGGGCAAGCAGAGCCTGGAGCCCCCAGGGCGGTAGCCAGCCGTTTGGTACTTCAGGAAGATGCCAGCGCGTATTTGACGCAGTCACCACGACATCACACGAGATTGCGAGAACGAAGCCGCCGCCAAGTGCAAACCCTTCGACTGCGGCGATCACGGGTTTGGACAACCCTGCGATAGATCGCGCGACTCGAGCGGTCTCCGACTCCGAATCGCACATCTCCTGGATCGACATGGTGCTGAGCTCCTTCAGATCGCTGCCGGAACAGAAAGCAGGAGGAGCACCGGACACGACAATTGCACGCACGGCTGGATCTCGATCAGCCTGCTGCAGTTCCTGCCCCAGTTCGTCGATTGAGGTGCCGTCGAGCGCGTTGCGACGCGCGGGTCGATTCAGGGTCAGCTGACGAACATGACCGATATTTACAATAATCATCAATACACTCCACGTTTACGTTTCATTGGTTGAGCCCTTTCATTGCAGACATGCGCCGTCTCGCTCAAGCGCGTCGCGTATCGCCTGTGGTTCCAGCGCGCGCGGCTCGATCCTTTGTCGGACGGCGAGCGTCGCGGCATGACCGATCGCGTGACCATATGAAAAGCACTGAGCGGTGACCCGTGCGGAGGCAACCGCCTCATGTTCTGCAGACAGACATCGCCCAGCGACGAGCAGACCCTCGCCACGGGATGGCACGAAACAGCCGTAGGGCACTTCGTAGTAGTCGTCCAGCACCCATTCCACCTTGGGTTTCGCGCCGGCGTGCAGTTCGATCGGCCAAGGCGAGCGTGCGATACCCGCGGAAAACTTGCGGGCACTCACGACGTCTGCGTTCATCAGCTTCGAGACGCCTTCGACCTGACGTGTCTGGCGTACGCCCACCTGAACGCCGGTATCGTTTATGAAGGCGTTTTCGCACCCGGCCACGTACTCTCTAAGGAAGCGGGCGTATGCGTGCACCTGACGCCGACCGTTCAGTTCGGCTTCCGTGAAATCTTCATAGAAAAGTGGATTGAGTTCGCGCCCGTCGGTGCCAGTAATTCGGGTGCAGTTGCATAGCAACTCTCCTGGCCTGGTCGTCGGGAAGAGCCAGATTTTTGATCGGGGGAGATTGTCGCCAGCGAGGTGACGTTCGTGTAGGAGTGCAGAGATCGCTGCGCCCATGATCGTGTCGTCACCGTAAGCTGCGGTGAAGCGTGCGACGTCCACACCTTGTAGCCGGAAAATCATGGTCGGATTCTGTACACGACCTTCATCGCCTACAAAACTGTCCAATCCAGCCATCGCAACCAGATCGGCATCCCCGCTTGCGTCGACAGTAACGTGCGCGCGAATCGTCAACGGTCCCTGCTTGGTCCACGCGGTGACGCCTTCGGTGCGCTCGTTCCCGTCAAGCAGGACGCCGGTCGCGACTGCGTGATAGATGACGTGGACACCGGTCTCGCTCAGTAGAGCGTCGGCCGCGTCCCGCCACACGAGAGGGTCGTGAACGCGCGTCCACGTTTTGCCGTAACGCAGCGGCGCGCCAAGCCCTCCGCGTTCTTCCAGTAGTTTGCAAAATTCCTGCGCAAAGCCGAAAACGACGGGCTCAGGCTTCGCGGCTACGCGGTCTGTAGCGAGATACATGCCGCACACGGTCCCCGAAAGCCCAGCTACCGCCCCCCCACCGCAAAAGCCGTAACGTTCCAGCAGCACTACTTTAAGTCCCTGACGCCGCGCGGTGACCGCAGTGGCAACGCCGGCGGCACCTCCACCTATCACAAGGACATCACACTGAAGATCACCAACCGTACGAACGTCGATCCCTGCCTTTTTCATCTGTCGCCTCATTGTCGTCAACTGACATATCAGTTGACGACATTTTTAACGAAGGAAGAGCAGGCTGTCAACGACGGATAAATGGAACAAACCCTGGTGACGGGTCGCCACATGGTGCGAGAAGCAGACCGGGCGGCCCTTGGCGCGCGCACGGACGCGCATATTTAGTGTTTTCCCTAGGCGCATCTCGACCGCGAATGGCGAGGCACTGAAGGTCTATCTGCTCGGGCAGCCGAGCTACACCGCAGGGACGACCTCCCGCAATGACGAGTGGGGCGGCGACTGGCGCGATGCCAACAGCGCTCGCAACCGCAATCGCTCCCTGCAATGCGGCACCGTAAACGAAAGCTGCAATCGCCATTTTCGGCGGATAGGGCACTGTGCGCTCCAGCAGCGAACGAATCCTTTCAGGAATACCTGGTAACGCCCCCCGACGCCGGCAACCGTCTTCGAGATCAACACCCGCGCCGTATCGAGCAAGCGCTGCATCACTGTCTCCGCACCCCGTTCCGCCACGGTCGGAATTTCAGCTTCATGAAGGCACTGCCCTGCTTATGTCGTCTCCGCTCAGTGCCGCCACGACCCATGCGGCAACTCGACGTCCCGTCTCGCCGCAGCCAATCCTTCAGCGATGCCCGCGCGATCCAGCGCAATGCAGTAGACCGGCTTGGCACGCTCGAAGCGCCAACTGTCGGCGAGGGTCCCGGCGTCGACTGGATCGAAGCCGAACTGATCGAGAAGCCCGCTCACGACGTGTTTGGCCGGCGCGTCATCGCCGGCGAACGGCAGTGCCCGGCGGTTCGGCGCATCGGCAGGCTTGCCGTCCGTTTCGAGGTCCTTCGCCAGAATCGCGTTGAAGGCCTTAACCACTTTCGCGCCCGGCAATGCGGCGGCCAGCATCTGGCTGGTGGTCGTCGAGCGACTGTCGAGCGCTTCGATCCGGCCATCGCGTTCGGGATAGTGGTTGCATGTGTCGATCACGATCTTGCCGTCGAGCGCGGTAACCGGCAGCGCTGCAATGCTCGAGAACGGCACGGCCACCACCACGACGTCGCCGAACCTGGCCGCCTGTTCAGCCGTGCCGAGCGCACAACCGATCGCCGCGGCCGTGCTGATCAAGGTCCGCGGATCACGGGAATTGCTGATCATGACTTCGTGACCAGCGTTGCTGGCGAGCGTCGCCATCGCGCGGCCGATAAAGCCGGCGCCGAGAATGCCTATTTTCATGTTTCACACTCCATGTCTATCTGAGGATCGCGCCGCTGAGCGCACGCCCGTCGGTGAGAAACACTATGATTCAAAACTTCAATCGGATAAACATGCATGATCTGATGACTGTCGAAACCAGGAGTGGGGAATAATGGACCGTTTGACCAGCATGGCCGTGTTCGTGAAAACGGCCGACAGCGGCTCGTTCGCCGCGGCCGCACTCGCCTTCGGCATCTCGTCGCAGATGGCCGGCAAGCATGTCAGCACGCTGGAAGAGCGCGTCGGCGCGCGTTTGCTCAACCGGACCACGCGCCGCCAGAACCTCACGGAGATCGGCCAGATTTTCTACGAACGCTGCAAGGCGCTGCTGGCGGATGCCGAAGCGGCCGAATCGGTCGCGCAGGAGCTGTCGGCCTCGCCGCGCGGGCGTTTGCGCGTCACCGCGCCGGTCACCTTCGGCGCCTGCTGTCTCGCGCCGATGATCACGCGCTATCTGAAGGCCCATCCCGAGGTGCGGGTCGAATTGGCGCTGACCGACCGCTTCGTCGATCTGATCGACGAAGGGTATGAAGCCGCGATCCGCCTCGGCTCGCTGTCGGATTCGTCGTTGATCGCACGGCCGTTGATGCCGTACCGGCTGATCGCCTGCGCGTCGCCCGGCTATCTGGCCGAGCGCGGCGAGCCACATACACCGGAAGCGCTGACGGAGCACGAGTGTCTGAGCTTCGTCTACACGAGCTTGCCGGTTGCGACCGAATGGAGTTTTGCCGACGAGCAAGGCGAACACGCGGTGCCGATCTCCGGCCGCTTTCAGGCCAACGACGTGAAAGCGCTGCTGGCGGCCGCCCTCAATGGCGCCGGTGTGATACTCGCGCCCGAAGTGGCGGTGAAAGACGAGCTCGCCGCGGGCCGGCTGGTGCGCCTGCTCAACGGCTACGAAGCGCCCGCGCGCCCCATGCATCTGGTCTTTCCGGCAAGCCGCGTCACCCCGAAACTACGCGCGTTTATCGATCAGGTCGTGGCCGAATTCGGGCCGCACGCCGCGTGAAATGGGTCGCCGGGCACATCCGGAAGACGGCCTCCGCCACCCGCCAATCTTCCCCCATTGACCGCTAGAATTGCCGGCTTTGCCCGCTTCGGGCGCGCGACAAGGCAAAATACGGGTTTTGCGCGCGCGGAACGCGCCGCAAGACCGGATGAATCAGACCTCGGCGGCTTGCCCGCCGCCGACCCTCGCAAAGACGCACGACGACGGCCCAGCAAGCCAATCAGGCCTGCCGGGCCCGTCGCGTGCGGCGCAGCCAGGACAGCTCGTCCTTTAACAGAGCCCCCTCAGGAGCATTCATGACCGATTCGAACCCATCTTTCCTCGGCAGGATTTCACTTGCCGTCAGTACGTTTTTCAGCATCCTCGGCGATGGCGAATTCGCCGCCGGCGTGCTGCGCCTGCGTAAGGGTGGCGCGGGTGGCGCCGCTGCCGCGAGCGCCGCATCTGCACCCACACCGGCCGCCGCGCCCACGCCCGCGCCTGCCGCTGCCCCGGCGCCCGCGCCCCAGCCGGCGCCCACGCTGAAGGAAGCGACCCCGGACGCCGCGCTCCAGTTGCTCGGCCTGCTGCAACGCGACGCGCGCTTCATCGATTTCGTCGAAGAAGACATCAAGGGCTATAGCGACGCCGACATCGGCGCCGCCGCCCGCCTCGTGCACGACGGCTGCCGCGCGACGCTGCGTGAGCATTTCACGATCCGCCCGGTGCGCGACGAAGCCGAAGGCAGCCGCGTGACGCTGGCCGAAGGTTTCGACGCCACCTCGATTCGCCTGACCGGCAACGTCGTCGGCAAGGCGCCGTTTAACGGCAGCATCAGCCATCGTGGCTGGCGTGTCGACGAAGTGCGTCTGCCGAAGCTGACCGGCAGCCATAACGCCAAGGTGATCGCACCGGCCGAGGTGGAGCTATGAGCGACGCACGCTTCTCAATCGGTATCGACCTGGGCACCACGCACTGCGCACTGTCCTACGTGGACACGACAGCCAGCGACGGCGAAAAGACCGCCCAGGGCGTGCTGCCGATCGCACAACTCACCGGCCCCGGCGCGATCGACAACCTCGATCTGCTGCCGTCGTTCCTCTACGTGCCGCATCCGGACGAACTCGCCTCGGGCGACCTGTATCTGCCGTGGACCGGCCAGCGCGAATTCGCGGTCGGCGAGTTCGCCCGCAGCCGCGGCGCGGCCACGCCGATCCGGCTCGTGTCGAGCGCCAAGAGCTGGCTGTGCCATCCGGGCGTCGACCGTCGCGCGGCGATTCTGCCGAACGACGCGCCGCCCGAAGTCGCGCGCGTTTCGCCGCTCGAAAGCTCGGTGCGTTATCTGACGCACCTGCGCGAAGCGTGGGATCACGCGCATCCGGATGCACCGTTCAGCCAGCAGGACATCACGGTGACGATCCCCGCGTCGTTCGATCCGGCTGCGCGCGAGCTGACCGCCGAAGCCGCCGAGGCTGCCGGTTACGGCCGCATGACGCTGCTCGAAGAGCCGCAAGCCGCGCTGTATAGCTGGATTCAGAAGAGCGGCGGCCAGTGGCGCAAGCAGGTCAAGGTCGGCGACATCATTCTCGTGGTCGATGTGGGCGGCGGGACGACCGACCTTTCGCTGATCGCCGTGATCGAGCGCGAAGGCAATCTCGAACTGCATCGCGTCGCGGTCGGCGAACATATTCTGCTGGGCGGCGACAACATGGATCTCGCGCTGGCTCACGTGGTCGCGCGCAAGCTTGCAGCACAAGGTACCCAGGCCGACGCGTGGCAACTGCGCGCCCTCACCTATGCATGCCGGTCGGCCAAGGAAACGCTGCTTAGCGATCCCACCACCGACACGGTGCCGCTCGTCGTGCCGAGCCGCGGTTCGAAGCTGATCGGCGGTTCGATCCGCACCGAGCTGACGCGCGCCGAGTTGACCCAGACGATCCTCGAAGGCTTCTTCCCGCAGGTCGATAGCGCGGCGCGTCCGGTAAGCCGCGCGCGTGCCGGTCTGACGCAACTCGGCCTGCCGTATGCGCAGGACGCGGGCATCACGCGGCATCTGGCGGCCTTCCTTGGCCGTCAGGTGGGCGCGCTCGCCGAACTCGACGGCTTGCGCGATATCGCCACCGCGGAGGGCGCGACCTTCCTGCACCCCACCGCTGTGCTCTTCAACGGCGGCGTGTTCAAGTCGCCGCTGCTGGTCGAGCGGATCATGGGCACGCTCAATGGCTGGCTCAGCGCCGAAGGTGCGCCGCAAGCACGCCTGCTCGAAGGCGCCGATCTCGATCTCGCCGTCGCGCGCGGCGCGGCCTATTACGGCTATGTGCGGCGCGGCAAGGGCGTGCGCATTCGCGGCGGCACGGCACGCGCGTACTACATCGCGATCGAATCGGCGATGCCCGCCGTCCCCGGTCTCGAGCCGCCGGTGCAGGCGCTGTGCGTCGCGCCGTTCGGCATGGAGGAAGGCACGGACGCCGAATTGCCGGCGCAGGAGTTCGGGCTGGTCGTCGGCGAGCCGGTGCACTTCCGCTTCTTCGGCTCGTCGGTGCGTCGTCAGGATCAGGTCGGCACGCTGCTCGACTTCTGGGGCCCCGAGGAATTGCAGGAACTGGAGGAAATCGAGGCGACGCTGCCGTCCGCCGGCCGCACCGCCGGTGAAGTCGTGCCGGTGAAGCTGCATGCGCGCGTGACGGAAGCCGGCACGCTCGAACTCGAAGCCATGCCGCGCGGCACCGACGAGCGCTGGAAGGTCGAGTTCGACGTGCGCGGCAGCGCCAATGCATGACTGAGATGAAGCGCTACAGCGTCGGCATTGATCTCGGCACCAGTAACACGGTGCTTGCGTATGCCGCGGCGGGCGATCCCGAGGCGGGTTGTCCCGCGGCGGGCTATCCCGCGGCGGGCTCGCAGGAGATTCGCGTCTTCGAGATCGATCAGCTGGTGAGTCTCGGCGAAGTCGCCGCGCGGCCGCTGCTGCCGTCGGTGCGGTATCACGCGGCGCCGGGCGAGCTGAGCGCGGGCGATCTGCAGTTGCCCTGGCGCGCGACGGACAGTGCGGTCGATCGCACGGTCGATGGCGCTGTCGGAAGTCAGCAGGGTCAGCAGGATCCGCCTGTAGTGATCGGCCGGCTCGCGCGTGCGCTCGGCGGCCAGGTGCCGGGACGGCTGGTGGCGAGTGCGAAGAGTTGGCTGTCCCACGCGTCGGTGGACCGGGTCGCACCGATTCTGCCGTGGGGCGCCGCGGACGATGTCCGCAAAGTCTCGCCGGTCGAAGCCAGCGCGAGCTATCTGGCGCACGTGCGGGCGGCCTGGAATCAGCGTTTTCCGGACGCGCCACTCGAAGCGCAGGACATCGTGCTGACGGTGCCCGCTTCTTTCGACGAAGGCGCGCGAGCGCTGACGGTGGAAGCGGCGCGTATGGCGGGCCTACCCACTTTAAGGCTGCTGGAAGAGCCGCAGGCGGCGTTCTACGACTGGCTGTTTCATCATCGAGACAGCCTGGCAACTGAACTGTCGGACACACGGCTCGTGCTGATCTGCGACGTAGGCGGCGGCACCACCGACCTCACGCTGATCGAAGTCCGCATGCGCGACGGCGAGCCGGAGCTCGCGCGTATCGGCGTGGGCAACCATCTGATGCTCGGCGGCGACAACATGGACCTCGCGCTCGCGCACCGGGTCGAGGCGCGCTTGTCTCAAGCGGGCAGCGAGCGCACGCGTTTGTCGGCGGCGAGTCTGTCGCAACTGGTCGAGCGTTGCCGTGGCGCGAAAGAACAACTGCTCGGCCCGCACGCGCCGGAGTCGGCTTCGATCACGCTGCTGGGTGCGGGCTCGAAGCTGATCGGCGGCGCGCGCACCGCGCAGGTCACGCGCGAGGAAGTCGAGCAGATCATCGTCGACGGATTCTTTCCGGCAGTCGCATCAAACGAACGGCCCGGGAGGCCGCGCGGTGCGATCGTCGAGTTCGGCCTGCCCTATGCCACCGATGCGGCGGTCACGCGTCATATCGCGGCGTTTCTGAGCCGCTTCGCGGCACAGTCGCGTAAGGCGCTGGGTTCGTCTGCCGGTTCCTCTGCGCGTTCCTCCGATACAGGCGAAGGTCAGGACGAGCCTTTGCCGATACCTGACACGCTGCTGCTGAACGGCGGCGTATTTCGCGCCGAGGCGCTCACGCAGCGCCTGTCCAGCACCTTGGGCACATGGCGGGGCGAGCCGCTCAACGTTCTGCACAACGACAATCCCGACGTCGCCGTGGCGCGCGGCGCGGTCGCTTATGCCCTCGCCCGCTCGGGCCAGGCGCCGAAAATCGGTGGCGGCTCGGCGCGCAGTTACTTCCTCGTGCTGGACGAAACCGGTGACGGCGAACGCGACACCGAGCCGACGCAACGCGGCATCTGCCTGCTGCCGCGCGGCACCGAAGAAGGCCACGAGATCCGGATCGAAGACCGCACGTTCGCGCTGCGCCTCGGGCACCCTGTGCGCTTTCACCTGGCTTCTTCAAGCGCGGACACCCTCTATCAACCCGGCGAACTGACCGACCTTGCGCAAGGCGACTTCGTTCGGCTGCCCCCTATCGCGACGATCGTGCAAGCGCGCGGCGCGAGCCCGGCGCGCGGCGAGACCGCGGTACAGATCGTCACATCCCTTACCGAAGTGGGCACGCTCGAAGTGCACTGCATCGAGCTCGACAATCCGGCGCAGCGCTGGCTGCTCGAATTCCAGTTGCGCCGCGCAGACGGTCAGGTGAGCGCCCAGCTGAACCTGTCGGCGGATCCGGCACAAGCCCGGCACCCCGCGCTCGACGAAGCGATCGACCATATCGACCGATGCTTCGGCTCACGCGCGCAAAACGTCGGCCCCAAGGAAGTCAAACGCCTGCGCTCGCAACTCGAACACCTGCTCGGCCCCCGCGAAAGTTGGAACAGCGCGCTGCTGCGAGAACTGTTCGGTGCACTGTGGGAACGTGCGCGCCGCCGGCGGCGCTCGGCGGACCACGAACGCTTGTGGCTGAATCTGGCCGGCTATTGCGTACGGCCGGGCTTCGGCTATCCGCTCGACGAATGGCGCGTCGAGCAACTCTGGTCGCTCTTCGACGACGGCATCCAGTACGTCAACGAAAGCCAGGTCTGGTCGGAATGGTGGACGCTATGGCGCCGCGCGGCGGGCGGCCTCGACGAAAGCGCGCAACTGCGCGTGCTCGACGCGATGGCCTATCTGCAAACGGCCGCGCAATCGCGCCATAAGCTGCCGTTCGACGTGTCGAAAACCGGCTTCACCGACATGGTCCGGCTGAGCGCCTCGCTCGAACGCATTCCAGTCGAACGCAAGATCGAGCTCGGCGAGTCGGTGCTCACGCGGCTGAAAAAACCCGCCGAAAACCATCAGAGCTGGTGGGCGGTCGGCCGCATCGGTGCGCGGCGGCCGTTCTACGGAAGCGCGCATAGCGTCGTGCCGCCGGACGTCGCAGCACAATGGCTGAACGCAATCCTTGCGCTCGACTGGAAGAAAGTCGACCCCGCGGCCTTCGCCGCCGTGCAGATCACCCGTATGACCGGCGACCGCTCGCGCGACCTGCCCGAGGCGTTGCGCCATACGGTAGTGCGCAGGCTCGAAGCGGCCAATGCGCCGCGCGCGTGGATCACGATGGTCAGCGAGACCGTGGAGCTCGATGACGCCGACGAAGGCCGGGTGTTCGGCGAATCGCTGCCCGCAGGGCTGAAGCTGATAGTGGCAGCGCTATAACGGCTCGAAGGTCAGCACAGCCTGCGCCGCGTGCGGATTCTGGCGTTTCTCGAGACTTTCGGCGAGCAGTTCACGGAAGATGAACAGCTTTTCCGCGCCATGCTGCGCGCGGAATTCCTGCAATACCTCCTGAATCGCAGCGCGTTGCGTAGCGGGCGTCAAGGTGCTGGCAATGTACGAGCTGCCCCTCGCCAACTCCATCAGGTAGGCGGACCTGTAAAGCTTCTTATCAGCGTGACGACTGCTCTTGCGTGGCTTGCTCATCGTCGTTTTTCCAGCCGTTTTAGTTGCGTGTACAACCAGCAGCTCTCCCTGCTGGCGAGGCCGGCCGCCACGGCACTATCCCGAGCCGCTCCGGCCTTGTCCCCGACACGGTCCCGCTATCTGAACAGCCCATGCTTAAGCCAACCTTACGCGTGGCCATACAGCGACACAGACGCCTGTCAATTGTCCGGCGGCAGCGTCCCGGCGCATCGAGGCAGGCAACGCCCTCCTGCAAAACCGACCGGGTCGTCTGTGGACTGCAATGCACTATCACGCAGCAATGATCGGACGGGAATCGCAGCGCCGTCAGTGGGCTTCCGAACGGACCGCTCCCGAAGCAAGGCGCCATGCACAGCGCTTGGAAACAGTGCCGCAGCCACTTACAGCAAATCGTATTGTTGCGCTAGACGCGCAGCCTCGTTGATTCGGTTTGTACCCATTTTCTCGTTTATCCGCGAGTACATGGAATAGATACTCGCGACCGAGAGTCCCAAGCTCTTCGCTACTTCCTGTGCTGGTTCCGCTACCAGCACAAGCCGAAGTGCAGTCAGGTCGCGGTCATCGAGTTCAAACTTTGCGACCATCAAGGTGCGCTGCGCCATCATGCGTACATCCAGAAGTGTCATCGCCATTGCGCGTAAGAGCGCTTGCCATTCAAACAGTCGTGCTTCCCCACCGTCCTCAACTTCGATTTCGCTAGCCACATGCAAAACGCCGAGAAGCGATGTTGCGCGTGAATGCGCGGGGACGATCAGGTTGCTCCGAAACCCGTATTGACGCGCCATAGCGCGCATATCGCGTTGCCCCGCGCTCGTTATCTGGATGCTACTGCCGCGAGCTGGCACCGCATTGAACCGCGCGTACTGGAGATACGGGTCATTGCTGTACCAGTGGCGGTGCTGATAGATCTGAATCCACTCCGGGTTGCATCCAACAAGGAAGCGATAATCGGTTGTGGGTCCGTTCGTGTCCACGCGGAAGGAACTGAAGATAAACGAGGGAACTTGGAGCTGCGAGAAAACGGCTCTGAGCCGCGGATGAAGCTCTATGTCGTGTCCGCACTCGCCGAGCACATTGATTGCGGCCAGTACTTTCCCGATATTCACTTGCATTCCCTCCACAGCCTCTCAGAAAATATTGGGTTCGCTCATTCCTCTTGGCTTGCAAGCTGGCGAATTTTTTCTTGAATTGCACTGTAGTGCCGTTCCAATTGCGCGAAATACGGGTCTGCAGTCAAATAGTCGTACGTGGTGGCGTGAACATCGACCGAAACGGAGTGGATGAAGCATGTGCCATCCGCCTGAATCAGCTCCCGCTCAAGGAGCATCAGTGCTTCACGTACCAGCAGTCGAACGCTTACGCGCTCGCGTCCGACAGCGACTTCAGCCGCGTAAACAACAATTTCCCGATTTTTCACCTGCTGAGTCGGCCATGAGTCTCACTTACGTAAGCTTACCTTCTTCAAGGACTCGACAGCTGTCTCAATAAGCGCATGGCTACGTTTGCGTCGAGACGGGCGTCGAGAAAATCTATTACCGATACCGACGAGCTTGGGGCTACCTTTGCAGATTGCTCTTCCGACTCCAGCATAACTGTCCGGCCTGAATGGGTTACGCACTCGACCGCCGAGGCCAATATATCGGCCGACGATGACTGGGGGCCAATTACCACACCTCGAACCAGACTATTCTCGAGTAACTTAAACGCATCAAAGCCACCCGAGAAGGAGCCAAGCATCAGGCACACCCCTGTGCTGGCAAGTGCAATGGCGCGTTCTGCCGCGAGGACAGGTTCGTCAAAAAACGCTATTTCCGGTACTTCCAGCACGAATGCGTCCGGCACAAATTCAAACTTCCGCACGAGTTCGCGGATAATGCGGGCGCAGTCGACATTGAGAAACTGTTCTTTGTCCAGTGGGTACGTAAGCCGTGCGGGCGCTGCCCCTTCTTCCTTCCAACTCAAGAGGGTGAGGCAGATCTGAGCAAAGGCGAACTCAGTTATCGGTCCAAGTAGCCCGTTTTCTTCGTTGATTGACAGGGTGGATTTCACAGGCACCAGATTGCCCTTCTCCTCCAGGACGGCAACTGCAACGCGAAAGCCTCCCACCTGCTTACTGTGCAACTCACGGATAGGGTAGAAGGTAAGCCGGAGGCTAGCGTCGCTCAATGCGATGCGCAAGCGCTGTTCGTTTTCAACCGCGAGACGCCCGCTCTCGCGCATCTCGTTTGAATAGTATCGCCAGTTCGTCTTGTGCGTACTCACCATCTGCGCCTTGGCGGCGTACATCGCCTCGTCGGCCTCGCGAATAAGCGCCGAAACGCCATCCTCACTGCGTGCACGTATCGAAACTCCAATGCTTGCCCGGATATTGAAGACGTTTCCGCGCAACGTGATCGCCGCCTCAAATATGGCGACGATCGCATCTATCACCTTTTGTGTCGCAGGATAGACGTCCGCATCGCTATCGTCAGGCGTCACAATCACAAGGAATTCATCACCGCCAAACCGGCCGACGGTGTGAGGTGACAGCCCTTGCCTGAGTCGCACGGAGATCTTCTTCAACAACTGGTCACCCGCTTCGTGGCCGAGCGTGTCGTTTACGTGCTTAAGATTGCCAAAGTCGATGTAGACGACAGCGAGGTGGTTCACGCATGACTGCCTTGCAATTTCCTCGTTTAACCGCGCGAGTAAGCCATGGCGGTTCCACAGAGCCGTGAGCGTATCGGTCTCGGAGAGGATTCGAAGCCGGTCGCGACTCTTGAAGAGGCGATGTACGAGTACCGATATCGCGCTCACGAACATCGCGAAAAAGATCGATAGCACGGCGGCGCTCGTCAGATACACCGATTTCATGTTGCTATAGGCCGCCAGCGCGTCCGAACGACGAAGGGACACCTCGACGTGAAGCGGGTAGCCCGGCACGGTACGCCGTGCAGCTATCTGGTCGGCAACTGTCTTCGCAGGTTCTCGACTATCGCGACCTTTAGCCTGCCTGCCTGTTGCTTCCTCCTCGATCGCGTCATCCGAGAGCTTCGAGCCGTCCTGTAGGAAGACGGCCGCCGAGCCATTGTCGCCGAGCGCAGCGACGTCTGTAAAACCGCGCGTCAGGTAGCGCCGATCCTCGGAGACGACTACCACTCCCGCGAAGTCCCCGCCCTTCGTCTCCAGTCGGCGCGACAGTTGAATGGTCCATTTCCCGGAGACCCTGCCGAGCACTGGTTTGCTGATATAGAGTCCCGGTACATCAGTCGTCCGATGGACCGCAAAGTGCTGGCGATCGGTAATGTATACGCCGCCGGCGTAAGGGATGGTGCTTTGTAGAATACGTCCGGCGGCGTCGACAATCGAGACTTGGGCTGCGGTTTCTCTCGTGAAAAACCCCGCGTCTTGCAGTGCCTTTAGATTCACTGACGCTGGGTCCTTTTCGAACTGAAGTTTCACCACGAGCGCGATGACATCCACATCGTGAATCGTGGTCTCCGTGTGCTGGACCAGAGCATCAGCCAAAACATCGGCCTTGGACTGAGCCGCCTGTAACACCTCCACCCTTTCCGTAGATAGGCGGGTCAGCACACCAATCCAGACGGCGGCGAGTACCAGGACGCCCATGGCTGGAATCAGGATAACGCTTCGAAACCGACGTTTTACGGGAGGGTTTGTGGACATGTCGTCAATCGTTCGGTGCGCACTCAGGCGATCGTACAAGGATGCCCCGAGCGATTCTGGTGAGAAGCGCCCCACCGCAACGAGCGTCTACCGGGCACAGGCTAAAGCTCGTCAACGAGGCTCGGGAAAGCCCTTGCGCTGCTGCCATAGGTTGAGGAACGGCCACATACTGACACTCGCATAAAGCCCTGCGACCGTGTACGGCTCCGCCTTAATAAAAGCGTTCGCCTCCTCGACAGTCTCAAAATCGAGCACAAGCAAACTACCAACTGGAGTCACCCCGTCTTCCGCCAGCAGCGGCCCAGCGAAGGCAAACTGTTCGGCGAATTTCGCGAGGTACTCGCGGTGTGCTGGACGTAGCTTCGCTCTCAGGTCTGTGCCTGGCGCGTCGATGTTATAGAACGAGTAAAGCATCGTTATATGGCCCTCTCTACGTAGATGTTTTTTCCTCGCGTTTCGACCAGACACATCCCGGCAAGCAAACCGACTCCGGATACCGCCGCCAACAGTGCGATGGAATAGGGCATTCCTTGCATACCAAACCGGTCTATCAGAGAACCAATGAGCGGCTGCAGGATCGCCGCAGCCATAAACATGCTGGTATTCGTGACTCCGATAGCCATGCCCGCCGAATTCGGATCGTTCACCTCTTTGGCGATGGCCCAGATGAGCGTGTAACTGGTGGAGGCCATTCCCTGAATCGCGAATACGACATAGCTCTCGCCAGAGAACGCGTTCATCGGCCCCAACATGGGCATCCACGAGACGAGATAAACAGCTCCGAGGATCAGCAGCAGCCCCTTGCGGTTGCCCAGCCGATCGGACGCCCGCCCCAAGAAGAGCGCCGTGACCGAATGACAGAGAATCATGACCAGGACATGCATGGATGCTTCGCCCTTGCTCAGACCGATGAATTTGACCAGATACGGTACTGCCCATAGGCTGGTGAATGCGAAGAACGTCCCGCAGATGCCAAATCCCACCCAAAAGCACGGCCACGTACGTGCGTTCGTAACGACATCGCGCAACTGCCGCACCCACGACGGCCGGGAATACGGAGGAACGCTGGGTTGGCCGTCCGGATGCGGCAGTCCAAGGTCGGCGGGCTTGTCCCGCACGAACACCGCGATGAGCGCTCCGGCTACGAGGGTAAGACCGCCGATGCCGCCAATGACGACGCGCCAGCTAACGATCTGCGACATCATCTGCAGCGGCGCCGTCGACAGTATTGATCCCAGGTTACCAAAGAGCAGGGTAAGTCCGCTCAGCGTCGCAAACTGCCGTGCCGAAAACCACGACGCGTTCAATCGCAGCAACGCGACGAACGGGACGGCGGCGCCGAGACCAATGAGCCCACGTCCGACGCACGCGACTTCGACCGTGTGAGCGCTCGCGAAGACAAAAGCGCCGAGCGCCGCCGTCACGCAGCTGACCACCAGTATCCGCCGCGGCCCCAAGGTATCGGCTATAACGCCGGTCGGAATCTGCATGGCCATCACGGCAAAGAAGAAAACTGCCGTGATGGATCCGAGTTCCGTGCTGGTAGCGGAAAATGCCTTTTGTAGCTCAATCGATAGTGCTGCAGGTGCAACTCGATGAAAGAACGACACCATGTATGCCACAATGGTGAGCCAGAATGCTGTCCACTGTGCGAGTCGTAGTCTTCGTTGGGCGTTCGCTTCCATAGGGGATTCTTTCACGCCGCCACCGCGGCCGGTACCGCCGCTGCAATAGCGTGCTCTTTCGCGTAGTAGTGGATTTCGAGGAGCACGCAGCCGCTTTCCGACTTAAACGGGCCATGAAACGCGCCAGGCGGGCGGCACGCATAGGTGTTCGGACCAAACGGTGTGCCGCCTTGCCCGTTCGCGTCGTTACCAACCGTCAGGTCACCCTGCACGAGGTAGACTTCTTCCCAGTACTCATGCACAAACGGTGCGGTCGTGTAAATGCCCGCTGCGAAGCGAAGCAGTCGGGTTCTGCAGCCGGCGCTCATTTCCGGGGAAAGGGAGCGACAAAGAACTTTTTCCTCGATTCCTTGCGGGTAGCCCAGGGGCACGCTCCAGCCTTCATTCAGGTCCAGCGAGACAAACTCAAGATGCGGCTTCAGCATTGATGTTCTCCTATCAAAGAACTTTGATTTGATATTCACAGGCAAGAGTGCGGCCTAGTACCGGGTCGTGCAGTTCGACGCGCAAGAACTCCATCCGGCAATGGTGAGAGCTTTCGCGACCAGTTGTATCGCGTGGCTGCGGCCGCCCTGTTCGGTGATTTCGTGTACGTTCATGGTTTAGATTGCGCGGAGAATGGCGGTGGCCGCGTCGAGTGTTTCTTCTTTCTTGGCAAAACAGAACCGCAGGAGCTTCGACTTCGCATACTGAGACCCGAACCCGGACATCGGCAGCCCGGCAACACCGTGGCACTGGATGAGATGGTTGGCAAACTCCGTATCCGGAAGCTCGGATATCGCCGAATAGTCGAGCATCTGGAAATAGCCGCCGCCGGTTGGCATGAAGCTGAAGCGCGAGCTACCCAGTCCCTCAAGAAAGCGATTGCGCTTCTGAAGAAAGAGCTGCGGCAAATCGGAATACGCGGCGTCATCCAGTACGGCAGCCATAGCTTGCTGCAGCGGCGTGGGCGCGGCGTACGTGTTGAACTGGAGAACCTTGCGGATTTCGTTGGTCAAGGCTGGCGCACCGATTGCGTATCCGATTCTCCAACCGGTAACGTGCATTGTTTTGCCGAGCGAGCCCACCACAACAGTTCTCTCGCGCAGTCGTGCGTCCGAGATTGCGGTAATGTGCTGTTGTGGGGCAAAGACGATATTGTGATAGACCTCGTCGCTCAGCACGAGAAGGTTGTACTGGTCAGCGATCCGCGCAAGCCTGTCCACATCGACCGCCGTCCAGCACCGACCCGTCGGGTTGTGTGGGCTGTTCACGACAATCATCCGCGTGTGCGTCGTCACGCTCTTTTCGACTTCATCCCAGTCGACTTCGAACGTCGGAGCCCTGAGCTCCACGCACACGGGAACGCCACCGGCGAGAAGAATGGCGGGCGCGTACGATTCGAACGCAGGCGATAAGAAAATTACTTCTTCTCCAGCGTGAACGAGACTGCTGATCGCCGCCGAGATGGCCTGCGTCGCTCCTGCAGTGATGGTGACCTGGGTCTCAGCGGAGAACCCGAGTCCGTAGAGGTTTTGAAACATGTGCGCGATGGACTGACGCAATGTCTCAGAGCCTTCAGGAAGGCCGTACTGGTTGTGGTTGCCCTGGACCGCCTCGGAAAGCGCATCCAGCAGCCATTGGTCAGGAGCAAAATCCGGAAACCCCTGCGATAGGTTCACCGCACCGTACTTCTTTGCCGCGCGGGCCATCGTCGCAAAGATGGAACCCTTGATGTGCGGAAGCCTTGAATCAGAAACAATCGACGACACGGTCGCACTCCTTATATTGGTTCTCAGGCAATCGGTACGAGTACGTCGGCCAAGGCATGCTCCGCAATCAGGCGACGTCGTACCAGTTCCATCTTTTTCTCCAGCAATTCCATGACGTCTCCGGGAAGACTGCGACTCACCCGTATGCCGCGGTCCTGTATCGCCCTCAGATTCTTTTCTTCCCGACCGGTCTGACGCGTCCAGTACTGGAACTGGACCTCCCGTCCGGCCCATTTAAGGGTCCGCTGCCCACGCATCGATAGCGCCCGGAAACTCACATCCTGGACAATGAGAAAGCACAAAGGCGTGCTGTAGGCGACGGGCAGGTAGTGCCCGAAGTGACTGGCCAGAAGGTCCCCCGCAGCTCCGTCTCCCGAGGACAGGGCCGCGTCAAATTCTCCCGCCTCAAGCGCGGCGCGTAACCGGAAAAATGGCAAATTAGTTGCGGCACAGCCAATCGACGAGAAGACTTCGCACGACAGGGCGTCATACGACCTAATCCGCAACCCGACGAGGCTCGTCGCGCTATCGATCTCCCGTGAAGACCACACGCCCGTTGGCGGCATGGGCACGATAGCAAGCAGGCGAAACCCTTCGCGACGCAGACAGTCGTCGAAGATACGTTGAAAACGCTTTACGTCCTGCTCGGATGCATGTCCCTTCTCACCCCGCGGTATAGCGGCAAGCTCAAACTCTTTTGCATGCTGCAACAAGGATGCGCCGAATACAGTCCCGCCGAGTGCAGGGGCGTCTGCAGCAAAGAGAGACTGATTTGATTCGAAATGCGATTCGACTGTCAGGTCAGAGCCACCGGCGTCGCTCACCAGTTCAGCAAGAACTGCCATTGCTTCGCCAGGCAAGGCCTCCCGAGGGTACTCCGTTGCAAATATCAAGCGCATATCATTTCCTGAGGGTATCGGCGCACATTGCTTCGAGTGCTTCGCGGGTTTGCCGTGCGCCCCGAAGTTTAGGGACAGGGCTCCAGGAAATCACTGCATCCAATTCCCATTGACAATCGATTGCCGAACTGGAAGGGGATAGGTAATGATTCGGCGATTCCCGGTGGCCAATTGCTCGGCATCACGCTACGACCAATGGACTGCCAGCGAATGCTGCGCTTAGCTCGGCCGAAGGTCGAGAGTCCACATGCACCCCAAGGTCATGCATATTCTCGAAAATGATTTGCTCCTGATAGAACGCGACTGCCGCGAGTTGATGTTCGACTGACCTACCCGCCTGACGAACTGCGTTCTGTTGCGTTGTCGATAGCCGCGTAAACGAGCGTGCCGACATCAGCAGAGCGCATGCAGGTCCGGGATAACGAACCGCGGAAAAGTAACGAAAATTCTGTGATAGCGAAAGAGAAGCCGCCCCGTCCCCAGAACACAGCACCGCGTCTATTTCCTTAGCGGCCACGCGCTCTCTTACATGCGACCAATCAGTGGTCACCGGCTCCGCGCCGAGCTGCCGCAGCAACACACTCGACTCAACATCGAACGCGCACACTCGCGCGCTCTGAAGGTCACCAATGCTCGTGATGGCGCGTTTCGTCCAAAGCCCTCCAGCCGGTGCCGCGGCGTTGGCGAGTAAGACTATCGAGTCGCTCGCAACCGACTGGCTTGCAGACTTGCCCAGATTCGGCGCATACCGTGACACCGCATCCCCGCCATCGCTGGGTGCATACTGGCCGTGATCTGCGAGAATTGCAGCACCGTCCAGTTTCCCGCCGCTCACCTCCTTCAGGATATTGAGAGACGAGGCTTCCCAGTCGTACAAAGGGACAACATTGAAGAGCGGCTCATCCGGCTCATTGAATATGCCGGCGAAAATCCGCACGGCTTGCGCCGGTAACGATGCCGGAGAGAACTCGGTCACAAAGGTGAAGTGCATGGTTGGCCCTGTCGTGCGGCGAAGTCGCCTAGTCCTGGCGCATCGTATACACGGGAGATCACGAAAACACCGGTGTGGTTTGTGATTGACTCTCGGCATCAAACTGGGTAGAACCCGATGCCTCTGACACGGTCGTTCAATGACAAGCTGATCGCCTTCATCCGATCACGAAACCACCGGATCTAGACAATTCGTCTGGAACGGGAAATCCGGAGCTTTCCTTTTTATTTGCTGAAGCCGCGCCAACGAATTCTCAAGAAGCTTTGCATCAGAGAAGCCCGATCTGAGCCTGCCCTGAAAATTATTCACACACTCTCTCCTTCAGCCCCCGGTGGTCTTTTTGCCAGCGACGCCCCCCTTGCGGGAGCGCAGCACCGTCAGGTCGTCGAACGCTTTTTTTCCCAAGTAGCTAAATTGCCGCACGCTTGGCAGTTGATCGAGCGGCTTGAGTGTCAAATCATCTGTCGACATGCCGGAGCCATCGTGCCCGCATGTGCGTCCGGTCAAATCAAACCACACAGCATAGCGGCCGCGGCTCTCGCCTGTGTCAAAGTCTATTGTCTCGTGTCGAATTCTATTGTTCGTTCACACGTGTCACAAAGCGCCAACGGCTCCGCTTGCAGCACCAGCAGGCTGAATGCCTCGCCGCCCACAGGCCGGACGATGGTGCTTGCCTCATGGCACCGCGAAGTACAATGCGCCAGCCGCGCGCCGCCTTCGTTCTCCCGCAAACCAGGCCGCGCCTCCATTCAACAGACAATTTCAGCCCTGCCTGGTGCAACCTGGATCTCTCGCACCGCAGCCGGACGCTTTTATGACATCGACAGCCCATCACCCTGTGACGAACGCTTTGCTCCTCACCAACGTCCGTCAGCCTGACGGTGCGCGCGTCGACGGCCACTCGCCTCAACGAACACGTATTGCGCACTAACATGATCAATCTTTTTCAGGCCATGCAGGCTTTCGTCAAGGTCGCCGACGCGGGCAGTTTCGCGCAAGCCGCGGAGCAACTCAGTGTCTCGACCTCGGTCGTGACGCGCCATGTGTCGAGTCTCGAGAAGCATCTTGGCATCCGGCTGTTCCAGCGCACCACGCGCAAGGTCGTGCTGACCGAAGTCGGCGCGGATTATGCCGACGGCTGCCGCGTTCTGCTGGCGGAACTCGAAGAGGTCGAATCACGTGCGACCACTACCTCGAAGGAAGTGGCGGGCGATCTGCGGATCGTGGCATTGGGCAGCTTCTCGCTGTTCCGGCTCACGCCACTTTTTGCGGAGTACCAGGCAAAATTTCCGCACGTGAATCTGCGCGTCACGCTCACCGAGAAACGTGTCGATCTGCTCGAAGGCGGCTTCGACGTGGGGATCGTGACCGAACACATGATCCGCTCCGAATCGCTGGTGGCGCGCCGCCTCATCAATTCTCACGCGGTGCCGGTAGCGGCCGCCGCGTATCTGGCCGAGGCCGGGTATCCGGCAACCCCGGCCGATCTCGCGCAACATCGGGTGATCGCAGCACCCCTCGACACCAGTCCGCAGACCTGGGTATTCAGGAACAACAGCGGCAACGGCACTGAAGAAAGCATCACCCTCGATCCGTCGTTCACGGTCAACAGCATGATCATGCAGAAACAGGCGGCGCTCGGCGCAATGGGCATCGCGTTGCTTCCACTCGAAATGGTCAGCGATGAATTGCGCGCCGGCACCCTGGTGCAGATCCTCAACGAATATGCCGTGCTCAATGGCGACGTCGCGGTCTCGCTCGTTTATCCAAGCCGCGAATTCGTGCCGCGCAAGATCCGCGAATTCATCGATCTCGCCGTCGGCTACTTCAACTGACAAGTGACGACGGACGTTCAGACCGAGCACGATTCGAAGCGCGCAGTCCATACAGATCGAGATACGGTATGCCGAAACGGGTAACGAACGGCGCGTGTTAACCGCCTGCCCTGCTCTCACACAGCAGCGTAGACCCCGGCCATTGTCGTGAATCCCTTCAGGCGTTTGAGGCGCATGCTCCAACGTCTGAGCGCCGGATAGTCGATCGATTCGATCTCGGCTTCGTCGAGCAACGCCACCGGAACGAAGCACGCGATATCCGCCACAGTGGGCGCTGAAGTCGCACAGACAAAAGGCGTTCCCGCGGCCTCGTTGAACCAGCAGGTTTCGTCGAGGATGCGCAGCAGCTTCTTCGCTTCCACGCGGCATGCATCGTTGTGCGTTGGCGCGCCGTGCAACACTTGCGCACGCATCGGGAATACTGCATCGCTCAATTGTGTAGCGAACCCGAGCCACGTATGGACTTGTGCGAGTTGTAGAGGATCGTTCAGCGGCAACCAGTGCAATTGACCTCCAGGCTCGGCATCGCCGTAGCGCCGCGCCAGATAGACGAGGATCGCGTGGGCATCGTGCAGCAATGCGCCGTCGGTATCGAGCACCGGCAATGTCCCCAGCGGACTCATTGCGAGAAAGCGACGCGTCTCGTTCTGCCTCGATGGATAAAGCTCAATGCGCGCTCTTTCGTAAGGCACATCGAGCAGACCCAACATCAGCCGGACTTTATAGCTTTCGCCGCACAACTCGTCGTCGTAAAGTTTGAGCATCGCGGCCTCACAGATCCAGGGTCAACGTTTCAGTCGCCGCACGCGAGACGCACACCATCATGCAATCGCCCGCGGCCCACTCCTGCGGCGTCAGAAAATCGTCACGATGAAGCGGCGTTCCCTCGATAACGCGCGTGCGGCACGTGCCGCAGACGCCCTGCTCGCATGAACTCGGCACGTCGATGCCGTGATTGCGCAAGGTCTGCAAGACGGTAACGCCGGCAGGAACCTTGACCGTCCGCCTGCTGCGCGACAGATGGACATCGAAGGCCCGATCCGCCGCGTCGTGGCCCGCGGAAGAATGCTTATCACTCAGGCTCCCTGAAGCGGAAACCGGTTTCGACAATGAGCGCTGCAGAATGACCGGCTGCGCGGGCGACGACGTTTGCGGTTCGGACAGCGGCTGCCGATTTGCAAAGCCATCGGCCGACAAAGACTGAAGATTCGTCGACTGCTGCTCCAACGCATCACGCAACACATTGAGCCGTTGCTGATGATGTCGCTGCACGCTCAAGCGTTCGGTCACCGCAAGCGGCCCGAGCGCGACACCATGCAGATATGTTCGCCCAACTCGGGCCGGCTGTACGAGGAACACCACCCGATGCGCGGCGTCGTCCAGTTGCTCGATCATCACGGCGTTCGGCGCGACATCAAACGCCACGCACTCAGTCGCCTGCCATGGATCAAAGCGCACAGGGTCGAAGCAATACTCGGCGAGCGCATGCTGCACGGTTTCGCTGGGCGCATGGATCGCGACGGTGCGTAAGCGAACGTGTTGTCCATCGATGGGTGCATTAAAAGCAGCGTCCGTTTCGAGTTCCTCGATCGGCGTAAACGGCGGCGCCTCACCCAATGGCGCCAGACAGGTCCACACGAAACCGTAACGCACTTCCACTGGCCACGTCTTCACCGCAACCGGCGGCGCTGCCGCATCCGGATGCGCGGGCACGAATCGGCAGGCGCCGCTGCCCGAGTTGAACTGCCAGCCGTGATACTGACACTGCAGCCCTTCGCCACGATGGTGGCCGAGCGACAAACGCACACCGCGATGCGGGCAACGGTTTTCCCATACGTTGACGGTACCGTCTTCCGCGCGCCACACCACGAGCTCGCTGCCGAGCAGTTCGGTGTGATAGATCGCCTGCTCGCCGAGTTGATCGACGTCGCACAGCGCAAACCACGCGGGTTCGATCCTGTCTTTATCGACCATGATTCGTCCCATAGGTGACCTGCTGCGCCGTGAGCCAGCGGCGATACGCGACCGACATCGCGTCGGCCCGCACCGGATGTTCATCGCCTGTGCCGAGCGGCAGGCGTTTGGGCACCTGATTGACCAGAATCTTGATGTCCTGCGCGAAGATGGTTTGCTGGAAGCCGCGCAATTCGTCGTCGCTGCTGGCGTCATCGAGATAACTCATTACCGTGTGAGCGACGCACCACTCTTCGTCGACCGGCTGCACGAACAGCGCAATCACGTCGAAGCGCTCGGGTTGCGGCGGGCAGGTCTTGTACAGAATCGCGCTGTACGGGCGCGCGACGCGGTACACATAGCGCACGTCGAGCGCGGCGCCCGCGGTCATCGCAGCGCGCGGCTGGTAGAAGCGGCAGTCGTGCGCGTACAGTTCGTCGTTGAGTTCATCGCGTTCGATACGGTATGGCGCGACCTCGGTGTACGGTTCCACGCCGAGATAGCCGGTATGGACGAACGGAAAATGCCCCATGTCGAGGAAGTTTTCGATGGCCCGCAAACCACTTACATGAACGCGAAACGCGCCGGCATGCAGTAGACGTCGATCGGGTTCGTCGGCCTCGGGAATCGCGAGAATGTCGCGGCGAGGCTCGCCGAGACAGACCCACAGCACGCCGTAGCGCGCCTGCGCATGGCACGGTGTGTGATCGTCGAGACGCCAGACGTGGTAGGACTTCTGCGACTGCGCGGACGCCAATGCCAATTTCGACGCTGATGCCGATGCCGATGCCGATGCCGATGCAGCGATGCCGATATCGACGCCGAGCAGCCGCGTGCTGGTCACGGCGTTCAAACTGCCGGACGCACCGCTGAACGCACCGAGGCCGTCGAGTGCATCCAGCGCCGCCACCGGATGCCAGTCGTTCCAGATCACCTCGTCGATCACCGCGCCATTCATCGCTTCGTTTGCCGAACTCGCCGTACTCATAGCCGCCTGCTCCGTCATTGCGCGACGCTGCCCTGCACACCGTCGACAAACCAGTTTATCCGGTTCGTATCGTCCGCGGACAGTGCGGTGCCAGCAGCAACCCGCAACTTGCCGCTCTGGTCCCTCAGTGGTCCGGCGAACGGATCGAGGCGGCCCGCGACCAGAGCGGCGCGCTTCTCGGCGAGGGCGCGTTGTGCATCCGCCGGCACCACCGACGTATTCACATTCACCAGGTCGGTGATGCCCTCCTTGACGCCCCAATAGACCGGCTTGTTGGTCCACGTGCCACGGCGCACTTCGTCGATCACCCTGCTGTAATAGATGCCCCAGTCGTACGCCACCGATCCCAGATGCGCATGCGGGCCCCAGTGGCTCATATCCGAATCCCAGCCGAACGCGTAGACCTTGTGCTGTTCGGCCACGGCCATCGTCGCGGTGGAATCGGTGTTCTGCATCAGCACGTCGGCGCCAAGTCCGACCAGCGTTTCAGCCGCCTGACGCTCCTTGCCCGGATCGAACCAGTTGCTGATCCACACCACCTTCACGACCGTTTGCGGCGCGACCGAACGCGCGCCGAGCGCGAACGCGTCGATATTGCGCACCACTTCCGGAATCGGCACCGAGCCGACAAAACCGAGCACATGCGACTTCGATACGTACCCGGCGACCACCCCGGCCAGATACGCGGACTCGTAGACCTTGCCGTTGAAGTTGCCGAGGTTCGGCGCGCTCTTGTAGCCGGAGCAATGCAGGAACACGGTGTCCGGGTAATCGTGTGCTACTTTCATCATCGAATCCATATAGCCGAACGACGTGCCGATCACGATCTTGTCGCCTTTCGCTGCGCGGTCGCGGAACACGCGGGCCGCATCGGCATTTTCGGGGACGTCTTCGACGCGCGTCACCTTGATCTGCGAGCCGAGCTGCTTTTCCGCGACGGTAATGCCGAGGTCGTGCGCGTGGGTCCAGCCCGCGTCGCCAGGATTGCCGAGATAGACGATGGAGACGTCGAGCGGTGCGTCGGTAGCGGCAGATGCGGAAGCGCTCATGGCTGCGAGCGCAACGAGCGAAGCCGCGCTACCTGCGAGGAGCAACCGGCCGAGGCGATTGAGTCGAGTCATGACGAGGTTCCGGTGGAGAGCGAATGGCGATTGGAGGCAGAGGCTGAGTCAGTAGAAACCGGGGAAGCGGAAGAACTCACAGAAACCGAAGTAACCGAAGTAACCGAAGTAACCGAAGAAGAGGAAGAAGAGGACGAAGCGATACCAATCCCAGCAAGCGCGTCGCACACCAGCGCCGCCAGTTCAGCGGGCCGCGCGAGTTGGGGCACGTGCCCGCAATCGATCGAGCGCACGATCGCCCCGGGCACCAGCGCCTGCATCTTGCGTTGCAAGGGCAACAGCACGGAGCGGTCACGCAGCGCTTCGACATAAATGCGCGGCACGCTGCCGAAACGTTCAGCGCTGAGCGTCGTGACCAGCGCACGCCCGCTTTCCCGCTGCGGCGTGAGCTTTAAGGCGGCTTGCCGCGCCGCTTCCGGCGGGCAATCGTGCAGGAAGATTTCAAGCGCCGCCTCGGGTGGAACGATGGTCGCGGCGCCCTCGTCGCTCCATTGCAGATACGGCGCGATGCCGCCGGCATTCGGCACGTCTGCGGCGCTGGCATCGACGAGTTCCGCGTAACCCATGCCCGACGGCAACATCATCCCCGCGACGTAGACGAGGCACGCAACCCGCTCGGGCAACGCTTCGGCCAATTGCGAAGCCGGCACGCCCGCGCCGCTATGCGCAACGACGACGACGGGGCCGTCGAACCCCGCGAGCGCTTCGGTCAGCGCGCCGACATAGGTTTGCAGCGAGACCTCGAGGCCGGCATCCCCTGAAGGATTCGCGCCGTTGCCCGGCAGATCGACTGCCCTGACCGTCCAACCGCGCGCCGCGAGTTCCGGCAACCAGGCGTCCCACGCCCAACTGCCCTGCCACGCGCCGTGAATCAGCAGCATGCCCGCTGCGGGAGTGCGTACAGGCGTCATCCGTAAGTTCTCCGGTAGCACGCCTCGAGATGACCTACGACGGTGATCGGCGGATACTTCGGCGCTTCGCCCGCTACCGTGCAACCCGGCAAACACGTCACCACATAGTCCGGCCGCCCGGTGAAAAAAAACGGCATCGAGTAACGCTCGCGGCCCGACGCATTGACCACGCGATGCAGCGTCGAGCGATAGCGGTCGTTGGTCCAGCGCGCAATCAGATCGCCCAGATTGACGACGAAGCTGCCCGGCAGAGGCGGCACGTGAATCCAGCCGCCGTCGCTGTCCTGCACCTGCAGACCGCCAATGGCGTCCTGCCACAGCAGCGTCAGGCAGCCGAAGTCGGTATGCGCGCCACAGCCCTTCTGCTCAGGCAACGCCTGGGCCGGTTGCGGCGGATAGTGCAACAGGCGCAGCGTGCCCATCGCTTCGTCGCAGAACGCGTCGAAATGGTCTTCCGGCAAATCGAGCGACAACGCGAGGCCGCGCGTCAAACGCTTCGACAGGTCGAACAGCGCGGCGAAATAAGCCTCCATGGCCGGACGAAAACCGGGTGACTGCTGCGGCCACTGATTCGGCCCACAGTTGAAAGCGCGCGCCACGACGCGCGGATGATCGAGCGGCAGCTCATTGCCGATGTAAAAACCTTCTTTCAGATCGGGCGGCGTGCCCGCTTCCAGCACCTGGCCGCGCAACGGCTCGTAGCCGCGGTTGCAGAACGACTGCGCCTTGTCGACCTGGCGCTTCTCGGCGTCGCTCAGCGCGAAAAAGCGTTCGGCTTCGGCGCGCGCCGCATCGATCAGGACCGGCTCGATGCCGTGATTGGCAATGTAGAAGAAGCCTTTATCGATGCAGGCGGCATGGAGCGCCGCGCCCACCGCCGCGCGTTGCAGCGGATCGGCCGACGCAAGCCCGGCCACGTCGATGACAGGCAGGCTCGTGTGCGGCACCGCTTTGGCTGATAGCACTTCGGACATCCCGGCTCCTTTGAACCCGTTTCGACCGAGTGTAGGTCGCGGCGGGTGGTCAAAAAAGCGCATAAAAAGGTGCATGCTGATGCCGTTTCGGCATCAGCACCGGCGTGAGGTTTGAGCGGCCTGATCAGAGCGATCAGCCCGTTGACCGGATTCAGCGTGCTAACCGCAACGTTGAGAAAAGCGCAACTGCGTTCCGCCACCGCGGATGCGGCAAAATAGCGGCACCGCGTTTTTTCCGTCTAACGGATCTGATGCCCGGTGGCCGGCATAGGACCACCGGCTTTCGGCGGCGCGCCGTTAGACAGCCGGCTCGTCGTCCTCGCGCTCGGTGATCGCCTCGGCAAGCAGCCGAACGAACGCATCGAGCGCGGGCGTCAAGGTGCGCCCGGCGCGGGCGTACGCGCCCAACTCGGAGACCAGCGCGCGCGGCGTGCGCAACGGAATATGCACCAGCGTGCCGTCGGCGAGATCGCGTTCCAGCCCGAGGCGCGTCTGGAACCCCACCCCGCGCCCGCGTGCCGCCATGCGCCGCATCAGCTCGATCGAATCGCTTTCGAGCACCGTTTGCAGCGGCTTCGCGTAATGGCGGATCAGTGGTTCGAGCAACCCGCTGATCGACAACTGCGCGTTGCCGAGAATCAGCGGATAGCGCGCGCACTGCGCGAACGTGACGGTTGTCTCGTTAGCGAGCGGATGATCGGCGGCGACGATCGCGCCGAGCTGAAAACGTCCCACGGCAAGTTGCTGCAAATCGTCCGTGCGCGGCAGCGAGAACGCGAGACCGATGTCGGCGTCGCCATCGAGAATCGTGCGGGCAATCGATGCCGAACCGGCCGTGCGCACCTGAAAGCGGATTGCCGGATAACGCGTCAGCATCCCTTCGACGAGGTCCGGCAGAAAACTCGAGTTGAGCCCCTCGACGGTGACGATGCCGATCTCGCCGCGACGGATTCCGCGCAGCGCGTCCATCTCGCTCTCGAAGCGGCGCGCGTCCTGCAGCACGGTGATCACATGCCGCGCGAACACTTCGCCCGCGGCCGTCAATGCCAGCCCTGACGGGAGCCGCTCGAAGAGCGGCGTGCCGACTTCCGCTTCGAGCTTCAGCAACTGCCGGTTGACCGCCGAAGAGACGACGTGCAACTGCCGCGCCGCTTCACGAATCGAGCCACAGCGGCGAATTGCATCGAAATAGCGCAGCGAGCGCGCGTGGATGTGCCATGCGAGGGTATTGGCCGGCGTGGTTTTCGACATATCGGTCCGGGTTGTTTTTTATGGAGTAAAAGTCGCGCTGACCACCAGCAACAAAAAAGCGCACTGTCTCTCAACAGTACGCTTTCGAAAAATACAGCAAAAAAAGCCTACGCCCAACGAAACCCGCGCCTGGACAACTTAAGGCAATTTAAGGCCGCTCGCCTCGCGCCAACCGTGCATCAATCTCACGCACGACAGGCATCAGATCGGCAACGCTATCAATCACATAATGCGCCCCGGCGGCCCGCAACTTTTGAATCGCCGCCTTGCGTCGCCATGCAAATTCATCCGGCGCCAACGCTTTAACATCGTCCTCGGCCATGCCAAAAGCGTTTCCGCTCACGGCGACACCCACCGCCCACGTGCCGCCGTTGATCCCTTCTTCGATGCCGACCTCGGTGTCGTCAACCTTGATCGCATCCTTCGCGCGCCACACACCCAGTTCCGGCAACGTCTTGTAGATCATGTAGGGCGACGGGCGCCCTTCCGGCGTATCACCGGTACACACAATACTATCCGGCGAAAACCCCTGGGCTGCCGCACCCGGCACGATCTCGGCCATGATTTCGCGCGTATAGCCGGTGGTCGTGCCGATCCTGATGTCGTCGCTACGCAGCGCGCTCGCCACCTCCGCCACGCCCGGAATCACCGAACTGTAACTCGCTGCCACCGCGATGTTCTTCGGCACGAAGACGTCGTACACGGCGTCGATGTCCGCTTCGCCCGGTGTGCGGCCATACTTGTCGGCCCATGCTTGCGACACGCGCGGCAGCGCCATCAGCGCGGCGATATGCGGGCGCTTGGCCATACCCATCGGGCCGCGCGCTTCGTCGATCGTGATCGACACACCGAACTGCTCGAACGTCTCGACGAATGCGCCCATCGGTGCCAACGAACCATAATCGACCACCGTACCGGCCCAGTCGAAAATCACTGCTTTTACGTGTTTCATTTACTTCGATTCTCAGAAAGTTGTATGGCTCGCGCGGAGCACTCTGTTCACGCCGCTTCGGCCAACATTTTGCGCTCTTCTATCGCTACCGCCGGCGGCGCGGCGTGGTCGACGCCCATCGCCCGCAACGACTGCGCGCAGGCCTGCACCACGCGGCGCATCACATGCTCATCCACCTGACCGATGCAGCCGATGCGGAAGCTGTCCACCACCGTCAGCTTGCCCGGATAGATGATGAAACCCTGCTCCTTCATCAATTCATAGAAGCGCTCGAACTTGAACGACGGATGCGCCGGCGCAAAAAACGTCACGATGATCGGCGAGCGCCAACGCGCGTTCAGCAGCGGCTCGAAGCCGAGTTCATGCATGCCCGCGACCAGCACGTCGCGGTTGTTCGCGTAACGCGCGAGACGCCCGGCCTGGCCACCTTCGAGTTTGTGCAGACGCAGTGCCTCGATAAACGCGGCCACCGTATGCGTCGGCGGCGTGAAGCGCCATTGGCCGGTGCGGTTCATCACGTCCCACTGGTCGTACACGTCGAGCGAGAGCGAATGGCTGCGGCCCTTAGCCTCCTGCAACGCAGTCTTGCGGGCGATCACGAAACCGAAGCCGGGCACGCCCTCGATGCACTTGTTCGCCGACGACACGAAGGCCTCGCACTGAATCTGGCGAACGTCGAGCGGCACCGCGCCGAATGCGCTCATCGAGTCGATCAGCAGCTTGCGGCCTTTTTTCGCGGTGGCTGCGGCGATTTCTTCGATCGGATTGAGAATCCCGGAGCTCGTTTCACAATGCACCGCGACCACGTGCGTGATGCGCGGATCGGCGTCCAGCATGCTTTCGACTTCGGCGCCACGCGGCGGCAGGTAATCACCCTTGTCGAGCACCGTGCAGGCACGGCCGAGATAGCCGAGGGTGGTCGCAATGCGCTTGCCGTAGGCGCCGTTGGCCAGCACCAGGGCGTGGCCGCCGCGCGGAATCAGGCTGCCGAGCATCGCTTCGACGCAATAACTGCCGCTGCCCTGGAGCGGCACGCAGTCGTACTCGCCGGCCGTGTCGCCGGCAATGTCCAGCAGGTCGGTGCGCAATTGAGCGGTCATTGCGCGGAAGTCGCCGTCCCACGAGCCCCAGTCGCGCAGCATCGCTTCCTTGGTCGAGAACGCCGTGGTCAACGGTCCCGGAGTCAACAGATACGGCTCGCCCTTGGCCGGCGCGGCACACGTCACGGTTGAAGGCATTGCGGACACTGCCGGGGAGCTGTCGATCGCGCTTTCCATGGTCGGAATCTCCGATATCGCTGTTTCGGTACATGACACGGTACAGAAAGGCCGTCCATCGGTAAAATCGATATAATTGATGCGGGTATCGCAAAAACTTATCTATCGGCGAGGCAGACTTGCAATACGCGCAATTGCGGGCGTTTCATGCGGTCGCGGAATACGGCGGGTTTTCCAAAGCAGCGCAGGCGCTGTCGCTCACGCAGCCCGCGGTCTCGGACCACGTGAAGCGGCTCGAACAGGACTACGGCGTCAAACTGTTCGAGCGCGGCCCGCGCGGCGTCGAAACCACCGAACTCGGCCTGCGCCTCTTCAGCGTGACGCGGCAGATGCTCAGTTGCGAGCGCGACGCGCGGCAACTGCTCGAATCGGCAGGTGGGCTCGAGTCCGGCTCGCTCTCGCTGGTCGCGGACGCGCCCGATCTGGCGGTCGCGCTGATCGGCGCGTTTCGCAGGCTGCATCCCGGCATCGTCGTGACGCTCTCGATCGCCAATGCCGCTGACTGTATGCAGCGCGTGCTGTCGAGCGCGGTCGACGCCGCCATCACCGCCGCCCCGCAAGTGCACAGCCGGCTCGAGTCGCGCGTGCTGCGGCGCGATCCGCTGGTGGCGATGGTGCCGGCAAGCTATCCGGTGGCGAAGAAACGCAAGCTGAGCTACGCGGAACTCGTGCAACAGCCGATGATTTTTCGCGAGCCGCAATCGGTCACGCAGCAGTTACTGGAGATCGAATTGGTGCGCGAATCGCTGCAGGTCGAACCGGTGATGTATGTGGACGGGCGTGAAGCGCTGGAGGAAGCGGTCGCGCAAGGTATGGGGGTCGGCGTAATCGCGCGTGCCGAATTCAACGAATCGCGGCGAATCAGGATGATTCCGCTCCAGGATTGCCAGGTGCAGATGATCGAATCGCTTACGCGGCTCGCCGGGCGGCCGGGGTCGAATCTGCTGGATGCGTTGTTTGCCGTGGACCTGACTGGCGCCGCTGCCGTGACGGCTCAATGAAATGGAAAGCCGCCGGGCAAGCACTGCCCAGCGGCGTTTTCATGCGGTCTTGACGCGGTGAGCGTGCGTCGAGGCGGTGCATAGCCTCACCACGCGAACGCACGATCACGCGACCACACGCTGCGGGCCGATCCTGTTAGCGCGAACCGCCGCTGGCGATCAGACTTTCGCCCGTCATCCAGCGCGAGTCGTCAGAGGCGAGGAACACGGCGACGTCGGCGATATCGTCAGGTTGACCGATACGACCAAGCGGTGTCGTGCTGACTGCCCAGGTTTCGAAGTCCGAGCCGACGATACCGGCGCTATGCGTGCCTTCGGTCGCGACCATGCCGGGATTCACGGAGTTGACGCGAATCTTGCGCGGGCCGAGTTCACGTGCGAGCACGCCGGTGATGCCGTCCACCGCGCTCTTGGTGGCCGTATAGACCGCGCTGCCCGGCGGCGTGATGCGGCTGACGACCGAGCTGACGTTCACGACGCTGCCGCCTTCGCCCAGATGTTTGACCGCTGCCTGGGTGACCAGGAGCAAACCCAGCACGTTCACATTGAAGTGCTTATGGAAGTGCTCTTCGGTGATCTCTTCAATCGGCGCAAACTCATACACGCCAGAGTTGTTGACGAGAATATCGAGGCGGCAATACGTTTCAACTGCCGTATCGATGATGCCTTTCGCGTCGGCTGCCTTGGACACATCCCCTGCAACGGCCACCGCCTTGCCGCCCCCCGCGGTGATTGCGGCGACCACATCGTCCGCGCCCGCCTTGCTGGACGCGTAGTTCACCACCACCGACGCGCCCTGCGCCGCCAGTGCCTTCGCAATCGCGGCGCCGATACCTTTCGATGCGCCCGTTACAACCGCAACCTTGCCTGTGAGCTTGCTCATGATCGTTTCCTTTGGATGGGGGTTCGCGCCGACGTCCTGTCGCGAAGATTCGCGGTGCTGACGTCGATGAAGCTGGAAATGCAGTGGCGCTGTCACTGGACACAATGTAGGCACACAGGCCGCATGGATAAAGCGGCTGGAGACGAATAGATACGTCGGGTGAGCCGAACAATCGGAAAGGCGCTGGGGAGCGCGCACGAGCAAAGGTCAGACAAGTGCTCGGGGGCGTTGCAACGGAGGCGTTGCGGCCTCTCCGGCGCGCAGATCAGAGAGGCATTTTTTGACGCTTACGGCAGGTTTCCGACTCAGGGCCTCGCCGAGCCTCGACGAAGTGCGTCGGCTGATCTTCGCCGGCTATGGCATCGGTTGTCTGCCGGAGCACATCGTGCGCGACGATCTCGCGCAGCAGCGGCTGTGGCGTCTGCCGCCCGAAGAGAGTCTGGTCGACGTCGACATCGATCTGTTGTGGCTGCGCGCGCGCAAGATGAACGCCGCCGAGCAGGCGTTTCTCGACGGCATGGAGCGCACGATGCAACGCTACGCGCTACCCGAGCGGCTTGCGCCGCGTTGACTGAGGCTAGGCCTCGCGGTTCACCGGTTTCCGCGTTTGCGGATGAACGCAATCTGCACAGCCACACTTGCCAGTACGGCCAACGCGCCCAGCGTATCCAGAATACTCGACCACACAATCCAGCCCTCCCGGGTTCACTCTCACCACGTTCTGATCAAACGAATGCGCGCGCCAACAACTGAATGCCCAAGCCGAGCAGACAAAGAAAAAACCAGCGCCGGAAGGTCACCGAACTAATGTGCTCGCGCACCCGTTGGCCGATCCACATCCCGAGCAAGGCGGGCACTAGGGCGCAAAGCGACTTGCCCAGGTCGTCGATCGCGAATGCATGCTCCCGAGCCAGTCCGATGGCGAGCGCGATGGTGGACACGGTGAACGACAGGCCGAGCGCCTGAACCAGATCCTCTTTCTTTAACGTTAGCCCCTGCAGGTAAGGCACCGCCGGCACGACGAACACCCCTGTCCCTCCGGCGATCGCACCGGTGACCACGCCGACCGCCGGCGACAGCCAGCGCTCGTGCCGCGCCGGCACCGAGAAGCGCCACGCCATCAACCCGGCCACGGCATAGAGCGTCAACGCGGCGCCCAATCCGGCCACCGCCCATTCGCCACTGCCACCGGCAATGAACGACGCAGCCGCGAGCGTGCCCGCGACGATGCCCGCCATCATTAGCCACAAACGCTTGACCAGCGTCCGCACGCTGGGCCCCGCGAACAGTTGCCAGACGTTCGTGACGAAAGACGGCAGCAACAGCATCGCGGCAGCCTGCGCCGGCAACATTAGCGTGCCGAGCACGCCCATGGCGACGGTGGGCAGGCCCATGCCAGTCACGCCTTTGACGAAGCCGGCCAGCACGAATGTCGCGGCAACCACGCTCGCATAGAGAGCAAAAGAAGAGGTCATCGGGCTGTTGTTCTGGATGTCATGTCCGCGATTTTCGATTGCCGCAGCGCCGCCCACAATGCGTAAGATACGTACTGTGACTTAGCCTGAGACTAAGGCTCAAACCGCAGCTACAGCCGCGGGTACAACACCAACTCGAATCCGACCCCATGCGCTTCGATCTGATCGACCTCCGTCTTTTCCTGCACATCCTCGACACCGGCAGCATCACGCATGGCGCGGCACGCGCGAACATGTCGCTGCCTTCGGCCAGCGCACGTTTGCGCGGCATGGAAGACGCGTTGGGCGAACCGTTGCTGGAGCGGGGCCGGCGCGGCGTGGAGTCGACTGCGACAGGCGATACGCTCGCGCATCATGCGCGGCTCGTGCTCGGCCAGATCGACCGGATGCAAGGCGAGCTCGGCGAACATCAGGCCGGGCGCAAAGCCTGCATCCGCTTGTGGACCAATACCGCCGCAATCACCGAGTTTTTGCCCGCCGCGGTCGGTCTGTTTTTGCGCGATCATCCCAACGTGCAGATCGATCTGAAAGAACGGCAGAGTAGCGAAACCGTGAAAGCGGTGCTGACCGGCGCGGCGGAGATCGGCATCATCTCGGATGCCGTCGAACACGGCGCGCTGCAAACGCTGCCTTTCGCCGTCGACAAACTCGTACTGGTCACCAGCCGTGACGACCCGCTGGGGGCGCGGCGCCGCGTGACGCTTGCGGAAGTGGCCGACCGTGAATTTATCGGCTTGAGCACGAGCAGCGCGTTGCACACGTACCTTGGCGAACGCGCACTGCTATCCGGGCAGCCGCTCAGCGTCCGGGCGCATATGCGAACCTTCGACAGCATCTGCTGCATGGTCGAACAGGGCGCGGGCATCGCCATCGTGCCGGCCACCGCCGCGAAACGCTATCGCGGCACGCCAGGCATTCGCACGATCGAACTGACGGACAGTTGGGCCACGCGTCAGTTGCTGATCTGCATGCGCGCCCTGAACGCGCTGAAACGGCCGGAAAAAGAGCTGGTCCGGCATCTGGCGGGGGTGGAAGGATGACGCGGATGCGCGGCTGACACCCTATTATCAACTACACTTATTTCATAACCGATTTTTAATCGATTTGCCTGATTGTCGGCTGTTTCTTATCCTTGACGCACAACCGGACGCCACGCAATGCATGTGGCGTCCGCTCTGCTCATCTCTGTCCTTTGGCCGGCAAGATCATGGAAAGAACCACCTTCAGCGTACGCGTCGACAGCGTGCGTGACGAAGCGCACGGCGTGCGCTCGTTCAGCGTATCGCGTCTGGACGGACAACCGTTCGACCGCTACGAACCCGGCGCGCATATCGACGTCACCGGGCCCTCGGGCGTCACGCGGCAATATTCTTTGTGCGGCGACCCGGATCATCGTGAAGCGCACCTGTTTGCCGTCAAGCGTGAAGACGCGTCGCGCGGCGGCTCACGCGCGCTGCATGACGACGTGACCGTTGGCAGCGAATTGACGATCGGCGCGCCGCGCAATCTGTTTCAACTCGCGTCCGAAGCGAGCGAACACATTCTGATTGCGGCAGGCATCGGCGTCACGCCGCTATTGAGTATGGCGTACCGGTTGCTCAAGCAGGAGCAGCGCTTCGTGTTGCATTATTTCGCGCGCAGTGCGGAGCACGCGGCGTTCTTGCCGTTGCTGTCGCGCGCACCGTTCAGCGATTTCGTGCGGCTTCATTTCGGCGTCGGAAGAGAACAACTCGATATGGTGCTGGCCGACTGCGTCGCCAATACGCGCGACGGCTCCCATCTCTATACCTGTGGCCCGGCGCCCTTCATGGCGCGTGTCGTGGCGATCGGCGAAACGCGCGTGGCTGCCGAGGCGATTCATCTTGAACGCTTCGCAGCCGAACCTGCTTCGGCGGCTAGCGGCGAATCGAACCTGCTCGACTCATTCGACGTGCGCATCGCCAGTAGCGGTGCAACGGTACACGTGGATAAACACACGACGATCGTCGCGGCGCTGGCGTCGATCGGCATCGAAGTCGATACGTCATGCGGTGAAGGCGTATGCGGGACCTGTATGGTCGACGTGGTGAGCGGCACGCCTGAGCATCGCGATCATTGCCTGAGTAAAGCGGAACGCGCGGGCGGCAAGGTGATCTGCTGCTGCGTCTCGCGCGCGACTACGCCGCTGCTGGTACTCGATCTTTAAGACTCGATCTCCAAGACTCAATCTTCAATGCAAGCCGGTGCTGCATGCGCAGCACCTTCTCTCTCCCGCCCTTACCGGTCGTCGTCGCGAATCGACGATGCATGCCGGCACAGCGCGCGCACTTCGACATCCATATACGGAAATAGCGGCAACTGGCTCAGCACGTCGTGCAGATGCGCGGGGCTTTCCACATCGAACACGCTGATATTCGCGTAGCGGCCGGCGATGCGCCACAGGTGCCTCCATACGCCCTCCTGCTGCAACTTCTGCGACATCGTTTTCTCATCGGACTTCAGACGCGCGGCGCGCTCCGCGTCCATGTCGGGCGGCAGGTTGACGGTCATCTCAACGTGAAACAGCATGCTTGCGCTCCTTCTCTGATCGGTAATAAAAAGACCCTGGCTATCCGGCAAACCTCGCCGCGCAGCCAGGGTAGAGAGATCCATACAGTACGTCTATGCGATTTCAGGCATCAGGCATCAGGCATGAGGCTTCACGCTTCAGCGCGCACCCGCTCCACTTCAGCGCCCGGCAAATTGTCGCGCTCATTGAACAGTGTGAAATCGAAGTCGATCAGCGCGAACTTGCCCTCCACGCCATAGGGCTTGCCGTCCGCGCCCTCGGCCTGCTTGACAGCCGGCACGAGGCCGTCGCGCGTGGCGAATGCGAAGTCGTCCCACAGATACGGATCGCCGTCGATGTTGATCTGGGTGGTCAGCTTGCGGTGGCCCGGCGCCGAAACGAAGAAGTGGATATGCGCCGGACGATGCCCATGACGGCCCAACTGATCGAGCAACAACTGCGTCTGCCCTTGCGGCGGCACCGAGTAACCCACCGGCACCACGCTGCGGAAGCTGTACTTGCCTTCGGCATCCGTGCGAATCGAGCGGCGCAGATTGAAGGCCGGCTGCGACTTGTCGAAGTACGAGTAATTACCGAGGTGATTAGCGTGCCACACTTCAACCAGCGCATTCGCCAGCGGCTTGCCGTCTTCGCCGAGTACGCGGCCGCGCATCACCAGTGTCTGGCCGGGGTCGGTGCCGTCATCGAGTCGTGCATGGCCCGCGGACTCGGGCGCGCCTGCCACATACAACGGTCCTTCAATCGTGCGCGGCGTGCCGCCTTCGATACCGGCCTTGGCTTCCGCTTCGTCCAGACGCAGGTCGAGAAAATGCTCGAAGCCCAAGCCCGCTGCCAGCAGACCGAGCTCGCCGCTCTTGCCCGCGTCGCCGAGATAATTCAGCGCGGTCCAGAATTCGGCCGGCTGCACGTCGAGGTCTTCGATCGTATAGAACAGATCCTTGACGATGCGGTTGACGATCTGCTTGGTGCGCGGATTGCCTTCGTGGGTGGCGCTGTCGTTGATCTTCTGCAGCAGCGCGTCGATGGCTTGCTTGTTCATGGGGTATCTCCTTCGTTTGATGTGCTTGCCGGTTAGCGGATGAACCGTCAGTTCGTGGTAACGCTTGCGCCCTTGCGGGTATCGCGCCGCAAGCGATCGATTTTGGCCCAGTCGAGCGTGATGCCAAGACCCGGCCCTTGGGGAAGATGCAAAGCAAAATTCTGGTAGCGCAGCGGTTCGGTGAGAATCTCTTCGGTCAGCAGCAACGGCCCGAATAGTTCAGTGCCCCACTTCAGTTCGCCGAAGGTGCTGAAGAGTTGCGCCGAGGCGATCGTGCCCACCGCGCCTTCAAGCATCGTGCCGCCATACAGGTCGATGTTCGCGGCGAGCGCAATCGCCGCCACCTGCGCGGCGCCAGTCAGACCGCCCGATTGCGCGATCTTTACGGCGAAGACATCGGCCGCACGCGCGCTCGCAACGGCAAATGCATCGGCCGGGCCGTGCAATGCTTCGTCCGCCATGATCGGCACCTGAGCGAGATCGGTCAGACGTTTGAGGCCCGCGCGGTTCTCCGCGGCGATCGGCTGCTCGATCAGTGCAATACCAGCATCGGCGAAACGCTTGCCGGCCCAGATCGCTTCGGATTCGGTCCACGCCTGGTTCACGTCGACACGCACTTCACCGCGTCCTTCCAGTGCTTTCTGAATGGTCACGACGTGCGCAACGTCGTCGGCAACCGCGCGCGAGCCGATCTTCAGTTTGAACACGCGATGCCGCTTCGCTTCGAAAACACGCTCGGCTTCGTCGATATCGCGGGTCGTGTCGCCGCTCGCGAGGGTCCACGCCACGTCCACCGAATCGCGTACCCGGCCGCCGAACAGCTCCGACAAGGGCACGCCAAGACGATGCGCCTGGGCATCGAACAAAGCGGTTTCCACCGCGGATTTGGCAAACCGGTTGCCCTGAAACAACGTGCGCAGCTTCGCCATCGCCGCGCCTGGACGGGTCGCGTCCATGTCTTTGAGCAGCGGCGCAAAGTACGTATCGATGTTGACCTTGATACTTTCCGGACTCTCCTCGCCGTAAGCGAGGCCGCCGATGGTCGTGCCCTCGCCCACGCCGACCACGCCGTCCGCACAGCGGATACGTACCAGCACGAGCGTCTGGCAGTTCATCGTCGCGACCGAAAGCCGGTGCGGACGAATCGTCGGCACGTCGACGAGAATCGTCTCCACGCTCTCAATCTTCACGGGTGTTGCTATCATTCGTTGCCCTCCTGAACTGCTTTACCGAGGCCTCCATAGTAGAAACAACCCACGAAGCAGTCCAACACCGATTCCGACTACTTCCATACCTTAGGGGTATGCATGGAACTTCGCCAACTCCGCTACTTCATTGCGGTCGCGGAAGAAATGAACATCACGCGGGCCGCCAATCGCCTGCATATGACGCAGCCGCCGCTCAGCCGCCAGATCCAGCAGATCGAGGAAAGCGTCGGCTTGCCGTTGTTCGAACGCGGCTCGCGGCCGCTGCGGCTGACCGAAGCCGGTCGCATTTTCTATGCGCAGGCCAAGCGTCTGATCGACGATGCCGACGAACTCGCGCCGCTCACGCGACGCCTCGCGCAACTGGCCGAGCGCATCGTGATCGGCTTCGTGCCGTCCACGCTCTATGGCGCGTTGCCCGCCGTGATTCGCGCGTTCCGCGAGGCTGCGCCGAATATCGAGTTGTCGCTGATTGAAATGTTTACGATCGAGCAGCTCGCCGCCCTCAAAGGCGGACGTATCGACGTTGGCTTTGGCCGCTTGCGTTTCGACGATGCACAACTGGCGCGTGAAGTGCTCGTCGAAGAACGGATGATTGCCGCACTGCCGCAAGACCATCCGCTCGCACGCCAGAAGAAGCCGCTGACGCTTGCCCAGCTCGCGCAGGAAACGCTGATCGTCTATCCGAGTACGCCGCGGCCAAGCTATGCGGATCAGCAACTATCGGCGATGCATGACCATGCGCTGGAGCCCAAGGCCATTCATGAAGTGAGGGAGTTGCAAACCGCGCTCGGGCTGGTCGCGGCGCAAGTCGGCGTGTGTCTCGTGCCGGAAAGCGTGGAGGGTTTGCGCGCGCATGGCGTGGTGTACCGGCCGGTTCCGGCCGCCAATATCGCGTCGCCGATCATCATGAGCCGCCGCCTGCAGGATGAATCGCCGGCTACGACGTTGTTGTGTTCGCTAGCGCGGGAGTTGTTCAAACGGGTTTGAAAGGGGCCGTCCGTACACGGCCTGTAAGTGGCTCATGGAGGGCTTCCGGGCGCATGCAAGCCCGCCCCCGCGAGAATCATAAACGCAGCAAGCCGCTGCGGCCCATCTCAACGTTCGTCAAACCGTCGCACGATATCCCCCATCAGATTGCGCAACCACACGTTACCCTCGTCCTGATCGAAATGCTCGTGCCAGTGCATCGTGACTGCCGCCATCGGCAACGTGACAGGTAACTCATAGAGCTGAAACCCGCCGTCCCGATTGAAAATCTGTGCAAGACGCCGCGGCAGCGTCGCGAACAGATCGGTCACGGCCAGCACGCTCGGCAAGGCCACGAAATGCGGCAATTCCAGCGCAATATGCCGGCCCACACCTTGGGCGCGAAACGCGTCGTCGAGCGCGTAGTGGCTGTGCTCGACCGACGTGATCTGCACGTGCGACGCGTCCAGAAACGCCTTCATGCTCAGCTCTTTCGTGCGCGGCAAACCGCGCCGTTTGCGCGTCATGCAAACGTAAGTCTCTTCGAACAACGCTTGATGACGCGTGCGCGCGGTCAGCGTCGGCAGATTGCCGATTGCAAAATCGAGTCGGCTCGCACGCAACGCATCTTCGATTTCCTCTACCGGCAGAGGCTCGATGCGCAATTTCACGCGCGGCGCCTGCTGGTGCAACGCCTCACAAATCGGCGGCAAGTACGCCAACTCGCCCGCATCGGACAGCGATAACCGGAACGTGCGCGTGCTCACTGCGGGATCGAAGTGCTCCGCGTAACGCAGCGCTTCACGCACCGTATCCAGCGCCCGCGCGACGATGCCCGACAGTTCAAGCGCGATCGGCGTGGGCTGCATGCCGGCGCGCGTGCGAATGAACAGCGGATCGTCGAACAGGGTTCGCAAACGCCCCAGCGAGTAACTGATCGCCGGCTGTGACAGCGCGAGCCGCTGGCCGGCCCGCGTGAGGCTGCGCTCCTCGACGATTGCCTGGAAAACGCGCAGCAGATTGAGATCGACGTGATCCAGCGAATTCATCGAGATATCCATGAGATTGATTTTATAGTTTATTTTAGATCAATTTGACGCATATCAGTCGGTCAGCGAGACTTTGCTTCATCGACCACCCACATACGACTCCGATGAGCGAATCCTCATATCAGACCGTCGACGCGAGCGCCTTGTACCAGCGCGCGCAGTCCGACCGCGTCGCCCCGTCGCTGTACTACGACCCGGCGGTTTTCGAAACCGAACTCGAGCGCATTTTCTACAAGACGTGGATCTGGGTCGCGCACGAAAGCGAACTGCCGAATCCGGGCGACTTCCGCACTACCACGATCGGCCGCCAGCCAGTGATCGTGGTTCGCGACAAGAGCGGCGCCGTCAACGTGCTGCAAAACCGCTGCCGCCATCGCGGCGCGACGGTCTGCGAGCAGCACAAGGGCAATGCGAAAGGCTTCACGTGCCCGTATCACAGCTGGACCTATGGCCTCGACGGCGCATTGCGCGCACTGCCCTATGGCGACGGCTATGAAGGCGTAATCGACAAGACCGAGTTGCCACTCGCCAGTCTGCGGGTGGGCATCTATCAAGGTCTGATCTTCGCGAGCTTCAACCAGGAGATCGAGCCGCTCGAAGACTTCCTCGGCGGCGCCAAACCGTGGATCGACCTGTTCATGAAGCAAGGCGCGGGCTATCCGATCAAAGCGAACGGCGAACACCGCTTCCGCTTTAACGGCAACTGGAAGATCCAGCTCGAAAACACGACCGACCTGTATCACTTCCCGGTCGTCCACAAATCGTGGATGAAATCGATCGATGACGAAACCGCCGCCGCGATCACGAGCTTCATGACAAGCGACGAAGCCTTCTGCCGCTCGCTCGGCAACGGCCATAGCCTCGCCGTGCTGGTGCCGGAACTCGTCGATCTTGACAAGGACGACGGCGCACCGATCCCGGAGCGCTTCGAAGAACTCGCCGCCACACTCGCGAAAAAACACACGCCTGACGAAGTGCGCCGCATCGTGCGATCGCTGATGGGTGTCGGCTTCAACCTGAATCTGTTTCCGAACCTCGCGCTGTCGATGGCGTTTTTCCGCGTGCTGCGGCCGATCTCCGCGAATGAAACGGAAATCCGTCACGTCGCCCTCGCGATGGACGGTGGTCCCGAAGAAGCGAACCGCGTGCGTCTGCGCATTCATGAACATTTCCAGGGCCCGTTCGGTTTCGGCAGTCCGGACGATGCTGAAGCGTGGGAACGCGTGCAGCGCGGCTCGCACGCGGGTCCCGATCTGCCGATCCTCGTAAACCGCGGCCTGAATCGCGAGAGCACGGCGCCGAACGGCGAAAAGACCGCCCACGCCACCGACGAAACGGGGATGCGCGAAGCGTATGCGCAATGGCGCACGATGATGGAGCAAGCATGATGGATAACAGGAACACACTGTTCTCACAGCAGACCTTTGCCGGCGCGATCGAACTGATCTGGCGCGAAGCCGAGCTGCTGGACCGCAAGGATTATCGCGAGTGGCTTTCGCTTTGGGACCCCGAAGGCTTCTACGTGGTGCCGATCGATCCCGACACCACCGACTTCGCCGCCACGCTGAACTACGCCTACGACGATCAGGACATGCGCGAGAAACGCGTGCAACGCATGACGTCCGGCTATTCGGCCTCGGCGAGCGACGCGGCCCGCACCGTGCGCACCGTCTCACGTTTCACTTTGACAAGCGATACGAGCGACGAGGTCGAAGTGAACTCGGCGCAAGTCATCGTCGCGTATAAGCGCGGCAAGTCGACCCTGTTCGCAGCAGATCTCACGCATCGCATCAGTTTCGCGAGCGGCGAACCACGCATTGTGCAGAAGGTCATCCGTCTGATCGATTCGACCGAGGCGCTCAGCGCCGTCGGGTTCCTGTTGTAATTGATGACGATACCAGCGAGCACGACGATGCCACACGACACGCTTTCTTCCACGACCGGATCGCCCGCCATCCCCGCGGCGCCCGCGACCTCGCGGACACTGCGGCGGATCATCGTCGCTTCCGTACTCGGCAATGCACTCGAGTGGTACGACTTTTTTCTGTACGGCACGGCGGCGGCCCTGATCTTCGGTCCGTTGTTCTTCCCGCTGCACGGCGATCCGCTGATGGGCACCCTCGCCGCCTTCGCTGGCTTTGCGATCGGCTTTCTGGCGCGGCCGCTGGGTGGCATCGTGTTCGGCCACATCGGCGACCGGCATGGCCGCAAACGTGCGCTCGTCGTGACGCTGATGATGATGGGCGTGGCGACCTTCGGCATCGGTCTGTTGCCCACGTTCTCGCAAATCGGTGTCCTCGCACCTATCGCGCTCGTCTGTTTACGGGTCGTGCAAGGCATCGCGTCGGGCGGCGAATGGGGCGGCGGCGTGCTGTTGATCAGCGAGAGTGCGCCGGCCAATCGCCGTGGCTATTACGCATCCTTCAGTCAGCTAGGCGTGGCGGGCGGCTTCGTGTTGTCGGCGGCCGCTTTTTATCTGGCGCAGCGACTACCGGTCGAGAGCTTCATGTCCTGGGGTTGGCGCCTGCCGTTTCTCGCAAGCGTGCTGATCTTCGGCGTCGGTGTCTATGTTCGCCGCAGCCTGCCCGAGAGCCGCGACTTCACTGCCGCCAAGCCGAAGCACATGCCGGTGCTGACTGTACTGCGCAATCATCCGAAACAGGTGTTGCAGGCGATGGGGCTACGTGTCGCCGAAAACGGCGGTACGTATATCTTTCTGTCATTTGTGCTGGTGTACGGCAAGACGATCGGCGTGCCCGTTTCGGTGATGCTCGGCGGTGTGATGATCGCCATGCTGCTCGAACTCGCCACGATCGTGCTGTGGGGCCGGCTATCGGATGTGATCGGGCGGCGACCGGTGTATATGATCGGCGCGCTCGGCCTCGTTGTGATCGCGTTTCCCGCGTTCTGGCTGATCGATACGCATGAACCGCTGCTCGTGTTCCTGTCGCTCGCACTAGGCTTGCCCTTCTGCCACGCAGCGATGATCGGCACACAGCCTGCTCTGATGGGCGAACTTTTTCCCACCGAGGTCCGTTATTCGGGCATGGCGCTAGGCCACGAAATCGCTTCGGTGTTTTCCGGCGGACTCGCGCCTCTGGTCGCTATCGCGCTGTATTCGAAGGTGCATGCGCCGTGGCCTGTCGCATTGATGCTGATCGGTTTCGGTCTCATCACCGCGATCACGCTCGTGACCATTCCGAAGAACATCAACACCGCGCATGAATGAGAATGCGCCCGGCACGACCCATGCGTCGCGTGCTTTCGTTACGCCCATTGCGCGCCTGCAGCAATCACCGGGCGACGGCTACGAGTGGCAGCGTAAAACTGCATTGAAGCCCGCCCTGCCGTGCCGGTTTGGCCCAGATTTCGCCGCCATGCCGCGTGACGATGTTTTTGCACAGCGACAGACCGATGCCATTGCCGGCCGCCTTCGACGAAGAAAACCCGTCGAACAGCCGGCCATGCGCTTCGGCGGCCACGCCTGGGCCGTTATCGATCACCTGCACGAGCGCAGACTTGCCCCGCAGGCTCGTTACAAGACGCAATTCACCGTGCCGTGCAGCCGCATTTGTGAACCCCGTCGTGCATTCCGTCAACGCCTCGATCGCATTGAACGCCAGATTCAGCACCACCTGGCCGATCAGCACGCGCTCGCAATACACCGGCAAGGCTTCAGGTGCCTGCTCGATCGTTACCGCAACCCCCGCCTCTTTGGCGTGCAATTCGATGAAGTACGCGACGTCCGCGATGATGTCGCGCAGATCCGCGTAGGTCTCGCTCGGCTCGCGCTTGACGATGTAATCGCGCACGCTCTTGATGATGACCGCCGCGTGCTCGGCCTGACGATCGGCGCTGCGCAAGCCCCACAACGCGTCGTCGACGGAACCGGGTTGTGCGAGCCGCCGGATCGCGCCTTCGATGAAATTGCGCACCGCGGCGAGCGGCTGGCTCAACTCGTGCGCAATGGCGGTCGCCATTTCTCCCATCGCGTTGTAGCGCCCCGCGTATTCCAGCAGTCGCGCCTCGTGACGACGCGCCTCTTCGACCGCGACTTCGTCCGTGATATCGCGAAAGTGGAGCAGGCGGCCGTTGAGGTCGTCTTCGATCTCGATTCTTCTACACGTGATGCGCAACCAGCCCGACGTGCCATCGCGGCGCGTGATGCGATAACGCTGCGGCGCCGAAGGCTGGATGCGCGGCGCGCTGGCGAGCTGTTCGAGCAGGCGGTCGCGATCCGACTCGCTGCAATAGTCGAGCACGTCGCCCATCGGCGCGCCCTCTTCCAGACCCAGCACGCGCCGTCCGGATTCGCTGACGAATTCCACTTCGCCTGCGGGCGTCAATACGGCGACACCCTCACCGAGATCCTGCATGAACTCGCGCAGCCGCGACTCGTAGCGCCGCAGCGTCTGCTTGAGCGTGTCTTCGACACTGATGTCGCGGAACTGCACCATCACCACCGCGCGCTCGCGCAAGGGCACGTAGGTGGCAATCGCCTCGGACAGCATATCGGCCCCGTTACGCGAGCGGTAACACCATTCGTAGACCTGCGGGCCTTCGGTGATCGCGCGGTCCATTGCGCCGACGCCAATCTCGCGCCGGTACTTCGGCACCGGGCGGGTCATATCTTTCGCCTTGAGCGGCAGCAGTTCTTCGAGCGTAAAACCAAGCGCCTCGCAGGCTGCGCGATTGGCCCATACGATCGCCTTCGTTTCGGCGTCGTGCAGCAGCACGCACAGTGTGAGCGCGTCGAGCAGGCGGTGGAAATCTTCTTCGGCGGGGAAATTCATCGGGCGAGACGATGGAAAAATTCGATCACGTATGGGAAGGAACATAACACCAGTCCGCGCGATTCGCGTCTGAAGATTTCTTTAGCTACCCCCGGCGCGTTACCTAAAAACGCATCCCGCGTCCCAATTGAAGCGTTCTTTTTGCATTTCTAGACTGGCCTCACTGTGCCCGCGTCGTCACCGGCCTCATCACCCGCCACCGCCGTGCCTCGAGTTTCAGCCGATAACGAATCAAGGAGAAGCCCCTGCCATGTCAGATACCGCCACCGAAAATGTTGCCACCGTCGCAGACGCCAGCCGCGATGCAACGCGTTTGCCACTCGCCGACGTCATCGCCGAAATCGCAGCACGGCGCGAAGAGTTCGATCGCCTGTCACATGTGCCGCGCGACGTCATCGCGAAGCTCAAGCGCGCGGGCGTGTATCGCGCAGCCACGCCGAAGCGTTTCGGCGGCGATGCGCTCGCGCCTACCGCGTTCCTGGACATGATCGAACGCATCGCGGTAGCGGACGGTTCGGCGGCATGGGTCGCGAGTTTCGGCTCGGCAAACGTGTATCTCGCGGCCTTGCCTCTGGCAACTCAGGCGCACATCTACGCCGACGGTCCCGATCAGGTGTTTGCAGGCGGCCTCTTCCCGGTACAGCCCGCCCAGCCTGCCGACGGCGGCTGGCGCGTGAACGGCACGTGGAAATTCGCAAGCGGCTGCAAGGGCGCGGATTGGCTCGGCGTGGGGATCGGCGCGGCCGGCTTAGGTGCGGCCGGCTTAGGTGCGGCCGGCTTAGGCGCGGCCGGCTCAGGTACGGCCGGCTCAGGCACGGCCACCCCGGGCGCACCCGGCAAACCACGCACGGCCGTGTTCCGCCCGCATCAGGTCGAAATCGTCGAAAACTGGGATGTGGTCGGCATGCAAGGCACCGGCAGCCACGATCTGCGCGTCGTTGACCAGTTCGTCGCCGCGGACTGGACCTTCGTGCGCGGCGGCGAACCGTACGTAGACGAACCGCTATATCGCTACCCAACTATCGCCTACGCGGCGCAAGTGCTGGCCGTGGTCAACCTTGGTCTGGCGCGTGCGGCGCTCGATGTCGCCAACCAGATGGCCGGCGGCCGCAAGACCACGACTGGCGCGCCGCAACTCGCCGACCGCGCGTACTACCGGATCGAACTGGCGAAAGCCGAAGCGCAATTGCGCTCGGCCCGCGCGTTCTTCTATGACACCACCGACGAAGTCTGGCAATCGATCCTCGCCGGCAACCCCGTTACGCCAGAGCAGACCAGCCTGCTGCGCCTCGCCGCAACGCAAATCGCCCGCGAAGGCGCCGAGGTCGTGCAGCGTGCCTACCGGCTCGGCGGCACGATGGCGATCTACCGCACGCATCCGTTGCAGCGCCTGCTGCGCGACGCGATGGTGGTCACCCAGCACGCGTTTCTCGGGGAAGGCAACTTCGACGGCGCCGGTGCGGTGTTCGTCGGCGTGCCGCCGATTCCGGGCTACCTGTAAGCCATTTTCTGCATTTGACGTTCAAACTCATTCATGGAGAACCACACGATGTCCGATAACCAGAAGCTGCCCTTGCGCGTTCTGTTCTGCTGCGGCGTGACGCAGAATTTCTTCGACTTGCCGCGCGAGAAGATCGGTGAAGTCTGGCAGGCCTACGGCAAGATGCTGGCTGCGGTCGAATCGATGGACGGCGTCAGCGTGCTCGGCATCATGGACGACGACCGCCTCACCGTCGGCAATGCCGACAACTCGCCGTGGACTTTCTACATCATGGCCGACGTGCGCGACTTCGATACTGTGGTGGCAGTGTGCAATCTGTATCGCACTACGCCGGTCGGCGAGTACAACCTGTGGCGCTACGGCAAGATCGAAGCGCGAGTCGGCCGTGCGCTGGAAGTGCCGCCGCAACACGCCAACGCGGCTTGAGCATGCCGGAGCATGATGCGATGAACGAAACGCCGGATACGCTTGTCATCTTGACCGAACGGCTCGCTGCGCTCGAAGCCGAATCCGCGGTGCGCCGCACGATGGCGCGCTACATGGCGTTATGCGATGTGCCCTCGGGTGCGCTCGAAGGCGAGACGCTCGCGGCCCTCTTTGCTGCCGACGCGATCTGGGAAGGCATCGGCCCGCAGTACGCGAGCAAGTTCGGCCACCTCACCGGCCATGCGGAAATTCTCGCGATGCTCACGCGTTACTTGCCGCCGTCGCCGCATTTCTCGGTGAATGTGCACTTCCTCACGTCGGAAACCATCGAGGTGCGGGGCGCCACCGCGAAAGGCCGTTGGATCATGCTGCAGGCGTCCGGCTATGTCGACACGCAAGCGGAGTTGATCTCGGCGCGCCTCGAAGTGGATTTCGCGGCTGCCGGCAATGGCCGCGACTGGCTCATCACGCACTTTCGCACCGAACGTCTTTTCGACGCGCCCTGGCACGTCAATGCAAGGAAACCGAACCCATGAACGAGTTTATCCAGGCCTTGTCGTTAGGCGGCGCAGGCCCCAGCATCGCGATCAAGGACACGATCGATATCGCCGGCTACGCGACCACGGCCGCGAGCCGCGCGTTGGCCGACGCCCCCCCTGCGCAGCAGCACGCGGAAGTCGTGGAACGATTGCTCGATGCCGGCTGGCACATCGTCGGCAAGGCGAATATGCACGAACTGGCGTTCGGCATGACCGGTATCAACGACTACACCGGCACGCCGCAAAATCCCCAGGACGCCTCGCGTATTCCCGGCGGCTCGTCGAGTGGTTCGGCGGCAGCCGTTGGTTTGAAGCTTGCCGATGCCGCGCTTGGCACGGACACCGGCGGTTCGATTCGCGGCCCCGCTGCGTGTTGCGGCGTAATCGGTTTGAAGCCGACTTATGGGCGCGTATCGCGGCGCGGCGTCGCACCGCGCGAATCCACGCTCGATTGCGTCGGGCCATTCGCGCGCGAGATGCGGATGATCATAGCCGCGATGCAGGCGATCACCGCCGACTTCGACATGCATGCCGCCCACGCGTCACAAACAGCCGCGTGGAACGTCGGTATCGTGCAGGTGGACGCAACACCGGAAATCCTCAACGCCGTTGCGCGTGCAGCAGACCAGACTGACTGCACCGCGCACACGGTGGAGCTCGCAGGCTTTGCCGCCGCCTTCGAAGCGGGCCTCTCGATCATCAACGCCGAAACCTCGCATGCGTTCGGCCACCTCGTGGCAACCGGCAAGCTCGGCGCCGACCTCGACGCACGGCTGCGCGCCGCTGCAAAAACAACAGCCGCGCAACTCGATGCGGCGGAGTTGGTACGCCGGCAATTCACCGCGGCCGTCGATCATGCGCTTGAAAGCGTGGACGTATTGATTCTCCCCACACTTCCCGCTCTGCCGATCACGCTCGACGAAGCACGCGGCGGCACCTCGGTCATCGCCATGTCGTCGTTGATCCGGCCGTTCAATCTGAGCGGCCATCCGGCGCTGAGCTTGCCCTTGCCTATCGACGGCTCGCCGCTCAAGGCGGGCTTGCAGATCGTTGGACGCAAAGGCGCGGATGAACAGGTCTGCGCGATTGCGGCACGCTTCGAAGCGGCCCTCGCCGACTGAAGCAGGCAATTCCCAAGGAGTAGAAGCAATGCAGAACAGAGTCGTACTCGTCACCGGCGCCGCGCGTGGTCTCGGCGCCGCGATTGCCACACGCTTTCATGCAGCAGGCTATGCGGTTGCCATCGGCGACATTGCGTTCGATGCCGCACAAGCCCTCGCCCGCGAACTGAGCGCCGACGGTTCTAGCGCCTTCGCGCTGAATCTCGACGTCACCTCGAAGGCCTCCTTCGAATCCGCACGCGATGCAATCCTGCAACGCTGGGGCCGCATCGACGCGTTGATCAACAATGCGGGCGCATCCAAAGTCGTCCCCGTGATGGAGATCACCGCCGAGCAGTTCGATCAGGTGATCAACGTGAATCTGCGCAGCGTACTGTTCGGCTGCCAGGTGTTCGGCCAGCATTTCGCCGACGCCGGCGCAGGCCGCATCGTCAACATCGCCTCGCTGGCGGGACAGAACGGTGGTTCGGCAACCGGTGCGCACTATGCAGCGGCCAAAGGCGGCGTCATCACGTTGACCAAGGTGTTCGCGCGTGACCTCGGCGCGGCGGGCGTGACCGTCAATGCGATTTCGCCCGGGCCGATGGATTTGCCGATCGTGCACGAGAGCGTCGCGGCCGACAAGCTGAGGGCGGTGATCGCCAATATTCCGGCAGGACGTCTGGGCTCAGCGGACTATGTCGCCGATGTCGCGGTCATGCTGGCTGCCGAGAACGCTTACTTCGCGAACGGCGCGTGCTGGGATGTGAACGGCGGCCTGTTCATGCGTTAAGTGTACGACCCGCTCGTGATGCTCGTGATGAGTTGCATTTGTAGATTTCGCCAACGTGAATGCTCACGCGACGGTGTGCCTCAACGAAGCACGCCGTTCGCGGACGCATCCTGATCCCACACCGCCATCACGTCGCGCACTAGCATCGCGATTGACGCCGCGCCGAGCTTGTCCTTGATGCTCGCACGATGTACGTCGACGGTCTTCACACTGATCGACAGGTCGGAAGCGATACGCTTGCTGCCCTTGCCGTCGATCACGCCGCGCAGCACTTCTTTCTCGCGTGCCGTCAGCGACTCCAGGCGCTTGCGCAAATCGCGCTGCTTCTGATTGGCGGCATGACGCTGCGTGGCGAGTTTCAACGCGCGCTGCACGCGGTCGAGCATCTGCTGCGAGTTATACGGCTTCTCGACGAAATCGATCGCGCCGTTCTGCAACGCGCGCACCGACATGGGAATATCGCCGTGACCGCTGACGAAAATGATTGGCAGCGTCGCACCTTGACGGTTCAGCTCCGCTTGCACGTCGAAGCCGCTTTGTTCCGGCATGCGCACATCGAGCACGAGACATGCCGGCACGCTGGGATCAAAAGCGCCCAGAAATTCATTTGCATTGGCGAAGCCCGCCGACTTCACGCCGACCGATTCGAGCAGCCACGCGAGCGACGTACGCATGCCGTTATCGTCGTCGACGATATAGACGATCGGTGCGAGGAACGGTGCGGACTGAGACGGGTGGGACATGAAGTAAGCCGGAACGGTTCGGGGAGGGTGCGATTCGAAGCGTCTTGCCGCCTCATGATAACCAGTGGAAAAAGCCCTGCAAAGCGATAGTTACCCTGTAGCGCGGATTAATGTCCCTCATGCGGCCGCCGTTCAGACACGCATTGGGGAAAGCTTTAGACGGATTGGGAAAGACGCCCCCTTGCACGCCGCTCGCGCGGATTTTTTTCCGTACGTGGATTGATTACGCTTGAATCCAGACCGATACCGCGTCTCCCGAGGAACCCAGAACATGAAGCCGAATCCGCAATCGACTCCCGTCGCTGACAGCGACGTGGCAGCGAAGCAGCAATTCCGTCAGGCCATGGCGCATCTATCCGCGGCCGTGAACGTCATTACGACAGCCGGCCCGCACGGACGCTGTGGCGTGACCGCGAGCGCGGTATGCTCCGTCACCGATACGCCGCCCACGCTGCTCGTCTGCCTGAACCGCTCAAGCGCGATGCACGCCACGTTCGAACGCAACCGGCACGTTTGCATCAACGTACTGCCTGGCGAGCACGAATTGCTCGCGCGACACTTCGCAGGCATGACGCAGGTGCCGATGGAAGAGCGCTTTGGCTGGCCGATCTGGGACGAAGGCACGCAGGGCGTGCCGGTATTGCGCGACGCACTCGCGAGTCTGCAAGGCGAGATCGTCGATCTGAAAGAAGTGGGCTCGCACTCGGTGATGTTCGTCAAAACCACCTGCATCAGCGTGCGCACGGACGGCGATGGGTTGATCTATTTCGATCGAAACTTCCACCGCATCAAGCGCACGGCATAGCATTGAGCGCGGCAAGAGCGATTGAGTTCAGCCGCAGCGTGTGGTCCGTTTAAACCACGCCCGCGCTATCGGTATCGAACTGAAACTGCGGCACAGCGGCGACGGCCTCGACAAAGCAGTCGATCAAATAATCGCAGGCCGACGTATTCAATGCGTCACGCCGCGAGATGATGCCGACCGATACGCGCGGTAAAGCCTCACGCACCGGTATCGAAACCAGCCGCTCGCGGATCCAGTCAGTTTCCAGAAAACTTTTCGGACAGCACGAAAGCAGATTACTGCTCACCGTCAGCGAAAAACTCGCACTGAACGAGCTGCACTCCACAACCACATGCGGCGCGCTTGCCCCGTGCTGCACAAAAAAATCCTGAAGCGACTGGCCGATGCTTTCGGGCGTGGTGTTGAGCATCCACTCCGCGCCTTCCAGATCCGCGATCGATTCGGCATTCGCCAACGGATGCCCTTTGCGAGCGGAAATGATCAACTCGCCTTCGTGCAATGAGCGGAACACGAATTCCGGCGCGAGCTTTTTTTCGTCGACGATAGCGATCACGAAGTCGAGCGAGCCATCGCGCAGCCGCGCCAACGCCGCCGTCAGAAAACCCTCCTGAACCGAGAGCCGCGTTTTCGGCATACGTTGCCTGAACGAATGAATGGCGCGCGACAGAAACTTCAGCGACACCAGCGGCGTGACCGCACACGACACCGTACCGCCCGCCTGTCCGGATAGATGGATCACGTCGTCCTTTGCGTGCTGCATCTCCGCGAGGATGAGTCTTGCGCGCGCACACACGGCCTGGCCGAACTGCGTGAGTTGCGCGCCACGCGCGCTGCGCGATACCAGCGGCACGCCCAATTCCTGTTCGAGCTCGCGAATCGCCTTGGTCAACGCGGGCTGGGACAGACACACCGTTTTGGCCGCGGCGCGAATGCTGCCGTGCTGGGCAATCGCCACTAAAGCGCGCAACTGGTTGTATTTCACGAGTGAGCGGTCGGGTAAGCGGTTAGAGAAAGAGGCACCACACCACGCCTCGCATCAACCAGCGGCTGAAACCCGCGGCTGATGGCTTGAACCGATGGTACACCGCGAGAAAACCCCCGGCCATGCTCCCAAATACCCATTGCCGTGCTGCCCGCATGAACCCTGGCAGCAGCGCCAACCCCGCCCAGCGGGGCGCGATAACCCAGCGTTATCACAATAAGAAAAAGCAAATCCAGAATGCTTTTTTGACTCCCTAGACTTTTCCTGTCGTCGTCATTGAAGGCGCTCCACCCGATCCAGGCGCTCTCGAACCGATATTGAAGCGCGCTCGAAACGATACCGAAGCATCACGGATTGATTCACCTCCAGAGGGATCCCGTTCATGAAGTCACCTTCACTCAGTTCTTCGCTGCACGATGTCAGTCAAAGCGCGAGGCATGGCGCATCGACCCGCGGGCTGATCGTCGCCACGACAATCGGCAACGCATTCGAATTCTTCGATCTCACCGTCTACAGCTTCTTTGCCGTACTGCTCGGCAAGCTGTTCTTCCCGCTCGCTTCGTCGCAACAGCAACTGTTACTCTCGGTCGGCACGTTCGGCATCGGCTTCATCGCACGCCCGCTTGGGGGTGTGCTGTTCGGCGTGCTGGCGGACCGCTTCGGCCGCATCGCCGCGATGAATCTCACGCTGGTGACGATGGCGGTCGGCACCGGCCTGATCGGCGTGATGCCCACCTACGCACAAATCGGCATCGCAGCGCCGCTCGCGATCGTCGCCGCGCGTTTGCTGCAAGGCTTTTCAGCCGGCGGCGAAGTTGGCGTCGCGACCACCCTGCTCGCGGAACGTGCCTCTTCCGCGCGACGCGGCTACATCACGAGCTGGCAGTTCGCGAGCCAGGGCGCAGCTGCGTTGGCCGGCTCACTGGTGGGATTTCTACTGTCGCACTACCTCGACAAAGCTTCGCTCGAGGCCTGGGGGTGGCGCATTCCGTTTCTTGCGGGCGTGCTGATTGCGCCGCTCGGCCTTTATCTGCGTTCGCGTCTAGGCGGCGAAGCGGATGCGCCTGCCGACGCCGCGCGCGATTCCGCCGGCGTGCTGAAGACTGTTCTGCAACGCGACTGGCGCCTTGTCGTGGTGGCGCTTTTGCTGGTGGTCGGCGGCACGTCGGCGCATTTCATCGTGATCTATTACATGTCGACGTATGCGATCAAGGTGCTGCATCTGCCGATGGATGCCGCGCTCTGGTGCGGCATTCTCGCGGGCGCAGTCATGCTGGTGGTGTCGCCGGTGGGTGGCATCTGGTCCGACACGTTCGGCCGCAAACGGGTCGCTTTCATCTCGCGCGTGCTTCTAACCGTGCTGATTCTGCCGGGCTTCTGTCTGATCCAGCATTCGCCTTCGATCAGCACCTTGTACCTGGTGGTCTGCGCACTCGCAGCGCTGCACTCCGTCAACGCGGGCGCAAACGGCGCGATGCTACCGGAGATGTTCCCGCGCAGCACGCGTGCAACAGGGCTTTCGATTGCGTACGCCGCGGGCGTGTCGATCTTCGGTGGCTTTGCGCAATTCATCGTAACCTGGCTGATTCAGGCAACCGGCAATCCGGCTGCGCCCGCCTGGTACGTGATCGTCTGCGGGGTGCTCTCGCTGGTCGCGCTGCTGTTCGTGACCGACCGCACACGTCAGGACATTTAGGCCGCCACACACTCGTCATTCACGCTTCAACACCACGAAACTCTCATGTCAGACACTCTTCATGCTGATGCACCGCTGGCTGCGCACAGCGAACTCTGCGACCTGTCCGCGCACACCCTGCTCAAACTGCAGCGAAAGAAGGAAGTGAGCGCCGTCGAAATTCTGAATGCGCACCTCTCACGCATCGAGGCCGTCAACCCGCAGGTCAACGCGCTGGTGACGATCGCCGACGAATCCGCTCTGCAGAGCCGCGCCGTAGAAATCGACGCGCAATGGGCGCGCGGCGTCTGGCAAGGTCCGCTGCACGGCCTGCCGGTTTCGCAAAAGGACCTGACCGCGACGCGCGGAGTGCGCACCACGTTCGGCTCGAAAACCTTCGAGCACCACGTCCCGCAGCACAGCGCACTGGTCGCGCGCCGCTGCGATGCCGCCGGTGCGCTCATGATCGGCAAATCGAACACGCCCGAATTCGGCGCCGGCTCGCACACGTTCAATGAAGTCTTCGGCGTGACACGTAATCCGTGGGACCTGAGCAAATCCGCCGGCGGCAGCAGCGGCGGCGCGGCGGCATCCGTCGCGTGCGGGATGAATCCACTCGCTTGCGGCAGCGACATGGGGGGCTCGCTGCGCAATCCGGCCGCGTGGAACGCGGTGGTCGGTTTGCGTCCCTCGCCCGGACGTGTGCCGCGCGCGCCGGATTTGAACGGCTGGGCGACGCTCGGTGTCGACGGGCCGATGGCACGCGATGTCGCCGACACCGCGTTGCTATTGAGCGCGATCTCCGGACCCTCCGGCGAAACCGCGACCGAAATCAGCGAACCAGGATCGCGCTTCGCCCAACCGTTGCAACGTGATTTTCGTGGCACACGTATCGCCATGTCGGTCCAGCTTGCCGGTCTTGCTGTCGATCCCGAGATTCAGCGGGCCGTGCAGGCCCAGGCCACGGTGTTCGAGTCGATGGGCTGCGAGGTGGAATTCGCCGACCCCGATCTCGGCGATGCCGAGGACGTCTTTCGCATGGAGCGTGCGTGGATGATCGGCAGCCTGGTCGATCGGCTCGATGCCGATGCACGTGCACAACTGAAGCCGGAAATCGAAGCGGAGTGCCGCTTGCACCGCTCGCTATCCGCAGCGGATCTGGGTGATATGTTCGGGCGCAAGACGGCGTTGTTCGAGCGCATGCGCAGCTTCATGGACAACCACGCGTACTACGTGCTGCCCGCCACGCAGATGCTGCCGTTCGATGCCGATCTGCGCTGGCCCACTGAATTCATGGGCACACGGTACGACTCGTATATCGACTGGATGCGCATCTGCTGGTATCTGTCCTCCACCGAATCGCCGGTGCTCGCCTTGCCGTGCGGCTTTAGCGCGTCCGGCTTGCCGATCGGTTTACAGATCGCCGGACGCTTTCGCGACGACTGGGGTCTGCTGCAATTCGGCTACGCCTATGAGGTTGCCACCGCGCACAGCACGATGCGGCCGCCGCTTATCGCCGGGCGCCCTTAAAACACCGCTAATTCCCAGGTTCTTCCAGTAGCCGGTTTCGCCGCCGGCTGCTTGCAGGCAAGCAACGCGTGGCTCGCGGGAGCGAACACGTCCGTCACTTTTCGCACTTTCTCTAACTTGAGCGTCAGACAACATGAAAAAAACGCTACTGGCAGTATGCCTCGCTTCTACCTTTCCGGCAGTGGTGCATGCACAGAGTGCCGTCACGCTATACGGCATTATCGATGAAGGTTTGAGTTATACGAGCAATGCGGCGACGGCCAACGCCAACGGTAGCGTCTCGGGCCATAGCGCGGTTCGTCTGCTGAGCGGCGTGATGCAGCAAAGCCGCTGGGGTTTGCGCGGCGCGGAAGACCTTGGCGGCGGCATGAAAGCGATTTTCATGCTGGAGAACGGCTTCGACGCCAGCACCGGCAAGCTCGGTCAGGGCGGTTTGTTATTTGGCAAGAAGGCGTGGGTAGGTTTGTCAGGGCCCTTCGGCACCGTGACGCTCGGCCGCCAGTACGACACGAACGTCGATATCCTCGGCCCGTTTGAGGTTGGCGATCAATGGGGTGGCTATATGGCCGCGCATCCTGGCGATCTCGACAACATCAACAACACCAACTCGACGAACAACGCGATCAAGTTCACCAGCAACACGTATGGTGGTTTGACGGTGGAAGGCATGTATAGCCTGGGCGGGGTTGCGGGCAATTTTGCGCGCAACCGGATCTGGTCGGTGTCGGCTGGGTATGTGAATGGGCCGTTGGCGCTTGGTGTGGGTTATCTGGATGTCGCCAATCCGAACACGTCGTTCTTCGGCAGTACCGGTAGTCCTGCTGTTACTGTGAATGGCGTGCCGGGCAGCAATATGGTGTCGCCTGTGTATTCCGGGTATGCGTCGGCGAAGTCACTGCATGTGATTGGTGCTGGGGCGTCATATCTTTTTGGTGCGGCGACGTTCGGCGCGACCTATTCGAATACGAGCTTTCGCGATCTTGGAGATCTTTCTTCGGGGCCGAATCCGGCCGGCCTGAGCGGCAATGCTACGTTGAATAATGCGGAGGTGAACTTCAAGTATCAGATCACGCCTGATTTGCTGTGTGGCGTGGCGTACGACTACACGAAGGGGAGTTCGGTCAAGGGCATGACGGGGGCGACCTATCAGCAGGTCGCGTCAGGGATCGATTACTTCGTGTCGAAGCGTACCGATGTGTATCTGATCGGGGTTTATCAGAAAGCGTCAGGCACGGATTCGACTGGGAAGCAGGCGGTTGCAGCTATTAATGGACCGTCTGCATCGGCCGATGATAAGCAGGCCGTGGTTCGGATTGGCCTGCGGCATAAGTTCTGACTCCTTTTCCTTTTTGGGCGGCGCGCTTCTGTTTGCCGCCACTACAGGCAAAAACTTTAAACCTGCATGGACGCCGCGCGCTCTTCTCGCGCGCGAAGCCACGCATACCATGCTTCCATGCCTTCCCCGCTCTGCGCTGACACTTGCAGAATCTCAATCTGGGGATTGACTCTCCGGGCATAGTCGATGCACTGCTCGACATCAAACCGCAAATGCGGCAGCAGATCTATCTTATTCAGCAACAGCAGCGAACAAGCACGAAACATATGCGGATATTTTATCGGCTTGTCCTCGCCTTCCGTGACCGAAAGAATCAACACCTTGGCCTTCTCGCCAAGATCGAACAATGCGGGACATACCAGGTTGCCGACGTTCTCGATCATCACAACCGAATGCATCGGCGGATCGAGCTGCGTCAGTGCCCGTGACGCCATCTGGGCATCCAGATGACATCCCGTGCCGGTGTTGATCTGAACGACGCGCGCACCCGTCGCGCGAATGCGCTCGGCGTCGTTGAGTGTAGCCTGGTCGCCTTCGATCACGCTGAGCGGAAACGTCTCGCCAAGATCGCGGATTGTGCGTTCGAGCAACGTGGTCTTGCCCGCGCCCGGCGAACTCATCAGGTTCAGCGCGAGAATCGAACGGCCCGCAAGCCAGCCGCGATTACGCTCCGCCAGCAACTGGTTCTTCGCCAGGATGTCTCGTTCCAATGTGATTGAAGTGACGTGTTCGCGCTCGTGGTCGTGAACGTGCGGATGATCGTGTGCATGCGTATGAGCGTGCGAGTGGTCGCCGTCGTGTGAATGCTCATGCCCGTGAGAGTGCGGATGTGAGTGCTCGAGTGAATGGACGTGGTCGTCCGAATGCAGCGAGTCGTGTGCATGTGATTGGCCGTGCACATGCGAGTGGCCGTGCGGATGGGGGTGTACATGCCCCTGCTCATATTCGCTCACACGCCGATACGCCGGTTCGCGTGCGCCGAGTGCAGCGCCATCCTGCGCGGCTTGCGCTTGCGATTGCGTTCCCGCCTGCGCCGCCTCCTCCGCATCCAGATCAGTCACCGCCGCGCCCTGCGTATTCGAGCATCCGCATGTCGTACACATCACACCACCTCCATCTGCCGGATCTTCAACTGCTGCCCCGAAATCAGTTCAAGATTTTCGCTCCCGCATTCGCACTGCCCAAACGGCACATCGATGTCGAACATCTCGCCGCACGCGAGACAACGTGCCTGCCCAGGAATCTCGATGATTTCCAGGGTCGCGCCCTCCACCGCCGTATCCTTCGCACAGACGTCGAAACAAAACCGGATCGCGTCCGGCATCACTGCCGACAATTGCCCGATCTCCAGCGTCACACTTCTTACGCGCGCGCCGTTGGCCTGCTCCGCGCAAATCTCGACGACACTGTTGGCAATACTCAACTCATGCATGGCGCGCTCCTCCGGCGGTCAGCAGATGCGTGGCAATTGCTCGCCCACCAGCATATCGACGATGCGCTGCCCGCCGAACGCCGTCTGCATGACGACTAGACCGTCAGCGCCCGTCTCGCCCATTTCCACCGCGCCGATTGCAGCTGCCTCACGCCCCGCCGGATGTGCACGCATGGCTGCGAGCACCCGCTCAGCGGCATCGGCGGGCACGACGGCCACCAGCTTGCCTTCGTTGGCCAGATACAGCGGATCGAGGCCGAGAATCTCGCACGCGCCCTTGACCTGCTCGCGCAACGGCAGGTCGGCTTCACGCAGCCGTATCGTCACGTTCGAACTCTGTGCGAACTCGTTCAATACAGTCGCGACACCACCGCGAGTCGCATCGCGCAAGCAGTGAATCTGCGGACACGCATCAAGCATCGCCGCAATCAGGCTGTTGAGCGGACAACAATCGCTTTCCACATCGGCTTCCAGTGCGAGTTGCTGGCGCGCGACCAGAATCGCCGCGCCGTGATCGCCGAGATAGCCGTTGACGATCACGACGTCGCCAGGACGTGCATTGCGAGCCGAAATCGACACGTCACTGCGCACCACGCCGATGCCGGCAGTGTTAATGAAGAGCTTGTCCGCGCAGCCGCGTTCAACCACTTTGGTATCGCCCGTCACGATCGCCACACCCGCTTCGAGCGCGACTCGTTGCATGCTCGCGGCGACACGCCGCAAGATATCGACTGCAAGGCCCTCTTCGATCACCACCGCGCACGAGAGATATAAAGGCGTCGCCCCGCACACCGCCAGATCGTTGACCGTGCCCGATACGGCCAGGGTGCCGATGTCGCCGCCTGGAAAAAACAACGGATCGACTACGTAGCTATCGGTCGTAAAGGCGAGACGGTCCCCACGTGTGGTGAGATCGGCGAGCGCGAATACGGCCTGATCTTCCAGCGCGTCGAGCGTGGGATTGTCGAAGGTCGAAACGAAGACGTCTTCGATCAGATCGCGCATCGCGCGGCCGCCGCTGCCATGTGCGAGATTGACGGAGGCGTCGCGTACGCGGCGACGTGCCGTGGGTCGCAAAGGATCGGACGCCCGGTCGTTCATGAATGGCCTCGCGTGGTCAATGCATAAGCTGGATCGGTTGATTTCACGCTTTGCCGCGCAGCACGCCGCTCATCGATCCGCGACGTATCGATACGCCCGTAGTTGTAGTAAGCCGCACACGCGCCTTCGCTCGACACCATCAGCGAGCCGAGCGGCGACTCCGGTGTGCAGGCGGTGCCGAACACCTTGCACTGATGCGGCTTGATCACACCCTTGAGCACCTCGCCGCATTGGCAGGCTTTCGGGTCGGCGATCTTCAGGTTCGGCACATCGAACTTGCGCTCCGCGTCGAAGGCGGCGAACGTCTCGCGAACCCTGACACCCGAATGATCGATCGAGCCCAGTCCGCGCCATTCGAAAAACGCGCGTGTCTCGAACACGCGCGTCACCGCCGACAAGGCCTGTGCATTGCCGTCTTCCGTCACGACCCGGCCGTACTGGTTCTCCACTTCGCAGCGCCCTTCTTCGATCTGCCGCAACACCATCCACATCGATTGCAAGATATCGAGCGGTTCGAATCCCGCCACCGTGATCGGCTTGCGATAGTGCCGCGCGATGAAATCATAGGGCCGTGTCCCGATCACCATGCTGACGTGCCCCGGACCGAGAAAGCCGTCGAGGTGCAAGTCGGGCGAATCGAGAATTGCCTTGATGGTCGGGATGATCGTGATGTGATTGCAGAACAGCGAGAAGTTGTGGATCTTTTTCGCTTGCGCCTGCAGGACCGTCATCGCGGTACTGGGCATGGTCGTCTCGAAGCCGAGACCGAAGAAAATCACCTCGCGGTCAGGATTGAGTTGCGCGATCTTTAATGCATCGAGCGGCGAATAGACCATGCGCACGTCGGCGCCGTCGGCTTTCGCTTTCAGCAGACTCTTCTTCGAACCCGGCACACGCATTGCGTCGCCGAAGGTCGTGAAGATCACTTCCGGACGTTCGGCCAACGCGACGCAATCGTCGACGCGGCCCATCGGCAGCACGCACACCGGGCAACCAGGGCCATGCACGAACTCGACGGCATCGGGCAGCAATTGCTGGATGCCATAGCGGAAAATCGTATGGGTATGGCCGCCACACACTTCCATGATCTGCAGCGGCCGTTGCCTGGCGCGCTCGATGCGGGACACCAGCGCGCGAATTTCCTTCTCCAGCGTTTTCGCTTTGTGCGGGTCGCGAAACTCATCGACGTATTTCATGGCGCGCCTCCGTCCGCTGAACCTGCGAGGCCAGCCGAACCGGCAAGGCCGCCGCGGTCGTCAGCAAGCAGCGTATGCACGAGGTCCCACAGAATGTGATAAATCGCGACGTGGGTCTCCTGCACGCGATGAATGCTGTCGCTTCCCACCACAAGACAATGATCGACAGCGGCGCTGGCCGCCATTCTCCCGCCATCGTGGCCCGACAGCCCGATGGTCAGCAGGCCCATCTCTTTCGCCTTCGTAAAGGCAGTCAGCAGGTTGTCGGAGTTTCCGCTGGTCGACACGCCGATCAGCGCATCGCCACGCCTTCCTTGCGCCACCAGTTGCCGCACAAAAATATGGCTGAAGCCGACATCGTTGCCGACCGCCGTCATCATGGCCACGTCGGCCACCAGATTGATCGCGGTCAGCGCCGGACGGCCCGTGGTCACCGGATGCAGAAACTCGACGGCGATATGCGAGGCATCGCAGCTCGAGCCGCCATTGCCCATTGTGAAGAGCCTGCCGTCGCGGCGGTACATGTCGGCTATCGCATGGGCGATCCGCACCACCGCCGGACCGTTTTCGTCGAAGAACCGTCGTTTGGTGTCGACGCTGTCCTGCGCTTTCAGACGCACTGAATCGAGCAACGCCGCGTCGAGCTTGTCAGCGTCCTGGCGAGCGCCGTGCAGGAACGGATACAACGCCTGCAGCGATTCATGTTCGGGCATGCCGGTCTCCGTTGGCTTCCGATCACGCGTTCATGGCGCGCTGCGCAGTTCGTCGCGCAGTGGGTCCCTTAGTTCGCCCGTCGCGGCCATGTCTTCCATCTCGCCCTGCGCGACGCCCAGTTCGCGCAATAGCGCGAGCGTGCGTGCGGCTTCCTGCTCGTCGAGCCGGCTCATCGCGAAACCCACGTGCACCAGCACCCATTCGCCGATGCACGCGCTCGCCGGCCGTCCCTCGTCGATCACGAAGGCGATATTGATCACGCGCCGCACACCGCCGACGTTCACGAGCGCGAGATCGTTCTCCGCGTCGGTCACTTCGACGATCTGTCCTGGGATGCCCAGACACATGTTGTTCTCCCTTTAGCCCGCTTTTGCGCCGCTACTTCTGCACCGCTATTTCTGCACCGCTGCTTCTGCATCACTGCCTCTGCATCGCTACTTCCTCACCGCCGCCTCTGCACCACGTTCAAATGCCGTTGTGTTGCTCTGCACCACTACTTCCTCACTGCCGCCTCTGCACCGCGTTCAAATGCCTGCGCCGCCGCAACGACCGCCTGCCCCAGCGACAGACCGCCGTCGTTGGCCGGCACCTGCCGGTGCGTCAGCACGCGAAAACCTGCTGCGCCGAGTCGCCCGGCTACCTGTTCGAACAGAATGCGATTCTGAAAAACACCACCGGACAACGCAACACTGCGAGCATCTACGGGGCCTGTCAGCAGGTCGGCCAGACATTCGACCATTCGCACGATCGCGACGGCCAGCCCCTTGTGAAACCGCGCGGCGATGACCGGCACGGAGGTGCCGCGCAACATATCGTCGAGCAACGCCTCCCACATCGGCCGTGGCTCGATGCAACGCAAACCGTCAGGCATGGTGCTGACAATTTCGAACGGATACGCGTGGGCATCGTCTTGCAGCGCGTGCAGATCGACCAGCGCCTCAAGCTCGATCGCCGCCTGCCCTTCATAAAGCACGCGTTCCCGGCACACGCCGAGCGTCGCCGCCACGGCATCGAACAAGCGGCCTGCAGAGCTTGCCAGCGGACTATTGACGCGTTGCGCGATCATCCTGTCGAGCGCGGCGCGGGGGCGGCGGCTCAGGAACTGCTGCACGTCGAGCCCGCCGTATTGCCGGGTAAAGCCACGCCAATCGAATGCCGCCATTAGATGTGCGTAAGCATTGCGCCACGGTTCGTCGATGGCGCGTGTGCCACCTGGCATCGCAACCGGCTTGAAGGTGCCGAGGCGCGTGAAGCCGCGATAATCCGCCAGCATGAATTCGCCGCCCCACAGCTTGCCGTCGTCGCCAAACCCAAGACCGTCGAGCGCGATACCGAGCATCGGCAGCGCATCGGGCGCGACGCCATTTTCCGCCATGCACGCGGCGAGATGCGCGTGATGATGCTGTACCTCGATCACGGGAACCTGCCACGCTTGCGCAAGGTCGTAGCCGATCTTGCGCGACAGATACTCGGGGTGGAAGTCGAGCGCTACCGCCTGCGGTTCATGTTCGAACAGGCGCAGATACTGCGCCACCGAGCGGCGATAGTCCGCATAAGTCAACGCGTCTTCCAGATCGCCGAGGTGGTGCGAGACGATCGCCTGAGCGTTGCGTACCAGGCAGAACGTGTTCTTGAGCTCGCCGCCCATTGCCAGCACCGCCGGCATGTCGGCGAAGCCGTCCGGCAACAGCAATGGCGCCGGCGCATAGCCACGTGCGCGCCGCAACACGCGCGCTTCGCCCTGCACCACGCGGGCCACCGAATCGTCGACCCGGCGTGCGATATCGCGATCGTGCATCAGGAAAACATCGGCAATGCGGCCGAGACGTGCGCGGGCATCCGCGTTGTCGATGCAGGGGGGCTCATCGCTGGTGTTGCCGCTTGTCACCACGAGTGCTGAGTCGATCGACTCCATCAGCAGGCGATGCAGCGGCGTGGACGGCAGCATGAAACCGAGCGTGCCCACGCCCGGCGCGACGCTTGGCGCGACGCACTCCGCACCGTCGGCACGCAGGATAACGATCGGTCCGGCCGCGCTATGCAGCAGGGCGACTTCTGTTGGGTCGGGCGTGCAATAGCGGCGTACTGCCTTCAGATCGCGTGCCATCAACGCAAACGGTTTGCGCTCGCGCCGTTTCAGTTGACGCAAACGCGCCACGGCGGCTTCATCGCTGGCGTCGCAGGCGAGCTGAAAGCCGCCCAGCCCTTTGATCGCGACAATCGAGCCGTGCCGCAACAGCAGGCTTGCCGCGCGACAGGGATCGTCACCATCGGCCCGCGCGCCGTGCCGGCCTTCCAGCCAGACACGCGGGCCACATACCGGACACGCGACCGGTTGCGCATGAAAACGCCGGTCGGCGGGATCCTCATACTCGGCGCGGCACGCCTCGCACATATCGAACGCGGCCATGGTCGTATTGGCGCGATCGTAGGGAATAGCCTGAATGATCGAAAGACGCGGCCCGCAATGCGTGCAGTTCGTAAATGGATAACGGTAACGTCGGTTCGCCGGGTCGGCGATCTCGGCGGCACAGTCCGGGCAGATCACTGCGTCAGGCGTGACGCCCGTCTGCACATGGCCGCTCACGCTCGCCACGATCCGGAAATCGCTGTCCTCGGCCGCTTCGCTCAGTTGATGCCGCTCGATCGCGTCGATGCGCGCGAGCGGCGGACACTCGGCCCTCAGGCTCTCGATAAAACGTTGCAACGTCCACGCATCGCCCCACGCATGAATCAGCACGCCGTCGCTATCGTTGCGCACGTCGCCGACCACGCCGCACGCATGCGCGAGCCGCCACACGGTCGGCCGGAAGCCGACGCCTTGCACCAGTCCGCGCACACGAATTTCCTCGCCGACCGGTCCGGGGACCGCCGGGCGCTGGGGCGAAGATTGTCCGGCGGGCTGTGCATGCGTACTCATCGCCACCTCCCTGGCTGCTATCGGCTACATGTTGCGGATGCGGATATAGCGCTTGATGTCCTTCATATTCGCGAGCACGCCGACCACCAACGCCGGCAACAAGAGGTACTTCAGAAAGCCTTTCATGACGCCTCCCACTTCAGTTATTTCACGCCGTATCCGTGATGGCCCGCCGCACAATCGCTCAGTCGCCCGGGCGCTCAGGCCTTCAGGCAGCCCGTGTGGACTGCAATTCAACCGCCTGGCTGCCCGGCCATTCAAGCCGCCCGCGCGGACAACCGCTCCATCCTCGCCATCACCAGCGTCACCGTCAGTTCAACCGCCTGCTCGACGGCCGCCGACACCGCGCCGCTCAAACCCATCCTTCCTTCCTCGCCATTCTCGAACCCGAAGTCTTGCGGCTCGCAACCGAGAACGACGATGTCCTCGCAACCGCCGCCCAGCATCCGCACCGTTTGCAGCACTTTGGCCGGGTCCATTTCGTGCGGCGACATCAGGATCGGCACGGCATACGGATCGCCCGGCTCGTCGCCAACGGCTTCTTCGACAGACGGTTCGATCACATACAACGTGCCCGGCGCAGCGCCGCGCTGCGTCGTGTCGATCAGAATCGCGCTGTCCACGCCATCGAGCAGCGCATAGCAAAGATCGATGCCGCGAATACCGAAGTCCGCGATGCTCACGCTGTCGGCAAATGCCGGCAACTCACCGGCCGCCAGTTTCTCCTGCAGACGGCGGACCACTTCGACGCCAAAACCATCGTCGCCGAGAAACACATTGCCGATGCCGGCCACGAGAATCCCACTCATGCGTGGCCTCCTTTACGACTGGACGGCCGGGACGGGCTGGATGTGTTGACCAGCGGCTCGATCTCGTCCGGGCCGAAGAAGAAGCGATGGCCGGGCATGCGCTGCATGCCGAAGTCTTTGCCGGGGTCGTCGTCGACTGTCACGGCAACGTGCACATGATCGTCGAAATCGCGCTCGATCGATTCGATCGTGGCAACCATGCCGCTCAGCGCGATATCGAAGATGTCCGCGCGACCGCGTGGGTGCAAGCGCACCTGATCGCCGATCCGAATCTCGACGCCCGCCACCCGCACGCAAGCAAGATGAGGCCGCGCGTCGAGCTCCGCCCAGGGCGACACCGGCATGGTGGGCGCTTCGAGTGGTGAAAATGCGTCAACGCCTGCCCCGTCGAGTGCGCGCACCTGGCGTAAGGTGCCATGCAGCTTCTCCATCTGCTCGGCGCCGAGACTTTCGGTGCGTGCAAGCAAGGCACGCGCGCGCTCGTCCGTTGCAATCATTTCGCGCTTTTCGTCGTCGGTCATGGTGAGAATGCGCAGCGTAAGAATCTCGTCGATCTCCGTGGAGTCGAATAGGTCGCCGGCGCTTTCAGGTGCAATCTGCGGGAAATCGTAGAGAATGATCGGCGAGGCAAGCATCGTGTCGGGCTGCTGCTCATCGCCCACCAATACCGGCCACACGCCGATATTGCGGCTCGCAGCAGCGACCTCGACCAGTTCGGTGGGCGGATCGATCGACGAGATCCACGTGCCGCCTTCGATGGTCAGCACCGTATGACAGGACACCAGCGCATACAGCGAAGCCGCATCGCGCTTCAGGCTGCCGGGGTCGTCGAGCGGCGTCTCGTTGACGATGCGCACCGTCAACCGATACACCCCGGCCGCCACGCTAGCGGCGCTCAATTCGACGTGGCCTTGCAGCGAGGCCCGGGTACGGCGCAGCGCGCCACGCAGCGCGCCCAGCTTGTCAGCGAGCGGTTCGAGTTCACAGGTAGCGTCGAACGAAAACGCAATTTGCAGCGGTGCGGCAAGCAATTCGCCAATCACTAAAACCGGCACAGCGATGTGCCGCTCGGCCGCTTCCTGCCATGGGGTGTAACGCCGTTCGTCGATGTCGAGCACGGGCACGGTGCGCCAGGCCGGCTCACCCGACTCCGGCCGCGCGGCGGCATCGTCGGCCACGTCGAGCACCATTCGCTCGATCACCTGCAGAAAACCGGGCCGCACGGCCACGCGGGTGCGCGGGTCGCCACGCAGCAGACACTCGGTCTGCGTCACCCACGGATCGCTGCCGGATGCCTCGGCATAAGCGCGCGGATACACGCCGCCGAAGGTCCAGCGTTGCCGGTTCTTGACCGAGGTCGGCCGGTACGGATACAGCATGTAGCCCTCGTACAGCACCGCCTGAACCACACTTTCGACCGCGTTCACGATATGTCCTCCTCGAGGCCGTCGAGCAGGCTCGTCACCGCCTGCTCCCAGCTCGTGAGACCCCGTCTGCTTTTGTAACGCGAGAGGCGATCGAACACATCACGGTGCAAACACAGCCACGTACCGTTCGGGTAGTAGCGGGTCATCATGTCGCGCCATAGCGTAACCGGTAGCCGGTACGCCGCTTCCTTGTGCCACGGAATCGGTGCGGCCTGCAACGCGCCGTCGGCCTCGCGATAGAACACCGTGCCGCTGAATTGCAGCATCAGCGGAATCTCGCCTTCTTCGAGGCCGTGAAAATATTTGGTTGCGGCGACATTGAAATCGTAGCTGCACGGCACTGGCAAATCGAGCATGTATTCGCCCGTGAACGGTGGCGCGATCGCCGTCGTATGAGCCCACAGCAGCGTGCGCAGCGTTTCACCCCAACGCGGCGGCGAGCCGAACAGGTCCTCGAGTCCGTATTGTTCGGCGGGCGCGTAGCGGCGCCTGGTCGCTTCTATCTGAATCTGGCATTGCAGGGTAATGCTGGCGATCTCTTCCTGCACTGGCGTATTGACGATACGCAGCCGGAACGTCAGCAGCGGCGCTGCGGCGAACGGCACGACTTCCGCCGACTCGACAGTGAACTCGAGATCAGGCATGGAGCAAGCCCTCCGGCACCCGGCCATGGGTCTTCAATGCGGCGAAGAAACGATGAATCGAATCCCACGCCTCCCGGCCGCCAGACAGTCCGCGCCAACGTGCGCGAATTACGCCGGTCAGTGCGTAACACTGGTCGATCGGCACGCGGTAATAATCGCGCGCACCTTCGCTGCGATTGACCAGCAGCGCTTCGACGTCGGGTTGCAGTTGCGCGAGCAACGGATTCTCGGCGACCAGTTCGTCCCACGCCTGCAACTCCAGCAGCGATTGCGTGCCACCGGCGGGTCCGGGATACAGCGCGATGACACGCTGTGCCTGGCTGTCGTGAAAGAAGAAAGCGATATCGATGGGAATGGCCAACGCGTCCCATTGCGCGTCGCTCATGCGGAAACCGGCGAGATAATGCGCGTCGCGCGGCACCGGACGATAGCGCGCATTCTGCTGACTGCCGAACAGCAGCGCGCACGCTCGGCAACAGCAAAAGAGCTGCCGCCTGGCGGTTTCGAACAGATGCGGATGATCGGATAGAAGCGGCAGGCCGCACAACTCGCACTGCATGTCGTCGGCTTTGCGCACGAAATAGCGCAGCCGCGCGACCCAGCCGCGTGTCGTGACGGCGGGTGTCATTGCGCGCCGGCCTCGGTCCGGCTTGCTACCTCGCTTGCTGCGTCGCTTGCTGCGTCACTTGCTGCCCGGGTGCGATGCGGCACAAAGCGCAGTTCATGCACATTGACGTCCGGCAGACCCACGATCTCGACGCTCATTGCTTCTGGCGCCGCTTCGAAGATCGCGCGTTCGATTTCCTGCTGCAATTCGCCCACGGAGTTGTGTTTTCCTTGCAGGCGGCCGGCCACACGCACACGCACGGCTTCTTCCGCGGCGTCGAGCAGTTCGATCTGGATGCCCTGTGCGCCAAGCAACGGCCGCATTTTTTCGACCGCACGCGACACGCGCGTCGGCAGATCCTGCGGATGCAAACCGTGCAAAAGCAGCAATGCCGACACGCCGGCATCGCGCTCGAACGCCGCGAGCATCGCATCGTCCATCGCGCCCGCCTCCGACACGATCTCCATCAGTCGTGAGAGTCCGTTCGTATGCAGATCGAGGACGACCTGCAGCAGTTCTTTGGCAGGCTCACGCGCGCGCGGATCGTCGAGCGCTTCCAGCGCCGCAATCAGTTCGTCGATGCGGCGTTGCTGCGCGACGACCGCGCTCTCGTTGCTCACTTGTGCGCTCCCTGCATCACGCCAAAGGTTGGCGAGTGCGACGTATCGATCGTCTTGCCATTGCCGACATACATATGCACGCCGCACGGCAGACACGGGTCGAAGCTGCGCACCGCGCGCATGATGTCGATGCCCTTGAATTTGTCCGGGCCGTTCTCTTCAAAGATCGGCGTGTTCTGCACCGCGTCTTCATAGGGCCCAGGCGTGCCGTAGATATCACGCGGATTGGCGTTCCACGGCGTAGGCGGATACGGGTGATAGTTGGCGATCTTGCCGTCGCGGATCACGAGGTGGTGCGAGAGCACGCCGCGCACCGCTTCATGGAAACCGCAGCCAATGCCCTCTTCCGGCACCTTGAAGTCGCTGAACGTGCGGGTGCGTCCCGCGTGCAACTCGGCCAGCGCCTGTTCGGCAAAGTACAAAGCCGCAGCCGCCGAATACGCCTGAAAATACGTGCGCGCGCGATCGCGTTCGAGCGCATTGCTCCACTTCGGGATCTTCCATTCGAATTCAACTTCCGGCTTGAGCGCGGTCTTCGGCAAATAGATCTTCACGCTGTGGCCGGTCGCCTTGATGTAACCGATATCGACCAGGCCCGCCAACGCGGTGGCCCACAAGCGTGCGATCGGTCCGCCGCCAGTATCGAGCGCAAGATGATCGCCGGTGCGCTTGTCGAGCCAGCGCGGCGACATCACCCACGTGTAGTTGCCGTCGAATTTGCGCTTCTGTGGACGCGGCAACGTGGTCTGATTCCACGGATGCTTGCGGTCCACCGGATTGCCGAGCGGATCCTGCTTGACGAAGGTTTCTTCGTGATCCCAGTCGTCGTAATAGGAACTGCCCAGCAGGATGCGGATATTCAGATTGATATCGACGAGATCGGTCGTCACCAGTTCGCCGTCCACCACCACGCCGGGTGTGACGAACATGCCGCGGCCCCATTGCGTCATCGAGTTGTAGCTGTAGTCGCACACGTTCGGGTCCTGGAACGAGCCCCAGCAACCGAGCAGAATGCGGCGCCGGCCGACTTCTTCGTAACCCGGTAGTGCTTCATAGAAGAAGTCGAACAGATCGTCATGCAGCGGCACGACCTTCTTCATGAATTCAACGTACTTCATCAGACGAGTGATGTAATCCGTGAATAGCTGAATAGTCGGCACCGTGCCCACGCCGCCGGGATACAGCGTCGAAGGATGCACATGACGCCCTTCCATCAGGCAGAACATCTCGCGCGTATAGCGGCTGACCATCAAGGTCTCGCGATAGAACTCGCCGGTGAACGGATTGAGCGCGGTCATGATGTCCGCGATGGTTTTGTAGCCGTGCTTGTCAGCATTCGGCGCGGGCGTTTTCTGCGCCTTGTCCCACACACCCGGATTGGTTTCCTTGACCATTCTCTCGCAGAAATCCACCCCCACCAGGTTGTCCTGGAAGATGTTGTGGTCGAACATGTATTCGGCCGCTTCGCCCAGATTGACGATCCATTCGGCAATCGCCGGCGGCTTCACGCCGTACGCCATGTTCTGCGCATACACCGAACAGGTCGCATGATTGTCGCCGCAGATCCCGCAGATGCGGCTCGTGATGAAGTGCGCGTCGCGCGGGTCTTTGCCCTTCATGAAAATGCTGTAGCCACGAAAGATCGATGACGTGCTGTAGCACTCCGCCACGCGGCGGTTCGCAAAATCGATCTTGGTGTAAATCCCCAGACTGCCGACGATCCGTGTAATCGGATCCCAATTCATTTCGACCAGCTTGCCCGGCGCTGCCTGGGTGCTTGTGGTCGCTTCAGGTGCGGTACTAACGGCCATGACCTTCTCCCTGCTGACAAGTCGAATCCCGCCAACTACGCCGCCAGCTCAGCGACTGTAGCCGGTGGTGAGTTTCGAACCGTTGTGACGCCATTTCGGCTCGTCGTTGAGCGTGTTGTTGGTCAGCTTACGCAGGCTGCGAATCAGCGGACCATAGCTCTTGATGAGATTCGACGACAGCACCGCTCCGGGCGGCTCATCCATGAACGGCATGAACTTGTCGGGAAAGCCCGGCATCGTGCAGCCGATGCAGATACCTCCCACATTCGGACAACCGCCAATGCCCGCCATCCAGCCGCGCTTGGGCACGTTGCATTGCACGACAGGCCCCCAGCAACCCAGCTTGACGATGCAATTCGGGCTGCCGTATTCGGTGGCGAAGACCGCCTGTTCGTAGGAGCCCGCGCGATCGCAACCGTCGTGAACGGTGCGAGTAAACAGCCACTTCGGGCGCAACGCGTCGTCGAGTGGAATCATCGGCGCGAGGCCCGCCAACTGATAGAGCAGGTAGAGCAGCGTCTCCATGAAGTTGTCCGGCTGCACCGGGCACCCTGGCACGTTGACGATCGGCAGGCCCGCTTTCGATTTCCAGTCCCAGCCAAGATAATCGGCGAGGCCCATGCAGCCGGTCGGATTGCCTTCCATTGCGTGAATGCCGCCGTAGGTCGCGCAGGTGCCCGCGCCGACTACCGCCAGCGCACGCGGCGCGAGCCGGTCGAGCCATTGCGGAATCGTGATCGGTTCCTGCGTATCGGGGTCGGTGCCTAATGCGGCCCAATATCCCTCGCGATTGATACGCTCGTTTGGAATCGAGCCTTCCATCACCAGCACGAAGTTCTCAAGCTCGCCACGCGCGGCCTGGTGAAACGGCTTGAGAAACTCGTCGCCGTTTTCATACGCCAGTACGGGGTTATGCAAATGCACCTTCGGTAGCCCAGGAATCGCACCGAGAATCACGTCCTCGATGCTCGGCTGAGTCGCTGCGGTAATCGATACCGAATCGCCGTCGCAGCCGAGGCCCGCGGTGATCCAGATGATGTGCACTTCCTTGAGAGCCGGCGCGTGCTGAGTCTTGCGCCCATAAGGGACGTTGTCTGCTTCTGCCATGATGTGTGTCTCCACTGCGAACCACGTTCTTTTTTGTCAGCAAAGATACGTGGCGAGTGCCGCACGGCAGTCACGTGTCCAGCAATCAATCCGCAAAAATTTCCGCATAGCGCGGCTAAAAGGATCGGATTTGCTGCATGTTTTAGTTTGAATGGTGCCCACCGTGATGAGCCCGAAAAACTTTTTCGAGTATAGTTCAGCGATGCGAAATAACCCAGTTTCGGTAACTTACTCACGAAACATGGGGCAGCGTATTGGGCCGATAAGGACCCGATGAGCGCATCCTCTGTAATTCTCTGACAATAGCCCTTAAGGGTTTATGCCGTTGCCCGCGTAAGCGCCACCAGTCGCAATCGTTGACGTCCTGCAACGATCACGAACGAATCTCGAGTTCTTCGAATCGCATCCACTTGTAAACCGCGACTGACAATAACCAGCCAGCCAGAAATACACCGATGATCGCGTAGCCGATCATGCCGAAGTTGTCATTCAGACTGCCCAGCGCCTGCCAGAATCCGCCACTCAGATGCAGCTTGTCAGCCAGTAAGCCGAGGCCTTCTATCCCGCCGACAAGGAGCGCGACGAGCACCGAGATCGTCGTGATGGTGATGTTGTAATAGAGCTTGCGGACCGGCTTCACGAAGGCCCAACCATAAGCGCCCAGCATCAGGATGCTGTCGGTGGTGTCGATCAGTGTCATGCCGGCCATGAACAACACCGGAAACACCAGAATCGACCAGATCGACATGCCTTGCGCGGCGCCGGCAGCGGATATGCCGAGCAGCCCGACTTCCGTTGCGGTATCGAAACCGAGCCCGAACAGGAAGCCGAGTGGGTACATGTGCCAGCTTCTGCTGATCAGGTTAAATAGCGGCCGGAAAATACGCGCGAGAAAGCCGCGATCGGCGAGCAGCATGTCGAGATCTTCATCGACGTAGGGCTCGCCTCGGCGTACGCGCCGAAAAGCGCGCAGCACCGAGCGCAGCACGATCAGATTCATGAGTGCAATGGCAAACAGGAAGAACGTCGACACGAGCGTGCCGATCACGGCGCCCACTTCCTTGAAACCACTCATCCGGCTTTGCAACGCCATGGCGGTCGCCGCAATGCCGATCGTCGCCAGGACGACGATGGTGGAATGTCCGAGCGAGAACATCAGCCCCACCGTCACCGGCCGCTGGCCGGACTGCATCAGCTTGCGCGTGACGTTGTCGATGGCCGCGATATGATCGGCGTCCACCGCATGCCTCAGGCCAAACGAGTAAGCAAGCAGGCAGGAACCCATCAGCAGCGGGTAGCCGCGAAACGCCACGAAGGCCGCTACCCATGCCGCGATATTGAAAGTAAGTAATAACGCGTAGAGCCACGCGATCTGCCGGCGCTGATGGCCGTTTTCCTCGCCGAGGAGCGCCTTCACAAACTCCGTCATGGGTTCTCTCCCGGGAGGCAAAGGGCTGCTGCATTGCACAGCCAAGCGCTCAATGCCTGCAATCGATGATAGTACTTTTCACGTGCAAACGATTTCCCGCGAGATCGGACACGCTGCGCCATCGTTCTCCCGATGACGCAGCGCATCATTGCTTCTGACTACTTCACATCGAACGCGTAGTCGCCGTGCGTGCGATGCCCATCGTCCGCCACGGCCACCCAGTGCACGGTGTAATGACCGGCCGCGAGCGGCGGCAACGGCACTGCCATTGCCGCCGTCTGATGGGCGTCGACTGCGGATTTCTCCGTGTTGACCTGCTTGCCGCTCGCGTCAGTCACAGTCAGCGAGCTGAACGACGGCTCGAGCGGCCCGTCGAACGTCACGCGGACCTGCGCAGGCGACGCCACCGTCGCACCCGCGCCTGGCTCCTGCTTCTGCGGAAACACATGCGCAAAAGCGGCGCTGGCGAAAGCGAGCCCGGCAATCAGCAACGGCAATTTCGCCGCGTCACGCATCCACCCCTGTCGATCGTTCTTCATCACTTGGCTCCTGTGTTACTGGAAGAGAGGTTTGCCGATCGTGGTCGGCGCGACATCGTCGAAGAAGATGTGGGCCTGCACCAGAATACCCACGTGCGAGCCGCTTGCCCGGTTGATCGGGATTTGCGCTTCAACGCCGAACTGGCCGTAGCGGTTGATCCAGATGAAGCCCGGATTGACCGTGCCGGTTGTCTGCCCCTGGCTTCTGGAAAGCGGAATCTCCACCAGCGGAATCACGTTCGCCAACGGTTGAGGCAGCCCGATGTCGTGCACGTGCTGCTGCAGATACGGCAAGCTGTATTGCACCGTGAAGCCGTAGTTGAATGCGTTCGGCTGCCCCGCTCCTGTTGTCAGCGCCGGGCCGGCTTCACCCGTGATCGCGATCGGCCGCAGATAGGCAAGCGATGCGGGAAGATCGCCCATGCCCTTGCCGGCGTAGATCGTCGGCGAGATCGTCGAAAAGTTGTCCGCGATCGCGCGGCTTCCTGTGCCGCCGAGTTCGGCATCCACACCGACCGACGTCATGAACTCGTGTTCATCGTTGACGTACAGCAGGTACTTCAAGCCGACGCCGAAGTTGTCGAAGCCACGCGCCGTCGGATTGTTTTGCATCGTATAGGTGCCGTCGATGGACACCGCCAGCCTCGGCGTGATCAGCTTGTCGTATTCGAAATCGAAGGTGTTGATGCTTTGATCGCCGTTATCGCCGGGCACGCGCTGGTGGCCGTATTGCAGGTTGGCTTCGTCGCCGACGCCGGGATCGTCGACGGCCATCGTCGATGGAAAGACGCGATCACCCGCAATCGCGTGAGCACTGGCGAGTGAAGGGGTAAAGAGAAATACGCTGCTGGCAGCCGCAACGAGCGACGCCGCGCGCAGCGGTATCGCGCTGCGCGTTGTTTGGGTTTGCATGGTTCATCCTGTTCATGGGTCGTAATGATGTCGGCGCGCGCGTCTACAGACGGACGTGCGGCGGCATCGCGATGCGGTCGTGGCATCGCGCGGGTGTGACTCGAATCAGGATGCGAACGGAGGGGCGCGAGGCTGCGCGAAAGTGAGCGGTTCGACGCGGCGAACGCTCTCGAAGCGGGTGGCGACGGTATGCTGCAGCGCGCGAACAGTGACGAAGAACAACGCCTCGACACTGGGCACCACGGGCATGTGTGCGAGCAGGCTGCAATAGCCGCAGGCATCGCCGTCGGACATGGCAGCGTGTTGGGTATGCTTGCCGGCGGGTTGGTCCGATGCCTCGTCCTCCATGGAGGGCATCGACGCCATGGAGTCCATCGCCGGCATGGAAGCCATCGATGCCATGGAGCCCATCGCCGGCATGGAAGCCATCGAGGGCATCAAACAATGCTCACCTTGCATTACGCTTTCGCCGCTACAACGTGCGGCGAGCGAATGCGAGATCGTCGGGGCAAGCGTTGCCATCAGGATCGCAAACAATCCCAGCCAACTGCCGATCTTCTGATGAAAACGACTCAAGATGCGCCCGGCGACACGATTAGAAGCTGTCGCGGATTATGCCATGGCCCATCGCGCATCCTGGCCGGCAAGGCGCCGGTTATGCCGGACATTTCACCTTTACAGTGCGGACAGTGGACAATGCGTCATCCCGGCTACCGGCACGGAGTGTCAATGAAAGCGCATCGCCCGCGTCCCCCGCACTTTCCCGACGATCATTCGCATGCGGAGTGGCGCGATCACACCCTGCCTTACGTTATCGTTGCCGCGCTTTTGGTGCTGGTGGTCACGCTGATCGTCTGGGTGGTCGATCCGGCGCCGCCGAAAACCATCACGATCAGCGCGGGACCGCACGATAGTTCGTTCCTCGTCACCGCAGATCAGTACAAGAAGATCCTCGCCCGCAACGGCATCAAACTGAACGTGCTGGAATCCGACGGCTCGGTGCAGAACCTGCATCGTCTGCTGGACCCGAAACAGCATGTCGATCTCGCACTCGTGCAAGGCGGCGTGGCCGATGGGCTCGATACGTCATCGCTGATGTCGCTCGGCAGCGTTTTCTATATTCCGGTGGTGGTGTTCTATCGCGGCACGGGGATCAGCGAGCTGTCAGAACTGGAAGGCAAACGGATTGCCATCGGCCGAGAAGGCAGCGGCACGCGCCTCCTCGCGCTCCAACTGCTGGAAGCAAACGGCATCGAACCGGGCGGCGACACTGTGCTGGTGCCGAGCGATGGCTTGCAGGCCGCCACGCAACTCGTGGCGGGCGACGTCGACGCGGCGATCCTGAACGGCGACTCGGCCACGCGCGGCTTGATGCTGCGGCTCCTGAAAGTGCCCGGCATCTCCGTGATGAACTTCGACGAAGCCAGCGCCTATACGCGCCTCTTTCCCTATCTCGACGAGATCGACCTGCCGCCCGGCGTGCTGGATCTCAAGCGCAGAATTCCGCCCGACACCATCCATCTGATCAGCCCGACGGTCGAACTCGTGGCCCGGACCGGTCTGCACCCGGCCATTTCCGACTTATTGATCGAGGCCGCACAGGAGGTGCACGGCATGCCAGGGCTGTTGCAGCACGCGGGAGAATTCCCGAGTCCTGTCGCCCATGAATATCAGATCAGCGAAGACGCGCAGCGCTACTACAAGACCGGCAAGAGTTTTCTATACCGCACGCTGCCGTTCTGGCTCGCGAGCATCGGCGATCGCACGCTCGTTCTGCTGCTACCGATGGCGGTGCTGCTGTTTCCGGCGATGCGCCTGATCCCGGCCCTGTACCGGTGGCGCGTACGCTCGCGCATCTATCGCTATTACGGTGCGCTGATTGCGATCGAACGCGGCGCACTCGCCGACTCGACTGAGGCGGAGCGCAGGCAGCTTTTCGCGGAACTCGATCATATCGAGGCGTCGCTTAGCCGCTTGCGTATGCCGCTCGCATACGCCGACGCGTTCTATGTGCTGCGCGAGCACGTCGGCTTCGTGCGCGTCCGGCTGGCGGCTGCGATGCAGGACAATGTCAAACGGTCATAAAAAAACCGAACCGATGTTCGCGCGAAACATGACAGTCTAAAACCGTTGCACGCAGATCGCGCGCAATTCGATCACACCTGACAGTCGCCTAACTGAGAATCTGCCCATATTGATGCTGACCGGCTAAATATCCTTGCTTAGCGGGTCTGGAAAAGGTCGATTTAAATCCGACCCTGAAAATATACGTCTAGTGCTCATGCGGCAGATTACCGCAACCTACCAGCATCACCGAGCCCCGAATACGCCGGTGCGACGAGTTCCTCAATTTCACCGGACGCTTGACGGCATTTGCTTACCCATCAACGATTTCGCCGATAAACCCATTCAATGCGCATGCTCATATAGGCCACTTTAATCGCGCGCACACAGGCGAATCATTTCATCCCAAGCAAAAAGCATTGATTATTATTGCAAAAATTTACGGTAATCAATTCGCCATGCAATTTCGAGAAATCTCGCCAATCCAGGAAGATGCCCTACACTACGATCATCAACACCACTTAGGTTCCACGCCTTGATTTCCTGAATCAATAAAATCTACCGCTTCGAAATAATTTTCAGAGTTATTCGACTTTTAAACCGGGATTTAATTTTTAAATTCTGATAGCACGCCACTTTACCTCCCATTTATGAAAGCTCTCACTTTTAGAGACGGGAAATTTATTTCACATCATAGGGTTTTCATAGCTTTATAAATCATCCGGAGCTTGTAATGACAGGAAAAAAAACATCTGGCGCGCCAGCAGAAAAAAGCAGCAATTCCACCAATACGTCAGGCAGTCTTCCAAAAAAAGGGCAGGAGAGAGTGTCCGGCACCATCTCAACCCCTTCCACGTCCGAACTTAAAGCTCGGTTTGCTCCCGGGAGCATTCCTTTGACGACGGACTTCAGCGATTTAATTGACATCGCGGAATGCGGGCGCCGGGCAATCGGGCAAAGCGCAGATCAGACAACAAATGGTGTGGGGGCAGGTTTAGCATTATCTTCTAATGCTGCGACCATCGGTACCTTATCGGTCGCACAGAGCAATGGCATTACAGTGAGTTCGAGTGGTGTTTCCGTAAAGCCGTTCAACGGAATTACCGCCGACTCAAATGGTGTTTCCATAAAAACATATAACGGAGTTTCCGTTGACTCGAACGGTGTTTCCGTAAAACCATATAACGGCATTTCCGTTGACTCGAGTGGTGTTTCCGTAAAACCACATAACGGCGTTTCCGTTGACTCGAATGGTGTTTCCGTCAAGCCATACAACGGCGTTTCCGTTGACTCGAATGGCGTATCTATAAAAGCAGGCTACGGAATTACCGTAGGTTCCAGCGGCGTATGCGTTGATGTATCAACTCTGTTCCCCACCGGAATGATCATGATGTTTAGCGGCGAAACCGTGCCGGACGGATGGCTATTGTGCGACGGAAAAGACGATACCACCCCTAACCTGATTGATCGATTTATTTTAGGCGGAAAGACAGCCGATGTTGGCGGGCAAAACACTCAAAAACTAAGCGGCGACACCAGTTCCAGGACATTTAGCGCGACCACCACTTCCGCTACACCGACCATAACCACCACGGTCAACGATACCAAATTGGACGTCAGTCAAATTCCCGGCCACACTCACGAAATAAAAACGAAATCAAGCCCAAAAGCTGGAGCCGTAAACGTCTATATGTACGAAAACGACTGCGGGGATGGGAACAGCACTTATCCCATCGGATACGATTTTGATGATAATGTAAACAATTCTAACTATATACTTGAGGCGCTTTCAACCGGGGATGGAAAACCACACAATCATACCGCTACTTCAACCCAACCCGCCCATAGCCACGATCTGAAGACTAACGTTCCTTATTATATTTTGGCTTTTATTATGAAGACTTGATAACCGTCCTCTCGCGCGATCTCGTGGAGGCAACCCTGTCACAATGCGCCAGGAACGAACCGTTGTTGGCGCACATCTACCTCCGTCGGCAGGCTGAGCTGAAACCGGTTGCATGTGTCATGCAACACTGCGCGGAGTGTCGACTCGTCCATTGGACGATAGTAGGAATGGGATCGACAGTGCGAAAATTTTTCTGTTACGTTTATCGCCACGACACAGAAGTAAAAATCACACCATCGGTCTTTTAAAGAAGCAGAAGAATTGTCACGAAAGCTTGCGTTTCGCTAATGTGCGACCCTCAGGGGGTCGTGACGTCCTTTGAGTTGACCTGCGGGTCGACCTGCGATTTGTCCTGCGAGTCGCCCTGCTTAGTCGCGCCCCTGCCCGCACGATGCGCCTGCAGACGCTGCGCGCCGGCCGCTTCCTGCGCCGTCACCTTGCCAACTTCGCCGCCGGTCAGATCGACGCGCGCGGCGCCTTCGACGAGAGACTTCCAGTAGCGGCTGCCACGGCACCAGGTCTTGATCGCGTCGCGCAACTCGGCTTCGCTCAGCGACAATTCCTTCGCGTGAACCACGAGGTCCTCGAAGATGCCGACCTTCAGCGGCAGCTTGGGCGCCGGATTCTTCGGAAATACATTCGGGAACCGCTTTTGCAGTCTCCCGATCGATTTCACCACCGGGTCTACAGGCCTTGCGTCAGCCGCAGGCCTTGCGTCAGCCGCAGGCTTCGCGTCTGGCTTGGGAGCGGGCGCGGCACGGCGCGGCGGCGACGGCTTGCGCGCAGGCTTCGCGCCGGGCTTGGCGACAGGCTTGGCCGCAGGCGCAGCTTCGGCGCGTGCCGCAGCCAGTTGCTTCTTCAATTCAGCGAGTTGTTCGAAACCCATAGCGCAAAATCAATCGAGAAAGACAGGATTGTAGCAGCGTGTTGAAACACGCTCCCGACACCCGGCGATGCGGCGCGTGCCGGCCTATAAAACCTCAACCCCTCAACACATCCCCAAACCCACCCACTCGCGCCCCCACCCCCCGAATAGCATCAGCGACCCGAGGCGACAAGAGCGCCTGCAACTCATCAACATGCCGGTAGTCCCGCATCCCATGACTCAAAACGCGATCGCCGGCGAAAGCAGGATGACAATAGATCTCCCCCACCCCATGGGGCAAATCAGCAAGCACGGCAAGCCACGCCGCCTCATCCATCCGCCCACTATTAGCAATCCCAACTACATAATCGTTGTGCACGATCCCAGACTGATCCAACCTCGCCCGCACCCGTGAAATCCACGGCCTCAACCACAGCGGCGCGCCCACCTCGAACGGCAGGCGCATTGCCCGCATCCCGTACTCGCGGCCGATCTCCAGAATCAACCCGAGCACCGTCGGATGCAAATGAAAATGCTTGTGCGTGTTGACGTGATCGAGCGTCAAACCCGTCTTCGCAAAAGCCTCGAACTGCGCGCGAATCTCTCGCGCCAACTGTTTGCGAACATGCGGCAACAAGAAAAACCGTACCCCGTCCCGCACCATGTTGTCGCCGAAGCGGCCATGCTCGTCGAGCAACGCGGCAATCCCGGCGCGCGGCGTGATCGCGTCGCCGTCGGCCAGCACCAGATGCAGGCCGACCCGCAACGCTGGGAGTGCGCGAGCACGCGCCACCGCATCGTCCGCGGCAGGCGCGCCGATCATCAGGCTCGCGGCCGTCAACACGCCGTGCCGGTGCGCCTGCTCGACCGCCAGATTCACCCGGGGATGCAGACCGAAGTCGTCGGCAGTGACGATCAGCCCGCGTGACCTAGCCGCCATCCGTAGTCTCCATGACATCCATTACGCTCAACGCCGCACCGCGCGTGACCAATGCAGAGGCCTCGACCGGCACGCGTGCGCCACGCCACACCACATGGGAGCCGAACGCGCCCGCGAGCCATTGAAATGCCAGCAAGGTATCGCGCAATGGCACCAGCGGCAAGTCGCGCCAGAAAGTGCGGTCATGACGCGCGGCACGCAGATGCAGCAGCATGCGCGCGGCAAAACCAGCCGCCGTGCTGACGCCACTCGCCAGCGCCGCCCACAGGTGCATGCCGTCGAACGGACCGTTCGCGAGGCTGCCGGTGAGCCATGCGCCGGCGAGGAGCCAAGGCGTCGGGAACGTAATGAACAGAAACGCAAAGCCAAGCGGGTTCACCGAGCGGATCGTGCGCAGCCAGCGCGTCTCACGCTGCCACAAGGCGGAAAAAGTCGGCTCGATGACGTCGGTGGCCACCATCACACGCGAAAGTACCGTGCGAAGCCCAAGCGCGCGCACATGTTCGGCAAGCCAGTAGTCGTCCGCGAGACAGTTTTTCAGCGCGTCGAAACCGCCGATACGCTCGAGCGTCGCGCGGCGCAAAGCGAGGGTCGCGCCGAAACCGAAGCGGCGCGACCCCGCCGCATGCGCGACGCGCACCGACGGGGCGAACCACTCGTTGATGAATAGCGCGCCAATCCGCGGCCAGAAACCGCCGACGCCTTGCGCCACGTAGAGACAGGTCACCACCCCCACGCGCGGATCGGCGAGCGGCGCCGCCACGGTGTCGAGATAATCGGCCTCGACTGCGATGTCGCTATCCGCAATCACGATTACGTCATGGCGCGCCCGCTCCGCCATGTTGATCAGGTTGCTGACCTTCAGATTGCTGCCGTGCACGCGCGTATCGACCGCGAGCTCGATACCGTGCATCGGATAGGCGGCCTGCAAACGGCGCACCACGGCGATGGCGGGATCGTCCGGCGAAGACACGCCGAGCACGAGCTGGAAATGCCCGTGGCGCTGGTCGCAGAAGGTCCTGAGGTTCTCGTAAAGACGCGGTTCGGCGCCGCACAGCGGCTTGAGCACGCTGACACCGACTTTCGCAAAGGGGGGCAGAGGATGCGAAGCCTGGGCGGCTGCAATCACGCCCCACCCGCGGCGCGCCGCGAAGAACGGCATCGCCACCGCTGCCAGCATCGCATAGAGTGAGGCAGACACGCAGCCGGTTAGCAGGACCCATTGGCATGCCGTCAATGCGTGCGCTGCCATCGCCTGCGTCCGTCAGTGCCCGGCCAGCACGAACGGTCTGCCCGTAAAGCGCAGATGAAGAACGACGAACCAGCGCCGCGGACAATCCGCTTCAATCAGCACCGGCCGGCCGGCCGGCGTCGCGTGGTGGCTCTGAATGGCGAGGTCGAAAGCGGTGTGTGCGAACTTGCGCATCACGACCACGCCGCTCGCAATCAGCGCGAGCGCAAGGAACTGAAAGCTTGTGGAGCTGAAGTCCTGCTGGCAAACCGGCAAGACGAGGAGTGCCAGCAATGCGAGCACTTCGGTACCCATGGCACTGAGCGAAGCCGCCAACAGATGGGCTCGCAGCATGTCGATGGTGACTGGCTTCATGGCGTGATCTCGTGGCCTGAAGAAACGCACGCCGATGTAGCGTGGCGCGATCCGCCGGCAAACGCGCTGACGAAAGCGTCGACAGAAGCGCCGGCCGTACATTCGATCGATGTCCTTACGATTAAGTTGCGATGATCTGACAACTTGACGTAATGTCGCGAGCACATGTCGGCCACGCGACAATAACCAATTCACGGGCGATAGTAGCGATTCTTGCTGAAGGAAACCTTAAGGAAGAACGAGGTATAGAGCGTGTCACGAACATGATCGCTACACTTAGGGTAAGCGGCTTGGCGCTCACTTAAAAGCTGCCGCGGCCATGCAATAAACATCGAACGGAATCTCTCCACCATGCGTGTACTCCTCGTAGAAGACGACGACCTGATCGGCTGCGGCATCGAAGCGGGACTGCGGCAAGCCGGTTTCACGGTCGATTGGGCACGTGACGGCCACAAGGCCAGTCTCGCGCTCGACACCACTGCCTATGCGCTGGTACTGCTCGATCTCGGCTTACCCAGGGTATCGGGTATGGAACTGCTGAAACGGCTGCGCGACGCCGGCAAGGACGTACCGGTGCTGGTGCTGACCGCGAGGGGCACGGTGGTGGACCGCGTCGGCGGCCTCGAAGCGGGCGCCGACGACTACCTCGGCAAGCCCTTCGACCTGACCGAGCTGATTGCCCGTTGCCGGGCCCTGCTGCGCCGCGCGCAAGGGCGCAGCGTCGAGGTGATCCGCTATCAGGATCTGACGGTCAATCCCGCCGCGCAAACCGTCGAAGTCGCCAATACGCGCGTGCCGCTCACCTCGCGTGAATGGGCGATCCTGATGCAGTTGCTGACCAACCAGGGCATTCCTCAGTCGCGCTCGCGCCTCGAAGAGAGTTTGTATGGATGGCAGGAAGAAATCGAAAGCAATGCGATCGAGGTCCATGTCTCCAATCTGCGCAAAAAGCTCGGCGCCAAATTGATCAGAACCGTGCGCAATATCGGCTACGTGGTGGAGAAAGCGTAATGTCGGCATCCATCCGCCGACGTCTGGTGCTGCTGGTCCTAACCAGTATCGTGCTGATCTGGGGCATCGCGCTGGTCTCGAGCTATCGTCAAGCGAAAAACGAGGTCGGCGAATGGGAAGAGGCGCGCCTCGCGGAGCTCACGCAAATCCTCGCGCTGCTCGATCAGCGCAATCTGACCACACTGGCCAATGCGCGCATTGATGTGCGCGAGGAAGAAGAAGGCGGCGAAGCCGGAGCGAACGACAGCGACGATGACGACGCCTTGCCACGCGACGCGCTATTCCAGGTGCGCAGCCCGAACGGCGACGTGCTGGCTGGCAGCCCGCAATTGCGCGTGCTCAAAGCGTGGGATCTACCCGTACCACCCGCAAGCGGCACGCAAGACATCATATTGGGCGGCCAACTGTGGCATTCATTCACCTTGCGCGATACCTCGCTGGGCCACACTGTGCGCGTATTCGAACCGGCCAATACGCGCAGCGATCTGGTGAGCGGGGTGGCCAGCCGGATCGCCCGCCCGACACTGTTCGCGCTGCCGGTGCTGGCGCTGCTAGTGTGGTTCAGCATCGGCTGGAGTCTGGCGCCGCTCAAGGTCCTCTCGGGCGCCATCCGCGCACGCGATATTAACCGGCTGGAACCGGTCGACATCGGCAAGGTGCCGACCGAGGTGCGGCCGCTCGTCGACGCGATCAATCTGGTGCTGTCACGCTTGCGGCACTCCATCGAGCGCGAACGGGCGTTTACCGCGGATGCCGCCCATGAACTGAAAACACCGCTTGCCGCCATCAAGGTGCAAGCGCAAGTCGCGCTGGCCGAATCGGACACGGCATTACAGCGGCTGGCAATGGAACGCGTGGTGCAAGGCGTCGATCGCAGCGCGCGACTCGCGGAGCAGTTGCTGCTGCTCGCGCGTCTGGATGTACACGAAAAACTTTCCATCGCACCGCTCAGGCCCGCGGCGGTGGCGAAAGATGCGCTGCTTGCCAACGAACGCAATGCGCAGCAGAAGAACATTCGCGTGACGCTCACCGGCGACATGCGCGCCGAGATCAATGCGGAGCCCGTACTCATCGGCATCCTGCTCGACAACCTGCTCGATAACGCAATCAAGTATGGACACGCAGGCGGTCGCATCGAGGTGGCGGTACAGCATGAACTCGGCCGGGTGCAGCTCACCGTGCGCGACGACGGCCCTGGCGTCGCGCCCAGCGATCTCACGCGTCTCACGAACCGGTTTTTCCGCGCGACCGGCAATCAGGCTACCGGCAGCGGGCTGGGTCTTTCGATCGTCGCGCGAATCGCCGAGCATTTCGGTGCGAGCCTGCATCTCAGCACGGGCATCGGCGAGCACGGGCTCGCGGTGGCAGTATCGTTTCCTGCTTATGCGGGAGCGGAGTGAGGGTATTGCTGAAGGTGTTGCTGAAGGTGTTGCTGAGAGCGTCGACGAGACCGCGCCGCGCTAGCGCTGGCTTGCCTCGCCCACGGCCGTCCGCCTTGCCCGTTCCGCCCGTTCCAGCCGCTTCGGTTCGCGATTCGACGACTCGGCAAACTGCCACGCAATGAGTCCGGGCACGAAGATCAGCAGATCACGAATGCGCCGCGCGCCGGCGAGCGCGAGGCAGATGGAAGGATCGAGGCCCAGCGCGCCGCCGATCAGAATGAAACCGCCCTCCTGCACACCCAGACCGCCTGGCACGAAGAAAGCCGCACTGCTGATCGCCTGGATCAAGGATTCGATCACCACCGCTTCGACCAGCGTGACGTGAACGCCGAGAAAGTACAGCGCAAGCCAGATTTCGAGCGACGTCAGGAAGCACTGCAGCGGTTGCCAGAAGAACAGATAGCGCAGCACCACGCCGCGCCGGCGCCAGATCAGCTTGATGGCCTGGTCGATCTGCGCCGATTGTCCCACGAGCGTAGCGAGTTTGCCGCTCGTCATACGATTGAGCGCGCGCGTGATGCGCTCGAACGGGCTGGCATGCTGCACGAGTGCGAACAGCACCAGCAGCGGCGTCAGCACCACCACGCCCCACGCCAATTGCCCGGCGAGCCGCAGCGTGTCGGAGTGCGCATGCGCGAAGAGAAAACCGATGCCGACCATCGTGAACAGCAACTGGCTGATCACCGTGAGCTGCATATCGACGATGATGCTGCCAACCGCCATAGACGGCCGCACGCCCCAGCGCTTGAGCATCCGGAACGACACCACCTCGCCGCCGATACGCGCCACCGGCAACATGCTATTGACGGATTCGCGCACCCAGACCAGATGCAGCATATTCGTGATGCTGGGCCGGTTCGCGCCGCGAATCAGCGAGCGCCAGTCGCAGGCATTGGCGAGCATGGGCAGCACGTGGGCGATCGCCGCCAGCAAAAGGCCCGCGCCCGCGGCGCGCAGCGCGCCGAGCACGGCGCCAGGGTTGTCCTGCCAGACCAGCCACAGCGACAGTAGCAAGCCGACAAGCGCGGCGACGCGGCCGAGATGCTTCGTCACGCGGCCGCCCTTGGCGCGTGCTTGACTCCCGCTGCCTTGCCGTCACCGTCCTGTTCAAAAGACCTACACATCATGGCTTACCCAACCTGCTGTTCATCCGTCATTGCGTCCTGAGCTGCCGACAACAGGCCGTCGCCATCCACCTTGAAACTGAAACCACGCCAGATCACGCGCGAGGACCAGAAGCTCGCCACGAAAATCGCAAACGATACGATATCCCATAACGGCAACAGCCACAGGTCACGACGCGCCTGCTGCAACGCGCGATCGGACAGCAGTTTCAGCACGAGCCGGGCGCATACGGCGACCAGCGCGAGCGGCCACGACCACAGCGCGCCGCCCGAGAAGACGACGGCGAGCAGTGCAAAAGCGAGCGGATGAATCAGCGCCGAGCCGAGATGGCCGAGCGGATCGATGCTGCGAATCGTGCGGCTCCAGCGCAGTTCGTGCGCAATCAGTTGCGTCGCGCTCGACTCGACGCAAGCATGCGAGATCGTGAACGGCGGAATCACCACCTTCTCGCCGATCATACGCACGGCTTCGCCGATCGCGTGGTCCTCGGCCAGATGCTTCACGAACGGCGTGAAACCCCCGATTTTTTCAAGCGTATCGCGCCGCATCGCGATGCTCTGCCCAAAGCAAGGACGTGCGAGACCGAGCGCAAGACCCGTCACCACGCCGGGCAAAAATTGGTAGTTGGTGGCCTTGGCTGACATTCGCGGCCAGAAACCGGGATCGGGCGCACCGCGATACACACAGGTGACGAGACCAACGCCGGGCTTCTGCAATTCGCCGATCACATTGCGCAGATAATCAGGCCCGACGCTCACGTCGCTGTCGGCGAATACCAGCACGTCGTGCTGGGCCTGCGGCAGCATATTGAGGATGTTGCTGATCTTGCGGTTCGGACCGTACAGGCGTGCGTCGGCAACCACGGTGATGTCCGCTTCCGGATGCAGCCGCCGCAGATCGTCGACGGTTTGCAAAGCGGGGTCGGCCGAGTCGTGCACGCCGAACAGGAATTGCACAGGGCCCGGATAATCCTGCTGACAGAAGCTCGACAGATTGGCGAGCAACGCCCACTCGTCGCCGTGCAACGGTTTCACGATCGTGACCGGCGGAAAACTGCTCGGCTCGGACACCGCTCTCGCGAAGAACCGGCCGATCAGAGCGCCCGCCAGCACCGTGTAGGCGATGCCGAAAACTGCACCCGCCGCACACGCATAGGCAAGCGTGACGGCGAGCAGATGCACGGCGCTCACGCCCCGTGGGCGCGCAGGAAGCGGAAGAATTCGACGCCTTCACGCAAGCGCCGTTTCATCATGTCCCAACTCGTGAGCATTTCGCGCAAAATTTCCCAGATTTTCGACGGACGGAAATAGAAGCGTTTGTAGAAGTTCTCGAGCTGGTGATAGATCTCGTCACGCGAAAGATGCGGATAGCCGATCGCCGCGACCTGCACCCCTGACTTGCTGACGAGGTTGATGACCTTGTTCTCTTCCAGCCAACCGTTCTCGACCGCCTGGTTGTAGAGCGTCGTGCCGGGATACGGCGCGGCGAGCGACACCTGGATCGTAAGGGGATTGATCTCTTTCGCGTACTCGATGGTCTTCTGGATCGTTTCCTGAGTCTCACCGGGCAAGCCAAGAATGAAGGTGCCATGAACCTTGATGCGAAGCTTGCGGCAATCCTCGCTGAAACGGCGCGCGATGTCGGTGCGCAAGCCCTTCTTGATGTTCAGCAGGATCTGGTCGTCGCCGGATTCGTAGCCCACCAGCAGCAGCCGCAGACCGTTTTCCTTCATGATCTTCAGCGTCGAATAAGGCACGTTTGCCTTCGCGTTGCATGACCACGTCACGCCCAGCTTGCCCATACCGCGAGCGATTTCCTCTGCGCGCGGCTTGAAGTCGGTGAAGGTGTCGTCATCGAACATGATCTCCTTGACTTCAGGCATGTTGTCACGAATCCACTTCACTTCTTCGAGCACGTTCTCGACCGAGCGCGTGCGATAGCGATGGCCGCCCACCGTTTGCGGCCACAGGCAGAAGGTGCATTTCGAGCGGCAACCGCGGCCCGTGTAAATGGATACGTAAGGGTGCTTCAGGTACCCGTTGAAGTAATTCTCGATCTTCAGGTCGCGCTTGTAGATCGGCGCCACAAAGGGCAACTCGTCCATGTTCTCGAGGATCGGGCGTGCTTCGTTATGCTCGATCGAGCCGTCGCGGGCGCGATAGCTCAGACCTTTGATCTGCTCGAATGGCTTGCCTTCGGCGATTTCCTGACACGTAAAATCGAATTCTTCGCGGCAAACGAAATCGATCGCATCGCTTGCCGTCAGCGAGTTGTGCGGGTCGACCGCGACCTTCGCACCGACCATGCCGATCAGAACCGAAGGCGCACGCTTCTTCAGGTGTTCGGCAAAAAGGGCGTCAGTGGGAAAGGACGGCGTGCTGGTATGGATGACCACCAGTTCGTATTGTTGCGCGATGTCAAGCGATGCGTCGACGGACAAGCCGTCGGCGGGGGCATCGAGCACGCGGCTATCGGGGAGGAGCGCGGCGGGCTGTGCGAGCCACGTCGGATACCAGAACGAGCGGACTTCACGCTTGTTTTGGTAACGCGAACCCGCGCCACCATCAAAACCGTCAAATGACGGCGCCTGCAAGAACAGGGTTTTCATGGATGCTCCAGCAAACCGTTGATCGGTGCTTTCAGTTTTCTATCGGAAAACTATCGGAACTATTGCCCGCAGGGACACGGGCGATCGCGCAAATACTACGGAGCAAAGCTGAAGGGAACCTTAAGAAAAATACTCCTGGTTCGTGTTGTTCTAAATGCTTAATACTGGGTTTCGCCCAGCGTGCGCTTCCGTAATTTATAGGCAAACCGATAGTCCTGCCACCATCGCAACCTATTACCCTGCCGCGCCCCGCAATGCTTCCCGCAGCCTCACCTTCCGGATCTTGCCTGCCGGCATGGGCGGCAGCGCGCCGATGCAGCCGTTCCGGCGTGTACTGACCGGCACACTTTGTGCGACTTGATGCGACTGAGGAACACCACGATTACCCGCAGATCGAAGCGGCGGGACGACGCCAACGGCTCGTCAGGTGCGGAGAAAGAATGAGCGGCCCACGTCCGCCATAGCGTCCGATCTGCTTTGATTGTGAGTTTTTATTCGTTCAGTTCAGCGCGCGCATTGACTACATTGACCGGTCACAATTAAACGACCATCACAGGACCAGTCAATGAAAATCCCGCGGGGCACGGCGCGCTTTTCGCTCTCTTCGATTTCCTCACACTCGCAGCATGCGAAACGTCTGCAAGCCGGCCTGAGCGCGCTGCTGATGGCGGCAACGGCCACGCTCGCCCTCCTTGCACCGGGTATCGCACGCGCCGCGCCGCCTGTCGAACTGAAACTCGACTACGCGTACTACTCGCCGGAAAGCCTCGTCATCAAGCGCAACGGCTGGCTCGAGCAGGAACTCGCACCGCAGCACACCCAGGTCAAATGGGTGCTGAGCCTCGGCAGCAATCGCGCGCTCGAATATCTGAACAGCGGCGCGATCGACATTGGCTCGACGGCAGGTCTGGCCGCCGTGCTCGCCAAAGCCAACGGCAATCCGATTCGCGCTGTATACGTTTTCTCGCGTCCCGAATGGACGGCGCTCGTCGTCCGCAAGGACTCGCCGATCAAAACCCTCGCGGACCTGAAGGGCAAGAAGATCGCCGCCACCAAGGGCACGGACCCGTTCCTCTTTACATTGCGCGCCCTGCGTACTGCGGGCCTCACGCGCGACGACGTGGAAATCGTCAATCTTCAGCACCCGGATGGGCGCACCGCGCTCGCCAACGGCCAGGTGGACGCCTGGGCCGGCCTTGATCCGCACATGGCGGCCGCACAAATCGACGACGGCGCGAAGCTGCTGTATCGCAACGTCGACTTCAATACGTGGGGCTTGCTCGACGCCCGCGAGGATTTCATTCACGACCATCCCGAGACGCTCGCGCAGGTGCTCAAGGTGTACGAAAAGGCGCGCCTGTGGATCGCCGCGCATCCAGACGAAACCGCGAAGATCATCTCGGAAGAATCGAAGCTGTCGCTGCCGGTCGCCAGACTGCAACTGAGCCGCAACGATTTCAGCCATCCGCAGCCGGGCGCGCAGCAACTCGCCGCGCTCAAGGCGGCCGCGCCGATCCTCGAGCAGGAGCAACTGGTGAAACCGGGCACGGATCTGAATCAGGTCATCGACGCCCTGATCGATGTGAAGACGGCGCAGCCTGTGATCGCCGCGAACGGCGGCCAGTGAGCCACCGCGTCCACTGTTTGAGGACTATCTGACCGACGCCCATGGCTACCGACGAATCGCTCGCGCTTCATGACCGATCGCATGCAACGGAGGAACTCGCGCTTTATCACGCGGCGCAAGCCGCCGATGCATCGGGCCTCGCGCCGCGGCCGCGTGACCCGCTCAAACGCTGGCGCATCGCCGGGCTGATCCTGCCGCTTGCCTTCCTTGCCGTGATCGAAGCCCTGGTGCGTGCTTCGGTGTTGCCGGAGCACCTGGTGCCCGCGCCGAGCACGATTGCTGAAACGCTGTGGCAACTGGGCGGCGAGCGTCTCGGCCGCCACATCGGAGCAAGCTCGATGCGCGTACTCGCGGGTTTCGGCATCGGCTCCGCACTCGCCCTTCTGCTCGGTGCGGCAATGGGCTTGAGCCGCCGCCTCGACGCACTTCTCGACCCCGCGTTTCAGGCGCTGCGCGCGATTCCGTCGCTCGCCTGGGTACCGATTCTGCTGCTGTGGATGGGCATTGACGAAGCGCCGAAAATCACGCTCGTCGCCATCGGCGCATTTTTCCCGGTGCAATTGAGCGTCGTGGCCGGCATTCGCGGCGTCGACAGGAAGCTGATCGAACTTGGCGAAGTCAACCGCTTGAGCTCGCGGGCACTGTTCACGCGCATCCTGTTGCCCGCGTCCTTGCCACACATCTTCACCGGACTGCGCACCGGCCTGAGTCTCGCGTGGATGTTCATGGTCGCCGCCGAATTGATTGCCGCCACCCGCGGCCTGGGGTATCTACTGAGCGACGGCCGCGAAACCGGCCGGCCCGATCTCGTGTTCGGCGCGATCCTGCTGCTCGCGCTGCTCGGCAAGCTCAGCGACAGCATCCTTAAAGCGATCGAAGCGCGCGTGCTTTCATGGCGCGATACCGCGAACGACCGGTCTTCCTCACGAGGTGTGCGTTGAACGCGGCAGATCTTTTAAATCAGCCGCCCCTGCTGCAGGTGCGTGCCGTGAGCAAGCGTTACGAAGCGCGCGCGGTGCTCGAAGGCGTAACGTTCGGTATCAGGCGCGGGGAGATCGTGAGTCTGGTCGGCCCGAGCGGCTGTGGCAAGAGCACATTGCTGCGCGTACTGGCCGGCCTTGATCGCGACTTCGAGGGAGAGATTTTGCTCGACGGGCTGGCGCAAGACGGCCCGTCGCCGCGCCTCGGCGTGATTTTTCAGGAGCCCCGCCTGCTGCCATGGCTGAGCGTGGCCGACAATGTCGCGTTTTCCGCGGGTCCACGGCGCGGCGTGGACCCGCGTGTGGGTCGACTGCTCGACGAGGTTGGCCTGGCCGGCACCGGCGCGGCACTGCCCAAGCAACTTTCGGGTGGCATGGCGCAACGCGTGGCGCTCGCGCGTGGCCTGTTCTCCCAGCCCGACCTGTTGCTGCTCGACGAGCCATTCAGCGCGGTCGACGCCATGACCCGCATGCGTCTGCAGGACCTGCTGTTGTCTCTGACGCGCGCGCACGGCACGGCGGCGCTGATCGTCACGCATGATCTGGATGAGGCGCTGTATTTGTCCGATCGCGTCCTGCTGCTCAACACGGCGGGCCAGCAGGGCGCCGGACGGCTGGTGCGCGACATCGACGTTGCCGCGCCGCATCCGCGCGACCGGCGCGACGGCGCGCTCGCCGGTGTGCGAAACGAATTGCTCGATGGGATTGGTGCGGCGCGAAACGCCTACGCGTAACCCGACTCGCGCTTTACTGAAAAGCGCGAGCGAATCGCCCTTGCAGCACGAAAATACTCCGCCGGTCCGCCCATCTGTATGAGCGGACCGGCCACTGCTCTTACACCGGCTTGATATCGGCCGCCTGCTTGCCCTTCGGTCCCTGCTTGATTTCGAAGCTGACCTTCTGGTTTTCCTGCAGCGATTTGAAACCTTCGCTGCGAATTTCCGAGAAATGGGCAAACAGATCCTCGCCACCGTCATCCGGTGTAATAAAGCCAAAGCCCTTCGCGTCATTGAACCACTTCACTGTACCGGTTGGCATGTCGATTCCTCGTTTGCACCTTGGTTGATTGGGTTGTATTCGCCGTCTTTCGCCTGCTGCTTTCGACCGTTGCCTTGAGTGCTGCTTTTTGCCCACTCGTGGCACTGTCCAACGCGTTTGGCTCTCGCCGGTTCCTGCTACTGCTGCTTGACTTTACGCCTGTTTGCGCGCCGCTGCTCAGGCGGGCGTTTCTGCGCCCCGGCAACCGGGGCAGCAAGGCCCGTGCCGCGCAGCACCCGTGGGCGCACCGCCGATGCGATCGCGCGCAATCAGATAAGATGATTGCTATCGGCAGTCCATCCATGGCCGCGCAGGTTCAGCCCGGTACACCCGACCGCGCGGCCTATCGTTTTCCCACTTACAGGAACCCAACATGGCCACCTCGAGCTATACCGATACCCGACTTCTGATTAACGGCGAGTGGTGCGACGCCGCCAGCGGCAAGACCATCGACGTTATCAATCCCGCCACCGGCAAAGCCATCGGCAAGGTGGCCCACGCCGGCATTGCCGATCTGGACCGCGCGCTAGCCGCCGCACAGCGCGGCTTCGAAGCCTGGCGCAAAATTCCGGCCAACGAACGCGCCACGACCATGCGCAAAGCGGCCGCGCTGGTGCGCGAACGTGCCTCCGACATCGGCCGCCTGATGACGCAGGAACAGGGCAAACCGTTCGTCGAGGCTCGCGGCGAAGTGCTGGCCGCCGCGGACATCATCGAGTGGTTCGCCGACGAAGGCCGCCGCGTCTACGGCCGGATCGTGCCGTCGCGCAATCTGGCAGCGCAGCAAACCGTGCTCAAGGAACCGATCGGCCCGGTGGCCGCCTTCACGCCGTGGAATTTCCCGGTCAATCAGGTCGTGCGCAAGCTGAGCGCGGCGCTCGCGTGCGGCTGCTCGTTCCTCGTCAAGGCGCCGGAAGAAACCCCGGCGTCGCCGGCGGCGCTGCTGCAGGCGTTCGTTGAAGCCGGCGTGCCGGCAGGCACGGTCGGCCTCGTGTTCGGCGACCCGGCAGAGATTTCCAGCTATCTGATTCCGCATCCGGTGATCCGCAAGGTCACGTTCACCGGCTCGACACCGGTCGGCAAGCAACTGGCGGCACTCGCCGGTGCGCACATGAAGCGCGCGACGATGGAGCTGGGCGGTCATGCGCCTGTCATCGTGGCCGAAGATGCCGACGTGGCGCTGGCTGTGAAGGCCGCGGGCGGCGCGAAATTCCGCAATGCCGGCCAGGTCTGCATCTCGCCCACGCGCTTTCTGGTGCACAACAGCATCCGCGAAGAATTCGCCGCCGCGCTCGTCAAGCACGCTGAAGGCCTCAAGCTCGGCGACGGTCTGGCCGAAGGCACCACCTTGGGGCCGCTCGCCAACGCGCGCCGTCTCAGCGCGATGAGCAAGGTGCTCGACGACGCGCGCAAGACCGGCGCCAAGGTCGAGACGGGCGGCGAACGCGTGGGCTCGGAAGGTAACTTCTTCGCGCCGACCGTGCTGACCAACGTGTCGCTCGAATCGGACGTGTTCAACAACGAGCCGTTCGGCCCGATCGCCGCGATCCGCGGTTTCGACACGCTCGAAGAAGCGATCGCTGAGGCGAATCGCCTGCCGTATGGTCTCGCGGGTTATGCGTTCACGAAGTCGTTCCGCAACGTGCATCTGCTGTCGCAACAGATGGAAGTCGGCATGCTGTGGATCAACCAGCCTGCTACGCCGTCGCCGGAAATGCCGTTTGGCGGCGTGAAGGATTCGGGCTATGGCTCGGAAGGCGGTCCGGAAGCGATGGAAGGCTATCTGGTTACCAAGGCCGTTTCGGTGATGGCGGTTTAAGACGCCGAAGGCCGTCAGGCTTTCAGGGCGAGGTTTCCGGCCTCGTCCGCCTGTTTGATCACTGTGCCAGGTCCGCGAGCGCTCGTTCGCGGACTTTTTTTATTGGAACTTGCCTCGCGAGTCGGCCCTTGAATCGCCCCTTGAGCCCTCCTTGATTCGCCGCTCATTCGCTCGCTTCGTTCAGATCGTTCTTCCCTTTATGATGTTCAGTCGTGCAACGAATGCCGCTCCACTATGAACGACGCCTCCCCTCGCCTCATGCAACCCACGCTGGTCGGACAGGCCGTCGAACTCCGGCCACTTCAACAAGAACACGCCCAAGCTCTGCTCGACGCCGCTGCGGATGGTCAGTTGTGGAAGATGAAGCTGACTGTCGTGCCGGGTCCTGAAACCATCGGCGGCTACATTGCAACCGCGCTCGATGGACGCACCGCCGGCACGGTGATGCCGTTTGTGATCGTGAGCCGCGATACTGGGGCGATTGTCGGCAGCACACGGTTCTGGAAGATCGACCGGGTGAACCGGAAGCTGGAAATCGGCCACACGTGGTTGGGCGAGTCGGTGCAGCGCTCGGCTGTCAACACCGAGGCGAAATACCTGTTGTTGAGCCACGCCTTCGAAGCGATGCAGTGCGTGCGCGTGCAGTTCACCACGGACGAGCTCAACGAGAAATCAAGAGCGGCGATTCTGCGGATCGGCGCGAAACAGGAAGGCATTGTCCGGCATGAGCGGATCATGCCGGATGGACGCAAGCGCAATTCGGTGCGCTTTAGCATCATCGATGAGGAGTGGGCGGAGGTTAAGGCGATGCTGGAGGGGAAACTGGGGCGGTGAGACCTGCCCCACGTTACTCACTTCACTTCGTCGCGTTCAAGCGCAAACCAGCCGCCCCACAGATTCAAACGTGCACGTCCCGCTCACTAAGCGGCTGCGGTGGCGTCGTCGCCGCCGCAAACTCCTCAAGCAACGCATCCCGCGCATGATGGCGGCGCACCCATAGCGCGGTAAGAATCGGCACAAGAATCGCCGTCACCAGACACGCGGTCGCCACCATCGCCGTCGCTGCCGGCACCAGCGGCTTAAACCGCGGAATCATCTCGCCGATGATCGCCGGGTTCGCCACTGCAGCCCCCGCCGTCGACGAAGCCGCCAACCCCGCTGCCCCGTTACCGCCCGCAATCCAGCGATCCGCAAGGATCAGTGGAATGCCCGTCACAACAATCACCCCAAGGCCCAGCACGACGCCCGGCAAGCCGCTCGTGACGATCACGTTCAGGTCGATACCGTTGCCGAGCGCAAAACCGAAGAACGGAATCAGCGGATGCACGCAGCGGCCAAAGAACTCGCGCAGATCGCTATCCAGATTCCCCAACACAAAGCCAATCAGGAACGGCAGCACCGCGCCCACGAAAAGCCGCGGTTCGAAGAACGCGACGCCGGTCGCGCCGAGAATGATCATGCTGACGAGCGGCCCCGACTCGATCGACATCAGCACGAACGCGCCCGCCTCCTCCTTGCTGCCATATTGCTGCATCACGGCCGCATAGAGACCGCCGTTGGTCATGTCCATCGAGGTCGTGATCGCGAGCACCGAGAGCCCCGCGAACAGCCCCGCCTTAACGCCATCAATCGGAATGAAGTGCGAAGCGACGAGCGTCGCGATCCACGCCACCACCATTTTGGTCACGAGCAGCGTGCCCGACTTGCGCAACACCGTGCCGGTTGCCCGCAGGTCGATCGTCGCGCCCATGCAGAAGAACCACACCGCCAGAATCGGCACGGTGCCGGTGATCAATCCATTGGTGAACGACCCGAGGTATTTCCCTCCACCCGGCGCGAACGTATGAACACAGGCGCCAAGCAGCAACGGCACCAGCATCAGGCCGCCTGGAATGCGGTCGATGGCCTTCTTGAGCTTCATGTCTCCTCCATGGACTTTGCGTCCAGTTGTCGGGTGAATCTCCGGCGGTGATGTCCCGTTCTTGCGCCGGGCGACTCCCTTTTTGCGCAATATAGCACCGCGATAGGAACGCCGTTCCGCTTCTTATAGACTTGCTGCCGATCGTTTACCCTCGCATCATATCGGCCGCCGCAATCCACTGCACAGCACGGCGATCGGCAAGGTGCTGCTCGCGTGGATGGACCCGGCTGAGGCGCGCGAAGTCCTCTCGCATGTGGAATTTCGCAAGTCGACGCAAAAGTCGCTGGCCTCCGCCGATGCCGTGCTCAGCATCCTGCCGTGCGTGCGCGAGCAAGGCTACGGCGAGGACAACGAAGAACAGGAAGAAGGCCTGCGGTGTCTCGCGGTGCCGGTGTTCGACCGCTTTGGCCGCGTGATCGCCGGCCTGTCGATTTCGTTTCCAACCATGCGCTGCGGCGCCGACACGAAATCGCACTACGTCGCGCTACTCAAGCAGTCGGGGCTCGCAATCTCGGCGCGGCTCGGCTATCGCGAGACGACGACGCCGGAGCAGGCAGCCGTCGAACAGGGCTCAGTCTAAAACACGAAAAGCGCTGTAAAAAGCGACTCAATCAAGCGTCCATCGCGCTCGCACGCAAGGCGATCCCATGCGTGCTGTTCGCGACACCGCGTGGCGCGCACTCTCTGCCAACGCAAACCGCCCGAACGCTTGGCGAAATGTATAGCGAAGCGCATTCACCACGCAAAGCTCGCCAACTCGATCTCCCGAACCGGCGCATGCAACCTGGCATGCCCCGCTTCATCGCCAAGCAGCGCCTCGGTGATCGTCTCTCGATACACATGAAAATCGTAGCTCGAACGGCTGCGCGGTCGCGGCAACGCGATCTCCACGACGCTCGCGATCGTGCCCGGCCGGGGTTTCATCACCACCACACGATCGGCAAGAAACACCGCCTCGTCGACATCGTGCGTCACCAGCACCGTCGTGATGCGCTCACGTTCGCGAATCCGCAATAATTCGTCCTGCATCTGGTGACGCGTCAGCGCGTCGAGCGCGCCGAACGGTTCATCGAGCGTGAGGATGCGGGGACTTGCCACGAGACCACGCGCAATCGCCACGCGCTGCGCCATGCCGCCCGACAGTTGATGCGGCAAAGCGTCCTCGAAACCTTGCAGGCCGACCAGCCGCACTGCCTCTGCGACGCGCGAACGCGCCTCCTCCTCGGGCACATGCTGCGCGGCAAGACCGAGTGCAACATTGCGGGTTACCGACAGCCACGGAAACAGCCGATGCTCCTGAAAAACGATCCCACGTTCCGCGCCGATGCCGCGCACAGGCGCGCCGTCGACGAGAATTTCGCCGTCGAAGCCGGCATCCAGACCAACCAGCAGCCGTAGCAAGGTCGACTTGCCGCAACCGCTCGCACCGACGATCGCCACAAATTCGCCCTCGGCGATATCGAGCGAGAAATCACGGATCGCTTCATAAGCACGGCCATTGACATCGAAAGTCCGGCCGACGCGCCGGAACGAAACAGCCGGTTGCGGATGACTCATCACAGATCCTTGCAAAGCGTTTTCATGGACCAACCTGTTGCCCATCCCGTTGCCCATCCCGTTGCCCTACTCATTGTCCGCTTCATTGCCAAACTCATTGCCCACCTCACTGCCGAACTCAACACCAAAACTCATTGCCAAAACTCACTGCGCCCCGACCGGTTCGGATACCAACGCGATCTTTGTGAAGCCGGCCTCGTTGATCTCACCCATCGCCTGCAACACGTTGCCGTACGGCAAGCCTTTATCGCCACGAATCTCGACACGCCGTTCATGATCGCCCGAGGTTTCACGCGTCAGCGTGCCGACGAGTTGCGTGCCGCTCACCTGCGTTTTATCGACATACACTGAACCGTCGCGCTTCAGACTAATCGCCACCGGCGGCTTGTCTTCGCTGAGCGGTTTCGCTTTGGCGGTGGGCAGATCGACTTTCACGCCCTGCGCCATCAGCGGCGCGGCCACCATGAAGACGATCAGGAGTACGAGCATCACATCGACGAGCGGCGTCACATTGATCTCGCTGACCGGCGCGGCGATGCGTCCAGCTTGCGCGGCGGGAATGCGGGCGGCCATCTCAAGCACCTCCGGTGACGGTGCGAATGGCGGCATGCAATTCAGGGCGCACGTGCTTCTCGTGAACCGCGTGCTCATGGCGCGCATGGTCGGTCGAAGCATGCTCGGCATCCACCACAAAATCCCCCGCCTCCAGTTGCCTCGACAACTGCACTTCGACGAGTCCCGTCAGCGTATCGAGACGGTTCGCATATGCGTTCAGATCGCCCGATGCGCGGTTGTAAGCCACCACCGCTGGAATCGCGGCAACCAGCCCGAGCGCGGTGGCGAACAGCGCCTCCGCGATGCCCGGCGCGACCACGGCAAGACTGGTGTTATTGCTCGCGGCAATCCCCTGAAACGCGTTGATGATCCCCCACACCGTGCCGAACAGGCCGACGAACGGCGCGACCGAACCCACCGTCGCAAGCACCGGCAAACCGCGCTGCAGTTGCTCGATTTCGACGCCGCGCGTAATCAGCGCGACCCGCGCGACGCGCTCCTTGAGGCTCTCGCGGCCCGACTCGCTGTGCTGCAAACCCTGCCGCCAGGTTTCGCGCCACTCGCCGACCACGGCGCGGTAGACGCGTGCAAACGGATCCTCGGCGAATTCGCTGAGCGCCGTCGTGAGTTGCGCAAGCGAGCGCTGCGCCTGCAATAGCTCGAGCCAGCGCGCGGCACGCCGCTGCAACGCCCGAAAGCGAAACAGCTTGTCGACGATCACGCCCCAGCTCGCCACCGATGCCAGCGCCAGCAGCACCATGATGGATTTGACGATCAGATCCGCTTGCGCGAACAGCTGCAGCGGCGAGAGATGAGCAGCAACATTGGCAGGGTTCATGGCAGTTCTCCAGAATGCGTCAGAAGGTGAAGGTGAAGCAGAATCAGTCGGTCAGTTGATAGACGATCGTGCCGGCAAGACGGTAGGCACTCGCGCCGAGATCGGGCGGCTTCGGAAATGGCGCAGCTGATTTGATCGCTTCGCGGGCTGCGTCGTCGAGCAGATCGCTGCCCGAGGATGTGATGTCCAGATGCACCACGTGTCCTTCCGCGTCGAGCGTGAGCTTGTACGCGATGCGGCCTTCCTCGTGACGCAGACGCGCGGCACGTGGGTAGCTATCGGCGGCGTAGCGGTTGATACGCTCGAATACTTTCGCGACGTAGTCGCTTGGGATGCCATTCGTGTCGACCACGCGTGGCTTCGACGGCGCCGCGGTTTCAGTGGCCGCAACGGGCGCCGACGGTGCTGCAACGGGTTGTGCGACGCTCGGCGCCTTCGAGATAGCCGGTGCTGCGGACGGTGCGGGCGCGGCATGCATGGCCTGCGTAATGACCGGCGCGGCGTGCGCCACCGGACTCGCATGCTGCGGCTGTGGGGAAGCCGGCCTCACCCGTGGCTGCGCCTTGAGTTGCTGTGGCGGCGTCACAGGCTGCGCAGGTTGCGGCACCACCAACGGCTGTGTCGCCTCAGGCCGCGTCAACGTCAACTCGATGGTCCGCGCACGCGGCGGCGGCTCCGGCGCATGCGACCATACCAGATACAGCGCGGCGAACAGCGCACCGTGCAGCACCACCGATACCGCCGTGCCGGTCCGCGCATGACAGCGCCGCGCGCCACCCGGCTCTCCGGCGAACGGCGCCCCAAGCGCGGGTTCGTACAACGTTGATGTGCTCACGTGGGCATCCTCCTAAGCGGTAGCGGTAAGCGCGCCGTCATCGTCAAGCGCTCACCCGAATACGCGCGTGACTTCCTGCACGCCGTTCTCCACGACGTACGCCTGCCAGTGGTCGAGCAAAGCGGCGAGCTTTTGGGGTTCGTCGGCGGCACGATCGCGGGTCTCGCCCGGGTCTTGCGCGAGATCGTAAAGCTGCCATGCGCCCGGCCCGACCGGCTGCGGGATGAACACCGCTTTCCAGTCGCCCTGCCGCACCGCGCGCATGCCGAACAATTCCCAACCTGTGACGCGATGCGCGTCGTGCACGGCGTCTGAACTGCGATTCAGATACGGCAGCAGCGAGGCACCCTTCGGCTGCGCGACCGTGCGGCCTTTGTACGTGTTGCCCGGATGCTTCACGCCCGCGAGTTCGAGCACGGTGGGCACAACGTCCATCACCGTGGAAAACGCGTCGCCGATCTCGCCCTGACGCGCGAGTACCGGATAGTGCGCGAACGCGACCACACGAATCCCGCCTTCAGTCGTGAAGGCCTTATAGAGCCGTGACGGCGCGGTCGCCGCCTGGGCCCAGCGCGGTCCGTACCACACATACGAATTGCCGCGCCCGACGTTGGGCAGGCTGTTGTCGTAGTGATCGCTGATGAACTGCTGCAGGTTCGGGCCGAACACCGGCAGTGCTTCAAGCAAGGCGCCCTCCGCGCCGTTATCCGACAGGAACAGCACGAAGGTGTTGTCGAGTTCGCCGGTCGCTTTCAGATGCTCGATCACGCGGCCCACGTTCCAGTCCAGGCGCTCGACCATTCCTGCATAGACTTCCATCGTGCGCGCCGAGAAGTCCCGTTCGTCGTCAGTGAGCTGATCCCATTCGGCATTGCGCGCCACCACCGGGTGCGCTTGCACGTTTTCGCCGAGCAAGCCGAGCACGCGCTGTTTGGCGAGCCGCTCTTCACGCAACGCATCGGGACCGGCTGCATAACGGCCACGATAGTGCTCAACGGTTTCAGCCGGCGCCTGCAACGGCCAGTGCGGCGCGGAAAACGGCAGATAGGCGAAGAACGGGCGGCCGTCGTCGGGACGTTCGTCGAGGTATTGCAGCAGCTTGTCCGTGAACGAGTCGGAGGAATAGAAGTCTTCCGGCAATTCGTCGACAAAACGGTTGTCTTCGACGTACAACGAGCGCGTCGAGCGATGCAGACGCGGTTGCTCGGCGTCGATCGCGACGGGCTCGAAGCCGTAGTGATTCGCCGCGCCCGGCAGCAAGGCGAACGAGCGCTCGAAACCGCGCGCCGAGGGTGCGCGCTCCAGCGTCAAGCCGAGATGCCATTTGCCGGCCATCGTCGTGAAGTAACCGGCATCGCGCAGCAGTTCAGGCAACGCGACCACGCGGTCGTTCAGATAGCCCTCATAACCCGGCTTGCCCTCGAGTTCCGGTGACAACGCCTCGGCCATCGTGCCGATCCCGGCGATGTGGTGATCGGTGCCGGTGAGCAACATCGAACGGGTCGGCGAGCAGGCCGATGCCGTGTGGAAGTCGGTGAAGCGCACGCCTGCGTGTGCGAGCGCGTCGAGGTTGGGCGTCGCGATCTCGCCGCCGAATGCGCCGAGGTCGGAGAAGCCGAGATCGTCGGCGACGATCACGAGGAAGTTGGGGCGCTTTGATGGTGTGCGCGCTGCCGGGTCAGAAGACATGGTGTTCCTTGATGAAGGTTTCAATCACTGAGATCGATTCGCTGTTAAGCCGTTGTCAAGACGCTTTGAAGCCGGTTTGACGTCGCTTGGCCGCTTGGCCGCTTGAGCCGCTTGCGTTGCTTGAGCCGCTTGAGCTGCTTGAGCTGCTTGAGCTGCTTGAGCTGCTTGAGCTGCTTGGGGCTGCTTGAGGCTGCTTGAGGCCGCTTGAGGCCGCTTGAGGCCGCTTGAGGCCGCTTGAGGCCGCTTGAAGCCGCTTGAAGCCGCTTGAAGCCGCTTGAAGCCGCTAAAAATCGTCCTTAAATCCGCTGCAAATCGGGAGTAACGTCAAAACAAATCTGCTTTACCTCGGTCCGCGCCAGCGTGTCGCCGACGCTTCGAGCCGTCCGCCGAGCCAGCCGAACAGCGCACCGAGCGCGCCGACCACCACCGCAGCGCTCAACAACCGATCCATGCGGAACAGTTGCTGCGCATCGAGCATGAAGCTGCCGATACCCACGCCTGACGGCATGAAATACTCCGCGCCGATCGCACCGAGCCACGCATAAACGAGCGCCAGCCGCAGCCCGGCGAACACACCCGGCACGATCGCGGGGAGAATCAACCAGCGCAGCCGCTGCGCGAAATCAAGCCGCAGCGTCTGCGCGACTTCGGCAAGTTGCGGCGAGAGGTTTTCAACAGCGCGAGCGGTCGCCACCACCATCGGGAAGAAGGCGGCAAGCGCGACGAAGATCACCTTCGCAAGATCGTCGATACCGGCCCACGCGGTGAGAAGCGGAATCCACGCGAAGATCGCCACCTGGCGCAGCGCGGCGAGTGTCGGACCGACGGTGCGCCGCAGCGAGGCGGTGAGGCCGAGCGCGAGACCAGACAGAACGCCGGTCGCCGTGCCGAGTGCGAGCCCTTCGATCGAGCGCAGCAACGTGTGCAATAGCGGGACCGGCAATGCGCCGCTTTTCACGTCGTGCCATGTGCTTGTCAACACAACTAGCGGTGCCGGCAGGATACGGGCATCGACCCAATGCTCATGCGCGGCCACGCTCCACGCGAGTACTGCGAGCAGCGGCAGCAATGCGCCGTAGCCATATGCGAGCCAACCACGCCGTGCATGTGTGACGTGCTCGGCCAACGCGACGCGCGGCCAGCGGACCACGCGCCGATCCAATGCATGAATCCCGTAATCCATTGTGAAACCGATCACACCGATCACCGCGATACAAACGAACACCATGTCGAGCTGGAACATCTGCCGGCCCCACACCATCAGGTAGCCGATCCCTTCGGACGATGCGAGCAGTTCGACCGCGATCAACGTGAGCCAGCCCTGCGCCAACCCAAGACGCAGCCCCGTCAGAAACGGCGGCAGCGCAGCGGGCACGATCAACAGGCGCAGCTTCTGAATGCGCGGCAAACGTAACACCGCCGCCATCTCGCGCAGGCGCGGCGGCACCGCGCGCACGCCGAGTTGCGTATGAATCGTCACCGGCACCAGCACCGCCTTGAAAATCAGCACCACTTTCAGCGACTCGCCGATCCCCAGCACCACCATCAGCAGTGGGAGCCACGCGAGCGTCGGAATCTGCGCGAGCGCGTAAAAGCTCGGTGCGATCACAGCGTCGAAGGTGCGGCTCGAACCCATCGCGGCACCGAGCAGCGTGCCGCCCAGCACGCCCGCGGCGAGACCGAACGCGAGGCGTCGCAAGCTGATGAGCAGATTCGCCACGAGGTTGTCCCCGAGCAGTTCAGCGGCGGTTTGCCAAACCAGTTCGGGCGTCGGCAGAATCTGCGGCGACATCCACTGATGATGCGATGCGAACCACCACAACACATAAAGCAACACCGGCAGCGTCCAGGCAGACAGGCCACGCCAACTCACCGCACCTGCGCCGCGTGGGCTGCGCGCGCGGTGTTCAGCTGTTGATGGCGACGGTGCTGACGGCCACCACGACAATCGCGTCGATGGCTGATTCGAGGTGGATAGAGTCGGTCTCAAAGTCGTGGTCCGTGAAGAGCGGCCGCCGGGCCGTTCAATAGTCGTAGCGCAGCGTTGCGCCGAACATCCGCGAGTCGCCCACCGAGGCCGTGTACGCGCCGTTGTACGTCGCGAACGAGGCGAGGTAATAACGCTTGTCGAACAGATTGCGCGCCCAGATCGACAGATCCCATTGATGGCGTCCCGAGGCCAGACGCCAGCCAGTCGCGACGTTGACGATGCCGTAACCGGGCAGCTTGCCGTACTGCGAATCGTCGAGCGTGCCGTACTGATTCGAGCGCAGCGAGTAAGCGGCAGCAAAGTATTCGTCGATGTCGTGCGCGAGGCGGAACTGGTACTGCGCGCTCAGGTTCAGGATCCAGCGCGGCGCGCCGGCCACCGGTCGGCCAGTAAGACTGCAGGTTGCTTTGGGATTCGGGATCGCCACTTCCGACGGGCACGGTGCGTTCTCATACGACGTGTACGTTGCGTCGATATACGAGGCGTTGAGACCCAACGTGAGGTTGCGGATCGGCATCGCCCGGAGATCGATTTCGGCACCGCGGCTGCGTACGTCGGCGGCATTCGAGAGCACGGAGATCACGCCGGTGGGCGTCGCGACAAGACTCGTTGCCTGATAGCCGCTGATCTGCGTCCAGAACAGATTGGCGTTGAGCATCAGGCGGTGTTCGAGGAATTCGCTCTTGATGCCGAGTTCGGCGTTATTGGCGCGCTCGGGTCCGACAATCAACGAATTTGCCCCTTGCGTCGGCGCGGACGAAACCGCCATGTTCACGCCGCCCGACTTTTCGCCGTGCGACAGCGTCGCGTAGCCGAGCACGTCGGGTGCGAGCTTGTAGCCGAAGTTCAGGAGCGCCGACGGGCTCACATTCGACAGATGCAGATCGCCCGACGCATACGCGCCGATCACGCTGTTGCGCACGGCCTGCGCGGCGGGACCCAGGGTTGCGCCGCCAATAGGCGCATTGCGGTTGACGTCGGCGGTTTTCTCTTCATACGTGCCGCGCACGCCCGCGGTCAAATCAGCGCGCGAATCGATGTGCCACGTGCTCTGCGCGAACAGCGCGAAGCTATTGGTGGTCATGTGCGCGGGCGCCGTCGAGGTCGTGTTGTCGAGCGCACCGATGTCGCGGCCGAGGATCACCGCGTCCGCGTCCGGGCCATAAAACGCGAACGTGTTGTTAGTCAGCTGCTGATAGAAGTAGTACGCGCCCGCCACGTAGTCGATCGGGCCACCGGTGGGCGACGCCACCCGGAATTCCTGCGAGAACTGGTGGTCGTTGACCGACACGCCGGTGTCGATGATCGCCGGCTTGTTCAGATTGTCGTCGTTGGCCGGGTCGAAATGCCAGAAGCGGCCAGCGGTGATGGACGTCAGCGTAAAACCGCTTGGCAGCGTATCGTTCACTTCGACCGACAATCCGCCCTGATGCACGCTCACGTGCTGACGCGAGTCGAGATTGACCTGGTATAGCGAAGGATTCGTCACCGGCGTTGCGCCGATCGACGCTGCCCGCCCGAGGAACTGATTCACGCCGTTGATCGTCGGGCCAAGACCGTACAGCACTTGCGTACCGTAGCTCGAATCTTCGGTGTTGTAGTCGGCAATCACTCGCACGTTCAGATCGCCGGTCGGCTTGAACAGCAGTTCGCCGCGTCCACCTTCACGCGTGCCGCCGTTCAGCTGCGAACCGGTGTACAGGTTCTTGATATCGCCGTCGTCATGGCTGCGATACAGTAGCAGGCGCCCCGCCAGCGTGTCGGTGATCGGACCGGACAGCACCGCCTTGGTCTGCACATAGCCGCGCTGACCGATCGATTGTTCGAGCGATGCTTCAGTCGTAAACGTCGGCCGTTTGGTCGTGATGTTCAGAATGCCGGCCGTGCTGTTCTTGCCGAACAGCGTACCTTGCGGACCACGCAGCAATTCGATCTGGCTGATGTCGAGCGCGTCGAACACTGCCATGCCGGGGCGTCCCAGATACACGTTGTCGAGATACACGCCAACGCTGCCTTCCAGGCCGTCGTTCGCCGGATTGTTGCCGATGCCCCGCACGGAGATACTCGACTGCCGCGCATGAATGTACGCGACGTTCGTGCTGGGCAAGGTGTTTTGCAAATCCTGCACGCGGTAGTTGCGCTGCGCTTCGAGGTCGTCACCGCTCACGGTCGAGATCGGCGCCGGCACTTTCTGCACGTTTTCCTTGCGGCGGCGGGCGGTCACGACCACTTCCTTCAGTGCCGCCGGGGCGGCTTCAGTGCCCGCTATGACGGCGGTGCCTGCGGTCGCGACCTTGCCCGTGCCGGTGCCCGCTTTGGCGACCGATGCTGCCGATGCTGCTGAAGGTGCCGCTGCTTTGGCATGCTCCTGCACGCCGGGCGCAAGACTGACGTCCTGTGCCCAGGCGGCCGTTACCGGCAGCAAAGCCGCTGCCATCAAGGTCAGACGTCGGTGAGTTTTATTGTTTTTCATCGTGTAGTTTTTCTTGGAGCGTGACGTGCATTCAGCCCGTGTTTAGATCGACTTGTCGGCCTGGCCGAAGGCGCGGTACGCCTGCCAATGATTCGTGAGGTTGAGCTCACGCAGCGCCTGGGTCAGATAGGTGCGGTCTACCCACTGATCGACGTCGAACGGACGACGAATCAGCCCCTGTTGCTTCGCGGTATCCACATCGCGTTTGAAGGCGTCGACGAAATAGGTGTCCAGCAGCGGCGAGAACGTCACCGCCGGATCGCTCGCTGCAAGTTCATTGCGCCATACCGTTGCCGGTGCATTCGCCTGGTCCTGCTCCAGTGCGATATAGGCGTCGAGGTTGTGTTTGTCCGAAAGCCATTGCGACGCCTGCACGACGGTGCGCACTACGCGCGTCGCCAGTTCCGGATGTGCCTTGAGAAAGTCCGACGATGCCACCAACCCCGCCTTCAGCGTGCCGACGCCCTGTTTTCCCTGGGTGCTGACGGGTACGTCGGCGAGACCCTTGTCACGCAGCACGAACACGCCGGACGAACCCCATAGTGCGTCGATGCGGCGCGCAGCCAGCGCCGCGGCCGCCGCGTTCGGATCGAGATTGACCACACGGAAATCACGCTCGTTCAGGCCTTGCGCACGCAACACGCTGTCGAACGACAGTTGCAGCGCGGTGCCGCGAAACACGGCAACCTGTTTGCCCTTCAACGCGTTCAGATCAGTGACGCCCTGCCCCGGCACGACCGCGAGAAAGCCGTTGATGTCGCGACCCAGCGCCGCGATCAGACGCGTATCGAGTCCGTTCGCCCGGCCGATCACGCCGGCCAGATCGCCGAGAAAAGCCAGATCGACCTGATGATTGGCGAGCGCCTCGTTGATCGCCGGGCCCGCGCCCTTGAAGAAAGTCCAGCGCACTTGCACGCCGTCCTTCGCGAACTCCTTGTCGAGCAACTTGTTGACGTAAATGACGTCAACCACGCCTCCGCCGGCCGGCTTCGGTCCTGCGCTGATGTCCGGCACGGCGATGCGGATCACCGTTTGCGCAGCGACGAAGCCGGGGGCGGCGAGCAGCCACGCCAGCGCGGCAAGCAACAACGGCGTGGCCCATTTGATCGAGAGGTTCACGGGTTCTCCTGGAGTTTCGTGAGGATGGATGTGGCAAGCGCTCGGGCCGCGTGACGCAAGCGGTGTGAACAGCGTGAGCGGCCCGCGAGGTTTAAGCGGCCTTTTTAGGCGGCCTTTTTAGGCGGCCTTGACAGCCGGATTCGGTTCGACGCTGCGCGTAAAGCTGCGGCGACCGTCGACGCTCACCGGCACGTCGCCCTTCAGGGTCACGCGACGCACCACACGGTGAGCATCGCCGTAGTCATTGACGGCGTAGTGCTGGGTCGCGCGGTTGTCCCAGATCGCGACGTCGCCTGCCTGCCAGCGCCAGCGCACGATGTTCTCGAGGCGCGTCACGTAGGCTTGCAGCAGTTCCAGCAAATGCGCCGACGCACTTGGCGTGAGGCCGACGAAGCTCTTCACGAAGTGGCCGAGAATCAGCGTTTTTTCGCCGGATTCCGGATGGACACGCACGACCGGATGTTCGGTCTCATAGCGCGTCGACACGAATACTTCGCGATAGCGTTTGCGCGCCTCGGCATCGCGTCCGCGCTCGCCGACGTTGGCGTAGTTCGCGTAGTCGTATTCATTGCTGTGCACCGCCCACAGTTGCTCGGCGAGCGCCTTGAGCGGCGGCGGCAGATCGTCGTAAGCGGTGGCGGTGTTGGCCCAGACGGTGTCGCCGCCCACTTCCGGAATCGTCACGCCGCGCAGGATCGACGCTTGCGGATACGCGTCGACGAACGTCACGTCCGTATGCCACGAATTCGCGCGGCCGCCGCGATGTGAGTCGAGTTCAAGCAGATAGTCGGTGCCATCCACCACCGGCACCGTGGGATGCGAGACCGGTTCACCAAGCAGCTTGGCGAAGGCTTCCTGATCGGCGTCCTGTAGGTGCGTCTGGCCGCGGAAAAAGATCACCTTGTGGCGCACCAGCGCGGCGCGAATCGCTTCGACGGTTGCGGGTTCGAGCTGGCCCGACAGGCGCACGCCGCGAATTTCCGCGCCGATGCGGCCGGTGACGGCATGAATGTCCAATGCGTTGGACGTCGCGAGATTGAGATTCGACATACGATGCAACTCCTAAGTGTGAGGACGAGACAGGTCAGCGCGCCACGGGGCACGCGGGGCGAAAATCTTTATCTGAAGGTGGCGGCGGCTCGAACCGGCTGAGCGCGGGTCAGCTCAACAGCGGGTCGTGCCGAATCAACACGCCGGCAATATGCCTGCCATCAGCAGCGCGTTGAACATGCCGGACAGGAGCGGCGACACGACGACGCCCGGAACCACGCGGAGGGTGGTTCGCGGCGGGCGGCTGAGTCGGCGGTATGGGGGTGAATCAACACTTGATTGGCTCTGTCTGCTGAATCGATGAGTCATTATCGACAGAGTCGGGGCCGCGAATCTATCGCGCTTTGGACACTTGATAGAAGGGCTTTTTATATCGTTATGAGTTTTCTCACGCGGCCTCGCTCACTTCCCGCAGTGCGTCCATATCGATCACGGTAATCCGGCTATAACGCACATCCACGATGCCTTGCTGCACGAGCCAGCGCAGTTCCTTATTGATACTTTGCCGGGAAGCGGCCAGTAACGCGGCGAGGTCCTCCTGCGACAGCTTGATCGACAGCTCCACGCCCCGCTCCGTTTTCTTGCCATGCCATTCGGCAAGGCCAAGCAACTGATCCGCCAGGCGCGCACGAAATCCGGCGAGTGCCGTCTTGCCCATGCGGCCGTGCAGCGCGCGGCTTCGCAAGCAGATCAGATCGAGCACATTGCGCAACAGCGCGGGCTCGCGAGCAAACAGTTCGAACAAGGCGCTGGCGGGAATGTGGAACAGCGTCGTCGAGCCGTGCGCGCGCTGGTCGTGCATCGAGCCGCGCCGGTCCATCACCGGAATGAAGTTGATGACTTCGTTCGGCCACATGTACACCGCTACCGCGCGCACGCCGGCCGAGTTGGTCCAGCTCATTTCGATCGCACCGGAGAGCACCACCTGGATGTCGTCGCACGGTTCGTCGCGCGCGAAGATCAGTTCGCCGTTGGTCCAGGTGCGCAATTGGCCGGCGTCGCACAATGCGTCGATTGCATGGGGCGGCCAGCTTTTCAGGCATGGATTGGCAGTGAACGCAGCGTGGATCGCGTCACGAACGTCCACGTCGAGCGAGCGGCCGTCACGCCGCGACGACAGCAACGGCGCGGGCCGCGTGGGAGGCAGCCCCGCAGAGAACTCCGCGGGCGGCCGCCCCGCGGATGGCCGCCCCGCGGAGGGTCGCTCCGAGAATGGCCGCCCCGCGGAATCCAGCTTGAATGCTTCGATAATTGTGCTCATGGCTGACCGGCAAGAGATGCGGTTGGACTTGAATGACTGACAGGCAGTCGATCCTCCGATCTAACCAGTGTTGGCGCCGCGCGTAAAAGACTTGTTTTTTATGTGCTTATCACGCACTCGGGAGTGGCGATCGCGCGTGGATGCCATGACGTCGAAACCGCCATTATCCAGGCATCGGGAAAGGTAATCGGCGCCCCGCCTGGCCACCGACGGAAAGCGGCTGGCATGCAGGCGACAGGCGCTCAAAAAGACGGCGAGTAACAAGCGGCTAACGCACGCTAACGGGTCACGGCAGCATCCGCTGCAATGTCTGGTCCTTGAGCACGAAACGATGAAACAACGCCCCTGCGATATGCAGTGCGATCAGTGCGAACAACACCCAGGCCAGATAGCCATGGATATCGCCCATTTCATGCCCGACTGGTGAGCCAACCGGCGAGATGCTGGGATACGGCAACACGCCAAGCAGCTTGACGGACCATCCGCGCGAAGACGCATTCGCCCATCCCAGCAAAGGCACAGCCACCAGCGCGAGATAAAGAAGACCATGCGTGACATGTGAAACGACACGGAAGAATGGCGAGAGCGATGCAGGTGCTGGCGTGTGCGTGAAACGCCAGACGATTCTCACCACTACGGCTGCAATCAACGTTGCCCCCACGCCGAGATGCCATGCGATCAGACCGTCGGGCCGCGTGCCTTTATGAATATCCGGCATGGTCCAACCGATCACGAACTGAGCAGCAATCAGTAACACCACCAGCCAGTGAAGAAATTTGGCTATGCCGTCATAGCCTGACGCATTGCGTGAGAAATTGACCTGGTCCGAACGCATGATCATGAGAAAGTTTTAGCCGCAGTTAATCCATGGGATGGGGAGCGCTTGTTTGCGCCGAAGGTACACAAATTCTTAGCGTACTCGCTAATCATGCTACGGATCAAACCTTAAGAAAAGCTGATGCCGCGTCTGACGATCTCGTTCAGGCGCAGGAGGCGGCAATACATCGGCAAAGGAACAGCGACCGCGATGAAAGTGCAAACGGCGCCCCATCACGTCGGCCCGCGTCCCGAGTCTGCAACTGAATGTATCCATCAGGCATACGCTTATCGACCTGTCACACACTGCATGCTCCAGTTGTTCATACGCACGCGTTTCAACCTGCCTGAGCAAGCCGAATGCATGAAGGCCCGACCTTTTTCATAGCGCGTTCAACGGGTTGCCCACGGACTTCTCGCCCACGCAACAGCTAATCGCAACGCTGCACCGTATCCCCATACCAGGACATGGACGTGGCCGACATGCGAAAAAACCGACACGTCCTGTTACACACGAACACACCGGTAATCCAGCCGCTCAGTAGAGTTCGATCACACGCAAAAGGGAGAGCAACTTCATGAAACGAATTTTCGCGCTGGTCCTGTTGGCTGTCACCCTCGGGAGTGCATTGGGCGGTTGCATCGTCGTCCCCGAGGGCGGTTATCACGATCACTACCACGATCACGACCATTACTAAGCGCTGCCCGCGCGGCGCACACCACACTCAATCGTAAAAACCGAGAATAAAACATGAGCAATTCACGAAGCCGCTGGCTGTCCATGGCGATCGTTGCAGGTCTGGGGATCGGCGCATCTTCTGTCGCGCTGGCGCACGTCGATGTCGGCGTAAACATCGGCATTCCGGGCGTGGCCTATGCGCCCGCGCCAGTCTATGCCCCGCCTCCGCCCGTGTACGCACCCGCTCCGCCGGTGGTGGTGGTGAGTCCTGGCTGGTACGGCGAGCGTTATTACGACGGCCACCGCTATTGGGAACGACGCGAGTGGGAGCAACGCCATCACGAACGCGAATGGCATGACGCGCGCGGCTATCGCGACGGCCCGCATGGCGACTGGCACGACCACGGCGGCGAGCACGGCGATTGGCACGACCATGGCGATGATCACGGCCGGGGCGATCACTAAGGCATGGGCCGTGGCGGTGTCACCGGCGCGGCCGGCCCGCGCTTGCATTCGCGCCACACCTTTTGCAGGAGCGACGATTTGCTACGCAACGATCCACGGCGTGTAACGGCACAAATCGACGGCGCGGTGATTTCCGCCGAATACAGCGAACTGACCGGCCAATTGTGTTTGCGTCAGGACGGCGCCGTGCTTCGCGAATGGTTTCCACCTCATTCGTGGATCGCGATTGCATCGGTGGCCGGCGCGCGGCACTGGGGTACGCGGCCCACTGACGAGGACCTTCGGGCCTTGCTGCGCAACGAAATGACCCTGTTGCGCACGCAATAGCCGCGCGATGGACAAGAAAAAAGGCCGGCCATCGAACATGTTCCGATGACCGGCCTCTTACAGTCGACTCGCAGATAGTGAACGAGTCGAACGGCGCCGCGATGATCCGCGTATTTCTTTTTGCCCTTAACGTGCTTAACGTGCGTTATAGATCGGCGGCGAATAGGAGCTTACCGCCGTATCGTTGCCGTGCCCGGCTTGCCACGTGCCACGGCTGCCCGAACCATAACCGCTGGTATCGGCCTGACGAGCGCCCTGCTGCTCGGAGACTTGCGCCTGCGCGCCGTGCGTGTTTTGCGGGGCCGGCTGATTCGATTGCGCGAACGAAGCAATCGGGGCGCCAAGAACAACTGCAATAGCAACAGCTTTGATGAGCGATTTCATGAAAACCACCTCCATAGATTGATCGGTACGCGCTGCGGATGTGACGCGTGGTGCAGCCGATTGAGGCAGTGTAGGAGCGGATCGGGCGCGGATAAATCCCCCATTCATGAATTCACTGTTGCTTTTGACACGACAATGGCAGAAGCCCGCCCATCAATGGTTTGCTGGCGTGCGCCGGGTCCAGCGGAGTTCGTCTGATTGAAAGAAATCGGCGCGCATTCTATAAACACTGGCTATACAAAACTGCGCGCACAGATCGCCGTTGTTATCGCAGAGCAGCAATCCATTCCTTCATTCCCGAAGCGACGCATACAAGGTTCGAGGGCGCAGCGCACCGCCACCGAGTATTTCTCGCTTCACCCACCGCAGCCCACTCACGCATCCTTATACCGCGGCGACGCCCACGTAGTTCTCCGCCATTGCGGTAGCCGCCGCACGCGACGTGGTCACGTATTCGAGCTCGGCCACCTGCAACTGCTGTTCGAACGGCGATGCGCCTTCAATGCGGTGCATCATGCTCGTCATCCAGTACGAGAAATGCTCGGCACGCCAGATCCGTTTGAGCGCGGTTTCGCTGTAACCGTCCAGCAGATCGGTGCGATTTTCGACGTAGAAGGCGTCCAGCGCTTTGGTCAACACACGCACGTCGGCGACGGCGAGGTTCATGCCCTTCGCACCGGTGGGCGGCACGATATGCGCGGCGTCGCCGGCGAGGAAGAGCCGGCCATGCTGCATCGTGGCCGACACGAAACTGCGCATGCCGACGATGTTCTTCTGGAAGATCTTGCCGTCCACGATTTTCTGGCCGTCGTGCGAATCGACGCGTGCGTGCAGTTCGGCCCAGATTCGGTCGTCGGACCAGTTGTCGACGGAATCCTTGGGATCGCATTGGAAATACATGCGCTGCACGTTCTGCGAGCGCGTGCTGACCAGTGCGAAACCGCGCTCGTGTCGCGCGTAGATCAATTCGTCCGATGACGGCGGCCCTTCGCACAAAATGCCGAACCAGCCGAACGGATAGACGCGTTCGAAGTCTTTGCGCAATGCCTGCGGAATCGATGCACGCGACACGCCTTGCGAGCCGTCGCAGCCGATCACGAAGTCGCATTGCAACTCGCACGCTTCACCTTCGTGGCGATAGCGGATCGACGGCTTGTCGGTATCGATGCCGTGCAGCGATGTGTCCGTCACGCCGAAACGCAAGGCTCCGTCGGCAGCTACGCGCGCGGCGACCAGATCCTTGATGACTTCGTGCTGCGCGTAGACCGTGATCGAATGGCCAGTGAGTCCGGTCAGGTCGATACGGCGCCGCTTACCTTCGAAAGCCAGTTCGAAGCCGTGATGCAGCGCGCCTTCAGCCTTCATGCGCGCGCCAACACCGGCCTCGGTGAGCAGGTCCATCGTGCCCTGTTCGAGCACGCCGGCGCGGATGGTGGATTCGATCTGTTCGCGGGTACGCGATTCGAGCACGACGGAGTCGATGCCGCGCAAATGAAGAAGATGGGAAAGAAGCAGGCCCGCAGGCCCGGCGCCGATGATGCCAACTTGGGTGCGCATGAGTTGTCTCCTGAATGCGGCGTTGATTTGCACGCAGTTTGACAATCATGTGCTGTATCGCGCAACGCGATATGGTAGATAGGCTGTATCTAGTTTTGAGATAACAGGCGCATCTGTCTGGACCGTCACGCCGCGCACAAATGCGTCATACCGTTACCCAGACGGCGATTGCGCTTATTCGACTGAGTGGTGGCCGTCCATATCGTTTTGCGAGGACTCGAGGTAAACCCTAGCCGGTTTACCGATCTCGGCAAGCAGCTCCGCGGCACGCCGTGGCCTTCTCGTCGTTCTTCACTGCCGAACGCGCGTGTTCACGAGAGCACCACAGCGTGCAATGGCGGATCGACTACACAAGCGTTACGCGTGAACTCGTTGCCTACCGAACCACAACGTGCCGCTGTCGAGACAACGTGTTGAGCAACAGCGTCGCCTGTCGCCATGCGCCGCGCTGCCAACTGCCACCTGGCAAATGCCTTGTTTACGCGAGGAACAAGCGGTACACGGGGTTTTTCGTCTCTTCCCAGTACGGATAGCCGAGCGTCGTCAGAAAGCGTTCGAACTCGCTGTTCTCGCTCTCCGGCACCTGGATACCGACCAGGATCGAACTGTAGTCCGCGCCCTGGTTGCGGTAGTGGAACAGGCTGATATTCCAGTTCGGCGCCATCGACGACAGGAACTTCATCAGCGCGCCCGGCCGCTCGGGAAACTCGAAGCGGAACAGGCGTTCGTCATGCGCCAAAGGCGAACGGCCGCCGACCATGTAGCGGATGTGCTGCTTCGACAGTTCATCGAAGGTCAGATCGACGGTGGCAAAGCCGTGTGCTTCAAACGCACCCGCGATCTGCGCCGATTCGCTGCGATTGCGGATCTGTACGCCGACAAAGATATGGGCTGAATTCGCGTCCGCAATTCGGTAGTTGAACTCGGTGACGCTGCGCGTACCCACCAGTTCGCAGAACCTGCGGAAGCTGCCGCGCTCCTCAGGGATCGTCACGGCGAACACGGCTTCGCGCGCTTCACCGACTTCAGCACGCTCGGCCACGAAACGCATGCGGTCGAAATTCATGTTCGCGCCGGACGTGATCGCGATTAGCGTCTGGTTCTCGAGACCTTCGCGCTCGGCATATTGCTTGGCCCCAGCCACGGCCAGCGCGCCAGCTGGTTCAAGAACGCTGCGGGTGTCCTGGAACACGTCCTTGATCGCGGCGCACAGCGCATCGGTGTTCACGAGCAGTACGTCGTCGAGATATTCGCTGCACAGGCGGAAGGTTTCCTCGCCGACCAGCTTTACCGCGGTGCCGTCCGAGAACAGGCCGACTTCATTTAACGTCACCCGTTCGCCGGCTTTTAAAGAAGCGGCCATCGCGCACGAGTCATCGGTCTGTACGCCGATCACCTTGATTTCCGGGCGCACCGATTTCACGTACGCAGCCACGCCTGCCGCCAGTCCGCCGCCGCCGATCGGCACGAAGATCGCGTGGATCGGGCCCTGGTGCTGGCTGAGAATCTCCATCGCGACCGTGCCCTGGCCGGCGATCACGTACGGATCGTCGAACGGATGGACGAAAGTCAGGCCGCGCTCTTCCTGCAGTTTTACCGCGTGCCCGTACGCATCGCTATAGGACTCGCCGAACTGCACGACTTCGACCGTCGCCCCGCCATGCGCGCGCACCGCATCGACCTTCACCTGCGGCGTTGTCACCGGCACAACGATGATCGCCTTCACGCCCATCCGTGCCGCCGACAGCGCCACGCCCTGCGCATGATTGCCCGCCGACGCGGTAATCACGCCCCGCTCCAGCGCGTCCGCCGGAATGTGCGCCATCTTGTTGTACGCGCCGCGCACCTTGAACGAGAACACCGGCTGGTTGTCCTCGCGCTTCAGATAAACCGGATTGGAGAGCCGCGCCGACAGATTCGGCGCCCGTTCGAGTTCGGTCTCGCGGGCCACGTCGTAGACGCGCGCGGTCAGGGTTTTCTTCAGGTAGTCGTGGCGCAATGCCACGCTATCAGCGGCTTCTGCAGCCCGTTTGAGTTCGTGTAACGGCAAGGCAAGCTCCTGTGCGGCAAGGACAAATCAACAGAGAGGTCACCAGGAGGCAGGCAGAAAGCGGACATAAAAAAACCCGCCTCGTGGGGCGGGTTTTTGTCACTGCGTGTCACTGTTATCAGACGCGCTAACCCACCATTCGATGAATGGTGCTAATAATCAGCGCAATACGGATGTCGAGGCAGTTCATGTGTTCGATCTTCGTTGACTTGACAGGCTTTGTCAATCCCTGTTTTGGCGACGCGCAGTTGCGGGCCGCGCGCCACTGCTGGCGACGCGCGTCATGCACATGGCCTAATCACGCACACCGCTTTGCTTCCTGAAAGCGTCCAGAATGCGCCGCTCCAGCGCGTTGTAGTCGCGGCCGAAGTGATGATCTCCCGACGTACGAATCACCGTGATGCCGCTTTGGGTAAGCGCCGGACACAAGGTGTCTTTCTCGTTTTCACCGTAGAAGCACTGCACGATTGCAGGCGGTACACGCGTCAATTCGGGCTGCACCTTCAAGGCCTTATCGCTCGCCGGCATGCCAAGCCAGCCGCCCACACGGATCTGGAAATCGGCGTCGGGTGCAAAGCCTAGCAACGCAACCAGCGACACTTTCGCGCGCAGCGTTTCAGGCAGGCGGTTATAGGCGAACGGCATCACGTCGGCGCCGAACGAATAACCGACGAGCGCAATATGCTCCGCGTGCCAACGCGCCCCATAGGTCTGCATCACGCGCGCGAGATCGTGGCTCGTCTGCGCCGGCGTCTTTTCGCTCCAGAAATAGCGGAGGCTGTCGATGCCGATCACCGAGACGCCGTCTTTCTGCAAGGCGAGCGAGATGGTCTTGTCGAGATCGCGCCAGCCGCCGTCGCCGGAAATCACGACCGCCATCAGGCCGTTCGGATGCGCCGCCGGCAATTCGATCAGCGGCAGATCGGAGACGTCGTCATCGTTCGTCGACATCATCTGCAAATGCGGCGTCACCATCGCAACGAGTCGCGTGCGATCGCCGTTGCCGGGCGCCGCCTTTTCGACGAAGCCCGGCACCTTGTCGCGGATGATCGTCGGGTCCGGCGGGCACGGTTGAAAGCGCGGATCCAGATTGCGCTCGGCATCCACCGAGACCGCACCGGCCACCGTATTCGACGGCGCCTGTTCGAGCACATGCATCGCAAGCGTCGCGCCCTGCCCCGTACCGGCGACGATCGGCGCGAAATAGCGGCTCGATTGCGATTGCCGTTCGAGTTGATGACTCAAGGCTTCAGCATCGCCCACCAGTTGATGGCAGGCTTCTCTTTTCGCACTCAGATTGGCCACATAGCGCGCGGTGTCCACGCCGACAGTCAACGCGCCGGCCTTGGCGAGCGCGTCGGCGGTTTGCTGGTCGGCTGCACTCCAGCCGGAGGCGGGCGAGTAAAGCACCACGAAGCCGCGCAAGGGGCCGACCGGCTGTGTCACCGTCACGTCGCCATAACGGCCGCCGGACACGGTGGTGGTCGTCGCAAAAGCGGCCGCGCTGCCAACAACGAGGCTCGCCGCAAGGGCGAGCTTATAAAACGGATGCAATGTCATGAACGCCGGCCTCCTGCCAGCAATGACAGGTCCGCGAGCGTGAAGAACACGCCCACCGAACCCGACGCCGCGAGATAGCGCGGTTCCCAATGCGGCTGGAACTTGCTCTTGAAAGCACGCAGTCCGCGGAAGTTATAGAAGCGGCCGCCGAAGCGCCACACGATGCCCGCCAGCCGATGCCAACGCGATGCGAGCGGTGTCGGCTGCATGCCGGAGAGCGGCGCGATGCCAAGACTGAGCGAGCGGAAACCCGCCTGCTTCAGATGCAGCGCCAGTTGGGTGAACAGATACTCCATCGCATACGGCGACGCGCTTTCCACGTGCCGCATCACGCCGACCGTCGCTTCGGTGTTCATATCGGTCGTCATGAAGGTCACAAAAGCGGCCGGCTCGCCGTTCTGGCGCACCAGCATCACGGATTGCGCGGCGAGGTACTCGTCGGTGAACGCGGCCACCGAGAAGCTCTTTTCGCGCGCGTCGCGGCTATCGAGCCAGCCGTCGGAAATCTCACGCAACGTTTCGAGTGACGCAGGCACGTCGGCCTGATCGATCACTTCGACGGTAAAGCCGTCACGCTCGCCACGCTTTAACGCATAGCGAAGATGCGCGCGATGCGAGCCCTTCAGGTCGAAATCGTCGAGCACGACGTGGGCTTCTTCGCCGAGCTTCATCAGCGTGAGGCCGGCGTCGAGATAGAGCGGCAAGGCATTGGCGCGCACCTGATAGAACGCCGCGCGGCCGCTGTGCGCATGCGCGAGCGCGACAAACTTGCTGATCAAACCGGCCCACTCCTCGCGCGGACCGACGGGATCGTGAAGCGCGGCCCACGTGCGGCCATTTTTCGCATACATCAGGAAGGCTTCGCGCGATTCGGAAAAGAGGAAGCTCTTGTCGCCCATCAGCGCGAGACCGGCGTCGCTACGCTCCTGGGCTCGCACGATGCGCGCCGCGTCCTGCAGATCTTGCGGCGCGGGCATGACGAAACGACCCGCCGCGGGGCGCAGCAACTGCCAGAACGCGAACGTTGCGGCGAACAGGCTCGCAGCCAGCGTCGCGCGCAACGCACGCGGGGCGCGTTCGTCGAACGCGAATTGCCACCACAGGTCGCGTGTGTACGGCACGTCGCGGAACGCAAACAGCATCACCCAGACGGCGAGCGCGAGCACCATCGCCACCGACACTAGCCAGCCCGCCGTAAAGCGCTCGGCAAACAGCGACGAATGACGGTTGAAACGGCGGCGCGTGGACAGCAGCAGCGCGATCAGCATGCCGAGCACGCCCGCTTCCACGAATGCAAGACCTTTGGTCAGCGACAGCGCGAGGCTCAGCACCGCCAGCAGCAAGGTCATCCACCACGCGGCATCCAGACGCCGCAGCAAACCACGCGCGACGAACAACAGCAGCACGCCGAGCACGCTGCACAGCATCTGCGAGCTTTCGAGCACCCACAGCGGCAGTACGTCGCGCAGAATGCGGATGCGATGCCAGAACGCGGGCGTCGCGCTGGAAATCACCAGCATGCCCCCGACCACGAAAGTCACGAGGCTCAGAAACAGCGGCGCGAGTTTATATGCACCTGCCGCGTGCCGCAGCGGCAAACGGCTTTTCAGCGCGCGGCCTTCGAAGCCGGCGAGCAGGGCCGCCGAGACGATCAGCGGGACGCCGAAGTAAATCGCGCGATAGGCGAGCAGCGCCGCGACCATCTGATGCGTTTGCACGCTGCCGTTCAGCGTGAACACCATTGCTGCTTCGAACACGCCGACGCCACCAGGCGTGTGGCCGATCATGCCGAGCAGCATCGCGGCGGCATAGACGGTGATGAAGGTCACGAAGCTGACGTCCGCATGCGGCAGCAGCGCCCACAACGCGAGGCCCGCGGCCACCACGTCGAGTACGGCGAGGGCCACTTGCGCGAGCAGGTCGCGGCGCGCCGGGATATCAAACGACAGCCACTGCCAGCGCGTGCGGATCGGGCGCGTTTCGCGGCGGCAGGCGGCAGCCGCGAGTCCGAGCACGGCGAGCAGCGCAGCGCCGCTCCAACGCAGCGTGAGCGGCGGGAGATGCAGCATCGCCGCGAGCGGGTCCGCGAGGCATACCATGCCGAGCGCCGTCATCAGCACCAGCGCGAGCGCCAGTGAAACGCTCGTGAACACGGTCATGCGGCCGATCTGCGCGGGCGTGACGTCCGACACTCCGTAGACGCGCGCACGCACGGCGCCGCCCGTCAACGCGCCGAAACCGGTCGCGTTGCCGAGCGCGGAGCCCGCGGTCGCGCCGATCCACAGCGCCGCGCGCGGCACCGTGGCGCCGAGGTAGCGTAAGCCGACTGCATCGCGGCCGACCAGCGCGATATAGCTGAGCGCGGTCGCGCCGAGCGCCGCGGCCCACTCGCCCGCCGTCAGGTGCTGCAGTTGGCGCACGACCGAGCGATAGTCAACCGCTTGCGAGAGATGTTGCAAGACGACCAGCAGCAGCGCGCAAATGACGAGTGCGAGCACGGGCGAGAGGATGCTCCATTTTCCAAGCGTGTTCGATACACGGTCGAACATCGCGCCTAGCCGGTCGAACTTATTGTTATATCGGTGGAACATGGTCAATGCGGGCCTTGCGTAGTGTCGCAGCGACGGGTCGTCTGCCACGGCGTCGCCTTACTTCGGCGATTACAAATGGATAACGGCAAAGTGTTGAAAAGGTTGACAGTGTCAGCCAATGTCATTCAATTCGTCGGGTTTTAACCTGGGCCGGTAGTTGAAGCTGAACACGCTTCGCGGCATGACAGAGCGCATGACTGAGCAATTCGCACCGATAAAACGGTCGATATTGCCGATTGGCTTGCCGTGCTGATGAGGACCGCCACGCGCGACAAGAGGCTGGATTTTAAACGCTTATTGAAGAGCGCGAGACGAAGATTCGACGTCGCGCCCGCATCGCGCCGATACCGAACGATCGCGCACTGATTTAAAGACTGATTCGCTCCATCAAGATTCCCGCCTCGCGTGCCGTAATCGAGAGCAATAGCACGATGGAATGTCGGGTTTTCGCGCCGGGAATGGCGGTAATTGAAGGGAAATGAAGATGGCAGATCAAGATTGGGTAATGGCCGGCGTGTATCTGGTCGGGCTGGTGTCGATTGCGCTTTTGATGAGCGCGCTGTCCGCGCGAGCGACCCACGTGCGGCGCGCGGTGGCGTCGCGTACCAGAGACTAACGCACGGGCAATCCGGACCTTATGTGAAAGACACTGGCGCTGCGCGTGCCGGCGATCCAGAGGCAGCCCTCCAGCGCCCTGAAGCGGTTTGATGCTCTAATCGATGACGATGCATCGATTCCGCAGCACGCTTCCCTCAGGACAGGAGACACAGATTGACGAACGAAAATCAACTCGAACGCTGGCTCGCACGCGAGCAGGAAGTATTGGCAACGCTTAACGCCGGACCGGGCCCCGGCGTCGCAAGCCCAGAACAGGTGGCGGGCAAGACCGGCCTGGAAGTCATGCAGGCGATGATGAACGCGGAACTGCCCTACGCCGCCATCGCGCGCACGCTGGACTTTACGATTGTCGAAGTCAGTGCGGGGCACGCGGTGTTTCAGGGCACCCCGCTCGCGCAGCATCTGAATCCCCTGGGCACCGTGCATGGCGGCTGGATCGCCACCTTGCTCGATTCCGCGCTAGGCTGCTCGGTGCACACCATGATGCCGCCGGGCCGTGGCTACACCACCGCCGAGCTGAGCGTGAATTACGTGAAAGCGGTGACACCGCGCGTGCTACGCGTGCGTGCCGAGGGCCAGGTGATTCATTGCGGACGGCAACTGGCGACGGCGGAAGCTCGCCTGGTCGGCCCCGATGGCACGCTCTACGCGCATGCCACGACGACCTGTCTGGTATTCGAGATTCCGGGCCGGTAAAGAGGCGATCAATACTGTCGGCTGCTCGCCACGGTCGGTAGCCCGGAGACAATCCGGCGACACGGCGGACGGCCCGGCGACTGGCACTGCGCATACGCGCGCCGTGCTTTGCCGTGCAGCGCCTGTGCTGACTCTGGCGCCGCGTAGAACGCTTACTGCGGGCGGCGATACGCTTCGGCAATCACAGCGCAGTTTTGCAGATGCAGGTTGAGCGCATGCAGAGTCAGCGCGCGGAGCTTGCCCAGCCATGTGTTAGCGGCGGGTGCAGTACGGGCGGTAGCGGCGTTAGAAGCGGTGTTCATGGTGGACTCCTGTATAGGGTTTATACCTAGGCAATAACCCGATTATAGTCCTCTCGTGCCGCACCGCAACAAATATCAAAAATGTCGGCGGCATGTTGCGCGACGGTCACATCCGCGACCCACGCAATCTCAGAAAGGGGCGGCATCAGGCGGTGCGCTATTAACCATCCGCACCGTACAGGTGCAATAATGACCCCTTTGCCTGCGACCATCCGCCGCAGAACGCCCGCCTCTCATGACCGTCGCCCAGAAAGCCCTGATTGCGCCCCTTATCGTCGCGTGCGCGATGTTCATGGAAAGCGTGGATGCGAATGTGATCGTTACCGCCTTGCCCGCCATGGCGCGCGACTTCGGGCGCGATCCGGTCACGCTGAAAATCGCGGTGACGAGCTACGTGCTGGGCCTCGGCGTCTTTATCCCGGTGTGCGGGTGGTTGGCGGACCGCTTCGGCGCGCGCACGATTTTCCGCACCGCGATCGGCATCTTCGTGACCGGCTCGCTCTTGTGCGCCGCGTCGAACTCGCTGGCCACCTTCACCCTCGCCCGTTTCGTGCAAGGCGTCGGCGGCGCGATGATGGTGCCGGTCGGGCGGATCATCATCTTCCGCGTGGTCCACAAGTCCGACTTTATCCGCGCGATGAATTATCTGAGCGTCCCCGCGATGCTCGGACCGGCCGCCGGGCCGCTGCTCGGCGGCTTCATCACTACCTATCTCCACTGGCGTCTGATCTTCTTCATCAATGTGCCGATCGGCATTCTCGGCATCTATCTGACCAACCGGCATATCGCCAACACGCGCGAACCCGACCCCGGGCCGCTCGACTGGATCGGCTTTTTTCTGTCGGCGGCCGGTGCAGTGCTGCTTTTGCTCGGACTGTCGCTAGTCGGCGGCGAACTCATGTCGAATCGGGACGCGTTCGGCATGTGCGCGAGCGGCGCAGTTCTGCTTGTGGGCTACGTCGCGTACGCGCAGCGCGTCAAACTTCCGTTGCTCGATCTGCGCTTCTTCAAGGTGCCGACTTTCCAGGCGAGCGTTCTCGGCGGGTCGCTGTTTCGCATCGGCCTCGGCGCGTTGCCGTTTCTGCTGCCGCTGATGCTGCAGGAAGGACACGGCATGAGCGCATTCGAGTCCGGCCTGATCACCTGCGCGTCCGCGTTCGGCGGCATGTTCATGCGCACGGTCGCCTCGCGCGTGCTGCATCGCTTCGGCTTCCGTTCGGTGCTGGTGGTGAACGCGGCGCTGTCAGGGATATCGATCGCGGCGTGCGGACTGTTTTTCCCCGGCACGCCGACCTGGATCATCTGGTTCGTCGTGTTGCTGGGCGGCTTCTTCCCCGCGCTGCAATTCACGAGTCTCAACTCGCTGACTTACGCGGAAATCGCCAGCCGCGATGTGGGGCGCGCGACGAGTCTCGGCAGCGTCGTGCAACAGATGTCACTCGGCCTGGGCGTAACGGTGGGCGGTATCGTGCTGCAGATTTCGCGCGTGCTGCATGGACATCCCGGCATCATGTGGTCGGATTTCTGGCCCGCGTTTCTGGTGGTGGGCTTGTGCTCGTTCGCGTCGATTCCGGTCACGCTGCGCATGCCGCATCGCGCGGGTGAAGAGATTTCGCGAGGCGGGCGCGGGTGAAAGTCGCACCTCGTTAATCCTTCTTACGGATCACGCTCACTTCGCCGTTACGCTCGAGAATTGCCGCGGCCACATTGTCCATCGAGCGCGAGCCGGTTTTCTGCCGGACGCTCTCGTGAACATCGGTGACGGTAATCAGAGCGGCATCCATTTCGCGCGCATTGAATTTGCCGTCGCTGAACACCTCGCGTTCTACCCCGCCCACCAGCCGCTCCAACGCCGGCGAACGCATGCAAGCCCAGGCCAGCAGCCGATGCGCGAGGACGATCACGACCGAGGCCACGGTCGTCGCGATAAACGGCGACGCGCCGACAATCGCCCGGCTCAATGTTGCACCGAGCAGTATCACCACCACCGAATCGAATGGCGAACGCTGCCCGAACGAGCGCCGGCCCGATAGCCGGATCAGCGTCAGGGCGATCAGAAAGACGGCTATCGAGCGCAGGCCCATCTGCAGCGGATCGAGATTCCTGCCTTCGCCGAATAACACCAGGAACGCGTCCCTCATGTGCCCTCCTCGCGGCGTGCCGCCGTCTTGTGTTCACGAATCGAACCTCAAACGGGCTGCTGCCACCGAGCGCATTAGCCTGTCGCCCATGCAGCAAGCGTGTCGCCAAAGCCGCCGCGCGCTCGGGCCGCCTTACGCGCGCTCGTGATCACGCGCGGCGCCGCGCTCCACGCGATACGGGCGCCGGTCGCGATCAACCGGTCGACGAGCGCGACGTCTTCGCTGCACGTGAGCGGTGGAAAGCCGCCGGCGCGTCGATACGCTTCGGCCGAGACGCCGAGATTCGCGCCGTGCACGTGGCGGTGACCGTCGGCGTCCACATAGGTCTTGCGAAAATATTCGCGCACGCTGTGCGGATGCGCGGTCCAGTCGTCCACCGCAATCGAGCCGCACACCGCGTCCGCGTCCAGCGACAACTGCGCGACCAACCAGCCCGGGGACACGCGGCTATCGGCGTCAGTGAAAGCGAGCCAACGGGCGCCGTCCGCCAGCAAAAAGTCGGCGCCGGTCGCACGGGCGATGCCGACATTGCGCGCCTTCAGCGTCAGCGTCTCGACGCCGTAAGCACGCGCGATTGCCCCGGTGAAATCGCTGCAGGCATCGAGCACGACGACGATCCGCACCGCCTCGCCCGCCAGATCGGCGTGCCGCGATGCTTCGATCAACGCGGCAAGACAAGGCGCCAGCAATGCCTCTTCGTTATGCGCCGGAACGATCACGCCGATCATAGGAGCCCCTCGCGCTGCGCCACCGAACGCGCGTCGCGCGACCATACGTCGATTAGCAGATCGGCTTCGTCGTGATGCGCGAGACGCGAAAGGCCGCAACGCGCATCGAACAATGCGTGCGCGGCATCAGCGGATTCGAGCGCTTCGGCAAACGGACGGCGCCAGTGGCACGCGAGCAACGTGCCGTCCGGCGTGAGCGATGCTGCAATTCGCGCGGCCAGCGTTTCGAGGTCGGATGCATCGAGGTAATAGGCAAATTCGCTGATGACGATCAGGTCGAACGGCCCTGCTTCGGTCGGCCATTCGTGCGGCACAGTGCGTTGTTCGACGCGGACCTGCTGCATACCGGCAACACGTTCGCGTGCGACACGCACCGCTGTTTCGTGCAGATCGGCGGCGAGCAGCGCATCGCAGCGCGTCGCCAGCTCGGCCGTCAGCTCACCATTCGCACAGCCCGGTTCGAATGCATTGTGATAGCGCGGTCGCGGCAGCAACGCAAGCGTGAGCGAGCGCTTGCGACGCTCGTACCAGCCTTCGCGCAGGTGCCACGGGTCGTCGCTGCTTTTGTAGAGTTCATTGAAATACACCACGGGTGAGGACATGTCAGCGGCCCTCCATGGATCGCGTCAGAGCAGCCACGGTGAACCTCCGGCGGCGGAGTTGGCGTTGGCGTTGGCGTTGGCGTTGGCGTTGGCGTTGGCGTTGGCGTTGGCGTTGGCGTTGGCGTTGGCGTCAATCTTCGCCTTGATGGTCAACTCGCCGAGCGCGGCAAGATCGCGTTCGGCATGGCTTTGCCGCAAGAACACCGGCAGGTCCGCCAACGCACGGGCAAAGCGTGCATCGCGGCACATTGGGCCGGCGCCGAGCGTTCGCGTCGCATGGCGCATCACCGCAGTCGCCGCCTCTTCGACGACGAGGCGTGCGCGCATGACTTCACGTTGCGCATCGGCGTGGCGGTTCGCATCGATATGAGCAGCGGTTTCGCGCAACACCGCAGCGGCGCCCGCTAAAGCGACATCGATCGCGCCGAGGTGAGCGAGCCGATGCGCGTCGGCGCGTTGCATGGACGCGTCGAGCACTGTCCGGCCGATCTGCGCGGCGGCGCCGTACCAGCACGCGGCAATGCCCGCGCCGCCATGCCAGAAGCCCGGGCGGCGCACGTACGCATGCGCAGCGCCCACGAGCGTAGCCGGTGTCTGATCGAAGGTGACGTCGGCACTCGCGGTTGCCTGCATGCCCACCGCTTGCCACTTCGATGCATCGATCGAGATCGAAGCCTCGTCCATCGCGACGGCTGCGAGTACGGGTTCATCGTCGAGCCATGCAGTGACGAGCGCGTGACTGACTACGGCGGCGCCCGAGCACCAGGCCTTGGTACCGGCGAGGCGCAGATCCACGTTATCGGTTCGGGTTCCTACTTTTTTTACCTGCACGCGCGCATCGGGCGGCTCCGCGGCCCACACGGCCCAGCGGCTGCCCGCGGGCGGTGTGGGTCCGTGCAATTCGGCGAGGATGGCGAGCGCATCGGTATGGCCTTCGAACAGTTTGACGAGGCCGAGGTCGCACGCTGCAACAGTGGCGAGGGCACGCCAGCGCGTCAGGGTCTGGCCGTGCCCCGGCAACGGCAGGCATGGCGAACGGTCGTAGCCGCATTCGACCAATGCGCGTAAAACCCCGCCAAGCGCGGCGGGAGCGTTCGCATCGAAACGCGTGTCACGCAGAAAAACTTCAAGCGGCGCGGCAGATTGCGCGGGCCTCATCGCAGGGCATCCCGCGAGCGGTTCGGGAGCGCGCGTTCGGCTGGGACTTTCCGGCGACCGCGCACTAGCGCCGGTCGCACGATCACGCGTATCGAGCATCGTGCCTCCCTGAAGCGGTTCGATCTATGCCTGCGTACTTTCAATAGCCGCGGCGCTTGCAGACGAACAGCAAGCGGCGTGCCGCAGGCATCAAAGCCTTGGCACGTCACCATGTTCAGGGGGTATCAGGCACTAGAGGCCGCCTTCGGCGGCCTTGCAGGCAGGGAGGAAAGATGCGTCGGCGGCCTTGCAGGCAGGGAGGAAAGATGCGTCGGCGGCCTCGCAGGCAGGGAGGAAAGATGCGTCGGCGGCCTCGCAGGCAGGGAGGAAAGATGCGTCGACGGCCTTGCAGGCAGGGAGGAAAGATGCGTCGGCGGCCTTGCAGGCATGAAGGAAGACGCGGCGGCGGCCTTGCAGGCATGGAGGAAAGACGCGGCGGCGGCCCTGCAGGCACGAAGGAAAGATGCGGCGGCGCCCCGGCAGGCAGGAAGGCAGGTCGCGACAGCGGCCCGGCACCAAGGAAGCGGCGACAGCCCGGCAGGAACGAACCGAGGCCTTTGACGATTAGTCGGGACCGCCCCGCCGCTGCTCTTCGACCCGCGTCAGCAAGGCATCGAATAGCGCAAGTTCCACCGGTTTCACCAGATGCGCGTGGAAACCGGCCTCGCTGGTGCGCTCGCGATCGCTTGCGTGGCCGAAGCCGGTCATGGCGGCGAACGTCGTGCCGGCGAGCGCAGGCATCTCGCGCAGCGCCGCGAGCGTCGCGTAACCGTCCATCTTCGGCATCGCAATGTCGATCACTGCGAGGTCGGGCGCAAAGCGCGGCGCCACCTGGAGCGCCTGCGCACCCTCGTAGGCGATGCGCACTTCGTGACCCTTGAGTTCAAGCAGCATCGCGAGACTGTCGGCCGAGTCGCGATTGTCGTCGACCAGCAGAATCCGCAACGGCTCAATCATGCCCGCCGTCGTGCCCGCCTGATCGGCAGGGTCTTCGGACCGCGCGGCGACAAGCGGCAGACTGAACGTGAACGTACTGCCGCGCCCCGCCCCCTCGCTGCTCGCGATAATGCTGCCGCCATGCAATTCAACCAGCGATTTGCACAACGTGAGGCCGATGCCGAGGCCGCCTTCGCCGGGGCTTTGTGCGTCCTTTTCCTGCGCGAACAGCTCGAAGATCGTGTCGAGCGAGCGCACGGGAATGCCGCAACCCGAGTCACGCACTTCCAGCACGGCCATGTTGTAGTCGACGCGGCCGTCGATCTCGATACGGCTGCCGGATGGCGAAAATTTCGACGCGTTATGCAGCAGGTTTTGCAGCACCTGCACCAGTCGCGTCATATCTCCGCGGATGAGTACCGGCTCAAGCGGTATATGTGACACGACACTTTGCCCATGCGCATCCGTAAACGGCCGCGCTGCTTCGATTGCGCGCGCCACCAGTTCGCCCAGATCGACACGAGCAAGACGCAACTCGACCTTGTCCGACATGATCCGGCCGACGTCAAGCAGGTCGTCGACCAGCCGCGTGAGGTGGGTGACCTGACGATCGATCAGATCGCGCGAACGCGCCAGCGTGGCGCTCAGCCCCGCTTCGAGCTGCATCACGCCGATCGCGTTGCGCACCGGAGCGAGCGGATTGCGCAATTCGTGCGCGAGAGTCGCGAGAAATTTGCGCATGCGGTCGCCGGAGCGCTCGAGCTCTTCGCGCTGACGCCGCTCGGTCAGATCGCGCGTGACCTTGGCGAAACCGCGCAGCCGGTTCGACTCGTCATACACGGCGGTAATGTTGACGTTGGCCCAGAAGGTCGTGCCGTCCTTGCGAACGCGCCAGCCTTCGTCCTCGACATGACCGAAATGCCGGGCGATCGCCAGCTCGCGCGCCGGCTTGCCTGCCGCCAGTTCCTCAGGCAGGTAGAACACCGAAAAATGCTGGCCGAGAATTTCGTCGCGCGTATAACCTTTGATGCGCGCGGCGCCCGCATTCCAGCTGATCACGTGGCCTTCCGGATCGAGCATGAAAATCGCGTAGTCCTTCACACTGTCCACCAGCAGACGGAACCGCTCCTCGCTTTGCCGCAGCGCCTCCAGATGCTCGCGCTGCGCAGTCAGATCGCGCGTGATCTTGGCGAAGCCCGTGAGGATGCCCGCGTCGTTACGGATCGCCGTGATGATCACGTTCGACCAGAAAGTCGTGCCGTCCTTGCGAACGCGCCAGCCTTCATCTTCGAAGCGGCCAGTGAGCGACGCCTGTTGCAGCTCGTAGGCCGGCCAGCCGCGCGCTACTGCTTCGGCAGTGTAGAAGCGCGAAAAGTGCTGGCCGACAATCTCCTTTTCCGTATAACCCTTCAGTTTCTGTGCACCGGCATTCCAGCTAACGATGTGCCCGGTCGCGTCGAGCAGGAAGATCGCGTAGTCTTCGATCGCCTGCACCAGCGTCCAGTAATTCACGCCGGCGAGCGCGCTCGGCTGAGTGGGGGCCGGGTCTTCGGCGGGCTCGCCGTGTTCGCCGGCTGAAGGGACATCAAGCTTGGTCATGGTGGGAAATATTATTGTGTCCGTCCAAAAGCATACACCGGGAGTCGCCGCTGCTTCGCTTAAGGTTTCCGCTAAGGGCGAGGAGTAGAACGGCCAGGCACGCGCGCGATGGTGCGTGAGCGCCGTTTGCTCCATGTGCGCCACTCGTTTCACGCAGCCACTGCGCCCCTGGCCCTGCAATTGCTACTTCCCCAATGCACCCCTACCAAAACCAGGAGCCCCACTTGAAACTAGCATTGACAACATTCGCCCTTACCGCAGCGCTCGCCTTCACCCACACTGCCGTTCACGCTGAAGGTTGCACCAAAGGCGCGGTGGTGGGCGGCGTCACTGGCCACGTTGCCGGCGATCATGCTGTCGCGGGCGCCGCAGCAGGCTGTGCAATTGGCCACCATGAGGCCAAAAAGAAAGACAAAGCTGCCAGCGCGGCTGCAGCGGCCAGCCAGCCCGCCGGCAAATAACCGTCATGTAAAAAAAGCCCGGTGGATGGCCTTTCGGTCACTACCGGGCTCTATCGAAGCGCAAACTAACAACAGACGAATAAACTCTCAGTGCCCCCCGGCGCCTGCCGCCGCGGCCGCACTCGCCTTATCCGGCTTCGTCACCCAGATCAACGGAATGATCACCACGAATATCACGGCTGAGAGCCAGAAAATATCGTTCAACCCGAGCATCGCCGCCTGGGTATTCAGCGAATTCTCGAAGAACGCCATCGCTTGCGACGTACTTCCGCCCAACGAACTTTGTACAGCATCCAGAGCAGAAGTGAATGCCGGATTGTTCACGCTCGTCTGCTCAGCCAGCCTGGCGTGATGCATGATCGTTCGGTCGTTCCACCCCGTCGCCGCGAGCGATGTTCCCACCGCGCCCGCAAACACCCGCACGAAATTGGACAGACCCGCGGCCGCCGGAATCCTGTCAGCCGCCAGTCCCGAAAGAATGATTGCAGTCAGCGGTACAAAGAACAAAGCGGTCGGAATACCTTGCAACAACGTCGGCAAGACCAGCGTCCACGTATCCACGCCAGTCGTGTAGTGCGAGCGCATGAAGAACACGCCGGCAAAGCCCAGGAACGCCAGCGTCGCCAGCACCCGCGCATCGGACTTCGGCATGACCTTCGCCATCACCGGCGCAAGGATCACCGCAAAGATGCCGAGCGGCGCGGTCGCCAAACCGGCGTCCACCGAACGGTAGTTCAGATATTCCTGCATCCACTGCGGTAACAACACGAGGTTGGAAAAAAACACGGCGTACGCGACTGAAATCGCGATCGTCCCGCCCAGAAAATTGCGCCCTCCGAACAATTTCACATCGATGATCGGATTCTTCTCCGTCAGCTCCCAGATCACGAAAAACACGAAGCTAATGCTCGCGAATACCGTCAACGCGATGATCACCGGCGAGTTGAACCAGTCGAGGTCCTTGCCTTTGTCGAGCATGATCTGCAACGAACCCACCCATGCGATCAGTGAGATCAGCCCAACCTTGTCGATCGGCAAGCGCTTCGTCGGCGTTTCACGCGTTCGGTAGATCGCCCACGTCACGCCGGCTGCAAAGATGCCAACAGGAATGTTGATGTAGAAAATCCATGACCACGAGTAGCTGTCGGTAATCCAGCCGCCGAGCGCCGGACCGGCGATCGGGCCGACCGTCGCGGTCATCGCCCACAAAGCCAGCGCATGCGAACTCTTTTCTCTCGGATATGAGCCGAGCAGGATCGCTTGCGACAGCGGAATCAATGGGCCGGCCACCGCGCCTTGCAAAATCCGCGCGGCGAGCAGCACCGGCAAATTCGGCGCAATGCCGCACAGCCACGACGAAAACACGAACAGCAGAATGGCCCACACAAACAACTTGATTTGCCCGACGCGCTGCGTGAGCCAACCGGTCAAAGGAATCGCAATCGCATTGGCGGCGGCGAACAGCGTAATTACCCACGTGCCCTCGTCCACCGACACACCAAGATTGCCCGCGATCGTCGGAATCGCCACGTTCGCAATCGACGAATCAAGCACGTTCATAAACGTGGCTAACGCCACGGCAAGCGTCGCCAGCACGAGCTTGCCGCCAGTCAAAGGCGGGAGCGCTGCGGGGCGGGTCGATCCATTCATTTCATCACCTGTTCGGAGATATATATCTGACTTGTCAGCTAATTGCCTAAAAAAATTGGCACGTCTTTAAGTAGCGCCGATCAACCCGCTTTGTGGACGGCGTTTTTCTGCGTCGCGTTCGACGCGGCCATATGCTCCGCCGGCATGTTCTGCGCGATGATCTTTGCGATCTCCGCATCCGCGTCCGCGCCATACTGAGCGAAAACGTCCGTGCGATACGAGGTGCCGATTGCAGCGCCGAGCTGGGTGCCCGACTCGTCGCGCGTTTCGACGTCGACTTGCATCGACAGACCGATCCGCAGCGGATGCGCGTTCAATTCGCTCTGGTCGAGCTGGATACGCGCAGGCAATCGCTGCACGACCTTGATCCAGTTGCCGGTCGCATTCTGCGCGGGCAACACAGCGAACGCGGCACCCGTACCTGCGGAGAATCCCACCACGCGGCCGTGATATTTGATGCTCGAACCGTAAACATCGGCGGTGAGCGTGACCGGTTGGCCGATGCGCATGTGCTTCAGTTGCCCTTCCTTGAAGTTCGCATCGACCCACACGCCGTCGAGCGGCACGATGGCCATTAACGGGGTGCCCGGCGCCACGCGTTGCCCGACCTGCACCGAGCGACGCGCGACATAGCCCGTGACAGGTGCGGGCAACGTGTTGCGCGCGTAATTCAGGTAGGCGTCGCGCACTTTCGATGCTGCCGCCTGCACGTTCGGATGTTGTTCGATCGACGTGCGGTCGGTCAGTGCGTGGTTGGCTTCGGCCTGCTGGCGGGCCGCGTCGAGTGCGGCTTGCGCGGAGCTGACCGCATCGCGAGCGTGCGCGATGTCTTCGCCGGATACCGCACCGGTGTCGGCCACGGCCTGACGGCGCTTCAGATCGTCGTTGGCACGCGCGAGATCCGACTGACGTTGCGCGACGGTTGCGGCGTAGAAGTCGTTGTTGACATAGAGGCCGCTGACTTGCCGCACCGTTTGACCCAGCGTCGCTTCGGCGTTCGACAGCGCGACTTTCGCATCGGCGTTATCGAGCGTCACGAGCGGCGCGCCCTGCTTGACGATCTGCGTGTCGTCCGCGTTGACGGCGATCACCGTGCCACTCACTTGCGGCGTGAGTTGTACGAGGTTGCCGCTGACATAGGCGTCGTCGGTCGATTGATAATATTGGCCGTTGGTGAAGTAGTACGCGCCGTAACCTGCGCCGGCCACCACGACGGTTGCGGCGAGCAAGGCGAGCAGCAGTTTGCGCTTCGTGGGTGCTTGCACTTGCTGGGTTTGGGGTTGGTCCGCGTCCGCCGTCGTGCGGCCGGTGCTGATCGTATCGCTCATTGTGTGGCTCCTGACAGGATGTAAGAAGTGTCGCGGTGGCGCATCAGCGCGCGGCGACGACGGGGTTGGTTTGTGCAGCCGATGCTGATGCGGCCGATGCCGCTTCGCTCGTGCTATTGCTTGCGTTGTCGGTATAACCGCCGCCGAGTGCGGCAGCCAGCGCGATTTGCTGGTCACGCCGGTTCATCTTCAGATTCGCGACCTGCTGATCGGCGGCAAGCGCCGTGGTGTCGGCGTTCAGCACGGTGAGCTGATTCGCGAGACCGGCCTTGTACTGCGTGAGCGCAAGCTGGTCGGCGCTGCGGGCGGCTTCTTGAGCGGCCTCAGCGTCGCCGAGCTGCTCGTCGGTCGAACGGATTTGGGCGAGTTGCGTCGCGACTTCGGACAACGCGGTGATGAGCGTCTGGTTATACGTCGCCACGGCGTAATCGAAATCCGCGTAGCGCCCCTTCAGTTGCGCGCGCAACTGACCCCCGTCGAAGATCGGCAGATGGATCGCCGGACCGACCGATGCCGTGCGGCTCGCCGCAGTCAGGAAGCGGCCGAACCCGAATGCGTCGAGGCCGATCGCGGCGCTCAGGTTGATGTCGGGATAGAACTCCGCTTTGGCTTCCTTCACATCGTGCGTGAGGCCGTCGACGCGCCATTTTGCGGCGACCAGATCCGGACGGCGGCTCACGAGATCGGCGGGCAGATTGTCAGGCAGGCGCACTTCGTCGCCGATACCGAGTGTCGGACGTGCGATCGCGAGACCGCGGTCCGGCCCGGCGCCGAGCAAAGCGGCCAGTTGATAGCGGGTGGTAAGGATGTCGCCGTCGAGCGCGGCCAGGCTCGCGCGGCTCGTCGCAAGATTCGCTTGCGCGGTCTTGCGCTCGACTTGCGTGTCGAGGCCGGTTGCAATACGCCCGGCGGTGATGCGGTCGATCTGCTCGCGCTGCGTGACTTCCTGTTGCGCAATGTCGTGCAGCGCATACAGCCGCGCAAGCTGGTTATAGGTGCGCGCCGTCGCTGAGGTCAGCGAGAGCTTGACGACTTCAGCGTCGGCCTCGCTCGCCTGCAACTGGGAAAGGGACGCCTTCAACGCTTCGCGATTCTTGCCCCACAAGTCGAGATCGTACGAAGCGGACAGCAGGCCCTTGTTCTCCGATTGCCACGAGCCGCCATACGGCGGCGGCACCAGCGCCGTGCCCGAATACTGCTGACGTGTGAACGAATACGTCGCGCCGACTTGAGGCATCGTGCTGGCCTTGGCCGTTTCGCTGTATGCGGCGGCAGCAGCAACACGCGCCCTCGCCTGTTCAATCGACGGATTGCCCTTCAGTGCTTCTTCCAGTAGCGACTTGAGTTGCGCGTCGCCGAACTGATCGGCCCAATTGGCCGCCGGCCAGTGGCCGTTATCCGCCGGAATGCTTTGTTGAGTCGCGTAGGTCTGCGGCGCCGCCATCTGCTTGTCGCTCGAGATACCGGCGTAGTTCGCACAAGCCGATAACACGGCCGCGAAGATCAACGTCACGCCAGCCTTCGCGACTCTCGAGCCGATTTTCCGTTGATTTAACTGCACTTGCATTTTCTGACTCGTCAGATATATGGATAAAAAAACGGCTGCGATTTCCCGCAGCGTTGTCCTTATGCGCTTAGTCTTCGAGAAATTTGTAGAGCAGGCGGCGCAGTTCCTGGAACTCGGTTTTCGTAAATTTCCTCAGGCGGCCGTTGAGCACCACCGGCGCGATTTCCGGCAGACGCCCGGCGACTGCTTCTCCCGCTTTTGTCAGCTTCAGATTGACGACGCGGCGGTCTTCAATGCTGCGTGAACGCTCCAGCAAGCCCTTGGTTTCCAGCTTGTCGAGCATGCGTGTCATCAAGCCCGTGTCGATACCGAGCAGCTTGGACAACTCGAACGGCGTGGTTGCGACGCTGTCGCGTAAGGACATCAGAATGCCCATTTGCTGGCTGGTGATGTCCAGATCCTTCAGCGCAGCGTCCATTTCAGTGATCAGCACATTGCGCGCCTTGTTGATGGCAAACCCCACGCTGCGCGTCAGATTGAAATTCTCCGGCGTGTAGTGATCCATATGCGGTTCCTTGTCGGTTGAAACAAATATAGCTGCATAGTCAGATACTGTCAATAATAAATTTGCGGACGTCAGATCTGGATATGCCCCGGCTGGGCAAATAAACAGACGAATGGGCGCCGCCGGGATCCGGGGTCCTATCCGCCCGGCAGCCGCACCATCAGCGCTGCCTCGGCCACTTCTCCGGCCGCTGGCGCCGAACCGTCAGCCCGAAGCGGCGACCTTTTCCGCGAGTTTCGCGTCGTAACTCGAATGGACATGCACTCGCTTCTTCTCCGGGTACGCATACGCATACGCCTTGCGCAGAGCCAGCGATGCCTCGTGAAAACCCGACAGAATCAGCTTTTGTTTGTTCGGGTAGTTAGCGATATCGCCCACCGCGAAGATGCCAGGCCGAGAGCTTTCGTAGTTGGACGTATCCACATCCACACGGCCACCGTGGATCGAGAGATTCCATTGAGCGATCGGTCCCAGATCGGCAACCAACCCGTACAGCACAACGAGTTGCTCGCTATGGAGCTGCGTTTCACCTTCGATATGCCGCAGTGAGATCGACTTCAACGTATCGTCCTCGACATTGAGCCCCGAAATAGCGCCGACAATGAAATCCATCTCGCCCGCCTCGACTGCACGCCGCATCAGCTCGACGCTCGAATTCGCCGCACTGAAGCCGTTGCGCCGATGCACCAGCGTCACGCGCCGCGCAACCTTGCGCAGAGCAAGTGCCCAGTCAAGCGCGGAATCGCCGCCGCCGGCTACCACCACCGTCTTGTCGGCGAAATCCGCGAGACGTTGCACGCTGTAGTGCACATGACGCGACTCCAGCGGCACGGCTTCGGCAAGCGCCAGCTTCTGCGGGACGAACGCACCATTCCCGGCGGCAAGCAGAATCGCCGCCACGTCGAATACGAGGCCGCGGTCGGTGCGCACGGTCCAGCGCCCATCGTCGCGCTGCTCGACCGACTCGACTCGCTGCTCGAGATGAATCGGCACATCGAACGGCTTGCATTGCACCAACAGCCGTTCGACCAGTTCGCGCGCGGTACACGAGGGAATCGCGGGAATGTCGTAGATCGGCTTGTCCGGATAGAGCTCAATGCACTGCCCGCCCACCTTGTCGAGCCCATCGACGATCTGGCATGACAGGCCGATCACACCCGCTTCGAAAGCGGCAAAGAGGCCCACGGGGCCAGCGCCGACAATCAGAACATCGGAGCGAATCGGTTGCGGAAGCGGGTCTGCAGCGTGCGTCATTCGGGATCTCGTCGGGTAGGTCGATGATCCACCATACAGAATCGCCCGAAGCCCGGCAACGATGCCATTACAGACGGTAAGGACGCTTGGGTCCAGCGGGCACCCTTGCTGACCAGACCAAAGTGGCTAGCTGAGGATATGAAAAAACGGTCAATTTCCAACATCGCTGCCGGGCTGCATCGACGTGTATCTGAGGACATGGCCGCACGCTTAAATATCCTAAACGTTCAACCAGTCCATCTAACGCAAACCGAAATCAGAACGCCGGCTCGCGTACTGCCGCATCGCGGGCGACTTTAAAAGCCGCGGTCAATTCACTCAATTGCCGCGCCTGATCCGCCAGCGAGTTTGCGGTTGCCGCGCTCTCCTCAACCAGTGCAGCGTTGTGCTGCGTGACCTCATCCATCTGCGTGACGGCGAGACTCACCTGCTGGATGCCCTCGCTCTGCTCTTTGGACGCAGCCGCAATCTCGCCGACGATCCGCGCGACACGCCCAATGGCCGCTTCGATTTCCTGCATCGTATCGCCCGCTTCATTGACGAGCCCGGCGCCGCTCTCGACACGCGAAGTCGACTCCGCGATCAGCGTGCCGATTTCCTTCGCGGCAGCTGCCGAACGTTGAGCGAGACTGCGCACCTCGCCCGCCACCACGGCGAAGCCGCGTCCTTCTTCACCGGCACGGGCGGCTTCGACGGCCGCATTCAAAGCAAGAATATTGGTCTGGAAGGCGATGCCTTCAATCGCGGTAATGATGCCCGTCATCTTCGACGAACCCGCGTGAATCACACGCATCGTCTCAACCATGCTGCCGACCGAACTGCGTCCACGCGCGGCCATCTCCGAAGCGCGCAAAGCCAGCTCGCTCGCGTGATGGGCGTTTTCTGCGTTCAATTGCACGGTCGACGTGAGCTGTTCCATCGCCGCCGCGGTTTCTTCCAGCGAGGCCGCCTGCTCCTCCGTGCGTTGCGACAGATCGAGATTGCCCGCGGCGATCTGCTGCGTCGATGAAGCGATCGAATGCGAACCGGCGCGGACGGTGGTGACGGTTGCGCCGAGCTTGTCCTGCATGGACGCAACACCCCGCAGCAGTGTCGCCATTTCGTCATTCGAGCGGATCGGCACGTGGGTGGTCAATTCACCGGCGGCGATGGCATCGAACTGGCGCAACGCGTCGTTCAGCGGCCCCATGATCGCGCGGCGCAACGTGCGCCAGCTGATGAACGCCACCGTCAGACCCGCCAGAATGCTGCCGATACACGCAATCAGCAGCGTGTGAAACAGCGTGGCCGAGCGCTCGCTCGCGTCGCTCGCCTGCTGGTTCAGATAGTCGTCCAGCGCGCCCTGGCTCGTGTTCATCGCCGTGTAAAGGCCGATCAGATGATTCGCGCGGCTTTCGTTCATCCAGCTCGCGTCGCCCGTGCGGATCGCGTCTACCAGCTTGTCGATGCCGTCACGCCGCACGGCTGCGCGCTTTGCGTCGAGATCGTCGGTGAGGCGTTGCAGTTCAGGCGTTTTCGGCAGATCGCGGAAGCTGTTCCACCACTTGTCGGAATCGGCGAGCAGCATGCGGGCGCGCTCGAGTTGCGTGTCCAGTTGCGGCGAATGCGGATTGCTCATCGCCCAGTCAAGCCCGAAGCGCGCGCGTGACATGGCCGTGCCCGATTTGCCGAGCGCCACGACCGAAGCGAAATGCACCGTGTAAGCGTCACGCTGCGCCTCGTTGCTCTCGTTCATCCCGAAGATGCCGAGCACGCCGGTGGCAATCAGTAGCACGCCAAGAAACGCGATGGTGATCGCGATCCGTAGATTGATGGTCAGGTTCTTGGTCATCGTGGTTTTGTAATTTTTGTTCCTTATATGGAACATGTAACCGTATATGGAAAGTATAGCGATTCGTACTAGCCTGAAAAAATTAAATTCGCGAGGCGCGGCAAACGCGCAACACGCCTTTAGCCGCTGTTTCGCCGGTGGTCGCCGGAGGCCTCATTGAATAGATTAAATTTATAGAACTATAAAAAAACAACATTATTTTTATAGCCGACGACTTCGTATAGTCGAGCCCAGTTCGAATGCGCCCCATGCTCGGCGCCCTCCTTTCCCGCTCCTGGACCACGATGAAACTACTCAAGTTCGCCCCTCTCGCGATCGCCGGCGTACTCTCCAGCGCCGCCCATGCGCAAAGCAGCGTGACGCTGTATGGCCTGATTTCGGCGGGCGTCGGCTATGCGACGAATCAAGGCGGCAAGAACGCTTGGCAAGCGCTCTCGGGGACTGACCAGAATCCGCGCTGGGGTCTGAAGGGCGTCGAAGATCTGGGCGGCGGCACGAGCGCGATCTTCCAGTTGGAAAACGGCTTTAACGTGATGACCGGCACCGCGTCGCAAAACGGCCGCGAATTCGGCCGGCAGGCGTTTGTCGGGCTCGCCAGCAAGAAGTTCGGTACATTGACTTTCGGCCGTCAGTACGACACGGTGCACGACTACGTCGGCCCGGTGATCATCGCGAGCAACGGCGTGAACATCGGCGACAACGACAACGGCTATAACGACATCCGCGTGCAAAACGCAGTGAAGTACGTGACGCCCGACTATCGCGGCCTGAAGGCCACGGCCGAATATGGTTTCAGCAATGCCACCGGTTTCGCCAACAACAATGCGTACAGCTTCGGCGCCGGTTACGAGAACGGCCCGCTGAAGTGGAGCGTGGTCTACGCGCAGTACAACAACCCGTTTAGCGCGACCAATCCGGACGGCGCCATTTCGAACGACTATGCGTCGTCGCTGCTGATCTTCGCGAAGAGCGCGCTGCATCCGGCCGCGTATGCGAGCAAGCAGCGCATCTTCGGCACGGGCGGCTTCTACACGGTCGGTCCCGCGCAATTTGCAGCGCTTTTCACCGATGTCCGCTACGATTATCTCGACGGTTCGCACCTGCATTTGCAGAACTACAACCTGAACCTGAACTACCACGTGGGCCCCGCGTTCATTCTCGGCGCAGCGTATGCCTTTACTGATGGCAAATACGATGTGATCAACACGAGCCCCAAATGGCATCAGGTCAATCTGCAAGCCGACTATTACCTGTCGAAACGCACCGACGTCGCGTTGACCGTGATCGCGCAGCAAGCCGCCGGCGACGCGCAACACGCGCAGATTTTTGCCTACGCTCAATCCACCGGCATCCGTCAGATGATCACGACGGTCGGCATGCGCCACGTGTTCTGACCATGATGAAAGCTTTCGATCCAACGCAAGAGCGGCGCGCGTTTTTGCGCACGGCCATGGGCCTGGCTGCGAGTGCATCAGCGTGGCCGATGTTTGCCGGCGCCGCCGCGGGTTCGGCCGGCATCGCTGACGCGGCAAGTGGCACCTCCTCTTCGAGCTACGCCGCTTTGCAAAGCGGCGCGCGCCGCAGCGTGATCATCGATTGCGATCCCGGTCAGGATGACGCGATTGCGATCCTGTTCGCCCTCGGTGCGAGCGACCGGCTCGATGTGCGCGCAATCACGACGGTCGCGGGCAACGTGCCGCTCAATCTCACCGAGCGCAACGCGCGCATCGTGCGTGACTGGGCCGAGCGGTCGCAATCGCTGCCGGTATATGCGGGCTGTCCGCGCCCGCTCACGCGCGAACTGATCACAGCCGCCAACGTGCACGGTAAGACCGGCCTCGAAGGCGTGCCGCTGCATGAACCGCTCGCGCCTCTCGCGCCGCAGCACGCGGTTGCCTTTCTGATCGACACCCTGCGCGCCGCGGCGCCGCATAGCGTGACGCTGTGCGCGCTCGGGCCGTTGACCAACCTCGCCACCGCGTTCACCGAAGCGCCGGAGATCCGCAACGGCATCCGCGAAATCGTGCTGATGGGTGGCGCCTTCTTCGAACGCGGCAACATCACGCCCGCGGCCGAGTTCAATATCTACGTCGACCCGCAAGCCGCGCAAGTCGTCTTTGCCAGCGGCGTGCCGATCGTCGTGCTGCCGCGCGACGTCGCCGTAAAAGCGCCGATCACGCCGGCGCGGATCGCGCCGATTCGCGCACTCGGCAATCGCTGCGGCACGATGGCCGCCGACATCATGGCTGCGGAAGTCGCGTATCAGAAGGGACGCCGGGGCGTTGAAGAAGCGCCGATGTACGACCCCTGCGCGACCGGCTACCTGATCGAGCCGTCTCTATTCAAAGGACGCGAGGTCAACGTGATGATCGAGACAGTCGGCGAATGGACGCTCGGTGAAACCGTGGTGGACTGGAGCGGACACAGCGGCCGTAAGCCGAACGCGACCTGGATCACCGAAGTCGACGCGGACGGTTTTTATGCCGCCTTGCGCGCCCGGCTTGCCACGCTGCCGTGACCAGGCCACCCCGTGAGTGAACTCGTGAAAGGCTCGACAACGGTCACGCATTCTGAGCGCTTTGCGTCAGATATGTGCGGCGATCCACTCGCGGCAAGCACGCACGTGCGGGCCGCGATCGTCGCCGGCGAGCGAAATCAGTGCGATCGAACGGGTGACGCGCGGCTTGTCGAGGCGCAACGCGACCAGCTCCGTATCGTGCAGATGCATGGTGTAGAGACTGGGCAGCACCGCAATCGCCAGACGGTGGCGCACGAGTTCGTACAACGGCTCCGTGTACTCGACGCGGTACGCGACCGTCAGTTGCAGACCTTCGGCCCCACCGGTGCGCTGCAGCGCATCGCTGACGCTGCCGCGCACGAACACCGCCAGGTCGCGGCCCACCAGCTTTGCCCACGCAAGACTCTTCTTCTGCGCAAGCGGATCGTCGCGCCGCACCACCACCACGATCTGATCCTCGAACAGATCCTGGTAGCGCAACGCGGCTTCGCCATCGTTGTCCGCCGCGGCCGCATCGGGCTCGTGCACACCGACGCCGAAATCGGCCGCGCCCTGGCGCACGGCGTCGATCAAGGCGGTATTCGGCATATCGTTCAGCGTGAAGCGCAGCGACGGTTGTTGTGCGCGCAACGAGATAAGCGCGGGCAACAGGCGCGCCGCCGCCGACGGAATCAGCCCGATGCGCACCGTCTGCACGCGCTCGGCGAAGGTGCTCGCCATATCGTCGAAGGTGCCGCGCGCCTGATTGAGCAGGCGCTCAGCGAGCGGCAGGACGCTGGCGCCCGCGTGCGTGAGCGTCAGCCGATGCGCGGAGCGCGCGAACAGCGGGCCGCCGAGCAGGAACTCGATCTGCCGGATCGCCGCCGTCAGCGCAGGCTGCGTCAAGGCGAGCGACTGCGCGGCCTGCGTGAAGCTGCGCGCATGCGCGAGCGTAACGAAGTACTGGATTTGGCGCAGCGTGAGCGCGGGCAGCAGGGACGAACGGTCGGTCATGGAGAGCAATGCATCGACGCAATGCGCAGCAGTATAAATGGCGTGGTTACAGGATGAATCAATTGATTAATAACGAATCTTCAATGCCGAAGACAAACAACCCCGCACACGTCACGCGCGGCGGCTGGCTCGAACGGCGTTTCACGCTCGCCGAGCGCAAGACCAGCGTGCGTATCGAAACGATCGCCGGCATCACGTCGTTTCTCGCGGCCGCCTATTTGCTGGTCGTGATTCCGTCGCTGCTGTCGGCGGGCGGCATGGATCGTGGCGCCGCCACCACCGCGACGATTCTCGTGTTCGTGCTGAGCACGGTGCTGATGGCGCTATATGCGAATCTGCCGTTTCTGGTGGGCCCCGGCATCGGCGGCTCGGTGATTCTCGGCATTACGCTCGCGGGCGAGCACGTCGCGTGGCAAACGGGCCTGGGCATTGCGTTCGTGTCCGGTGTGCTGTTTCTGATCCTGACCCTGGTGGGCGCGCGCAGCCTCGTGGTGCGCTTGATTCCGGCGCAGATCAAGCTCGGTCTCGGGGCATCGATTGGTTTGTTCATCGCGGTGCTCGGCTTCCGTAACGCCGGGATGGTGATCGCCAACGCGAAGACCAATGCGCTTGCGCTCGGCGATTTCTCGCGGCCCGGCACACTGGTGGCATTGATCGGCCTCGGCGCGGCTGTCGTGCTGCAAGGCCGCCGCGTGCCCGGCGCGATTCTGTGGGCGATCCTGATTGCGGCCGGCGCCGGTGTGCCGCTTGGCGTCACGCATATGCCAGCGTCGTTTCTGTCGTGGCCGCATAGCATCGCGCCGATCGCATTCAAGCTCGACATTGCGAGCGCATTGAGTGTGGCCGCGATTCCGTATCTGTTCGTATTCTTCGCGGCGGAGTTTTTCTCGACGCTTGGCACCACACTCGCGGTCGGCGCGAAAGCGGATCTGCTCGACGAGAACGCCAATCTGCCGAACATCAACCGCCCGTTTCTCGTCGATTCGATTGCCGCGACGCTCGGTCCGGTGTTCGGCATTCCGGCGCTCACCGCGCTGGTGGAATCCGCGGCAGGCGTTGAAGCGGGTGGCCGTACCGGCCTCTCCTCACTCGCCGCGGCCGCGATGTTCGCACTGATGCTGTTGTTCGTACCGGTCGCTTTGGCCATTCCGAAAGAAGCAACTGCCCCGGCGCTGATCCTGATCGGGCTGTCGATGTTCAGCACGATTCGCCATACGCATTTCGACGACTTCAGCGACTCGCTGCCCGTTCTTTCGATGGTGCTGCTCACGCTGATGTCGAACAGTTTCGGCACCGGTATCGCGGGCGGCCTGCTGTGCTATGTCCTCGTCAAACTGCTCGCCGGACGTTTCCGTGAAGTACCGTGGGGCCTCTATGTACTGGCCGTACCGCTCGGCTATTACTTCTATACCGTCGTCAAGCCGCATTGAGTTCTTCGCTTCAGCTATCTAGCGTAGCTGCACGTTTTCATCCTGCATTCGCACTAAACTGAGTTTGGGTCGAGTTTTACGCACTACCGAAAAACATACCGACATGAAAGAGACATTGGGCAATGTGCCCGCATCGCGCCTCGGCATTACGTTGACCGACGCCCATCGCGCCTTCTTCACCGCCCTGCCGAAGGTCGAGTTGCATTGCCACCTGCTGGGCGCGGTGCGTCACGAGACCTTTATCGCGCTCGCCGAAAAAAGCAATGCGCCGATCGACCGCCAGGAGATCGACGGCTTCTATACGCGCGGCGAAAAACCCGTCGGCGTGCTGCGTGTGCTGCGCGCGCTCGATGAGCATCTGCTCACGCACGCAGACGACCTGCGTCGCATCACCTACGAATATCTCGCCGATGCCGCCGCGCACCAGGTGCGTCATAGCGAATTCTTCTGGAATCCTACCGGCACGGTACGCGTCTCGAAGATTCCCTATGCCGATGCGCAAGCAGCCATCGTCACCGCGATTCGCGACGCCGCGCGCGACTTCGGCATCAGCGCGCGACTGATCCCGAGCATCGACCGCGAAGCCGATCCCGACGAAGCGGTCGCGCTGGTCGACTGGATGTGCGCGCATCGCGCGGAGGAAGTGGCGGGCCTCGGCATCGACTACCGCGAGAATGACCGGCCGCCTGAGTTGTTCTGGAAGGCGTATCGCAATGCGCGTAACGCCGGCTTCAAAACCACCGCGCATGCGGGCGAATTCGGCATGCCGTGGCGCAATGTCGAGACGGCCGTCGACCTGCTGCAATGCGACCGGATCGATCACGGCTATACGATCGTCGACAACCCGCAGTTGGCTGCTCAATACGCGGAGCGCGGCATCGTGTTCACCGTGGTGCCGACCAACTCCTACTATTTGCGCACGCTCGCCCCCGAAGTCTGGGCCGAACAGCATCCGATGCGGCGCATGCCGGGCCTGGGCCTGAAAATTCACCCGAATACCGACGACCCCACGCTGCACAAAGTGACGCCAAGCGAAGCCTGGCAATTGATGCATAGCCACTTCGGCTTCAGCATCGCCGAGTTGCGGCAATTCATGCTGAACGGCATCGACGGCGCCTGGATCGACGAAGCGACGCGCCACGCATGGCGCGCGGCGTGGGGCGCGGAGTTCGATGCGTTGGCAGCGGCCTTGCCCGCTTAAGCGGAACAGCGCCTCGGGTCACGCCACCCACTCAGGCGCCGGCCGCGCGGCGTCATTCACCAATCCACGAACCGCGTAAATCGCTGTCGTGCAGCAATTGCAGCAACGTGCCCGCCGGACGGCTCAGCCGTTTGGCGGCCAGCGCGATAAATTCCACCGAAGGCAGGGTCGGCAGATTGGCCGCGTTGAGCGGCGACGCGAGGCCGCGCGCGGCCAGATACTGCGGACGAACCGTGATGCCGAGCCCACCGCGCGCGGCTGCAATACAGCCCGCGTGACTGCTGCTCGTGCAGACCACCTGCCAGCTGAAACCGGCTTCGGCGAGCGCATCGAGCACCACGGCCCGCGTCACGCTCGGCTCGGCGACCAGAATCAGCGGCAACGGCTGGCTGAGGTCGACCAGCGTGCCGGTGCGTGCCAGCCACTCCAGCCGGCCCGTGAAAAGCGGCACACCGCGGCGATCGCCCAGACGCCGCTTACCGACCAGCAGATCGATCGAGCCGGCGTCCAGCAACTCATACAACTTGCCGGTCATGCCGATCGTGATTTCCAGTTCGACATCGGGATGGGCGTCGCGAAACGCCGCCAGCACCGTGGGCAGCGGTCCGAGCGCGACGTCGTCCGATGAACCGAGCCGCACGCGCCCTTTCAGGCGCGGCGCACGGAACTGCGACTCGGCCCGTGCGAGCGCTTTCAGGATCACGCTGGCGTGGGCGAGCATGGCCTCGCCGTCCGGGGTCACCGCGAGCGAATGGGTGTCGCGCACGAACAGGCGCCGCCCGACGCTCTGTTCGAGCCGGCGGATATGTTCGCTGACGCTCGACTGCGTGAGATCGAGTTGCCGCCCCGCCTCGGTGAAGCTGTGGCAGGCTGCGACGGTTGTGAAGGTCTTGAGCCAGATGGGATTGAGCATGCGCCATTGTGGTCCTGGTTATCGGCAAAGTCGATAACAGTCAACGCCCCTAGTGGGGTTCCCGATTGACGCCGATGTCAATATCATGACGGAATCCCCCCAACGATTGCTCCAGGCACGGCCCGCCGGTCCGTCCGCCCCGCCGCCCCCGCAGCAGCAGCTCAATTGAACATGAACAAGGATTCCGCCCAGACCGCGCTACTCTGGATCGTCGCCGCCGGCTTTTTCATGCAGTCGCTCGACACCACGATCGTCAACACCGCGTTGCCGTCGATCGCGCACAGCCTGCACGTCGCGCCCCTCGCGATGCAGCCGATTGTGGTCGCTTACACGCTGACAATGGCGATGCTCACCCCCGCGTCGGGCTGGCTCGCCGACCGCTTCGGCACGCGGCGCGTCTATTTCGTGGCGATTCTCGTCTTCGTGCTCGGGTCGATCTGCTGTGCGAGCGCGCATACGCTCGGCCAACTGGTGATGGCGAGGGTCCTGCAAGGGCTGGGCGGCTCGATGCTGCTGCCGATCGGACGGCTCGCCGTCCTGCGCAGCGTCTCGAGCGAGCAATACGTGTCGGCGCTCGCGTTCATTTCGATTGCCGGTCAATTAGGGCCGATCGCCGGCCCAACGCTCGGCGGCTGGTTCGTTCAGGCCATCACGTGGCACTGGATCTTTCTGATCAATGTGCCGATCGGCGCGCTGGGCCTCTACGCGGTGCAGCGGTATTTGCCGGCGCATGGCGAAACCCAGGCGCCGCCGTTCGACTTCGTCGGTTGTGGGCTGCTGTCGCTGTGCATGATCGCGTTTTCGCTGGCCGTCGACGCGCCGGTCCACACGCACCGTGCGGCATGGTCAGCGGGGCTCTTCGCGCTCGCTCTGGTCAGCGCGCTCGCCTACATTCCACACGCAAAGCGCCGCAACAACCCGCTCTTCAAACTCTCGCTCTTCAGCGAACCGAATTTCAGCGTCGGTCTGATCGGCAACCTGATATGCCGTATCGGCTCGAGCGCCGTGCCGTTCCTCGTGCCGTTGCTGCTGCAACTGCAACTGGGTTACTCACCGCTGCGTTCCGGTCTGATGATGCTGCCCGCCGCGCTTGCCGGCACCGTCGCCAAACGCTGGATTGCACCGCTCGTGCGCCGCTATGGCTATGACACGTTCCTGCTCGTCAACACGGTGATCGTGGGGTCGGCGATCGTTGCGTTTGCATTGATTACGCGTGATACACCGCTCATCGTCGGGATCGTCATTCTGGCCGTGTTCGGCGCGGCCAACTCCATGCAGTTCGCGGCGATGAACAGCGTCACGCTCAAAGGCCTCTCGCGCGAAGATGCCGGCAGCGGCAACAGCCTCTTTTCGATGGTGCAGATGCTGGCGATCGGGCTGGGCGTCTCGATCGGCGGCGGGCTGGTGAATCTGTTCTCGGCGCAATGGGGATCGGCGGCGCTCGGGTTTCGCCTAAGCTTCGTCTGCGTGGGCGTCATCACGCTGGTGTCGGCTTGGGTGTTTCGTCATCTGGACGAAGCGCCTGTCACCCGCGAGGTGCGGGGCCAGGCGTCTCAGGGCGCGGGACGCTGAAGGCCCGCGTGGTGGATTCGCAGACGCGCCTGGTCCTGGTCCTGGTCGTGGTTGCGCTGAGTTGGGCTTGATCGCAGAAATTCAGCGCAAAGCCGCCGCGTCCCTCAACCCGGCAAACAGATGCCGGAGAATCCCTCGCACACTTCAATCAAATAAAAACGTGCGACATGATGCCGTTCTCCGGTTGATCAGCGCAAATATGCCTGACGCATGACGAGAACCGCATTCCATTGTGCATCAGGCGAACTCACCCAGATTGGCCCCAACCGGGCGCCTGACGCGATAGCGCGGCTGTCATTCCACTCATGATGCTGCGTCATCGATTCGTTCGGACAGGTGGCGTTTCCCGACACTGATGCATGATTTCAAACGGTGTTTCGCGTTAGCATGTCACGCATTAAAGCATAACAAGGGAATATCACATGCCATTTGACGAGCGCATGCTGAACGGCATGGGCGTGCTGACGGCGATCGTCGACTGCGGCAGTTTTGCGGCGGCGGGCGAAGCACTCGACATGTCGCAATCCGGGGTCAGCCGTTCGGTTGCACGGCTTGAAGCACGCCTCGGCATCCGGCTATTCGACCGCACCACCCGCTCGGTCACGCTGACTGACGAAGGCCGGCGCTTTTACGAACAGATCGTGCCGCTGCTCGGTGGACTCGAGGAAGCGGCCGCCTCCGCGGCTCAGGGCGCCACGGCGGTTCGCGGACGTTTGCGCGTGAACATGGACCCGTTCTTTTCGCGTCTCGTGCTGGGGCCGAGGCTCGGCGGCTTCATCGATAAGCATCCCGATCTGCAACTCGAGTTGATCACGCGCGACCAGCTAGGCGATATGGTCGCCGACGGTTTCGACCTGGCGATCCGTTTCGGCGACCCGCCGGTTTCGACGCTGATTGCACGCAAGCTGCTGGACACGCGGATTCTGACCGTCGCCGCGCCGTCATATCTGAAGAAACATGGCCATCCCGCGAGCCCCGCCGAACTCGAAAGTGATAAGCATGTATGCATCAAGTTCCGTGACCCGCTGACGGGTTACCCGTTCAGCTGGGAGTTTCACCGCGGACGCAAGAAGATCGTGACTACGCCACGAGGCCGCTTGACCGTGAACGACGTCGGCACCTTGCATAGTGTGTGCACCGCGGGCCAGGGCGTTGCGCAGATTCTCGCGCTCGGCGCGGAGTCGTTGCTCGCCAATGGCAAACTGGTTGAACTGTTTCCCGACTGGGCCGACGAGGTTTATCCGCTGTATGCGCTCTATCCTTCGCGGCACCATCCGCCAGCCAAGGTGCGGGCATTCTTCGACTTCATTGTTTCGCTGACGGGGGGCTCGACACGCGAGCCGGCCGCTTGAGTCGCGGCTCGACCTGGGCAATCCTCTGCCGAAAATCATCGAGCGGCAGCCAAGCGTTTATCGGCATGGAAAGCGCGACTTCGCATACTGTACGGTAACGGGCAGACATCGTCCCGCGCTGCGCGCAGGCTGTGTAAAGGCACTCACAGCCATACGGATAACCTATGTCGAATTACCCATTCGAGAGCGATCTCGCTCATCTCGAACAGATTATTCCCTTTCTCGTGTCTGCCCCGCCGCTGGGCTGGCCCTATTGGCGACGGCGGATTCTCTCGTTGTCCCCCATTGAAGGACGATTGCCGGCTGGCAGCGTCCAACGTATCGGCAGGTTGATGGACGTATTCGAAAAGATCGAACGCAAGGCGTCACCGGACGCTGCAACCACAGCAACGGCACGGTAAGCGCGCTCGCGGCGAACCGGATCGGTAGCGCGTTACCTCGCTTCGCCAGGGAGCGTTCGCTAGATAGCCTGCAACGCCGGCAATAGCCGGTCGAACTCGCGTTTGACCACCGCGTAGCATTCACACACATGACCTTCCAGACCGGGCCGGTCCAGCACGGTGATATGGCCATGGCTATAGCGAATCAAACCGGCGTTTTGCAGTTTCAGCGCCGCTGCGGTGACGCCGGACCGGCGCACGCCGAGCATATTGGCGATCAATTCCTGGGTCATGCGCAACTCGTTCGACGGCAGGCGGTCGACGCTGAGCAGTAGCCAGCGACACAATTGTTGATCGATCGAATGATGGCGATTGCATACCGCCGTCTGCGCCATCTGAGTGATGAGTGCCTGCGTATAGCGCAACAAAAGGCGTTGCATCGGACCCGCGCGATTGAATTCGTCTTTCAGCATGCGAGCATTCAGGCGCCACGCGCGGCCCGCGCTTTGCACGATCGCGCGGCTCGGCGTGGTCTCGCCTCCCATGAACAACGACACACCGACGATGCCCTCGTGTCCCACGATAGCGATTTCCGCCGACGCGCCGTCTTCCATCACATAGAGCAATGAAATAATCGACGTGGTGGGGAAATAAACGTGTTCGAGCTGACCGCCGGATTCGTAGATGACCTGGCCTAGCGGCAAATCGACTTCGACCAGATACGGCTCGATGCGTGCCCATTCCGCCGTGGGCAACACCGCTAACAGCTGATTCGCTTTTGGGTCACCCTTGGGCATCGGTGGCTCCTTGCTGGGTTCCGAACGCGCCAGCGGCGCGGCTACGCATTGATCGGCGGAAACGGCGCAAGCCCCGGTCCCGCTGCAAAAGTGATTATGAACCGCGCGCCGGATGCACGCAGTCGTGTAAAGCACCCGCTCTGCCGCCACTGAAAGCTTTAATGGGCACGGCATAAATAGAAAAACCGGCTTTACGCCGGTTATTTTCGTTCCGAATGCCTAAAGCGTGGCGGGTTTCTTTTTGAGCGCCAGGACGCGGCGCGTTTGCATCAGCGTGCTCTTCGCGCCCAGCCACTTCGTGACGTGCTTGACCCATTGCTTCGGTGCGGCTTCATTGCCTTGGCCCTGCTGCAGCTCGTTTGCCGGCGGTGCGACCGCCTTATCGCTTTCCGCGAGGCGTGCTGCTTCACGCCGCCGTTTGCTGTCGGCGATTTCTTCTAGATTGACCTGGTCATCATCCATGCTGGAACTCCCGCGACAAAACAACGCGTGGCGCCGGTGGGCGCCGCGCTGCTTCGGCTGTGGAACAAGGCGGCGCACGGCAGGTCCGGTTGGACGTGCCGCGCCGCGCTGTATCAAGAAATCGTGTAGCGGTTTTGCGGGCCGCCGACATACAGACCGCGAGCAAGTGTGAGGATTTGCTCGCGATGACGGTCGAAGGCCGCCAGCACCGCCGGTTCGTCGGAACCTGCGCTTGGGCTCAGGTTCGAAATGACCGAATTGTTGACAGTGAAGGCGATTTCGCGCGCGTTGTCATAGCCCCAGAAATTGACGCAATGACGGAAGGCGTCGTAGCTGCGGCTTGGGTTCGGGAAGTTGAGGGACATGTCACGCTCCCGTGGTGTTTTCCTTCTTCACGGTGCGCCGAATGTGAGGCGTGGTCAAGGTGTAGTTTGTAAGTGTCCTACGCCCAACAACTCCGCTTCTCTAAGCCCTGTAAAAAGTCTTCCCTTGTTCAAGGATCGCGAGCGCCTGCAAAGTATCGTTAATGGCGTCCAGCAAACCAACGTCCTCCGCAGTCGCCTTCTTCTGCTGAACTCGCCTCAGGGCAAGATAAAACGTCAGCTTCCCGAAGGCTACGTCGTCAGTCCCGCTTCCTCCCTTGACTATCCTCGCAGCACTCTCGTTGATCTTATCTTCAACAAGTTGAGCCAAATCCATACTATTCTCCAAGACGACATGGTGTCAAAAACGGCCTGAAAGAAGCGCTTACCATGATTAATCAATATGGATACCGAACTGTATTCAACGCACTCTCGCATAAGAAATACGTCGATTGTTCGGCACGAAATGCATTGCCTGACCAGCACGGATGAAAGCAGTACGCAATGAAACGTTACGCGCCGGTCGGTTCAAGTATAACGATTACCACCGTTCGCGCTCGCCCTGCGACGCACCGCCACGCCACGATATACCGTGCGCTGTCGTACGGAATCATCGTCAATGTCATCTCGCGTAGAAGCTAGCCGCTCACTTCATCCAGCAACTCCCGAACAACATCCCTCGCCTCACGGCCCAGCTCTTTGAGATCAACGCCCTCGATCTGATCATTAACAACAACCGGCCTCCCAGCAGAAAAAAGCGCCGCCAGCGAAGGCCTCCCACCGGAGGCGACCGGCCCAATCGCCGGATCGTGCAACCCGAAATACCGTGGATCATCGAGCCGATAAACCGCGATATCCGCGGCATACCCAACCGCAATCTTCCCGACCTCATCCAGGCCCATAATCTGGGCGCCACCCGCCGTCCCCCAATGAATCACATCGGCCACACTCGCCGCATCCGCGCCGCCTTCGAAGCTTCCACCCCGATACGTCGGCTGCGCCAGCATGCCGCGCCGCGCGCGCTGCGCAAGCCACGTCATGTGCACTTCGGAAATCATATCGGCCGCTTCGTTCGAAGCCGCACCGTCGACGCCGATCGACACCGGCACGCCCGCGTCCGCCATCTCCCGTACCGGACAAATGCCGCTGCCCAGCCGCCCATTGCTCTGCGGACAATGCGCGACACCCGTGCCCGTCTGCGCAAGCAGCGCAATCTCGTCGGCGTCGACCTTGACGAGATGCGCGTACCACACATCGCTGCCGAGCCAGTCGTGCTCACCGCAGAACGCGACCGGCGACTGCCGGTACATCGAATGCGCACTGTCTTGATAGCCGACCGTCTCCGACAAGTGGCTGTGCAAACGCAAACCCAACCGGCGCGCAACCGCCGCCGTCTCACGCATCTGCGCAGGAGAAATCGAATACAACACCGTGGTCGGCGCCATCACAACCCGTTGCATCGCGCGCGGTGAGGCGTCATGGTATTGAGCCGCAAGCCGTTCGATATCGGCGATGTAGGCGTCCAGCGTCTCCGGTCGTAGCGCCGTCGGCAATTCGGCCTCGAGTTGCCGGGTTTGCGTCGCGCCGCCGCGCAGCAACACGAAACGCAGACCGAGCTTCTCCGCTTCTTCGAACAGAATCGCCGAACTGTCGAACGGCATGCCAGGGTAGTACATGTAGTTGTGATCGGCCACCGTCGCACAGCCCGAACGCGCAAGTTCGATCAGGCCGATGCGCGCCGCGAGCCGGAAGCGCCGCTCGTCGAATAGCGCGCGAAAGCGATACGGCGTAGCGGCAAGCCACGGCGTGAGCGTGGCATCAAGTCCGGCCGTGTCACCCTTGAGCAGCGACTGGAACAGATGGTGATGCGTGTTGACCCACGCCGGGTAAATCACGCAATCGGTGGCGTCCACTATCGTCTCGCCGGGCCGCGGAGTGAGCGCGCCGATCGCGTCGATCGTATCGCCGACGATGCGAATGTCGGGACCAGGCACACGCGATGGATCATCTGCCGTACCACGTCCGCCTGTCATGATCGCGGCCGCGTTGCGGATCAGCGTGGAAGGTTTGGTGTCGTATGTCGTCATAAGCCTGAGCGTGAGATATCAAAGTTGGCTATCGTGCCAGCCACGCAAACCGATGCGCGACACCCATGCCGTGATGGCGAACAGCACGACCCCCGTCACGGTGATCAGCAGCAGCGCCGCAAAGAGCCGGGGAATATTCAGCTGAAAACCCGCTTGCAGAATCTGATAGGCAAGCCCCGCGCCACTGCCGCCCGTTCCTGCAACGAACTCGGCGACCACCGCGCCGATCAACGACAACCCGCTCGAAATCCGCAGGCCGCCGAAGAAATACGGCAACGCGCTCGGAATGCGCAGGCGCACCAAAGTCTGCCAACGGGTCGCGCGATTGATCTTGAAGAGGTTGATCAATCCCGGATTCACACTGCGCAAGCCGAGCGCCGTGTTCGAGATGATCGGGAACAGGGCCACCAACGTTGCGCACAGCACCAGCGCCACATTCATGTCCTTGACCCAGATGATGATCAACGGTGCAATCGCCACGACCGGCGTTACCTGCAACAGAATCGCATAGGGAAACAGGCTTGCTTCGATCAGTGGACTCTGCACGAACAGCAAGGCGATGACGACGCCCAGCACGGTGGCAAGCGCAAACGCCAGCAGCGTAATTTTCAACGTCGCCAGCAAGCTGCTGAACAGCAAGGGCGCGTCCTGCACCAACTCGGTCACGATCGCCGACGGCGACGGCACCAGATAGGCCGGCACCTTCATCAGCACGCACCAGCCCTGCCACAACGCCAGCACCACGATCCCGACAACCCAAGGCGCGATCGCCTTCGTCACACCTGGACGTTGCAACCACGGTCGACGCGCGGGCTTCGCAGCCGCCGGGCTCCGCGTGGCGTTGGGGTTGGCCGGATGACCCGCAAGCACTTCGCCCGTCATGATTGCACTCCTGTTTCTTCGTTCGCGAACGACGCGCGATGCGCATCGGTAATCAGCTCGGAGAGCGCCTTGCAGTGCTGCATGAACGGCTCGCTGACGCGGAATGCGTCGTCGCGTTCGGGCGGACCGTCAATCGGCACTTCCGCGATGATGCGGCCCGGCCGCGCCTGCATCACCACCACGCGGCTCGATAGATACACGGCTTCGTAAATGCTGTGCGTGACGAACACCACCGTCATGCCGCGCCGTTGCCACAGCGCGCGCAAATCGCTGTCAAGGCGGTTGCGGGTGAATTCGTCGAGCGCGCCGAAGGGTTCGTCGAGCAGCAGCAGATCCGGCTCGGTGACGAGCGCTCGCGCCAGCGACGCGCGCATCTGCATGCCGCCCGACAACTCGCGCGGCAGCACCTTGCCGAACTTCGCGAGCCCCACGCCATCGAGTGCCTCGGCCACACGCACATCGGCTTCACGGCGCGGCACGTGCGCGAGATCGAGCGGCAGGCGCACGTTATCGGCGACGCTCGCCCATGGCATCAAGGTCGCTTCCTGAAATACCATCGACATGCGCCGCCCTGTCGAGCCGACCGTGTCGAACGGTTGTCCCCACCAGCGCATATGCCCGTGCGTCGGCGTTTCGATGCCGGCAAACATTTTCAGCAAGGTGCTCTTGCCGCAACCGGACGGCCCGAGCAAGGAGATGAACTCGCCGGGTTCGATCGACAGCCGCACATCTTCGAGCGCGACCGTACCGTTCGGATAGCGCTTGTCGACGCGCTGCACCGACAGCAACGGCGCAGGCGGCTTCGGGGAATAGGGTTCTGTCGACGCCATGATCATTGCTCCACGTTGATGGGGAACACTTCGCGAAATACTTCGGACTCGCCGTTATCGTCCAGCAGCTTCAGCAACATGCGGCGCATCAGCAAACCGGGCTGGTCCGACTCCATGTGACATTCCTGCTGACGGCGTACGTCGATGCACGCGTCGTAGTCGGTGGCTTCGAGAATGTCGCGGTCTTCGTCGGTGATCGGACGGTCCCAGTCGATCAGTTCCTGCGTCGAGCACGCGTCTTCGGTATCGTTTCGATAGAGCCATTGCGACAGCATCAGCGTGCGGTCGTCGATCGGCGTCGCGCAGTTATAGATGATGTGATGGATGCCGCTCGCCGGATACACGCAGCCGAAGCGGCGCGCGAACGGCATGTACCAGCGGTTGATCAGATGGCGCTCGGTAACTTCCTCGGTCGTGCCCGTGATGCGATAGCTCGCCGGCGGATTGCGCACAGGTACATGCGTCTCGGCCTCAAAGCCCCACTCGTTTGGCCGGAATTCGTACTTCGACGGCTTCGGGTTGTCGAACAGACCGAAGTTGCCTTTGTGCACGAAACTGAAGTGCGAGTTATCGAACGAATTTTCCATCATGCGCAGCGGGCTCGTTTCCCAGCGCTCGTAGAACTGCAGGATGCGGCGGTAGCCGGGCGCGCCTTCTTCTGGAAACTCGGGAATCGGCTGTAGCGGATCTTCCAGGGCGACCCACGCGTAGCCGTAGCGTTCTTCGCAGTGATACGACGGCACGATCGCGCGCGACGGGATCGCACTGCCATTGTTCTGCGGAATCTTCACGCATTGACCCGTGCAGTCGTAGGTCCAGCCGTGATAACCGCAGGCGATATTGCCGTCGCTGTCGACGAAACCCTTCGACAGTTTCGCTGTGCGATGGCAGCACCGATCGCGCAGCGCGTGCGGCTTGCCGCCTGCGCCCTTCCATAACACGATCGGCTCACCGAGCAAGGTGAACGGCTGCGGACCGGCATCGAGTTGCGTCATCGGCATGATTGCGTACCAGAAGCGGCGCAAGACTTTTTGACGGGTGACCAGCATGGTGAAACTCCTTCTTTAAGCGTTCAGGCGTATATGCGGCGCATGCGTTAAGGAACCCTTAGGGCATGACCTTCGTGTTCTGGATGTATTGCAGCGTGTAGGCCGCGCGATAGTCGGTCGAGGGCTTGAGCAGTTTCGCTTCGACCATGTAATCGAAGGTCTTCTTCCAGCGCGCGTCGGTCATCGTGCCGATGCCTTGCGTAGCTGCATCGCCGCCCGTCACGAGCTTGAGCTTCTTCAGTTGCGCGACGCCGTACGCGAGTTGCGCGTCGCTCATCTGCGGGTTGTCTTTCTTGATCAGCACGTTTGCCGGCGCCGGATCGTTCAGATAGCTTTTCCAGCCTTCCATCGATGCCTTCACGAAACGCGCCACCATGTCCGGCTTGTTCTTCAGCGTGTCGCGCATCGTCACGATCGTCGAGTTGTACGGCGGATAGCCGTCGTCGGCGAACAGGAAGAAGTGCGCGTTCGCGTGCGCCTGTTCGGCCTGAAACGTTTCCGACGACGGATACGCCTGCATCGCCACATTCGGATCGGCGAAGAACGGTTGCAGGTTGAAGGTGTACGGACGTGCTTGCGCTTCGGTGTAGCCGTACTTCGCTTTGAGCCACGGCCACCAGGTCGTGCGGCCCGAGCCCGCGACCAGAATCGTCTTGTTCTTCAGACCCGCGAGACTCGTCACGTCGGCGTGGGTCATCATGCCTTGCGGGTCGAACTGGAACGCCGCGGCGACCGTCGTCACGGGAATGCCTTCTTCGACGCTGGAGAGGACCTGGAAGTCGTAGCCCATCAGGAAATCCGCCTGGCCTCCGGCGAGCAATTGCATGCCGTTGACTTGCGGACCGCCCATTTTGATCGTGACATCCAGGCCGTACTTCTTATAGATACCTGTCGCGACGGCCTGATAGAAACCGCCGTGCTCAGCTTGTGCATACCAACTGGTCAGCAGCGTCACGTGATCTTCGGCGTGGACCAACGGCGCGGCGAGCGTGACACCGGCGAGCGCTGCGGCGCTTGCAGCGCTTGCGGCGCGTGCGACTAGTGAGCGAGACGAGGAGCGAAGCGAGCGGCCGCAAAGAGCCATTCGGGTAATGCGGGAAAGGAGACGCAGAACGCACATGACTGAACTCCGTGTGAACGTGGGGGGTAGTGGAAAGGCAAAACGACAGGGAGCGTCGACACGATCCATGCTATGCACGTGAGGTGTGCGACGGACGTGACGTACGGACGCACGAGGGCGGCCTCGCGAGACAGCAAAACTCGCGAAAGCGAAGACGCAATCGAGGACGCACAACAGTCGTGTGAAAAATTGGGGCAACTGCATCGCACGCTCCTTGTTGGCGGAACCGGACGGTTCCGTTCAAACGCCGAATTGCTTCGACGTGGGCGCACGATGCGCCCCAAGAGCAATGCCCCACGATGACCGGCCTATACATGCCGGCTCGCTAGCCGCTTCTACTCTGATTTCCTGTTAAGCGAATGTCGTGCCAGTTGGCGCGAAGCGCCCGATGATGCGGCGATTCAAGGCTTTGACGTGTCGCACCTCGGCCGCGGCGCCGGGGTCTTGCACTCACGCGTAACGTCTCAGCACCGCGCGGGTGCATCCTGTGCGTTTTTGGCGCTCGCCGGCGCTGGGCGAAGAGTGAGAACAGCACGCTCGGGCCCACGCCTTGCTGCTTTATAGATGTTCTCAAACCAGGAGCACGCCATGAGCGAAACGAAAGAAGGCAAACCCACCACGCCGGCCGATATCGAACATCCGCAGCCCACGGTCCACAGTGACAATGAGAAAAGCAAGCTGCCGGAACGCGACGACGAGGGGCGCAATCAGTCGCCGGCGGACCATCCCGGCAAGAAACCCGGAGAGGGTGAGCCGTCAGTCAGTTGAATTATTAAGTACCAACCACAAGCGGCTTTGCTGCGTTTTTGCGGCAAAGCCGCACAAATTTTCCCCTTCGAACCCCTTTCAAAACGCGGACATTTTTTCCGATTTATTACCGATTATTTTTTTCTTGTAATGAACTATTTTGCTGCATGCAGCAATGTGTGCGCAAAGCGAACCGGCTGCCCCTTAACAAAGAAAGGAGACGCCTGTGTTCACCTTCCCCTCCTCTCAATCCCATTCCTCTCCCCAGGTTTCCATTTGCCTGCCGACCTGCAACCGGCCTGAACTGATCGCGGAGTGTATCGATTCGTGCCTCGCGCAGACGTACGGCAATCTGGAGATTGTGATCGGAGACGATTCAAAGGACGAGCGCACCCAGCAGTTGATCGCACAGCGCTATCCGAACGAGCCGCGCATCCGCTATGCGATGAACCAGCCGCCGCTTGGCCAGGCGCGCAATGTCGCGAGCCTTTTTGAGCGGGCGCACGGCGACAAGATCCTGCTGATTCACGATGACGACCTCCTCACGACCGACGGCATCGAAAAGCTGGTGTCGCTATGGAAGCTTCATCCGCAACTCGAAGTGGCATTCGCCGATCAGTACGAGGCCGATCACACCGGCGCCGTCGACTTCGAGGCCAGCACGCGCCTGAACACTGCGTTTCGACGCACCCGGGACGCGCAAGGCCTGCAGCCGCTGCCGGGCAGAACCGGCTTGATCCAGATGTTCCCCAACAACGGCTGGATGGCCAACGCGGAACTCGTGAAACGGATCGGCTACAAGGAACAGTACGGCATGTGTTGCGATTTCGTATTCGGCACCGAACTCTGTCTCGCCGCGCGCGAGGTGTTTTATCTGCACGAATACGTCTCGGTCTATCGCAAGACGGCGGCCTCGATCTCGCAAAGCACGCGCGGCACTACGGTCGCGGCGACCGTTAACGCTTACGCCTTTGTGAAAGCACTGAAGCTGCCGTCGCAACTGGAACCGTCACGCAAGCTGGCATTGCGCCGGCTCGCGCCGATCGTCGTTTCGGTCTATGCAAAGAATCGCGAGCCGCTGCTCGGCTTGAAGATCGCGCTCACGCATCTGTTCGCATACGACTACGGTTTCAGCATGCGGCTCTATTACCACCTGCTCATGCTCTCACGTGCGGTCGTGAGCATGCCGCAGCGGTTCAGGCAAGTCGGTTAGCCGGTTAGTCGCCAGACAACGCCTGAGTGGCGGCTGGCGCGAGCGGCCGCACGTTGCGCCTGCGCCGCGTCAGCGCATAAGTGGCGATGCGGTCAAGCGCCGTGCACAGCACGAGATAGATGAAGCCGACGAACAAAAAGATCTGCGCGGGATACACCATCAGCCGATTGCTAACCTGCGTCGCGACGAACGACAACTCGCCGACGCCAACGATATACGCGAGCGAGGTGTCCTTCACCAGCGACACCCATTGATTCACAAACGAAGGCGCCATGATGCGCATCGCTTGAGGCAACAACACGTAGCGCAGCGTTTGCATCCGTGTAAGGCCGAGCGACAGCCCGGCTTGCCACTGACCGTCGCCGACCGCGCGAATGCCCGCGTGCACCGAGTGCGCGAGATACGCGCCGCCGATCAGCGAAAGCGCGCAGACCACCGTCGCGAGTCCGGGCACATCGACATGGAAGACCATCGGCAGCAGGAAATATGTCCAGAAGATCAGCATCAACACAGGAATCGCGCGGAAGAACCCGATCACGAGTAGCAACGGCACGCGGGCGATGCGCCCCGCCATCGTCAGCGCAATCCCACCCGCGACACCGAGCACCGCCGAAGCAAGCGCGGAACACAATGCCAGCACCAGCGTGAGCGCCGCGCCGCCGAGCGGTCCTTGCGGAAAAGCGCCGACCAGCAGATACGGCAGGTTATTGGCGAATAGCGTCCATGTCATGCTCAGCGCCTCGCGAATGAGCGGTCGCGGGCATGCGCCACCGTATGCGAGACGGCTTCGATCAACGCGACAGCGGCGATATACAACACGGTTGCCACACCGAATGCCTCGAAAGTTTTAAAGGTCTCCGTCTCGACCTGACGCGACGCATACGACAGTTCGGCAAGACCGATCGCCATGGTCAGCGCTGAATTTTTCACGAGGTTCATGTATTGGCCGAAGAGCGGCGGCAGCGAAATGCGCACGGCTTGCGGCAAAACGACGTAACGGAACGCCTGCAATGGCGTGAGACCAAGGGCCGCGGCCGCGGCATGCTGACCACCCGGCACGCCGCGCAAACCCGCCTGGAACTCCTCGGCGATGAAAGCCGCCGTATAACACGTGAGTCCGACCCACCCGGCGACAAATTCGAACGTCGGCCAGCGCAACGCGTACGCGCCGATGTGCACGCTATGCGGCGTGTTCAGCCATTGCATCAATGTGTCAGGCATCAGCGTGGCCGCGCCGAAGTACCAGAAGAACAGTTGCACCAGCAACGGCGTGTTGCGAAACACCAGCACGTACGTGGCTGTTGTACGACGCAGCCAGCCGTACCGGGCATGACGCGCGATCGCCAGCACGAAGCCGAACAAGGTGGCCGCAAGCGCCACCGTCAACGAGAGACCGACGGTTACGCCGAAGCCTTGCCATAGCCACGTCAGATACTTTGGAGCGAGCCACGCTTGCATCTTTAAACCTGCTTCTATAAACCTGCTTCTTTAGACCCGCTTCTTGCGAAAACGCCGACGGGCACGTTGCCAACGTGCCCGTTCATTCCTGGCTGCTACTGCGACACGGAGATCAGGTCTTGTCGCCGATCTTGAAGATGCGCGCGAGCGGCGTCTTCGTTTGCGGACCGAACCAGCGGTTGTAGATCTTCGCGGCCGAGCCGTCGGCTTCCAGTCCCTTCAGCGTGTCGTTCACGAAGCCGACGAGGCGCGTCTCGCCCTTCGGGATTCCGACGCCCATGTAGTCGTTCGAAATCGTGAACGCCGGAATCTCGTAGTTCTGCTTGTCCGGCACGTTGGCGAGCAGGCCGACCAGCTTCGGACCGTCCTGCGTGATCGCCTGCACGTTGCCCGCGCGCAAAGCCGCAAACGCGAACGGCGTGTCGTCGTACGCGACGATCGTGGCTTGCGGGAATTTCTCGCGCAGCGTGATCTCGTTGGTGGTGCCCTTGTCGGCGCCCACCCGCAGGCTGTTGATCTGATCCGCCGACTTCAGCACGCCTTTCTTCGCCAGAAACTGCTGGCCCGAGGAGAAATACGGAATGCTGAAATCGACCTGTTTGGCGCGCTCGTCGGTGATCGTGAAGTTGGCGAGCACCAGGTCCACTTTCTTCGACGTGAGGAACGGAATGCGGTTGGCCGGGTTGGTCGGTTGCAGTTCGAGTTTCACGCCGAGCTTGTCGGCGAGCGCCTTCGCGTAGTCGACGTCGAGGCCGACAATGTGATTGCTCGTTGCGTCGAGGTAGCCGAACGGCGGGTTGCTGTCGAAGGTCGCGACGCGCAATACGCCGGCCTTCTTGATGTCATCGAGACGATCGGCGTGGGCGAGCCCCGATGCCGTCATCGTCAGTCCCGTGATTGTCACTAACCAGGCAGCGAATATTTTCGATTTCATTTTTATGGATCTCTTTGTTTGTATGCGACGCGTGTGCGGCGTTTCAGAAACGGATGCGTGTCGGCGATATCCGTCGTAAAACGGTCGCAACCGCAAGGTGCAACCGACGGCTACGCATGGGCGTCACATTAGCAGCGGCGCAGCGCGTACCGAACCAAGAAATGCTCCTGTAATAAGCGCGTTTTCTGCTAAGCATCGGCTTATTAGCAAACGTGTATTTGTCGTTTGGTCTTGCGCGTTCGGCTGATTAGGATGGACCTCGAACCGTCATCAGCCCCGAGGTGATTCGCCATGTCCGACAGTGCCTGTTTCAAGCCGCGTGTAATCGAGCCGGTCGTCGTCAATCAGCCGGAAGGATTGGGGCTTGCAGTGGAGTTGTGGCTTGCGCATCCGGTCGACGGCATTGCGGGGCGAGCCGTGCAGATTCATTTGCGCAGCGATGCGAAGATGGCGCAAGCCGAGGCGCTGCGCGATCTGCTGCATGTGCTGGGAACGGAGATCGTGGTGGCTTGAGCATGGGCTCGGCGCCGTGCTTGCCGTGCTTGCCGTGCTTGCCGTGCTTGCCGTGCTTGCCGTGCTTGCCGTGCTTGCCGTGCTTGCCGTGCTTGCCGTGCTTGCCGTGCTTGCCGTGCTTGCCGACCGGATAAAAAAACGGCGGCCGGGTTCCCCTGGCCGCCGTTCTCATGCGCTCTGTTCGAGCGTATTGCCCACGCTCAAGGCTCGTGACGCAGATACCCTTCTTTCGAAGGATCGCGCATACGCAGCGACACGAGACCGGCGATCGCGCACAGCGCAGTGACGTACCAGTAGAACATCGACTCGTTACCCACCGACTTCAGCCACAGCGCGACATATTCCGCCGAGCCGCCGAAGATCGCATTGGCCACCGCATATGACAGACCCACGCCGAGCGCACGCACTTCCGGCGGGAACATTTCGGCCTTGATCAGGCCGCTGATCGACGTATAGAAGCTAACAATCGCCAGCGCCACGACCACGAGGCCGAAGGCTGCATACGGGCTCGTCACGTCCTTCAAGGCGTGCAGCAGCGGCACGGTGCCGATGGTCGCGAAGAAGCCGAAGAACAGCATCGAACGACGGCGGCCGATACGATCCGACAAGGCGCCGAACACCGGCTGCATCACCATGTAAACGAACAATGCCGCGGTCATCACGCTGCTCGCCGTCTTCGCATGCATACCGGCCGTGTTGACCAGGTACTTCTGCATGTACGTGGTGAACGTGTAGAAAATCAGCGAGCCGCCGGCCGTAAAACCAAGCACCGTCACGAATGCGCCCTTGTGCAACCACAAGCCGCGCAACGTGCCAGCTTCCTTTCGTTGACGCGTTGCAGCCGTGGTGGTTTCTTCGAGCGATTTACGCAGATACAGCGCGACCAGCGCCGCCAACGCACCGATCACGAACGGCACGCGCCAACCCCACGCTTTCAGTTCTTCCGTGGAGAGGGTTTGTTGCAGAATCACCAGCACCAGCAGCGCGCACAGCTGGCCGCCGATCAGCGTGACGTACTGGAACGACGCGAAGAAACCGCGGCGCCCCTTAAGCGCAACTTCACTCATATAGGTGGCGCTGGTGCCGTACTCACCGCCCACCGACAAGCCCTGGAACAGGCGCGCGACCAGCAGCAGCGCCGGCGCCAAGGCGCCGATCTGCGCATACGTGGGGAGCACCGCGATCACGAGCGAGCCGCCGCACATCATGAACACCGACACCATCATCGCGGTCTTGCGCCCGTGCTTGTCGGCGAGCCGGCCGAAGAACCAGCCGCCGATCGGGCGCATCAGGAAGCCGGCGGCGAAGACGCCGGCGGTGTTGAGCAACTGCGTGGTGGTGTTGCCGCTCGGGAAGAAGGCCGGCGCGAAATACAGCGCGCAGAACGAGTACACGTAAAAGTCGAACCACTCGACTAGATTGCCCGATGAAGCGCCAACGATCGCGAAGATGCGGCGCCGGGTGTCGTGTGGATCGTGAGCCGTGGCCACGGGTTGGTCGGATAGGTCGGTCATACTGTTGTCTTTCCTTGTCTTTAAACGGAGGTAGCGGTCGTGGCGCCGCCTTCACAACACGCGCATCGAGGTGCCGCAGTGGCCCCCATAGCACGCGTGCGCGAATTTTACAGAATCGCAAGGAGAAGATGGGAGTTTGTTAGGGAGCGACCGGCGCACAAGCGAAAGGTGAGCGCATTTTTTAGTCATTTTTCACAAATTACTGAAAACATGGACACTGTCTGCGGCACGTCCAATAGCAGAAGCCCCCGTACGTCGCCGACATACGGGGGCTTCTGGCAGATCGAATCTGACTTCTACATCGCGGGCTTACCGCCTCAAACTCTTATAATCGGCGGCACATACTTACACTCATACCGCTTCCGCACGGTGCCATTCTCATCGACGCTTTCCAGGTAGACATCGAACTGCCACAAGCGTGCCATGTGCTTGAGCACTTCATCGCTATCGCCGGACAGATGCCGGTTGTCGCTCATGAAATGCCGCAGCGTCAGACTCCGGTCGCCGCGCGTATTCACCGCCCACACCTGAATATTCGGCTCCCGGTGATGCATGTCGTACTGCCGCGACAACGCCTGACGCACGTACTGATACCCGCTGTCATCGTGAATCGCGGACACCTCGAGCGCATCGCGCATGTCGTCATCGAGCACCGAGAATAGACGCATCTCGCGGATCAGATGCGGCGACAGATACTGCGCGACGAAACTTTCGTCCTTGAAGTTGCGCATCGCGTAGTGCATCGCCGGTAGCCACGGGCTGCCTGCCAGCTCGGGGAACCACTTGCGGTCTTCCTCCGTCGGCGCTTCGCAGATCCGGCGGATATCGCTCATCATCGAAAAACCGAGCGCGTAGGGGTTGATGCCGCTGTAGTAAGGCTTCGTGACCGGCGGCTGGTAGACCACATTGCTGTGCGAATGGAGAAACTCCATCATGAAGCCGTCTTCCAGCTTGCCCTGGGCGTACAGCGTGTTGAGCAAGGTGTAGTGCCAGAACGTGGCCCAGCCCTCGTTCATGACCTGGGTTTGCCGCTGCGGATAGAAATACTGCCCGACCTTGCGCACGATGCGGATCACTTCCCGCTCCCACGGCTCGAGCAGCGGTGCGTTCTTCTCCGCGAAATACAGCAGATTTTCCTGGGGCTCCGGCGGATAACGCTCCTCGATTTCCTCCGGCAACGGCGTATGCCGGGTCGGCAAGGTGCGCCAGAGTTCGTTCACCTGCGATTGCAGATAAGCCTCACGTTCGCGGCGCGCTGCAAACTCCTTTTCCAGCGAGAGTTTCTGCGGACGTTTGTAACGGTCAACGCCGTAGTTCATCAACGCGTGGCACGAGTCGAGCAGTTCCTCCACCCGGTCGAGCCCGAAGCGCTCCTCGCACTCCGCAATGTAATTCTTCGCGTAGACGAGGTAATCGATGATCGCATGCGCATCCGTCCACAGTTTGAACAGATAGTTGCCCTTGAAGAACGAGTTGTGGCCATAGGCCGCGTGCGCAATGACGAGCGCCTGCATCGTCATCGTGTTCTCTTCCATCAGGTACGCGATGCAAGGGTTCGAATTGATGACGATCTCATACGCCAGCCCCATCTGCCCGCGACGGTAGCTTTTTTCGGTGGAGAGAAAGTGTTTGCCGAACGACCAGTGACGGTAGTTCACCGGCATGCCGACGGACGCGTAAGCGTCCATCATCTGTTCGGCGCTGATGAGTTCGAGCTGGATCGGATACACGTCGAGTTCATATTGCTCTGCAACAAGGGCAATATGCGAGTCGTACTCTTCGATCAATTCGAAGGTCCAGTCGGACGGGCACGGCAAAGGCCGTCTATCGGCTACGTTCATACGGACTTCCCTTTGCCCCTCAGTGGGCGTTCCGGTGTGTCCCCGTGCTGCAGCGGTGTCGACTGCTCCGGCTGCGGCGGCTCCTGTATCGTCCGCCTTCGCCTCGGCATGCCCCGACTGTTGCTGCTGCGGCACGCCTTTCCCACGCGCAGGCTGATCGCCGCGCGCTTCGTTGGGCAGGTGTTTTGTCATGAAGACGCCACCTGCTTTTCAAACAATTCCCGAAACACCGGATAAATGTCAGCCGCGGTTTCGACCTTCTTCATCGCCATGTGCGGCTGGCTCAGCGCCAACTGTGCATATTCGAGCCACAGGTTCTGCTCTTCCGGCGTGACCTGGATATACGCAAAATAGCGCACCTTCTCCAGGATGTCATCTGAAAGTATCTTGCGGCACTTGGGCGAATCGTCGGTCCAATTGTCGCCGTCGGAAGCCTGAGCGCCGTAAATATTCCATTCAGTCGGCGAATAACGCTCGTCCATCACCTTCCGCATCAGCTCCAGCGCGCTCGACACCACCGTGCCGCCGCTTTCCGTCGAATGAAAGAACGTGTCTTCGTCGACTTCTTCAGCGCGCGTATGGTGGCGGATGAACACCACTTCGATCTTTTCGTAGTTACGCTTGAGGAACAGATACAGCAGGATGAAGAAGCGCTTGGCGAGATCCTTGCGCTGCTCGTCCATGGAACCGGACACATCCATCAGACAGAACATCACCGCCTGGCTGGACGGCGTGGGTTGCTTCACCCGGTTCACGTAGCGCAGGTCGAAAGGATCGATAAACGGAATGCGCCAGATGCGCCCGCGCAAATGGTGGATTTCCTCTTCGAGCAGTTTGATTTCGTCGCGACGGTCGTCCGGATCGGCTTTCATCAATTCCAGTTGCCGTTCCATCTCGTGCAGCTGATTGACGAGCGGCGCACCAAGGGCGATGCGGCGGCCGAGCGCGCTCCTCAGCGAACGGACCACGTCGATATTGTTCGGCGTGCCTTCGGCCGCCCAGCCGGCGCGGATACTTTTCCACGTAGGCACGGCCATCAGATGGGTTTTGACGAGACGCGGGAGTTCGAGGTCGTCGAAGAAATACTGCATGAATTCTTCGCGGCTCAGTTCGAACACAAAGTCGTCCTGACCGTCGCCCTCGTTGCTGGCCTGGTTGCCCCCACCTCCGCCGCCGCCCCCTTGCGGGCGCTGGATCTTGTCGCCGCGGATGTAGTCCGAGTTGCCCGGATGCACCATTTCCCGCTTGCCGCCGGGACCATGCCGGAACGACGGTTCCGCGATGTCCTTGCGCGGAATCGTGATGCTCTGGGTGTTCTGGATGTCTTTAATGCTGCGGTCGCGCACCGCTTCCGAGACGGCGCGACGAATATAGTTCTTAACGCGGCGCAAAAAGCGCTCGCGATTCGCAATGCTCTTGTTCTTACCAGCTAACCTGCGGTCGATGATTTGATGAAGCACGCCCGGTCTCCCGTGTCGGTCCGAGTTAGCGCTTTAGCGCTTACTCGGACCCCATGCACTCGCATGTCGATCGAATTGGCGCTTTAGCACTTACCCTGGTCCCATGCATCGCATGTCGGTCCGAGTTGGCGCTTTAGCGCTTACCTGGACCCCGTGCAACTGCACGAATTTCCGCTGCGCGAGACGCACGTTGCATAGGCATGGCTGCCAACCCAACGCTATGTCCATGCAACTTGCGCCTCGCAAGGTGCCCGCGCGGTCGGACCGCGCGGGCGGCACGCAGTGCGTGTCATGATGACTTGCGCACGCGCAGATACCAGTCACACAGCAAGCGCACCTGCTTCGGCGTATAGCCCTTCGTTACCATCCGGTTGACGAAGTCTTCGTGCTTGCGTTGCTCTTCCGCCGAGCCCTTGGCGTTGAACGAGATCACCGGCAGCAGTTCTTCCGTGTTCGAGAACATTTTCTTTTCGATCACCACGCGCAGCTTCTCGTAGCTGATCCACGCGGGATTCTTCCCCGCATTCGCAGCACGCGCACGCAGCACGAAGTTGACGATCTCGTTGCGGAAGTCCTTCGGGTTGCTGATGCCCGCAGGTTTCTCGATCTTCTCCAGTTCGGCGTTCAGCGCCGCGCGGTCGAAGCTCTCGCCGGTGTCGTGGTCGCGGAACTCCTGATCCTGAATCCAGAAGTCCGCATACGTCACGTAGCGATCAAAAATATTCTGACCATACTCGGAATACGACTCCAGGTACGCGGTCTGAATCTCTTTGCCGATGAACTCGGCATAGCGCGAGGCGAGCACGTCCTTAATGAACGACAGATACTTCTGTTCGGTTTCCGGTGGGAACTGCTCGCGCTCGATCTGTTGTTCAAGCACGTACATCAGGTGTACCGGGTTCGCCGCGACTTCCGTCGAATCGAAGTTGAATACGCGCGACAGGATCTTGAACGCGAAGCGGGTCGACACGCCGGTCATCCCTTCATCCACGCCCGCGAAATCACGATACTCCTGATACGACTTGGCCTTCGGATCGGTGTCCTTGAGATTCTCGCCGTCGTACACCTGCATCTTCGAGAAAAGACTGGAGTTTTCCGGCTCCTGCAAGCGCGTAAGCACCGACATCTGCGCCATCATCTTCAACGTACCTGGCGCGCATATCGCACTGGCCAGCGACGAATTACGCAGCAGCTTCTCGTAGATCTTGACCTCTTCGCCGTAGCGCAGGCAGTACGGCACCTTCACCACGAAGATCCGGTCGAGCAGTGCTTCGTTGTTGCGGTTATTGCGGAACGCCTTCCATTCCGACTCGTTCGAGTGAGCGAGAATCACGCCGTCGAACGGGATCGCGCCGAAGCCTTCCGTGCCCTTGAAGTTGCCTTCCTGAGTCGCGGTAAGCAGCGGGTGCAAGACTTTGATCGGCGCCTTGAACATTTCGACGAACTCGAGCAAGCCCTGATTCGCGAGGCACAGGCCACCGGAGTAGCTGTATGCGTCCGCATCGTCTTGTGCGTACTGTTCGAGCTTGCGGATGTCGACCTTACCGACCAGCGACGAAATGTCCTGATTGTTTTCGTCACCCGGTTCGGTCTTGGCGATACCGATCTGACGAAGGATCGACGGGTAGCGGCGCACCACGCGAAACTTGCGGATGTCGCCGTTGTATTCGTGCAGGCGCTTTACCGCCCACGGGCTAAGTATGTTTTTCAGGTAGCGGCGTGGAATACCGTACTGCTCTTCGAGGATCGGACCGTCCTCGTCGTAATCGAACAGACCGAGTGGCGACTCGTTCACGGGCGAGCCCTTGATCGAGTAGAACGGCACGCGTTCCATGAGTTGCTTAAGACGTTCCGCGATCGACGATTTACCGCCGCCGACCGGTCCCAACAGATACAGAATCTGTTTCTTTTCTTCGAGCCCCTGGGCCGAGTGCCGGAAGTAGGCGACCACCTGCTCGATCACCTCTTCCATTCCGTAGAACTCACGGAATGCGGGGTATACCTTGATGACCTTGTTCGCAAAGATACGCGACATGCGCGGATCGTTGCGAGTGTCGATCTGTTCTGGTTCACCGATTGCCGTCAACATGCGTTCGCCAGCCGTAGCGTACGCGGCGGGATTGTCTTTGCAGAGCGCGAGATACTCCTCGAGCGAGAGTTCATCTTCTCGCGTTTTCTCGAAGCGGGTCGCGAAACTGCTGTAGATATCCATGCTACCTCCTCGCCGAAGTCTAGACCGATGTCGTGCGCGGCGCGCTATTCGGAAACGACATCGCTCGAATTCATCCTAAACCCTTTTAAATTTTTTTTCACGAACTACGTTGCGAAAATCGCGCCGTACCCGAATCCCGACATTCCTCACTTGGAAACACAGATTCGCTCACATACAATCTTGCGCTCGCATCACAGCAAATGCGCAGCCAATGCGGAGCGACTGCGCCGGCGCACGTTGCCGCCTCTCCAAAGCCGCCTGCTCGCCGTGCTGCTCAGCACAGTTCGCTATGCTCCGTTACACGAATCGTCTCATTCATCGAACGATCTCACTGCTGCACCGGACACCGTGTCTGCACCCGCACACTTTGTTGCATCGAACGCGGACGTCACGCGCTTTCCTGTGCCCCCGTACTTGTTTCATCAACGCGCGGCATCGCCATTTGGTCTACAGCGACAGGCGCTGTGTTACATGTTCCTTCGCCATGCTGACCAGAAGCGCTGCTCACCGGCGCATCGTCTAGCGGTTCGTCAACGCGCAGGCCGTTTTGTTCCATGAGATTTCACATGGAGCGCAGTAGATCGCCGCGCGCTAGCCGCTCATGCTGGCCCTCGTATTAACCGCGTCAGTAACATGGTTAGCCGAACGTATAACTGGATCACGGCCGCACTACGGGTCGCTTCATAGGTGTATACGGCAAAGCACCCCGTGCGGATGCGGCAAATGTAAAACGGCCGCCCGCGGGCAGCCGTTTGCTTGATGCTTCGTAATGAGGGTTACAAGCGGAGGTTACAAGCGGGGTTACAAGCGAAGATTACAAGCGAAGATTACAAGCGGAGAGTTACAAGCCGACGGTTACAAGCGGACCGTTACATGTACACCCGGTACACCGCCACGCTCAGGTCAGTTCAATCTCCACTTCCCCGAGACCGTCGATATGGCCGCGCACAATGCCCGCCTTGTCCACACTGTGCGCGCCGACGTACGAACCGGTCGTGATCGTCCATTCTGGCTCGATGGTGATGCCCATGGCGGCGCAATGGTTGACGAACCACACCAGCAGTTCGCGCGGATCGCCAGCCGGATTACCGGTGGCGTCCGGCACCAGCGAGTCGCCGTCGAAACTCAGCTCCAGTTCGGGCGATACGAAATCGAAGCCGCGTGCGAGGCCTGCATAGGCGACCGGATGACCGGTGACCAATGCGCCGTTGTTCTGTGCATCGGCCAGTTGCGCGAGCGGCGCGACGTTGGGCCAGTCGGCAAAGCGGCTATCGACGATCTCGATGGCCGGCAGCACGACACCGACCTTCGAGAGCACCTCGTCACGCGCATAAGCCCGGCCGCGCGGCTCGATGGCCTCGGCGAAACGAAAGGCAATCTCCAGCTCCACCAGCACGCGGAAGAAGCCGGCGTGGGCCACCCGCGCGGGCGACGGCAGCACCAGCGAAGCCGGAATCGGCGCGCCGGCGGCAGCCCCGCCCGGCACTCTGGCGCCGATCTTCCACGCTCCCGTCGAATCGCCGAGGCCTGCGATGACAGCCTGCTGGATCGCGTATGCGGTTGCCGCGTCAGGCGGCAGGCTGTCGGGTGGAGGCGCATCGATCGGGCGATGCTGCCTGCGAGCTTCGACGAGGCGGTGCGCGAGGTCGTGTGGCGTCATGTCGGTCCTTTATGGCTGGCGCGTTGAGCGGTGGGCTGGCGCGTTGAGCGGTGGGCTGCGGCGCTGAGTTGCAGCAGTTGGGATAGCGGGCTCACGGTCCGCGCGCTGACTCCCTGAAACGGCGATGTTGCCGATGCAAGCCGTAGTCGCGCCCGTCAATGTACCGGATCGCGACGCTCGCCAGGGCGTGGACAACGCTTGTGAACGTTACTTAGTCCGCAGACCATGAAAAAAGACCGCGGTTGCATGCGCAATCGCGGTCTTTATCGTCATGCGGCCGATCCGCACAAGCGTGATTCCGTCTAATGTTTCATCGGGAACGAATGTTGCAACACGGTGGCCGTCGCATGACCGGTCGTAGCGCCTGGCGTCGCGTTCAAAACGCGGCGCTGACGGCGCACGACCTGGCACATTGCCGCGCGCTCCCATGCCGCGCCAGTCATTTGTTCCCGATCAGAAAGTTTCCCAATCCTGATCGCTGCCGGCGCTCGCCACGGCCCTGGCCGGCGCCCTCGTCGGCGCGGCGGCAGTCGGCGCTGCTGCGGGTACGGCAGGTGCCCTGGCTACTGTGACGGGCTGCGCACCAGTTTGTGACATGGAGTGTGACACTTTGCGTGCCGCCGCCGAGCGAACCGGCGCGGCCGCGCGCTTCGGCGCAGCGTTCACCGGCGCCTTGTAGCCGCTTTCTTCAAGCTGGAACACCGCGACCGCGGCACGCAGCTTGCCGGCCTGATCTTCGAGCGAAGATGCTGCCGCGGCGGCTTCTTCGACCAGCGCGGCGTTCTGCTGCGTCACCTCGTCCATCTGGGTGACCGCGCGCGCCACCTGGTCGATGCCGCTGCTTTGCTCTTCCGAGGCCGCGGCGATCTCGCCCATGATGTCGGTCACGCGCTGCACCGCGCCGATGATCTCGGTCATCGTGCGGCCCGCATCGTCGACCAGCGCCGAGCCGGACTGTACGCGCTCCACCGAGGTGTCGATCAGCTCCTTGATTTCCTTGGCCGCCGCCGACGAACGCTGCGCGAGGCTGCGCACTTCGCCTGCCACCACCGCGAACCCGCGCCCTTCTTCGCCGGCCCGCGCCGCTTCCACGGCCGCATTCAGGGCCAGGATGTTGGTCTGGAACGCAATCCCTTCGATGATCGAAATGATGTCGGCAATCTTCGCCGAGCTCTGATTGATGTCGCCCATTGTGCCGACCACCTGACTGACCACCGCGCTGCCCCGGTTGGCGATCTCCGACGCATTGGCCGCGAGCGAGCTCGCCTGGCGGGCATTGTCGGCGTTCTGCTTGACCGTGCCGGTCAGCTCTTCCATGCTCGACGCGGTTTCCTGCAGTGCCGACGCCTGCTCTTCCGTGCGCGAGGACAGGTCGATATTGCCCGCCGCGATCTGGCGCGTGGCCGTCGCGATCGATTCACTTCCGCCGCGCACCGTACGCACCGTTTCGGTGAGACTGCGCTGCATTTTGGCGATGCCTTCAAGCAACTGCCCCATTTCGTCACGCGAGGTGACCATGACCGGGCGGCGCAGATCGCCTGCGGAGATCGCGTCGAAATGACCGAGGGCTTCGCCCAGCGGGCGGGCAATCGCACGGCTGAGCGTCAGATAGGACAGCACGGCGGCAAGCACGCCAACCAGCAGCGCAACGGCGCTCACCATGCGGAACAATTCGAAATTGCTTTGCGCGGAGTCGTAGCCTTGCTTGGCCGAGACGAACTGGAACTTGCGCAGCGCGTCGTCCGAGTCGACGAGCTCGTTGTACTTCGCCGACAAGCGCGTGGCGCCGTCGACGATCTTGCTCTGGTCGCTCGCCGTAACGATCGCCGCAAAAGCGTCCAGCTGCTGATGCAGCGCATCGCGTTTGGCGATGACGTCCTGTGCGAGACGGTCTTCCTCGGCGTCGCGCGGCAGGTCCATATACTTTTTCCACCACATGTCGGATGTGACGCGCATCGCACGCGCGCGCTCGATCGTTGGCGCCGCTTCCGGCGTGCCGATCATGAACACGGCCCGGTCGAGTGTCAGCCGCTCGCGCGCGGCATACAGCTCGGCGTTGCCGATATCGACAGCGCTCGGCATGGCATTGGTGAAAGTGTCCTGATAAGCGTCGTTCGAACGGCTCATGCCGAACAACCCGAAAACGCCAATGGCGACTAGCAGCGCGGCGAGAAAAGCCATCGTGAGGCCAATCCGCGCCTTGATCGTGATGCCTTTGTTCAACATGCTTGTTCCTGTACTTAGCAAATGAGAGGCTGCGTGCGCAGCGCGAGGTAGCGTGTGGCGTCTGCCTACGTGGCGCTGATTTGAAGCCGCGCTCTAATACTCACGTTTACGGCATTCCATATGCATACTTGAAGGATTTATATGGTATGAAGAAAACCGTTGTAAGCAATTGGAAGAAATTACAAACAACTGACAGGCCGCGCGTGTGCGGAGCTCACGCAGCGCTTTTGGTAGTCAGGGAAGTGATTTCAGGCGGCACGAAAAACCGGACGCGAAGCCTTTCGCCTCGCGTCCGGCAACGCAGTGCCCGATCTCAGGCCGCCAGATCGCGCCTGGCCACACCGGCCCATGTCGCGGTCGATTCGCGCACGATCAGGCGCGGCGACACAACGCGCCGGCGCCCCGGCGCGCGCGGATTGCCCGACGACGTCCCGGCGATGCGTTCGATCAGCGTCTGCGCAGCCATATCGCCGAGCGCGCGGACCGACTGCCCCACGGTCGAGAGCGACGGATAAGTGAATCGTCCCAGTTCGATATCGTCGAAACCGATGATCGAGCAATCGCGCGGCACGCTGATATTGCGCTCCGCCGCGGCGCGCAGCGCGCCGATGCCCATCATGTCGTTGCCGGCAAATATCGCTGACGGCTTTACGGTATCGAACAGTTGCCCAGCCGCGCGATGGCCGCCCGTCCCCGAAGCGTCGCTTTCGACAATCGCACCGGCCGGAATCTCGATGCCGCGCTCCGTCATGGCGCGAATAAAGCCGTGTACCCGCATGGCGCTCACCGCCGTCTTCACCGGCCCGGTGATGCAGCCGATCCGCACGTGCCCCAATTCGAGCAGATGACGCGTTGCGAGGTAGCCGCCCTTCTCGTGGTCGATCTGCACCAGATCCGCGTTAATACCTTCGATATTGCGATCCACGACGACCAGCGGCTCGCGGGCGTCAGCGAGTGTCTGCGCCAGCACCGCGTCATCGCCTGCGGAGGCGACGATCAGTCCGTCGATACGCTTTTCCTGCAGTACGCGCAGATAGTTACGCTGCTTGGCCGGATCGTCGTCAGAATTGCAGAAGAACAGGCAGTAGCCGTTGCGCGAGCAACCGTCCTCGATACCGCGCGCCATTTCCGCGAAATACGGGTTCGTGCTGTTCGGCACCACCAGACCGATCGTCGCCGTCGCCCGCGCCTTGAGCGAGCGGGCCACCGCCGACGGCACATAGTGAAGCTGACGGATCGCGTGTTCGACCTTCGCGCGCACGTCGGCCGACACCGGCCGTGAGTTGTTCACCACGTGCGATACCGTCGTGAACGACACGCCTGCCACGGCCGCTACATCTTTGATCGTCGCCATAACCTGTTGCTCTCCTGCCTGTTGTTCCCGCCGGCCACGCCATCTGGCGACCCACCGGACGTCTTCATCGAAGACAGACCAAACCCATGAATACTTACGCTTTACCGCACTTCCCGCTTTTACCGCACTTCCCGCTGCAACTGCTCTTGATACGCGAAAGTACCGGCGACCGGCGCCGCCATCATTGCGCGCTTACGGCGGCTGCGATAGGTATCCAGCACCACCGCAACCACGATCAGGAACGCCGGCGAGCCGCCTGGCGCCAGCAGCGAGAACAGCACGATCATCGCCAGCAACGCACCGGCGAGGCCCAGGTAGTTCGAAAAGCCGAGCCGCGTGCCGGCCGGCTTGCCGCTTGCCTGCGGCAGCAGCGGCGCGGACGGGTCGGCGGGCGGCATGACTGTCGCCCCTGCCGGCGCTGCATCTGGTGTGCCACTCGATCCTTCACGCACCGATTGATCGGTCATGACAGACTCCCTGCTTCATGGGTGTCGGGGAGATGCAGCAGCGCTTCGCGGCTGCGGTAGCTGGCGAAAGCCGCGGCCAGCAACGCATCCTGCGCCCCGTTGTCGCGCTCGAACACACCCGTCATGCTTCCCGCGGACATCACGCCGTCCGGTCGCAGATCAGCATCAGCTTACGCAGGTCGCTCGACACCACGACAAGCGCGCCCTTCACGAGCCAACGCACCCATCAATCCATACACGTCGAACTTCGCGCCGACGTCGATGCCGCGCGTCGGCTCGTCGAGGATCAGCACCCGGCAGTCGTCGATCAGATTGCGCGCGATCTCCACCCTCTGCTGATGCCCGATGCCCGATGCCGAGTTCGCCGACCCAGCGTAGCCGGATCGATCGCATCGAGCCCGACTTGCGCCATCGCATGGCGCTTACCTCTGGAATTAACGGCGGCGCAGCAGGTTTCTTGAGCGTTTATTGAATTGGCGCGGATTCGCGTGTTTTTTCCACGCATTCAGCATGCAATGGCGTGAGCGCGAACCCGCGTGCCTGGGCTTGTTACGGTGCTTCTGGCAGTGCTTCTTGCTTTGCGTGTTCCGGTACTGACTGCCCGACGCTTACTTGGTCACGAGGTCGCACGGCGTTTCCACCACGCCAGACAACTGCGACTGCTTCTTGTGCTCGTTGATCGCCTTCAGCGCGGTGTCGATACCGAACACAGCCTGCTTGGCGGCGTACTGGTCGGCGGTGGCGAGGACACGGCCATCCTTCAGCATCGGCCTGATTGCGCCGATGTTGTCGTAGCCGACCACCAGCACCTTGCCCTGTTTGCCTGCCGCCCGCACGGCCGAGACCGCGCCGATTGCCATATTGTCGTTGCCGGCCAGAAGCGCCTTCAGGTTCGGATACTCATTGAGCATGGCCGACGCCACTGCGTTGCCCTTGTCGATTTCCCATTCGCCCGATTGCACCGACACGACCTTGGCGCCGACGGTCTGCATGGCATCCTTGAAGCCCGCGGTGCGTTGTTGCGCGTTGGTGGTAGTCGACACGCCTTCGATGATGCCGACTTCATCGCCCGCCTTCAGCTTTTTGGCCAGATAGTCGCCGACCTTCTGGGCGCCCTTGCGGTTATCCGGGCCGACGAACGGCACGTTCAGGTCTTTCGACTTGAGCACGTCCGGGTCGAGGCGGTTGTCGATGTTCACGACAATGATGCCCGCGTCGACGGCCTTCTTGACGACCGGCACCAGCGCCTTCGAATCAGCTGGGGCCAGCACGATCGCATCGACCTTCGAAACGATCATCTGTTCGACGATACGGATCTGGTTCGCGGTGTCGGTCTCGTCCTTGATGCCGTTGGTGATCAGGTCGAACTGGGAGGAATTGTGTTTCTGGTAGTCCTTCGCACCGGTTTCCATGGTGAGGAAGAACTCGTTCGCGAGCGACTTCATGACCAGCGCAACCTTCGGCTTATGGGCGGCCCCGCTTTGCGCATAAGCGGAAGAAAACGGCAAAGCGGCGGCGGTGACGAAAACTGCGGCCGCCAGCATGCGGCGGCGAATGCGATGGCTCATGCACATCTCCAGGGTCTGTCGGGCTCGCGGTCGAGCCGTATTTTTAGTTGTGAGCAAACGTTTGCGGGGCCTATTCTCAGCGTGCCCGGTTCGGACTGTCAACGATTCGCGGTGTTGCGGTGCACCGGTTGGCAGATTTGCCGCCAGCTGCAAGCTCAGCGGCCGGCGGGCCGTCTATGCTGGACTTTTATTGCGCACGGTGCAAGCGGGAACAACGCGTGGCGATGGGGGCGTGGCGCGCCGAACGTGCTGCATGCGCCTCTCCGGCTATTCGGCGGCTAACGGTCTGTTAAAGCCAGCCGGCCTTGCGGAAGCGCCAGTACAGGACCAGATCCACGGTCAGCATCACGGCCAGACAGATTGGATAGCCGAACTTGTAGTGCAGCTCGGGGATGCTCTGGAAGTTCATCCCGTAGATGCCGGCGATCATGGTCGGCACCGCGAACAATGCGGCGAACGAGCCAAGCCGCTTGGTCACCTCGCTTTCGGCGAGCGAGATCATCCCCAGATTGACCTGCACCGCGGTAACGATCATTTCGCGCCGGCCGTCGATGGTTCTGACGATCCGCTCGAGATGGTCGTAGACGTCGCGAAAGTAAGCCTGCATGCCTTCGCAGATGCTCGGAATGCGGCCGCCGGTCAATTTGCCGATCGCTTCCTGCAGTGGTGCTATATGGTGCTGCAGGATCACGAGACGGCGTTTCAACGAGTACAGATCCTCGATGATCGCGCGCGACGCGGCCGAATTATTGCGCTCGAAGATGCGGTCTTCGAGCGCTTCGATCTCGGTGTTCATCGCCTCGACGATCGGAAAATAACGATCGACGATGTCGTCGGCCAGCGCGTACAGCACAAACGCCGAGCCCTCCTTGAGCAATTGCGGCTCGCGCTCGCAACGGGCGCGAACGTTCTGGAAGCCGGCGCGCGTGCCGCGGCGCACCGACAACACATAGTTGTGCCCCACGAACACGTCGACCTCGCCGATCAGCAGTTCGCCCTCTTCGTCCATTTCCACGGTATGCATGACGGCGAATAACGACTCGCCGTACTCCTCGATTTTCGGGCGCTGATGGCCGTTTTGCGCATCCTCGATCGCGAGTTCGTGCAGACCGAACTCGTGCTTCATCACGGCAAGTTCGTCCGGCCCCGGGTCTTTCAGCGCGACCCAGACGAAGCACTCGGGCCGCGCCACGTAGTCGCTGATGCTATCGATATCGATGTCAGCCAGCTTCCGGCCGTCCTGATAGGCGGCGCAATTGATCAGCATGTTGGATTACCTTGAAAACGGAACAGACCGGCCGGCGTTGCACTGTGCGTAAGCCCGGTGGCGGATCTGCATAAACGAATGCGCGACAGCCGCCATGTTAAGGGCTATGCGTGAGCGTCATGTATCCAATTGTTAAAGCTTGCGCGCGGCGGCGGCCCGCACAGTCCCGCGCAGTTCAAGACTGCCCGCCGCAATCGGGCTTTGTCAGGCTTTGTCAGGCTCTGCCCCGCGCTATCGGGCAACTCTGCGCAAAGCGATGCTGCGATCGTCGCCGAAGGTGACCGACGCGCGGTTCGTATAACGCGTATCGGCCGTGACCGTAAAGCGCATCTCCACGACCGGGTCGAATTGCGTGGAGACACCGATGCGATGCACGCCCGGGCTCAGATAGAAGACCACATGTTCGCCGTTCATCAGATCGGTGACCTGCTCGCCGTCGATATACACCAAGGCATCGCGGAGCCGGACGATCACGTCGCGGGAACGTTCGCGCCGCACGTCCACGGCAACGAGGCCGGTGCCCGGCTGCGTGTAACCGGGCTGGACGATGCGCGCTTGCGGCACCTCCTTGAACGGGACGGGTTCAGCAGGTGTCGAGGCGCAACCGGCGAGCGACGCGATCGCCAGCGCAAGCAGCGCGGCTTTGCAGTGGAAGTGCTGGCGCATCGGCATGCTGGGTCTCCGGTGTGGTTGGTGGTGTTGCTCTTGTTATAGGCGCATTGCGCCATCCTGCCCGAACGGCCAGAGTCCGTGCCCCTCTTGCACCGGACCGCGTTCTTCTTCATGATCGCTGCAAAGCGCCGCGTTGTGGGCGCCGCGCGCTGCGGATTTACCCTCAGAGCCGCCGCGCGCTACCTTTATCTGCCAGCAGGTTTGCTTCCCCGTACCGGCTATGCGCAATGGTTCATCGCCTGCCTCGCCGGACATACGATCAAGGAGACTGCAATGTGGTATTTCACCTGGATTCTCGGCATCGGCGTGGCATTGGGCTTCGGCATCATCAATGTGATGTGGCTGGAAGCCGGCGGCAAGTTCGCGCGCGACCCGCAGCACGCCGCCACCCCGCCCGCCGCCCCCGAGGACACGTCTTCGTGACGCATCTGGTTTTCTTCTGCGGTCACGCAGGCACCGGCAAGACCACCCTGGCGAAGAAACTGATCGGCCCGCTCATGCAGGCAAGCGCCTCGCCCTTCTGCCTGCTCGATAAAGATACGCTGTTCGGCGGCTACAGCGCGGCCGCCATGGCCATGCTGACCGGCGATCCAGACGACCGCGACAGCCCGCTTTTCCTGCAGCACCTGCGCGATCCCGAGTATCGCGGCCTGCTCGATACCGCCCGCGACAATCTCGAACTCGGCATCAGTGCGCTGGTGGTCGGGCCGCTGTCACGTGAAGTGCGCGAGCGGCGCCTCTTCGATCGCGCCTGGCTGGGCGTCGGCGCGGACGTGGCGCTGCGGGTGGTGTGGGTCTACACATCGGAAGAGACGGCGCGCCAGCGTATCGTCGATCGCGGCAATCCGAACGACGCCTACAAACTCGCGCATTGGGACGAGTATCGGCAGCGCCGCTTCGTGCCGAGTGGCGAGATTTGTGAAGATCTGTTGATGTTCGACAACACCGCGCCAACTACTGCCGACTACGAAGCGTTGCTCGCACGGATCGTGGGCAAGCCGCATGCGTCGTCTGCGATGCTGCCGCCGCTGCCTGTGTAGCAGGCTATGTCACAGCCAGTGCAACTGCCTGCATAGCACCGGCGTTTCAAACGCAAAACGCCCCGCGCATGACGGGGCGTTCATAAGGCGGCCTTCTACGAGGCTTTCTTCGTTGCTCGCGGCAGTCACTGCCGCGTCGTCGCACGGCCCTCGGTTTTGAGCCTCAACGCGAAAGTCGCGGCTTACACGGTTGCCATCGCGTCCAGCGACTGCCCTTCGTACAACTGGCCAAAGCGGTTCGCGAGAAAATCGCGCAGCGACACCTGTTCCTGACGCACGAAACCGCTTTGCGGCAGCTTCTGCTCGCGGAACAGATCGAGCACCGCGCACATCGCGCCGGCCGTGGTGATCTGGATCGCGCTCATCGGCACGCCGCACACCGTCTTCGCGAATATCTTGCGGGTAAATACCTCCTGCACCAGTTGACCGTCGCGCATGCCGCTCACCGTGATGAACACCAGCACAACGTCTTGCGCGGTCGAGGGCACCGAACGGCGCATGATGGTCTTGAGCGTATCGCGGTCGCTCGCAAGACGCAGGTCTTCCAGCAGGAACTGCATCAGGTTGCGGTGGCCTGGATAGCGCACCGACTTATAGTCGAGCGATTCGACCCGGCCCGACAGCGTCTCGCATAGGGTACCCAACCCGCCGGACGTATTGAAGGCTTCGTATTCGGTACCGTCGAGCGAGAAGTGTTCGAGGCCTTCGAGCGGCTGCACCCACTGCGTGCGGCTGTCGCGGATCGCTTCGCACGGCTGGCAGTACTCGTTGATCAGGCCGTCGACGCTCCATGTCAGGTTGTACTTCAGCGCGTTGGTCGGGAACTCCGGCAGCGCGCCGACGCGCATCTTGACGTCGCGGATTTCGGTGAAACGGTTCGCCAGTTCATGCGCGGCGATACCGATGAAACCCGGCGCCAGACCGCACTGCGGCATGAAGGCGTGATCGGCGTCGTCGGCGATCGCACGAATCGCGCTGGTCGCGCGCACGTCTTCGGTCAAATCGAAGTAATGGACGCCCGCGCCCTTGGCGGCCGAGGCCACGTTCACCGCCAGGTAATACGGCAGCGCGTTGATGAGCGCGTCGAAGCCTTGAATGGCTGCGCGCAGCACGGCGGCGTCAGCGGAATCGACGCGGCGGGTCGGGATGCCCTGGGCAGCGAGCTTATCGAGCGCATGCTGATCGCGGTCGAACGCGACGACGTCGTAGTCCCCAGTTTCGCGCAACATGTGGGCGATGGTGTGACCGATCAAACCTGCGCCAACGATGGCTACTTTCATGCGCTTCTCCTTGTTCTGTGTGTGCTGTCTCCAGCTTGGAAGTGCGCGGCGCTTTGGCGCTGCGCCCGGCGGGCTGAACCCTTGAGACACAGTTTAGGGAGAAGCAAAAACAGTTCATACGCGCAAAATGCTGCGCTATGACCATGAACTTCGACGTTATGACGATACGATCAGTCGATATGTCGAAAACATGTCAAAACGGCGTAAAAATTGAGCAGCGGGATCACACCATGCCGCGGTCGATCTTGCGCGCAAGAATGATCGACGTGGTGGTTCGCTCCACCCCTTCCAGGCCGCCGATCTCGTCGAGCAGATCGTTGAGGCGATCAGGCGAATCGGCGCGCAGCCACGCAACGTAGTCGAACTCGCCGCTCACGGCGCATAGCAGTTGCACCTCGGGCATCTTGCCGAGACGTTTCTGCACGGACGGCCCATACTTCGGCGCGATGATGATGCCGACGTACGCCTGGATACTCGAGTCGAGTACGTCCTGGCCGAGCCGCACGCTATAGCCGCCGATCACGTTGCTCCGTTCGAGCCGGGCGATCCGGGCGATCACGGTGGTGCGCGCCACATCCAGTTGACGCGCGAGATTGGCAACGCTCTCACGGGCGTTGGCTTGCAGCAGCGCAACGAGGTTGCGGTCGAGGTCGTCGAGTTGGTCGAGGCGCGGAGGTCTCATCGAGGGCGAAAGAAGTTGGTCAGCAGTGGAGCCGATTATCGCGCGTCTTGGGCATCGGGCGGCAAACAGAAGAACCCCGAATCACCGGCAACGCAATGGTGAGCGGCTAACAGCGATCGGGAAGCGGCAAACGCAGCAGAACCAGACAAGACAAGAAGGCAAGCGGCAAGATCACACCCCGAACCGCTCGATCACGAAATCGATGAAGCTAGTGAGCTTCGGTGTGGCGCGGCGGTCGCGTGGGTAGACCAGATGGACGGGCGCGCCTTCTGGCAAATAGTCCTCCAGCACCGACACGAGTTCGCCGCTGGCGATCTCTCTCGCAAGCAGCGCCTCCGGCTGCAGCACCAGCCCGAAGCCGCGCAATGCGGCAACCTTGAGCGCCTGGCCGTTGTTCGCCCGGAACCGTCCGGCGCGCAACTGGTTTTCGTCCGCGGTCTCGCCGCCTAGCCGCCACAAGCCTTCGCGACCCCAATGCAGAAAACCCAGGCATTCGTGCTCCATGAGATCGGCCGGCGTGCGCGGTGTGCCGGCCCGCTCCAGATAGGCCGGCGACGCGCATGCGCGCATCCGGTAAGGCTTCAACGGCCGCGCCACGAAACTGGAATCCGGCAAATGGCCGATTCGCACCGACGCATCGAAGCCCTCTTCCACCAGATCGATCACGCGATTCGACAGATCCAGTTCGAGGCTCACGTCCGGCCAGGTGCTCAGGTAGTCGGTCATCGCCGGCGCAAAGACTTCGACGCCGTACGTCAGCGGCACCGTCACCTTCAGCACCCCGCGCGGCGTGGCGGCCATTGCTTCGGCCAGAGACTCCGCCTGCCTGACGTCCGCCAGAATGCGCTTGCACTGCTCGTAATAGTGCCGGCCGATTTCAGTCAGGCTCTGACGGCGCGTGGTGCGCGTCAGCAGCCGCGTTGCGAGCCGGGTTTCGAGCGAGCGGATATGCTTGCCCACCATCGCCGACGAAATGTCAAATCGCTCGGCCGCCGCCGTGAGACTGCCCGCCTCGACCACTGCGACGAAGATTTCCATGCTGACGAATTTGTCCACCCGCTATTTCCTGTTCGTTTCGGTTGTAAGCGTTTGTCGCACAAGAGCCGCATTGTAGGGATATCGTGATACAAATAGCGCGACGGCGTAGTGGGCAGCCGGCCACCTTGCGTCGCTATGGCGACGCGTGTTGGGCCGCTCGCCATGCTCGCCTCGTCCTAATTCGAACAGACATCAGGAGTTTCGATGAAAAAAGCACTCGTAATGCTGGCCACCGCAGTCACCATGAGCGGCGCGTTCGCACAAACTTCCGCTCCGGCTTCGGCGCCCGGCACCTCGGCCTCGGCACCCGCCGCGAAAGCTGGCCACGAGCGCAATGTCGAAGACCGCATCGCCTACCTGCACACGCAGTTGAAGATCACGTCGGCGCAGGAATCGCAATGGAACGCGTTCGCGGATGTCATGCGCAACAATGGCCAGACGATGGGGCAGTTGTTCCAGCAGCGCAAGGCCGACACGAATCTGTCGGCGCTCGACGACATGAAGCAATACGCGACGATCGCGCAAGCGCATGCGGACGGCATGAAGAAACTGGTCGACGCATTCGATCCGCTGTATAGCAGCTTCTCGCCGGAACAGAAGAAGCTGGCCGACGTGACGTTCCATCAGGGCGGCCCTGACGGCGGCCATCGTCACCATGGTAAGAGCGGCGGCAAGAAGGCGCCGGCCGCTGCCGAGTGATGCGACTGTGAAGCCGTAAGAGATTAGTTACACGGTTGACGGCGCGCGGCGCGGGTTTCCGCGCTGCGCACACGGTTCTTTTGCCTTTGGCGGTGGATATGTCCGGGTGCTTATGGCGCCGGTCTTCGGCTAATCAGCGTGCCACGCCGCGCTTTATGTCTGGATGCGCGCTTCGCAGGCGAACGACCCAGACCGCTCGGTCCCAAGCAGGTCTTCTTGCCGTTCGGTCGGCGAGCGCCGGATCGAGCCTTACATGTTCTCCGCCTTCCCTGCCAATGGCAAAAGAAGCCGATCTTCAAATGCATCTGGCATGATTGCGAGTACGTGGCGTCGAGACGCAAAGTTCCGGCGCGGCGGTCAATCTCTCTACACCCACTCGCTTCATGACCGAACTCAAAAATCTCGATCTGAGTAACGATGCCAACGCCCAGCGCGTCGTCAAAAACGAAACCGTGAGCGTTGAATTCGCCGCCGCCGAAGGCGAACTGATGAGTCTGGAAGGCCCGAATCGCTATGCCCGCGGGGACGCGCTGATCACCGGCTCGACCGGCGACCGCTGGGTCGTCTCGCGCGAACGCTTCGACGCCAAATACCTGCCGGAAGACACTGCCCTCGCTCACGGCGAACCGGGCGCATACCGCAACCGTCCCGCCGTCGTGCTGGCCAAACAGATGAATGAAGCGTTTTCACTGGCCCGCTCAGCGGGTGGCGGCGACGTGCTGCACGGCGCCGCCGGTGACTGGATCATGCAGTACGCCCCTGGCGACTACGGTGTGGTGCAGGCCGCACGCTTCGCGAAGGTCTATCGGCTCGCGGACTGATTTACGCAAACTCGTCGCCGAGATCCACCGTCACATCGCGCGGCACCGCTTCGCCGTTCGCATACTGCTCTTCGAGCGAGCCGATGCTCGCTTCGACATACGCCCTCAGCACCGCGAAACTCCGGCCACGCAGCCGTGCCGGCAACGCGCGATAACGTGCCAACGCCGTCGGCGCAATCACCACGGTCATCACGATACGGCGCGCAGCCGCACCGAAACGCATGGCAACCCAGTGAATCGCCAGGGTCGGCGTGCCGTCTTCACCCGCACGCTGGATGAACTGGGTCTGCTCGGGAAACAGATCGCTGATGACGCGCGCCAATTCCTCGAACTCGGGATTCGCGCAGTCGTATTGGTAAGCTTCTTCCATGAGGTGTGCCGAAAAGATGAGCTTGAACGGTGTACCGAAAGGGTACGCCGAAAGTTAGAGAATCACGGATGGTCTGTGTAACGAGCGGCTCACAACAGACTCACACGGCAACCGCCGGGCGACGGAACGCCCTGAACAGCAAGCCCGCGACAATCACCGCCCCCAGTGCATACACGCCGTCCACCGCGGCGAGCGGCACGAGTTGCGCCTGGAACAACGCAGCCGGCACGTCGACCAGCGCATGCAGCGCAATCGCGAGCGGCAGGATGCCACGCCAGCCCGCCCGCACGCCGCGCCACATCAGCACCGACAAGCCGATCTGGAACACCAGCGCGGCCACCCGTTCGAGCGCGAAAATGCCGGCCGTCTGCGGCGTCAGGCTGGCGAGGATCAGGTGGATGCGCATTATCGAGTCGGTCGGCAGATTGCTCAGGTAGCCGTCCAGCTCGCCACGGTTTTCGAAGACGGCAAACAGGATCCATTGAAGCTGCACCAGCACACCGACCAGCCAGGCCTCCGCGCCGCCGTGGCCGAGGCCGTAGGTCAGCGCTGTGCCGTCACCCGTGCCCGCGGCGGACGCTGACTTCGCTGCCGCGCGCTTGAGCAACAGGCGCATCCCGATGAAACGCCCCACTTCCTCGCAGATACCCGCGGCCAGCGCGCCGTACACCACGAAGGCGAGCGGATTGGACAGGAAGGCGGCGGTCGCTTCATTCCGATGCAGCACGTAGTCATTCAGCGCGCGCTCGATCACCATCGCGAACAGCGCGAACACAGCGACGCCGGTGATTGCGTCGCGCGGGTTCAGCGCGAGCGGCCGGCTCAGACGGCGGTAGATCAGGAACGGTAAGGCGGCGACGAACAGCGTCGCGACGGCGAGGCTCGAGAGGGTAAGCGGTGCAACAACCATGAGTTTCCTTGCGATGACCGGCGCGCACCCGCTGCGCGCCGCAGCCCGAATGATCGCAGATCAGCGCGAAGTTGACGCGCGGACGATCAATTCGCCTGGCAGGAGGCAATCGCGCGCGGTGGTTTGAACCCCTTCGATGCGCTCATGGAGGAACTCGACCGCGCGGTAGCCGATCTCGTAGGTCGGCTGGCGGATCGTAGTGACGCCGGTTAATTCGGCCCATTCGGGATCGTCGATCGACAACAGCGCGACGCGTGCCTGCCAATCCGCGCCATAGCGCGCTTTCAGATGGAGAGCGAGGCACAGCGCAACCGGCGCGTTGGCGGCGAACAAGGCGATGCGTTTGGCTTTACCGGTGGCGCCATCTGTGGCTTTGCAGGTGGCGTTATCTGTGGCTTTACCAGTGGCGTTATCTGCGGCGTTGGCTATGGAGTTGCCTGTCGCGTTATCTGAGGCGCTGCGTGTGGCGTTTTCTGTCGCGTTATCTGTGGCGCTGCGCGCAGCGTTTTCCGTGCTGGTCAAGGCTCCGCCAGAACCGCCAGCGGCATCGATCGCGCGGTCCAGCTCGGCGAGGGCGTGCTCCACGGCTGCTGGCTCCGCAAGGTTCAGCACCAGCGTATGCCCACGCGCACCGCCCTTACCGCCTGCGCCTGCCTCGCCAGTTCTGCCCTCGCCGGCTCTGCCCTCGCCACGCTGGCCGCCCTCGCCGCTCATCACCTCGCGAAACGCCGCCTCGCGCAATTGCCGCGAACTGACTTGCTCGAAGGGCTGCACGACAAACCAGATCTCGTCGAAACCATTGTCGAGCAGATGTCGCGTGCCGAGTTCAGCGGCCGCCCGGTTGTCCAGTCCAACCATGTCGGCGACGAGCCCATCCACCGAACGGTCGACCAGCACCGCCGGGATCCCCCCACCGCCCACCGGCCGCAGAGTTTCCTCGCGTACGCCGAGCGCGTTGACGATCACGCCTTCCACGCGATACGTGGTCAGCAGTTGCAGATAGCGCCGCTCCATTTCGACTTCATTGGCCGCGTGGCAGATCAGCGGCATCAACCCGAGCGCATGGCAAGCGGCCTCCACGCCTTGCAGCACTTCGACGGAATACGGGTTCGTCAGGTCGGCGAGCAGCATGCCGATCAAGCGATTGCGGCCACGCTTCAGGCCGCGCGCCATCTGGTTCGGCTGATAGTCGAGACGCTCGATGGCCGCCTCGATGCGTGCGCGCAATTCCGGCGACAGCACGCTCATCTCGCCATTCAAATAGCGCGAGATGCTGGTCTTGCCCGTGCCGGCTTCGCGCGCGACATCGGTAATCGTCGCGCGACGGGTGACGGCAAGCGGCGTCGCGCTCATGTCTTCAACACTTCGCGGTTGACGATATTGGTCGCGAGCGTCCCCTCGAGCACGGCGACGAGGTTTTCCGCCGCATTGCGCGCCATCGCATGGCGGGTCTCGTGCGTCGCCGAACCGATATGCGGCAGCGCGACCACGTTCGCCATTTTCAGCAGCGGCGAATCGGCCGGCAGCGGTTCGGTCTCGAACACGTCCAGACCCGCGCCGTGAATCGTGCCGTTTTGCAGCGCTTCGATCAGCGCCTGTTCATCGACCGTGGCGCCGCGCGATGCGTTGATCAGGATCGCGCTCTTCTTCATCGACTTGAGTTGCGCCGCGCCGATCATGTGCTTCGTCTCCGGCGTGAGCGGCACCTGCAGACAGACGAAGTCAGCTGTGGCAAGCAACTCCGCCAACTCAACGCGGCGCGCACCGTAGGCCTGTTCCGCCTGCGCGTTCGCACTGCGGTTCGTGTACAGCACCTTCATGTTGAAGCCGAGCGCCGCGCGCCGTGCGACCGCGCCGCCGATCCGTCCCATGCCGACGATGCCAAGCGTCTTGCCCTGCACGTCGACGCCGAAATGCGCGGGTCCGAGGCTTTGCTTCCACTGCCCCGCCTTTACCCACTCCGCGAGTTCGACCACGCGCCGCGCCGACGCGAGGATCAGCGAGAACACCGTATCCGCCGTGGATTCGGTCAGCACGTCCGGTGTGTGCGCGAGCACGATGCCGCGACGCGTGAGGTCGGCCACATCGAACTGGTCGAAGCCCACCGAGATGGTTGACAGCGCTTTCAGCCGGTTTGCGCCTTCGAGCATCGCCGACGTGATTTTCACGCTCGAACCGATGCCGCCGTCCGCGTCCTTCAACGCGGCGACGAATGCGTCGTGCTGCGCGGGGTCGACCTGCACGACTTCCGCATGCTGTTGCAGATACGCGAGCACATCCTCGGGCAGCGACTTCCAGGCGACGATCTTCTTCATCACTTATTTTCCTTGCAACGGTGTAGCGAGCGTGGCGGCCTTGGTCTGCGGCTGCGCTTGTGGCTGCGGTTTGACGATCAACGTCAGAATCACCGCGGCGACCAACGCCACGCTCATGAACGCATAGGATGCCGCGGGCGAACCGGTCGCGCCATTCAGATAGCCGACCACGTACGAGCCGACGAACGAACCAAGCGCCCCCATGCTGTTGATCAGCGCCATCGCACCGCCCGCGACGTTCTTGGGCAGCAGTTCCGGCACGATCGCGAAGAACGGCCCATACGGCGCATACATCGCGCCACCGGCAATCACCAGCAACGCGTACGAAATCCAGAAGTGCGTGGAGCCGAGCGCATACGACGCGGCGAACGCCACCGCGCCGACCAGCAGGAACGGCCACACGAATACTTTGCGGCGGTTGAGTTTATCCGATGCCCACGAAGCCGCAAGCATGGCGATCGTGGCGGCCAGATACGGCAGCGCCGAGAGCCAGCCGGTTTCGACCATGCCAAGCGTCGAACCGTTCTTCAAAATCGACGGCAGCCACAACACGAAGCCATACACGCCGATGCTCCAGCAGAAATACTGCGCGCACAGCTTGATGACCGCGGGCGTGCGGAACGCTTCGCTGTAATTGCGCACCGGCTTGATCGCGGCCTGTTCGGCGCGCAGGGTTTCGGCGAGGTCGTCCTTTTGCTGTTGCGTGAGCCACGACACCTGCTGCGGCTTGTCCCGCACGATGAACCACCAGCAGATGGCCCAGATGATCGCGGGCGCGCCTTCGGCGATGAACATATGGCGCCAACCGAACGAGTGCACCAGATAGCCGGATACCACCGACATCCACAGCACCGTCACCGGATTGCCGAGAATCAGGAAGGTGTTGGCCCGCGAGCGCTCGCTCTTCGTGAACCAGTTGCTGATAAAAATCAGCATGGCGGGCATCACCGCGGCTTCGACGACGCCGAGCACGAAGCGGATCACCATCAGCGAGGGGATATTGCTGACCATGCCGGTTAGCGACGCGCAGCCGCCCCACAGGATCAGGCTCCAGAACACGAGCTTTTTCACGCTGCGTCGTTCTGCGTAAATCGCGCCGGGAAGCTGGAAGAAGAAATAGCCGAGAAAGAACAACGCGCCGATCAGCGACGACAGCCCTTTGCTGATGCCAAGGTCCTGGTTGATGCCGGCGGCCGATGCGAAACCGAAGTTCGCGCGGTCGAGATAAGCAAGGCTGTACGTGATGAATACGATCGGCATGATCGTCCACCAACGGCGAATCGCGAGCGATGAGGTCATGGGAGTCTCCTTTGTCGACCAGAGTTGGTGCAAAGCACTTCCTCGGGTCCCATGCAAGATAGTTGCTAACGGCTTCCCGAAGCAATGATGGGCGGTCATGGGGCGCTGTGCGAGCGCTCTTGCTGTTATCGAGCTAGCTAATGCTGAACGGGCTGGATGCGGCGTCGTGCGTAGCTCACCCGCGCTCAGCCCCCAGTTGCGACGTGCGGCACATCGGCAAGTTCGAGCGCGTCGAGTTCGGCGCGGCTCGGCAGGCCTTCCGAATCGCCGATCACCTGGATCGCCAATGCGCCGATGCGGTTGCCGCGCGCAACCGCTTGCGGCAGTGTCTTGCCTTCGAGCAACGCGCTAACCACGCCGACGGCAAAGCCATCGCCCGCGCCAACTGTATCCACCACCTTCGCGACCGGCTGACCGGCGATCACGGCGGCATCGTCGGCGGTGCGGAAGTACGCGCCTTGCGAGCCGAGCTTGATGATCACGCCGCGCGCGCCCCGATCGAGATAAAACTTTGCAATGTCGTCCGGCTGCGTATGGCCGGTCAGGATCTCGCCTTCGCCGATGCCGGGCAGCACCCAGTCGGCCAATGCGGCGAGCGCATTCAATCCTTCAACCATCGCGGCGCGCGAGGGCCACAGCGTGGGGCGCAGATTCGGGTCGAACGAAATGGTCTTGCCTGCGGCACGCATTTCACGTGCCAGATGGAATGCAAGTTCGCGCGAACTCGCCGAGATTGCCGGCGCCACGCCCGTCAGGTGAAGGTGACGCGCGAGCAGCACGTAATCGGCGGCGTAGTCGGCCAATGATAGGTGGCTCGCCGCCGACCCTTTGCGGAAGTACTCGACTGCCGGATCGCTGCCGTCGTCATTCTTCGACTTCAGCTGGAAACCGGTCGGGTAGCGCTCGTCGGTGGTGACGCAGCGCTGGTCGATGCCTTCTTTCGTCAGTGTATCGCGCACGTACTGGCCGAACGAATCGTTGCCGACCCGGCTCATCCAGCCCACCTTGAAACCCAATCGCGACAGACCGATCGCCACATTCAGATCGGCGCCCGCGACACGCTTGGTGAATTGCCCGACGCCGGCGAGCGCGCCGGTTTCGGCGGCCACGAACATGGCCATCGCTTCGCCGTAGGTGATGACGTCGAGTGCTGCGTGTGTGTTGCTCATGCTTCGCTCCTGCGTGTTCCTTTTTTAGGTCCTACGCGCCGCTTACGCGGCGGCCAGCCACGCGACGTAGTGCGCCGCGTCCGCATCGATACGGTTCGCATCGAACGGAAATTCAATGCCGCGCGGCACGTGCCGCGGCAGCCTGTCGAGCACCGCGGCGAACTGCGTGTCGCCTGCGGCCGGCGCAGCGGGAAAGCGTCGTGCGCCCTCGCCCACCGTCGTCTTGCAATGGATGTATTCGACGTGTGCAGCCAGCGGCCCGGCGGCATCGAGCGGCGCGACACCGCGCCATGCCCAGTTGCCGATGTCGAAGGTCATACCGAGGACATCGGCGTGGCCTTCGCGCGCCAACGCGTCGAACAGGCCGACGAACTGCGCGAGCGAGCCGCCTTCGGCCAGTTGGCCGTTTTCGACGACAAGCCGCACGTTCGCGCCGCGCAGGCGATCGGCAATCGCAGCGCTGTAGGCCTCGGAAGTGAATCCGCCGAGTTGCAGCTTCACGAAGCGCGCACCGAACGCCGTCGCTTCGTCGAGCGCGAGGCGCAGCGCGTCGGCATCGAGGTGTCCGTCGGACGTGTACAGCGACGCGGGCGTCGAATACACCGACCACAAGCCCAATTCCGCGATCGACTTGCCGAGCGCGCTCAGTGCCCGCGGCGCCACATCGGATTCGTCCGCGAACAGTTCGCGGCGCACTTCGAACGCCGCCGCGCCGGCCTGTTTGCTCGCATCGGCCCACTTCAGATGACCGGCCTTGCGGACCGCGTCCATCCCGAATGCGCTTGCGACGATCACCACGTCCACTGCGTCAGTCATGTCGAATTTACTTAAACCTGTCTCAGGATCGGCATTTGGAACCGGTTCCAAACACGTTTCGAAAAAAAGCGCCGAGGCGCTTGCGATACCCGAATAGTGCGCCGAGCGCGGCGTCATGCACCATAGTGGAATTCCCCAGGCGAGCCTGGCACAGGCGTGCTCGGGAAACTCAGTGTTCAAGCTCCATCCACAAGGCACAGCGCGAGGAACTGCTCAACCACGCGCGACGGCGCACTCGCGTGAGGCACCAGAATCGACAGCCGCCGCGTCAGCGGCTCGGGACTCAACGAAAACAGGCACAGCGCGCCGTCCTCATGCCGCATCGACATCGCCGAGACGAAACCGATGCCCATGCCCGCCCGCACCGCCTCCTTGACGCCTTCGACCCCTGCAATCTCCAGCGCCACGCGCATCGGCACGCCGGCCCGGGCAAAGGCCCGCTCGACGATCTGCCGCACGCCCGACCCGGCTTCGCGCAATACCAGCGGATGCGGGCCGAATGCCGCCAGCTCCGCCCGCCCGCCGTTGATGCCCGACCCGCTCTCGATGCCGGACCCGCCCGCGCTGACCGCCTGCGCCAACGGATGCGTGCGCGGCATAATCGCGACGATCTCATCCTCGCGCCACGCATGCACCGCGGTGTCCGGCGGCAGATCCGCACCGACCGGCCCTTCGATCATCGCGATATCGACGGACCCCAGCGCGCCGACGATTTCCGTGGTGTTGCCGTCGGCCGTATGCAGTGTCACGTCGGGATAGCGGCGATGAAAGTCAGCGATCAGGTACGGCAGCAGATAGCTCGCCGGCGTGGTGCTTGCGCCGATGCGCAAGGTGCCTTGCTCGAGGCCGCGCAACGCGTCGCGGTACGCATGCGCCTGCCGCCACGTATCGCGCAGCCGGGTGGCATAGCTGGCGAGTTGCTCACCGGCGGGCGTGAGGCGCACGCCGCGCCCGTCGCGCAGGTAAAGCGGCTCGCCGAATTCGTCCTGTAACTGACGCAATTGTCCGGACACGGCCGGCTGCGATAAATGCAGCGCCACAGCCGCCCGGCTGATGTTGCGATGTTCGGCGACGGCGGCAAACGTTATAAGTTGGTCCGGGGTCATGGCTACTGAAGTATCTGCGTAACTGATACTTTACATCCCAAATCATGATTTTTCATATCGATATATCTAATTTAGGATTAGGGCTATCGAATCAAGACAGTCATAGGAAGGCATTACGCCATGTCCACCGCTCATCTCACTGCTTCTGCCACGCCCGCCGGGTCTTCGGGATCATCCACCCGCGGCCAGCTCAATGGCATTCTCTTCGTTGCACTGTTTGCCGCTGCCGTGACCCGCATCGCTTCGATCCCGGCCATCGCCGGTCTGGGTTTGAGCCCGCTGATCGTCGGCATCGTGGCGGGCGCCATTTACGGCAACGCGCTGCGCGACGGCATGCCCGAAAGCTGGGCGGCAGGCGTCAACTTCTCGGCGCGCAAGCTCCTGCGCATCGCCGTGGCGTTTTTCGGGTTGCGCGTCAGCCTGCAGGAAATCGCTCAGGTCGGCTTGCCCGGTCTCGCTGAATCGGTGCTGATCGTCGTGAGCACGCTGGTGATCGGCACGTGGGCCGGCATGAAGATCATGAAACTCGACCGTGACACGGCGCTCCTCACAGCCGCGGGCAGCGCGATCTGCGGTGCGGCAGCCGTGCTCGCGTTCGAGTCGACGCTGCAATCGAAGCCGCATAAAAGCGCAATGGCAGTGGGCAGCGTGGTGCTGTTCGGCACGCTGTCGATGTTCCTTTACCCGGTGCTCTTCAAGGCGGGCTGGCTGCATCTCGACACGGTTGGCGCGGGCCTGTTCTTCGGCGGCACGATTCATGAAGTGGCGCAGGTGGTCGGCGCGGCCAGCAACGTGAGCCCGGAAGCGACCCACATCGCGACCATCGTCAAGATGACCCGCGTGATGCTGCTGGTGCCGGTGCTGCTGGTCGTCGGTATGTGGGTGAACCGCCCGGCACGCAGCGCGGCCACGACAGCAACGGCCGAAGACGGCAAGCACCACGCTCCGCGCAAGCTGGCGATTCCCTGGTTTGCGCTCGGCTTCCTTGCCTTCGTCGTGATCAACTCGCTGCACGTCCTGCCGGAAAGCACGACCAGCACGCTGAACATGCTCGACACGTTCGCGCTCACCATGGCCATGACCGCGCTCGGTATCGAAACTCGCATCGCGCAGATCCGTCAGGCTGGACCCCGCGCATTGACCACCGGCTTCATCCTGTATGTGTGGTTGATTGCCGGCGGACTGGGTATCACATGGACCGTCCAGCACCTGTTCGGCTAAAGCCGCCTCGCCTCCCCACCAACCCCGCCGCGTGCGGGGTTTTGTGCGTTCAGGAGAACCATCCGGCACACATGCGCGGCATACTGGTTGCTGACGCTGCCCGTTCATGCAAACCCATTCATGCAACCGGAATGAGGACCGATCGATGAGCCTGGAACTTTACTATTGGGACGGCCTGCAAGGCCGCGGCGAATTCGTGCGGCTGGCACTGGAAGAAGCCGGCGCGGACTACGTGGAAGTGGCGCGCGGCGCGCCCTCGGAGGGCCTCGGCACGAACGCGATGATGGCCGTGATGAAGAGTAAGGACGAGCCCTACCCGCCGTTCGCGCCGCCGTTTCTGAAAGACGGCGATCTGGTGATCGCGCAGACCGCCAACATCCTGTTCTACCTCGGGCCGAAGCTCAAACTCGCGCCGTCGGTTGAAAGCCTGCGCTACGTCGCCAACGGGCTGCAACTGACGATCGCCGATATGGTGACCGAAGCGCACGACACGCATCATCCGCTCGCCAGTGCGCTGTATTACGAAGACCAGAAAGACGCCGCCAAAGTGCGCGCGCACGACTTCATCGACAACCGGATTCCGAAGTTCATGAAGTACTTCGAGCGCGTGCTGAAACAGAACCCGGCCGGCGACACGTTCATGGTGGGCGACGCGCTCACTTACGTCGACTTGTCGATGTTCCAGCTGATCGACGGTCTGCTGTACGCGTTTCCGCGCGCGCTCAAGCGTTTCGGCGAACACTATCCGCGTCTCGCGGCGTTGCACGATGCGGTGATCGAGCGGCCGAACATCGCCGCCTATCTCCAGTCCGACCGGCGCATCGAGCACAACGAGGCCTGCATCTTCCGGCACTACCCGGAACTCGACAAGGCGGCGACTTGAGCCACGCCGCCCTCCTTCGCGAACCCTCCGCCTCGCGCCCGCTTCCGACAGCGGGCGCGATGCTGTTACCGTACGCGCATTCCATCCACCCATCACGCCCTCTCCTGCCGACGTGCTTTCATTCCTGCTGAAGCTGCGCACCCGCGCCCAAACCCTGTTCCGTCTGTCCGACGCCCATACGATGCTGGTCTGGTCGGTGGTGGTCGGCGTCGCGGGCGCGTTCGCGACGATTGCCTTTCGCGAAGGCATCGCGTTGCTGCAGTTGGCGGTTGTCGGCAAGTCCGGCAGTTTCGTCGAAATGGCGCGCGGCTTGCCGTGGACGGTGCGTGTGTGGCTGCCGGCCGCGGGCGGGCTGATCGCCGGCTTCTTTCTGCTGATCGCGCAGCGTCACGTCGACAAGTGCAATCACATCGACTACATGGAAGCAGTCGCGATCGGCGACGGCGTGGTGCCGGTCAAGCTGAGCTTCTGGCGCAGTGTGTCGTCGCTGTTCACGATTTCGAGCGGCGGCTCGATCGGCCGCGAAGGTCCGATGGTGCAACTGGCGGCGCTGGCCGCGTCGCTGATCGGCCGCTGGGTGCATTTCGATCCGCCGCGTCTGCGCCTGCTCGTCGCCTGCGGCGCGGCGGCCGGGATTACCGCTGCGTACAGTGCGCCGATTGCCGGCGCGTTCTTTGTCACTGAAATCGTGCTCGGCTCGATCGTGATGGAAAGCTTCGGCCCCGTGGTGGTCTCGGCGGTGGTCGCCAACATCACGATGCGCGAGTTCACCAGCTACAGGCCGCCGTACGAAATGCCGGTATTTCCGCCGGTGGCGGGTGCCGAAGTCCTGCTGTTCGTCGGGCTTGGGCTGCTGTGCGGTGCGGCGGCGCCGCAGTTTCTGCGGCTGATGGACTTCTCGAAAGCAAACTTTCGCAAGCTGCCCGTGCCCCTGCCCATCCGGCTGGCGTTGGGCGGTCTGGTCGTCGGTATTCTGTCGGTGTGGACGCCCGAGGTGTGGGGCAACGGCTACAGCGTGGTCAATTCCATTCTGCATTCGCCGTGGACGTGGACCGCGCTCGTACTCGTGCTGGTGTTCAAGATCGTCGCGACGTCGGCAACTGTGGGTTCCGGCGCGATCGGCGGGGTGTTCACGCCGACGCTCTTCGTCGGCGCAGTGGTCGGCTCGCTGTTCGGCCTCGGCATGCACGCGTTGTGGCCGCACGGCACCTCGGCGCCGTTCGCTTATGCGATGGTCGGCATGGGCGCGTTTCTGGCCGGCGCCACCCAGGCGCCGCTGATGGCGATCCTGATGATCTTCGAAATGACGCTCAGCTATCAGGTGGTGCTGCCGCTGATGCTGTCGTGCGTGGTCGCGTATTTCGTGTCGCGCGCGATCGGCAAGACCTCGATGTACGAAATCACGCTGCACCGCAACCAGGAGGAACAGGAGCGCACCCGTCTGCGTGCGACGCAGATGCGCGAGCTGATTCGTCCCGCCGAAACCGTCGTGCAGCCGAACGCGACCGTGCAGGACATGACGCGCGTGTTCCTCGAATATCCGGTGAAGTATCTGTACGTCGCCAACGAGTCCGGCGCGTTTCTCGGCGTGGTCGCGCTCAAGGACATCACCTCCGATCTGCTCGACAAGCGCGACACCGCCGCGAAAACCGCTGCGGATTATCTGCAGCCGCATTTCGACGTGCTCACGCCGGATATGCCGCTCGGCGTTGCGTTGCAGCACTTCATGGCGTTTCAGGGTGAACGGCTGCCGGTAATCGAAAGCGCTGCGGATCCGAAGCTTGCGGGAGTGGTCTACAAGACATCGCTGCTCGACGCGTACTTCCGCATGAATCCGACGCGCTGAGGCTGGCGGTCGGGCTGGGTGCTTGCTGCTTGCTGCTTGCTGCTTGCTGCTTGCTGCTTGCTGCTTGCTGCTTGCTGCTTGCTGCTTGCTGCTTGCTGCTTGCTGACAAGTATTCGCGCAGCCAGGTTTTCTGGCGGTCAAGCGCCTCTACGCAAAGTCCTCTATCGACCCCGAGCAGCCATCGTGCGGCACCTCACCTACGCCTGCGCCTCAGCCCGTGCAAAGCGCAGAGGATTCTCTACAATGAGGAAACCACTGCCGCGATTGCGAGCAGCGCGCGTTACGCCAAGACGGGCGCACCGAGACGCCCGCCCTTCGATCGGAGCGAAGATGAGCGAACCGTCCCTCGATGCCGTACGCCGCGACCAGGCGGGCTGGATTTTTCTGCATATCGAAGGCGAGCCGTACGATCGCGGCGAGCAGCACGGTCAATTGCTCGCCACTGAAATCCAGAACGCGATCCGCACCGCCCGCTACCTTGCGAAATGGGACACCGGCGAAGACTTCGATACCTTCGTCGATACCGCCGTATCCCAGTTCGCCAACAAACTCGACACTGAATTCGCCGACGAAATCCAGGGCATCGCCGACGGCGCGAAGCTGCCGTTCGCCGAAGTACTGGCCTGGAACGGTTACATGGATCTGCTGCAAAGCTGGTGGCCGAGCCACGCAGCGGCCCTGCAACCGCAGCTCGGCCTGAAACCGTGGCGCGGACGCCGCGGCCATCACTGCAGCGCGTTCATCGCCACCGGCAATGCCACCCGGGACGGCCGCATCGTGATGGCGCACAACTCGTGGGACCGCTACGCCGCGGGCGACGCGTTCAACGTCGTGTTCGACATCGTGCCGGATCACGGCAACCGCATCCTGATGCAGGGCTTGCCGGGCTGCATCTCCAGCCTCACCGATTTCTGGGTCACCCAAGCCGGCCTGATGGTCACTGAAACGACCATCTCCAACTTTGCCGGCTATAACGCAGCGGGTGCGCCGGAGTTCTATCGCTCGCGGCGCGCGTCGCAGTACGCCAACAATATCGGCGAGTGGTGCGAGATGTTCGCGGTCGCCAATAACGGCGGCTATGCGAACAGCTGGCTGCTCGGCGACACCAAGACCGGTGAGATCGCGCGCTACGAACTGGGGCTGCACTATTCCGGTTTTGAGAGTACGAAAAACGGTTTTTATAGCGGTTACAACACCGCGACCGATCTGAAGATCCGCAACCAGGAATGCATCGGCGAAGGCGAAGACTATACGGACGTGCGCAGGAACGGCGCGCGCCGCTTGCGCTTCATGCAGCTCGAAGAAATGCATCACGGCAAGATCGACGTCGAACTCGCTAAAGAGATGATCGCCGACCATCACGACGTCTATCTCGACCGCAACGACAATCCGTGCTCGCGCACCATCTGCGGGCATCTGGAACTGGACGACGCGCGCTTCGGCGGTTCCGATCAAGGTCCATTCAATCCGTGGGGCGCCAACGACGGCAAAGTGGTCGACAGCGACATGGCGCGCACCATGGCCTTCACCGCGCGCTGGGGACACCCATGCGGCCGGCCGTTCGACGCCCAGGCGTTCATGAAGCGCCATCCTCAGTGGAACTGGCTCAACGGCTATATGCGCGACCGGCCATCGTGGCCGTGGACGCGGTTCGAGGTGCTGCGTTAAAGAGGCTCTCGGCGCTTGCAGGGCTGGCGGACTTGAGGCTATCGAGGCCGGGCGGCCGGGCTACGGCTTGCGGGGCTAGCGCTACCGGGGCAGTGGATCCCGGGGCTGAGGCTATCGGCGGCTTTGGCTTGCACGGACGCTCCAGGCCAAGTCTTGCTGTGCTGCAGCACAAACCTTGAACGACCGTTCGCGACGCTGCTGCCTTTTTCCTGCCATCATGCGAAATCTACAATTAGGTTTTGTCTCTTTTGCGCGCGCAGCGCAGCAGTTTGCCATCTAAGATGGTAGATGCACGTTGCCCGCATAGTGCAAAGCGGCGTGTAGGTTGCGCCCTCCCTTCGACGCGGGGACGGCACAGCACTTGCTCAACTGTCAGCGCCGCATGAGCTTAGGAGGTCGGGCGATGAAAACCTCGACACTGTTGACCATGGTGACGCTGTCAGCCTCGTGGTTTGCCGCGCCGGTTCATACCGCGCTGGACAGCACTGCCGCCAATAGCCTTGCCGAACGCGCCAACGCCGCACCCGTCGCTCCCGCGGCGCCGGACGTCGCTGCCACGGACAACAATCGTCCGCAACAATGGCAATACATCGCGCTGCCCAAGTCGCGGCATCTGGAGCGAAGCTTCACGGGACAGAACGAGCACTTGCAGACCTGAAAACAGCCCCTTGGGAGCACTTGCATGACCGCATCGGCTATTCCCGGCGAATCGATTGATCTGCAGATCACCGACGTTTTGCGCGACGTCAGCTTCCCGACCTACAAAGACGCGCTAGTCGACGCCGCGCGCGAAGCCGGCGCCAGCAACGAAGTATTGTCGATGCTCGATGGCTTGCCCGAGCAGGATTACGCCGACGTGACGTCGATCACGCGCCTGCTCGGCGGCAATTACGGGCCGGGTTTGGGGGCATGAGCGGAAAGCAGGACCTAACGCTGAACTCACTCTCCTCCAATCCTCACTTTCCTCGAATCTGAAGGCCGCCGCCGACTGGATCCATCGCTCGCCGCATTCGGGCGGCACGAGCGGCATCGAAAGAATCGAAGCCTTCTTTCATCATGCCGGCTATTCCAGCCGGGCTTGCCGCTCGCATCGGACTCATGCGCCCGATGCGCTTCAGACACCTGCGTGCCGCACGCTCGTCAAATCGTCGACGACGCCACGGTTCCCGAGCGCGTAGCCTGGCGCTTCGGCCGGGTCGTGTCGCCCAGCAAGGCAGACACGGGCAGGTCGTCGGCATAAGCCGGCGAGCCGGCCACGGCACGCCGCGGCATCGTGGCGCGTGGATCGCGCGCGTGATCGTCGGTTCGCTGGAAATGCGCGACGAGGTGATCGATGAAGGTGCGCACTTTCGCCGGCAAATGAAGGCGGCTTGGATAAGCAATCGTGATTTCGATTTGCGGCAGGTGGTAATCGCCGAGCAACGGCACGAGGCGCCCGGACGCCAGATCCCGGCCGATCAGATAGCTCGGCAAAATCGCCACACCCATGCCCAACAGGGCGAACTGCCGCAGCATCTCAGTGTTGTTTGCCGCAATCGCGTTGGTGGGCCTGACACGGACTTCGCCCCGCGGCCCGGTGAACACCTTCTCGTCGCCACCCTGTTCAGCGGGCCGACTCAGACACGGATGCGTCAGCAAATCTTCAGGGCAGGTCGGTGTGCCGTGCTGCTGAAGATAAGCGGGCGTCGCGCAGACCGTCATATAGCCGGTGGTCAAACGTCGCGTGACGATGCTCGCGCTGCGCATCTGCCGCGCCACCAGGATCCCAACGTCGAAACCCTCTTCCACCAGATCGACGTGACGATCCGCCAGCGTGACGTCGGGCATTACATCCGGATAACGCTCGGCGTACGACTGCACCACCGGCGCGAGGCTGTGCAGCCCGAACACGACCGGCGCGACGATGCGCAAGGTCCCAACCGGTTCGTGATTGCGCGCCACCACCATCTGCTCGACGCCTTCCAGGTCGTCGAGAATGTGGCGCACACGTTCCAGATAGGTCGTGCCGGATTCGGTCAGCGACAGACGGCGCGTCGTGCGATTGAGCAGCCGCGTACCGAGACGCGCTTCCAGATCCGCGACGTGACGCGTGACGACGGCAGTGGAAAGATCCAGCGCGCCCGCCGCGCGCACGAAACTGCCAAGGTCAGCCACCTTGACGAATACGCGCATCGACTGCAATTGATTCATGGGACGACTCCTGCCTCGGTAAAGCCGGGCCGGCGCAGTACTGCCGCCTGTGTCGACCCGCGCGACAAGGCGCGCGCGGATTTGCCCAACGATTCGATTGTATCGACCCGATCATGTCCCAACCCTGACCTGAACATGACAATCCGGTCACGTGCCTGAGGCGCCCGCGACACTAGTGCGAAGCTTATTGCGGATATTTGGTAGGTATAAACCCTTAGATGCTGGTAATATAGCGCCCGACAGGAAATCAATCGCTCAATCGCTATGCCACATCGTTTTCAGCTTCTCGAAAAAATCGCGTTTTCACTGGTTTGCTGGTCCGCCGCGGCGTGTTCGGCCTTCATCGCTTACGAGCGGTGCCCGGACATCAAGGTCGTCCTGCATGTGGGTGAAGAAGTCCTGCGCTACAGCGGGCAGTATTCGTTCGTCTGCGCCACGCCGGCTGCGGACGCCTGCGCGCAGTTGCCGGCGAGCTGATTCGCCGGCATTCGTCACACTATTACGCGTCGCGCCCGAACACCACGCGCGCGAAAAATCCCGCCAGCACCGTTTCGGCCATCTCCGTCGGCACGTTCTGCGGGTCGACCGTGTAGAAGAACTGCACGCCGTCGCACAACCCCATCAAGCCCATCGCCAACGTCTCCGCCGGCAGCAGCAGCGGCGTGCCGACCCGCGTCGAAAATTCGCGGATATACGCGCTCAACTGTTCGAGCTTCTCGTGCATGAACGCGTTAAAGCGTATCCGGAAGCGGCCGTCACGCACGGCGAGCAGCTTCGCCTCCACCCACAGCAGGAAGCACTTGTTCTCGCGATGCAGGCTGCTGTAGTAGCGCAGCACGCGCTCTTCCATCTCCTCTCGCGAGGCCGCGTTTTCGAAGATGGCCTGCAACCCCGCCTGCATGGTCTCGTGATCGCGCCGCAGTAGCTCGAGAAACAACTCGTTCTTGCTGCGGAAGTTCGAATAGAACGCGCCGCGTGTGTAACCCGCGGCCCCGGCAATGTCTTCGACACTCGCCGCGACAAAGCCTTTCTTCATAAAAATCGCTTGCGCAGCGTCGAGCAGACGCTGACGTGTCTGGTCTTTGCTCTGCTCGCGTGTAAGTCGTTGCCGTTTCATGGGCGCAAGTCTAGCACCGAAAAGAATTCCAATTCACTTCGACATTCAAATACAGGTGTGTATTAGAATGCAACCGTCCATTCGAAGTCAGACGCGTATGCCAAGTGCATGTTTCGGCCCACACGTCTTCGCTGGCGGGCCACTTGCGGCTTGCCGTGTTCGTTCGCTGTCTCCAGTTGGGGTAATTGTGAAGCGTCCCGGTCATCCCGCATCGTCTGCGATGCGCCAGCAGTTCCATCGGCGCGCCCGTCCCGCGCGCTTGCGCCGCGCAGCATTCGCCCTCGCTCTCGCCGGTATCGTCGCGCTCGCCGCGTGCTCGAAGAAAGAACCGGCCGCGCCCGCACCGCGTCCGGTGGTCGCCCTCGCCGTGCATGCGGACGGCAGCGCGATGGCTGCGGCATCGTTGCCTGGCGAAGTGCAGGCGCGCTATTCCACCCCGCTATCGTTTCGCGTCGGCGGCAAAATCATCGAGCGGCGTGTACGTTTGGGCGACGTGGTGAAGAACGGGCAGATACTCGCCCGGCTCGATCCGGCGGATGCACAGAAGAATGCCGGCAGCGCGCAGGCTCAACTGGAAGCGGCGCAACACAGTCTCGTGTATGCGAAGCAGCAACTCGATCGCGACCAGGCGCAGGCGAAAGAAAACCTGATCGCGCCCGCGCAGCTCGAACAGACCACCAACGCCTACGCGTCAGCCGCCGCGCAGCGCGACCAGGCCGCGCAACAGGCGGCGTTGTCGAAAGACCAGTTGCAGTACACCACGCTTATTGCCGATCACGCCGGCGTAATCACCGCCGAACAAGCCGACACCGGCCAGAATGTGTCCGCGGGCCAAGCCGTCTACAACCTCGCATGGAGCGGCGCTATCGACGTGGTCTGCGACGTGCCGGAAAGCGCGCTAGCCGCGCTCTCGGTCGGGCAAACCGCGAAGGTCACGCTGGCCGCGCTGCCGGGCCGCAGCTTTAGCGCGCGCGTGCGCGAACTGTCGCCCGCTGCCGATCCGCAAAGCCGCACGTACCGCGCCAAGCTTACGCTCGACAATCCCGGCCCGGACGTGCGCCTCGGCATGACCGCCGACATCGCGCTCTCCGCACCTTCGCCCTCGGACTTATCTGCTAATTCAGCTGCCAACTCCTCTGCCAACCCGGCTGCGAGCCAGAGCAGTTCCTTCACCGTGCCCGCCACCGCGCTGTTCCATGACGGCACGCAGCCGGCTGTGTGGGTTGTGCGTTCTACGGATAACGCCTTGGAACTGCGCCGCGTGACGGTCATGCGTTACAACGAGCGCACGATTGTGATCTCCCAAGGGCTCAAGGACGGTGAACGCGTCGTCCTGCAAGGCGTGCATACCGTGACCGCCGGCGAAAAAGTCCACGTGATCCCGCCGCTGCATCCCGAGGACTTCGCTTCATGAGCACCACGCATGAAGAAGGACGCTTCAACCTGTCCGCATGGGCGCTGCGCCATCAGGCGCTGGTCGTCTTCCTGATCGCGCTCTCGACCGCGTTCGGCATCCTTGCCTATACCCGTCTCGCCCAATCGGAAGACCCGCCGTTCACGTTCCGCGTCATGGTGATCCGCACCTTCTGGCCCGGCGCAACCGCGCGCCAGGTGCAGGAACAGGTCACCGACCGCATTGGCCGGAAATTGCAGGAAACGCCCGCCATCGATTTCGTGCGCAGTTACTCGCGCCCCGGCGAATCGCTGATGTTCTTCTCGATGAAAGACTCGGCGCCGGTCAAGGACGTACCGGAAACCTGGTATCAGGTGCGCAAGAAAGTCGGCGATATCGCGGCGACCTTGCCGCCCGGCATTCAAGGCCCGTTCTTCAACGACGAATTCGGCGACGTCTACACCAACATCTACACGCTCGAGGGCGACGGCTTTTCCGCCGCGCAACTGCACGACTACGCGGACCAGTTGCGCACGGTGCTGCTACGCGTGCCGGGCGTCGGCAAGGTCGATTATTTCGGCGATCCGGATCAGCACATCTACATCGAGATCGCCAACACGCAACTCACGCGCCTTGGCATCTCGCCGCAACAACTCGGCCAGGCGATCAATTCGCAGAACAGCATCTCGCCAGCGGGCACGCTGACCACCACCGACGACCGCGTGTTCGTGCGCCCCACCGGCCAGTTCAAGGACGTCAATGCGCTCGCCGACACGCTGATCCGTATCAACAACCGTTCGTTCCGTCTCGGCGACATCGCGACCATCAAGCGCGGTTACGACGATCCGGTCGCCACGCAAATGCGCTCGGGCGGCAAGGCGGTGCTCGGCATCGGCGTCACGATGCAGCCTGGCGGCGACGTGATTCGTCTGGGCAAAGCGCTCGATCAGGAAACGGTCAAGCTGCGGGCCTACCTGCCCGCCGGCTTGCACCTGGTCGAAGTGTCGAGCATGCCGAACGCGGTCGCGCATTCTGTCGACGATTTTCTCGAAGCCGTCGCCGAGGCGATTGCGATCGTGCTGGTGGTCAGCCTGCTGTCGTTAGGGGTGCGCACCGGCATGGTGGTCGTGATCTCGATACCTGTCGTGCTCGCCGTCACGGCGCTGTGCATGTACCTGTTCGACATCGGTTTGCACAAGGTGTCGTTGGGCACGCTGGTGCTTGCTTTGGGGCTCCTGGTGGACGACGCGATCATCGCCGTCGAAATGATGTCGGTGAAACTGGAGCAAGGCTGGAACCGCACGCGTGCCGCCGCCTTTGCCTACACCAGTACCGCTTTTCCTATGCTGACCGGGACGCTCGTGACCGTGTCCGGCTTCCTGCCGATCGCGTTGGCGAAGTCGAGCACCGGCGAATACACGCGCTCGATCTTCGAAGTGTCGGCGATCGCGCTGATCGCGTCGTGGCTCGCGGCGGTGGTGCTGATTCCGCTGCTCGGCTATCACATGCTGCCGGAGCGCAAACGTCAGGAACACGAAGCGGACGATCACGAACACGACATCTACGACACGCGTTTCTATGCGCGGCTGCGTGGCTGGATCGGTTGGTGCATCGAGCGGCGTTTCGTCGTGCTGGCAATCACCGTCGTGCTGTTCATTCTGGCCATGGCTGGCTTCACGCTGGTGCCGCAGCAATTCTTCCCGAGCTCGGACCGTCCGGAGTTGCTGGTGGATGTGCGCTTGCCCGAAGGCGCTTCGTTGGAAGCGACGTTACGGCAAGCAGAGCGCCTGGAGAAAGCGCTGGTGGGCCGTCCGGAAATCGATCATACGGTGAACTTCGTCGGCACCGGTGCGCCGCGTTTCTATCTCCCGCTCGACCAGCAATTGCCGCAGCCCAATTTCGCGCAGTTCGTGATCACGGCGAAATCCGTGAAGGATCGCGAGACGCTCGCGCAGTGGCTCGAACCGGAATTGCGCAACAACTTTCCGGCGATCCGCACCCGCCTGTCGCGCCTCGAGAATGGGCCGCCGGTCGGCTATCCCGTGCAGTTCCGCGTGAGCGGCGACGATATTGCCACCGTGCGTTCGATCGCCGAGCGCGTCGCCGCGACCATGCGCGCCGACCGTGGCACCAGCAACGTCCAGTTCGACTGGGACGAGCCCGCCGAGCGCTCGGTGCGCTTCGAAGTCGATCAGAAGAAAGCACGCGAACTCGGCGTGACCTCGGAAGACATTTCGAGCTTCCTCGCGATGACGCTCTCCGGCTACACCGTCACGCAGTATCGTGAGCGCGACAAGCTGATCAGCGTCGATCTGCGCGCGCCCAAAGCGGAACGCGTCGACCCCGCGAAGCTCGTCACGCTGGCAATGCCGACGCCGAACGGCGCGGTGCCGCTCGGCACGCTCGGTCATCTGCGCAACGACCTCGAATACGGCGTGATCTGGGAACGCGACCGGCAACCCACCATCACCGTGCAGTCCGACGTCGCCCCGGGCGCGCAAGGGATCGACGTCACGCATGCCGTCGATAAAGCACTGAGCCAGATTCGCGGCACGCTGCCGGTCGGCTACCGGATCGAAATCGGCGGCTCGGTTGAGGAAAGCGGCAAGGGGCAAACATCGATCAACGCACAGATTCCGATCATGGTCATTGCCGTGCTGACGCTGCTGATGATCCAGTTGCAGAGCTTCGCGCGGGTGTTGATGGTGGTGCTGACCGCACCGCTCGGCCTGATCGGCGTGGTCATCACGCTGCTGCTGTTCGGTCAACCGTTCGGCTTCGTCGCGATGCTCGGGGTGATCGCGATGTTCGGCATCATCATGCGCAACTCGGTGATTCTGGTCGATCAGATCGAGCAGGACATTGCTGCGGGGCATAAGCGCTTCGACGCGATCGTCGGCGCGACGGTACGGCGCTTCCGGCCAATCACGCTAACCGCGGCAGCCGCCGTGCTCGCGCTGATTCCGCTGTTGCGCTCGAACTTCTTCGGTCCGATGGCAACCGCGCTGATGGGCGGCATTACGAGCGCGACCATCCTCACGCTGTTCTACCTGCCGGCCTTATACGCTACATCGTTCAGAGTGCGCGGCGACGAACGCGAGCCGCCGCCGTCCGGCACGACGCATTCGGGGAACTGAGATCATGGCTACCTTTGCATTTCCTCGACACCTGCGCCTCACGCTTCTTAGCGGTGCCGCGCTGGCGCTGGCCGCCTGCTCGTTCGGCCCGAACGGCGAGCCGCCCGCCATGCCGCAACCCGCCCACTACGGCGCCGAAGCGCAGCCGACGCAAACCGTGCCCGCACAAGGCATCACCCAGCAATTCGTGGTCGGCGCTAAACCCGTGCCCGAATGGTGGAAGCTCTATCAATCGGAGGCGCTGAACGCACTGGTCGACGAAGGCTTGCGCAACAGCCCGACGCTCGCCGCCACTGACAAGAGCCTCGCCGCCGCGCGCGAGCAATTGCGCGCGCAGATCGGCAGTTCGCTGCTGCCGACCATCGATGCGGGCGGCCAGGCCACCCGCAATCGTGCGCTGGCGATACCCGAGATCGGACCGAATACGTTCCTGTACAACATCTTCGTCGGTCAATTGCAGGCGCACTACACGTTCGACCTGTTCGGCGCCGCGCGTCTCGCCGATGCTGCGCTCGCCGCCCGCGTGAACGTACAGGCGTACCAGTTCGATGCCGCACGCCGCGCGCTGGCCGCCAACATCGTGACGGCGGCGATCACGAGTGCAGCGTTGCATGCCCAGATCGACACGACCGAGCGGCTCGTGACGATTGCCAACGATCAGGCGCGCGACACACAACGGCGCTACGCCTTGGGCGCCGTCTCGCACGCCGATCAGTTGAGCGCACAACAAAGTGCGGCGAGTCTGTCCGCGAGTTTGCCGGGTTTGAAGCAGCAATGGCTGACGACGCGTCATGCGCTGGCGGTGCTGCTTGGCCGAACGCCGGACGCGGCCCCGGACGATATCGATCTCGCGCAATTGCATGTGCCTGACCAGGTGCCGGTGGTGGTGCCATCCGAGCTGCTGCGCGCCCGGCCCGACATTCAGGCCGCGGACGCCGCCTTGAAGGCCGCGGCGGCCGATGTCGGCGTCGCCACGGCGCAGATGTTTCCGAGTCTTTCGCTAAGTGCATCGATGGGACAAGGCGGCTTTAGCTGGCCGGTGGCCCTCTCCGGCGCGGGGGCAATATGGAGTATTGGCGCGTCTCTATCACAACCGCTGTTTCATGGCGGAGCACTGTTTGCGCAGCGGCGTGCGGCGATGGATACCTATGACGCCACGGTTTCGCAATACAAGCAGACCGTGCTGACCGCGTTCCAGAACGTCGCCGATACGCTTGCAGCGTTGCAGCACGACTCGCAAGCGCTCGACGCGGCGAACATTGCCACGCGTTCAGCGCAAGGCATTTTCGACGAGACCTCCGGACGCTACCGGCTGGGCGCGTTACCGATCGCGTCGACGCGCTCCAGCGAGCAGCAGTTTCGCAATGCGCAGCTCGATGAGATTCGCTATACGAGCGCGCGGCTGACGGATACGGCAGCCTTGTTTCAGGCGATGGGGAATCCGCCGGTGGAGTCGGGGCCAGCGAGCCCTTAATCGCCAAGCAACTCTGACAGTGAACGCCCCCATGTGGATAGCGATCGCATCTCCTTTTTCGTGAGCGCCCTGCTCCACATTGCGAGGTCGTCAATGGCCATCGCGCCGAATGCGCTCGTGCCAAATGCGCCATTGCGGCGCGAGTGGTAATTGCCAAGCGCATCCTCATTAAGCCCGATGGTCGAGTGAGTGCCGGTAATTTTAGTCATATCCATACCGCTCAGATCCAATGTCGCCGATTGATAGGCGCCGAACGTTTCGCCAACATAAGCCGTCGCCTTCGACCCCGCGGTGTCGAAACTCATCGCTACGTAGACCCAGGCGTTGCGTGTGAACGGAATGAATTGATCAACACGCTTTTTGCCGTCACCAACATTGAACTTCAGTCGGCCATCTTCTTGCTGATCGATCACGAAGCCCGGATTCTCACCGGCACTCCAGTCCTTGTTGCCCAATACAGGCGCGTGGTTCTGCACGCCATCGGACTTGAACCAGAAGCCGATTGAAAATTGCGGCTGGGTGCTGACGTCATCTACCAGCTTCATACCATTCAGCGCTCCCGCGGCCCTATTTAGCGACGACACTTGCAAGGCCTTGCCGCCAAAATAGTCGGCGATGAATGAGTCGGCGGAGGTCGATGTGCTGTCGAACGGCTGCACAGAGACATTCGGCGCGACTACGTCGGCGGGACCATTTTCAAAGGGGAAAAAGTGAATCAGTCCACCGGTGAGCCCCGACATGGCTAACGCATTGACCTCCTGCAGCGTTAGCACATGGTTCCACATTGCGAGATCGTCGAAAGTCATCGAACCGTACGTGTGGCCGTTGCGCGAGTAATAGTTGCCAAGCACGTCTTCATTCAGGGCGATGGTCGAGTGAGTGCCGGCAATTGCAGCCATGTCCATGCCGTCCAGATTCAAAGTCGCTGTCTGCACGCCATGGATCGGATCGCCCACATAAGCGGTCGCAGTCGACGCGGCGGTGTCGAAGGTCATCGCTACGTAGACCCAGGCGTTCCTGGTGAAATTAATAAGCGCGTCGGCACGCTTGCTGCCGTCGGCAACATTGAACTTCAACAAGCCATTGTTTTGCTGATCGATCACGAAGCCGGAGTTCAGGGCTGCCCCCCAGTCCTTGTTGCATAGCACGGGCGCATGGTGCTGCACTCCGTCGGACTTGAACCAGAAGCCGATCGAAAATTGCGGGCGGCTGCTGACGTCGTCGGCCAGTTTCATACCATTGCGCCCGTCCCCGGCCCTGTTCAGCGACGCCACCTGCATGGCCTGGCCGCCGAAACCGTCGGCGACGAATGCCCCGGTGGTGGTCGACGTGCTGCCAAACGGTTGCAGCGACACATTCGGAGCGATCACGTCCGTGGGACCATTTTCGAACGAAAAGAAATGAATAAGTCCTGCCTCACAGGCAGGGTCGCGCACGGGCCGCTTCTCGTCGATTTTCGCGGGTGCGGTAGCCAGCAAAGTCCGCAACAATGCGCGTTTCGCCTGATCGTCGCCAGACGCAGGCATGACCTCACCGGGCGCACTGTCAGGTGAAGCGGTGGACGATGCCGCCTCGGTCGAGGGGGCGCCATCCTCACGGTACCAGGGCGCTTCTCTGACTAAAAAAGCACCTTCAACATAAGTCCGGGCGTCGACTGGATAGGCCGGGCTGAATTCCAACGCATTTTCATACGACGAAAAGTCCTTGTATTTGACGGTAGCCGTCGAATTCGCCAATGCCTCCCGATATGCCCTCAACCATTGCTGTTCCATTTTCATCAGCGGGCCGCCAATATTTTCAATAAGCGCGAGCGCAGTAGGATCAAGAATAAATCTTACGGTAGGGAAATTCAGCACGAATGCGAAATGAGCCCGGTTGATGGCCGAGGTCTTGTCACTCTCCCAATAATTGATCGCGCGTACCTCAATGGAAAAATCTTGTTCTCGAACAAGATTTTTAAGGCCTTCGACCTTTCTTGCATCTTCCGTTGACAGTCCCTTCCCGTCAAACCCTTTAACAATTTTGCTGGCTTCGCCGCCAAAGAAAAGATCCCACAATCTCAGCACGGCATTTCTGGAATTTTCATAAGGATTGGAAATATAAGATTTAATTTCTATATCTTGCGAAAAGACAGTTTCGACAAAAGATTCCTTTTCTTTCGCATCAGCCCCAGGCTCAATCAAAGGCTCATTTTCCAGCCGGGTTTCCTCGAATTTCCTTCTTTCAAAATTTTCATCGAAATTCTTTAGGATGTATTCCGAATTGTCGAGCGTCAAAACTCCTGCCTTTCCTTCTCGCATGACCACCGACATGTCCTCGGAGTAAGTCGTGACTTTCACCTTACCCTTGTCTTTAACAAGCAGCGCATACGCAACACCCACCCGCGAACCATCCGACTCAAATGCTTCATTATAATCGAATTGATTTACATTATCTTTTATCCGCGTCGTTCTCGTCGACACCCCATCTGGCATCAACTTACCAAAATAATTTATGGTGCTTTTATCGTACGTCGATAATATATCAATTAACGCATCGTTGCCCGGCACGGTCACGCCACTTTCGTCAACCAGTTTGTTATCCACGACGTTATAGCCAGGTACAGGCCGCCCTGTGAGCGAAATATGCGTTTTATAGAGACTTGCCGCCCCTTCTCGACTAGTCAACCAACCAGAGTTGCCCGACATTTGACCCGAATGGTACGCATAGAACATATCCCCATCTACGGCATAAGCCATGGTACAGCCGCTCAAGTCACCGGCCGATATAATAAAAGGCTTACCTTCAGGAAGTTGATCAAGCGGAATGCCGATTCCAATCGTACCTGACTGACCATTTGATACTTCGATTACCACCACATTACTGTCTAGCGATTCCGTTGCGCCCCACGATCCCATGGCAGGCCCGTTTCTCGATATAGAGTCTGCCTGGTCTCCATGGGAAACACCAAAAAAACCATGCAATCTGCCGTCTTCCCTGGTAATTTCAGAAAGCGTAAACTTTTGCGGCTGCAGATCCGCTGTGTCAACCACAGCGTCGCTTCTTACAAAATTAAAATCAATACCGGGGTCACTTGCCGATTTAGCAAACAACACCCCATGGCCGATTAGCGGCTGTACGCGACCATGTCGTAATGCTCCCTTGTCCGTTCCCACCAGTTGCAGCCTCGATCCCGAGCCTCGCGCTGGAAAAACCCATGGCAATGAGCCGTCCGGATTATCTTTCCAGGCGTTGTATTTTTCTACAAAATTAGCGTACAGATCGGGATGCTTTTTTATATAAGAAACGTGGGCTAACAGACAGGAAATCGCTTCACCGTCTGTTGACCTCACCGTGCCTGCCAGAACGGGTTTCACGACGCCTGAAACATCAAGCACATTACCGGATACTTTTGCAGACGGCTCCACAATCTCCGCGAGGCCGGCTATACCGTGACTCTCCCGGAGCATGACGGCCGACATCAGCCCCACCAGTTCGTCTTTATTTTTAAAATTCTCAGCACCGATGTCAACGATTGAGTCTATGTAAGCCTTAACAACGGGGTGACGCGCCGCACCAGGATTTAATTCAATCTCCAGAAAATGTGCAATATCATTAGCAGAATAGCCGCTGCGATAGACGACATCATTGGTTTTTAAATTCTTCAGAAATTCACGCTGTTCTTTAAGCGAAGAAAGCAGCTTCTCTTTTAAAGTATCATCGTGCCCTCCGATAAAAATATCCAGCAGGTTATCGATCTCTTTTTTATTTTTTCCATCGCGGATATCTTTCTTAAAATTATCTATCAGACTCAAAGATTCATCGCGCACCTTGGCTAATAAGTCGCTAACGGGTGCTATCTGGTTTTTGGCCGGGCGCAATAAATTCTCTACTTTTTCGAATTGATCCAGCGCATTACCACCTCTTCCCGGGAGGTCATTATGCGTGACCCACTGGCCCCCGGCGTCCAATTTCACAGGAACCGCGTAGCTAAACTGCCCTGGATGCTTGGGATCTATGACGCGCCAGGTGCGCGCATAATCATCCCACCGCACCTGATACTTGCCTGAACCAGCCTCGATATAGTATTCAAACCACTCCGGGGCGGCAGAAGTACTTGCGACAGCGTTGCGGTAAACGCCCTTATTGAGGGAACCGTCGCCCTTGATCATCCCATCTAGCGAAATATCATTTTTCCGCCAGTTTTCGTTGAGATGCCCTAGAGTCCCAAGGCCCTCCGAAGGCGCCGCAGGAATTTTCACCGGGGCTGCCGCATTTCCGTCTGCTTTGAGTCGAGACTGTTTGATCAAACTGCTCAATCCGGAAGGCTTTGCCGACTTCATTATTCCTTTATAAACAAGAGTAAGACCCGTTTTTAAGGGAACAGGCTCGATCAGATCGTACAGGGCGACAACCCCGATCTTGATACCTTTCGCACCGATTTTCAGCCCCAATCCCGGCAATTTCGCCATTACTACGTTAACCAGTCGCGCGCCAGTCAGTCCCCGCCTTTGAGCTTCCTGGACCAAACTGGTGACTGCTTTTACAGAACCCTGAGACAATTTGGCCAGTGACAGGCCCATGTTAGCCGCCGTAAAAAGAACAGTAAGAGTATCGAACAATAACTGCTTTGGATCCGGCACATATTCTATGTCGGTCTGCCAGCGGTAAATCTCGCCATAAAATGGTACGTATGCATCTGCAGTGCTCTGCCAGAAAGAGGGGTAATATAGGTAATTTTTTTGCCCGTTGGCGATCTCATCCAGACATTCCCGAGTAAAAACTTGCATTTCGTTGAACAACAAACCGTTTGATTTACAGTATTTTCCTGTTCGATCGGACAGAAGTGTCAATGGTACTGAACCAGCATATGATGACTTCCCTCCCAAAAACGGAATAACAAAAGCGTTTTCCAAATCCTTCCACTCATTCATTATATGGCCGTCTTTATCGCCCCCTTTCACCTCAGGACGAGGCTTCCCATTAAGTTTAGGCGCGGGTCTGAGCGGGTTTTTTATCACAAAACTCAAATACTTGTTTTTGGCCATATCTTTGGCCGAAACATATTTCGATCGCACAATATCGGCAAAACACGAAACCACGAGCCAGTTTCCGTCATACAACTCCACAAACGCCACCCCGCCGGCTTTTGCAATATCCGACTTCCGAATTACAAGATCAAACCGGTAAAAATTTTTAAAGGTAGAGTACAGTTGCGAAAGATTCAATCCAGACGACACAAGCTGCCCGACCGATATTAAGCCTGCTTCATACTTACTGAATTTATTCTTATAGTCAGCAAATTGATCAGTGAATTCGCGCTGGGTGACGAACTGCTTGCTGTCCTTGATATCCCGCAGCGCAAAAAAGCCTTCCGGTTTCTCTCCCCTGCTAGCCAACGGTCCCTTCGCCTTCTTGTCCAGAACAAATTCTTCAATAATCGCCCCGGGAGAAATCGTAAAGCAATCGAACTGTGCCGAAGGGTGCTTCATGATCCCATAAATAGTTGCCGCCGTGAGAAGCAGCACTCCTTCCACTCCCTCATCAGAAAGCGATAATTCATAATATGAGTCAAGTAACGAAGCTTGCGTCTCGCCCCCTGATAACGAATCATGGCTTTTTTTGTAAAATTTCACCGCCTCCCTTTGAGCAGAACAGATATCGCGGTAATCGTCAAAAAAGATAATATTTTTAATTTCCTCAATAGGCAAATTCGATAATAATTCAAGATATCTTTGAATTAGAGCGGATTGGGTTGACACATGCCACTTCGCAACATCCAGTTTCTCTAGCGTCGTCACGTCATCCAGCGTATAGCCGTTTCGCACGAGCCCTTTAATGGTCACTTGCGCATAGGCGAGACTAAAAAAAGTGGCACGATACGCAACCGTGCATGTCCGCATGCAGGACAAAATATCAGAGGGAGCAACACCCTTATTCAGATTTGTATTTATTATCTGAGAGACTTTAGTTATTGCACCCCTATAATCAGCAAGCCGGGTCTCGATGGAATTTACATTTTCATTATAGATAGTCAAATTACTCTTCAAACCTGCCACATCAAACCTGATTTGCCGCACTTCATCTTTATTTCTTGAAAATTCCCCCCTGGAATATATAAATTCTTCTTTTTTATTATTTATTCTATTTTTGATACTATTTTTTTCCAAACCAAATATAACCGAATCCCTCCAGATGTAGGCCTTCGCACTCTCCACTCCATAGTTTTTATTCAGAGAGTCCATGGATTTTTGCAACCCCTCCAATTCAGTCGTCAAAGTCCTCGATCTTTTTTCCAATTCATCATTTCTCTTCTCCAATCTTTCCGCTTCGGCGAGCATTCGATTAATTTCCAGCGTCGAATTATTGCGATGATTCGCGAACCTGTTATTTTCGTTGGTTGTCTTCGACGCCTCCAGACACAAGGATTCGTCAACAGAGCCGGGCAACAATGACTGGCCATATTCATTGAGTATGGGCCCCGCAACTTCCAGGTTGTAATAATCCCATAACGAACTCATGTCATTGGAGGCATCACTCCTGCCGGAAAATCGTAGGTGACCAATCCGAACTTCCATTTCGTCCCGTGCCAGCATTATTTCAGCCACTGTCGGCGAGTTTTCGACCAGATACTCTTTTGCAAACCAGACGTCACATTGCTCTTTCACTTTATAAAGGAGCTCGGAATATCTTATTTCCTTCATCCCACTCACGACAGCTTGCACAATTTCTTTCAATTGACTCTTAACGTTGTCGCTGTAAACATCATAGCTGAAGAGATTTTCGATTATATGGGTACGGTCAATGCGATTCGCTTCCGTAGTCGCCGCTTCGGTGGCTGCCACGCCGCCCCTATTCCACCCGCCCTCGGCGAATTGAAGGGAAACAGTTTCGCCGTTCTGATTGGAAAGCTCAGCGTGGCTTCGATCGGCCATGAACCTGAATTTCCAGAACGCCCCGTTCACTTTTAAAAACAGGTCTCTTTCTTGATTTTCGTAAATACCGTCTGAAATCCGTACCCCGCCACCCGGTTTCACGTCTGCGCCTGCCGCGCCCCAGCGCTGAGCCACCCAGGAGGTCAATTCCGGCGCAACTGACGCCAGCTTAGGTATATCTGTGTCGGGAATCGGTCCGAGTCCCAGATTTTTTCTGCCCGTCCTGCTGAAACCCCATAAAAAATTCGGCATGCTCCGAACAAGGATGAATTTTTCTTTGTTTTTTTCATTTTCCAGATATCCAGAAAGTCGGCCCCTCTGCACGAATTTCCAGTAAGCACCGCCGATGAACATGTATGCACTACCATTCTTCGAGTGATAAACGCCTCTGGCGACCGTCCGCATTGGATCGTCTGGGGGCGGCGCAAAAGCCTCGCGCGCCGGCCAGTTGTTCCGGATCCACGAACTCAGCTCGTTGGTTGCGGCAGGCGCGATCGTGGGTTCGATATCAGCGCTCACTGATCTACGGTTTCGACCTGAACGGTCCGCCACGCTCTCCTGCTCAAACCGATACAAAACCAAATCGATTAAGTCCGAAGGCATCGCACCATCGCTCGGGATCACTGACGGTCTCATCGCCAGGAAATCATCATCCTCTTCTGTCAGCGTAACGATGAAATCGTCAACCATTTCATCGAACTCGATGCCGGATGGCCAAGGCTCACCGACAGCCTCGCTTGACGTAGCAAGCGACTCGGTCGCGCCAGGTGTCACGGTCGATTCTGAATCGATCTCCGCCGCGGCTTCACTCTGCCGAAGAGTGCTATGCGTCGAGCTGCTCAACCCATCGCTCCCGCCATGCATCGCAGTGCTGCGGTTCTCGCTAACCGCCGTTGAGTCAACGCTTTCCGGCATTGCGGATGTCGCAATCTTCGAATCAGCAAAGACTTGCGGAGCAGGTTCGTCGCCGTCGGCTTGCAGCAGCCAGGTCACCAGCCGATATAGCCCGTATGCTGCTCCGCCAGCCACGGTAACTCCCCCGACCACTCCACCCACGAGCGGGCTCTTTCTGACCAGCGATTGGACTCCCGCCGTTGCGGCCACCGCACCCGCTTCTTCATCAACAAGCAATGCAGCGTTCTCCACGGTATGCGCGACGGCCTCCCCGCCGGCCGTTGTGAACGCCGCGCGGCCAACGACGGTGGCAGCCGTGGCCATAGCCGCGCCCATCGGGACTGAAACGTATCCGCCGCTCTTTGTCCCGGGCGATCGCGCGCTTGCCTCCGGGCCAGCGCTTTGCACCGCCTCTGCCTCCAACTGCGCCGATTGACGCGTGGCATTGGTTTGTTCCGCTGGAAGTGACTGCCGAGGCGGCGTTATCGAGCCCGTCGTTTCTGCACGATCTGACAATATCGAGCACACCGTAGCAGCCGTTGCGGATACATCGTCCTCGCCTAGCCTGTGAATGACGGTGGCCGTAGGCAAAGACGCCGCTGCTTCCAGAGTGGCTTCCCGTCTCCTTTCGACTGCAAAGGCTCGCAACCAGGCCTTGTGGGGTTCTTTCATTGTCTGCCTGTGCAGCTTCTGCCAGGCCTTATCTTCACGACTCACGGCACTGGGATCGTCATCCACTGAACAGACAGGTTCAACTATTGTGGCTAGGGCGGTTGGGGGCCTCGCATCGACCACCGTTCGCAGGACCGCATAGCCCTGTACCGCTCGCTGCAGTTTCCCGACCATCCCCGCCAGATTCCTGCCAAGCGGGGTCTCGGGAGGATGCATATCGTTGCCAAGGACGAATCCGTTTGGTGGGTAAGCTCTTTGCCCGAGAACGCCGGACACAAGTGGGTTGACTGCCTGCCGGCTGACAAAATATCCGTAGTACGAAAAGAGTGCGACAACCCCGACAGCCATGTAAATGTTGTCCCGCTGAGCGCTCAGGCATTCGGGAATCACCCCGTCCAGCACGTCGTCGATATATCGTTTTGTCTCCTCGGCGATGGCAAATAGCAGCGATTGTGGAGACAGCAACTGATAGGGAA
>NZ_JABBGJ010000040.1 GCF_012927345.1 Paraburkholderia polaris
CGGCTGCTAATCCGCCTGTTCGAACCTACCTGTTTTGCCGACATTCCAGTCAGCATACAGATCGCGGCAACAACGAGCGTGGCGACGCCAAACCCGATCCATACAGGATCGAATCGGCCACGGAGCGTACCATTTGCGAAAGAATCAGAGACAGCACCGGACAGGACGAACGCAACGGGAAAAATCGAAATCAGGCCGAAGAACAGGATGTACGTGATTACCGACCGGATTTTCATTTCCTATTTCTCCAAGGATCGTAAGCGTCGCAGAGTAGCGCCGGCGCCGATGCGGACGGATTGAAAATCATCTAGCGGACCTCCTGCCGCCGCCCTGCCGGGCGACGGGGTTAAAGTGAGTTTGCCAAAACCGCTTTAACCGGAAGGAGGTCATCATGAACTATAGCGGCATTGACCTGCATTCGAACAACAGCGTGGTGAGCGTGATCGACGAAACGGACCGCGTGGTCGCCGAAAAGCGGCTGCCGAACGACCTGGCAAGGATTCTGGCGTTCCTTGCCCCGTGGCGAGCCGAACTGGCAGGCGTCGTGGTCGAATCCACGTACAACTGGTACTGGCTTGTCGACGGCCTGCAGGCGGCCGGCTTCGTGGTCCATCTGGCCAACACCACGGCAATAAAAAAATATGATGGGCTCAAGCACAGCGGTGACGAAACCGACGCGCGCTACCTGGCCCACCTGCTGCGCCTGGGCATCCTGCCTACCGGCACCATTCTGCCGACGAAGCACCGTGAGGTGCGCGACCTGGCCCGCAAACGCATGCAACTGGTGCGCAGCCGCACCAGCCACATCCTCGCCGTCGAGAACACAACGGCGCGTCAGTACGGCACGCGAATCACGAGCAATCAGGTCAAGAAACTCGACCAGGCCGCTGTCGACCAGCTGCATCTCCCAGACGACGTGGCGCTCGCGGTCCGCGCGAACGTCGCGGTCATCACGACGCTCTCCGCACAGATCGCCATCGTCGAAAAGCGTCTTCAGGAAAAGGTCGCGCCACACGCGGACTACGCCCTGCTGACCACGGTGCCCGGCATCGGCCAGACGCTCGCCACCGTGATCCTGCTGGAAACCGGAACCATCGAACGTTTCGCCAGCGCTGGCAACTTCGCCTCCTACGCACGGTGCGTGGACAGCCAGCGCATGAGCAACGGCAAGAAGAAAGGCGAAGGCAATACCAGGAACGGAAATCCATACCTGAGCTGGGCATTCATCGAGGCGGCCAACTTCGCGATGCACTTTAGCGCCGAAGCCAGGCAGTTCTACGAGCGCAAGAAAGCCAGGACGAATTCAGTGATCGCACGCAAGGCCCTGGCCCACAAGCTCGCCCGTGCGTGCTTCCACATGCTGAAGGAGCGAAAGCCATTTGATGTGACCCGCTGCTTCGCCTAAAAGTTACGACGGCGACCGGCAAGCCCTGATCGTTGACTGGCGAAAAGCCACCCAATTGAATGGGATGTTGTGCCGCCGTCCCCGATGTGCAGCAACGCGGATCGCCTGCAACGCGAGCCAGCTCTGGATTGGTGCCGGCCTTCTGGCAACCACGACTATTGTGCGAGCCCATTGGACGCGTTGCGGCACCAAAGTTCTTCTGGGGTGGCAGAGCCACGAGGGCGACAGGCAATCGATGTACGCCGATCGCTTGAGCCTGATGGGTGTCTGGCGCGATCCGTCGCAGCCATGAATCGAAGAAACGGGTGCGCTCGGCTACTGCATTCGGTCAGTGCAATCGAAATCGGCTGCTCAGGCAGTCGAGGGTGTTGTTTGCTCACTTGACACCGGGCCCGCTAATGGGTGTCAACGATCCGTGCGGCGGTGTCGACTGTCCGAAAGTGGCCGAATTCTGCCCGATGATCGTGACTGGTTTCGGCTGGCCGATTGTTGCAATAGGGCCGGCCGTCATTTCGCTACAGCGTTGTAGCATTTCGCAACGGTCAACGATACACGGCTAGGCTTGGTTCTGAGTATGGCGCGACGGTTTAGCCAAATGCAACAGCGACAGAGCAGTGGCTAGCGGATAATCGAGGCTTTCATTGATACGGTGTTCCGCGATGCTTGAAATCACCGGTGCTCATATTGCCCAGCTTAATGACGAGGACCTGCGTGGACTCGTTGTACGCCTTTGTGAGGCCGAAGTGAGGGAAAATGCGTTGCCGCTCTCGTCAGTGACCGCGGGCGGACACCAGAACGCGCCGGATGGAGGCATAGACGTTCGCGTCGAATTGCCCGATAACGCCCCCAGCGTCGACTTTGTGCCGCGAAGGCAAACGGGGTTTCAGGTCAAATGCACTGATATGCCGGCCTCCGAAATCGCGAGGGAAATGCGGCCCGACGGTGAGTTGCGCTCATCTATTGCCGCGCTCGCCGCGTCGGAAGGCGCATACATCATCGTCAGCTCTCAGGGCTCGGTTGCGGACTCGGTTTTGTCAGATAGACGTAACGCAATGCGAAATGCCCTGCACGACTGTCCCTACGCGGAATCCCTGCTCGTGGATTTTTACGATAGGGACCGTTTGGCGCGATGGGTTCGATGCTTCCCCGGCGTCGAGATGTGGCTGCGCGAGCGGACTGGAAATTCGCTGAGTGGGTGGCGCGGATATGGCAACTGGGCGTACAGGGACTCGCCGGGCTCCACGTACTTCCTGGATGACGGATGTCATATTTTTTCTAGCGATCCAAACCTCAGCGATCCGATGACGGCTGCGGCCGCCATCGCTGAAATGCGGAGAATTCTAGCCTCGCCGCGCCGCATCGTCCGGCTAGTTGGACTCTCTGGATTAGGGAAAACGCGCCTCGTTCAGGCTTTGTTTGACGACCGCATAGGCTCGGACACCCTTGACCCATCTATGGTCCTGTACACCGATTTGGGGCTTAACCCAAATCCGACGCCGTTGGACATGCTGCAACGGCTCTCGGCTAATCGATTGCGCGCGATCGTGGTCGTTGACAACTGTAATCCAGGCACGCACCGAGTGCTTACCGAGATCGTTACTCAAGCCGACGGGAGATTGGGCCTGGTAACTGTTGAGTATGACGTTGCCGATGATGAGCCTGAGGAGACACACGTATTTCGGCTACAAGCGATGTCCGATGCGACGATAGTTAACATATTGCAACGGACTACCCCGCACGTTTCGGAGGAGGATAGGCGGCGCATTGCCGAGTTTTCCGGAGGGAATGCGCGTATTGCACTTGCTTTGGCCAGCACGATATCTCGCCGGGATAGCGTGGGCGTTCTGACAGATTCAGAGCTGTTTCGGCGGCTTTTTCACCAGAATCAAGGTGCTGATGACTCGCTGATGTCGACAGCGGAGGCTTTCTCGCTTGTCTATTCATTTGACATCGGAAGTCCAGAGGGAAGCGGTGACGAATTGTCGACTTTGGCCAGCTTGGCTGGTACATCGACGCTCGGTGCCTATCGGCACATTATGCAACTCCAAGAACGTGATCTCGTGCAGAAGAGGGGGCGATGGCGTGCGATATTGCCCCATGCGATTGCAAATCGCCTTGCAGCGCAGGCACTTGCGAGAATACCTGCTCATTTGTTGATATCCGAGTTTCAACAAGACGGCAGGGTACGATTGCTGAGGTCTTTCACGAGGCGGTTATGTTATCTCCACGACAGCGAGACAGCTTGCCGAATCGCTCAAGAGTGGTTCACGGTTCCCAACCGACTGTCGAACCCGACGACAATGGATGCATTGGACGTATCGCTGTTCGAAAATCTGGCTCCGCTTTGCCCACGACTGGCGGTCGAGCGTATACAGGCAGCGATACAGAGCGGCGAGCGCGATGAGTTCCTTTCAACCGTCTCGTCGGAACGTCGCAACTGGATTTCTTTGTTGCGGAAACTGGCATACGACTCTCAGCTATTTGAGCGAGCTGCGCTGCTCCTTGCCGAATTCCGCTCCGCAGAACCTGAGAACTACCGCGTGGATTCCGCCAAGGGCGGGTTCGTAGGGTTGTTCCATATTTTGTTGTCGGGTACACATGCGACAGTGGAGCAGCGACTTGGTGTGGGTCGTCAATTGTTGGAAGACGCGGACGTACGCTTGCAGCATTGTGGACTCGAAGCGCTGGATGGCATGCTGGAGGCATGGCATTTCAACTCTAGCCACGATCCGAGTTTTGGAGCGAGGTCACGTGATCACGGCTGGTCGCCGCGGACATCCGACGAGCAGGCACATTGGTACCGTTCCGTTCTTGTAATGCTTCGCGGTTTGCTTTTTCCGGAGTCCCCTCATCGACGTGCCGCCAGTGAAATGCTGGCGCAACGTTTCCGCGCTCTTTGGGTTACAGGACTGGTCAGTGATGAACTAGAGCAACTTGTAGTGTCACTGGCCTCATTAGATGGTTGGCGCACAGGATGGATTGCGATCCGACAAACGTTGAATTTTGATTCTGATCGGATGCAGCCTCTCCTCGCAGAGAAGCTAAGGCAACTGGACGAACAACTTCGTCCACGTGACCTGGAGGATCGAGTTCGAGCATACGTCCTCGTCGATGGCACTTCGCACATTGATATCGGCGAGTCTCCCTCTGCCGGCGGTACAAATGTTCACTCCCTTGATGCTGCCTTCGGCGTCGTGGAGGTAATCGGGCGTGAATTGGCGTCGAGTCCAGAGCTATTGACCAGGCTATTGCCGGATCTTCTCCGGAACGGGTCGGGTAACCAGTGGTCTTGCGGGCGGGGTCTTGCCGAGTCCACGTGCGAGCCGATTGCATTCTGGAAGCAGTGCGTAGAGGTACTTGCCACGCTTCCTGATGAAGAACGAAGCGTATGGTTAATGCGCGGGTTTATCGAAAGGCTACAGACTAACGATCCCACAACAGCAGGCCGTTTGCTGGACGAAGCGGTAAACGACAATATCCTTGCACCTTCCTTTCCGATCTTGCAAGCATCGTTTCAGATCGACGAAAGTGGTGCGCAGCGTTTGCTTGAATCTCTCCGCCGTCAGCGCGCTTCTGCTGGGACCTACGCTTACCTCAAGTTTGGACGGGTCGCCGACCTGATAGAACCTGAAGTGTTTCGGGACATCGTGCTTGGCATATCGAAGTTAGCGCAAGGCTACCGTGTCGCTGTTGAAGTCTTTTCCATGCGACTACACACGCATGCTCATGGTGACAAGGCAGTTGGACCTATTCTTTTGGCGACGGGGTGCTTGTTGCTTGAAGGCCTTAGCGCTGGCTTTGACGATGCAAACGGAAATATCGCTTACGCAATTAATGAACTGGCGGAAGTGTGCCTTGCCGGGAACGAAGGAGACAAAACTGCCTATGTGCTTTGCCGGATCATTGTGAACGCGTGGGCAGGCGGTCGACATGAACATACCTACTTCGGAGATCTCGTTAGTACCCTGTTTCGTATTCACCCTTTAGTCGCTCTGGGCGTATTTTTCGATGGTCGCGAAAACAACCGCTACTCGAATCTTGAGCGCGAGTTTGGCGTGAGGTCGGGAAGCCCCGTGAATTCCATTGATGCTGATACGCTGATCGGATGGGCCGACGCGAATGCTTCCGTTCGGTATGCCCAGCTTGCATGGGAGATTCGATTGATCGACGCCAATGGGGAGTTTGCGTCATGGTCCTCGCTGGCTGAGCGGTTACTGAACGGCGCTGTCGATCGTGAGGTGATCTTGACTATTTTCGGGGAGCGATTGATACCGACGTCATGGTCGGGTTCGAAGGCGCACGCAATGGCTCCGCAAATCGCCCTCGTCGAACAGTTGGTCGATTCTCCCGACAGCGAGATTGCGCACTGGGCTAGAAGGCAAAGGGACGTGATGAATCGCGAGATTGAGGAGGATCTTCAACGGGAACGCGCGTCGTCTGAACGGTTCGAGTGATGATTGTCTGCTGCCAAGCGGTAACCGATACAGACAAGCCGACAGCGGTGCGGGGGTGACTCGTACTCATCGCAAGGGTCGTGCTCCGGTCGGGACGCTCACGGGTCAATACGACACATTAAAGGTCGGCGAATCTTCGGGGCGGCTTTTGCGCCGGTCGTAGAGGCGGGTCGTCGCGATGTTCGCGTGGCCGAGCCATTCCTGCACCTTGGCGATGTCGGCCTCATGGTCGAGCGCGTTCGTCGCCGCTGTCGCACGCAGGCTATGCACGCCGAAGCCTTCGACGGCGATCTTTGCGTGTGCGGCCCACGCCAGCACGCATTTGTAGACGCCATCGGCCGTGATCGCGGTGCCAGTCTTGCGAATGGGCTGAAAGAGCGGCGCCTCCGGCACCGTGCCGTGCCCTGCCGCTTCGAGGTAGGCATGAATGCGTTCGGCGCTCGCCGGATGCATCGGGACGTAGCGGAGTTTGTTGCCCTTGCCGTGCACGCGCAGGTGCGGCACGCCACGCCGGTCGTGAATGTCGCGAACTTTGAGCAAACACAGCTCTTCGCGGCGCAGGCCGTGGTATAGCAGCACGGCGAACATGGCGCGGTCGCGCTTGCCCTTCAGCGTGGCCGGGTCCGGTGCGTCGAGCAGCGCGCGCGCCTGGTGATCGCCGAGTGCGGGCGTCTTACCCTCGTTGCTGTTGCCTTTGGGCCGTTTGACGCCCGCGACCGGGTTCAGCGAAACGGCGTTACGTTCGCACAGGTAGTCGAACAGCGAAGACAGCGCGGCGAGCTTGCGCCGGATCGTGGCCCCCGATAATCGACGACCTTCAAGGTTCTTGCGCCACGCGAGGAGATGCGCGCGGGTGACAGTGCGGAATTCGTCCGGCTGTGCGATACCCACAAAGCCCATGAAGTCGCGCAGATCAACCTGGTAGGCGCGTCGGGTGCGGGGATTGTCGAGGTTGGTAAACCATTCGGCTTCTGGCGGTACGTTCGACAACTGATGGAATTCGGCGGCGGTGAGAGCGCGCGACGGCTCGTGATATGCGGGAATTATTCTGGTCGACACGGGTTTTCCTTTTTCTCCGTGCCGTGCGCAATTCGATGGATTAAAATGAATGCTATTCTGCGGTTATTCGTCAAAGTTGGTGATATTAACGGCGGCGCACGGCGTATTGATAATGTATTTTATCAATAGTTATTGCGTGATGATTTAATGGCTAACTTTGACTATATGGTGGCTATTAATCTGTTGTCGGTATTCGGATTGCCGGATTGCGTGATTGTGCAAACGCAGGTTCTGCACCGCTTGTGTGATAGCAGCCGTACGCCGGGGCCGATTGCATGATTGCACGATTGCACGGCAGGGTGTTTTGCCGGAGGTGCGGAGCAAGACTTCATGAACGCCCGTTTGCGCCCGCCAGAGCGTATCCCGGCGCAGACAATCTGCAATTGCACAATTGTGGATAGCGGGTAGTTTAGTTGGGCAGGCGAGCAGGCCAGTCGCAGGTCGTGTGGCTGCCGCCGTAGCTATAGTAGTTGATATTCGTTTAATTTCCGCGGTGAAACTTGACCAGTTGGAATGCTGAAGCCTTCTGGTTTGCTGCTATAACCCGACCAGCCTGAAGCTGGGACATGTAAGCTCAACACCTGGGGCAGGTTTGTCTATGGTAGATGCCACCAGTTCCGATTTTCGAGCTGCGTGCGCAATGTGCAATCATGCAATTCGCAGCAGCTCCCTGAGGTTGCCGCCAAATAGAAGTGCGGTCTGCCGGGTACGTCGTAGCGGCCTTCGAGAACGCCGCCAAGGCGGTCAGGCACAGACATATTGCCGGTCCTCAGCTCGCGCAGGAACTAGGCCGCGGACGCGGTCGTTCGGAACAGCATGATCGAGTGAGGCGTTCTGTCGTAGCATATGGACGGCTCTGATACGAAAAACGACCCGAAAAACGACCCGAAAAACAGCATGGCAAGCAGACCTCCACTTACCGATGCAATCATCGTTGCGCTCTCCCGTCTTGTTGATGACTCGCAAAGCGATAAGCGGGAGCCGAGCCATTCGGACATTGAATTCCAGATCGATCGAGCGCAACTTTCTGCTGCCGATCCGGGCAGGCAAGGAAAGCCGGTTGGAAAGTCCAAGCGCGTGCGCGGTACGCTGAGCTGGGCCTTGTCGAACGATCTGACGGCAGGTGAAACCCTCGTAGTCGGATTAGTCGCAACCGTTCAGGGCTACGGTGGATTTCGCCCCAAATCCGCGAACTATTGCGGCGCTGATGCAATCGCGAATCTGGCTGCGGCCCTGGCGTTGCAGGGTTGGGAACTGACGTCGGACGGTAGCATGCAGCCGCGTGTTCTCGCTTCACTTTCCGGTAGGGAGTTGACGTCCGCACTGCGCACATATGCGCGGCGCGCGCAGCAGGGCTCCCTGGATAGCCCGTTGCTTGCTGGGACAGCAAAAGACCTCCTTGAAGGTACCGCCGCTCATGTGTTGATGCAAAAGTGGGGGAGCGGCACGACCAACTCCAACTTTCCGACGTTGCTTGGGCAGGCTTTCACGGCGCTTGGGTTTGCGACTCCTAGCGACCCCGTCGCGCCGGGAGAGCCGGCGAACAAGCGCGTTGAGCGGGAAGCATACGCTCTTGGCTGCGCTTTGAACGCTCTGCGCAACAAGGAGGGGACGGGGCATGGCCGCCCTTGGGACAGCAGCATTACTCCGTCGCAGGCGCGCTTTGCAATCGAATCCATGGGGAGTATCGCGCGGCTTATGCTGGATATGCTGCCATAGAAGTAAGTTCATCGGTTCGGTCGACGCTCGGGGCGACAATGACATACCAACTCACGCGCGAATCTCTGATTGAGAGCCTCGCGGACGAAACAACGACTCTCTGTATGGTGGAGGTACGAGGGGCCGAACCGGTATTTCACTTCTACACGGGCATAGTGAAACAACTTGCCTTTGACGCTCTTCCGATGCTGGGCATCTACAAAACTGTTTGGAGCCGATTCTTGTCGCGCGATCTGCAAACAAATCGTCGCTCCGTGCGAGAATCTATAAGTGCAGCGCCGGATAGCGATGTGAGGTAAGTCGATGATTGCCGTGGTGGATATTTCTGATCTGAACGACGAGGATCGCGACACTGCTGACGCTTTGCGCCAGCTCCTGGGGCAAACTTTCGCGGATCGGTATATTGATTTTTGCCGGCTTACGAACGGAGCTCTCCCTCTTCGCGTGACAAGGCCGCTGGCGGCACACGCGATACGTGAGTTCGAGTCTTCACTGCGAAGTGCACTAATAGTGCATGGCGAGCGTGCCACTGAAGAAACCGTCGACCAATTGACATTGCAGCAAGTGAGCGAATATCTGTCGACGTTGAATTTCAATCGATCGGCAATCGACCGCGCGCTGAAGGCACTACGTCCCCAGGACACTCATAAGACGTCGATAGTTCGAGTGCTGTCTTGGCTAGGATTCGAGGCTGGCGGTGTTGTGGCGAAGGCTTGGATGTCACTGGTGCAGGTTTTTGGTAGAGCCCACGAGCGGTCTTTCCACCACCTATTGGAGATAGACGACGAATTTCGGAGCGAGTTACAGCAGCCGTTCCAACTAGTCGTTCGTGAGGTTGTTCGGGCGCTTAGGGCCAAATACTCTGCTCTTATGCTTCGAGTGGAGGAACTCACCGCAATGAGTGACAAGGGGCACGCGGTCGCACTGTTTGAAGATGAAATTCCAGGGGCTCCCCCGCTTCAGTGGCACTTTTTTCAGCGCCTGGATGGCGACCAGTGGCTACCTCATCTTGCCAACAAGAGGCTGTTGCGTCCGCCATCGGTTCATGCCATTTCGACATTTCCATTTGGACCGTGGCCGGCCGGTGGATATCTGCTCCGAATCACAACGTCAGCTGACCCTGATACGAGGCAAGGAGTAGTGCAGGCGCTGCGCGAATCGGTCGACGCCTTTCGGCCAGACGTCAGGTCGATGGCGATAGAAATCTTGGCGAAATTGCCTGCCGACGAAGCAACTCGGTTCTCCTCTATAGTCGCAGCGTGGCTTGATCGAGATGCCCGTTACCTTCCGTTGCATGGAGTGGAGAAGCTGGTAACGCAATTGGCGGACTCAGGGGAGATCGACGCCGCACTGGAAATCGCCGGGCGTCTACTACAGCTATTCGAAGATAAAGGTGGCATCGGAACGTTGTACGCTCGGAGCATGTATGAGTACACGGTGCCTAGGTTAGCCCAAGCACTTGCTCCTACGTGCGGCACCAATGTGTTATCCCTATTCATTTCATTGCTTAGGCAGGCGGCGCTTATAACAGGGAAATTCGTAGATAGTCCGCGTATTGATCACACACGCTATACCGTGGGCGACATCACGGACGATCAGTTCGCTCCTCATGACGTGTATAGCGCGTTGACCTCGACAGTCCGCAACGTAGGCGAAATCCTGGTCGATTGCGATGCAACACTGATGACGCCCGTACTGGAGGCGCTGACGAGTGCGGACATGGATATTTGTCGCCGTCTTGCTCTGCATCTGCTTGCAAGAAGTCCGGAGGCTGCACCACAACTCGCGGAAGCATGGCTGATGGATGTGGAACTGATGGAGGCGGAGACCGACGAATATGCAAGATTGGCTATTGCATGGTATCCGAAGCTCGAATCAGGAAATCAGGAACTCCTGATAAATGCTGTTCGGGCGATACCGAGCCGGTACCATGACGCTTGGAAGGCGCGCCGAGGTGGCAAGGTAAGCGAGGAAGATGAGGAAGCGTTCGATCTGCTCACAGTTCGAGATGCGGTATGGAAGTGGCGCTCGGTATTGCCGTTCGCATTACGCGAAGAGGTAGAGAAAACGACGAGTAGATTTAACGAGATGGAGGCCTCGCGACGCATTGCAGGTCATGAGAGGCCGGAGGCCCCATGGCGGGCAACTGACTACTCATCTAGGAGCACCAACGAAACGGTAGATTTCATCGTCGGTTTGAGGGGTTCCCGTCACCACGACCAGCCAACGTTGGACGCCTTGGCGCAAGAATGGCGTATCGCCGTTTTTCAACAGCCGGCGAAATTCGCGCTGGTTGCGGCACAACTGACGAGAGCCCCTGCGATGTTCGTTACGCCGCTGCTCGAAGGCCTCAGTGGCGCGGTAAAGAACAAGATATCGATTTCGTGGAAGGCGCCGCTCGAACTTATCGACGGGATCCTGCAGTCTGATCAGCGAGCAGACGCAAGCGCGGTAGACACAGGTTGGATCGAAATGGCTAAGGCGTCGATCGAGCTTGTGAAGTCGTTTTTACTGCCTGACGCAGTGTCGTCTGATCCCATAGACATTGCGACGCTCCGGAAAGTCGTGCTGACGTCGCTCGACCGAATTCCTCGGGAAGCTGACGCTGTGGAAGAGCGAGAGCGCTTTCGACGCGATTCCTTCCTAACTGCTAAGGAAACGTATTGTGGCGGCGCAATCGAACTGGCGATCTGGTGGGTACTCTGGATAAGCGCACGCGAATCATCAGATGCCGAACAATCGAACACTCAGGCTCTGGCACCGTTCGACGACGTGGAATCTGCCGTTAATCGGGAAATCGCAGACTCGTCAGTAAATGGGGAGTTTGCTCGCGCGATCGTCGGCCGGTACTTGCCGAACCTCTATCACTATACTCCCGGTTGGGTGCGGGAAAACCTTAACCAGATATTTGGCCCGGCGCACGGTGATGTGCAGGAGGCCGCATGGTCGGCTTATATTCTTCACGCGTGGCCGCACATTGACCTGTACCAGAATCTGCAGTGTCTATACGAGGTTGAGGTATCTAAGGTCGATTTGTATCGAGAGGTTGACGGAGGGTATCGAGTTAAACGGCTTGGGGAGCACCTGCTGCTGCTCTACTTGTATGGATCCACGCCGTTGGCAGATCTTCCGCTTGAGGAATTTTTGGCGAAGGCAACGGACGAATTGCGGCGACATTTGATGTTGACAGTCGATCAGCACTTACGGCTTGACCTCGCCAGATTTCCGACGTCGGCGCGGAAGCGCGCACTTCGTTACTGGGAAAACCGCCTTGAAATCGCGTCAAAATCAACATCGCCAGACGATTTCGAATCCGAACTCGGAACGATCGGATGCTGGGTGGGAAACTCCAATGTCGAGACATCGTGGTTGTTAGATCAACTCTCACAGATGCTGTACGCTGGCTTTGGGCCGAGCATGGCATTTAACGTGGTCAGCTGGCTAGCCAAGGTCTGCGAGCAGGATATCGATAAATCTTCACAGATTCTCGAGAGGCTCATCGATCATAGGGTGGTAGGGCACGACACACTCCTCACGCAACGCGAAGCAATACGTTGCATTCTTTCAGGTGCGCTGGCTTGTGGTCGATTGGACGTTATAGAGCGAGCCAACCGTATCATTAGCGTGTTGGCAACGAAAGGGGAAACCGATTATCTCGACCTCGCGCGTAGCGCTGCGTCGTTAGGGCCAAAGAGCCGATGATGCGTTTGAACCGCCCCGGATTTGATGGAGGCTAATTGGAAGGAGCGCGTCTGCGTTCGTCACGGAGCACCGCGGTTGCTTGCGGAGGTTGCTTTGTCTGGGTGGTCATCCCCGGTTCGATTGCATGATTGCACGATTGCATGTTCGTAACCGCAAGCGAAGCTTGTCGGGCGAAGTAGGGTGTCTGCGAGGCGTTCGATACGCCGCGGACGCAATCATGCAATTGTGGAGCGCAAGCATTTGCGGCAGCAGCTTGATTTTATAGTAGCTAACACGCGTTCACTTTCACGGCACCAGCTCGAACAGCTCAAGTTGTAGGCATATCCAGCTATTCGTTAAAGGCTCTACTCAGCCACTATTGGAAGGGTAGAACCTATGAAACAATCCACCGCAACACTTGGACAGTCGCTGCTTGCGCAGCCGATGTCCGCCCATGCAACCTGCAATCAGCAATCGGGGGTGTTCATCGACGGTATTCGGATCTTGGCACCGTGCCTGCATCGCCCGCAGGGCAAGCACGGGCAGATTCTCGATCCAGATACCGGCGAGATCACATATGGGGCGACCGCAATCCAGCAATCGCTGGAGGAAGGGCATGGCAAGGTCTATATCCATTCGAAGCAGATCGACCGACGGCTGGGTGCAGCTCGGGCCATTCTCATCGACTGCTGCCCACCGAAGGTGCTGCAAGGGCACAACGTATTCGGGCATGCCGTGTTGCAGGACTACGTGTACGAGATTCTGGATCGCGTTACATGTGCGCTGGTGATTGACGTTCGCCCCGAAGACCGGGCAATGTGGCGGGCGGGGATCGTGCAGCTTACGGGCATCCACCTGACGGCGAATTTCACCTGCCGCCGAGAGCAAATCGTGCCGATCATAGATGCTATCGATCTCAGCAACCGGCGGGGCAAGCAGCGGATTTTGCCGACATGGATTGCGCTGGGGCTCACGCCGAATGGCCGCTCGAAGTACCACACCCTGACGCTCTACGACAAGCTGGAGGAAATGGGCCGCTTTCCCTGGCCAACCCCTCGGCTCCAGCGGTTGCTGATGGCGGAGGCCGAGCGGGGCATCCGAGTCGAAGTGAAGCTGTTCGCGCAAGGGCTCGATTCGCTGTCGGGTAGCAAAAGTGTGGGCGGGCGCAACTTGAAGCAAGTCGCCGGATGGGCAGCACTCGATGTCGCTGCGCTGTTCTTTCGGGTGTTCGATAAGTATCAGGTCGTGCACGCGGTTCAGCCTGTTCCGACACTCGCCGAACTCAGGATCCTGGCGCCTAAGGAACTCAACGCCTACCTTCTCTGGGAGAAAGGGTACAGCCTGAAGGAGCAGTTTCCCAACAGGGGGACCGCGGGCCGGTACGCGGCGGTGATCGAGCAGAAGCTTGGCGTGAATATCCGTGTTGACCGCCGAGCTGAGGAACAGCCCGCGATCGATCTGAAGGAGCTGTTTGCGCCGGATAACGTTCGCCCCGTGCCGGATTGGGCGGTCGGAACTAGACTCTATTCGCCACCTGCGACGGTTTCCGATCGCGAGGGCGGATGTGTTGATACCAGCGAGTGAAGGGAAATGAGAAATGGCCGCTGAAGCGATGCACAATCACGCAATCGCACGAGTAACGATGTGCAGTCGCGCAATCATGCAATCGCTTCGGCGGACAGAGGCTAATCCCACAACTCTCCTTGAGCCGCGTCGGCGGAGTCGTCCTCATCGTCGGCGGGGACCGAGCCGGGTAGCGAGAGTTTCTTCGTCGTCGGGTGCATAACTACCTCGCCGTGTTTGAACAACTTCCGAATGTCGCGATTGACGGTTGCCGGATCACAATCAAGGCGTTCGGCCAATTCTTTTTGCGTCGTGACGCCCGCCGCGATCAACGTTTTGATCCGCTCGCGTCGTTCGTCTTGGACTTCCCGCACGGGCGACCTTTGGTCGTCGAAATGTTCCTCCCTGCAACTGAATTCGAAATTTCCCGCTTCGATTTTCGACCACCATACAAATTTCCGTGGGACCGAGCTGCCATCATGCGATGCTTCACGGGAGATAAGCAGTCGCAGACCGCCTGTCATTGGGTGATTCTTGTCCTCCTTAATGGAGACTCTGTTGCCAGGCAGCGAGCCCAGCAACGTGGGAATGGCCTTTCTTCCCTTCGCCCCCGACGTGAAAATTAGGACACTAACCCCTTGACTCGTCAATTCTTCGAGCAATTCACTGAAAGAGGCCGAAGCGTACTCCGCCGTTTCTTTGCCCGCCACTAATGTCCAATCTTCCTCGCAATCGATGATGAGCAGGCGGATACTGTAACGCTGCACTTGTTCCAATAGACGCCGCTGACCGCCGTGTGTCAGTAGTGACTGCTCGTACCGTGACTTCTGTTCGAGCTCAAGCCAGTAGAACAGCAGGTTTTCGTTTGCTAGGTCGCGAGTACGCTGGCATGGATCGCGGTTCGTCACACGCTCCTTGCGCTGATCAAGCTCAGCTTCGTAAAACAGATCACAGCAATACAGCGTTTTCAGCCCCCCGCCGATGCCGAAGGGCAGCAGCTTCTTGCCACCAGCGCCAGCATACGCACACAGGAAGCGGAACATCGTAGCCTCATGTTTCCCTTCTTGGTCAACGATCGTTACCTGGCCGGAGAAGGCCAGCACACCGAGCGTCATTTCACGTTGGTGTTGCGTCGCACGGGTTCCCGCGTGCGAGTTAGAGAATTTGTTTCTTAATCGCATAGTAATAAGTAATCCTTATTTATATGTATAAATGTTTCGATAAATGCCGTGGACTGAGGGTAATCAGCCGATCGAATCCGAACAGTGAGTTGAGGCTTCGATCAACGCGGAGACAAAATCGCGTAGATCGATCTTCTGACCGGACACGCGCGACATGAGGTGCTTTGCTTCCAAAATCGCATCTACTTCGTGAGCGAGCCAGGCGACTCGACGTTCCGAGAGTCGGATCGGCGGAACAAATCTTTTAAGAGCCACTTCACGCCAAAGCGTGCTGACTCCAATGCCGGCTTTCTCTGCTGTTTTCGGAGCGTCGATCGCAGACCGCTCATCGCGGCGGCTATGCCTTCGGATGACATCCTGATAGATCGGCGGCAGTTTGCGAAAGCTGTCCGACAGCAGTTTATGTTCGATCTTGCCCGCTTCGGCTGCGACATTGTTAACTGTTACCGCGGATACGGAACGGGTGGGGTGTTGCATGAAGTCCTCCGTGTGACGTGAGTGTTGGTAGACGCATTAAGCCACACGGGGATTTGTTGGTAAATAATTGATTATTAAGGATAAAATATTTATTAGAAACTCTATATCGGGGATTTCTCCAGTATGGAATTTGTATATCGGGGAATTTCCGAATATGTGAATATCCATATCGGGGAATATCCTGTGATGTGCTTGGTATAACCGATGAGAGGGGTAATGTGAGGCGTCGCGAAAAAGAGACAGAGAGGGGCGCAGGCTTGACCGTGCCAAAATTCCCAGACTGGACGGATGCCGGTGCTTATGGAAAATATGGCGCGTGGACATACCGCCGTTGGGCATGGGAGTTTCTTCGGCGGAACATCCGATACATCGATGCATGTCATCGCCTCAATCCTCGAGGGCTGTCTAAGGCTCCGCGTAGTGACGAGGTATCAAGGGAGGCTGCCAGGTTTGGCCGACACGACTTGACGCACTTCAACGCTCCTTATGATGAGAAAGAGCGGCATTGGCTGTCGGAACGTGTCCTCGACCATGCATGGGTGGAGCACAAGGGGACCGTGTCGAAGACGTTTGATCTTGTTCCTGGGCAGGTGGCAATCCTATTTGACGTGATGCCCATCAAAACGGCGGGCCCGGCGGCACTGGCGGCCATGCTTGATCACGCAAAAGAGTTGCTGATAGGAGAATACCGGGCGGTCGTAGATCCAAACGACAAGTACGGGCACGAAGCTTCCTTCGGAAAAGTCGCGCGAATTCGAAGGCCGCGGTTGAACCCTGAGGATCTACTGGAAAAGTTGCGCATCTACGATGCCGTCATCCATCAGCGGGCGTCTATCAGCGACGTTGCTGAGCTTCTTTTCGCTGATGCCAGCCCGGATCAGTCGGTGCGAAAGAGAGCGGCATACAAACGCTTGGATAAGGCGCGGGAGATGGTCGAAGACTTGAAATTATTGGAGTTGGTGCCTCGCGACCATGCACCAGAAAAACAACGTGTGAACTCTACAGAGGTCTCGTAACTATAAGTAGCTAGCTGAGTAGCTGGCGAGAATAATCCGGGTCTAATGCTTATAATATTTTGATTTTAAATAGAAAAATTCCTACATCAGCACGATATCGTACTGCTCCTGGCTCAAATTCGACTCCACCTGCAACGACACCGGCTTGCCGATGAAATCCATCAGCATCGCCAGATGCTGCGACTCTTCCTCAAGAAACAGGTCGATCACCTGCTGCGACGCCACCACGCGAAACTCGCGCGGATTGAACTGCCGCGACTCCCGCAGAATCTCGCGCAGGACGTCATAGCACACCGTACGCGACGTCTTGACCTGCCCCTTGCCCTGGCACACCGGGCAGGGCTCGCACAGCACATGCGCCAACGACTCGCGCGTACGCTTGCGCGTCATCTCCACGAGCCCAAGCTGCGAGAAACCATTTACGGTCACGCGTGTGCGATCGCGCGACAACGCCTTCTTCAACTCGCCCAGCACTTGATCGCGATGCTCGACGTTCTCCATATCGATGAAGTCGATGATGATCACGCCGCCCAGATTGCGCAGCCGCAATTGCCGCGCGATCGTGTGCGCGGCTTCGAGGTTGGTCTTGAAGATCGTATCGTCGAAGTTGCGCGCGCCGACGTAGCCGCCGGTGTTGACGTCGATCGTCGTCATCGCTTCGGTCTGGTCGATCACCAGATACCCGCCCGACTTCAGATCGACCCGGCGTGACAATGCGCGCTGGATCTCCGCCTCGATGTTGTACAGATCGAAGAGCGGCCGCTCGCCGGTGTAGTGATGCAGTTTCGACGACACCGCCGGCGTGAACTCCGCCGCGAAGTCGGCGAGCATCTGATAGGTCTCGCGCGAGTCAACCTGAATGCGCGAGGTCTCGTCATTCACGAAATCGCGCAGCACCCGTTGCGAGAGATTCAGGTCCTGATACAGCAGGCTGGTCGGCGGCATGCGCTGACCTTGCGAGATGATCGTCGCCCACGTCTTGCGCAGATACGCGACGTCTCCGGCCAATTCTTCGCTGGTCGCATCTTCAGCGATGGTGCGTACGATGTAACCGCCTTTTTCATCAGCGGGCAGCACAGCCGTCAAACGCGCGCGCACGGCTTCGCGTTCGGCTTCGCTCTCGATCTTCTGCGAGATGCCGATGTGCGGCTCCTGCGGCAGATACACGAGCGTGCGCCCGGCGATACTCACTTGCGTGGACAGCCTTGCACCCTTGGTGCCGATCGGATCCTTCACGACCTGCACCATCAGCGTCTGACCTTCGAAGACGATCTTCTCGATCGGCTGATGCGGCGCCTGATGCTGCGGTTCGCCCGCAATGCGCGGATGCCAGATATCCGCTACGTGCAGGAACGCGGCGCGTTCCAGACCGATGTCGATGAAGGCGGATTGCATGCCCGGCAACACGCGGACGACTTTGCCGAGATAGACATTGCCGACGCGTCCCCGCGACAGCGTTCGTTCGACGTGAAGTTCCTGGACGGCGCCTTGCTGGACGAGCGCGACGCGCGTTTCCTGCGGCGTGACATTGATCAGGATTTCTTCATTCATGGTGTTATTTTAGAAGTCGATGCGCGCTGCACGCAGGAGGGCAGCGGTTTCAAAAAGCGGCAAACCCATGATACCTGAATAGGACCCGTCGATATGTTCGATAAACTCCGCGGCGCGTCCCTGCACACCATACGCGCCCGCCTTGCCGAGCGGCTCGCCGCTAGTGGCATAGCGGCGGATCGCGTCCGCGTGCAGTGCAGCAAAACGCACCTTCGATACCGATAGCGCAGCAGGCAGCAATGTGCCTTCGGCATCGACCACCGCGACAGCCGTCAACACTTCGTGATCGCGACCCGCGAGGCGCGTGAGCATTGCGACGGCATCGTCGGCGTCGACGGGCTTGCCGAGGATCGCGTCGTCGATCGTGACGGTTGTGTCGGCAACCAGGATTGGCCGTGCGGCATGCCCGCCTGCCACGAGACGCGCGCGCGCGGCGTGCGCCTTGGCGACGCACACGCGCTGCACGTAGTCGCGTGCACGCTCGCCCGGCAGCTCGACTTCGAGCGCTTCGGCATCTTCATCGGGACGCGGCAGGAGCAATTCGAAACGCACGCCGAGCTGTTGCAACAACTCCTGACGGCGTGGACTTTGCGATGCGAGGTAGACGAATGGATGCAGCGAAGCGGCGGGCGTTGGCATGAACAGGTCTCAGTGAGGCGGATTAAGTGGGCGCGGTGAGCGTGCCGATCGCAGCGTCGCGCGAGCATTGCTTCGCATTGCCGGCGACCCATCGCGCCGACACGCTCTCAGCATTGGGGCGCGCCCGATCATCATGCGCAATCCTGCGACTAATCGCGTGGATGAGCATGCGGACGCTCGCGCGGGCACGCAAGTCAGCAAGGCAGAGGGCAACGACGGGTAATGGGCAACGAGCGAGGAGCAATGGGACGGGAACGCGCGAAGCGTCCTCAGTCCTTCTCGCTCACGCGCGGTGATAGGGGTGATTTTGCGTGATGGTCCACGCGCGGTAAAGCTGTTCGGCGAGCAGCACGCGGACCATTGCGTGCGGCAGCGTCAGGCTGGAAACACGCAGCAGCATATCGGCGCGTGCTTTCAGATCGGGATCGAGCCCGTCGGCGCCGCCGATCAGAAACGCCACGTCGCGGCCGTCCTGCTGCCAGCCGGGCAGGGCGCCGGCGAGCTGCATCGTGGTCCAATCCTTGCCGCGTTCATCGAGCGCAACAATGCGCGCGTTCTTCGGCAACGCGGCTTCGATTTTCTGCCGCTCGGCCGCCATCACGCTTTCGGCCGGCCGTCCCGACGAACGCTGCTCGGGCTTGATCTCGCGCAGCTCGATGCGCAGCTCGGGTGGCATGCGCTTCGCGTATTCGTCGAAGCCGGTGGCGATCCAGTCCGGCATCTTGTGGCCGACGGCGAGGATGTGCAGTTTCATGAGCGGTGTAATCGAGGACGCAATCGCTGCAATCGCGGGCGCAAGCGCTGACTATGCGTCGCGGACTTCAGCGGTTTGCCCGCCACGTACCTACTTGCGGCGCACCGGCGTCTTGCGTGCGGGCTTCTTCGCGGCCGGCGCTTCGTCCTCTTCGTCCTCGTCGTCCGGCTCGCTCGCGCTGGCGCCGCCGAACGGATTGGGCGTCGAGAGCTTGATGCGCACCGGCTTGTCGCCCCAGATTTCCTCGAGGTTGTAGTACTGGCGCAGCGCCGGTTGCAGGATGTGCACGACCGCGTCGCCGCAATCGACCAGCACCCATTCGCCGATGTCCTCGCCTTCGGTGCTGATGACGTCGCCGCCGTTTTCCTTGACGCTTTCGCGCACGCTCGAAGCAAGCGCCTTGGTCTGGCGGTTCGAGGTGCCGCTCGCGACGATCACGCGATCGAACAGCGAGGTCAGGTGGCTGGTGTTGAACACCTTGATGTCTTGCGCTTTGACGTCTTCGAGAGCGTCGACGATCACGCGTTGCAGTTTGCGAATATCCATGGGGTTACCGGTGGTACAGATGATGTTGAAGAATATAGTCCCACACCGCAGTGGGGACATGGCTTGCGGCCCGGGCCTGGCTCTTGTCTTGCGGTTCGCCGCCCGCGAGGGCAAGCCGCTGGGTCACCTGTTCGCGCAGATGCGCGCGAATGTCGGTGGCCGAGACGTTGAACGCAAGCGTCGTATCGATCAGCAAGTGGCCGCAGGGCGTAGCTTGCAGAACGTCGGCGCGGGCACGGCGCGCGTCGATTTCTCGGGCGACCACGGGCGGAATCGACGCAAGGTCGAAACCGGGGCGCGTGGCCGCGCAGATGTGAGCGAAGTCGAACAGGCGCCGCCAGTCGCGCCATGTGTCGAGATGCACCAGTTGATCCGCGCCGATCAGAAGCGCAATCGACGCATCCAGACCTTCGCGTTCACGCCAGCGTTGCAGCGTGTCGATCGTGTAAGTCGGTCCGTCGTGATCGATTTCGTCGGTCGCGACACGCACCTTGACGCCCGGCAGGACTAGCTCGCTGGCCGCCGCGCGCGTCATGGCCAGACGATGCACGGCCGGCGAGACGTCCGATTTCTGCCACGGCTGGCCGGCCGGCAGCAGCACCAGTTCGGTCAGGTTCAGCACGTCGGCGAAACGCCGCGCGAGCGCGAGGTGGCCGTCGTGGATCGGATCGAAAGTGCCGCCGAGCAATCCGATTCGACGAGGCAGGGCGACAGGATGAGCGTTCGGCTTCAGGTGAGGATCCTTTGTCGTGGTCACGTGCGGTGCGGGCTTAAAGCCTCACACCCACTCGCGCGGCACGAGAAAATCGCTGTAAAGACGCGCTTCCGGCGTGCCCGGTTCGGGCTGCCAGTTGTAGCGCCAGTTCACCACAGGCGGCATCGACATCAAAATCGATTCGGTGCGTCCACCGCTCTGCAGCCCAAACAGTGTGCCACGGTCGAAGACCAGATTGAACTCGACGTAGCGGCCGCGCCGGTATGCCTGGAAGTCCCGCTCGGCTTCGCCGTATGGAATGTTGCGGCGCTTTTCGATGATCGGCAGGTACGCTTTGAGGAATCCCTCGCCGACGCTTTTCAGCATCGCGAACGATTGATCGAAGCCCGGCGCCGAGAAATCGTCGAAGAAAATCCCGCCGATGCCACGCGGTTCATTGCGGTGCTTGAGGAAGAAATACTCGTCGCACCAGCGCTTGAAACTCGGGTAGAGGTCCGCGCCATAAGGCTGCAGCGCATCGCGGCACACACGATGGAAATGCTGCGCGTCTTCCTCGTAGCCGTAGTACGGCGTCAGATCCATGCCACCGCCGAACCAGAACACCGGCTCTTCGCCGGCTTTGGTCGCGATCAGCAGACGCACGTTCATATGCACGGTCGGGCAGTGCGGATTGTGCGGGTGCAGCACGAGCGAGACGCCCATTGCTTCGAAACCACGGCCGGCCAGTTGCGGGCGCGCGGCGCTCGCCGAACCCGGTAACGCGTCGCCCGCTACGTCCGAGAAGCCGATACCGGCCCGCTCGAAGAAGTTGCCGCCTTCCAGAATCCGCGTGCAGCCGCCGCCGCGCAGCTTTTCGCCGGGGGCGCGCTGCCATGCGTCGGTCGCGAACGGCGTACCGTCGAACGCGCCGAGCGTGTCCGCGATATGCGTTTGCAGGCCTTGCAGCCAGCTGCGCACGGCCTGTGCGTCATAGCTCGAATCGGTCATGAATGCAGATGCTGAGGGCGGCACGCTCGTCGTGCCGCGGGTGCTTCGTGAAGGGCGACGGCCGGGCCTTCGTCAGGATTTTCCTGCGACGGCCCGGCGGTACGTTCGTTCGCGCGGGTGAATGCCGCTCAACCCGGGTGCGCCCACATGGTGCGGTGGGCGCCGCAACGGCCGCGAAAACCCGCAGTGTAGCGCCGTTGGCGCCGCACGCGGGCGGGTGGGGCGGGCTTAGTGTTTGCCTTCGGTCTTGGCGTCGTGCTTGCGGTTCAATGCACGGTAGCCGATGTCGCGGCGATATTGCATGCCGTCGAACGAGATCTGATTGATCGTCTCATACGCGACCGATTGCGCGCTGCGTACCGAATCCGCCAGACCGACCACACACAACACGCGGCCGCCCGAGGTGGTCAGCTTGCCGTCCGCCAGCGTGGTGCCGGCGTGGAAAGTGACCGAATCATCGGTCTCAGCCGGAATATCACTGATCCGGTCGCCCTTGCGCGGCGTGTCCGGATAGTTGTGCGCCGCGAGCACGACACCCAGCGCGGTGCGGCGGTCCCATTCCAGTTCGACCGTATTGAGCGTGCCGGCAATCGCCTGCTCGACCACTTTCGAGAAGTCGCCTTTCAGGCGCGCCATGATCGGCTGCGTTTCCGGGTCGCCCATCCGGCAGTTGAATTCGAGCGTCTTCGGATTGCCTTGCGCGTCGATCATCAGGCCGGCGTACAGAAAGCCGGTGAAGCGGATGCCTTCTTTCTCCATGCCACGCACGGTCGGCTGGATGATCTCGCGCATCACGCGTGCATGCAGTTGCGGCGTGACGATCGGCGCGGGCGAGTAGGCGCCCATGCCGCCGGTGTTCGGACCCTGATCGGCATCGAGCAGACGCTTGTGGTCCTGGCTCGAGGCGAGCGCCAGCACGTGCTTGCCGTCCACCATGACGATGAAGCTGGCTTCTTCGCCGGCGAGGAATTCCTCGATCACGACGCGCGCGCCGGCATCGCCCAGCTTGTTGTCCGACAGCATCATGTCGACTGCGGCGTGCGCTTCTTCCAGCGTTTGCGCAACGACCACGCCCTTGCCGGCGGCGAGGCCGTCGGCCTTGATGACGATCGGCGCGCCCTTGGCGTCCAGATAAGCGTGCGCGGCGGCAACGTCGGCGAAGGTTTCGTATTCCGCGGTTGGGATCGCGTGGCGCTTCATGAACGCCTTGGCAAAATCTTTCGAGCTTTCGAGCTGCGCGGCTTCCTTGCTCGGCCCGAAAATCTTCAGACCGCGCGAGCGGAACAGATTGACGATACCGGCGGCGAGCGGCCCTTCCGGTCCGACCAGCGTGAAGGCGATCTGTTCTTTCTCGACGAAATCGGCGAGTTCGGCCGGATCGGTGATGTCGATGTTGCGCAGACGCTCGTCCTGGGCGGTGCCACCGTTGCCGGGAGCAACGTAGACGAGCTGGACCCGCGGCGATTGCGCGAGCTTCCATGCGAGCGCATGTTCGCGACCGCCGGAACCGACGACGAGTAACTTCATGTGAATCCCCGAGACTTAAAAACCATAAACGGCTGAAGCAGCACGCTCAGCCGTGGAATAACAGCGAGGTTTGCAATGAACCGCAGCCAGGCAGCGGCGCAGGATACATAGCGAACCCGGATGCAGGCGGTGTGGAAGGGCATCAACAAGCGCCCGCTCAGCAGCAACGCGAGGGCCAACCGGCGGCGCGGGCGTGGTTCGATGCAAATCCACGCACGAGGCGCCGCCGGGGCACGCTCATTCGTCGGCGATCGCGGCGTTTGTATAGACTTCCTGCACGTCGTCCAGACTCTCCAATGCGTCGAGCAGCTTCTGCATTTTCACCGCGTCGTCACCGGTGAACTCGACTTCCGTCTGAGGTTTCATCGTCACCTCGGCCAGTTCAGCCTTGAAGCCCGCGGCTTCGAGCGCGGTCTTCACCTTCGGGAAATCATTCGGCGGGCACAGCACTTCAATGCTGCCGTCTTCGTTCGTGACGACGTCGTCAGCGCCGGCCTCGAGCGCGGCGTCCATCAGCTTGTCTTCAGCCGTGCCGGGCGCGAACAGGAACTGGCCGACGTGATCGAACATGAACGACACCGAGCCGTCCGTGCCCATGTTGCCGCCGTTCTTCGAGAACGCGTGACGCACGTCCGCCACCGTACGGGTGCGGTTGTCGGTCATGGTGTCCACGATCACCGCCGCGCCGCCGATGCCATAGCCTTCGTAACGGATTTCTTCGTAGTTTGCGCCGTCGACACCGCCCACGCCGCGTTGGATCGCGCGGTTGACGTTATCTTTCGGCATGTTGGCGTCGTATGCCTTTTCGACGGCGAGCCGCAGACGCGGGTTCGAGTCGATGTCGCCGCCGCCCATGCGGGCTGCCACCTGAATTTCCTTGATGAGCCGCGTCCAGACCTTGCCGCGCTTGGCGTCGGCCGCTGCTTTCTTATGCTTGATGTTGGCCCATTTCGAATGACCCGCCATACTTTTCTCCATCGCGCGCGCCAGTGGGGCGCACGCATAGTGCAATTGTCGTTGCGATGTCGGGCGCTGGTGATTGCGATCTTGCGCCTCGATTCAGACGGTTTCAGCTTGATAACGCCCGGCTGCGTCCGGCTGCGCCGCGGCTAGCGGGACCGAAGTTGCAGCGCGGTTGGGGCGGAGCGGTGCGGCCAGCGGGCTGAAAACGCCGCGCCAGTCCCGGCAAGCCCCGCGGAAGGCGCGATGCGCCAGGCAGTTGTGCAAGTTGAGCCGCTCTTTGAGCGGATTCGAATTTTATCACGGCGCCGGGGGGCGGCAGTGGGGTATGAGGCGAAAGTGGGCATCAGGCGCCTCTTTCAGTCGCGCCAAATATCCCCCTTATCTTTAGTGACCATCATTACGGTTGAAAATATAAACATTTTTGTTTATATTTGCTCCTGTGTTCATGAACACAGGAGGGCCGGTGAAGCAAAGCGAGTTCAGACGTTGGCTCGCTGACCAAGGGGCGACTTTCGAACAAGGCAGCAAACATTTGAAGGTGTATCTGAACGGTCGGCAGACCACACTGCCGAGGCATCCCGCTCACGAGATTTCGGAGCCGCTTCGCAAAGCAATTCTTAAGCAACTGAAATGCAACTCGAGGCAAGCCCCGCAAGGGGCTTCATCACCGCCCAAGCTTTTCCCGTTAAGGGACCACGGAGAGTTACCTATGTTTCGCTATCCCGCCCGCATCGAAGCAGACGAAGCCGGCTTTACCGTTTCCTTTCGCGATATTCCGGAGGCACTGACCTCGGGCGCAACGCTCGAAGAAGCGCGCGAAATGGCGGCCGACGCGCTGGCGACGGCGATGGACTTCTACTTCGAAGACAAGCGGCAAGTTCCGTTGCCGTCAAAGGCACGGCGCGGCGAAGAGCTGGTCGAGCTGCCTGCCAGCCTGGCCGCCAAAGTACTGCTGCTCAACGAAATGCTCGCGCAAAAGGTGTCGCCTTCCGAATTGGCGAGACGTCTTCATACGCGTGCGCAGGACATCCAGCGCGTCATCGACCTTGGGCACGTCACGAAGATCGACACGATCGCGTCGGCGCTAGCCGCGCTCGGCAAGCGTCTCGAGTTGTCGATCGTGCCCGCATAGCCGGAAACCGCGCGGCGGCGTTTTTCGCGCCGCCGCTCCGTTTTTTCAGCCCGCTGTCAGTTTTTCGTGCCGAACAGGCGGTCGCCGGCGTCGCCGAGACCCGGCACGATATACGCATGCTCGTTCAGATGCGAATCGAGCGACGCCACGTACAGCTTGACGTCCGGATGCGCGTCCTGGAACACCTGCACGCCTTCCGGCGCGGCCACCAGCGCGAGGAACATGATGTTCTCGCCGGCCACGTTGCGGCGCTTGAGCACGTCCACCGCGTGCACGGCCGAATAGCCGGTCGCGACCATCGGATCGCACAGAATGAACACACGGTCTTCCAGATCCGGCAGGCGCACCAGATACTCGACCGGCCGATGGTCTTCGGCGCGATACACGCCGATGTGGCCCACGCGCGCGGACGGCACCAGCTCCAGCAGGCCGTCCGACATGCCGATGCCGGCACGCAGCACCGGCACGATCGCCAGTTTCTTGCCGGCGATCACCGGCGCGTCGATCTCCACCAGCGGCGTGGTGAGGCGGCGCGTGGTCATCGGCAGGTTGCGGGTGATCTCGTAGCCCATCAGCAGCGTGATCTCGCGCAGCAGTTCGCGGAACGTGCGGGTCGAGGTGTCCCGGTCGCGCATATGCGACAGCTTGTGCTGGATCAGCGGGTGATCGAGGATGAAAAGATTGGGAAAACGGCTGTCCTGAGTCATGGCGGGGGCGCAAGCGGCGGCTAGAGGGATCGGTTCGGCGCTCCGCACGGCCTTGAAACCGGCTGACGGACGCGCCACGGCGCAAGTTTACCGAAAGAGTGGCGCCGGAAGATACCGGAGATTGCAGTGGCCCGGCGCAGTCCTGCACCGATTCTTCTAGAATCGGGGGAATCTTTGCAACGATTGGGCAACCGCGGGGTCTCCCCCGCGCCACGAGGATACACACATGGACATGGGAATCGCAGGACGCACCGCGCTGGTTTGCGCGGCCAGCAAGGGACTGGGGCGCGGCTGCGCGGAAGCGCTGGCAGCCGAAGGCGTCAACCTGACGATCGTCGCGCGCACCGCCGAGACGCTGGAGGCGACCGCCGCCGAGATTCGCAAGCAGAGCGGCGTGGAAGTGAAGACCGTGGCGTGCGACATCACCACGCCTGAAGGGCGCGCCGCAGCGCTCGCCGCCTGCCCGCAGCCGGACATTCTGGTCAACAACGCGGGCGGCCCGCCGCCGGGCGACTTCCGCAACTTCACGCACGAAGACTGGATTCGCGCGCTGGAGAGCAACATGCTGACGCCGATCGAACTGATTCGCGCGACCATCGACGGAATGAGCGAGCGCGGCTATGGGCGCATCGTCAACATCACGAGCTCGGCGGTCAAAGCGCCGATCGACGTGCTTGGCCTGTCCAACGGTGCGCGCTCGGGGCTGACCGGCTTCGTGGCGGGACTGGCGCGCAGCAAGGTGGCCTCCACGGGCGTGACGATCAACAACCTGCTGCCGGGGCTGTTCGACACCGACCGCATCGCCACCACCTTTTCCGCGCAAGCCAAGGCGCAAAACATTTCCGTCGACGATGCGCGCAAGCAGCGCATGAAGACGATCCCCGCCGGCCGTTTCGGCAATCGCGATGAATTCGGCCGCGCCTGTGCATTCCTGTGCAGCGTGCATGCCGGCTACATCACCGGCCAGAACTGGCTGATCGACGGCGGCGCTTACCCCGGTACGTTCTGAACGGGCACGTTTTGAAGCACCGGCACCACCATCACTACAACAACGATAATCACAACGGTTTCAGGAGTCTTACGTCATGACAACCCGCATTGCGCTGATCGCGCACGATCACAAGAAAGACGACATCGTCAAACTGGCCGGCGAATACGTCGATACGCTCAGGCGCTGCGAGATCGTCGCGACCGGCACGACCGGCACGCGCATCGGTGAAGCGCATGGCCTCACGGTCGAACGCATGTTGTCCGGCCCGCATGGCGGCGACCTGCAGATCGGCGCACAGCTCGCGGAAGGGCGGGTGGACATGGTGATCTTCCTGCGCGACCCGATGACGCCGCAGCCGCACGAACCGGATATCAACGCGCTGGTGCGTGCCTGCGACGTTCACAACATCCCGTGCGCCACCAACATTTCAACCGCGCGAATGATTCTCGACGTGCTGACCTTGCGCCTTACGCAGCAGGTCTGAACGCGCGCGTGCGGTGCGACCGATCGACATCACAAACCAAGGAGACATGATGGTCAAAGCAATCCGATTCGATAAAACCGGCGGCCCCGAGGTGATGAAATGGGTGGACGTCGAAGTGGGCGAACCAGCTGCGGGTGAGATCCGCATCAAACAGAACGCGGTTGGGCTGAACTATATCGACGTGTATTTCCGCACGGGCTTGTACCCGTTGCCATTGCCCGGCGGTCTCGGCATGGAAGCGGCCGGTGAAGTGACGGCGGTCGGCACTGGCGTAACCGGTCTCAAAGTGGGCGATCGCGTGGCGTACGTAGCGCGTCCGCCTGGCGCATACACCCAGGAGCGTGTGTTGCCGGCGGTGCAAGTCGTCAAGGTGCCCGACGCATTGACCGACGAGCAGGCAGCGTCCGTCATGTTGCAAGGCTTGACCGCGCAATATCTGCTGCGCCGTACGTATCCGGTGAAAGCGGGCGACACGATCCTGATCCAGGCTGCGGCCGGCGGCGTCGGCTTGCTGGTTTGCCAGTGGGCGAAGGCGCTCGGCGCAACGGTGATCGGCACGGTCGGCTCCGACGAGAAAGCCGAGATCGCCAAAGCGCACGGCTGCGACCATGCGATTGTTTATACGCGCGAGAACTTCACCAAGCGCGTGCGCGAGATCACCAATGGTGCGGGTGTGCCGGTGGTGTACGACTCGATCGGTAAAGACACGTTTACGGGCTCGCTCGATTGCCTCGCGCCGCTCGGCTTGTTCGTGAGCTTCGGCAATGCCTCGGGGCCGTTGCCGCCGATCGATTCGTCGGAATTCGCCGGACGTGGTTCGCTGTTCTTTACGCGCCCGACGCTCTTCACTTATATGGCCAAACGCAGCGACTACGAGGCGATGTCCGCGGAACTGTTCGACGTGCTGGTATCGGGCAAGGTGAAGACGAGCATCAATCAACGCTACGCGCTGGCGGATGTCGGGAAGGCGCACGCGGATCTTGAAGGGCGCCGTACCACGGGCTCGACGGTTTTGCTGCCGTAAACGCGCATGCCATAAGCGCATGGCGGAGCACCGCGCGGGTGTAAAAACCCCAGCGCCATGACGCTTGCGGTGCATGGCAGCCAGGCCTGCGCGAAAGACCGCAAACCTATACCCATCGGCACAAGGCCGTTCCATCCCACGATGGAACGGCCTTTTCCGTTTACGCGATTTTTACATCCTATCTCGAATCTTTGACCAGGCCTTTACGCGCTTCGGCATAACGTTGCACCTATCCAAAGTCCGTGAATGGGGAATAAAAATGGATGTGCTGTATGTCGGGGGGATGGTGCTGTTTTTCGCGCTGACCTTTGCGTTGATTGCCGGCTGCGAGAAGTTGATGCAGTTCCGGCGTGGCCAGGGAGCTCGCTCATGACCTGGATTCTCTGGTTGTCGGGCGCGGCTACCGCGCTGCTGTTTGTGTACCTGGTCTATGCGCTGTTGCGCGCGGAGGACATTGAATGAACTCGAACAATGTCCTGCAAGCGGGCCTTTTCATCGTCGTGCTGCTGGCAGCCGCGGTGCCGATGGCCCGCTATCTGAGCAACGTGATGGACGGCACTTCGCGCGTGGTCCGCTTCGGCGGTCCGCTCGAACGTTTGCTGTATCGCATCGCGGGCGTCGATCCGTCGGCGGAAATGGGCTGGAAGCACTACGCCATCGCCACGATCGCGTTCAACGCGCTCGGCACGCTTTTCCTTTACGTGTTGCTGCGCGTACAAGGCTGGCTGCCGGGCAATCCGCAGCAGTTTGGCCCGATGACGGTCGACGGTGCATTCAACACGGCGGTCAGCTTCGTGACCAACACGAACTGGCAGGATTACACGCCTGAGCAAACCGTCGGTTATCTCGTGCAGATGCTCGGTCTGACCGTGCAGAACTTCTTCTCCGCTGCAACCGGGATCGTCGTGGTGATCGCGTTGATTCGTGGTTTTGCTCGTCATACGGCGCAAACCATCGGCAACTTCTGGGTCGACCTCACGCGTGTGACGCTCTACGTGTTGCTGCCGATGTCGGCGATCGTGGCTGCGATCCTGATGAGCCAGGGCGTGATCCAGAACTTCAAGTCGTATCAGGATGTGCCCACGCTGCAAACCACCACGTATGCGGCACCGAAGCTCGATGCACAGGGCAATCCGGTGAAGGACGCCAAGGGCAATCCGGTCACGGTCGATACGCCGGTGAAGACGCAGACCATCGCGATGGGCCCGGTCGCATCACAGGAAGCGATCAAGATGCTCGGCACCAACGGTGGCGGCTTCTTTAACGGCAACTCGGCGCATCCGTACGAAAACCCGACGCCGTTCTCGAACTTCCTGCAGATCTTCTCGATCCTGATCATTCCCGCAGCCTTGGCACTCGTGTTCGGTCGGATGATCATGGACCGCAAGCAGGGCGTGGCCGTGCTCGCGGCGATGACGATCGCGTTCGGCGTATGCGTGTTCGGCGAAATCAGCGCCGAGCAATCGGGTAATCCGGCGTTCACCGCATTGCACATCGATCAATCGGCGAGCGCGTTGCAGTCGGGCGGTAATGCGGAAGGCAAGGAAACGCGCTTCGGTATCGCGCAGTCGGGCATCTTCACGGTGGCGACCACGGCGGCTTCGTGCGGCGCGGTAGCCAACACGCACGACTCGCTGACACCGATCGGCGGCCTCTATCCGATGCTGCTGATGCAACTCGGCGAAGTGATCTTCGGCGGGGTGGGCTCCGGTATGTACGGCATGCTCGTGTTCGCACTGCTGGCCGTGTTCGTGGCAGGCCTGATGATCGGCCGCACGCCTGAATACGTCGGCAAGAAGATTGAAGCGTACGAGATGAAGATGGTGTCGATCGTGGTGCTGTTGACGCCGCTGCTGGTGCTGGTGGGCACGTCGATCGCGGTGCTGACCGATGCGGGCAAAGCGGGTATCGCGAACCCCGGCGCGCACGGCTTCTCCGAAATCCTTTACGCGTTCAGCTCGGCCGCGAATAACAACGGCAGCGCGTTTGCCGGCTTGACGGTGAGCACACCGTTCTACAACTGGCTCACGGCCATTGCGATGTGGTTCGGCCGCTTCGGCACGATCATCCCGGTGCTGGCGATTGCTGGTTCGTTGGCATCGAAGAAGCGCATCGGCGTGACCGGCGGCACGCTGCCGACTCACGGCCCGCTGTTCGTCGTGCTGCTGCTCGGCACGGTGTTGCTGGTTGGCGCGCTGACTTATGTGCCCGCGCTCGCGCTCGGACCTGGTGTCGAACATCTGATGATGATGGGCGCCCATTGAGGCAGCCCTTGCGAACCAACACGAGTGAACAGGCGCAAACGGGAAATTCGAGGATTCAATGACTGAACATAATGCAACCAGGTCCATGTTCGACCCGGCGCTGCTGCGCCCGGCGATCGTGGACTCCTTCAAAAAGCTCACGCCGCGCACGCAGTTCCGTAACCCGGTGATGTTCTGCGTGTACGTCGGCAGCATTCTGACGACCATTCTGTGGGTCGCCGCGCTCGGCGGTCAGGCCGAGGCGCCCGCGGGCTTTATTCTCGCGGTCACCTTGTGGCTGTGGTTCACGGTGCTGTTCGCGAACTTCGCGGAAGCGCTCGCCGAAGGCCGTTCCAAGGCTCAGGCAGCGTCGCTGCGCAGCGCGAAGAAAGACGTGATGGCCAAGAAGCTCAACGAGCCGCATCCGAAGTCGCCGATCCGCATTCTGACGGCGTCCGATCTGCGTAAAGGCGACGTCGTGCTGGTCGAAACCGGCGACGTGATTCCGGCTGACGGCGAAGTGATCGACGGTGTCGCGTCGGTCGACGAATCGGCGATCACCGGTGAATCGGCACCGGTGATCCGCGAGTCGGGCGGTGACTTCTCGTCGGTGACGGGCGGCACGCGCGTGCTGTCGGACTGGATCGTCGTGCGTGTGACGGCCAATCCGGGCGAAGCCTTCCTCGACCGCATGATCGCGATGGTCGAAGGCGCCAAGCGTCAGAAGACGCCGAACGAAATCGCACTGACGATTCTGCTGGTCGCGCTGACCATCGTGATGTTGCTGGCTACCGCCACGCTGCTGCCGTTCTCGATGTTTTCGGTCGAAGCTGCAAAAGCCGGTCACGTGGTCACGATTACCGCGCTGGTCGCGCTACTGGTGTGTCTGATTCCGACCACCATTGGCGGGCTGTTGTCGGCGATCGGTGTGGCCGGTATGAGCCGGATGATGCAGGCCAACGTGATCGCCACCTCGGGCCGTGCGGTGGAAGCGGCCGGTGACGTCGACGTGCTGTTGCTCGACAAGACCGGCACGATCACGCTCGGTAACCGTCAGGCATCGCAGTTCGTGCCGGCGCCGGGTTTGACCGAAGAAGCACTGGCCGACGCCGCCCAGCTTTCGTCGCTCGCCGACGAAACGCCGGAAGGCCGCAGCATCGTTGTGCTGGCCAAGCAGCGCTTCAATATCCGTCAACGCGATATGGCCACGTTGAAGGCGGAATTCCTCGCCTTCACGGCACAAACGCGGATGAGCGGTGTGGATCTGCCGGGCCGTGAAATCCGCAAGGGCGCAGCCGACGCAGTGAAGAACTACGTCGAAGCGAACGGCGGCCGTTTCCCGAACGAAGTCAGCACCGCAGTTGCTGAAGTCGCACGTCGCGGCAGCACGCCGTTGGTGGTCGCCGAGAAAGGCGAGCAGGGCGCACGCGTGCTCGGCGTGATCGAACTGAAGGACGTGGTGAAGGGCGGCATCAAGGAGCGCTTCGCCGAGCTGCGCAAGATGGGTATCAAGACCATCATGGTGACGGGCGACAACCGGCTCACGGCAGCAGCGATTGCAGCAGAGGCAGGCGTCGACGATTTCCTCGCCGAAGCCACGCCGGAAGCGAAGCTCGCCACGATCCGCGCTCACCAGGCTGAAGGCCGGCTCGTGGCGATGACCGGCGACGGCACCAACGACGCCCCGGCACTCGCCCAGGCCGACGTCGCGGTGGCGATGAACACCGGCACGCAGGCGGCCAAGGAAGCCGGCAACATGGTCGACCTCGATTCGAATCCGACCAAGCTGATCGAGATCGTCGAGATCGGCAAGCAGATGCTGATGACACGCGGCTCGCTCACCACGTTCTCGATTGCCAACGATGTCGCCAAGTACTTCGCGATCATCCCGGCAGCGTTCGCCACGACCTATCCGGCACTGAACGCGCTGAACGTGATGCATCTGGCCACGCCGGCCTCAGCGATCATGTCGGCGGTGATTTTCAACGCGCTGATCATCGTGCTGCTGATTCCGCTGGCGCTCAAGGGCGTGAAGTACCGGGCGCTGGGCGCGGCGATCCTGCTGCGCCGCAATCTGCTGGTCTACGGTTTGGGCGGGATCATCGTGCCGTTCATCGGCATCAAGCTGATCGATATGGTGCTGGCCGCGTTCGGCTGGGTTTGAGAAGCGGCTGTTTAAGAGGAATTACACATCATGAAAAATCTGTTCCGTCCGCTGATCGTGATCTTCGCGGCACTGACCGCCGTCACCGGACTCGCTTATCCCGCTGTGATGACCGCAGTCGGTCAGGCGGCCTTCAACAACCAGGCTAACGGCAGCATGCTCGAGCAGGACGGCAAGGTGGTCGGCTCGAAGCTGATCGGCCAGCAGTTCGACGCGCCGCAGTACTTCTGGGGCCGCCTGTCGGCCACCAGCCCGATGCCGTATAACGCGACCAACTCGGGCGGTTCGAACCTCGGCCCGACCAACCCGGCGCTGCTCGATGAAGTCAAAGGCCGCATCGACGCGTTGAAGGCCGCTGGCACGGATATGTCGCAGCCGGTGCCGGTCGATCTGGTGACGTCTTCGGGCAGCGGTCTCGATCCCGAGATCAGCCCGGCGGCCGCCGCGTATCAGATCGAACGCGTCGCCAAAGCGCGTAAGCTCGCCGCGAACGATGTGCAGGCGCTGGTCGATCGTTATACGAGTGGCCGCCAGTTCGGCATTCTCGGTGAGCCGCGCGTGAACGTGCTGCAACTGAATCTGGCACTGGATGAGATGAAACACGGTTGAGCGTCGATAAGCGCCGGTGATGGCTGTGGTTCGAGGAGGCGGCGTCCATGCGGTGCCGCCTTCGCCATTTGCGGCGCGGCCGCTGCCGTGCCACCATGCATGCACTATCGCTCGCCTTACTATGAAAACCATTGAGCATGAACCGCCCCGATCCTGATGAACTGCTCGACAAGCTGCAACGTGACGAAGAAAAGCGTCAACGGGGCAGGCTGAAGATTTTCTTCGGCGCGTCGGCGGGCGTCGGCAAGACCTATGCGATGTTGCAAGCCGCGCGGCGCCGTGCCGATGAAGGCGCGGACGTGGTGGTCGGCATCGCCGAAACGCATGGCCGCAGCGAAACCGCTGCACTGCTCGAAGGCCTCGACGTGCTGCCGCTCGCGCATATCGAGTATCGCGGCCGCAAGCTCGGCGAGTTCGATCTCGACGCTGCGCTCGCCCGCAAGCCTCAGCTGATCCTCGTCGACGAACTCGCGCATTCGAACGTGCAGGGCGCACGGCATCTGAAGCGCTGGCAGGACGTCTACGAACTCCTCGACGCGGGCATCGACGTCTACACCACGGTCAACGTTCAGCACCTCGAAAGCCTGAACGACGTGGTCGGCCAGATCACCGGCATCCGCGTCTGGGAGACGGTGCCCGACCGCGTGTTCGATCGCGCCGACGAAGTCACGCTGGTCGACCTGCCCGCCGAAGAACTGCTCGATCGGATGCGTGACGGCAAGGTGTATTTGCCGCAGCAGGCCGAGCGCGCGGTGCGCAACTTCTTTCGCAAGGGCAACCTGATCGCGCTGCGCGAGCTGGCATTGCGCCGTACCGCGGACCGTGTCGATGCGCAGATGCGGGAATATCGCGCCGATCGTTCGATCCAGCGGATCTGGCAGGCGCGTGAGCGCTTGCTGGTGTGCGTGGGTCCCGGCCCGGAAGCGCCGATGCTGGTGCGCGCGGCGGCGCGTCTCGCCGCCAGCCTGAAGGCCGACTGGATCGCCGTCTATGTGGAAACGCCCGCGCTGCAGCGTTTGCCTGACGCACGCCGCGAACGCACGCTGAACGCCTTGAAGCTCGCCGCCGAACTCGGCGCTGAAACCGCGACGCTGGCGGGCACCGATGCGGTCGCCGCACTGATCGGCTACGCGCAGGCTCGCAACGTCTCCAAGCTGGTGGCCGGCGCTTCGGCCCGCAGCGGTCTCAAGCGCTGGCTGCGCCGGCCGCTCGGCGAGCGCATCGCCGAACGCGCGGGCGATCTCGATCTCACGCTGATTCGCGCGTCGTCGGAACGCGACGGCGCCGAGCATCGCCGCTTGCTGAATACCACCGCGAATGCGTGGCGCGAGGCGCTGAGCACGGCACGCGAACGCCGTTCGCCACCGCGCGCCTATGGTTTCGCGCTGGCGATTTGCGCAGCCATTACGATGCTGTCGAGTCAGCTGATCGACCATATCGATCTGACCAACCTCGTGATGCTGTACCTGCTCGGCGTGATCTTCACGGCCGTGAAGTTGGGGCGCGGGCCGGGTGTCGTGCTGTCGTTCATGAGCGTGGCCGCGTTCGATTTCTTCTTCGTGCCGCCGCGCATGTCGCTGTCGGTGTCCGACACGCAGTACCTGCTGACCTTCTTCGGCATGCTGCTGACGTCGCTCGTCATCAGCCATCTCACCTCGAGCTTGCGCCGCGAAGCGAGTGTCGCGCGGCGTCGGGAGCAACGCACCGGCGCGATGTACGCGATGGCGCGTGAACTGGCGGCGGCGCTCACCACCGAGCAGATCGTCGGCATCGGCAGCCGGCATGTGAGCGAAGTGTTCGGCGCACGTGTCGCGATCCTGCTGCCCGACAGCGCCGATCAGGTGAAGCAGAAGATCGAAGACCCCGACGCGACGATCACGCTCGAAGGCGAGATGCTCGATATCGACGTCGGCCAATGGGTCTACGATCAGCAGAAGCCTGCCGGGCAAGGCACTGATACGTTGCCGGCTGCCGCCGCGCTGTATCTGCCGCTGAAGGCGCCGATGCGTACGCGCGGCGTGCTCGCGGTCGTGATGCGCGACGAGCGCGAGCTGGATGTGCCCGAGCAGCAACGCATGCTCGACGCGTTCGCCGCGCAAATCGCGCTAGCGCTGGAGCGGGTGCATTACGTCGACATCGCGCGCGACGCGCTCGTCAATATGGAATCGGAGCGTTTGCGCAATTCGCTGCTGTCGGCGATTTCGCACGACCTGCGTACGCCGTTGACCACGATCGTCGGCTTCTCGTCGATGCTGGCGCAATCGCGCGAGGCGCATCCCGGTGCGCAACCCGGCGACGATCTGGTCGAAGCGATCCACGAAGAAGCGCTGCGCATGACCGGCATCGTCACCAATCTGCTCGACATGGCGCGCTTGCAGGCAGGCAGCCTGCAACTGAACCAGCAGTGGACGCTCCTCGAAGAAACGGTGGGCGCCGCGCTGCGGGCGTGCAAACGGGTGCTGGCAAATCATCCGGTGCAGGTGAAGCTGCCCGCGGATTTGCCGCTGCTGCACCTCGATGCCGTTCTGATGGAGCGGCTCTTCTCGAACCTGTTTGAGAACGCGGCCAAGTACACGCCGCCGGATGCGCCATTGACGATCGGCGCGCAACGTCTTGACGCGGATGGCAAGTCGTTCGTACGCGTCGCGGTCGACGATAACGGGCCGGGTCTGCCAGCCGGCATGGAAGCGCGTGTGTTCGAGAAATTCACGCGTGGCGAGAAGGAGTCGGCCAAGCCGGGCATCGGCCTCGGCCTTGCGATCTGCCGCGCGATCGTGGAAGCGCACGGCGGTACAATCGGCGCGCTCAATCGGATGTCCGCGGACGGTCGCGTCGAAGGCGCGCGCTTCTGGTTCACGCTGCCGGTGGAAACACCGCCCGAAGCACCGGATGCGCTGGAAGACGAAGGCGCCGACGTTTTGCCCGACCTTGATTCAACTCTTAACCCGCTTTCCAAGCCTAGCCATGAGTGACCCGAGCATCACCGTCGTCCTGATTGAAGACGAAAAGCAGATTCGCCGTTTCGTGCGAACCGCGCTGGAAGGCGAGGGCATCGTCGTGCACGACGCCGAGACCGGCAAGCAAGGTCTCGTCGAAGCCGCGACGCGCAAACCCGATCTCGTCATTGTCGATCTCGGTTTGCCCGACACCGATGGTCTCGACGTGATTCGCGAACTGCGTGGCTGGAGCGAGTTGCCGATCATCGTGCTGTCGGCGCGCACCCAGGAAACCGAGAAAGTCGCCGCGCTCGACGCCGGTGCGGACGATTACCTTACCAAGCCGTTTGGCGTCTCCGAACTGCTGGCGCGAATCCGCGCGCATATGCGGCGCCGCAATCAGGGCGGCGCGAATGAATCGCCGCTGGTGCGCTTCGGCGCGGTGACGGTCGATCTGGCCTTGCGTCAGGTGAGCCGCGACGGCGTCGCCGTCCATCTCACGCCGATCGAATACCGCCTGCTCGCGACGCTGGTGCGCCACGCCGGCCGCGTGCTGACGCACCGGCAATTGCTGCGCGACGTGTGGGGGCCGTCGCATGTCGAGAGCCATCACTATCTGCGTATCTATATGGCGCATCTGCGCGGGAAACTCGAGCGCGATCCGGCGCAACCGGAGCATATCGTCACGGAAACGGGCGTGGGATACCGGCTGGTGGGCGCGGTTTGAGTCTGCCCGAGGCGTCCGCCGCGCCCTTGCGCGCCTTTTCGGCTTGTCGCTGCAGCAAGGCGGCGTGCTATTTTGATATAATTTACAGATCGTAAGGACGACCTTGCGCATCCGCTACGAACGGGGACGGCCCCATCTGACCATGGAGCTGTCTCATGTCCTGGATTCTTCTGCTGATTGCCGGTTTGCTCGAAGTCGCATGGGCGGCCGGTCTCAAAACCTCCGAAGGTTTCACCCGCCTGTGGCCATCCGTATTCACGGTGGTGACCGCGCTCAGCAGCTTTGTCCTGCTCGCGATGGCGATGCGCCAGTTGCCGCTCGGCACGGCCTACGCCGTGTGGACGGGGATCGGCGCGGTCGGCGCGTTTATCTTCGGCATCGTCATGATGGGTGAGGCACTGACGGCCGCGCGGGTGGCGAGCGCGGCGCTGATCGTGATCGGATTGATCGGGTTGAAGCTGTCGTCGGGGCATTGAGCCCTTGTTGTTCAGCCAGATTGTCGTGTCCGCGTGTGCCCGAGCCGGGTGCAAACTGGACGCCATTAGAGCCCGCCATTTGTTCGCCGCTCTGCGTTCTGCGAATTAACGTGGCTATAATGAGATTGAATCCAACCTGAAATTGCCCGCGGCCCATTTGGCGCGGCCGGCTTGGCGCGGGTCTGACGACTTCGGTGCGGCGGCTCCCTTTCTTTTGCCCGTCGAAGCGCCCGGCACGCACAGCGCGCCTGGAGGCGGCCATGCTTGAATCACTTTCGCTCGCTGCGGGCCTCTCATGGGGCAGCGGTCTGCGCCTCTATCTGACAGTCCTGCTGGCCGGCGTGTTCGCACGTCTGGGCTTCATCCATCTCCCCGATACGCTGTCCGCCCTGTCCTCGCCGTGGGTAATCGGCGTTGCCGGCGTGCTGACGGTCACGGAATTTCTCGCCGACAAAATCCCAGCGTTCGATTCCTTATGGGACGCGGTCCATACCTTTATCCGCATTCCCGCCGGCGCGGTACTGGCGGCCGGCGCGCTCGGCCATGCCGATCCCGCGCTGCTGACGGTCGCGGCACTTGCGGGCGGCACGCTGGCGGGCACCGCGCATCTGGCGAAAGCGGGCACGCGCGCGCTGATCAATCTGTCACCGGAACCGGTGTCGAATGTCGTGACCTCGACCGCTGAAGATGGTCTCGTGTTCGGCGGCATGCTGCTCGCGCTGTTCGTGCCGGTTCTGTTCCTGGTATTGATGGTGGGCTTCCTGATGCTGGCAGGCTGGGCGTTGCCGCGGCTGTGGCGCGGGGTGCAGGGCGGTTTTCGCGGGATGGCGACGCACATGGTGTCGCGCTTTGCCAGGAGTCGGCACGATTGAGCGATACGGTAAGGGGTGCTGCGGCGCGGTCGGCCTCACGGCCAACACGCCGGCTGGGCGGCGCGGATGTGCTGCGCCAGGCCATCCGCATGACGGCGCGCGACTGGCGCGCGGGCGAATTGACGATGCTGCTGCTGGCACTGGTGCTGGCCGTCGCGGCGTTGTCGAGTGTCGGTTTTCTGGCTGACCGCTTGCATCAGGGGCTCGAGCGTGATGCGCGGCGCATGATCGCCGCCGATTTCATCGTCCGTGCCGATCATCCGGTCGATCCGCAGTTCGCGCAGCAAGCGGGCGCGCTCGGTCTGAATACCGCCAGCACGGCGATCTTCCCCAGCATGATCAATTCGACCGCTGCGCAGCCGGTCTCGCGGCTGGCCGCCATCAAGGCGGTGTCGCCGGGTTATCCGTTGCGCGGCGCGTTGCGGATCGCGCCGGCGCCTGGCGCGGCAGACCATCCCACACAGTCGATTCCGGCGCCGGGTACGGTATGGGTCGATCAGGCACTCCTCGACGCATTGAAGCTGCATGTCGGCGACGCCGTGAAGGTCGGGTCTCGCAGCTTCACGATCGGCGCGGTGATTACCCGCGAACTCGACCGTGGCTTTTCGTTCGTCAATTTTTCGCCGCGTTTGATGCTGCGTGCCGACGAGGTCCAATCGACCGGCCTCATCACCTTCGGTAGCCGCGTGACTTACCGGTTGCTGGTGGCGGGACCGGATGCGTCGGTAGCGCGCTTCGCGCAGTTCGCGCATGACAAGGTGGACGGCGGCAAGATGCGCGGCGTCGCGCTCGAGTCGTTGCAGGATGGCCAGCCGCAGGTGCGTCAGACGCTCGACCGCGCGGGTCACTTCCTCACGCTCGTCTCGCTGCTCACCGCGTTGCTCGCGGCGGTGGCGATCGCGATGGCCGCCCATCGGTATATGCGCCGGCATCTGGACGGCTGCGCGGCGATGCGCTGCCTCGGCGTCAGTCAGGCCACACTGCGCACGCTGTTCACACTTGAATTCGTCGGGCTGGGTTTGATCGGCGGTGCGCTCGGCGTGGCGCTCGGTTACCTGGGGCACATGGCATTGCTAACGTGGCTCGGCAGTCTGATCGACGTCGCGTTGCCGTACCCAACCGCGTGGCCGGCGCTCGAAGGTATCGCGGCGGGTCTCGTACTGCTGCTCGGCTTCGCGTTGCCGCCGCTGTTGCCACTGACGCGCGTGCCGCCGGTGCGCGTGCTGCGTCGCGAATGGGGTGAAGCGGGGCGCACTGCCTGGGCCGCCTATGCGCTCGGCATCGTGTTGTTCGCGGCACTCCTGATCGTCGCGGCGGGCGAGTTGAAGCTCGGTGGCATCGTCGCGGGCGGCTTTGCCGGCGGAATGCTGGCGTTCGCGTGCATCGCGCGGCTGGCGTTGTGGGGCGCGTCGCGTGTCGTGCGCAGCGAGCGCGTGAACGCCGGAATCGGCTGGCGCTACGCGCTGGCGTCGCTAGAGCGGCGCAGCGGCGCGAGCGCGTTACAGATCACCGCGCTCGGCATCGGTTTGATGTGCCTGTTGCTGATCGCGATGACGCGTAACGACCTCGTGGCCGGTTGGCGCAAATCGACGCCGCCCGACGCGCCGAACGAATTCATCATCGACATCCAGCCCGACCAGCGCGACGCTGTCACGCAATATCTGAGCACGCACGGTGTGCCCGGCACGGTGCTCTCGCCGATGGTGCGCGGGCGGCTGATCGCGATCAACGGCAAGCCGGTCAATCCGGATTCGTTCAAGGGCGACGATGCCAGGCGTCTCGTCGACCGCGAATTCAATCTGTCGTACACGACCGAGCTACCCGACGACAACCGTCTCTCTGCCGGCACATGGTATGGCGACACGAAGACGCCGCAGATTTCGATTGAGCAGGGGCTTGCGAAGCTGATCAACGTAAAGCCTGGCGACACGCTGCGCTTCGACGTGACGGGTTTGCAGATCGATGCGCCGGTAACGAGTGTGCGCAAGCTCGACTGGGGCTCGTTCAAGGTCAACTTTTTCGTGCTGATGCCGCCGGCCGCCTTGCAGGATTTCCCGGCGACGTTCATCACGAGCTTCCATTTGCCGCCCGAAAAGCAATCGACCATCGACGGGCTGATCGCCGCCTATCCGAACCTCACGGCAATCGATACCGGCCCGATTCTGGCGCAGGTGCAGCGTGTCTTGCAGCAGGTAATCGGCGCGGTGCAGTTTCTGTTTGCGTTCACACTCGCGGCCGGCGTGCTGGTGCTCTACGCAGCGCTTGCCGGCACGCGTGATGAGCGTATGCGAGAATCCGCGCTGCTGCGCGCGCTGGGCGCGTCGCATCGTCAGGTGCGGGCGGTGCAGGTCGCCGAGTTTGTGGCGGTGGGGGCGCTGGCGGGTTTGATGGCGGCGGTCGGCGCGCAAGTGGTCGGCTGGGTGCTGGCGACGCGCGTGTTCGAGTTTTATCTGACCTTCGATCCGTGGCTGTTGCCTGCGGGTGTTGCAGCCGGGATTGCCTGCGCGGGCGTGGGTGGCTGGCTCAGCTTGCGGCATGTGCTGGCGCGGCCCGCGCTGCAATCGCTGCGGGATGCGTGATTTTTCTATTTTGGTTTTTGTGATTGGGTATGAGCGATCTTAACGACGAAGTGTCCGCCGCACAGCCGACGGCCTTCGAACTGGTGGGCGGTGAAGCGCGCGTGCGCGAACTGGTCGACCGGTTTTATGACTTGATGGATCTCGAAGCGGAATTCGTGGGGATCCGGGCGTTGCATCCGGAATCGCTCGATGGCTCGCGCGACAAGTTTTTCTGGTTCTTGTGCGGGTGGATGGGCGGACCCGATCATTACATCAGCCGGTTTGGCCATCCCAGGTTGAAGGCGAGGCATATGCCGTTTCCGATCGCGTCCAGCGAGCGGGATCAGTGGCTTCGCTGCATGGCGTGGGCGATGGAAGACGTCGGGCTTTCCGAGCCCTTGAGGGAGCGGTTGCTGGCGTCGTTCTTCGAGACCGCGGACTGGATGCGTAATCGCAATGGTTGATGGCGGGGCAGCGCTGCCGGAAGCGGAGGAGGCGCGCGCAGTCCTGGACTGCTGGTTTGGCGCTCCAAATACACCCACCTTCGGCCAGGCACGCAAGCTCTGGTTCTCCCGCGATCAGGCCTTCGATGCGATGCTGCTGGAACGTTTCGCGGCACTGATCGATGCGGCGCGCGAAGGGTCTCTCGACAGCTGGACGGAAACACCGCTCGGCGCGTTAGCACTGGTCATCGTGCTGGATCAGTTTTCCCGCAATTGCCACCGCAATACGCCGCGCGCCTTCGCTGCCGACCATCAAGCGTTGCGCATCGCGCAACAGATGATCGCAAGCGGCGCCGATCTGTTGTTGCCGACCGCGCATCACCGCGCGTTCGCGTATTTGCCGTTCGAACACGACGAAACGCTCGCCAGCCAGCACGAATCGCTGCGCCTGTTCAAACAGCTGAAGGCCGAGCCGGACGGTGCGTCCTACTACTCGTCCGCGGTCGGGCACGCCAGAATCATCGAGCGTTTCGGACGCTTTCCACATCGCAATGCGCTGCTCGGGCGCCAGTCGACGGATGAAGAAACGGCTTTCCTGAAAGGACCCGGCTCGTCGTTCTAGGCGCAAGGGAAACGCGCAAGCGCAGGCCAGGCGCTAACTGGCGTTGCGTGCTACTCGCCGTGCGTGGGCGTCGCCGGCGTCCGCACGAACACTCGCAACAGCTCGTCGGTGTCGCCCGGGCGCGCGCCGGACCAGAATAGTTGCCAATCGCCAGCCGGCGCGCGCGCATTGTCGCGGCGGCTCTCGGCGATCAGCCACGTGCATTCGGTCGTCGCGGTGTCAGTTGTCGGCTGATGCTCGATGCCGGTGTAGTAGTACAGCATCGGCGCTTCGGATTCGCCGAGGTCCGTGCTGGCCATGCAATCGCCATCGTTCCATTCGATATTCATGCGGGCGCTGAGGTTTTCGAACACGGAGCGGTAACTCTTCGCATAGTCGAGCCATGGCATCAGCAGCGTGCTCACCAGTCCCCACGCGAGAATCGCGCCGGTGCACCAGCTCAGCGCGCCGCGCCATTTGCCGGTGTGCCTGAAGACAGGCAGCAACCACAGCCAGCCGAGCGTCAGCAGCAGCGCGGCGGCGATCAGCCCGGGTTTGACCGGCAGCACCCAGTCGAGCGGCAACCAGCGGCCGAGCCGGTGCAGCGACGCATGCGTGTTGGCCGGACCGCTCATGATCGACCAGATGATCCACGCGAGCGCGGCCGCGCTGCCAAACAGCACGCGGCTCGCCATGTCCCAGCTTGCGTGCAGGCGCCGCGGCAGCTTTTCGATGCCTTGCATTGCCACCAGTGCGAGCGGGGCGATGAACGGCAGAATGTACAGTTCGCGAACTGTGGCCGAGGTTTGCAGTACGGCAAAGCCGGTGCCCGCGAAGATCACCGGCAGGGCCACGCGCGGATCGCGCCAGCGGCGCCACCCGCCGCCGGCGAGCGCGGCCAACGCAAGCGGCACCACCGGAAAGCCGACGCTTAGCACGGTGCGCAGCACGAATAGACGGCTTTCATTTTCAGAGCCGAGTTCCGCCACCGAAAAGCCAAAGAAGCGGCCGATGTTGTTGTCCCACAGCCAGACCTTGAAGAGCGCTTCGGAGCGCAGATAGAAAAAAATCGGCCAGATCAGCGCGAAGGGCGCGCAGACCAGCGCGGCGATGCCGAGCGCCGCTGCAAAGCTGCGAGTACGGCAGCCGGGATACAGCACCAGCACCGCGACGGTGGTCGCGCCGAACACGAGCGGCACGAACAGGCCCTTGGCCAGCAACGACACGCCGACGCCTGCGCCGAACATCGCCGCGCCGCTCAGAATCGCGTGGCGCCGACGGCGTGCGTCGACCGGCAGCAGGCGCGCTTCGTCGCGCAGATGGACCAGCACTAGCTCGAACAGTCCGCAGAAACCGAGCGCGGCACCGGCCATTAGCGCGACGTCGGTCATCATGTCGTGCACGTGCTTGACGACGACGAGCGTGCCGGCGAACAGCGCAAGCGTGCCGATTACGCGGATATCGAGCCAACTCGACGCGGCCACCGCGCGGCGGGCGACGCGTGCCGTGTAGTAGACGGTCAGTCCGGCGAAGAGCGCGCTCGCGAGGCGTGCGGCGTCATGCAAAGGCAGGTAGCGGCCGAACATCCACGCGAGGCCGGCGGCGACCCAGTCATAGATAGGCGGCTTTTCCACAAAGGGCTGACCAGCGTTGGTCGGCACGACCAGATCGCCGGTGTCGAGCATGTGCTGGATGATGCCGAACGTATAGGTCTCGTCCTGCTTCCATGGCTCGTGCCCCAAGGTGCCGGGCAGGAGCCATGCGCAGAGGATCGCAAACGCGACCAGCCACATCAGCGGGCGGGCAGCCGTGAGCGCGCGCAAGCGCCGGGCGCCACGCGAAGCGGTGGGCGCCGAGGGACCGGCAGGGGCGGCAGGCCTTGCGGGCGCCGCGGCTTCGGCAGCGGCAGTGTGACCGTCTGGCAAGGCCGCGCCGGATTCGGCAATGTGTGCCGAGCCGGGGCGCGTGTTCGCCGCACCGTCGGCAGGGCCGGCCGGCGCAGGCGTCGCAATCGCGACGTTCCCCGTGCGCCAGGGCGCGGATCGGTTTTCGACCATGAGAATCTCTGATTGCCCAACGCGGCGACGTGGGCCGCGGGCTTATGCAATGGCTGTGCATCGCATGCGGGGTGCATGCGAATGCTGCGATTGTAGTCCCAGATTATTACGGCTGATTACATAAAAAACCGGGAAGATTGTGATCAGCCGAACGGATTGAGCCGATTCCTCGTCAAATGGGAGGGAATCGGGAATCGGGAATCGGGAATCGCGAATGGAGAAGGCAGAAGTGGTCGGGGAAGCCGCTGGTCGCTTAGAAGACGCGGGGCGCTAACCAGTAAAACGGCCGCTCAGCGTCCGCCGGTGACGTCAAGCAGCGCGCCCGTCACGTACGAGGCGGCGTCGCTCAACAACCAGACGATCGATTCGGCGACCTCGTCGGCGCTGCCGGGGCGGCCCAGCGGCGTGGTCGCGCCGAGCTGGGCGGCGCGCTCGGGCTTGCCGCCGCTGGCGTGGATTTCGGTATCGATCAGGCCGGGACGCACCGCGTTCACGCGCACACCTTGCGGGCCGAGTTCCTTGGCGAGGCCGATCGTCATGGTGTCGACGGCGCCTTTCGAGCCGGCATAGTCGACGTATTCGTTCGGCGAACCCAAACGCGCAGCCGCCGACGAGATATTCACGATCACGCCCCCCGCGCCGCCACGGGTTGTCGACATCCGGCGCGCGGCTTCGCGTGCGCACAGGTACGCGCCGAGCACGTTCACGTCAAACATGCGCTTCAGACGCGCGAGGTCCATATCCGCAAGCTGGCTCGACGGCGCGACGATCCCGGCATTGTTGACGAGCGCATCGAGCCGGCCGAACTTCTGCTGGAGCGCGTCGAACATTGCGATCACGTCGGCTTCGCTGGCGACGTCTCCGGCAATCGGCAACGCATGGCCGCCGGCGCGTTCCACTTCAGCCACGGTTTCCTGCGCGGCCGCGAGGTTGCGCGCATAGTTCACGCCGACCGACCAGCCGCGTGCGCCCAGCAAACGCGCGGTTGCGCGGCCAATGCCGCGGCTGCCACCGGTGATCAGAACGGCTTTCGTCATCACAACCTCATCGTTCGGGTGGGGGCCGCAGGCGCGTGCGGCCGGTGTTCATTCAGATGGTCGAAGAAGCGCAGCAGGCGGCGATCAAACGGCGTCGCGTTTGATGGCCCATTTGTCGTTGGCAGGCGGCTTATAGCGTTGCAGCTTGTCGATCAGCGCGACGGGATCGGCATCCCTTTGCAGGATGTCGAAATAGGTTTGCCGCATGAAGCCTTCGTCTACCGTGTGTTTGAGGAGCGCGATCAGCGGATCGTAGAAGCCGTCGATATTCAGCAGTGCCACCGGTTTCTGGTGATAGCCGAGTTGCGCCCACGTATAGACCTCGAACAGCTCTTCTAGCGTGCCCGCGCCGCCCGGCATCGCGACGAACGCGTCGGACAGGTCGGCCATCATCTTCTTGCGATGATGCATGTCGGGCACCACATGCAATTCGGTCAAGCCGTTATGGCCGACTTCCTTGTTGACCAGCAACTCGGGAATCACGCCGATTGCGCGGCCGCCTTCGGCCATCACCGTATCGGCGATCACGCCCATCAGGCCAACCTTGCCGCCGCCATAGACCAGCGCGAGATCAGCCTGCACCAGCGCGCGGCCGAAGGCACGCGCGGCTTCGGCGTACAACGGTCTGGCTCCGTCGGAGGAGCCGCAATACACACACACCGACTTCATGCTCAAACGTCCTTCGGTTCGTTGCGGGGCGCGGCGCCCTCTTTCGGCGGCAGGAAGTCGTAGAACTCGCGCTTGGGCAGCTTGCCGGATACGAGGTCGTCGAAAATCTGCCGCGAGCGGCCGCGCAGATAAGGCGCCATTAGCGAAATGATCTGTACGCTCACCTGATGCAGTTCAGCGCGAATGGTTTCCTGCTCGTTGTACTTGCGCGGGTTCATCACGAACTGATACGACAGCCAGTAAGTCGCGATCACACCGATGTTGGTCGCGATCACTTGCAGCTCTTCCGGCGTGGCGACCATTTCGCCGTCCGCCACGAGTTGCTCGCAGAACTGGCTCGCAAAGCGCACCTTGTGGCTGATGATCTGCTTGAAGTGCGTTTCGAGCGTGCGATTGCGCGCGAGCAGATCGTTCAGATCGCGATACAGGAAGCGATAGCGCCAGGTGAAATCGATCATGTACTGCAGGTACGACCACATTTCTTCAATGGTCGCGCGGTGATCGTCGGGAAAGCGCAGACGCTTTTCGATCTCCTGCTCGAACTGGCTGAAGATGCTGTTGATGATGTCGTCTTTGTTGCGGAAGTGGTAGTACAGGTTGCCTGGACTGATTTCCATTTCCTCGGCGATCGTCGTTGTTGTGACGTTCGGCTCGCCGATCTCGTTGAACAGCTTCAACGACAGTTCGAGGATCCGTTCGCGGGTGCGGCGGGGAGGTTTGGCTTCCATGTAGTCCGGCCCTGGTTACGCCGGGCTGGACGCGTGGCGGCATGCCGCTACTGCGTGATCCACCCGGACGCGGTTGGTATAGTCGAGCGCCCCCAAACCTGCCGCTGAGCGACAGGCCCCCCGAGGGGGCAATCCCCCAAGGGGACTTCCTGCGGGGCGGAAAACCTGGGGCGACCCAGCGCTTTCTTGTGAGACTATCGGCCGATTATAAACCGACCGTTCTTATACCAAGCGGATACTCAGGGTTTTCATTCTTTGGGACGTTCTTAGGATCTTTGATAGCGACGTAACGCAAGTTTTACAACCACGCTTTGACCCAACGCACGACGAGCGGTCCGACGATCAGCCCCCACGTCATCAGACACATGCCGAGCGCGACCATGACCGCCGCGCTGCCGAGGTCCTTGGCACGGCGCGACAACTCATGACGTTCGAGCGAAATCCGGTCGATGGCCGCCTCGACGCTCGAATTCAGCAACTCGACGATCAGCACCAGCAGTACCGAGCCGAGCAGCAACACGCGCGACACGGGATCGACCGGCACCAGCACGCCGCACGGAATCAGGATCGCGGCGAGCGTGAGCTCCTGGCGGAACGCGCTTTCCTCGCGGATCGCCACACGAAACCCGGCAAGCGAATTTTTCATCGCGTGCCATGCGCGGGTCAGGCCGCGATTGCCCTTGTACGGATTGAAGGGAAGCGGTGCGAGCGGATCGTCGGGGCTAAGCGGTTCGTGGGCCTCGTCGGCATCGGCTGAAGCACGCGCGCCGCTCATGCCGTTCATGCCGCTCACGCCGTTTAAACCATGCGCGTGATTGGCATGATCAGGCGAACTGGTCTCGTTCACATCGTCGAACGGTTCGACGCTGCTTGCGTCGTCGGCAGCGACGGCGTTGACGGCGCGCAGCGCGCCGTTCGCCGTGCGTGCCACGGTAGCGTTTCTCTCTCGCATGGGCGGCTCGGCGCGTCGCGTCATGCGGCGGCGCTTTCCTCGCTGTACGAGGTGCGCGGCAGCGGCTTCAGATGTGCCGCGAACTGCTCGGACGCCGCTGCCCACGAGAAACGTTCGGCCCACGCGCGTGCATGGCTGCGTTCGATCTTCAATGCTTCGAGGCAGGCCTCGCGCAAGTCTTCGTGCATGGCGCCCGCGCCGCCATCGCCAAGCACGTCAATCGGGCCGGTCACCGGATACGCCGCGACCGGCGTGCCGCAGGCCAGCGCTTCTAGCAGCACGAGCCCGAAGGTATCGGTGCGGCTCGGAAACACGAATACGTCGGCGGCGGCATAGACCTTGGCCAGTTCGGCTTGCGTCAGCACGCCCAGGTAATTCGCTTGCGGATAGCGCGACTTCAGTTCGGCCAGCGCCGGGCCTTCGCCTGCGACCCACTTCGAGCCGGGCAGATCGAGCTTGAGAAACGCCTCGACGTTCTTTTCGACCGCTACACGTCCCACGTACAGAAAGATCGGCCGCGCGGTGTTGAGGACCTTCGAGTCCATCTGGTGAAAGATCTCCAGATCGACGCCGCGGGTCCACAACACCACATTGGTGAAGCCGAATTTTTCGAGGTCGGTCTTGACCACCGGCGTAGGCGCCATCACGGCCAGCGACGCCTTGTGGAACCAGTGCAGAAACTTGTAGGTGGCCGCGAGCGGAATGCCGAAACGCGCCTGCACGTATTCGGGAAAGCGCGTGTGATAAGCGGTCGTGAACGGCAGCTTGTGCTGGATCGCATAGGCCCGCGCGGCCATGCCGAGCGGGCCTTCGGTGGCGATGTGCAGCGCGTCGGGCGCGAATTCGTCAATGCGCTGACGCAGCTTGCGGCGCGGCAGCAGCGACAGGCGAATCTCAGGATAGGTCGGGCACGGTATCGTCTTGAACTCGAGCGGCGTCAGCAAGTCGACGTGGTGGCCGAGTGCGGTCAACTCTCGCGTGGTGTTTTTCAGCGTGCGCACGACGCCATTGACCTGCGGTTCCCATGCGTCGGTGACGATCATGATCTTCATCGGTTTCGGCCCAATAGAGGTGGAGAGGGACTACGCGGTCGCCCGGGCCTTTTGCACGCCGACTTCCGGGGCGCGCATCACGGTCCAGTAGATCACCTTGAGTTCGCCTTCGTACGTCTCGACGAGTGCCGACAGGCTTTCGACCCAATCGCCGTCGTTGCAATACAGCACCCCGTCGATGTCGCGAATCTCGGCTTTGTGAATGTGCCCGCAGACCACGCCGTCGCAACCGCGGCGGCGCGCTTCGTCAGTCATGACCCGCTCGAACGACGAGATGAAATTCACCGCGTTCTTCACCTGATGTTTCAGGTATTGCGACAGCGACCAGTATGGAAAGCCGAGCCGGCTGCGGATCCGGTTGAACCAGCGGTTCAGGATCAGGATCATCGTGTAGAGCGTGTCGCCGAGATAGGCGAGCCACTTCGCGTGCTGGATCACGCCATCGAACAGATCGCCGTGCACGATCCATAGGCGCTTGCCGGCGAGCGTCGTATGGAACGCTTCGCCGCGCACGTGGATGTCGCCGAACGCGAGGTCGCAGAACTGACGCGCGGCTTCGTCGTGATTGCCCGGGACGTAGATGACCTGGGTGCCTTTGCGCGCTTTGCGCAGCACCTTCTGCACGACGTCGTTGTGCGCCTGCGGCCAGTACCAGCCTTTTTTCAACTGCCAGCCGTCGATGATGTCGCCCACGAGGTACAGGTATTCCGACTCGTTGTGCCGCAGGAAGTCGAGCAGGTACGGTGCCTGACAACCGCTCGAGCCTAGGTGGATGTCGGATAGCCAGATGGTGCGATAGCGGTGCGGCTCGGCGTGCTCGTCGTCGTGATGGCCGGCGTGCGCGTCGAGTGGCAATGACGGCACAGGCAGCGGCAAGCCGTGACTAGGATTGGGTTCCGGGCGGAACGCGACAGGGTCGACGCTCGGGCCGGTCTGGCGGAACAGGGAAGTCGCGGACGTTTTGGGGTCCATGGCTCACGCGTCGAGTTGCGGTGCCCGTATTGCGCCAGCCGCGCGTGACCCTGCCGTGACAGTCACGAGAAGTTCTTATTACTATGCGGGCGGAGGGGGACGGCGGTAGGGGCGCGGCGAGGTGCAAAGAAGGGCTGTGGTGACAGGCAACCGCAGTAAAGCGAACGCAAACCACGGACGCGGCAGCGTGAATTGCAAGGCGGCCCGTTTGCTCAGCCCGCGACGCTGATCACGCGCGTACCAGCGAGACGGTCGTGCAGGAATTGACGCTGCGAATCGAAGCGGCCGGTGGCGGCCCACAGCACGAACCAGATCGCTGCGATCACCAGCGTCTGCGGCACGGTGAGACCCAGCAGCGGATGCAGCGCGAGCGGCGGCAAAAACCACAGCCAGGCCAGCACGTAACGAACAATCGCGCGGCCCGTGGACAGCGGCGCGCCGTTGGCGGCGACGACGCGCAGGCGCCACGTTTTCATCGGCAGCGTCTGACCGCTGTGGGTCCAGAACCAGACGAAATACAGACCGACCACGAGGCCGATCCACGCTGCGAGCATGTTGTGATGGGTGAGACCATTGCGCTGCTGCGACAACGTGCTGAACAGATAGCCCGCGATGAACACGACGCCAAACAGGATCACGGCTTCGTAGAGCAGCGTGGCAAGGCGCCGGCGGACGGAGGGTGCGGCGCCGGATGAATCGGCGGGCAGTGTCGAGGTGGAGAGCGGTTGGGACACGGTCGGGCGCCGATCAGGAGCCGTTGAAGATCGACGGCGCCTCGGACGGCGAAACCGGCAGCGGCGTGGCGGGCACGAAGCTGCCCGCAGCCGGAATCGCCGGCGTGGCGGCTGGGCTCGGCAATGGAGCGGCCGCCGCGGCACTCGCTGCTGCGGCACCGCTCGCGCCGTGTTCCCGGGCATTGACCAGCCGGTCCAGACCCTTGATCTCGGTCTTGCCGGACGGCGGCGCACTCACAACGCTCGGGCGCCGTTTGCGCTCGCTCGCGGCGAGCCGCTCCTTCTGCTCTTCCGGCAATTGCTGATAAGCCTTCCACGCATTCTGGCGGGTCTCGCGCGGCAACTCTTTCGACACCTGGTAGTTTTCGCGTGCAACGCGCCGCTGATCGGGTGTCATGCGCACCCATTCAGTCATTCGGTCATGCAGGCGTTTTTGTGCATCAGGTGATAACTTCGGGTAACGCGACGCGATTTTGATCCATTTTCGCTTGCGTTCGTCGCTGAAGGAATCCCATTCGCCGGCGAACGGCGCGAGCGCAAGGTGCTCGGCCGCGCTCAGGCGCGCCCATGCCAGCGGGCTATTGCTGTCGGATAGGCTCGGCAGATCGACGGCGAGAGTTGGGGCGGGCGCCTTGGCGGTCGCGTTGCCGCCTGCAGCAGGCGCGCTGACGGTCGACGGGCTCGGATAAAAGCGCGGATACGTCGCGGCAAACGACACCAGAGCCGCGATCGCGCATCCGAAAACAACGGCCAAGCCGCGCTTGTAACTCACCCGAAGAATCTCCCGCTCAGTGGGCGCGTGATAGGTACGCGTTGAAACCGTGGTCGAGATAGGCATTGAGCGGCAGGTCGTCGCTTAGCATGGCTGCATCGATATCGGCGAGTTCGGCCGTGCGTTGCTGGTCTTCCCAATAGGCGATGCCCACGAGGCTGACGACCAGCGCGACCAGCGGCCAGGCGAGCGCAAAGCGGCGCAGCGGCGAACGGCGGCGCTGCGGCATGTCGACTTGCGGCATACCAGCCGGCATGCCGGCACCGGCGAAGGCGGGCACGAACACTGGTGCGCTCACGGTTTCGGGCTTCTTGCGAGCAAGTGCGGCGCGGCGCGCCACGGCGAGCCGGTCGACGGTGGCGGACGGAATACTGGCGGCGTTCTCGTCGAGCGCGCGGCGCACCTGGCGGGCGAACTCGAGTTCTCTGGTTTCTAGGGAGCTCATAGCGTAATTCCTTTAGCCTTGAGCGCTTGCGCCAGCGTGTGGGTGGCCCGCGAGCAGTGCGTTTTCACGCTACCCTCGGAGCAGCCCATCGCGGCGGCAGTCTCGGCGACATCCATATCTTCCCAATAACGCATGAGAAACGCCTCCCGTTGACGTGCCGGTAACTTTTGGATCTCGTCGTCGATTAACTGTAAGACCTGTTCGCGTTCGAGTTTCTGTTCGTTGCTTTCTGAGCCCGCTGAACCTTGCTGCGCCTCGAATGTTTCGAGGGGGTCGAATTCGTCGTCGTCGGCGTTGCCGAGCGAGGAAAACAGACTAACCCAAGTATTGCGTACTTTGGCACGACGGAAATAGTCGTGCATCGCATTCTGGAGAATACGCTGAAACAGGAGCGGAAGTTCGGCGGGTGGACGATCGCCGTATTTTTCGGCGAGCTTGATCATCGCGTCCTGCACGATATCGAGCGAGGCGTCGTCGTCCCGCACGGCGTAGACCGTCTGCTTGAATGCGCGCCTTTCGACGCCCGCCAGAAAATCGGCGAGTTCCTTGTCTGATGCCATCCGTTTGGGGGTCGGCGCAGCGTGCGTGCGCGTAATCGGTCGAAAAATGTCGTAAAACTCGCGGATGCTAACAAACTTTCGCTCCGCTGGGGCGAAACATGGCCCGTCCTGCGTCCCAATAACTCGCTTTCGGTCAATATCGAGATTGAGGGGCAGGCGCCACGGCAATATTTGCTTGACCGCGCGGACATCTGCAGATATCGTCGCTGGTTCGCAACATAAGTGAGTTGTCTCAATTGAGGTGTGGCCCAAGAAGCTCGCCTGTCAACTGGACGCGCCGCTTGAACCCGAGCCACAAGCCCGGCAGAGAGCACCCGATCAATTTTTTGCCGAAAATTCGAAAGGTGAATAAATGAATATGCCCAGCGCGGAATTCTCCACGTCGGATACGACCCCCCATCCCGAAGCTGACTCTATCGGCGCCACCGTGCTCATGCGCGCTTTGGCCGACGAAGACGTCGAGTTTGTGTGGGGCTATCCTGGCGGCTCGGTACTCTACATTTACGACGAGCTGTATAAGCAGGACAAATTCCAGCACGTCCTCGTGCGCCACGAACAAGCCGCAGTCCACGCCGCCGACGCCTATGCGCGTTCCACCGGCAAAGTGGGTGTGTGCCTCGTGACCTCCGGCCCCGGCGTCACCAATGCGGTGACCGGCATCGCCACCGCCTACATGGATTCGATTCCGATGGTGGTGATCAGCGGTCAGGTGCCTACCGCCGCGATCGGCCAGGATGCGTTCCAGGAGTGCGATACGGTCGGCATCACGCGTCCTTGCGTGAAGCACAACTTCCTCGTGAAGGACGTGCGCGACCTCGCCGCTACCGTCAAGAAAGCTTTCTATATCGCCCGTACCGGCCGTCCCGGCCCGGTGTTGATCGACATTCCGAAAGACGTGTCGAAGACGCCGTGTCAGTACGAACCGCTGAAGACCGTTTCGCTGCGCTCGTACAACCCGGTTACGAAAGGTCACTCCGGCCAGATTCGCAAGGCCGTGGCCTTGCTGCTGTCGGCCAAGCGTCCGTACATCTACACCGGCGGCGGCATCATTCTCGCGGATGCATCGCGTGAGCTGAACCAGTTTGCCGACCTGCTCGGCTATCCCGTCACCAACACGTTGATGGGTCTGGGCGGCTACCGCGCGAGCGACAAGAAATTCCTCGGCATGCTCGGCATGCACGGTACGTACGAAGCCAACATGGCGATGCAGCACTGCGACGTGCTGATCGCGATTGGCGCGCGCTTCGACGACCGTGTGATCGGCGACCCGGCGCACTTCGCGTCCCGTCCGCGCAAGATCATCCATATCGATATCGATCCTTCCTCCATCTCCAAGCGCGTCAAGGTCGACATTCCAATTGTCGGCGACGTGAAGGAAGTGCTAAAGGAGCTGATCGAGCAGTTGCAAACGGCCGAGCATGGCCCCGACACCGCGGCGCTCGCCGACTGGTGGAAGGACATCGAAGCCTGGCGCGCGAAAGACTGCCTGAAGTTCGACCGCAAGAGCGACATCATCAAGCCGCAGTACGTGGTGGAAAAGGCGTGGGAACTGACCGACGGCAATGCCTTCGTGTGTTCCGACGTTGGCCAGCATCAGATGTGGGCGGCGCAGTTCTATCGCTTCAACAAGCCGCGTCGCTGGATCAACTCCGGCGGCCTCGGCACGATGGGCTTCGGCCTGCCGGCGGCGATGGGCGTGAAGATGGCGCACCCGGACGACGACGTGCTCTGTATCACGGGCGAAGGCTCGATCCAGATGTGTATCCAGGAACTCTCGACCTGCAAGCAGTACGAGACTCCGGTGAAGATCATTTCGCTGAACAACCGCTATCTGGGCATGGTGCGCCAGTGGCAGCAGATCGAATACAGCAAGCGCTATTCGCATTCGTACATGGATGCGCTGCCGGACTTCGTGAAGCTCGCTGAAGCGTACGGTCACGTCGGCATGCGTATCGAACGCACGGCCGATGTGGAGCCGGCGCTGAAGGAAGCGCTGCGCCTGAAAGATCGCACGGTGTTTCTCGATTTCCAGACCGATCCGACCGAAAACGTCTGGCCGATGGTTCAGGCCGGCAAGGGCATCACTGAGATGCTCATGGGTTCGGAAGATCTATAACGACGGTTTCTGACGTTGGCTTCGTCATGCGCGCCTTCAAAAAGGGCGAGGGCGGACGAAGCGGCGCGAACCCGCTCGCATACATCGACAAAACATCTGGAAGAAGCGAAACATGAGACACATTATTTCTGTCCTGCTGGAAAACGAACCGGGCGCGTTATCACGCGTGGTGGGGCTGTTCTCCGCACGCGGCTACAACATTGAAACCTTGACGGTGGCTCCGACCGAAGACCGTTCGCTGTCGCGCATGACCATCGTCTCCATTGGCTCGGACGACGTGATCGAACAGATCACGAAGCATCTGAACCGCCTGATCGAGGTGGTGAAAGTGGTCGACCTTACCGAGGGCGCCCACATCGAGCGTGAGCTGATGTTGATCAAGGTGAGGGCGGTCGGCAAGGAACGTGAGGAGATGAAACGGATGTCGGATATTTTCCGCGGCCGGATCATCGACGTCACCGAAAAGACCTACACGATCGAACTGACGGGCGCGAGCGACAAGCTCGATGCCTTCATCGAAGGGATCGATGCGACTGCGATTCTCGAAACCGTCCGTACGGGCAGTTCGGGCATCGGCCGCGGCGAGCGCATTCTGAAGGTTTGACGCGCGAGCTGAGCTGCGGTTCTAGATTGCGTAATCAACCGTCTCGATCGAAGCCGGGCAGTGCCTGTACCAGCACCTGTCCGGCGAGCAACACAACATTCGCAGTATTTGTATTTCACTGATTTCACCGAATTTAGCCAAGGAACCGACATGAAAGTTTTCTACGACAAGGACGCCGACCTCTCCCTCATCAAGGGCAAGCAAGTCACCATCATCGGCTATGGCTCGCAAGGCCATGCTCACGCGCTGAACCTGAAGGAAAGCGGCGTGAACATCACGGTCGGTCTGCGCAAGGGCGGCGCATCGTGGAGCAAGGCTGAGAACGCCGGCCTGCAAGTCAAGGAAGTGGCGGAAGCCGTCAAGGGTGCAGACGTCGTCATGATGCTGCTGCCGGACGAGCAGATCGCTGAAGTCTACGCGAAGGAAGTGCACGCCAACATCAAGCAAGGCGCAGCGCTGGCCTTCGCACATGGCTTCAACGTGCACTACGGTCAAGTGATCCCGCGTGCGGATCTGGACGTCATCATGATCGCGCCGAAGGCGCCGGGCCACACGGTTCGCGGTACGTACTCGCAAGGTGGCGGCGTGCCCCACCTGATCGCCGTTGCGCAAGACAAGTCGGGCGCAGCACGTGACATCGCTTTGTCGTACGCAGCAGCGAACGGCGGCGGCCGTGCCGGTATCATCGAAACGAACTTCCGCGAAGAAACGGAAACCGACCTGTTCGGCGAACAAGCCGTGCTGTGCGGTGGTACGGTCGACCTGATCAAGGCCGGCTTCGAAACGTTGGTGGAAGCGGGCTACGCGCCGGAAATGGCGTACTTCGAGTGCCTGCACGAACTGAAGCTGATCGTCGACCTGATCTACGAAGGCGGCATCGCGAACATGAACTACTCGATCTCGAACAACGCCGAATACGGCGAGTACGTGACGGGTCCGCGTATCGTGACGGCTGAAACGAAGAAGGCGATGAAGGCAGTGCTGACGGACATTCAAACCGGCGAGTACGCAAAGAGCTTCATCATCGAAAACAAGGCCGGCGCACCGACGTTGCAATCGCGCCGCCGTCTGACGGCTGAGCACCAGATCGAAACGGTCGGTGCCAAGCTGCGTTCGATGATGCCGTGGATCGCTGCGAACAAGTTGGTCGACCAGTCGAAGAACTAAGAAGCCAGCTTTACCGCATCTGACCGGCGCGGCGCATCGTCGCGGCAGCCGGTAATGCAAAAAGCCGTCCAAGGGTGCTGAACCCTGGGCGGCTTTTGCTATCCTACGGTTTTACAAAAATACAGAAGCCATCCATGAATTACCCTCATCCGATCATCGCGCGAGAAGGCTGGCCGTTCATCGCCATCGCGGCCGTTGTTGCATTACTGGTTCATGCCTTCGCGGGATTCGGCTTTGCATGGCTGTTCTGGCTGATCCTGATCTTCGTCGTGCAGTTCTTCCGCGATCCGGCACGCCCGATTCCGACTCAGGCGAACGCCGTACTGTGCCCGGCTGACGGCCGTATCGTCGCCGTCGAGACAGCGCATGATCCGTACGCCAACCGTGAAGCGCTGAAGATCAGCGTGTTCATGAACGTTTTCAATGTCCACTCGCAACGCTCGCCGGTGGATGGTGCGATCTCCAAGGTCGAATATTTCCCGGGCGCGTATCTGAATGCCGCCGTGGATAAGGCTTCGACCGAGAACGAGCGTAATGCGATTGTGATCGAAACGGCCAGTGGCCAGACGGTGACCTCGGTGCAGATCGCCGGTCTGATTGCACGGCGCATTCTTTGCTACGTGCGATCAGGTGAGCCGCTCACGCGTGGTCAACGTTATGGATTTATCCGGTTTGGCTCGCGCGTCGACGTGTATCTGCCGGTTGGCAGCCGTCCGCGTGTGTCGATCGGCGAGAAGGTTTCCGCGTCGTCCACGATCCTCGCTGAACTATAAAGCGGCACCAAGGAGGTTTTCCGAATGGCCGCATTCAAACCGCGTCGACCCCGCAACAGCGGACCGCTGCCGCGTCCGTTCCGCCGCAACAAGCCGATCGTGGCGGAGTCGCCGGTAGTCGAGAGCCGGCGCGCTCAGCGTCAGCAGTTCCTGAGGAAGCGTGGCATTTACCTGCTGCCGAACGCGTTTACCACCGCCGCGCTCTTTTGCGGCTTCTTCGCCGTGGTACAAGCGATGAACGTACGCTTCGAAATTGCGGCGATTGCGATCTTCGTGGCGATGGTGCTGGACGGCATGGACGGCCGCGTCGCCCGTATGACCCATACGCAAAGTGCGTTCGGCGAACAGTTCGACAGTCTCTCGGACATGGTGTCGTTCGGTGTGGCGCCGGCGCTCGTGATGTACGAGTGGATTCTGAAGGATCTCGGCCGCTGGGGCTGGCTCGCCGCGTTCGTCTACTGTTCGGGTGCGGCGTTGCGTCTCGCTCGCTTCAACGCGAACATCGGCGTGGTCGATAAGCGTTTCTTCCAGGGCATGCCGAGCCCGGCGGCCGCGGCGCTGATCGCCGGTTTCGTGTGGCTCGCCACCGATAATCGCGTGCCGCTCAAGCTGGTGTGGCTGCCGTGGGTCGCCTTCGTGCTGACCATCTACGCCGGTGTGACGATGGTGTCGAACGCGCCGTTCTACAGCGGCAAGGCGCTCGACGTGCGGCACCGCGTGCCGTTCGGCGTGATTCTGCTGGTGGTGGTGGCGTTCGTGCTGGTGTCGTCAGATCCGCCGCTGATGCTGTTCGGCCTGTTCGTGCTGTACGGTCTGTCGGGCTATGTGTTCTGGGGCTATCAGGCATTGCGGGGCAGGGCGAATCCGGCTCGGTCCGTGGCGCGGGACAGGTAAAGCGCACCTTCGTTGCATGACCGTGACATGAGAAAACGGCAGCCTTCGTAGGCTGCCGTTTTTCGTTGCCGGGCCCGTCCGGCGGCGCGCGGCAGGCAGGTCTGACGCCAATTGCACGGCGACGGGAATGTCGCTATAGTCGTTGGATTAATGCGTTCAGGTTCCCATTTGAGCTGCAGCACGAGCCTCAACAAGTTGGTGCGCCGCGGGTGCGCTAGTGCTGGCGCGTCTAGCGCGCTGATCGCTTATCGTTTTCTGCCCTCCGTCTGCCTCGTCTGTGGTTTATAGCGTCGCCAACGGTGGCGCAGACACCCGAATTCCAATATCCGATCCCCACAATTGACCGACTCCTCAGGAGACCCGACATGGCCGACAAACTGATCATATTCGACACCACGTTGCGCGACGGCGAGCAATCTCCCGGCGCGTCGATGACGAAGGAAGAAAAAATCCGTATCGCAAAGCAGCTCGAACGGATGAAGGTGGACGTGATCGAAGCGGGCTTCGCGGCAAGCTCGAACGGCGACTTCGATTCGATCCACACGATCGCGGGCCTGATCAAGGACAGCACGATCTGCTCGCTGGCCCGTGCAAACGACAAAGACATTCAACGCGCTGCTGACGCACTCAAGCCGGCCGATCATTTCCGCATCCACACGTTCATCGCAACGTCGCCGCTGCATATGGAAAAGAAGCTGCGCATGACGCCGGATCAGGTGTTCGAACAGGCGAAACTGGCGGTGCGTTTCGCCCGCAAGTTCACGGACGACGTCGAGTTCTCGCCGGAAGACGGCAGCCGCTCGGACATGGATTTCCTGTGCCGCGTGCTGGAAGCGGTGATCGCAGAAGGCGCGACCACCATCAACATCGCGGATACGGTCGGCTACGGCGTGCCGGAGTTGTATGGCCAGCTCGTGAAGACGTTGCGCGAACGCATTCCGAACTCGCATAAGGCTGTGTTCTCCGTGCATTGCCATAACGACCTCGGCATGGCCGTCGCTAACTCGCTGGCCGGCGTGAAAATCGGCGGCGCGCGTCAGGTCGAGTGCACGATCAACGGTCTCGGCGAGCGCGCGGGTAATACGTCGCTCGAAGAAATCGTGATGGCGGTGAAGACCCGCAAGGATTACTTCGGCCTCGATATCGGTCTCGATACCACGCAAATCGTGCCGGCTTCGAAGCTGGTGTCGCAAATCACCGGTTTCGTCGTGCAGCCGAACAAGGCGGTGGTCGGCGCGAACGCATTTGCGCACGCATCCGGCATTCACCAGGACGGCGTGCTGAAAGCGCGCGACACTTACGAAATCATGCGTGCCGAAGATGTGGGCTGGAGCGCGAACAAGATCGTGCTTGGCAAGTTGTCGGGCCGCAATGCGTTCAAGCAGCGTCTGCAGGAATTGGGCATCGCGCTCGATAGTGAAGGCGAGTTGAATACCGCGTTCGCACGCTTCAAGGAACTGGCCGACCGCAAGTCGGAAATCTTCGACGAAGACATTATCGCGATCGTCACGGAGGAATCGGCTGAAGCGCAGGAGCGGGAGCACTACAAGTTCCTGTCGTTGTCGCAGCATTCGGAAACCGGCGAGCAGCCGCACGCGAAGATCGTGTTCTCGGTCGAAGGCAAGGAAGTGACTGGGGAAGCGCGCGGCAACGGTCCGGTGGATGCCACGCTCAATGCGATCGAAACGGAAGTGGGAAGCGGGTCGGAATTGCTGCTGTACTCGGTCAACGCCATTACAACGGGTACGCAGGCGCAGGGCGAGGTGACCGTGCGGCTGTCCAGGAGCGGGCGCATCGTCAACGGCGTGGGCACCGATCCGGATATCGTCGCGGCTTCCGCGAAGGCGTATATCTCGGCGCTCAACAAACTGCATTCGAACTTTGACAAGTTGAATCCGCAACGTTCGGAGTAACGGGGCGGCAGGGCGCTAGTGGAGTGTCTGCTGAGCCGGAGTGACAAAAAGAAGCCCCGTGCGCTGCCGAGCACGGGGCTTCTTGTTTCCGATGCCTTCCTTTTGCGTGCTTCGTGCCTTGAAGCGCGCAGGCTTGGCGTGTCAGATGTGCGGTAGTTCCTCTGTCGCCGTGCGCCGCATCGACGGCTGTGCGACGACGCGGTACGCGCGATCGACACCGAATGAATTATTACCAAAACCTTCCAATAAGAAATAAATCCGCCGTGTGCGAAATAAAACTCGTCCGCGTGCGCAATAAATAAAAAAAGCCGCCTGAAGCGGCGGCTTTGTCGATCCATGCGCAATGGGTTCGATCAGGTGCTCAGAACAGGCTGCGCCGATCCGGATCGTGCAGCGGATCAGGCGTTTTCTGTGTGAGCCGCACAATGCCCTGATCGTCGAAATAAAAGCTGTACATCATGTACCAGACGTTGTCTTCCAAGTAGCGATACGTCCAGACCTCGCGCTTCATCAACGGGAAGTACGACGTTTCGACCGGGCGGCCGAAGTTCACCAGCACGTCGCTCTTCGTCCATTTGCCGATTTCGGCACGGTAGAACTCGTTGGGTTGAAGCACCTGGCGTACGGTGACGATCTTGCCGGATGCGTCGATGTCGGCTGCGGTAGTGGTTTCACCCATTGGCTGGGTCGGCCACATTAGCCGTTTGCCGCCGTTAGGCAGGTCGTAGCTTTCGCGCGGTGCGCCGAGGCGGGCGACGATGGTCGATTCGTCCGCGCCTTGGCTGTATTGCTGCCATGGCTGCACACAGCCGGCGAGCGTAACCGTGAGCGTGAGCGCGCTCAGGCAGACGAGCGCAGCGCGGCGCAGGCGTGCTGCGGGCGGCGCTTCGAGCGAGGCCGCCGTGGATGGGTGGCGGTTGAACATGAATTCCTCCGATGGCATTTGAGTAGCGGTTTTTATCATCGAGACGCATTATTTTGACACGGGCGGCAGCAAAAGATTTGCGCGTCGTACGACGCGTCCCTGGATGCACAGTAACGAATTTGCCGGCTTGCTTATTCCGTCTGGAACGCCCTATGATCCGCGCTTCGACGAATCAAGCGGGGCAATCACGATGGCGAAGTGGCAACGGGCGGCAGCAGCGGCAGTCGTCGCGCTGGCGGCGATTTCGATGGCCGCGGCGGCTCACGCCGCGGGAGACACGGCGTCGGGTGCGGCAAGCAAGTCAGTCAATCAGCCCACGGGCACGCCGATCCAGCTGGCGCTGATCGAAGGCATGTCCGGCCCATTCGCGAACGCGGGCGCGGCGGTGGAGCGCAATCTGCGCTTCGGCGTCGAACAGGTGAATGCAGAAGGCGGCGTGAAGCTCGCCGACGGCGCGCATCCGCTCGAACTGGTCGTGCTCGACAGCAAGGGCAGTGCTGAAGAGGCGCTGGTGCAACTGCGCGCCGCCGCGGACCGGCACATCGGTTACATCATGCAGGGCAACAGCTCGGCAGTGGCCGCCGCGCTGATCGGCGCGATCGACAAACAGAACAGCCGCGAGCCGGGCAACCGCGAACTGTTCCTCAATTATTCCGCCGACGATCCCACCCTGACCAACGCCAATTGCAGTTTCTGGCACTTCCGCTTCGACGCACACGCGGGTATGCGCATGGATGCGCTGGCCGACGTGATCCAGCGCGACAAGGCGGTGAAGAAGGTCTATCTCCTGAACCAGGACTACAGCTTTGGCCACGATGTCAGCAGTCTCGCGCGCTCGACGCTGGCCGCGAAGCGGCCGGATATCGCGGTCGTCGGTGACGAATTTCATCCGATCGGCCGCGTGAAGGACTTCGCGCCGTACATCGCGAAGATCCGCGCGAGCGGCGCGGACGCGGTTATCACCGGCAACTGGGGCAACGATCTGACGCTGCTAGTCAAAGCGGCGCGGGAGCAGGGGCTGGACACCAGGTTCTACACGTTCTATGGCAATAGTCTTGGCGCGCCGGCCGCGTTGGGCGATGCCGGCGTCAAGCATGTGATCGCGGTGGCCGACTGGCACCCGAACGCTGGCGGTGCGGCATCCGACGCGTGGTATGCAGCATTTCGCGCCCGTTTCCCGGCCGCGCAGGATGACTACCCGGTGCTGCGCATGCCGTTGATGATCGAAACCCTCGCCGCGGCGATGAACCGCGCCGGCAGCGCCGACCCGACGGCTGTCGCCCGGGCCCTTGAGGGGATCAAGTTCGACAACGGCTTTCACGCCTCGTGGATGCGGGCCGATGACCACCAGCTGATCCAGCCCCTTTACGTGATGCAGATGGACAAGGCTGGCACGCCGGGCGTCAAGTTCGACAACGAAGGTTCAGGCTACGGTTTCCGCACGGTGCTGGCTTTGCCGTCCGAGCGCACGGTGCCGACGACCGTGTGCAAGATGAAACGGCCGTAAACGGCCCCCAAGCAAACCCAGGCCGCCCACGATCCCGCCCAGCACAGCAGGGTTCGCGGCCGGATTGGGCTGTGCTACAATACGCGTCCCGTTGTGAGGCATGCTGCATGTTTGCAATGCGAATGCGCACACGGGTAACCCACGGCACGGCCTTTCTTCCGTGACCGCCTGTCTAGTTCTCAAGGAAATCGACATGTCCGCAGTTGAAGCAAGCAAGAAGTCCGAAGTCGTTGCGCAATTCGCACGCGCAGCTAACGACACCGGCTCCCCCGAAGTTCAGGTCGCGCTGCTCACGACCCGCATCAACGAACTGACCGTTCACTTCAAGGCACACACGAAGGATCACCACAGCCGCCGCGGTCTGCTGCGCATGGTGAGCCGCCGTCGTAAGCTGCTCGACTACCTGAAGGGTAAGGACGCGGATCGTTACCGCGCACTGATCGAGAAGCTGGGTCTGCGTAAGTAATCGGCCAGTCGTTCAGCAAGATGCCTGTGTCAGTTCCACTGATACAGGCATTTTGTTTTTGCACGGTGCGCTTCATGTGATGCGCACCGCCTGCCGGTCGCGGTAGCGTGACGATTCATGCGGCGGCTAGCAGGAAAGCAGTAAAAAAGCAGAAATACGGCCGGGCTTCAGGGCAGAGCCTTGTGTCATTCCAGCGGTTCGCGCGCGTAGAGCGTGGTTCTCTGGAATGGCATAACACTACTCTTCCCATGTGGCGCCGGTCCTGGCGTTGCCGCGCCGCTTCTGGTCCGCGCGGCATAACGAAGAGGAAAAGCAATGACTATGTTCAACAAGATCGTCAAAGAATTTAAGTGGGGACAACACAACGTTCGCCTCGAAACGGGCGAAATCGCTCGTCAGGCAGGCGGTGCGGTGATCGTCGACGTCGAAGACACCGTTGTGCTGGCTACTGTGGTCGGCGCCAAGACCGCCAAGCCGGGTCAGGACTTCTTCCCGCTGACCGTCGATTACCTCGAAAAGACCTACGCTGCAGGCAAGATCCCCGGTGGTTTCTTCCGCCGTGAAGGCCGTCCGTCGGAAGGCGAAACGCTGATCTCGCGCCTGATCGACCGTCCGTTGCGCCCGCTGTTCCCTGAAGGCTTCTACAACGAAGTCCAGGTCGTGATCCACGTCCTGTCGCTGAACCCCGAAATTCCCGCTGACATCCCCGCGCTGATCGGCGCGTCGGCGGCGCTCGCTGTTTCCGGTCTGCCGTTCAACGGCCCGGTCGGCGCAGCACGCGTGGCCTACATCAACAACGAATACGTGTTGAATCCGACGCGTCCGCAGATGAAGGAATCGGCGCTCGACCTGATCGTCGCCGGTACGGAACGCGCGGTGCTGATGGTGGAATCGGAAGCGCAACAACTGAGCGAAGAAGTGATGCTCGGCGGTGTGGTGTTCGGCCATGAGCAAATGCAGATCGCGATCAACGCGATCCATGACCTGGTTCGCGAAGGCGGCAAGCCGGAATGGGATTGGCAACCGGCAGCGAAGAACGAGCCGCTGATCGCGCGTGTGACGGAACTGGCGCAAGCTGAGCTGCTCGCCGCTTACCAGATCCGCGACAAGCAAGCCCGTTCGACCAAGCTGAAGGAAGTCTACGCAGCCACGTCGAAGAAGCTGGAAGAAGATGCCGCTGCAGCGGGTACTGTCGCTGCCGACAAGGCTACGGTCGGTAACGTACTGTTCGACATTGAAGCGAAGATCGTCCGTACGCAGATCCTGAACGGCGAGCCGCGTATCGACGGCCGCGACACGCGCACCGTGCGCCCGATCGAAATCCGTACCGGCGTGCTGCCGCGTACGCACGGCTCAGCCTTGTTCACGCGTGGCGAAACGCAGGCCATGGTGGTCGCAACGCTGGGCACGAAGGGTGACGAGCAGAACATCGACGCGCTCGAAGGCGAGTACCGCGAACGCTTCATGCTTCACTACAACATGCCTCCGTTCGCGACCGGCGAAACGGGCCGCGTCGGTTCGCCGAAGCGTCGTGAAATCGGTCACGGCCGTCTGGCCAAGCGCGCGCTGGCTGCGTGCCTGCCGAGCGCTGACGAATTCGGCTACTCGATCCGCGTCGTTTCGGAAATCACCGAGTCGAATGGTTCGTCGTCGATGGCTTCGGTGTGCGGCGGCTGCCTCGCACTGATGGACGCTGGCGTGCCGATGAAGGCGCACGTCGCCGGCATCGCAATGGGCCTGATCCTCGAAGGCAACAAGTTTGCCGTCCTGACCGACATCCTCGGCGACGAAGATCACCTCGGCGACATGGACTTCAAGGTCGCGGGTACCGAGCAAGGCGTGACCGCGCTGCAGATGGACATCAAGATCCAGGGCATCACCAAGGAAATCATGCAGGTCGCTCTCGCGCAAGCGAAGGAAGGCCGTATGCACATCCTCGGCAAGATGACCTCGGCTGTGTCGGGCGCGAACACGGTGCTGTCGGACTACGCGCCGCGCATGATCACCATCAAGATCAATCCGGAAAAGATCCGCGACGTGATCGGCAAGGGTGGTTCGGTGATCCGCGCGCTGACCGAAGAAACCGGCACGACGATCGATATTTCGGACGACGGCGTCGTCACCATCGCCAGCACCAGCAGCGAAGGTATGGCCGAAGCGAAGAAGCGTATCGAGAACATCACGTTGGAAGTCGAAGTGGGCCAAGTGTACGAAGGTACCGTGCTCAAGCTGCTCGATTTCGGCGCGATCGTGAACATCCTGCCGGGCAAGGACGGTCTGCTGCACATTTCCGAAATCGCCAACGAGCGTATCAAGGACATCAACGACTACCTGAAGGACGGCCAGCAAGTGAAGGTCAAGGTCATCCAGACGGACGAAAAGGGCCGCGTGCGTTTGTCGGCCAAGGCGTTGCTGAACGACGCCCCGAACGGCGCGCCGCAAGGCGAACCGACGCCGCAGTAATGCGGTAGCAGGGCGACGGCCGGCAGCGCGAATGCGCGCCGGCCGTTTTTCATGAAGGGTGCAGGGTGGATTGCGTTGCAGGCCGATGCAAACGGACATAAGCGGGTACTCTGTTTGCGTGGGGTGTTTCGTCGGAATCGGGCGATTCGTGTGTCCCAGTTCCCGAGGGGACTTCCTGCGGGTGCCGGTAGGCAACGCAATCCAATCTTGGAGTTGACGCAGATGAAAGCGATCGAAATCACCGAATTCGGTGCGCCGGAAGTCCTCAAACTGGCAGAGAGGCCCATGCCGCAGCCGAAAGCGGGCGAGGTGCTGATCAAGGTGGCGGCTTCGGGCATCAACCGGCCTGATGTGTTCCAGCGCAAAGGCGGTTATGCACCGCCGCCGGGCGCGTCAGATCTGCCGGGGCTGGAAGTGGCGGGCGAGATCGTCGGCGGCACCATCGACGAGAAGAACAATCCGTTCGGTCTGAAAGTGGGTGACCGCGTGTGTGCATTGCTCGCAGGTGGTGGTTACGCGGAATACGCGACCGCGCCGCTGTTGCAATGCTTGCCGGTGCCCGCTGGTTTGTCGGATGTCGAGGCGGCTTCGCTGCCGGAAACATTCTTCACGGTGTGGAGCAATGTGTTCGACCGTGCGCAACTTGGTAAGGGTGAAGGCGCGCCGAACGAGACGTTGCTGGTGCAGGGCGGCTCGAGCGGCATCGGTGTGACGGCGATCCAGATTGCGCATGCGCTGGGTTTTCGCGTGTTCGCGACGGCTGGATCGGACGAAAAGTGCCGCGCGTGTGAAGCGCTTGGCGCGGAGCGTGCGATCAACTACAAGACTGAGGATTTCGTCGAGGTCATCAAGTCGCTAACGAACGATCGTGGTGTCGACGTCATTCTCGACATGGTGGCGGGCAGCTATGTGCCCCGTGAGCTGACCGCGCTGGCCGACGGCGGCCGCATCGTGCTGATCGCGTTGCTGGGCGGCGCGAAAGCGGAGCTGAATCTGAACGAAGTGCTGCGCCGCCGTTTGACGGTGACGGGTTCGACGTTGCGTCCGCGGCCGATCGAGTTTAAGGCGAAGATCGCCGCGAAATTGAAAGAGCATGTGTGGCCGCACCTTGACGATGGCCGCATCAAGCCGGTGGTGCACCGTGTGTTTCCGGCCGCGCGGGCCGCTGAAGCGCACGCGCTGATGGAAAGCAGCACGCACGTCGGCAAGATCGTGCTGACTTGGGGTCAGGACGCTTGACAGGGTCGGTTTGACACGGTCAGTTTGACCCGATCCACCCCACGCAGTAAAATTGCGCGTTTTGCGCACGCCGCACGAATCCGAAAGGCGGGCTGTAAGCGCAAACCAAGTCCGCCGCCAATACAAGACGAGACGATGTCGAAACAACGAGCCAAGCTGGTAGTCGGTAACTGGAAGATGCACGGGCGCCTCGCCGAAAATGCGACGCTGTTGCAGGCAGTGGCGCAAGGCGCGGGCGAATTGCCGGCGGATGTGCGCGTCGGTGTCTGCGTGCCGTGCCCTTATCTCGGGCAGACTCAATCGTTGCTGGAAGGCAGCAAGGTCGTGTGGGGTGTGCAGGACGTCTCCGCGTTCACGCATGGGGCCTATACCGGCGAAGTGGCTGCGCAGATGGCAGTCGATTTCGCTGCCACGCTGGCGATCGTCGGACACTCGGAGCGCCGTGCTTACCATCGTGAAAGCTCAGAGCTGGTTGCGGTGAAGACGCAGCGCGCGCTGGAAGTGGGACTGACGCCGATCGTATGCGTCGGCGAAACGCTCGAGGAGCGCGAGGCCGGTTCCACTGAGCAAGTGGTTGGCGCGCAACTGGATGAAGTGCTGGCGAAATTGTCGGCGGAAGATGCGGCGCGCATCGTTGTCGCATATGAGCCGGTCTGGGCGATCGGCACAGGTAAGAGCGCCACGTCGGACGAGGCGCAAGCAGTGCATGCTTTCCTGCGTTCGCGTCTGGCGGCAAAGGGCGCGGCGGTGGCGGATGTGCCGGTGTTGTATGGCGGCAGTGTGAAGCCGGAGAACGCGGAAGAATTGTTCCGTGAGCCGGATATCGACGGTGGCCTGATCGGCGGCGCGTCGTTGAAAGACCAGGATTTCCTGGCGATCTGCAGAGCGGCGGCCGCGACGAGCGTCGCCGGTTAAGCAGGGCGCCTTGGCGAGGATGACCCAATCCCGCGCGGCACACTTTGTGTGGCGCGGTTAAATAAAGACTCAGGTGAGTGTGATGCTGTATTTGAAAACATTGATTATCGTCGTTCAGCTGTTGTCGGCACTTGGGGTCATCGGCCTTGTCTTGCTGCAACACGGCAAAGGCGCCGATATGGGTGCTGCTTTCGGCAGCGGCGCATCGGGCAGTCTGTTCGGCGCGACCGGTTCGGCAAACTTTTTGTCGCGTACCACGGCCGTCCTCGCCGCCGTGTTTTTTGTAACGACGTTGACGCTCACCTACCTTGGTGCGTATCGTGCGAAACCGTCCGCAGGCTTGCTGGGCACGGCTGTGACTGCGCCTGTCGCGGCTTCCGCTGCGTCCGCGCCGGCTGGCGGCTCGGCAGTATTGCCGGCATCGGCCGCATCCGTCCCCGCTACGGACGTGCCGAAATAAATTTTCGTTCAAAGTGCTTTTGTGCGTTGAACAAACTGTTTAGACCAGTTACAATCTAAGTCTTGAAGCGATTCGCGGGTTTTATAAGTTGTTTTCCCGGATTGCAGTTAGTGCCGACGTGGTGAAATTGGTAGACACGCTATCTTGAGGGGGTAGTGGCGAAAGCTGTGCGAGTTCGAGTCTCGCCGTCGGCACCAAATGTTATCTAAATGCCAGCCGCTTGCTTCGCTTCGGCTGGCATTTTCACTTCTGATGCGCGGTTCGCGTTGGGCTTGCGGCATGTGCGTTGTCAAAGTGATTTCGCGTCAGGAGTGCTATGCTCTTGGCGGCATTCAGAACCAACCGATAGAGGATAGTCTTGAACCTCGCAGCCTATTTCCCCGTCTTGTTGTTCCTCATTGTGGGCACCGGTTTAGGCGTAGCACTGGTCAGCATCGGCAAGATCCTCGGTCCCAACAAGCCCGATACCGAGAAAAACGCACCGTACGAGTGCGGCTTCGAAGCATTCGAAGATGCGCGCATGAAGTTCGATGTGCGTTACTACCTCGTCGCCATTCTCTTCATCATTTTCGACCTTGAAACCGCGTTCCTGTTCCCGTGGGGTGTGGCCCTGCGCGACATCGGCTGGCCTGGCTTCATGGCGATGATGATTTTCCTGCTCGAATTCCTGTTGGGCTTTGCCTATATCTGGAAGAAGGGCGGCCTCGACTGGGAATGATGGATTAATCGCCGGTTTGCGTGGGTGGCCAGGCTTGCCGCCCCGTCTGGAGTGGAAAGCAAATGAGTATCGAAGGGGTCTTGAAGGAAGGGTTTGTCACCACTACGGCAGACAAACTGATCAACTGGACGCGCACCGGCTCGTTGTGGCCGATGACGTTTGGTCTCGCGTGCTGTGCGGTCGAGATGATGCATGCGGGCGCTGCCCGTTATGACCTTGACCGTTTCGGCGTGGTGTTTCGTCCGAGTCCGCGTCAGTCGGACGTGATGATCGTCGCCGGCACGCTGTGCAACAAGATGGCGCCGGCTTTGCGCAAGGTCTACGACCAGATGGCCGAGCCGCGCTGGGTGATTTCGATGGGCTCGTGCGCAAACGGCGGCGGCTACTACCACTATTCCTATTCGGTAGTGCGCGGCTGCGATCGGATTGTGCCGGTCGACGTCTACGTGCCGGGTTGCCCGCCTACAGCGGAAGCGCTGGTGTACGGCGTGATCCAGCTGCAGGCCAAGATCCGTCGCACCAACACAATCGCCCGTCAATAAGGCCAACGCCTCCCCCACAATATGGCAAGCAAACTCGAGACCCTGAAAGCGAACCTCGAGGCGGCCTTTGGCGGCCTCCTGTTGAGCACCACCGAGGCAATCGGTGAGTTGACGATCGTCGTGAAGGCGAGCGACTACATCAATGTGGCAACGCGTCTGCGCGACGACCGCTCGCTCGGTTTCGAGCAACTGGTCGATCTGTGCGGCGTCGACTATCAGACCTACGCCGATGGCGCATATGACGGTCCGCGTTTCGCGGCCGTTCTGCATTTGTTGTCGGTGCAGAACAACTGGCGTCTGCGTCTGCGTGTATTCGCACCGGACGACGAAGTGCCGATCGTCGCCTCAGTCGTCGATATCTGGAATTCGGCCAACTGGTATGAGCGCGAAGCATTCGATCTGTACGGCATCGTCTTCGAAGGCCACCCGGACTTGCGCCGCATCCTGACCGACTACGGTTTCATTGGTCACCCGTTCCGTAAAGATTTCCCTGTCTCCGGCTACGTCGAAATGCGTTACGACCCGGAAGAGAAGCGCGTCGTCTATCAGCCTGTGACGATCGAGCCGCGGGAAATCACGCCGCGCGTGATCCGCGAGGATCGCTATGGCGGTCTGAAACACTAAGAGAACGCCATGGCAGAGATCAAGAACTACACGCTCAACTTCGGTCCTCAGCACCCGGCCGCGCACGGTGTGCTGCGCCTCGTGCTCGAACTCGACGGCGAAGTTATTCAGCGCGCCGATCCGCACATCGGTCTGCTGCATCGCGCGACCGAAAAGCTCGCGGAAACCAAGACCTTCATCCAGTCCGTGCCGTACATGGACCGTCTCGACTATGTGTCGATGATGGTCAACGAGCACGGCTACGTGATGGCGATCGAAAAGCTGCTCGGCATCGAAGTGCCGATTCGCGCCCAGTACATCCGTGTGATGTTCGACGAAGTCACGCGGGTGCTGAACCACTTGATGTGGATTGGCGCACACGCGCTCGACGTCGGCGCGATGGCGGTGTTCCTGTACGCGTTTCGTGAGCGCGAAGACCTGATGGACGTGTACGAAGCAGTGTCCGGCGCCCGGATGCACGCGGCTTACTACCGTCCGGGCGGCGTGTATCGCGATCTGCCTGACGCAATGCCGCAGTACAAGGCATCGAAGATTCGCAATGCGAAGGCATTGTCGAGGATGAACGAGAACCGTCAAGGCTCGCTGCTCGACTTCATCGACGATTTCTTTACGCGTTTCCCGAAGTGCGTCGACGAATACGAAACGCTGCTCACGGACAACCGGATCTGGAAGCAACGTCTGGTCGGTATCGGTGTGGTCAGCCCGGAGCGCGCGCTGAACCTCGGTATGACCGGCGCGATGTTGCGCGGCTCGGGTATCGAGTGGGATCTGCGCAAGAAACAGCCGTACGAAGTTTACGACAAGATGGATTTCGACATTCCGGTCGGCGTTAATGGCGATTGTTATGACCGATATCTGGTTCGCGTCGAAGAAATGCGCCAATCCACGCGAATTGTGAAACAGTGCATTGAGTGGCTGCGTAAGAATCCGGGGCCGGTGATGGTCGACAATCACAAGGTTGCGCCGCCGTCGCGGGTCGGCATGAAGTCGAACATGGAAGAGCTGATTCACCACTTCAAGCTCTTCACGGAAGGCTTCCATGTGCCGGAAGGCGAGGCATACGCCGCAGTCGAACATCCGAAGGGCGAGTTCGGTATCTACCTGATCTCGGACGGCGCGAACAAGCCGTATCGCCTGAAGATTCGCGCGCCGGGCTATGCGCACCTGTCCACGCTCGATGAAATGGCGCGCGGTCACATGATCGCCGACGCCGTGACAATCATCGGTACGCAGGACATCGTGTTCGGCGAAGTGGATCGCTAGGACTATTCATCGGCGCGCGTCTTCAGATTGCACCGAAGCACGCGTCAAGCAAAGGAACGCCGGGTCTGTCGCAGCATGATGTGAGCGACGGGTTTTCGTTCGGTAGGAATTGAAAGAGTCGTGTCTGAAAATGATCTCAGCTGAAGGCCTGAAAGAAATCGATCGTGCGATCGCGAAGTATCCCGCCGATCAGAAACAGTCCGCCGTGATGTCGGCGTTGGCTACTGCTCAGGAAGAGCATGGCTGGCTGTCACCCGAACTCATGCAGTTCGTCGCGGACTATCTCGGCATGCCGGCAGTCGCCGTGCAGGAGGTGGCTACCTTCTACACGATGTATGAGACCTCGCCGGTCGGTAAGTACAAGATCACCCTCTGCACGAACCTGCCGTGCCAGCTCGGCCCGGACGGTGGCTCCGACAGCACCGCTGAATATCTGAAGCAGAAGCTCGGCATCGACTTCGGCGAAACCACGGCTGACGGCAAGTTCACCCTGAAAGAAGGTGAATGCATGGGAGCGTGCGGCGATGCGCCGGTGATGCTGGTGAACAACCATCGCATGTGCAGCTTCATGAGCCGCGCGAAGATCGACCAGCTGCTCGAGGAACTTTCGAAATGACGTCTTTACACGATCGTCACATCAAACCGCTGATTCTCGCCGGCCTGAACGGCGACAACTGGCATCTCGAAGACTATGTGGCGCGCGGCGGTTACGCCCAGCTGCGCCGCATTCTGGAAGAAAAGATTCCGCCCGAGCAGGTGATCGCCGACGTCAAGGCGTCGGGTCTGCGCGGCCGCGGCGGTGCGGGCTTTCCGACCGGTTTGAAGTGGAGCTTCATGCCGCGTCAGTTCCCGGGTCAGAAGTACCTCGTCTGCAATTCGGACGAAGGCGAACCGGGCACGTTCAAAGATCGCGACATCCTGCGTTTCAATCCGCATTCGCTGATTGAAGGCATGGCCATCGGCGCGTACGCGATGGGCATCACGGTCGGTTACAACTATATTCACGGCGAAATCTGGGAAGTCTACAAGCGCTTTGAACAAGCGTTGGACGAAGCTCGCCGCGCCGGCTTCCTTGGCGACAACATCATGGGTTCGGGCTTCTCGTTCGAACTGCATGCGCACCACGGCTACGGCGCCTACATTTGCGGCGAAGAAACCGCGCTGCTCGAATCGCTCGAAGGCAAGAAAGGCCAGCCGCGCTTCAAGCCGCCGTTCCCGGCGAGCTTCGGCGTCTATGGCAAGCCGACCACGATCAACAACACAGAGACGTTCGCTGCGGTGCCGTTCCTGCTCGCGATCGGTCCGCAGAATTACCTCGAAATCGGCAAGCCGAACAACGGCGGCACGAAGATTTTCTCGGTCGCAGGCGACGTCGAGCGTCCTGGCAACTATGAGGTTCCGCTCGGCACGCCGTTCGCGACGCTGATGGAACTGGCCGGCGGCATGCGCGGCGGCAAGAAGATCAAGGCTGTGATTCCTGGTGGCTCGTCGGCACCGGTGATCCCGGGCGAAATGATGATGCAGACCGACATGGACTACGACTCGATCGCCAAGGCTGGCTCGATGCTCGGTTCCGGTGCGGTCATCGTGATGGATGAAACGCGTTGCATGGTGCGTTCGCTGTTGCGTCTGTCGTATTTCTATTACGAAGAGTCGTGCGGTCAGTGCACGCCGTGCCGCGAAGGCACCGGCTGGCTGTATCGCGTCGTGCATCGTATCGAACACGGGCTAGGTCGTCCGGAAGATCTGGATCTGCTGAACTCGGTTGCTGAAAACATCATGGGCCGCACAATTTGCGCGCTCGGCGATGCAGCGGCCATGCCGGTTCGCGGCATGCTCAAGCACTACTGGGACGAATTCGAATACCACGTTGCCCACAAGCATTGCCTCGTCGGCGGTCACGCCGGTGCGGCAGCGGCGTCGGAAACAGTGGCTGCTTGAGTGCCCAGATAAGTACGCTAAATAGCGCACCAGAACACATCATCCGCGGGATTCATCGCCTGAAACGGGCGTTGAACAGGGCGAACGATTGAGCGGTAACAGGTTAAGGAAGATTGACCATCATGGTTGAACTTGAAATAGACGGCAAGAAAGTAGAGGTGCCTGAAGGCAGCATGGTGATCCAGGCTGCGCATAAGGTCGACACGTACATTCCTCACTTCTGCTATCACAAGAAGCTGTCGATTGCGGCCAACTGCCGGATGTGTCTGGTCGATGTCGAAAAGATGCCGAAGGCCGTGCCTGCATGCGCCACGCCGGTGTCAGCGGGCATGATCGTGCGCACCAAGTCCGACAAGGCGGTGAAGGGCCAGCAAGCCGTGATGGAATTCCTGCTGATCAACCACCCGCTGGATTGCCCGATCTGCGATCAGGGCGGTGAGTGTCAGTTGCAGGATCTGGCCGTGGGCTACGGCAAGTCGTCGTCGCGCTATAGCGAAGAAAAGCGCGTGGTGTTCCACAAGAACGTCGGCCCGCTGATCTCGATGGAAGAAATGTCGCGTTGCATTCACTGCACGCGTTGCGTCCGTTTCGGCCAGGAAGTGGCCGGCGTGATGGAACTTGGCATGCTGGGTCGCGGCGAACATTCGGAAATCACGTCGTTCGTTGGCAAGACCGTCGACTCCGAACTGTCGGGCAACATGATCGATCTGTGCCCGGTCGGCGCGCTGACCAGCAAGCCGTTCCGCTACAGCGCCCGTACGTGGGAACTGTCGCGCCGCAAGTCGGTGAGCCCGCACGATTCCGTCGGTGCAAACCTCGTGGTGCAAGTTAAGAACAACCGCGTGATGCGTGTTCTGCCGTTCGAAAACGAATCCATCAACGAATGCTGGATTTCGGACAAGGACCGCTTCTCGTACGAAGCCCTGAATAGCCCGGAACGTCTCACGCAGCCGATGCTCAAGCAAGGTGGCAAGTGGGTTGAGACCGACTGGCAAACCGCGCTCGAATATGTGGTCAAGGGTCTGAAGGGCATCAAGGGCGACCACGGCGCGAACGCGCTGGCCGCTCTCGGTAGCGCCCATAGCACCGTCGAAGAACTGTTCCTGTTGAAGCAGTTGGCGCAAGCGGTCGGCACGCCTAACGTCGACTTCCGTCTGCGTCAGTCGGATTTCTCCGCAGTCGTCAACGGTGCGCCGTGGCTCGGCACGACGATCGCCGATCTTTCGAACGTGGATTCGGCGCTCGTGATCGGTTCGGATCTGCGCCGCGATCATCCGCTGTTCGCCGCGCGTCTGCGTCAAGCCGCCAAGAGCGGTACGAAGCTGACGCTCGTGCAGGCCACCAACGACGACGCGCTGATTCCGCAGGCACAGCGCGTGGTTGCCGCACCGTCGGCATGGCTCGACGCACTGGCTGGCATCGCCGGCGCGGTCTCGGAAGCAAACGGCGTTGCACTGCCGGAAGCCTTCGCCGGCACGCAGCCGACGGACGCCAACAAACAGGTCGCGAAGTCGCTCGCCACCGGCGAACACCGCGTGGTGCTGCTCGGCAACGGCGCGGTCCGTCATCCGGACTTCGCCGCGATTCACGCTGCGGCGCAATGGATCGCAGACGCGACCGGCGCAACGCTGGGTTTCCTCACGGAATCCGCCAACACGGTCGGCGCGCATCTCGTGAAGGCATTGCCGGGCGAGGGTGGTTTGAACGCACGCGAAGTGTTCGAGCAACCGCGCAAGGGTTATCTGCTGCTGAACGTCGAACCGGAGTTCGATACGGCCAATCCGGCGCAGGCTTTGGCCGCGCTGAACCAGGCTGAAATGGTCGTCGTGATGTCGCCGTTCCAGATTGGCGCTGAATACGCTGATGTCCTGCTGCCGATCGCTCCGTTCACGGAAACGGCGGGCACCTTCGTCAACGCTGAAGGTACGGTGCAGACGTTCAACGGCGTTGTGCGTCCGCTCGGCGACACGCGTCCGGCATGGAAGGTTCTGCGCGTCCTGGGCAGCCTGCTGGGCGTACCGGGCTTCGAATTCGACACCTCGGAAGAAGTGCGTACAGCAGCCCTCGGCGATGGCGAGATCAAGTCGCGTCTGTCGAACAAGACGGGCGTGACGGTTGCACGCGGCAAGGCAGTGAAGGCAGCAGAAGGCAAGTTCGAGCGTATCGCCGACGTGCCGATTTACCACGCCGACTCGCTGGTGCGTCGCGCCGAATCGCTGCATCTGACAGCAGCGGCGCGCGCAGCGAATTCGGTCGGTCTGCCGGCTGCGCTGTTCGACAAACTGGGTTTGAAGGAAGGCGACGCAGTGCGCGTGCGCCAGGGCGAGCAATCGGTGCAGTTGCCGGCCGTGCGCGACGCGAATCTTGCGGAGACGGTCGTCCGCGTATCGGCAGCTACACCTGCCGGTGCAGCGCTGGGCAGCCTGTTCGGTGAACTGGTGGTGGAGAAGGCGTAAATGAGCTTGTTCGATACGATCAACTCGGGCGGCACCCAGCTTCTCGGTGTGGCATGGCCCACGGTGTGGGCACTGGTGCGCATCCTGGTGGTGGCCGTCGTGATCCTGCTGTGCGTGGCTTACCTGATTCTGTGGGAGCGTAAGCTGATCGGCTGGATGCACGTGCGTCTCGGCCCGAACCGCGTGGGCCCTGCAGGTTTGCTGCAGCCGATCGCCGACGTGCTGAAGCTGTTGCTGAAAGAAGTGATTCAGCCGGCCCAGGCTAGTCGCTGGATCTACCTGATCGCGCCGATCATGGTGGTGGTGCCGGCCTTCGCGGTCTGGGCGGTGATTCCGTTCCAGGCGGGCGCGGTGCTCGGTGACATCAACGCGGGGCTGTTGTACGCGATCGCGATTTCGTCGATCGGCGTGTACGGCGTGATTCTGGCCGGCTGGGCGTCGAACTCGAAGTACGCGTTCCTCGGCGCGATGCGCGCTGCAGCTCAGATGGTCTCGTACGAAATTTCTATGGGCTTCGCGCTGGTCGTCGTGCTGATGACCTCGGGCAGCCTGAATCTGTCGGACATCGTCGGTTCGCAGGAACGCGGGATTTTCGCTGGCTACGGCTTGAACTTCCTGTCGTGGAACTGGCTGCCGCTGTTGCCGATGTTCGTCGTGTACTTCATCTCGGGCATCGCCGAAACGAACCGTCACCCGTTCGACGTGGTGGAAGGGGAGTCGGAAATCGTCGCGGGCCACATGATCGATTACTCGGGGATGGCGTTTGCGCTGTTCTTCCTCGCCGAGTACATCAACATGATCGTGATCTCGGCATTGGCTGCAACACTGTTCCTCGGCGGCTGGAGCGCACCTTTCGGCTTCCTGTCGTTTATCCCGGGCATCTTCTGGCTGGTGCTGAAGGTTTTCTTCCTGTTGTCGGTATTCATCTGGGCGCGTGCCACGTTCCCGCGCTATCGCTATGACCAGATCATGCGTCTGGGCTGGAAGATTTTCATTCCGGTCTGCGTGGTGTGGCTGGTGGTGGTCGGCTTCTGGATCATGTCGCCGTTGAATATCTGGAAATAAAGGGCGGATGAACCCATGACCGCAATCCAAAACTTTTTCAAGACCTTCTTCCTGACGGAGCTGCTCAAAGGCCTCGCGCTGACCGGACGTTATACGTTCCAGCGCAAGGTGACCGTGCAATTCCCGGAAGAGAAGACCCCGATCTCGCCGCGTTTCCGCGGCCTGCATGCGCTGCGCCGCTATGAAAACGGCGAAGAACGCTGCATCGCCTGCAAGCTGTGCGAAGCGGTGTGCCCGGCGCTCGCCATCACGATCGAATCGGAAACTCGTGCGGATAACACGCGCCGCACGACGCGTTACGACATCGACCTGACCAAGTGCATCTTCTGCGGTTTCTGCGAAGAGAGCTGCCCGGTCGATTCGATTGTCGAGACGCACATTCTCGAATATCACGGCGAAAAACGCGGCGACCTGTATTTCACGAAGGATATGCTGCTGGCCGTGGGCGATCGCTACGAAGCGGAGATCGCTGCGAGCAAGGCAGCCGACGCACCGTATCGTTGAAGCACTTCTGTTAAAGCGGTAAATGCAGCAGTAACACGGCCTGTTGTCGGGCCGAGCGCCGCGGCCTGAGCGCCGCGGCACGGCGCACTTGTGCGGCTGTTCGGGCGGTTTCGGCCGCTTTTACCCGCCACACGTGCCAAAGAACAATGCCTGACGATGGCCTAACGATGAACCGGTAATCATGGAATTCACGACCGTACTGTTCTACATCTTCGCGCTGCTCCTGGTTGTATCAGGGCTGAAGGTGATCACCTCGCGCAACCCGGTTTCGTCCGCACTGTTTCTGGTGCTGGCGTTCTTCAACGCAGCCGCGATCTGGATGCTGCTGCAGGCCGAGTTCCTCGCGATCCTGCTGGTGCTGGTGTATGTCGGCGCGGTGATGGTGCTGTTCCTGTTCGTCGTGATGATGCTGGACATCAACATCGACGTGCTGCGAAAAGACTTCAAACGCTTCGTGCCAATGGCGACGCTGGTGGGCGCGATCATCGTGATCGAGACCGCGCTGATTTTGTGGCACGGCTACGGTGCGACCGCCACGGCGCTGCGCGACACCACGGCTGCCGCGAACGGTATGGCCGATTGGTCGAACACCCGCATCATCGGCAAGGTCATCTACACCGACTACATCTTCGCGTTCGAAGTTGCCGGTCTCGTGCTGCTGGTGGCGATCATCGCGGCGATTGCGTTGACCACGAGTCACAAGAAAGATAGCAAGCGCCAGAACGTCAGCGAGCAGGTCAAGGTGCGCGCTCAGGACCGCGTGCGTATCGTGAAGATGGCATCTGAAAAGACCGCGGCAACTGTCGCGGCGGAAGAAGCCGCCGCCGCAGCGGCAGCAGCGGCCGACTCGGCACCCGCTAAAAACAGCTGAGCGGACAGGAGATAGAAATTATGTTGACCCTTGCTCATTACCTTGTCCTCGGCGCGATCCTGTTTGCGATCAGTGTCGTGGGCATTTTCCTGAACCGTCGCAACGTCATCATCATCCTGATGGCGATCGAACTGATGCTGCTGGCGGTGAACACCAATTTCGTCGCGTTTTCGCATTACCTCGGCGACATCCATGGTCAGATCTTCGTCTTCTTCGTGCTGACGGTTGCAGCAGCGGAAGCGGCGATCGGCTTGGCGATTCTGGTGACCCTGTTCCGTAGCCTCGACACGATCAATGTCGAGGACCTCGATCAGCTCAAAGGTTAATTTCAGGTAAAGCGGTTATGTCAACGACACTCAATGAAAACCTGCTGCTGGCGATCCCGCTGGCACCGCTGGCCGGCTCCCTGATTGCGGGGCTGTTTGGGAAAGCGGTAGGGCGAGCCGGTGCACACTCGGTTACGATCCTCGGCGTCGCGATCTCGTTCATCCTCTCGGCCATCGTCTTCTTCCAGGTGATGGACGGCGCGAGCTTTAACGCGACCGTCTATGACTGGATGCAGATCGGCAAGACGAAGTTCGAGATCGGCTTCCTGGTCGATTCGCTGACGGCGATGATGATGTGCGTGGTGACCTTCGTGTCGCTGATGGTGCACATCTACACGATCGGCTACATGGCCGACGACGACGGCTACCAGCGCTTCTTCTCGTACATCTCGCTGTTCACGTTCTCGATGTTGATGCTCGTGATGAGCAACAACTTCCTGCAACTGTTCTTCGGCTGGGAAGCGGTGGGTCTGGTGTCGTACCTGCTGATCGGTTTCTACTTCACGCGTCCGACGGCGATCTACGCGAACATGAAGGCGTTCATCGTGAACCGCATCGGCGACTTCGGGTTCCTGCTCGGTATCGGCCTGCTGTTCGCGTTCGCCGGTTCGATGAACTACGGCGACGTCTTCGCGAAGCGCACCGAACTCGCGGCATTGAGCTTCCCGGGTACGGACTGGGGTTTGCTGACGGTTGCCTGCATTTGCCTCTTCATCGGCGCGATGGGTAAGTCGGCGCAATTCCCGCTGCACGTCTGGCTGCCGGATTCGATGGAAGGTCCGACGCCGATTTCCGCGCTGATTCACGCGGCAACCATGGTGACCGCCGGTATCTTCATGGTCACGCGCATGTCGCCGCTGTTCGAACTGTCGGATACGGCGCTGTCGTTCGTGATGGTGATCGGTGCAATCACAGCGCTGTTCATGGGCTTCCTCGGTATCGTCCAGAACGACATCAAGCGCGTGGTGGCTTACTCGACGCTGTCGCAGCTCGGCTACATGACGGTCGCGCTCGGCGCATCGGCTTATTCGGTCGCCGTGTTCCACCTGATGACGCACGCCTTCTTTAAGGCGCTGCTGTTCCTCGGCGCGGGTTCTGTGATTATCGGCATGCACCACGATCAGGACATCCGCAACATGGGCGGCCTGCGCAAGTACATGCCGATCACATGGATTACGTCGCTGGTGGGTTCGCTGGCGCTGATCGGTACGCCGTTCTTCTCGGGCTTCTACTCGAAAGACTCGATCATCGACGCAGTGAAGCTGTCGCATCTGCCGGGGTCGGGTTTCGCATACTTCGCGGTCGTGGCGAGCGTATTCGTTACTGCGCTGTACTCGTTCCGTATGTACTTCCTGGTGTTCCACGGCAAGGAGCGCTTCCGCGATCCGAAGCATCCGGAATCGCCGATGGGCATCGAGGCCGCAGCCCATGCACACGACGGTCACAGCCATGACGCGCACGGTCACGGCCATGGTCACGACGACCACGCGCACGAACCGCATGAGACGCCGTGGGTGGTGTGGCTGCCGCTGGTGTTGCTGGCAATTCCGTCGGTGGTGATCGGCGCGATCGGTGTCGGCCCGATGCTGTTCGGCGACTTCTTCCAGCACGGCGTGGCGTTCGACAAGGTGATCTTCATCGGTGAAAATCACCCGGCGCTGCATGAGATGGCTGAAGAATTCCAGGGCTGGGCGTCGATGGGTCTGCATTCGGTCTCAGGTCTGCCGGTGTGGCTGGCGCTCGCGGGTGTGGTGACCGCGTGGTTCCTGTACCTGGTTCGTCCTGATCTGCCGGCTGTCATCAAGCGCGCGTTCGGTCCGATCTACACGCTGCTCGACAACAAGTACTACATGGACAAGATCAACGAAGTCGTGTTCGCGCGGGGCGCCGTGGCAATTGGCCGTGGTCTCTGGAAGGAAGGCGACGTCGTGGTGATCGACGGCATCGTCAATGGCAGCGCACGCTTTATCGGCTGGTTCGCCGGCGTGATCCGCTTCCTCCAATCCGGCTACATCTACCACTACGCGTTTGCCATGATTATCGGCATGTTGGGGCTCCTGACCCTGTTTGTAACGCTCGGCGGCAAATAAGGCGAGGGACACTAATGCACGCTTATCCGATTCTCAGTATTGCGATCTGGTTACCGATCCTCGTAGGTCTCCTCGTCCTGGCTATTGGTTCCGACCGGAACCCGGCTCCGGCGCGCTGGATTGCGCTGATCGGCTCGGTCGTCAGCTTCATCGTGACGATCCCGCTGATTACTGGTTTTGATTCGAGCACCGCCGATCTGCAGTTCGTCGAAAAGGCGAACTGGATCGAGCGCTTCAACATCACGTACCACCTGGGTGTCGACGGCATCTCGATGTGGTTCGTCGTGTTGACCGCATTGATTACGGTGATCGTCGTGATCGCCGCGTGGCAAGTCATCACGAAGAACGTGGGCCAGTACCTTGCTTCGTTTCTGATCCTGTCCGGCATCATGGTCGGCGTGTTCAGCGCAGCGGACGGCATGCTGTTCTACGTGTTCTTCGAAGCAACGCTGATCCCGATGTACATCATCATCGGCGTGTGGGGTGGGGCGAACCGCGTGTATGCGGCGTTCAAGTTCTTCCTGTACACGCTGATGGGCTCGCTGCTGATGCTGGTTGCGTTGTTGTACTTGTACGTCGAGACCGGCACGTTCGATCTGGCTACGTGGCAGAACGCGCAGATCAGCATGACCCCGCAGATATTGTTATTCATAGCGTTCTTCCTGGCCTTTGCCGTGAAGGTACCGATGTGGCCGGTGCATACGTGGTTGCCTGACGCCCACGTGGAAGCGCCGACCGGCGGCTCGGTCGTGCTGGCCGCGATCATGCTGAAGCTGGGCGCATACGGTTTCCTGCGCTTCTCGCTGCCGATCACGCCAGATGCGAGCCACTTCCTCGCGCCGGTCGTCGTCACGCTGTCGCTGATCGCGGTGATCTACATCGGTCTGGTCGCGATGGTCCAGTCCGACATGAAGAAGCTGGTCGCGTATTCGTCGATCGCTCACATGGGCTTTGTGACGCTCGGGTTTTTCATCTTCAATCAGCTCGGTATGGAAGGCGCGATCGTGCAGATGATCTCGCACGGCTTCGTGTCGGGCGCGATGTTCCTGAGCATCGGCGTGCTGTATGACCGTATGCACTCGCGCCAGATCGCCGATTACGGCGGCGTCGTCAACGTGATGCCGAAATTCGCGGCGTTCGTCATGCTGTTCTCGATGGCCAATTGCGGCTTGCCGGGTACTTCCGGTTTCGTCGGCGAATTCATGGTGATTCTGGCTGCTGTCCAGTACAACTTCTGGATTGCAGGCGGTGCGGCTGTCACGCTGATTCTCGGTGCGGCCTACACGCTGTGGATGTATAAGCGCGTGTACTTCGGCGCGATCGCTAACGATCACGTGAAGGGCCTCGTGGACATCGACCGCCGCGAATTTTTCATGCTGGCAGTGCTCGCCGCACTGACGTTGTTCATGGGCCTGTATCCGAAGCCCTTTACCGATGTGATGCACGTATCCGTGGAAAACCTCCTCTCCCACGTCGCGCAGTCCAAGCTGCCGTTGCCACAGTAATGCAGAGCGGAGGAATTTAAAGATCATGCAAAACGCCCCTATGACTGCCCTGTTGCCCGACGCACTGGTGATGCTCGCCGTTGTGCTCGCGTGGCTCAACGACACGTTCGTCGGCCAGGCCGGTCGCCGTACCACGTATTTCCTCGCGTTCTTTTCGACGCTGATTGCCGGCATCTGGTTCGCCGTGAACGCGTTCGACCCGCAAGTGCACTATTTCTTCGGTCACATGTATGTGGTGGATTCGTTCGCCAATGTGATGAAAGCGGTGGTGACGCTCGGTTATGCCGTGTCGATCGTTTATTCGCGTCGGTACCTCGAGGATCGCGGGCTGTTCCGCGGTGAGTTCTTCCTCTTTGGGATGTTCTCGTTGCTCGGTCAGCTCGTGATGATTTCCGGCAACAACTTCCTGACGCTGTACCTCGGTCTGGAACTGATGTCGCTGTCGCTGTACGGCGCGATCGCACTGCGTCGTGACGCGGCGCCTTCGAACGAAGCTGCAATGAAGTACTACGTGCTCGGCGCGTTGGCATCCGGCTTCCTGTTGTACGGCATTTCGATGCTGTACGGCGCGACCGGTTCGCTCGACCTGAACGAAGTGTTCAAGGCGATCGGCACGAGCCACTACGACCCGAGCGTACTGCTGTTCGGCGTGATCTTTATCGTGGCGGGCGTGGCGTTCAAGATGGGCGCGGTGCCGTTCCACATGTGGGTGCCTGACGTGTATCAGGGTGCTCCGACGGCCATGACGCTGATGGTCGGCGGCGGTCCAAAGGTGGCGGCATTCGCGTGGGGCCTGCGCTTCCTCGTGATGGGCCTGCTGCCGCTGGCGGTCGAATGGCAGGAAATGCTGGTGATCCTGGCGGCGCTGTCGTTGATCGTCGGCAACATCACCGGTATCGTGCAACGCAACGTCAAGCGGATGCTCGCGTATTCGGCGATCTCGAACATGGGCTTTGTGCTGCTGGGCCTGCTGGCCGGCGTGGTCGACCACAAGACCACGGGTGCTGCCAACGCGTACGGTTCGGCGATGTATTACAGCATCGTCTACCTGATTACGACGATGGGCACCTTCGGCATCATCATGCTGCTGGCACGCCGCGATTTTGAAGCTGATACGCTCGAAGACTTCAAGGGTCTGAATCAACGCAGCCCGGTGTTCGCTTTCGTCATGATGGTAATGATGTTCTCGCTCGCCGGCATCCCGCCTGCGGTCGGCTTCTACGCCAAGCTCGCGGTGCTGCAGGCAACCATGAATGCCGGGTTGACCTGGCTGACCGTGTTGGCTGTGATCACCTCGCTGTTCGGCGCGTTCTATTACCTGCGTATCGTCAAACTGATGTACTTCGACGAACCGCAAGACAAGTCGCCGATTCTCGCCGACACCAGCACGCGTGCTTTGCTCGCGCTCAATGGTGTTGCCGTGCTGGTGCTGGGTATCGTGCCGGATCCGCTGTTGAAGGCCTGCCTGCAGGCTATCCAGCACACGCTGTTGCTCTGATGTCGGCAGCGGGTTGGTTTATCGTGTTGTTGGCGCTGGTCGGCGCCAACCTGCCATTTCTGAATCAGCGTCTCTTCGCCGCCGTGCCGTTGAAAGCGGTGAAGAAGAGCGCCTGGATCCGGATTGCCGAATTGATCGTGCTGTACTTTGTGGTCGGCTCGCTCGGTTTTCTGCTGGAAGCGCGCGCGGGTAATCGCTTCGAACAGGGGTGGCAGTTCTACGCGATCACGTTCGCGTTGTTCATCGTGTTCGCATTTCCCGGCTTTACCTTCCAGTATCTCGTCAAACGTCGCTGACGGCGTCTCGCCGTCGCGCACCAAGCTGTCCTGAGGTCGCATATGGCTGAACTTCCCGATCACGACGCCGCGCTTACCGAGAGCTGTCTCGAGAGCAAAACGATCCATCAAGGGCCGTTCCTCACGCTCAAGTGCGATACGGTCCGCTTGCCCGACGGTAAGCAGGCCACTCGCGAGTACGTTCAGCATCCGGGCGCCGTGATGGTGATCCCACTATTCGACGACGGCCGCGTGTTGCTGGAAAGCCAGTACCGCTATCCAATGGGCAAGGTCATGGTCGAGTATCCGGCGGGCAAGCTCGACCCGAACGAAGGCGCGCTGGCCTGCGCGAAGCGTGAACTGCAGGAAGAGACCGGCTATACGGCGCGCGAGTATGTTTATCTGACGCGCATTCATCCGATTATTTCCTACTCGACCGAATTCATCGATATTTACCTGGCGCGTGGATTGACTGCCGGCGAGCGCAAACTCGACGACGGCGAATTCCTCGAACTGTTCACGGCGACGGTCGCCGAGGTGTCCGAGTGGGTGCGCACGGGCAAGATCACCGACGTGAAAACCGTCATCGGCACGTTCTGGCTCGAGAAGGTGTTGTCGGGTGTCTGGCCAATGGCCGCGCCGCAATAGCGCGCTCAGTTCAGCGCGCAGAACGGGCGCGAGTCACGCGCCGGTTGGATAGTCTGCAAAAAGCCCCTGTCGGTCTATGACCGGCAGGGGCTTTGTCATTGGGGACACGATATCGACTCAATGCGGTACCTCCGCGTCGGAAAAAAGGGTTCCTGTCCTATGCCATCCGACAGTCTCGCCTCATAGCCGTTGCCGCTCTAGTATCGATGCCTGGCAATGGTGTTTGTTATCACACTTAATTTGGATAACGAAGGGTGTGAAATGGATTCGAATACGGTCGCCTGCGTATCTGGTTGTCACTTGACAACCAGATGCGCAGGCGCTAAATTGGAGGGTATAGATGGCTCGTGGAATCCATTCCAAAAAAGAGGTCGAGGCCGCGCTGGGTACGCGGAAAGAAACGGCTGGCGTGTCCAGGGTGGTGGCAAAGGTCACGCCTGGGGAAAGATTTACTGTCCCTACAACGACGCGGAATGTCGTTGCGGCGAGTTCTGTATCTCGAGTGTGTGGAGTACGCCGAAGAATCCCGGCAACCACGCAAAGCACCTCAGGCGCATCGTCGACAACTGCACGGCGCGCCGGTAGTAACAGTGTTCGAAGGGCAAAAGCCCAAGGCTGAATGAAGGCAGGAGTAGCTTATGGAATATGTGTTCACCTTGAAGTACCGGCTCGCTGCGGAAGATTGCGATCTTGACGAGATCGTCGAGCGCCTGGGCGAGGCCGGATGCGACGACGCTACTATCGGCGTGGGGCAACCGGGGCGCATTGCGCTGTTTTTTGCTCGCGAAGGCGCGTCGGCGTTCGAAGCGCTTGTCAGCGCGCTCAAAGATATTAAGCAGACCGTGCCGTCTGCGCGCCTTGTCGAGGCAGGGCCGGATTTCGTCGGCCTCACGGATGTCGCTGAGGTCGCGGGCGTGTCACGGCAAAACATGCGTAAGCTGATGCTGAGCCACGCGATTGACTTCCCATCGCCGGTTCACGAAGGCAGTGCGTCGGTGTGGCATCTGTCGGATATCCTTGGTTGGCTGACCACGCGTGGGGGGTATGACATCAAGGCGGACGTATTCGACGTCGCGAAATCGGCCAAGCAAATCAACCTTGCCAAAGAAGCGCTTCAACTCGAACCGAGGCTTAGCCGCCGACTCGAATTCCTTGTGGCTTAAAAGGAGCGGAGCGGCAAGCGCGCGAATCCATGAGCGCCATACGTTCAGGGCGCTCTTTCACCTACGGGCTTTCGATATGCCGTTCACTGGTTGAGCCCTCTTCGGCAGCCCGTTGCGCAAAGCGTTAAAATCGCCCACCGCGTTCGATTTGTCAGCGACGCCTGGCGTCAATGCGTCGTCCGTAAAAATTTACGAACGACCGTTCACAAATTTCCATTTTGCGCTAAACTGGCACGCAAGCCCTGAGTCCACATGAAGGTCCTCGATTTACAGTGTCCGCATGGCCATCGGTTCGAAGGCTGGTTCGCTTCGGCTGATGACTTCGAGTCGCAGCAGTCCCGCAAGCTCGTCGAATGTCCGATCTGCGGTGCGAACGAAGTGAGCCGTCTGCCGTCGGCGCCGCGCCTGAATCTGTCGGGTGCGACCGAAGCGAAAGTCCCGGCGGATACGGGAGAAATGCAGGCGCGCGTAATGCGTGCCTTGCGCGAGGTACTGGAAAAGACTGAGAACGTGGGCGACCGCTTCGCCGAGGAAGCACGGCGCATTCACTACAACGAAGCGCCCGCACGCAATATTCGCGGTGTCACGACACCGGAAGACGCGAAAGCCTTGGTCGAAGAAGGCATCGAAGTGATGCCGCTGCCGGTCCCGGCTGCCTTGAAGGAACCGCTGCAATAGCGCAGTGGCTCACTGGCAGCGGGCGGTTGCGGCCAGGAGACACTACGCATGAATCTGGACTATTCCCCCGCTGACGACGCGTTCCGCGCCGACATCCGCGCTTGGCTCGAAGCGAATCTGCCTCGCGAGCTGAGCGACAAAGTACTCACCCACAAGCGTCTGAACCGCGAAGACTTCGCCGGCTGGCACAAGCTGCTCGGCACGCGCGGCTGGTCGGTCGTCGCGTGGCCGAAAGAATACGGCGGCCCAGGCTGGGACGCGACCCAACGGCATATCTGGGACGAAGAGTGCGCGCGTATCGGTGCGCCGTCCGTGCTGCCGTTCGGCGTCTCGATGGTGGCGCCCGTGCTGATGAAGTACGGCAATGAGGCGCAGAAGCGCCACTATCTGCCGCGCATTCTCGACGGTACCGACTGGTGGTGTCAGGGTTATTCCGAACCGGGGTCCGGTTCCGACCTGGCCTCGCTGCGCACGCGTGCCGAGCGCGTTGGCGATCACTATGTGGTCAACGGTCAGAAAACGTGGACCACGCTGGGTCAGTACGCCGACATGATGTTCTGCCTCGTGCGTACCGACAGCGGCGCGAAAAAGCAGGAGGGCATTTCGTTCCTGCTGATCGACATGAAAACGCCCGGTATTACCGTGCGCCCGATCATCACGCTTGACGAAGACCACGAAGTCAACGAAGTCTTTTTCGAAGACGTGAAGGTGCCGGTCGAAAATCTGGTCGGCGAAGAGAATCGTGGCTGGACCTACGCGAAGTACCTGCTCGGGCACGAACGCACCGGTATTGCGCGCGTCGGGCAATCGAAGCGCGAGCTCGTATTCCTGAAGCGCCTCGCGCTGGATCAGAAGAAGAACGGCAAGCCGTTGCTGCAAGATCCTGTGTTTGCCGCGAAAGTCGCGAGCCTCGAGATCGAACTGATGGCGCTCGAAGTCACCGTGCAACGTGTGGTCGCCAATGAAACAGGCGGACGTGGGCCGGGGCCGGAAGCCTCGATGCTCAAGATCAAGGGCACGGAAGTGCAGCAAGCGCTGACTGAACTGATGGTCGAAGCAATCGGACCGCTTGCCGCACCGTTCGACGTGCCATTCCTCGAAGGCGAACGCGAACATAGCCTCGCCGGGGACGACGACGCCGCGCCGCTGGCCGCGTACTACTTCAACTTCCGCAAGACGTCGATTTACGGCGGCTCGAACGAAATTCAAAAGAACATCATCGCGCAGATGATTCTGGGGCTTTGAGGAGCGGCGCATGGACTTCACTTTCAACGACGAACAACAGCAATTTGCTGACGCGCTGCGCCGCTATCTGGACAAGAGCTATGGGTTCGAAGCGCGCCAGGCGATCGTGCAATCGGCAAGCGGCGTGTCGGATACGCACTGGACAGCATTTACCGAACTGGGTCTGACCGCGTTGCCGGTGCCGGAAGCGCAGGGTGGCTTCAACGGCAGCCCGATCGACATGCTGGTGGTCATGCAGGAGCTCGGCCGTGCTTTGGTGGTCGAGCCGTATTGGGCGACCGCGGTGGGTGTCGAGGCGCTGCGGCTGGCGGGCACCTGGCAGGGCGAAGATGCATCGCTGCTCGAACGCGCGGCCCAGGGCGAGATCAAGCTCGCAGTAGCATTTCACGAGCCGCATGCACGCTACGACCTGTTCGAGGTCGAGACAGTTGCGAATGGGCAAGGCGATCAGCTGACGTTGACCGGCACGAAATCGGTTGTGCTGCACGGCGCGCAAGCAGATTACTGGATCGTGCCGGCTCGGCTGAATGGCGAGATCGCGCTCTTTGTCGTCGCCCGCGATGCGGCCGGTGTCGCAGTCACCGACTACCGCACAATCGACGGCCAGCGTGCTGCGACGCTCAAATTCAACGGCACGCCCGCACGTCAACTCACCGGCAGACACGCTGGTGCCGCGGCCTTGGAACGCATCGCAGACTACGGCACGGTATTGCTCTGTGCGGAAGCGGTCGGCGCGCTCGACGCACTGAACCATGCAACCGTCGAGTACAGCAAGACGCGCCAGCAGTTCGGTCAGCCGATCGCGCGTTTTCAGGCGTTGCAGCATCGCATGGTCGAAATGTTGATTCACGCCGAGCAGGCGCGTTCGGTCACTTATCTCGCCGCTGTGCGTTACACGAGCGCAGACGCCGACGAACGTCGCCGTGCGGTCTCCGCAGCGAAGGCGCGGGTCGGTCAGGCCGCCCGTTTCGTTGGTCAGCAGGCGGTCCAGTTGCACGGTGGCATGGGCGTCACGAATGAAGTCGCGGCGGCGCATCTGTTCAAACGTCTCGCTATCATCGAAACCACATTGGGCGATGTTGATCACCATCTCGCGCGGTTCGCCGCGCTGCCCGGCTTTGTCACCGCCGAAGCCTGATCAGCCGGTCGAATCGGATAAGAAAGAGGTGTGACGATGGGTCTGAGTTATGAAGACATGGTAGTCGGCACGACTACCGAAATCGGCAAGCATACTTTCACGCGCGAAGAGATTGTCGAGTTTGCGGAGAAGTTCGATCCGCAGCCGTTTCACCTGGACGAGGCGGCAGCCGCAGCGTCGCCGTTTCGCGGACTGGTCGCAAGCGGCTGGCACACCTGTTCGGTCATGATGGGCATGCTGGTGCGCAACGCGATCGCGGGTTCCACGTCAATGGGTTCGCCCGGTATCGACGAGATCCGCTGGTTGAAGCCCGTGCGCGTCGGCGACACGATCACGATGATGAACGCTGTACTCGACAAGCGCGTTTCGGAGAGTAAGCCGGATCGCGGCATCGTTTCGACGCAGTGGGAAGGCATTAACCAGCATGGCGAAACGGTGATCACTGTGCGCTCCAAGGGGTTGTTCGGACTGCGCAATCCGGGAGCCGCGTCATGACGGGCAGCAGCGTGGTGGCCGCCGCAACGTTTGGCGATGCAGCGGCGTTGCGTGCGCTGGTTGGCGCTGAACCGCTCGTTAGCGACTGGCTGACGGTCGATCAGGCGAGCGTCGATCGTTTTGCCGAAGCCACCGGCGATCATCAATGGATTCACGTTGATCCCGAGCGGGCGCGGCGTGAATCGCCGTTCGGTGGTCCGGTCGCGCATGGGTTCATGACGCTGTCGTTGATTCCGGCGTTGCTCGGCAAGACGGTGGCGCTTGAGCAGCGCATGGGCGTCAACTACGGATTGAATCGCGTGCGGTTCACATCGCCGGTGTTGGTCGGCTCGCAGTTGCGTGCACGGTTTGCGGTGCAATCCGTCACCGACGTCGACAACGCCGGTGTGCAGGTTGAATGGAATGTGACGTTGGAGCGGCAGGGCAGTGAGCGGCCGGTGTGTGTCGCCGAGTTCATCACGCGGCATTATTTCTAACCGCTCAAAGCCGACCGGTTACCAAAAAAGCGCGAGTGGCAGTGATGCCGTCTCGCGCTTTTTTATGCTGACCCTTCTACGGATGGCAATGCTGCGGTTGCAATCATTGTCAATGTGAACGAACGCCGATGCCACGGAGCAAGGGCACGACTACCGCCTGGCGTACTGCGTCGCACCGAACAGTATCTCTTTAGCCTTGTCGTCCATGAGCGGCTTGCGGGCCGACGCCAGCACTTCGACGCCGCGTACCACTGCCGGACGTGCGGCAATTTCTTCGTGCCACCGCTTCACATGCGCAAACGTATCCAGTTCGATACCCTGGTTCTGCCACGAGCGTGTCCACGGAAATGCGGCGATGTCAGCGATCGTGTAGTCATTGCCGGCCAGATACTGCGTCTTGCCGAGTTGCGCGTCCATCACGCCGTACAGACGCCGCGTTTCGTTCGTATAACGGTTGATCGCATACTCGATCGGCTCCGGCGCATAATTGCGGAAGTGATGTGTTTGCCCAAGCATCGGGCCGAGGCCGCCCATCTGGAACATTAGCCATTGCAGCGTCGCATAGCGTGCGGCCGGATCAGTCGGCAGGAATTTGCCGGTTTTCTCCGCGAGGTAAATTAGAATCGCGCCCGATTCGAACAGTGCGAACGGCTTGCCGCCGGCGTCTTTAGGACCTTCCGAATCGACGATTGCCGGAATCTTGTTGTTCGGGCTGATGGCAAGGAATTCGGGTTTGAACTGGTCGCCCGCACCGATATCGATGCCATGCACCGTGTACGCGAGGCCCGTTTCCTCGAGCATGATGTGAACCTTATGGCCGTTCGGGGTTGCCCAACTATAGACGTCGATCATCCTGGCTCCTTTGTTTCGTGAAAGCGGCGCCGCAAAGGGCGCCGCAGTTGACAAAAATTAGAGCACAGATCGAGCGATGCTGCTGGCCGCGCCAGCATGAGCCAAGTCTTGACTTCGCTGCGCAATCAACCGCCGCGAAGCTGCCTCGAACGCCTGCTTAAGCGATCAGACGCTCAAACGCTCAAACGCTCAAACGCTCAAACGATCAAACGCTCAAACCCGCGTAATCGGCGTCTCCACGCGAGCCGCAGCACCCGCATCCATATAGCGCGCCAGTTCGAGCTTTGCGATCGCGTTGCGGTGCACTTCGTCGGGGCCATCGGCGAAGCGTAACGTCCGCGCGGATGCATACGCATACGCCAGCGGAAAATCGTCGCTGACGCCGCCGCCGCCGTGCGCCTGGATCGCCCAGTCGATCACCTGGCAGGCCATATTCGGCGCGACCACCTTGATCATGGCGATCTCGCCGCGCGCGCCCTTGTTGCCGACCGTGTCCATCATGTACGCGGTCTTCAGTGTCAGCAGGCGCGCCTGTTCGATCATGCAACGCGCTTCGGCTATGCGCTCCTGTGTGACGCCTTGCGCGGCAACTGGCTTGCCGAAAGCGACGCGTTGCATGGAGCGTTTCGCCATGAGTTCGAGCGCGCGCTCGGCGAGGCCGATCAAACGCATGCAGTGGTGGATGCGTCCTGGTCCGAGGCGGCCTTGAGCGATTTCGAAGCCGCGTCCTTCGCCGAGCAGCATGTTGGTAGCCGGCACACGCACATTTTCGAGCGTGATTTCCATGTGGCCGTGCGGCGCGTCGTCGTAGCCGAATACGGTGAGAGGGCGGTGCACGATGATGCCGGTAGCATCGGCAGGGATCAGAATCATCGACTGCTGCGCATGGCGTGGCGCCTCAGGGTCGGTCTTGCCCATCACGATGTAGATCTTGCAGCGCGGGTCCCCCGCACCGGACGACCACCACTTGTGACCGTTGATCACGTAGGAGTCACCATCGCGCACGATGCTCGTCTGGATATTGGTCGCATCCGACGACGCCACTTCCGGCTCGGTCATCAGAAACGCCGAGCGGATGTGCCCTTGCAGCAGCGGTTCGAGCCATTCGCGCTTGTTGTCGTCGCTGCCGTAGCGCTCGATCGTTTCCATGTTGCCGGTGTCGGGCGCGTTGCAGTTGAACACTTCCGGAGCCCAGGGCACACGGCCCATGATTTCGCACAGCGGCGCGTATTCAAGATTCGTCAGACCGGCACCGCGTACCGATTCAGGCAGGAACAGGTTCCACAAGCCGGCGTCGCGCGCCTTCTGTTTCAGTTGCTCGATCAGTTCGGTCGGCAGCCATGCGTTGCCGTTCTGACGGTTCTGCGCGATCTCGGCATAGAACGCCTGCTCGTTCGGATAGATGTGCTCGTCGAAGAAGGCGAGCAGTTTCTCGCGTAGCGCCTGAACCTTCGGGGTGTAATCGAAATTCATGTATGACCTCGCGGATGACGAATGACGTTTGTTCGGGAGCGCAACCTGGTGTACCGATTTGCTTAACGCACCTTCTGTGCGTAGCGCCAGGCGAGTTCCGCCATCGGCTTCGCGCGGCGGCCGGCATCGAGGGCCTGAGCGCTCGCCGCCGTACCGTCGACGACGCGTTTCATGATCCCTTGCAGGATCGCGGCGATGCGGAACATGTTGTACGCCAGATAGAAATTCCAGTCGCCGTGGATCTCGAAGCCAGTGCGCTTGCAATAGCGCTCGACGTACTGCGCTTCATCAGGAATGCCGAGGGCCGCCCAGTCGAGACCCGCAATGCCGCGGAATTGCGCCGGATCGACGTGCCATGCCATGCAGTGATAGGCGAAGTCGGCGAGCGGGTCGCCGAGCGTCGACAGTTCCCAGTCGAGTACGGCCAGTACGCGCGGCTCGGTGGGATGGAAGATCAGATTGTCGAGCCGGTAGTCGCCATGCACGACCGAGGCGCGCTCGCCCGTTTCCGCCGGCATATGCTGCGGCAGCCATTCGATCAGGCGTTGCATCGCGTCGATCGGCTCGGTTTCGGACGCGAGGTACTGCTTGCTCCAACGGCCGATCTGGCGTGTGAAGTAGTTGCCCGGTTTGCCGTAGTCGGCAAGACCGATCGATGCGACGTCGACGCTGTGCAGCGCGGCGATCACGCGATTCATTTCGTCGTAAATCGCCGTGCGCTCCACAGGCGTCATGCCCGGCAAAGACTGGTCCCACAGCACGCGGCCTTCGACGAACTCCATCACGTAGAACGCCCGGCCGATCACGCTTTCGTCTTCGCACAAAGCGAGCATGTTCGCGACCGGCGCGTCGGTGCCGGCAAGCGCATGCATCACACGGTATTCGCGTTCGACGGCGTGCGCTGAGGGCAGTAACTTCGCGGCCGGTCCAGGCTTGGCGCGCATCACATACGAGCGCGACGGTGTGACGATTTTGAAGGTGGGATTGGACTGGCCACCCGCGAATTGCTCCAACGTGAGCGGTCCGGTAAACCCATCGACATGCTGGGTTAGCCACGCGGCGAGCGCGTCGCTGTCGAAGCGTTGCCGCTCATTGACCGGGCGCGTGCCCTCGAAGGCCGAATAATCCGGTTTGTGTTCTGGTTCGCCGGTCTGTGTGGCTTGCACCATATGTCTCCTCCAGTTCGGGTTCAGCTACGCTTGTATTGAATGAATTGTGCGTAGAGCATTTCCATCGTGGTATTGCGAACGTCGCGATAGAGCGGCGACGGCGGTGAATAGTTGATCGTGCGTAACACCCAGTCGCGCGGTTCGGCACCGACGTCGAGCGCGTTGATGCAACCGGTGGCCTGCGCCAGATGGCCGAAGAACGTGCGTCCGCCGGCTGTGAGCGCATGCGACAGAATCGCGCGATTCACGCCGCCGTGCAGCACCAGCAGCACTGTGTCCCATGACGTATCCTCGCGCAAAGCCGCCACCGCGGGCAACACGCGGTCGAACAACGCGCCGATGGTTTCGCCGTCGAGAAAGCGCGTGTTTTCCGGCACGATCCCGTCGAACACGCCGAGAAATGCCGCTTCGATATCCTGCGGCGGAATGTTGCCGAGCTTGCCACCGCGAATTTCCTGCCATGCAGGCTCGATGTCGAGGTCGATCTGCTGACCGGTCTCGGCCAGCACACGTTGCGCGGTTTCGACCGTGCGCGGCAGACCGCTCACGATCACCCGATCGAACCGGACTTCCTGCTCGGCGAACACGCGGCCTGCCGCGCTTGCCTGCTCGCGACCGTTCGCGTTCAACGGCACGGTTTCAGGATCGATCGCGCGGCCGGAGTCGTCGAAGTAGGTCACGTCGCCGTGACGCATCAGGAAGATCCGGCGGCGCTTGGGGAGTTGATAGTCAGGCATTGTCCCTTCGTTTACTGGTGTTCACTTGCGTTCATTTGTAGAGCGGAGCGCGTTTTTCGAGGAACGCGGAAATCCCTTCGAGCCCGTCACGATGGTGCAGTGAGGCGACGAAGCTGTCGCGTTCGGCGACCAGATGTTCAGCGAGCGGCTGTGCGCCGGCCGCGCCGATGAGCCCCTTGATACGCGCGACCGAATTCGGCGAAATCTTGCCGAGCTCGTCGGCCCAGGCGACAGCGGTGTCGCGCACAGTGCCGGTCTTAGCCAGTTTGTTGACGACGCCGAGATCGAAAAGACGCGTGGCGCCGATTGGTTTGCCTTCGATCAGCACTTCGGTCGCCAGCTGACGTGGCAAGGCTTGTGCAAGAAACCACGAGCCGCCGCCGTCCGGCGTGAGGCCGACACGCGCATACGACATCACAAATTTGGCGTCTTCCGCGGCGACGATCAGATCGCACGCGAGCGCGAGCGAAAACCCCGCACCGGCAGCGGCGCCATCAACGGCGGCGATCACCGGCTTCGACGACAAACGCAGCGCCGAAATCCATTCGCCGAGCAGATCGATGCTCTCCGCCTGCACCGACGGATCTTTCGCGCGGTTTTCCAGCAAGCGGTTCAGATTGCCGCCCGCGCAAAAGAAATTATCCGCGCCGGCGATCACGACGGCGCGTATGGAAGGATCGCGCTCGACCGATTCGAGCGCTTCGATGCCCGCGGCATACATGTCCGGATGCAGCGCGTTGCGTGCGCCGGGGTTCGATAGCGTGAGGACTAGCGTCGATTCGCTTTCGGTAGGGCGCGAGGTCAGCAGTTCGGCGCTCATTGTTGGGTCTCCGTTTGAGTGTCGGTAGTGTCGCGTTGCGTCAGCGACAGGCCAAGTTGTGCGCGCCGTGCAAGCCACGGCGACGGACGATAGCGCGGATCGCCGAGCACGCTGAGGATATTGCGCAAGATGGTGAGGATCGTTTTTGCGCCGAGTGCGTCGCCGAGTGCGAGCGGCCCGCGCGGGTAACCGAGGCCTAGCGTCACGGCGAGGTCGATATCGTCCGGCGTCGCGATCTGTTTTTGCGCGATGTCGCAGCCAATGTTGACGATGGTCGCCACGACGCGTTGCGCGACGAAGCCTGTCGAGTCACGGATCACGGTGACGGGAACGCCCTCGGCGGCAAATAGTGCGTGCGCGGTCTCGCGCGCCGTGCGGCTGGTGGCGGGTGTCGTCATCAGCGTGCGGCGCTGCGCGGCGGCCAGCGGGAATAGGGCATCGATAGCGACAACGCGAGTTGCATCGAGTGCTTCGTCGACGGCGGCGGTGGTCGCGTCATGACCGAACGGTGTCACGACGATCAGCGAGTTCAATGCGGGCGTGGTGCCTTCGTCGAGTTTTACGCCGGCTTTGGCGATGAGTTGCACGACGGCGGCATGCGCTTGTGGATAGCGCTTGCTGACCCACACGCTTTGCGGCAGTTCAGTCGGCGCGGGTGCTTCTGCGGGCACTTGCTGCTTGCCGTTTTCATAGCGGTAAAAGCCTTCACCCGTTTTGCGGCCGATCAGTCCACCCGCGAGCCGCGTGCCCGTGATCGGCGAGGGCGTGAAGCGCGGTTCTTCATAAAACTGGTGATAGATCGATTCCATCACCGGATGCGATACGTCGAGCGCGGTCAGGTCGAGCAGTTCGAACGGCCCGAGGCGAAAGCCCGCCTGCTCGCGCATGATGCGGTCGATGTCGGCGAAGCTTGCAACGCCTTCGCCCGCGACGCGCAGGCCTTCGGTATTCATGCCGCGACCGGCGTGATTGACAATGAAGCCGGGCATATCTTTCGCGCGCACCGGCGTGTGCCCCATGCGGCGCGCGAGATCCATCAGCGCGTCGCCAACTGCGGGATCGCTGCGCAGGCCGTCGATCACTTCGACGACCTTCATCAACGGAACCGGATTGAAGAAGTGATAGCCGGCCACTCGTGACGGATTCGTGCAGCCTGCTGCAATCGCAGTAATCGACAACGACGACGTGTTCGACGCCAGCACACAACGGCCACCCACGACCGTTTCGAGCTCGCGAAAGAGGGCTTGCTTCACATCGAGCTTTTCGACGATTGCCTCGACGACCAGATCGCAATCGGCCAGATCGCCGATGACCTGGGCGCCGCTCACATTTGCCAGCGCGGCGAGCGAGCGGGCCTGGTCGAGCTTGCCTTTGGCGGTCAATTTGGCGAAAGTCTCGGCAAGGTAGTCGCGCGCGGCGCCGATCGCGGCGGGATTCGTGTCGTAAAGACGCACGGTGAGGCCCGCCAACGCGGCAATCTGGGCGATGCCACGGCCCATTGCACCGGTTCCGACAATGCCGATGGTCTCGATACTGAAATTGCGAGAGTTCATTGTGATGCTCGACTCCATGGTTATTTTAGAATAGCACGATCGTGCAATTTACTGGATGATTGATCGAAGGCCGCCGCTTTGCTTTTGACGAGCGGTCACAAACAACCCGAAGAAAGGAGACACCCGATGATCAAGCTGTGCGGTTTCGCGCTCTCGAACTATTACAACAAGGTGAAGTTCGTGCTTCTCGAACACGGCATTCCGTTCGAGGAAGTGTTCGTGCTGCCGAGCCAGGAAGAGACGATGCTCGAGCATTCTCCGCTTGGCAAGGTGCCCTATATCCATACCGAACACGGCGATCTGTGCGAATCGCAATGCATCGTCGAATACCTTGCCGCGCAGTTTCCCGACAAGGCAATTTTCTCCGCTGACCCGTGGGAAGCGGCCAAGGAGCGCGAGTTGATCACGTTCGTGGATGTGCATCTCGAACTGACCGCGCGCAATCTCTACAAGGAAGCGTTCTTCGGTGGCACCGTGACTGACGCGACCAAGGGGCGTGTCGAGAAGCTGCTTGCGCATCACATCGTCGGCTTCAAGCGGATCGCGAAATTCGGGCCGTATTTGAGCGGCGAGCGTTTCAGTGTCGCCGACGCAGCAGGGTATGTGAGCTTGCCGCTGATCGGTATGGCGACGCAGACCATCTACGGCCGCGACTTGCTGCTCGAGGCCGGCGTGGACTGGAAAAGCTATATGAAGGCGATCAACGCCCGGCCGGCCGCACAGCGCGTGACCGAAGATCGTAAGGCGTATATCGCGGCCTCGCGTCCCGCCTGAGGGCCGGCGGTGCCGCGGGTGAAATGAAATCCGGCGTGCAACGCACGCGTGGGCCGCTGCGCGCGATGGCGAGGAACGTGGGTTCGTTCGCAGCATCGCGCGGGGCGTCCTAGAGCCGCGCCAGCCGGTCGAGCGCGGTGGCGAGTGTCGTTTCCTGCTTGGCAAAGCAAAAGCGCACTACGCCCGATTCATGCGCCTCGTGATAGAACGCCGACACCGGAATCGCCGCGACACCGATCTCGCCGGTCAGCCATTGCGCGAATTCGGCTTCGGGCAGATCGCTGATCGCCGAATAGTCGACGCACTGAAAGTACGTGCCCGTGCAAGGCAGCAGCTTGAAGCGTGAATTCGCGAGGCCGGCGCGGAAGAAGTCGCGCTTCTTTTGATAAAACGCGGGCAGATCCAGATAGGGTGCCGGATCCTTCATATATTCCGCGAGGCCGACCTGCATCGGCGTGTTGACCGTGAACACGTTGAACTGGTGCACCTTACGGAATTCGGCGGTGAGTGCGGCGGGTGCGGCTACGTAGCCAACTTTCCAGCCGGTGACGTGATAGGTCTTGCCGAAGCTCGACACCACGAAACTGCGCTGCGCCAGCTCCGGATAGCGCGCAACGCTTTCGTGCGGTGCGCCGTCGTACACCATGTGTTCGTACACTTCGTCCGACAAAATCAGCACGTTAGTGCCACGCACGATTTCTTCGAGCTTGCGCATGTCTTCCGCGCGCCAGACCGTACCGGTCGGGTTGTGCGGCGTGTTGATCAGCAGGAGCCGCGTTTTCGGCGTGATCGCAGCGGCAAGCTTGTCGAACGGGATCGTGTAGTCGGGTGCATCGAGCGTGATGAATACCGGCTTGCCGCCGGCCAGCTCGATCGACGGGAGATAGCTGTCGTAGGTTGGCTCGACCACGATCACTTCGTCGCCCGGATGCACGGTGCAGAGAATCGCGGTCAGCAGCGCCTGCGTGGCGCCTGCTGTCACGGTGATCTCGCTGGTGGCGTCGTAACGGCGGCCGTACAGGTTCGCGATCTTGTCCGAGATAGCCTGACGCAGCGGCGCGGCGCCGGCCATCGGTGGGTATTGATTGTGGCCGTCGCGCATTGCGTTCGTGACCGCGTCGACAATGCGGGCATCGCAGCCGAAGTCGGGAAAGCCCTGGCCGAGGTTCACTGCGCCTTTTTCGGCGGCAAGCGCGCTCATCACAGTAAAAATCGTCGTGCCGACGTCCGGCAGGCGAGACGGAAATGAGGGACTCATGGGCGTGTCGTGCGGTGCATTCATGGCGCTGTCCGTAGCGAGGTCGAGTGAGTTGGCGAAAGGCGTCGTTCGAAAAGGACGAAGCCCGATTGTAGGGAATCGCGGCGCTACGTGCGCACAGTTGGCCCGACGTTGGCCATCCGGCCAGGGGTCATACGGGCGTAGGCTCGTTTTCCGCGTTCATGCAGGCGCTGACGAACGGCGCCGGCTGTGCAATCTGGAAACCGAAGTCACGCGCAATCCGCTTGGCGAGTTTCAATACTGCGCGGTCTTTCGACACCAGCCAGTCGGCCTGCGCGGCGTGCGCGAGTTCGAGGAATTTCTGGTCGTCGCGGTCTTTGCATTTGGGCAACGGCCTGGCATCTTCCGCGGGTGCAGCGGGTTCGACCAAGTGCGCCAAGCGTGCGACGATGGCAAGCGCCGCTGCCTTGTCGACATTGCGATGCACGAATTGCGGATAGTCGAGCACGTACGTGAGTTCGGCGAGGCAGCGCGCGTCGATCAGCGCGGCCAGCGCGCCGCTTTCGAGCGCGGTGCGGATGGGCCGCGTGTGCGGATCGTCGAATACGAGAATATCGATCCAGACATTGGAATCGAGGACGACGCGCAAAGCGCCGTGTGCGGCATGGGAAGCGGGCATTCGTTACAATCTGGCTTTCGTCTCTGACTGCCAGGCACGGCGTGCCTGCAAGCCTCTATGATAATCGTTCTGTCGCCGGCGAAATCGCTTGACTACGAAACCCCTCCTCACGTTAAAAAGCACACGATCCCCGATTTCGTCGACGATGCGGCCGAATTGATCGGCGGATTGCGCCTTTTGTCGCCGCAGCAGATCGGTTCGTTGATGAGCATTTCCGATCAACTCGCACACCTCAATTTCCAGCGTTACGCGGATTGGTCGCCCAGCTTCGGCACGCACAACGCCAAGCAGGCGGTGCTCGCGTTCAACGGCGATGTGTACGAAGGCTTCAACGCCAGGACGTTGTCGTCGGCTGATCTGGATTACGCGCAGAATCACGTGCGAGTGCTTTCCGGCCTGTACGGATTGCTGCGCCCGCTCGATCTCCTGCAACCGTACCGCCTCGAAATGGGTACGCGCTTTGCCAATACGCGCGGCAAGGATCTGTACGCGTTCTGGGGCGAGCGGATCACGCAGGCTTTGAACGCGCAGTTAAAGAAAAACGCTGCCGCCTCGCGCGTGCTGGTCAATTGCGCTTCGAGTGAGTACTTCAAGTCAGTCAAGCCCAAGCTGCTTGACGCGCCGATCGTCACGCCGGTGTTTGAAGACTGGAAGGGCGGCCGCTACAAGATCATCAGTTTCCACGCAAAGCGCGCGCGCGGTTTGATGGCGCGATACGCGGTCGAAAACCGCCTCGACAAGCCCGAGCAGTTGAAGGACTTCGACTCCGAAGGCTACGCGTTCAACGCTGAGGCCTCGAACGATTCCACTTACGTATTCCGCCGCCGCATCGCTGACTAAGCGATTGCGGCGCACACAAGCAGGGAAGAACATCATGACGTTATCGATTACGAGCAACTTCGATGCGGGCGCGATCGAAGTGCTGGCCTGCGAAGACGCTGGCAACATCCGTCTGCGCGTGCGGCCCGACAGTCACGCCGAGTTCGCGCAGTGGTTCTATTTCGGATTGTCTGGCGCGGCCGGCGAGCGCTGCGTGATGACCTTCGAAAATGCCGCGGCGTGCGCATTCGCCGAAGGCTGGCGCGACTACCAGGCGGTGGCAAGCTATGATCGGGTGAATTGGTTCCGCGTGCCGACTTCGTACGACGGCCGTGTGTTGACGATCGACCACACGCCGGATTTCGACCGCATCTACTACGCGTATTTCGAGCCGTATAGCGAGGAACGTCACTCGGAGTTTCTCGGCGCGGTCCAGCAGATGCCGCAGGCCACGCTTACGGAGTTGGGCAAGACCGTCGAAGGTCGGCCGATGTCGCTGCTGACGCTGGGCACGCCGCAAACCGGTGACACGCCCAAGAAGAAGATCTGGTTGATCGCGCGCCAGCATCCTGGCGAGACGATGGCCGAATGGTTCATCGAAGGCCTCGTCAAGCGTCTCGCGGGCTGGGGCGATTGGGCGGGCGATCCGGTGGCGCGCAAGCTCTACGATCACGCGGTGTTCTACATCGTGCCGAACATGAATCCGGACGGCAGCGTGCACGGCAACCTGCGCACCAACGCGGCGGGCGCGAACCTGAACCGCGAGTGGATGGAGCCGGACGCCGCGCGCAGCCCTGAGGTGCTGGCCGTGCGGGACGCAATTCACGCAACCGGCTGTGACCTCTTTTTCGATATCCACGGCGACGAGGCGCTGCCGTACGTGTTCGTGGCCGGCTCCGAAATGCTGCCGGGTTTCACGGAGCGGCAGGCAGAGGAGCAGAAAGCGTTCATCGAAGCATTCAAGCATGCGAGTCCGGACTTCCAGGACAAGTACGGCTATGCCGCGAGCAAGTATCGTGAAGACGCGCTCAAGCTGGCTTCGAAGTACGTCGGTAACGAATTCGGCTGTCTGTCGTTGACGCTAGAGATGCCGTTCAAGGACAACGCCAATCTGCCGGACGAGCGGGTGGGTTGGAACGGCGAACGTAGCGCGTCGCTGGGCGCTGCCATGCTGCAAGCGATTTTGCGGCATGTGGAGACGTTCGCCTGACCGGACGCTGCACAAAAAAACGGGGCACACACTTTGGAAGTGTGTGCCCCGTTTTTTTTGGGGTGCCGGCATGACCCGCGGCGTGGGTCAGTTGAAACGGCCGCGGGTCATGCTCGTTATTGAGTCTTTTTCGCCGGGGACTTCTTCGCGGTCGATTTGCTCGAAGACTTGCTGGAAGTCGCTCGCGACGATGTCCCCGAGCTTGCCTTCGTGGACTTTCCGGTCGCTTTCTTCGTAGTTTTGCCGCTAGCCGAGTGCTTGCCCTTCACGCTCTTATGCTTGCCTGAGGACGCTCGCGATCCCGTAGAACCGGAGCTATGCGCGCGGGCAGGCGGCACCGGATCGTTCCAGCTGAACGCCAGCATCTGGGCGCCCACATAGCCGCAGCGGAATTTGAGATCGGCTGGATCTCCGTCGCCGCTCTGGCGGATGCCGAGGCCCTCGACGGTAACGATGTTATCCACCTTGACGCGCTGCTTGCCCTCGTCGAACGAATCGTTCCAGGGTGTGACCGACGCATGCGCGCTGTCGAAGGAGCTGGGTGGAAATTCGACATGGTCGAAGGCGGTCGATGTGCTTGCAACAAAATTGCCATGAGCGGCGCAGTCCGCGACTAGCGGGTCTGCATGCATGTCATTGACAAATTTGTTGACGAGATCGTTGTGCTGTTCGAGTTGATCGGCGTATGCGGGAGCAGTGCAAATGAGCGAGAGACCCGCTGCAAATGTTGCCAACCGGCCGACCAACCGCAGCAATCGGCGCGGTACGTTGGGGCGATCCATCTAGTTCGTTAGACGCTAATGAGACATGAGGCACGTAAGATGCCCGGCGAGAGGGATGAGTTCAATCCTGACACAAATATTTTGTCCTGTCGTGGTGCATGGACTCAGGCGCTTTATGTGCCGAGATGGCCGATTGTCGCGGATACGTGCTCGACGCTGCGCCCGTGTCAGGTGCGTGGCCCGCCCAATCGATATCGACGCACATCATAAGTGGTAACCCACGCCGGGCGATAGACCGCGATCAATGCCGTCGACATTCCCGTGAACCAGGCCTCGCCGGTGGCTAGCAGAAGCACGCTGAAGGCGTAGCCGACCGGCACCACGGTCATCGAACCGTCGGCGAGTGCGATGTGAACGCCGAGTGCCGCGGCCGCCGTGAGCGACACGGCAATGGCGGGTGAGACAAAACCCTGGCCGAAGATAAACATGAACAGGTTACGCGGCAGCCAGGCGATGCTGGCGCGCTGGATCAAGGTCGAGATGCCGACAGGCAGTGCACCGAACACGAGGAAAGTCAGCGCGATGCCCTGCCAGGGAGCGTCGAAGACGACCGCGGCAAGGCCGGTGACTATCGCCATGGCGATCAGCGCCAGCGCCCAATCAAATAGTGTGACGACCAGTGTGGCGCCGAGCAGATGCATGACAGTGCCGTCGTCGAGCCACGCGTTGCTCGCCCACAGCACTGACACCGCGACGATGATCGCGAGCCAGACATGCTGGAGTGTGCCGTCCTGAAGTCGTTTGAAAGGATTTTTCCACAGCGCGAGCGCGACCACTATCGCAGTGGCGATCCAGCCACCGACAGCGACCCAGAACGGAAGCGGTGTGTAGAGGAAACCCATGTATCTCATATTACTCGTTGGACGAGAAAAGGTGTGAGCGGATTCCATGCCAGCCGGCGCGAACGCTGCCAGAAAGTGCGCGTTCCGATTCTGGCGCGCGCGCCGGCTGACGCTATGCCGAACCTTGCGTGACCTGTTCCGCCGCCGGCCCGGCGGCTGCATCGCCGTATGGCGTGCTCGGTTCGGCCGCCATTGGCAGCGTGTCGGCCGTGTCGTTCGCGGGCAACGGATACTGGAAGCGCCGCAGCGCGCGGCGCCGCAATGGCACTACGCCGGCTTGCCCCATTGCCGGACGAACCGGACCTTCGTCATCGTTGCGCAGTACCTGCAAATGAGCCGACAGCCAACCGTTGTAGAGCGCGACCGCGGCGGCACGATTAGGCGCTCCGAGTTGCTGAAATATGCTGGTCAGGTGGATCTTGACGGTGCCTTCACTGATGCCGAGCGTGCGCGCGATCATCTTGTTAGTGCTACCCATGTGGACGCAGCGCATGATCTGCTCCTGTCGGGGCGACAGGCCGTTGGAAAGTTTGGTCCGGCGCGGTGGCGGACTCTTCTCGTCGAACAGCCGGATGGTGGCGTCCGGCGGTAGCGGAGGGTTGAGCGCCAACGCGCCGGGCGGCACATAGTGACCGCCCAGCAGAACCATCTCGAAAGCGCGCACGATCAGGCACGGGTCGGTTTCGCGCGGAACCACGCCGAGCACACCTTCGTCCATGAGGTCTCGCACGGCAGTTGGAGAGACCTCGTCGGTCAGCACTGCAATACGCAGGTCCGGGTAATGGCTGAGCAGATGACGGGTATCTTCAACCGACATCCAGTCCTGCCAATCGATCACGAGCAGGTCGGGCCGCAGGCGCTTGAGCGTACGTTCAACCTGACGCCAATCCTGTGCTTCGTTAAAGCGCGCTAGTCGGTCGATTTGCCGCAGCAGTGCTTTGAGTCCATCGCGTCGTTCCGCGTCTGAGTTGAGTATTGAGAATCGCATGCCATGTCTCCAGATGAATCGGGCGAGGTGGCGCGATGCGTGCGGACCGGCGAGGTTGCCGGGCGAATTACGATGCGCCACCGGCACTATGATGACAAATTCCTTCCATTTTGACCGCCTGTCCAAAAGGCATAGGAGGAATGACGTAAAAAAACCCCGCGCGCGGCGGGGCTTTCTGATGTCGACGGCACGGCGCAATGACGCCGGCACCGGTGGGTCAGTGGAAATGGGGTTGCGCGGGCTCCGCGTCCTCCGGCATTTCGGCGTGGACGATTTCGCCGAGCGGGTCCGCATAGAGCGGGACACCGCAGTCATCACAATATTCCGGCTCGAAGCGGCCCGCGTGGCGGCGCACGTCTGTCACGCCGGTTTCCTTGAGCAATGCGACGATTTCTTCTAGCGGGTCGTCTGACGCAGCGGTTTCTTGCGGTTCTTCATCGATGCCGGGCTCGCCGTTCTCGCGGCCGTAAAGTGGCCACACGACGCCGTAGATCACGTCATTGCTGCCCCGGCGCGTGAAGCCGACGCGGTATTCGTCAATACGGCGCTCGCCGAAGCCGGCGACAACCGCGCGCAACTCCTGTGGCGCCGCGCCGATTGTGTCGAACAGATAACGCACGGCGGTACGTACCGTGTGAGGGCGCACGCTTTCGTCGGCGTCGCGGCAGGCTGAATAATAGGCATCCGGCAGCAGGCACTCGAATTCACATCCGGGCAGCACCAGCGACAGATTGGCGCCGCCTTGCGTTGCCCATTGTTCGAGGCATTGGCCGCGCTCGATCCGGCTGCCATTCTCTTCTTCCTGCCAGCGAAACGCCGGTTCGCCCACCGGCGCCGCGACCACAGCAAGCAGAAAGCGCGGGTCGGCCAGGATTGGTGAAGTTTCCGGCAGTTCGCCAAAATTGAGTTTGACGTTGCCGCCAGCCATCGCTGTTTGAGCAAGTTGCTGGGCAATGCGCCAGGTTTCGACGTGGTGACGCGGCAGTTGGTCGATGCTGTAAAGGAACGGCACCATGGCGACACGCGTGTTGGCCGCGAGCACGTGCGCCTGCAGGTGCGCGCGCAGCGCGTCGGCCGCGTCCGCTTTGAGCGGGCCGGAAGGAATCATGTAGCGAGTCCAGGCCAGCACCGGCGCGGCAATCAGCAGCGCTTCATAAGGCACGCCTTCATGTTCGACGATGAACGACTCGCTGTGCGTTTCCGCCATGTCGGCGAGTGCACCGTAAGCATCAGGATGATTCTGCTGCAGATGATCGAGCGCGGCGTCCAGCGTTGTCTGGTTGGCGTTGCGGACGATCTTGGCCAGCAGCGCATCGAGCTTCGCTTCCCAGAAGCGGTCTTCGGTGCGGCTGCCTGACGCGAAAAGCGCGAGCGAAAGACCGACAAGTTTGTCGGCATCGGGGGGGAGACGTTTGGCGATTCGCGAGCGCATAAATCCGGAAATTGGGGGGTGCAGAACCTTATATTCTAGTCTTTCTATGCCGCCATATTATTTGGCTGACTATGCGGGATGGATTGGGACGTTTCCGCATTAAAAAATAAGCCTGTTGCGGGTGCCGTCACATGCGTTGCGTAGCGTCCTGGCCGGATGATATAAGACATGCCCGGGGGCATGACTCGCTTCTATACTGACTGCCTTCAGTGGGCGCCTGGCAAGCGTATGTCTATTCGTCGCTGTGGTCTGGCACAACAGGAGATTCATAGTGAAATCGGACCAACTGATTGAACGTCTCGCCGCAGTGTTCGCGTTGATCATATTGGTGGGTGGCTCCCTGCTGGTGCTTGCGCCTTTTACGACCGCGCTGCTGTGGGGCGCCATCCTAAGTTATAGCTCGTGGGGCTTGTACCGGCGGCTTACTACGGCAGTGGGGGGGCGGCGGAAGCTGGCCGCGACGTTGATCGTGCTCATCATTCTGGTTGTGGTGCTTGGCCCGTTCGTCTATGCGGGCTTTGCTTTCGGTGCGCACGTTCACGACATCGTCGCGTTGGTACAGAGACTCTTCGAGGCTGGCTTGCCGGATTTGCCGCCGTGGGTGGGGCGAATCCCGTTGATTGGTTCGAACATCGAGACGTTTTGGGCGAATGTAACGAGTAGCAACTCCGAACTGATCGCGCAAATGCGTGCGCTTGCGGCGCCGGCCGGCAAGTGGATTCTGGCGGCTGGGATCGCTGTTACGCACGGCCTGGGATTGTTGGCGCTGAGTATCGTGCTCGCGTTCTTCTTTTATACCGGAGGGGAGGGCGCGGCGGCCTGGCTGAGGGCGGGCATGCGGCGCATCGCCGGCGAACGCGCCGACTACTTGCTGACGCTGGCGGGCAGCACGGTGAAGGGGGTGGTCTACGGAATTCTCGGCACGGCGCTTGTGCAAGGCATTCTTGCCGGCTTCGGTTGCTGGATTGCGGGCGTCCCGGCGCCGGCGCTGCTTGGGCTAGCGACGTTCTTCCTGTCAGTTATACCGGGCGGCCCGGTTGTCGTCTGGCTGCCTGCGGCGATCTGGCTGTATCACGGCGGCGCAACGGGTTGGGCAATCTTTCTGGTTGTGTGGGGCGTGTTGGTCGTCGGCATGTCCGACAACGTCATCAAGCCGATCCTGATCGGCAAGAGTAGTGACATGCCGTTGATCCTGGTGATGCTGGGCATCCTGGGCGGTGCGTTTGCTTTCGGCTTCCTTGGTGTTTTCATTGGCCCAACTTTGCTGGCGGTTGCCTATACCGTGCTGCACGATTGGACGATCGGCGCCCCGGCAGCGCGCGCTCTGGCATCCGACGTGGAAGTGCCGGTTGCCGATGAGTCGGGGCGCATAGAAAAGGCGCCTTGAAATAAATTCCAGATAGCGCTTGCAAGGCGCGGTTCGGCTCGCTAGAATCTCGCTCTTTCGTGCTTCGGACACCGGGGCACGGGAGGCGGGAGAGCCAGTAGTGGCAAGGCTTTCAGCGAAGTGAGCGGGTTGAGAAAGTTAGAAAAACCTGTTGACGACGTAGCGAAAGTTCTTCATAATCTCGTTTCTCTGCTGCTGATGCAGCGACGCAGAACGAAGCGGTACCGGGTGGTTGCGAGGTGGGCGGTTGATGCCTGCAGCGCGCGGTGCGGTTTGGGTGGTGAATGCGTAATCGATCTTTAAAAATTAACAGCCGATAAGTGTGGGCGCTTGATGCGCGACGCGCAGTGGACTCTTCGGGGTCTGCTGGAAGCGAAAGTATCAAGTCTCACACTAGT